>NZ_JBIWNU010000023.1:0-2609 GCF_044767385.1 Streptomyces sp. NPDC101393 | reverse complement strand
TTCCGGCCTTTCCGACTCTATCAGATCCGATTCGGTCCGTTTCCGGCTCGAATTCAGTTCCGATTACCCGTCGGAGGGGTTTTGCCTTTCGGCTGTTTCCGACTTTATCAGAAGTTCTTCGGTCGAATTAATCGACCGGGGCTTCCGGTAAGAGAGTCGGATGCGCCTCGCCGAATTGAATTCACGGCCGAAGCGGAGAAGAGACTAACCGTTGCGACCGGACCATGTCCAGTTCGTTGCAACCGTTCGAATCTACCTCCCCAGGGCGCCCGTGTCAATGGGTTTCTTGGGGAGATCAGGAGATTAGCAGCTCAACGGGGTCTGATGCACATCAGGCAGCGGTGGGCACGGTGGCCGGGCGGTCGGTGGCTTCCACGTCGCCGGTCTCTCCCGCACGAACGGCGCGGCCGCCCAGGACGTAGACGTACAAGAGGAAGGCCAGTTCGGCGGCGATGCCGATGCCGATGCGGGCCCAGGTGGGCAGGCCGGAGGGGGTGACGAAGCCTTCGATGGCGCCGGACACGAAGAGGACGGCAGCGAGTCCGATGGCGACGCCCAGGGCAGAGCGGCCCTCCTCGGCGAGGGCCGTGCGGCGGGTGCGCGGGCCGGGGTCGATGAGGGTCCAGCCGAGACGCAGGCCGATGCCGGCGGCGACGAAGACGGCGGTCAGTTCGAGGAGGCCGTGCGGAAGGATCAGTCCGAGGAAGGTGTCGAGGCGTCCCGCTGAGGACATCAGGCCGATGCCGAAGCCCAGGTTGAGCATGTTCTGGGCGAGGACCCACAGGACGGGGATGCCGGCGAAGGCGCCGAGGACCAGGCAGAGAGCCACTGCCTGCGCGTTGTTCGTCCATACCTGGGCGGCGAAGGACGCGGCAGGGTGGCTGGAGTAATACGTCTCGTACTGGCCACCGGGGCGCGTCATGTCACGGAGGTCCTCGGGAGCCCCGATGCTCGCCTGGACCTCCGGATGGGCGGCGATCCACCAGCCGATGAGCGCGGCCACCGCTATGGAGAGAACCGCGGTGGGTATCCACCAGTGGCGCAGGCGGTAGACCGCTGCCGGGAACGACGTGGTGAAGAAGCGGGCCGCGTCACGCCAGGAGGCCTTGCGGGCGCCGGTGACCGTACTGCGGGCGCGGGCCACCAAGGAGGTCAGCCGGCCGGTCAGTGCTGGGTCGGGGGCGCTGGAGCGGAGCAGGGAAAGGTGGGTGGTGGTGCGTTGGTAGAGGGCCACCAGTTCGTCCGCTTCGGCTCCCGTGAGGCGGCGTCTGCGGCGCAGCAGGGTTTCGAGGCGGTCCCATTCGGCGCGGTGCGCCGTAACGAAGACATCGAGGTCCATTCGGTGTCGCTCCTCGCAGCGCCGTGGGGTGGTTGCCGGGGCCGTGGCCGGGTCAGCTTGGCAGACTGGGCGGGCCCGGCGTGGGGTGGGCAGGGCTTCGGGGACCGAAAGGGAGTGGGCGCGGGTGAGTGAGCTCGTCACGGGTGAAGCGGTGGTGTTGGGGCTACGGCCGGCCAGGCTGCCGAGCCGGGCACTGTCGATGCTGGTCGATCTGGCCATCAGCTGGGGGGTCTACCTCACGGTGTCGGTGCTGCTGGTGAGCGCGACGTCCTCGATGGACAGTGCGGCGACGGCGGCGGTGTCGGTGGCGACGTTCGTCCTCGTACAGGTCGGGATCCCGATCGTGATCGAGACGCTCAGCCACGGGCGGTCGCTGGGCAAGGTGATCTGTGGGCTGCGGGTGGTGCGGGAGGACGGCGGGCCGATCCGGTTCCGGCATGCGTTGGTGCGCGGGGCGATGGGTGCGATCGAGATCGTGCTGACGATGGGGGTCGTGGCCTCCATCGCCTCGCTGGTCTCGGCGCGGGGCAGGCGGATCGGGGACGTGTTCGCGGGGACGCTGGTCATACGGGAGCGGGTGCCTGTGGCCGAGGCGGGGATGGAGCTGCCTCCTCCGCCGCCGTGGCTGGCGGCCGAGCTCGCTGCGCTGGATCTTTCGCAGGTGCCGGACGGGTGGTGGCTGACGGTGCGGCAGTACCTGTCGCGAACGGGGCAGCTGGATCCTCAGGCCGGTGGGGCCATGGCGGGACGGCTGGCGGAGGATCTGCGGGGCTTCACCGGGGTTCCGGGGCCGGCGGGGGTGCATCCGGCCTTGTATTTGGCCGCGGTAATGGGGGAACGGCAGGGCCGGGAGGCGCGGCGGGCGTGGGAGGCGGCGTCGGCGGTGCCTGTCGTCGTGGCGGGGGATGCGGTGGCAGGGCCCGAGGCGGTTGCCGGTGGCGGTTCGCGGGCCGGTGGGGCGTGGGCGTCGCCGTCGGGTGAGCCGGTGGCCGGTGGGGGCGCGGTCTTCGGCGGTGGGGCGGGGCCTGTCCAGGGGGATGGCGGGGCCGCGGGTGGGGCGTCGTCGCGTACGGGGTTCGCGCCGCCGGCGTGAGGGGGGGCGGCGTGGCCGGGGTTTGCCGGGGGCCGGTTGGGGTGTGTGGGTGGTGGGGGGGGGGGGGGGGGGGGGGGGGGGGGGGGGGGGGGGGGGGGGGGGGGGGGGGGGGGGGGGGGGGGGGGGGCGCCCCCCCCCCCCCCCCCCCCGGGGGCCCCCCCCGCCCCCCCCCCCCCC
>NZ_JBIWNU010000022.1:0-3294 GCF_044767385.1 Streptomyces sp. NPDC101393 | reverse complement strand
GCACCGGACTCCCAGTCGACCTTCTCCGACCGCTCCTCCGCATGCAGCGTCGCCGGCAGCACCCCGTGCCGCATGGCCATCACCATCTTCATGACCCCGGCCACGCCGGAAGCGGCCTGGGCATGCCCGATGTTGGACTTGACCGACCCCAGCCACAGCGGCCGTTCGGCGGGGCGCCCCTGGCCGTAGGTCGCCAGCAGCGCGCCCGCCTCGATCGGGTCACCCAGCGTGGTACCCGTACCGTGCGCCTCCACCACCGCCACCTGCTCCGGCTTCAGTCGCGCATCGGCCAACGCCGCCCGGATCACCCGCTGTTGGGAGGGACCGTTGGGCGCGCTGAGGCCGTTGCTCGCGCCGTCCTGATTGATCGCGCTGCCCCGCACCACGGCCAGCACCGGATGCCCGTTGCGCCGCGCCTCCGACAGCCGCTCCAGCAAGAGCACACCGACGCCTTCACCGAGACCCATGCCGTCCGCGCGCTCGCCGAATGCCTTGCAACGGCCGTCCTGGGCCAGCCCCCGCTGGCGGCTGAAGCCGACCAGGCCGAGCGGATCGGCCATCACCGCCGTTCCTCCGACCATGGCCATCGAGCAGTCGCCCTGGCGAAGGGACTGGACGGCGAGGTGCAGGGCAACGAGCGACGACGAACACGCCGTGTCGACCGTGACGGCGGGGCCCTCCAGCCCGAGGGTGTACGAGACCCGACCGGAGATGACACTTGTCGACATGCCGGTCACCAGGTGCCCCTGAACGCCCTCCGGGACGTCCTGGTAGTTGATGCCCCAGCCCTGGTAGGCGGCACCGACGAAGAGACCGACCTTGCTGCCGTGCAGTGTGGAGGGGGCGATGCCGGCCCGTTCGAAGGCTTCCCACGAGGTCTCCAGCAGCAGCCGCTGCTGGGGGTCCATCGCGGTCGCCTCACGCGGAGATATACCGAAGAAGGCCGGGTCGAACCGGTCGGCGTCGTGCAGGAAACCGCCCTCGGTCGCGTAAATCTTTCCCTGGCGGTCGGGGTCCGGGTCGTAGAGGCCGTCCAGGTCCCAGCCACGGTTCGCGGGGAATGCGGAGATGGCGTCCTTGCGTTCTGCGACCAGATCCCACAATTCCTCGGGGGAGTCGGCGCCGGGGTAGCGGCAGCTCATGGCCACAATGCCGATCGGCTCTCGCGCCGACGCGGTGAGCTCTTGATTTGCCCGCCGCAGCCGCTCGGTCTCCTTCAGAGACTCACGCAGCGCTCCCACAATTTTGTCATCGGCGCTAGTCATCTTGTGCTCCGCTTTTCGAGTCTCTTCAGAGGTCATTGGTGTCGTACGCCATGCGGATCAGTCCGTCGACGTCCAGTTCGTCGATGGAATCCGTGGAATCGCCGCATGCCGCGGCGGAATCGGAGTCGGGAGATTCGGCAAGCTTGCGCAGTTCGCCGAGCAGGCCGGACTCCTGAAGTCGGAACAGCGGAACGGAATTCAGCAGCTGCCGGACTTCTGCTTCCTCCGGGTCCGCCGGGGCCGCGGGGCCCTGGTCGGGGAAGAGCGTGGCGCCGATGTGTTCGGCCAGAGCGCGGGCCCGGGGGTAGTCGAACACCACCGTGACGGGCAGGCGCAGCCCGGTCGCCGCGCTGAGGCGGTTGCGGAGGTCGACGGCGCTCAGCGAGTCGAATCCCAATTCCCGAAATGCCCGTGACTCATCGACGGCCGCCGGGCCGGGATATCCGAGCACCGAGGCGATCTGGGTGCACACCAACTCGGAGAGTGCGCGCTGCCGTTCCCCGGCGGACAGTCCGGTCAGTCGCAGGCGTACCGAGGAGTCGTCGTCGCCCGTCTCTGCCGGGGCGGCTTCGGTGGCCAGGATCCTGGCGACCTCGGGCACCTCACTCAGCAACGGGCTGGGGCGGGCCGAGGTGAAGACGGGGACGAACCGTTCCCAGTCGATGTCCGCGACCACCACCACGCTCTCGTCGCGGTCCATGACCTGCTGGAAGGCGTTGATGGCCAGCCGCGGCGGCATGAAGGGGATGCCGCGCCCGCGCAGCTGTTCCTCGGCCAGGTTGGCGGCCATGCCGCCGCCGTCCTCGGGGCTCCAGATACCCCAGACCACCGAGGTCCCGGCGAGGCCCCGGGCCCGCCGCTGTTCGGCGAGGCCGTCGAGGTAGGCGTTGGCCGCGGCGTACGCGCCGTGGTCGCCGCTTCCCCAGACCGCCGATATGGAGGAGAAGAGGACGAAGTCGTCCAGTGTCGACCGGTCGAAGACGGCGTCCAGGTTGGCCGCGCCGACGATTTTCGCGTGGGCCGTGTCGGAGAACTCCAGAAGGTCCGTGTCGGCGAGCGGCACGAGGACGCCCGCGCCGGCGATGTGCATCACCGTACGGATCCGCGGGCCGTCGGCCTCCACCTCGCGGACCAGCGCGGCCAGGGCGTCGCGGTCGGTCACGTCGCAGGCGGCAATGGTGACCCGGGCGCCGAGTGCGGTGAGTTCGGCCCTCAGCTGTTCCGCGCCGGGAGCCGCCGGCCCGCTGCGACTGGTGAGCACCAGGTGCTCGGCGCCACGGCCTGCCAGCCATCGGGCTATCTGGCCACCGATTCCGCCGGTGCCGCCGGTGATCAGGACGGCGCCGCGTGGTGCCCATGCCGGGACGAGGTCCGCCGCGGCCGGCGAGGACCGCACCAGTCGGCGCACGAGCAGGCGGTTGCCGCGTACGGCGAGCTGGTCCTCGTCGTCGAGCCCGTTCAGGGCCGCGCACAGCAGTGCGGCACCGCGCCGGTCGAGGCTGTCGGGGAGGTCGATCATGCCGCCCCAGCGCTGCGGGTGTTCGAGGGCGGCCACTCGCCCCAGGCCCCAGACGGCGGCCTGGGTGGGGCTGTCCAGCTGGTCGGTGCTGCCGGTGGCGACGGCGCTCCGGGTGGCGAGCCAGAGGGGGGCTTCGATACCGGCATCGCCCAGTGCCTGGATGAGGGTCAGGGTGAGTCCGAGGCCGGCCGGCAGGTCGGGGCATCCCGGGTGTGCGCCTTCGACCCCCGCCAGCAGGGACAGCACACCGACCGGGGCGTCACCCTCCAGGCTTTCCCGCAGGCGCGAGGCGAGAATTTCCCGTCCGGTGTCCGTCTCGTCGATTTCCAGGGTGTGGAAGGTCATGCCCTGTGCACGCAGCGCCTCGGCGACCTGACCCGCTTCCGGGCATCCGGCAGGCATCACCAGCAGCCAAGTGCCCGACACGACACCCGCCTTCACATCCGGCAACGACTTCCACGACACCCGATAACGCCAAGAATCCGCCACCACCTGATCACGACGACGACG
>NZ_JBIWNU010000021.1:0-3197 GCF_044767385.1 Streptomyces sp. NPDC101393 | reverse complement strand
GACGGGTGGCTGGTCGTTGCTTGAGAACTGCACAGTGGACGCGAGCATCTGTGGCCAAGTTTTTAAGGGCGCACGGTGGATGCCTTGGCACCAGGAACCGATGAAGGACGTGGGAGGCCACGATAGGCCCCGGGGAGCTGTCAACCAAGCTTTGATCCGGGGGTGTCCGAATGGGGAAACCCGGCAGCCGTCATGGGCTGTCACCCGCTGCTGAACACATAGGCAGTGTGGAGGGAACGCGGGGAAGTGAAACATCTCAGTACCCGCAGGAAGAGAAAACAACAGTGATTCCGGGAGTAGTGGCGAGCGAAACCGGATGAGGCCAAACCAGTCACGTGTGATACCCGGCAGGGGTTGCGTGGTTGGGGTTGTGGGATTTCTTTTTCATTGTCTGCCGGCAGTGAGACGAGTCAGAAACCGTTGGTGTAGGCGAAGGGCATGCGAAAGGCCCGGCGTAGAGGGTAAGACCCCCGTAGCTGAAACATTAACGGCTCGTTTAAGAAACACCCAAGTAGCACGGGGCCCGAGAAATCCCGTGTGAATCTGGCGGGACCACCCGTTAAGCCTAAATATTCCCTGGTGACCGATAGCGGATAGTACCGTGAGGGAATGGTGAAAAGTACCGCGGGAGCGGAGTGAAATAGTACCTGAAACCGTGTGCCTACAAGCCGTGGGAGCGTCGCGCATCGAGCTTGCTCGGTGCGTCGTGACTGCGTGCCTTTTGAAGAATGAGCCTGCGAGTTTGCGGTATGTTGCGAGGTTAACCCGTGTGGGGAAGCCGTAGCGAAAGCGAGTCCGAATAGGGCGTTGAGTAGCGTGCCCAAGACCCGAAGCGGAGTGATCTAGCCATGGGCAGGTTGAAGCGGAGGTAAGACTTCGTGGAGGACCGAACCCACCAGGGTTGAAAACCTGGGGGATGACCTGTGGTTAGGGGTGAAAGGCCAATCAAACTCCGTGATAGCTGGTTCTCCCCGAAATGCATTTAGGTGCAGCGTCGTGTGTTTCTTGCCGGAGGTAGAGCACTGGATAGGCGATGGGCCCTACCGGGTTACTGACCTTAGCCAAACTCCGAATGCCGGTAAGTGAGAGCGCGGCAGTGAGACTGTGGGGGATAAGCTCCATGGTCGAGAGGGAAACAGCCCAGAGCATCGACTAAGGCCCCTAAGCGTGTGCTAAGTGGGAAAGGATGTGGAGTCGCAGAGACAACCAGGAGGTTGGCTTAGAAGCAGCCATCCTTGAAAGAGTGCGTAATAGCTCACTGGTCAAGTGATTCCGCGCCGACAATGTAGCGGGGCTCAAGCACACCGCCGAAGTCGTGTCATTGCAGTACATACCCCCAACGGGGACTGTGATGGGTAGGGGAGCGTCGTGTGCCGGGTGAAGCAGCCGTGGAAACGAGTTGTGGACGGTTCACGAGTGAGAATGCAGGCATGAGTAGCGATACACACGTGAGAAACGTGTGCGCCGATTGACTAAGGGTTCCTGGGTCAAGCTGATCTGCCCAGGGTAAGTCGGGACCTAAGGCGAGGCCGACAGGCGTAGTCGATGGACAACCGGTTGATATTCCGGTACCCGCTTTGAAACGCCCAGTATCGAATCCATTAATGCTAAGGCCGTGAAGCCGGCCTGGAGTCTTCGGACAAAGGGACGTGGTGGAGCCGCCGATCCAAGGTGGTAGTAGGTAAGCGATGGGGTGACGCAGGAAGGTAGTCCAGCCCGGGCGGTGGTTGTCCCGGGGTAAGGGTGTAGGCCGTGTGGTAGGTAAATCCGTCACACATTGAGGCTGAGACCTGATGCCGAGCCGATTGTGGTGAAGTGGATGATCCTATGCTGTCGAGAAAAGCCTCTAGCGAGTTTCATGGCGGCCCGTACCCTAAACCGACTCAGGTGGTCAGGTAGAGAATACCGAGGCGTTCGGGTGAACTATGGTTAAGGAACTCGGCAAAATGCCCCCGTAACTTCGGGAGAAGGGGGGCCATTTCTGGTGATCCGATTTACTCGGTGAGCTGGGGGTGGCCGCAGAGACCAGCGAGAAGCGACTGTTTACTAAAAACACAGGTCCGTGCGAAGCCGTAAGGCGATGTATACGGACTGACGCCTGCCCGGTGCTGGAACGTTAAGGGGACCGGTTAGTCACATTTCGGTGTGGCGAAGCTGAGAACTTAAGCGCCAGTAAACGGCGGTGGTAACTATAACCATCCTAAGGTAGCGAAATTCCTTGTCGGGTAAGTTCCGACCTGCACGAATGGCGTAACGACTTCTCGACTGTCTCAACCATAGGCCCGGTGAAATTGCACTACGAGTAAAGATGCTCGTTTCGCGCAGCAGGACGGAAAGACCCCGGGACCTTTACTATAGCTTGATATTGGTGTTCGGTTCGGCTTGTGTAGGATAGGTGGGAGACTTTGAAGCAGCCACGCCAGTGGTTGTGGAGTCATTGTTGAAATACCACTCTGGTCGTGCTGGATGTCTAACCTGGGTCCGTGATCCGGATCAGGGACAGTGTCTGGTGGGTAGTTTAACTGGGGCGGTTGCCTCCTAAAGAGTAACGGAGGCGCCCAAAGGTTCCCTCAGCCTGGTTGGCAATCAGGTGTTGAGTGTAAGTGCACAAGGGAGCTTGACTGTGAGACTGACGGGTCGAGCAGGTACGAAAGTAGGGACTAGTGATCCGGCGGTGGCTTGTGGAAGCGCCGTCGCTCAACGGATAAAAGGTACCCCGGGGATAACAGGCTGATCTTCCCCAAGAGTCCATATCGACGGGATGGTTTGGCACCTCGATGTCGGCTCGTCGCATCCTGGGGCTGGAGTCGGTCCCAAGGGTTGGGCTGTTCGCCCATTAAAGCGGTACGCGAGCTGGGTTTAGAACGTCGTGAGACAGTTCGGTCCCTATCCGCTGTGCGCGTAGGAGTATTGAGAAGGGCTGTCCCTAGTACGAGAGGACCGGGACGGACGAACCTCTGGTGTGCCAGTTGTCCTGCCAAGGGCATGGCTGGTTGGCTACGTTCGGAAAGGATAACCGCTGAAAGCATCTAAGCGGGAAGCCTGCTTCGAGATGAGTACTCCCACCCCCTTTGAGGGGTTAAGGCTCCCAGTAGACGACTGGGTTGATAGGCCAGATATGGAAGACCGGTAACGGTTGGAGTTGACTGGTACTAATAGGCCGAGGGCTTGTCCTCAGTTGCTCGCGTCCACTGTGT
>NZ_JBIWNU010000020.1:0-41486 GCF_044767385.1 Streptomyces sp. NPDC101393 | reverse complement strand
GCGCCCCGGCTCTGCTGCCGGGGCGTCCAGGACTGCCCGCACGCCGAAGCCGCGTCCGCGAGTCGCGGACATCTACCGAGCGGGCGGTTGCGGACAGTGATCACATCCGGACGAGTGGAGGCCAGAACGCAAAAAAAGCGGGCCCCGTTGATGGGGCCCGCTTTGGAAAGGGTCAGTGCACGATACGGACGGCGGTGACGACCAGCAGCTCGGCGCTGACGTAGTAGACGACGAAGGCGCCGCCGACCGTCACCTCCCGATAGTCGCGGTCACCCTTGAGCTGGACGGAGCCGTGGCCGTACGGATCGCGCCCCAAGGTCTTGGTCATCGCTCGCTCGAAGCCGCCGCGGGCATCCTGCGGCATGGCCTTGAGGGACGCCTCGGCCTGGGGGGCGTACTGGATGCGGTAGCTGCTCACGCCACCCCACGGTGTTCGTCGCCCGCGGGGACGCAGCCGGTGAAGTCGCCGGCCTTCAGGCGGGAAACCAAGGCGTCGTCCTCGGCTTCGGCCGAGGACGGCAGTGCCCAGCGGGCGAGCACCCGGTGCAGATCCTGGGCGGGGGTCTGCCGGATCTCGGCGTCGTACGCCTCCAGGTCCGCCTCGGGCAGGACAGCGCGGATGCCGTCTATCGTCGCGGGGATCTCGACCAGCTGGCCATCGATGGCCGTCGTCCAGGTCGCGGCCGCAATGTCGCTCATGTGAACCTCCTCGGCTATGAGCCACGGTACAGACCCCCTCCCCGAGCGGGAGGGGATCAGGCCGGTTGGTCAACGACGGAACGGGTTACCGAGTTCGCCATGGACGACGGCCCGTACGAGGGCGGCGACCTCGGCGGCCCCGTCGGTGGTGGCGGGGGCGGCGATCGACAGGACCGTGGCACCGTCGGCGTTCATGCTGATGTCCCACCCGCCGTTGCTGTAGATGCCGACCATGAGGTTGGCGTCTCCGCGGAAACCGCCGCGCGGGGTGTCCGGGCCGCGCTCGACGATCGCCACGTTCTTGCGCGTCCCGGGTAGGACGCTCAGGCCGATCTCGTCGGAGGTCAGAGCCGCGACCAGGTCCTGGCACAGCGCGGTGGTCTGCTCGCTGGTGCGCTCGGTCTCCGGGCGCTCGTACCGGCGGGTGACGACATCGAGCGCGCCGCCTGCCAGGTCGGCCGCCCAGCCCCACTCGCTCGGGGCGACGCCGTGGCGTTCACCGGCGGCCCACAGGTCGGTGAGCAGCGCGGCGGCGTGCTCCAGGACGCTCGGCACGTACAGGGCATGACGGGACTTGGCCGCCTTCTCGACGGCGGCGTACGCCTCGGTGGTGTCGGTCATGGTTTCCTCTCGTGGTGAGCCCGGGGCCGATTACGGCGGCCCCGGGCTCTCATGCTGTCGCCCTGGCTGGCAGGGCGGGCGGGATTGCGTAGACAGGCCAGATTGGGGGTGTTGGGCCTAACAGGCCCCGGAGCCCTCGGGGCCGTACAGCCGGGCGAGGCGACTGGCGCCTCGGAGGGCCGTCAGGATCTCGGGCAGGCGGCGGGAGCTGTGCTCGCCCCACACCTCGCAATCCACGTACGGGGCGCCGGTGAGCGCCCGCAGCAGGGCCTCCGTCACGGTGCGGGCGATGTACCGGGTGTCGGCGTCGCCGGCGCCATCCCGCGCCGTCCAGTTGAGCGCGTCGACGATGCTGTGGCCGCTGAGCGGCGCGTAGAACTGCGGGTCCCATCCCTCGCGCTCCATCAGGTCGGCCGCGGCCTCGAGGTGGCGGGCCACTGCCTCGCCGGTGACCCGGTGTCCGCTCATCCCCCACCACATGCGCGGGGCAGCCAGCTCCTCGGCTACGCGCTCCACCAGGGCCACGGTCTCAGCGGTCGTGATCGTCATGCTGAACTCCTTCGTTCGGATGTCGTGCCGGAAAGGTCGGGGTGGACCCAACGGGCCCACCCCGGGCTGCTGCTGTCAGAACAGGGCGGCGAGCAGCGCCGCCGCGAGGGCGATGAGCGAGGCCCCGGTGATGTCGCCGGCAAGGCGCAGCCCCCTGTACTTGCGCTTGGCGATCCGGGACAGGTGGATGACGTGCCCGGCCCGGTCGACCGGGTTCCGCAGGTCCTCGACCAGTGCCTCCGGGCTGGTGCACAGCGACCAGTAGAGGAACGAACCTCGCGCTGCCCCGGAGAGGCGGGGGCGAACGACGACCAGGACCACGAGCATCGCGGCGACCAGGCCGACGGTGCCGACACCGACCAGGACAGCGGAGGGGCCGGGTAGGGCGTGGCCGGGCACGGCCGCGACCAGCGCGGCCAGCGGCAAGCTGAAGCTTGTGAGCAGGACACCGCTTTTGGCATCGGTTCGGCTGATCTCCGCCAAGACCGTGCTGGTGGCCGCGTCCAGCCGCGCGTCGATGTCGGTCACGCGGTGGCTCCCTGCACGACGTCGAACAGACTGATCTGGCCCTCTTCGAGCTCCCTACGTCGCCGGTCGGCGACACGCTCCCGCTCAGACTCCAGAGCGCGTTTCCAGCACGGCCCGCACCAGGGGCGCAGCTCGGACACTGGTGCGGCCGCGTTCTGCCCGTCGGTCGCGTGGGGCGGGTAGGGGGCGGCGGTGAGCCGGATGGGCTTGCCGGTGATCCCGGCCATGCACTTCCGTCCGGTGTGTTCCTTTCCGCAGGCGCCAGTGCAGCCGCAGTACGCGCCGTGGGCCTTCAAGACGGCGGCTAAGACAGTCAGTGGCTTCTTGGCGGTCACTGCTGGTCCCCCTTGAGTGCGGCGCGCAGCTGGGCGGCCTGTGCGGTGTCGTCGTTGACGAGCAGGCCCAGGGCCTGGGTAATGCGGTGCTTGGCGCGGATGATGCGGAGCATGACGGGGCCCTTCGGTCAGGTGGTGATCTGGTTGAGGAGTCCGGCGAGCGATGCAAGGCCGTGGTGGATGGGGGAGGCCAGGCCGGTGGAGGCGAGGAAGAAGCCGAAGCCGGCGGCGGCGAGCGCACCGCCGATGCGCAGCGACTGGGCGCGGATGAGCAGGATGACGACGATGCCGAGGAGCACGACGGCACTGATGGACAGGACCACGGGGGTCTCCGTTCGTGATGGGCCCTAGGGCGCCCTGTTGGACCTGTTGGGTCCAACAGGTCTGATGGGTGTTGGTCTGGGGTCTTGCCAGGTTGGTCAGCGGTTGATGGTGAGCTTGTCGATGCGTACGCCGATGCCCCCACGGGAGCCGAACCGGCCGCCCTGGCCGCCGTTTCCGGTGATGACGACCGGGGTGGCGGGCTCGGGTGCGGTGGCCGCGGCCGCCGTGCCGGTGGCCCGGGTCAGCGCCCCGGCGATCCGCAGGGCGAACCATCCGGCGATGCCGGTGCCGAGCACCGCGGCGGTGCCGAACGCGAGGCTTGCGAGATCTGCGAGGTACGGGCCGGCCATGGCGAGGGCTGCTCCTGTGGAGAGGGTCAGCGCGCAGACGCCGCCGACGACGATGATCGCGCCGCGCTCCAGCGCCGCCAGCGGACGGCGGGGCGCCGCCGCTTCGGGTGCGGCGGGAACGATGACGGGCGGAGCCGGAGGGACGCGCGCCACGACCCACCGGCCGTCCTCCAGCTGCACCAGAGCGCGGCGCGAGTCGGCGGCCTCGGCGGCCAAGGCGACGTCGTGCGGGAGCTGCTGCAGCGTGTGGTGCTGGTAGAGGGCCGGAGCCTGCGCCAGGGGCACGGCAGGGGCGGTGAAGGGCTGGGGCTCGTGCATGGTGTGGTCGCTCCTCGAAACGGCGGGGGGGCAATGAGCGGGGCGCAGCCGGTGTGTTGGCTGCGCCCCGCGGGGCGGTGTCAGTCGCGTGAGGCGAGGGCCCAGGTGCCGTGGCCGACTCGGACGATTCGGCCGGTCTCGGCGAGCTTGCTGAGCGTGTTGTCGACGGAGCCGGAGCTCGGTCCGCCCTCGGTGCCGACGCCCACGGCCGCCCGGACGTCCCGGACGCGGTGGGGGTCGCCGTCGGCGAGGGCGTCCAGGACCAGGTCCCGGAGCGTCTTCGGCGGTGCGGGAAAGGAGCCGGAGCCGCTGAGCTGGGGCATGCCCTTCTTGCCCTTCTTGGCCTTGCCGCCTTCCTCCTCGTCGTCCTGGCTCGGCGTCAGAAGGGCCTCGGCGGCGAGGAGCGCATCGGCGTAGACGGTCTTGAAGATCTCGTCCTCTTCCGGGCTGAAGCCGGGGATCTCGGGTGCGGACTCGAACAGGCTGATCAGGTGCGGGTAGGTCTTGTTCCGCTTCAGGGCCTTGAAGACGCGCATCAAGGTGGCGCGGCCGCCCTGGAGGCCCCAGGCCATGCCTGCGGTGATCGGGCCGGGAGGGGTCTCCTTGCCGTCCCAGGCGGCCTCCAGCTCCTCCGAGATGCTGCCGAAGAACCGGCGGATCGGGGTGATGTCGGTGCCGTCGTCGACCATGTCCGTGGCCATGGACTGGGTCATCGAGCTGTTGACCCGGCCCATCCAGACGGTGCCCTGCTTGGCGTTGGCGCGGATCTTCTCGGCGTCGCCGAGGTCGGCGACGTGGATGGACTGTCCAGCGAAGCGGAGGCCACACCCGAACTTGCGGCCGGTCTGCTGGATGCGGGCGATCATCGCCACGATCCACTTGCTGAACTCCGGCGGGCAGATGGCGTGCTCGCCGATGGCCAGGTTGATCTCGTCCAGCGTGACGTTCACCAGCCGCCACGGGTCGTTGAGGACGAAGGAGCCCCAACCGTTGGCGGCGGAGACCTTCTCCCGGTAGTCCGCGACGGCGCAGGCCCCGCCGAGGGTGGCGGCCATGGCCGCCAGGCCGGCGCCGAAGTGCCGCACCCGGCCGTTGGCCTCCGGCAGGGACATGCCGGACTGGGCGTCGGCGACGAGGCTGATCACGCCGCTGAGCCGTTCGGCGATCAGCACGGTGAGCAGGAAGACGCTCTTGCCGGAGCCCATGGCGCCGACCGCGAGGTCGGTGAGCGCACCCATCTCCGGGTCATACAGCGGCATCTTGAACGGGCGCCCGTCGTGCCGCAGGCCGATCGAGATCCGGCCGTCCGCGCCCATCGTCAGGTCCTCGGCGGTGGCCTGGCGGATGTTGAGCAGCGGGTGCTCGCGGTAGAAGGTGACGACCGCGTGGGCCAGGCCGTCGGTCTCGATCATCAGCAGCTCGGGGTCGTCGATCTGCAACGCCCGGGCCAGCTTCAGTCGGGGCACGCTGATCAGCTGGCCGTCGGCGGCCGCGACCCGCATGCGCAAGGTGCCCGCCGCCTTGTCGAGGCGGTAGTCGACCAGCTCCATGCCGGGGGCAGCGCCGCCGGGCGCGGAGACCTTCTGCTCCCACAGCCGCTTCAGCCCGTGTTCGGTGGCTTTGGCGTGCATCTCGGAGGGGGCGATGCGCATGTGGAGACGGCCGGGGCCGTGGCCGTCGACGCCGCTGATGTTCACGCACGCCTCGGGGACGTCGAAGACGGCGGCGACCGCCCGCTCCGTGACCGAGCCGGGCACGGCCTGCCCGGCCGGTGCGAGGACCAGGGCCTCGAAGTCGGGCCGGTCGGGGTGGCCCTGCCGGATGTTCTCCAGCCAGGTCTCGCCGGTGGCCGGGGAGGCTGCCCACATCGCCTTGATGTGACCGTCGAAGGTGGTGGGCGGCGGGGCCTCGACGGGCACGAGCGCCTGGTCCTCGCTCTGCTCGGGCTGTCGGGCCACCTCGTGCTCGATGGCGCGGCGCAGGCCGCGCGAGCGGGTCCACGGTGTCGCCAGCATCATCCCGAGCGTCCAGGCGCCGGCGGCCAGCATCGGCCAGCCGTTGGGGTAGTGGAGGACCGGCGAGAGCAGGCCCGCGGTGTAGGAGCCGGACCAGCCGAGCACCGGCAGCGACCGGTAGGCCGACAGCAGCAGGTCGGTCCCGTCGTCGGCGTCGCTCTGCTTCCATACGCGCCTGGCAGTCAGCGCGCCAGTGAGCACGACCGCGCCGTGCGCCCACCACGGCACGTCGCTGACGGGTCCTGCGGCGGCCCAGGTGCCGGCCGCGCCGTACAGGACGCGTTCGGCAATTGCCCGGCGTCGTGCTTCTTTCGGGGTGAGCCCCCTGTCGGGGGCGACGTCGGCCGTGGGGGCCTTCTCGATTTCAGTCGTCACGGTGTTTCTCCCGCCAGGGGCGAATAGGAATGGGGGAGGGGCCCGGCGGAATTCGCCGGGCCCCTCAAATTCCCTGTTAGACCCGTTGGTCCCAACAGGTCTAATAGGGGTTGTACTGGTGGTTCTTCAGGCGGTGGTTCAGCGCTTGCGGTAGAAGCCCGCTTTCGCCTGCCGCACGTTGGATGCCTGCACGGCTTCGTACACGGCCCGGTATTCGCTCTCGTGGGCGTCGCCGAAAGCGCGTGCGTTGGCTTCCATGTGGTCGGCGGCCGACGCCATTCCGGAGGCCGCCTCGGCGACTTCGCGCAGTGACCCGGCCGCTTCGTTGATCAGGCCGGTGAACCGGGTCTCGACTTCCGCCTCGGTGCACATGTCGGCGATGCCGTCGATGTTCTTGGAGTCCTTCTCCATGCGGCGCTTGAGCATGTACAGGCCCTCTTTGAGGGACAGGGCCTGAGCGGTGAGGGCTGTCACCTGCGCCACGATGGTGAGGAAGGACAGCCGCCTGCCCCTCGCGAGCGGCTGGGGTGCGTAGGGCACCAGGTCGGATCCCATGTCAGTCCTCGTTGTGGATGCGGGCGGAGGGCATTTTCAGGCCGGCGTCGAATGCGGCCTGCTGCACGGGCCGGTAGGCGTCGTGCATCTCGTCGTGGGCGGCCTCGACCTTCTCGGAGGCGTTGAGCGACTTCAGGCGCGTCACCTTGGCCTTCTTGTTGAGCAGGTCCATCGACTCCGCCAGCCGGTACATCGCCCGGGAGGTACGGCGGCCGATGACGTTGTTGCGCTGGGCGAGTTCGTAGGCGATCGCGTACAGCGAGTCGCGGAGCTTGATGGCCTTGTCGGACAGCAGCGCGCATTCGTCGTACGTGGTCAGGCACTCGTCCTTGGCGTCCGCCAGGGCGTCCAGGACGTCGTCGAGGGTCACCTCCGTCATGTGTTCGGCGGACGCGGCGGTCGCCAGGTGGGGGATGGATACCTCTGCGCTCACGGGCGCTCCCTTCGTGGTGGGGCTGCCCGCGGCAGCCCCGGAGGCAGCCGGGGCTGCCGCGGCTGCGGGGGCAGCCGGTGCTGTGGCGGGCAGGGCCCGCGCTCCGGTGGTCACCGCGGCGGGCTCCCACCGGCGGGCTTGAGAGCCGGGGACGTGCAGCGACTCGGCCCACACCGTGGCTCGGTTGGGGTCGGTGTCCCGCATGGAGTCGTACGCGCTCCTGCGCTCGCCGCGCGGCGGCGGCCAGAACGTCCCGTCGTCACCGAGGCCACCGGGGCTGCCAGCGCTGCCGTAGTACGTGCGCCCGGCCGAGCCGGAGCCGGAGCCGGTGGACTTCTTGCCCTTCGACTTCTTGAAGCGGGGCTTCTTCTTCGCCCCCGGCTTCCCGCTGGCCGTCGGCTTCGTGCCGGCCGTCGGCTTCGTGCCCGGCCCCGGCCCGGTGCTTGTCCCGGCCCCCGCCGGGGCCGACTTGGACTTCTTCTTGCGCTTCTTGCGCCGCACCTTGCTCACGACCGGCGGGTCGAGGTTCTTGCGCCTCTTCTTCAGGCGGCGCCTGGCTGTCTCGCCCACGGCCTCCCCGAGCTTGGTGCGGTCGGCGTCGGCAGCAGCAGCTTCCTCCTTCCTCTGGCGCCGGGCCTTGTCCCGGGCCTTGCGCTCCTTCTGCTTGGCCTCGAACCGGTCCTGGTGCGCCTGCTCCTTACGGGCCTGCTTCGCGTCGGCCCGCGCATTGCGGATCCGGTCCTTCGTCTCCTGCCGGGCGTCGCCCGCGCGGGTTTTGTGGTCTCGGGCTGCGTCCCGGTCCTTGGCCCGGGACCCGGCCCGGCCGGCCTGCCGGTCCGCACGCCGCTGGTCCTTCGCGCCCTGCCGGGCTGCGGCCCGCTCCTGGCGGCCGCGTGCGCGCTCCAGCGCGGGGCTGGAGGAGCTGGAGCTGGGCGACTTGCCGCCGGAGGGGGACTTGATCCCCGTGCCGGAGCCGGTCTTGGCCGCGCCGCCGGAGCCGGTCTTGCCGCTCTTGCCTGCGCCGCCGGAACCGTTCTTTCCGCCCTTGTCTGTGCCGACCGAGCCGGTGCCGGTCGATGTCTTGCCGCCCCGGCCGGTCTTCCCGCCCGGGCCGGTGCCGGTCGGTCCAGAACCGGTCCGTCCGGCGCCGGCACCGGACTTGCCGCCCGGCGCTCCCGAGCCCTTGCCGCCGCCGCCCATCAGGGAGCCGCCGCGGCCGCCGCTGCCGAGGGACTTGCGCCCGTACTCCTGGCTGGAGGGCACGCCCTTCTTCTGCGCGGCCTTGTCGCCGATGCCCTGCATGGCCAGGGCGTGCTTGGCGGCGGTCTCCTCGCCCGCCAGGCGGTGCTTGAGGCGGGCCTCCCGCAGCGGGGCCAGTTCCTCGGCTCGTTCCATACGGCGCTGCCGCCAGTCCTGTACGACTGTCGCCGTGCCGCGCAGGGCGGCGAGCGCGACGGCCAGGAACGTCGACAGCCCCAGCGCGGCCAGGCCCGGGGCCTCCGGGTCCTCGTCGTCCAGGCCCTCGGACCGTACGGCCGCGGTGGTGGCCGGCGGCCGGGACGGGAGGGGCGGCAGGCTCGGCGGCTCGGCGCTCAGCGCCAGCAGCGAGTCGGCAGCCGACCGGCGGGAGCGGCTGCCCGGCGGCGGTGCTTCGCCGCCGTCCGGCTCATCGGCCGAGGGCGGCGGGTCGTCGGGCGGTGCGGCCGGGCGCGTGCCGCCCGGAATCGGGGGCAGCCCCGGCGGCGCCGCCCCCCTTGGCCGGAAGGGAAAGACGTTCCGGTCGTCGTCTGCCACGGGTCCTCCAGTGTTGACAGACGGTCACCGGATGGGGCACTCTCGCGCGCCCGCGCGCCCGCGGGCCCGCGCGCCCACCTTGAGAGGCCCCATCCAGCCCGCCCGTCGCGGTGATGATGGTGATGATGACTACGCGGAGTAGCGCAGGAGGAAGTTCTCCAGCGTCCGCGAAAGGTCCTCCCACGCCTCCGGATTGCCGTTGCGGGACTCGGCCTTGCACACCTGCTTGACCTGGTCCCACCACGCCTCCGCGATCCCCTGGGGACCGCGCTCCTGCTGGCGCTGCTGCCGCTCGGCCCAATGCCGTTGGCGGTTGGCCTCCCGCGCCTCCTCGATCGCCGACACGGACTCAGGCTCCCTTCTCGAAGAGGTCGTTCACGCCGCGGATCTTCGATGGCGCCGCCGCACCCGCCTGACCTGCGGATTCGTCGCCGGTGGCCTCCTCCGCCGGGGCGGGCGTCAACGCGTCGCGGGTCTTGTTGAAGCTCTTGGCGACGAAAGCGCCGGCGCCCTGGCGGCGGTTGGCCTTGTCGGCGGCCTTCTGGGCCCGCTGTTCGGGCAGCGCCGCCACCACCCGGACGTGGTCGGCGTAGGACAGGCGCAGCGACTGGAGGGCCCGCGAGGCGTCCCTGGACGACTTGACCAGCGCTTTCAGGTGCTTGTCGACCTTCCGGGTGCGCCTCCAGGCGGAGATCTTCCCGTCGCCCTTGATGTGCTGGGACCGCAGCGCGGTCTGGAAGGCGGCGCGGGTCGCTTCGTAGGTGGCGTGGTCGTTGTTGTGCTCGCGCTCGCGGTCCACCGTCCAGGTCGTCAGGTGCTGCAGATTCAGCAGCGGCCTGAACTCGGCCGGGACGCGGTTGATGACCTCGGGGGTGACGTGCTCGATCTCGGACACGGGATCGTTCTCCTCTCGGGAAAGGGCCCGCCGTCTTTCGGGGGCAGAGGCGGGCCCAGCCCGCGGCGTGCTTCGCCGCGCCGCATCAGGTGCGGACGGCGCGGATCTGGTTGCGGAACCACTCGGTGTCCGCGATGCCGAAGGCGGTGAACTCCTCGGCGAGGGCGGTGGGCGAGGGGGTCTCGCCCGCCCGCAGAATCTCGGCGGCGCGGGCCCGCACCGCGGTCCGCTGCTCGGCGGTGGGGCCGCCCTTACCGCCACCGGTAGAGCGCGGCTTACCGCCCCGCTTACCGCTACCGGTAGAGCGCGGCTTACCGGTCGGGTTACCGCTACCGGTACCGCTCGGCCTACCGGTCGCGTTACCGCTACCGGTAGGCGCCGGGTTACCGCCCCGGTTACCGCTACCGGTAGGCGCCGGGTTACCGGTGTCCACCGCGTCTTCGTCGTCGCTCGGGTCACCGGTCTCCGGCTCCTGCGCGACGTCCTCGTCGTCCTCGTCCTCCATGAGGTTGTGGACCCGCCAGACGACGGTGACGATGACCAGGACGACACCGGTGGTCAGTGCCCGTGCCCCGTGCCCGGGGTTGGCGAGGTGGGCAGCGATGTTCGCGGCCGCCATGATTCCCAGCGCCCACGGCACGTCCGTCCGGCGACGGAACGCGGTGACGGCGTAGATGTCTACCGCGGCGGGCAGCAGCGGGGCGGCGACGTCGGAGATGCCGACGGTCTGGGCGAGCATGTACTCGCCCTGGGCGGTGAGCCCGACAGCCGCGGCCAACCCCAGCCAGGGCACGTTGCGCCAGAACCACTTGGACCCCGACTTCTTGCGACGAGCCCGCTTCGCTTTCCGCTCCTCGGCCGCGCGCAGCTTCTTGCACGCCTTCTCTGCCCGGCGCCGCTCCTGCGTCGCCTGGGCCATGGCCTCCACGGCGTCCTTGAGCATCTGCTGCCGCTCATCCTCGACTCCGTCGAGGATCGCCTTGGCTGCCACGCCCGCATCGGCCTCGGCCTTCCGCCGCATCTCCGCCAGCTCAGCGCTCAGTTCCTCGCGCTGCTCCTGGCGGCGGTGCTCGTGCCGCGCCTCGATCTCAGCCCGGCACTCCTCGGCCTCCGAGCGGCAGCGGTCCAACTCCTCCTGGACCTCGGCCCGCCGGCCAGCGAGTTCTTCATCCAGTTCGAGCTGGCCCCGGCGGCGGGTCAACTCCAGCTCGGAGTCGAGTGCACTCCGCGCGGCCGCCGCCTCATTCGCCTGCTCCTGGGCCTCCTTCAGAATCCGCGCCGCGTCCGCCAAGGCGGAGCGGTAGGCGGCCTCAGCGGAGGACCGGCGCAGGTCCACCAGCTCACCGGCCCGCCGCTCGGCGTCGGCCAGCAGCGCATCCGCCGCCTCCTGCGCCTTGGTGCGCACGGTCTGGGCCCGCTCCTCGGCGGCCGCCGTGATCTCCTCGGCCTCCCGGGCCGAGTCGGCCCGAGCCGAGTCGAGGATCGTCTGCACCAGGCTCCTGGCCTCGGCCAGGAGCCGGTCCGCCTCCTGGCGAGCCGCCTCCAGACGGCGCCCGGCCTCGTCAGCGGCCTCGATCAGGACCTGACGGCCCTCCACCTGGGCCTGGCCGATGACCGCCGCCGCCGTATGGGCAGCGTCGGTGCGCATCTGCTGGGCCATCAGGCCGCCGTCGAGGCGGATGCGCTCCGCCTCGACGGCGGCCTGCTGGAGGCGGTCCGCAGCCGCCTCGGCCACCTCGGCCGCGACACCCCGGGCCTCCTGCCGGGCCCACCCGACCAGGTCCGCGGCGTCCTGCTGCGCGTCCTCCAGCAGCCGGGCGATCTCCTGCTGTGCGGTGTAGCGGGCCAGGTCCACGGCGTCCGCCACCCGGTCGCGCTCGAAAGCCTCCTCGACGTTCGCCTCCGGCCGGGGGGCCTGGACCGCCGGGACCGGGGCCGGGGCCGCGGTCGCCGGGGAACGGCGCGGAGCGGGCGGCTGCTTGGCCGGCGCCTTGCGGGCCGGGGTGTTCTTCTTCTTGTTGTTGCGGGTGGCTGTCGGGGCGGCCACGCCGTCTCCTCTCATGCGGGTGGCCGCCCGTAGGCGGCCACCTGAGTCGTGCTGTTGTCAGTCGCGGGCGAGGTGGCCGGCCACCCGGCACACCACGTCCGTCACCCGGTCCGTGACGTGTCCGACGCGGACCACCCAGGGCTCGTCACCGGCGTGCACGCACCGTTCCTCCGCGGCCTGGACCTGGTCGTCGAGCCGGTCGATGTACGACTCCAGCCGGTCCCAGTACTGGCCGCGGACCGCCTGGGTCAGCTCGGCCAGCGTGTAGAGCGGCAGCGCGTACGCGATGAGCACCAGGGCCTGCGCGCGCAGCCGCAGCCGCGTCAGCGGCCCGGTCTGGTGGGCCCAGATGAGCAGGTTCTGGAAGCGCGCGTGGTCCTCGGCGCTCCAGGTCTCGGTGGCGCCATGGGCCTCGCGGAACCGCCGGATGGCCCGCTTGGGCGTGTTGAACAGGGCAAGGGCGTTCATGCGTTGGCCACCTCTCCGCCCCTGACCAGGGCGTCGATCGTGATGCGGATCTGTTCGGCTGCCTCGGGCGGCAGTTGGGCGGGGTTGATCTCGTTCAGCAGCTCGATGGCGAGCGACCGGCGCAGGATGAGGACCTGCGCCTGGTCGGCGAGAGCGTCGATCCGCTGTCGGGCCTGCCGCAGGGCGAACAGGGCGGCGGCGGCGCGTACGACCACGGCGAGGGTGTCCTCGTCCGCGTGGCGGGCCTTCCGCCGGAGCACCTTCAGCTCCCGTTCCTGCATCAGCTGTTTCGCCGCGAGCGCGTCGCGCTCGGTGGCGATGTCGGTCGCCTCCTGGGCGTCGACCTCGGCCGCGGCGGCCGCCGCGCGCAGGTCGTCGAGCTCGTCGCGGCGCACCAGGCGCCACTTCCTGAGCTTCATGCGTTGCTACCTCTCCGCCCTTGCGGGCGCGGGATGTACGTGGACCACGCGGTGGCCGGCCTGCCACGCCGCGGCCGCCAGGACGGCGGCCGCGGCGAGCACGACCTGCGTGCGTGGATGGGTCAGGCCGTAGTGGGCGATGGCCCAGGCCGCGCGCTGCTGCGCGGCACGAGCGCGGCGTATGCCGTCGTCCATCAGCCGTTCTTGCCGGAGTTGGAGCCGGACGAGCGCCCGTTCTGCTCGCCGACCTTGCGGGACAGTTCCTCGCGCTCGGCGGGGTTGCTCAGGTCGCTCATGCCGCCCGCCCCGCCTTCGAGCCGCGGACGGCGTCGGTGGCGGCGACCAGCTGCTCCAGCTCGGCGGTGGTGAGGTCCGCGCGGTCCACGGTGACGGCGACGTCGACGTGGCCGCGGCACATGGTGCCGATGGCCCGGACGCCGGTCGGGGTGTAGGTGACCGTGCTGCGCTCCAGCTGCTCGACCAGGGCGGGCAGCAGCTCGACGGCCTCACGGCTGGCGGTGACCTCGACGGCGATGCGGCCCTGTCGGGACACGCTCACCTCGACCTCGATACCGAGGCCGGCGAGGGTCTGCACCTCGCCGTAGACGCTCCATGCCTCAGCGACGACGTCCTCGACGCCGGCCGCCATGGCCTGGGGGCGCAACGGGGCGGCGGTGGTAGCTGCGATGATGTTCATGCGGATCAGCTCCTGTTGACGGATGGTCCGTGCAGACCCCCGGCACATATGGCGTCTCCAGCGCCGTGCCGGGGGTCGCGTCGTCTGTGCGACGCGGTGAGCGGATAGGGACTCGCACCCGTGGCCCCACCCCTGGGGCCCTCTGAGATCCGCTCTCGGGTGCCGTGCGGCCAGCCCCCCGCTCAAGAGCCCACCAGCCGAAAAGCGCTGATGAGGGGGTCTCTCGTCGTAATGACGGCAGGGGCGCCGCGCCCGAAATTTGCTTCGCTGTGGAGTTCTCAAGGAACGACGGGTTCCGCGTCCGGCCTGCCGCAAAGGTGCGGTGGTCCCGATCTGCGCTCTGCAGCCGCGCGGCTCCATCGGCAAATGACTAGGTGCAGCACACGTTTCGCTCGGTGTGCATTGCCTAGACAATGACTTGCCGAGAGAGATGCTGCACCCACGGACGGTCACCCGTCAAGCGCACTCGCTATACGTTTCGCATTGACTGGACAATGGAGTGACTGCGGGGTACACATTGGGGTCATGAAGCCGTTGCCCGTCTACCAGCAGATTGCGGATGATCTCCGCAAAAAGATCCTCGGCGGACCACTGCGCCCCGGTGACCAGCTCCCGACCGAGGCCCAACTCATGGAGCAGTACCAGGTGAAAGCCCGGGCCACAGTCCGGGAAGGTCTGAAGGTTCTCGTTAACGAAGGGCTCATCGCCCCCCAGCGCCCCAGGGGCTATTTCGTGGTCGAGCGCAAGAGGCTCGTCTACCGGCCGCAGGCGGAATTCCGACGTAAGCCACCGGAAATGGACATCTTCACCAACCTGGTGGCTCAGGAGGACGGGCGGACTCCGAGCCAGGACATCGAGGTGTCGATCGTCGAAGCGCCCGTAGCGATTCGCGAGCGGCTCGGGCTGGCTCAGGACGCGTCGGTGGCGGTGCGGCGGAGGGTTCGCCGGCTGGATGGCGTGCCGTACAACATCAACGATTCCTATACCTCCCTTGACCTCGTCCAGGGGACGGACTGGATGCACCCTGGCGACGTCGCTCGCGGAACCAATGCCGTGTTGGCCGAGCTCCTGGGGGCCGAGCTGGAGGAGGCCCTGGACGAGATTTACATCCGCATGCCTCTCCCGAGTGAGGCCCAGCGGCTAGAGCTCGGCCCAGGCGTACCTGTTGGGGAGCACATCGCGACCGTCTTCAGTGGCGACAGGCCGGTCCAGGTCACGGTTAACGTCGTTCCCGGCGATCGCCATGTGATCGTTTACGAGCGGACCAGGCCCGCCGATGCCGAGAAGCGGCCCCGCATCCCTTGGGGTGCGCAGTGATCATCAGTCGCGCTGAGGAAGCCGACCTGCCTCGCCTGCTCAAGTTCCGCACCGACGCGGCGAGCTGGCTGGCCCCACTGGGCATAGACCAGTGGTCGAACTCCTTCCCTGCCGAAAACATCCTCGCCAGTATCCGAGCAGGCGAGGTCTACATGATCAGGGCGTCGGCGAACGCCGACGCTTGCGCGACGGTAACCCTGGATCAAGACGCCGACGCGCGGCTCTGGACTCCGGAGGAACGCGCCGAACCGTCCCGGTACGTGCACAAGCTGACCGTGGATCGGCAGTTCGCCGGCACCGGACTCGGCACTCGAATCCTCAACTGGGCAGGCGACCAGGCAGCCCAGGAGGGCGTTGCCTGGCTACGCCTGGACGCCTGGACGACGAATCCGAAGCTGCACGCCTACTACACACGGCATGGCTTTCAGCACGTCCGGACCGTCACCGATGCCGGCGTCGTTTCCGGCTGGGTGGCGCAGCGTCCGGCGCGTCTGGACTCTAGCCACAATCTGCACCAGGTCCCTGACGAGGAACACGTCCTTGGCTTGCCTCTGCCGCGTCAGCTGCCGGCCGACCTCCTCGAGGAGCTCCGGCGCCTGGACCAGGAGGCCCGCGGGGTGTTCTCGGAGGCTTGCCGACGTGAAAGGCCCGTGCCCCGGGAGCGCTGCGAGCGGTATGGCTCCCATCTCGTCAACAAGGCGGCAGCCCTCGGCCGGTGGGCGGACCTCCAGCCCTGGAACGTAGTTGTGCAGGAAGCCGCTCGCGCAGCCCGCAGGCAGGCTGTCCCCCAGGACGACGGGTGATGTACTCCGCCCTCGGGAAGCGGCACGGCGACACTCCGGGACCGATGCACTGACCGACACCCAGCCGCAGATGGGTGGATGATGTCCCGCGAAACGCGAACAGGCCCCCGTGGGGGCCTGCCGGTCGCGACGTCGGTGTGTGAGAGCCCGACCCGCGATCTAAGCACCTGACAAGGAGGTGCCTGCGATGGTCAGCAGGCTACGCGTACCCACTGACAGTGGGCCAGCGGGACACGGCGCCACGCCGTTGACATCCCGCGTTTCCCTCTTGACGGGACGAACTTCCAGGATCGCTCCCGGCGAACGGGAACCCGGAGTATCGGCGGCGGAAACCCGGTACAACATGACGACGCCGCACGGCACGATCAGCGGATGTGCCGTCGCCTTCTACCAGCTCATCGCCGGTTTTCCCAACCGGCGGAAGGGCCCCACCATGATCCTCATGCACGCACGCGCCCCGTAACGCCGAGGGCCGCCCCTGTTGGCGCAGGAGCGGCCCCCGGTTCGAGCTTCGACTCACGCCAGGCCCTGAGAAAGCCACTGCCCTGAGTCGTACGTCGGCGGTAACGCCGGGCTCCCGACCCCTTCAGGGGCCCGGTCACCAGTTGACAGAGTAACCGGGCTAGCTGCGTTTCCGCAGCACCGCCCGGGCACCTGACTAGTTAGCTGGTGATCACCACCGACGTGCGGCTCTCTACCCCGATTGGGAGAGATCGCCCCCCCATGCACTGCCCCCTCCGGCTCGCCTCCGCGGAGCCCGCGACGGTAACGTCCGCGGCCGCGTACGAAGGCGCCGTGACGATGAACACGACGCTGAATCGCACCCCCGACAGGGGTGTCCGCTTTCGCGCATACAACGGCCCGGTGACGACGAAGACCGTGCCGACGCACCGCATCAACGCCCAGCCCACCACCGCCGCCGAGGCGGTGGGCCGATGAGCGACCAGCCGACCGACCCGAACGCGCTCGACGAGACCCTTGAGGTCACCCTCGGCCGACGCGCCCCGTTCAGCCAGCTCGGCGACTGGGTGCTGTTCTCCGGCGTCGACTCCGACGCCCGGACCCTGTACTGGGGCCTGTCCGCGCACATCAATACCAGCGAGCGCAGCGACACCGAGGTATGGCCGGGCCTGGCCACGCTGGCGCGGATCCTCCAGCTGAAGAAGCCGGAGCACGTCTCGAAGTACATGCTCCAGCTGGAGGTCATCGGCGCGATCGAGGTCGTGCGCACCATGATCGGCCTGGTCCGCCGCAACCGGTACATCGTCCACCAGACGCCGCCGGCCTCCCACACCGGCGCGCGGTCGACGAGCGAGTGGTACGCGCTGAACCGCGGCCCCAAGGGTGAGACGCCCGAGGCCCGCAAGGAGCGCGAGGCCCAGTTCGACAAGTGGCTGACGGCGGTCCGTGACGGCCTCAAGGCCCACTGCGACGGGGTCGCCAAGGCTCGCGCGGCCGCGAAGAAGGCGAAGGCCGCGATGCCGCCCGTCGACCTGTTCGTGGCGCCGCTCCTCGCCGACTTCCGTACCCCCATGGATGGGGGTACGGCGCGACCTGCGGCGATCCGCAAACCCGCAGGTCAGCCCGTACCCCCAAAAAAGGGGGTGCGTACCCCCACGGAAGGGGGTTCGGTACCCCCACAGATGGGGGTTGAACGAGACCAACATCAACTAGACCAATCTCTCTCTCCCTCCTCGCCCGCCACAGCCGCACCGGCTGCGGCGGCTGAGCCGAAGGACGAGAGAGAGAGCAGCGCTGCGCGGAAGACGACCACGGCGTCGTCTGCTGCCGCATCGGCTGCGGTTCCGGATCAGCGCCAGGAGAGCGACGAGCTGGAGCCGAAGGTCGGCAAGGCCGTCGAGGCGTACGTCCTGGCGCTCAACGGCGTGTACCCCATGCAGTCGGTCGTCCAGCGGCTGCGTGGCGAGGCCCGCGAGCTGCTGGCGCTGGACTGGCCGGTTGAGCACGTCGCCAAGCTCGCCGGGCAGCTGCCCGCGCTGGGCTACTCCAGCCTGACCCGGCACGCCGAGCACAACCCGCCGCCGGCCCCGAAGGCCGTGGCCGGGGGAGCGGTGCCCTGGTGCGGCAACTGCGACTCGGCGAACTACCGCTGGATCACGCCCCGTGAGGGCAGCCCGCGCAAGTGCCCTGAGTGCAACCCGTCCGTCGTCCTCGCGACGGCCTGACCTGCCCCGAACGAGGACGGGTCGCCCCGGGCTGGGGGCGACCCGTCGCGATCACCCACATCCGAAGCCACGAACCCAGGAGACCGAATGACCACGGTAGCCAACCCCCGCAACGGCCACCACGACGACGAGCACCCTGGTGACGGCCTGCGGTCCGTCCCGCCCCAGGACCTCGACGCCGAGCAGTCGGTGTTGGGCGGTCAGCTGCTCAGCCGCGACGCCATCGCCGACTTCCTCGGCTCGCCGATGAAGCCCGCGGACTACTACCGACCCGCCCACGAGACGATCCAGGACGCGATCACCAAGATCTACGGCGACGGAGAGCCCGTCGACCCGATCACGGTCGCCGCCGAGCTGACCAAGTCCGGCGACATCGCCCGCGTCGGCGGCGCCAGCTACCTGCACACCCTGGTCCAGGCGGTGCCGTCCGCGGCGAGCGTGGAGTACTACGCCGAGATCGTCCACGACCTGGCAGTGCGCCGTCGCCTCATCGAGGCCGGCACCCGCATCCAGGCGATGGCCTGGTCCGGCGAGGGCGAGGTGGCCCAGGTCTCCGACGCCGCCCAGGCCGAGATCCACGCCGCTACCGAGGTCGCCACGGCCGCCGACCCCAAGCGCCCCGGCGAGGGCAGCATGGCCTCGACGATCGATGAGTTGCAGGCGATCCAGAACCGGGGCGGCGAGCTCACCGGAGTCTCCACCGGCTTCAAGGACCTCGACCAGCTGACCCAGGGCCTCCAGCCGGGCCAGCTGATTGTCATCGCCGCCCGCCCGGCCATGGGCAAGTCGACCCTCGCGCTCGACTTCGCCCGGGCCTGCTCGATCCGGGATGGCCTGCCCAGCGTGTTCTTCTCGCTGGAGATGGGCGTCTCCGAGATCAACATGCGGATGCTGTCCGCCGAGGCCCGCGTCGCCCTGCACCACATGCGCGGCGGCAACCTCACCGAGGAGGACTGGAAGGCGATCGGCCGCAAGATGCCGGCCATCGATGCCGCCCCGCTGTTCCTCGACGACTCCGCCGACCTGACGATGCTCCAGATCCGCTCGAAGTGCCGGCGCCTGCAGCAGAAGCACGGGCTGAACCTGATCGTCGTGGACTACCTCCAGCTCATGGAGTCCGGCAAGCGCGCCGAGAACCGCGTCGTCGAGGTCGGCCAGATCTCCCGGGGCCTGAAGAAGCTGGGCAAGGAACTCGGCGTCCCGGTCGTCGCCCTTTCGCAGCTCAACCGCGGCTCCGAGCAGCGCACCGACAAGCGCCCCCAGGTCTCCGACCTGCGCGAGTCCGGCTCGATCGAGCAGGACGCCGACATGGTGATCCTGCTGCACCGCGAGGACGCGTACGAGAAGGAGTCGCCGCGCGCCGGCGAGGCCGACCTGATCGTGGCCAAGCACCGCAACGGCCCCACAGCCACGATCACGGTCGCGTTCCAGGGCCACTACAGCCGTTTCGTCGACATGGCGCAGACCTGATTTCGCCCAAAATCGAACGAAAATGCGAGTGCGTGAAAGGGGATCGATGACCAGCGCGAGCGAGCGTCACGAGCTGGTGGAGGCGGTGCGGCGGGCCTTCCTGCCGCGTCATGCCTCGCTCTACGTCAGTCCGGACACCGCCTGCTTCCCGCTTGCCGAGGGGCCGGTCGTCGAGGAGTGCCGCTGCCAGCTGCACTTCGGGCACCTGGGCGAGGAGTGGGTGCTCAGCCGCGGCGAGGCAGGCGGCTGGGGGCTGTCCCGGTACGAGGTCGACGGCGGCCGCCACGGAAGCTCCGCCCGGATCGACCTCGGGCCGGTGGCCGGCAGCGCGGACGAGGTCGTCCAGGCCCTCGACGCCGCCCTGCCGCGTGCCCGTCGGGCGTGAGCCCGCGACGCTGTCCGCCGTAGCTGGCAGGCTGCTGCCCGTCTTCGTCACACGAGACCGCCCCCGGCGCACTCCCGCGTCGGGGGCGTCGCACGTGCGGCGCCTGGTGCAACGCGTCGCTGCAACGCGGCGGCGCTGCTGCTGCAACACGTGCTGCAACGCGGCGGGCAGCAGCAGCGCGTTGCAGCGGTGACCTGCTGCTCTGCTGCATCGGGTGCTGCACGGGCAGCGCCGTGTTGCAGCACGGGCGGGCAGGGCCCGGCGACCAAGATCGCAAAAACGGGGGTTAAGGCCGGCCAAGGCCGGCGGCCGCCGCGCCGCTCGGCGCGGACCAGCCATTAACGGGCCCCTGCGCCCCCGACCACACCCCGATGGGCGGCCGCTGCGCCGCCCATCACCCCAGCTCACACCACCTCTCCTCCCCCTCCCGGGACGAACGATCTTGACCCCCGCACGCAGGAAGCGGAGCCGTGACCCCGGCCGGGACTGGCGGAGAGCCGGGAACGGGCAGGTCATGACCGGGACAAGACCGGCGAGTAACGAGCGCAAGGGCCCGTTAATAGCCCTTGGTGAGGGGGCGCGGGCGCGTCACCCTCACGGGTGACGCGCCCGCGCCGTGGGGCGTCCCTGGGAGAGAAAGTGCAGGTCAGTACCCAAAGAGGAGCCCTACGGGCACGACTTCCAAGCCCCATCGGCTCCGCCGATGAACACAGACGCGCTCCGCGCGGCGACTACCAAGAGCACGGCGGAACGTCTGTGAGCGCCCCTGTGCCGCCCTCCGGGGCTGATCGGCACTCCCCGACCCCGGACCGGAATACGGCGCTCCTGGCCCCCGTCACAGCCCGTCTCGGCCCCGTTTCGGTGATCACCCGGCCCCGGCGCCCGTTCAGTCTCTGAACGCCCCGGCTGTTCAGAGACTGAACGGGCGCCGTGTTCAGTCTCTGAACAGCGGAACCTCCGTACGGCCAGCCCGGGCGGGGCCGCCTTAACCCACATTTTTGCGATCTTGGTCGTCGGGCTCTGCCCGGCGCTGAACCGCCCAGCAGTTCGTCGTGTGGGTCCGCGAGGACGACGGCCCCGGCCTCGCCGACCGGCTGCGCGGCCTGCAGCTGCTGCGCGACGCCCACGGCGACACCGCCCCGACCACGGAGGCCGCCGAGGCCCGCGACCAAGCCCTGGCGCTCCTGGCCGAACTGCGCGCCGCCCGCCACGGGCTCCCCGCCGAATCCGCTGGTTAGGGGTGTTGGGTCCAACAGGTCTTACCGGCGCTGACGAGGACCGACTTCCCTGCCGCCCCGTCCTCGAACGGGTGGTTAGTGCTGGTCCACGGGCTGGAGCAGGTACAACGATCCGTCACCCGTGACGTCTTCGCGTACCCGCTTCGCTTGGTGGCGAGCCCTGTACGCCGATTGCCGGCAGGAATGCGAGCAGTAGACCGAGTCACGCCGGTGTCCGTGGCCCAGCGCGAACCGCCGGCCACACGACGGGCAGCGCACGACGTGCTCGGTTTCCCGGCCCATGGTGAACCACAGGCCGATGGCGACGGCCTCGAGGTAGTGCTGGCGCCACCTGCGCTCGGCGGCCTTGCACGCCTGCGAGCAGAAGCGGGCGTCGCTGCGGGCAGTGGCCCTCAGCGGTTTCCAGCAGCGCGCGCACCGGCGCGGCCTTCCGGCCATGTCCCCACCGTACGTCCGGGCCCCGGTGTCCTAGCTCAGACACCAGCCGCAAAGTAGCGGGGCGGATCACGTGCTCGCCGCGACGCCGAGTACGGCTCTGGGGAACATCGGTCCAGCCAGCCGTTGGCGGTGACATCGGCGCTCATCGCCTGACCAGGCAAAATGTCGCATTTGCCAGTTAGGGGTATACTTGAGACAGGCACCTGTCTCCGCGGATAGTCAAGAGCCCACCGGGCGCCTGAGCCAACGATGCGCGGTCTCCACGGCCACGAGTACGACGGCTCAGACCCCGGTACGGGTAACAGCGACCCGCCGGATCAGGTGACAGAGGCAAAGCGACGAGGGGTAAGGCGCGCCGGTTCCCGGCGCTGGCCCGCCATCCGGCTTTCAAGCCGAAGAAGCCCTCAGAGGCGAGCTTCGAAATCAGCCCTTCGGGCGCCAGCACCGAATGTGATGCTGCGCGGCCGTCGCCGGGGGCCCGCAGCAGATGGGCTCCCGATGCGTGCTCTCCTGCCCCACCTTTCCAAGCGCGTTACTGCGGCCCTTGCCGCCCTCATCGGGGGCGGGGCGCTGACAGTATCGGTGTCGTTCGGTTCCGGTTCGTCGGGCTCGGCTGATCCATCGGTCACGGGGAACTGTGCCAACGTGCTCTCCCTCAACTCCTCCTGTACCTCCGGCCCAGGTGTGTCGACGCCGCCCCCGACACATTCCGGGGGCGGAAAGGTCGATCGGGGCAAGCGGGGAGTCACCCCACAGCTCGATTCGGCGGAGGAGATGGGGGTCCCCGCTCAGATCCGTCGTTCCGGGCCCGCGATCGTCTACGGCGCCCCATCGGTACAAGGCGGGGTGAAGTACGTACTTGACCCCGGCCATCCGGTCAAGATCGCTTGCCAGCAGTGGGGCCAGGTGGTGAGGTCCCCCCGCGACGAGAGGCCCAGCGCGCTGTGGGACAAGCTCGCCACCGACGAGTGGGTGCCCGACGTGCTGGTCGACACGAATAGTGACAGCCCTGTGACTCGGTTCTGTGACCGCCCCTCATGATCACGATAGTCGAGCGAGGGAAGGGAGCCCCCTGCCTCGTTCGACCAGTTCAGACGCACCGCCGTGTTCTCGCTGACGCTCGACACGCCGCCTACTTTGCGGCTGAGGTCAGAGATAGGAGTCCGCAGCCGTCCGGCCGGGGCGGGACGTGGCCGGCGGAAAAGTCGCACCGGCCACCAGGTGTGGACGGTCGTTGAACAGCCGGAAAGGTGCCCCTCCGGGGCGCTCGGCGAGACGAGGTGACGTGATGACACCAGCGGTGCCCCCAGAGGTACGGGCCGCGCAACGGCGGATCGTGAGCACGGTGACCGCCTCTGGGGTGTTCAGCGGCGGCGGCCTCGCGCTGTGGCGCGCGGCCGACTGCGGCGAGTGGAAGGCCACCGCCGCGGACATCGCCTCGGACCTGGACGTGCTCCAGGTCCCCCACCAGGTCGTGAGGGCCTTCCGCTACCCGCTCTCCAAGTCGTGGGACAAGCGGCCCCGGCGCGGCGAGGAGGTCCGCATCGCCCGGAAGGATCTGCCGCACCTCCTGCCGTGGATGCCTTCCATACAGCAGTGGATCGACCACATCACCGACGAATGGCCCGGCTTCGCCTTCACGATCTTCGAGCCGCGGGCCGAGGGCATGGCCGTCCTGCAGCTCCCCTTCGCGGCGGACTGGCCCCGCTGGACGCCCAGACAAGCCGCCTCGATGGCCCTGATGTGCGCCGAGTGCGGCCACGACCTGCGCGACCGCCAGAACGGGGACCGGCTGCCGTACAACATCCCGCTGCCCAAGCAGCCCACGAAGCGCCGCCTGGTGTGTGGGCGGTGTTGCAACGACGGCCTGGACGAGCTGGAGCGCCTGGCCGCGCTCGCCGGGGCGCCGTGACCGGCGCCGTCGCCGCGCCCGCGCGCGTTGGACGGTCTCACGAGTTCCACCACGTCCCCTTTTCGCAGGTCAGGGCTGCGCGGTCCGGTCGCACAGCCCTGACCGGTGCAGGCCCTGGCGCAGGGGTTGGGGGCGTTGGGTCTAACGGGTCTGCAGCGGGGCGAGGCGGGCGGCACGGTCCAGGGCGCGCAGCAGCTCGGGCTCCCATCCGGCGCGCGGGGTGTCGTAGGCGAGCAGGCCGGAGCGGGCGAGGACGCCGAGCTGCACCTGGTGCTCGATGCCGAGGCGCCACGCGTCCCGCAGGAGGCGCCGGGCCTGGTCACGGGCCGCGCGGCCGGTCGTCGCGGTGGACCGGGCGTCCGGCAGGGCAGCGAGACGGCGGCCGGCCTGCTCCAGACGTTCCATGAGGTCGGCGGCCCGCTCGGCGTCCGGGCGCGGCGGCGCGTAGCGGACCTCGGGTGCGGTGACGCCGCGGCGCAGCTGCTCCATCCGCTCCGGCAGCGGCGTCCAGCCCTCCGTCCCGGCGAGTTCGGTGTTCACCCGCTCGACCGCCGCGGTGTAGGCGCGCCCGGCGCCGCGCGGCCGCAGGGGAGTGCCCGCCGGCCGGAGCTGCGGGCCGCTCTCCTCGTCGACGGCGCCGGAGTGGTTGCCGCGCACCGATACCCACAGCGCATCCGCGCCGCCGGTGACGTCGACCATCAGCAGACGGCGCACCAGGAACCAGCGCTTCAGCGCGGCCTGGGTGGCCTTGCGCAGCGGGTAGACCTCGATGACCACCGGGTCGCCCGGGCGGGCCTTCTGCGGCCGGCGGATGATGCGGACCTCCTCCAGCGCGGGGGAGAGGTCGTCCAGGCGGATCGCGCACAGCTCCCCGACGCGGCAGCCGGTGTCCAGGGTGACGCTGGCCATCGCGAGCATCCGCACCCAGCGGGGGAAACCATTGGTGAGCAGTCCGCCCTCGGCCGTCCAGTGGGTGCGGCGGCCGATAAGGTCCGCGACGGCCTGCAGGCTGTCGCGCATCCGCTCACGACGCGCGACGTCGACCGGCGGTTTGCGCTGCTGCTCCTCCTGGACCCGGAGGTGGACGACCTCCAGGCCGAGCTGGCGCTGCAGCAGCACCATCACCCCGGAGCGCACATTCGCCGTGGCCTCGGAGGTGGGCCGTGCGGCGCCCAGGGCGCGCAGTTCGCCGGCGAGGGCCAGCCGCTCGTACACGTGGAGCGAGTCGCGGGCGAAGACGTCCGCCAGGTCGTCGCCGACGGTCAGCGGGTGGGAGGGGTGCTGAAGGGCGCGGACCAGCTCACGAGCGTGAGCACGGATCTGCCGCTGCCGGGCCTCGGAGGGCGCTGCCTCACACGCGGCCTCGACCGCCTCCTGGAGCTCGGGCACCTCGTCCAGCACGTCGTGTCTCGTCACGTCCGGACACGGTAGCCACGTCCGGACAGCCGCACGGCACGAACGAAGGAATTAGCCCCATTAGGACCAACAGGCCCAACCTGCACTGACGTGCGCCTACGTCTCGGCTCAAGCGTTGAACCGGTGCGGCTCGCCCCCGCGCCATTCCACCCACTGGGGATCGTCCAGGATCGTCTCCGGGTCGATCACTCCGGCGCCTTCGAGGAACACGACCAGGTCGTGATCGGAGTGGGCCAGGCCGAGGATCTCTTCGCGGCCGTCGCGGCGCACGGTCACCCGCCGGCCGCCCGATGCGCCGGGCCGGTGCACGACGATCGGCGCCTTGCTCATGGCCTCCAGCGTGCGCCACCAGCCTGGAGGGCGCACCCCGCGCCCGGCGCTTCAGAGCTGCCGCAGCAGCGTGGCCCCGCCGAACTCGACGGGGCCACGCAGGGTCAGGAGCGGTGGTCAGCCTACGGGCGGGCCGGTCTTCAACCGTGCGTTCGGACGGGGCGGGTAGGGGCGGCCGTCGCGGTACTGCTCCTCCGCCTCCTCGATGGCGGCCTCGATCGCGGCCTCCACGAACGCGGAGAGCGAGACCGGCGGGATCTCGACCGCCGGGTCGCGCTGCATGCCGACGACCGTGTTCCGCAGCCGGTCCAGCAAGTCGTTGGCGACGTAGGCCGGCACCTTGCTCTTGCCGCCGGGCACCTGCTGCCCACCGATCAGCTTGCCGAGGATGCTGCTGCCGCCGGTCGTCTGGCGGCCGGCCCCGGATCCGCTCGAACCGCCGCTGGGGCCACCGAAGGGCTTCGGGCTCATGCTGCTGCTCCCTTCACGGGCAGGAGGAGACGGGCCAGCTGGTCGTAGTCGCCGGTCGTCGTGGCCTTGGGGTGCAGGGCACGCACCGGCAGCCCGAAGTCGGCGGCCGCGGCGACCTGAACATTGCGGCGGGCCGGAGCGATGATCGCCTCGGGGAAGTCGCGGCGCAGCGCGGCCCCGACGAGACCGGCGTAGTTGCTCTTGTCCCACGACGTCATCACCGCGGCCGCCACCACCAGCTCCGGGTTCTCGTCGTCCTGGACCCTGCGGATCGTCTTGTGCAGATCCGTGAGCGCCTTGCGGTCCAGCGCCCCGACCTTGAGCGGCACGATGACCTGGTCAGCGGCGATGAGGCCGTTGATGCTCAACTTCCCCAGGGCGGGCGGCGCGTCGATGATCGTGATGTCCACCGGCGCCTTGGACTTGCGGATCGCGGTGCGCAGGCTGCCGTCACGCGCGGCCCGCGGGTCGTACTCGGCGGTGCCCAGGTCCTCACCGCTGGGCACGATGTAGAGGCCCTGGACGGACGTCTCGTACGTCGCCTCGTCCAACGGCTGCCGGTCGAAGAGGACGTCGGTCAGGGTGTGGCGGTCGCCCTTGGCGATGCCGTCGAAGCGGGGCAGCAGCCACTCGCCGGACAGGGAGGCTTCCTGCGGGTCCGCGTCGATGAGGCGGACCGTGTAGCCCATGGCCACCCACGCGGCGGCCAGCTCCAGGGACGTCGTGGTCTTGCCCGCGCCGCCCTTCTGGTTGACGCACACGTACGTGCGGTGCCCGCCGGTGAAGGTCGCGGGCACGGTCAGCTCGGGTGGGACGAACAGCTGGGCGCGGAAGTCGCGGTTGTAGTCGAGCTTGGCGAGGGCGGCTTCGACGACTTCCTTCTCGCGCCCCAGCACGTCGATCAGGTCGTCGATGCGCCACTCCCTGACCACGTCCAGGCGGTCAGAGGTCTCGGGCAACGGGCCCAGGACGGTCATGGACATTCGGTGCTCCTCATCGGCCGGCTCCCGGCGCTCCCGTACGGTTCACGCCCCGACCGTATCGCCTGCGGCTGCCCGGGCAGACCCCCCGACCCGCTCCTCCTCAGTTCGAGGAAAACGCAGGACAGACGACGTTCGACCTGTTGGGCCCAATGGATCTAGATCTGTTGGGCCCAACAGGTCTGACCTGCCTGGCCGTCGGGCTGCCGGCCCCCGGCCGACAGCCGGTGACCCCTCACGCGCCTGCGCGCGTAGAGGACTCTCAAAACTCTCGAAATGCGCCGCAACAGCGCGGTGCGCGTCTACCCTTGATGGCGGGTCGACCGGCTGCGGACGGCCCTGGTTCGAGTAGTCCGGCCCGTGACCGGACGGCGAAGACAGCCTGAACCCGCGCAGCGGGGATCGGCAGCGCGAGCAAGTGTCCGCTTCCAGGTTCGCCCGTACGTCAGGCGTGCCCGGGTCACGGGGCCGTGCGCGCAGCGAGGGACAACACCATGGGAGCCAAAAACCAGGCGCTCAAGAACGCCGCCCGCCGGCGGGCCGCCGAGACCGGGCAGTCGTACGAGGCCGCGTTGCAGGACGTGCGCCGCGAGTACGAGCAGGGCCAACTCGGCGCCGACGCTCACCAGGAGCGGATGGGGTTCGACGAGGCCGCCGACGCAAGCGAGTACCGGCCGTCGACCGGCGTTACCGGGTACTTCTTCGCCTGGGGCGCTCAGGAGCTGCTGGGTACCGAGCAGCTGCACCAGCTCGCCGAGCACGCGGAGAAGCACGGGCAGCCCGACGCCTTCGACAAAGTCATCTGTCACCTGTGTGACCGGCCCATCGACGTGACCAGGGAGCCGGAGGTACACGTCGGCCTGGCGCTGCGCGAGGTCCAGCCTCCCGGCGAACCGCGGCCGATGGAGATGCAGTTCCCGGTGTGGACGCACGAGACGTGCGGGCACACCCGCGTGTGGTCCTGGGCGCAGCTGACCCTGGAGCGGCGCCGTCGCGGCCTGCCCGTCGAAACAGCGGACCTCCCGCCCAAGCAGCACCGCCGCGGCGGCCGGACACCCGACGAGGATTACTACGTCTTCACGGTGCCGGAGGACAGCCCGCCTGTGTTCTACCTGCAGTCCGGCGAAGCGCACCGGGCCGGCAACCTAGGGTTCCGCGCCGACCGCCTCTCCGACGGCCTGCCGCCGCTCGACCTGTCCCGGCACGAGCCGCGGTCCCTGCCGGAATGGTCGATCGCCGCGGCGGCGGACCGCACCGGGCTGTCGTACATCGAGCGCCAGGGCACCGGCCGCTGGTACCAGCCGCCCAGCCCCTGGTCGCCGCCCCCGGCCTGGCTGGCCGCTGCGCACTACCACCAGAGCGCCATTTTCCTCACGGCCCCGGCTGACTCGATTCCCACTGCGCAGCTGACGGCGGGCGCCGGGGACCTGTCCGCACTCCTTGCGGTGGGCCGCGGCGACATGCTCTTCGGCGGCCGCATGACCGTCGCCGGCCTCGCCTGACCGCGCCCAATCACGCCTCATTTCCGGTCGCGTTTTTGAAACTTGCCCAGGTCAGGACCACGGCCCTGGTGCCGTCCGGCGCGCACGCACCCGCACCACGGGAGCGCTGTCCGCGCCGGTCGGTGCCGGGGAGGGCGGGGGCCCGGGGGCCGGCCGAAGGCCCCCGGCAGCCACCCGCCTCAGCCCTCTGGTCCCGCCGAAGGAGACCAGCACATGGTGTTCCACCCGAACCCACCTGATGAACCACCAGCACTGATGGAGGCCCTGGCCGTGTGGGGGTGGGCCGTCCAGCACGGCGGTATCCCCCTGGAGTACGCGGCCGCCGTCCTCGCCGACCACAACTGCTACGTGAAGCACTCCGGCGTGCCCGACCCCACCGACTCCGAGCGCTGGATCTGGGCCGCCGAGGATCTGGCCGACTGGGAGACCGTCGTCGCCCGGATGGCCTGGCCCGGTGACGACGCGGTCGACAAGGAGCGCTGGGACCAGCCCGGCGACTGGGCGATGCGCGAGTTCCTGCTGCGCCGCCTCCGTCTGCCCGGCAGCCACGAAAGCACCGACCGTCTGCTGCTGCGCCACTGCGACGAGCAGATCGCCGAGTGCAAACGCCGACTCGCTGACCAGCCCGACACCCGCACCGACGAAGGGAACTGACCATGAGGAACATCGACACCCACGAGTCCGCCACCGAGACGGACACCGCCCACCTGATGTCGGGCAAGCACCTCAGCCTGGACGAACTCGCCACCGAGCTGTCGGCCATCGAACTCCGACTTCGGCAGCTGGCCAGGGCCGCCGAGGTGCCGGCCACCCCGGTGGAGCTCGCGGACGTCATCGACTCCCTGCGCTCCACCGCGTCGACCGTCCGGGAGACCGGCGAGCGGATGGGATTCCTGGCCCGCATCGTCGACGGTGATGTGCCGCTGTCCGTACGGTTCCGCGACTCCGACGACCCGTGGGGCGTGGCCGCGCGTGGCACCGACCGGGCCGGCTTCGGCGGCCCGGCGATCGTGCCGACCGTCTGGCAGCTGCTCAAGCTCGCGCAGGACGCCAAGCGCCCCGGAGTCGGCGAGACCACGACGTTCCCGCAGGCAATGAACGGAATCGGAGTCGGCTGGGAGAGCAAAGCGGCCTCCGCCCGGCGCCGCCGGGAGCGGGACGCCGCAGTGGCCGTCGAGGTCCTGACGCTGATGTGCGAGAAGTGCGGAGCCACCGACGGCGAGCAGTGCAAGACGAAGACGGGCTGGGCGGCCGACAGGGCACACGTCGGCCGCCAGCGGCAGGCTGAGGCGAACGTGGATGAGCGCCTGGGCACCCTCGGGGACAACCCGGTCGCCGTACCTGACGTCCGATAGTCGACTGACAGCCCATCAAGGAAACCGCAGGCAGCGACGCATTGCCCCTGTTAGCCCTAACAGGGGCAACAGGGCCAACACGGAACGTGGGCCGCTGTGTCGCCATTTCCTGACACCACAGGCCCCCTGTGTCGGGACGGGGGCGACACAAGCGCACCGGTCCGGTGCGGGGCTCTCAGCTACCTGAAAGTCGTCGGGCAGTTCGCCAGCCGGCCGCGCCCTTCAGGCTGCGGCCGGGGCACGGACGTCGTACTGGGTCACGGTCCACGCCAGACTGCTCGTCGCGGAGCGGGCCGACGCCAGTCGGCGACGGCCGCCCTGCCCGAAGAAATATCGCCTCCTCCACCTGTCGGGGAGGAGGTGTCAGCGGCTATCCGACGTGGGGTATCCGGGGTGAGCTGCAGGTATTCGACGGACCCCGAATTTGGCCTGGTACCCACGGTGGTACGTACGCCAGTACGCACGGTGGAGCGCACGGTGGGCCCCAGGGTGGTACCCACGGTGGTACCGAAATGCCTGCACGTCAGCCCCGGTCGGACCTGTTAGTACCAATAGGTCCGACCGGGGCTGACTCGTAGGGCCGTGCTTCGTCAGGTGCGGGCGGCGGGCTGCGTCTTCGTGACACGGTCGGAGTGGACCCTGTGGGCCTTGCGACCGGCGGCCGACTGCATCAGCGCGGTCGAGGAGTGCTCGATCATCGCCAGGTGCACGCTGAGCGGTGCGGTGACCCGCACCGAGTAGCCCTGCCCCCGGCGGATCGTCTGCCCGGCAGCGAGCGCCTGGCGGACCGCGTCGTCGACGACGTCGACCAGGTTCTCGGCAACCAGGCCGGGCACGTCGACCACCACGACCGGGTCGGCGGCCACCGCCTGCTCCTGGCCGTCGGCGACGTCGCCCGGGTCGTCGCCGTCGAGCAGCTCGGACAGGTCGTCGGGCACCTCGCGGGCCCCGGCGGTGTCGAGCACCCGACGAACGGTCCTGGGCGCGATCCCGTACTCGCGGGCGAGCGCCTTCACGGCGGCGCCCTCGCGGTACGCCTCCACCAGCTCAACCACCTCGCCCTCGTCGAGCGCGGCCGGACGCCCGAGGGTCTTCCCGGCGGCCTCGGCCGCGGCGACGCCCTCGCGGGTGTTCTCCGAGATCATGTCGCGCTGGAACTCCAGCACGGCCGCGAGCACCGAGACCATCATCTTGGTGCCCGGGTCGTCCGAGGCGAGGTCGATCCCGGCCAGCAGCCCCGACTCCACCCGCAGGTGCAGGCCCCGCCGGATGAGCACCGGCCGCAGGGCGATGATGTCCGCCACCGACCGGAAGAGGCGGGCCGCGTCGGCGATCCGGATGGTGTCGCCCACGGCGGCCTCGTCGAGCAGCCGCTTGAACCCGTCGCGGTAGAGCGACAGGACGCGGCTGGACGTCGCCGGGTCCTCGTAGGCCGGGGCGCCGGCGGCGAGCAGCGCCGCCAGGGCGTGCCGCTGCCGGGCGTCGGTCTGCTTGTCCGTCGAGTGGCGCAGGTACAGGCGGTCGCTCACTCGTCGTCCTCGAAGTCCATGCCCGTGGTGTCCGTGCCCATCGGGGAGACAGCGTTGTGCATCCGCTGGACGGCGGCCGTCAGCGCGGCGGCGGCGGCCACGGCGTCCTCGCGGGCGGCCCGCATCTCCGCGACCTTGGCGTTCGCGCTGCCGCCGCCGTCGACCAGGATGCGGCCCTCCTTGTACATGTCCGTCACGGGCACGGTGGACTGCTCGACGGCCTGGCCCAGCATCTGCACCAGGTACGAGAGGTTCCCGAGCGCGGTGTAGGAGTCGCCGGGGAACTTCCAGTCGGTGCCGACGGAGCGGGAGGTGTGGTTGAAGGCGCGGACGCCCTCGGCGGCGGTGTCCAGGTGACGGGCGGGGTTCTGGCTCTGGCTCACGGTGTTCTCCTCGGTGGTGGTGATCGGTCGGGCGGGATGGTCAGAGGGGCGTGACGATGTCGTGCGCGGCGGTGAATCCCTCGGCGAGCAGGGCCTTGGGTGTGGCCGCGAGCGCGAGGGAGTGCTGCCAGGCGAGGACGTCGGCGGGCACCTGCCGGTTGGCCGGCCTCTCGCGGTTGCGGGCGTGGCAGGTGTCGAGGTGGGGGAGGAAGCGCAGGGCGACGACGGGGCGGCCGTGGCGGCGGGCCCGCTCGACGAGCCCGGCCCGTACGGTCACCTCCACGTTCGTGGAGTCGAGGTAGAGGGTGGTCCCCTCGCTCAGGTGCTTCTCCAGCAGGATGTCCTGCTCGACTACGGCGGCCGGGGTGACGGACTGGTCGCCCGCGTCGCCCCCGATCTGCTCGCGCAGGGAGTCGAGGCAGACCACCGTGACGATCCCGGCCTCGGCCGCGAAGGTGCTCTTGCCCGAGGCGCCGGGGCCGACGGCGACCACGAGCGTGCCGGGCTCCAGGGAGCGCAGCACGTCGGTGCCGGCCGCCGCGCGGTCGTCGGCGGCGATCCACCGGTCCGGGCCGCCCTCGCGGGTGTGCCGCCAGTCCTGCCGGGTGCCGATGATCTGCTCAGCCCAGTCCATCGCCGCCTCGACGTCGCGGTCGAAGTTCTCCGCGAAGCCCTCGTGGCAGTCCAGGAACTGGCCGTCGCGGTTGAGCTGCCAGCCGAAGACGTCGCCGGTGAGGTGCGTCGGGGCGAGGACGTAGCGCGGTAAGGGCATGGGTTCCCCCTCGGTTCGGCCGGGCCGGGGTGGCGTCGGCTTCCGATGAACACCCTAGGGGGGCGAAAAGGGGGGGCGCAAGTACGGAATGGATTCCAATGGATCGCAGCCCGTTCTAGGCCAGGTTTTCACCCGTTTGGGCGATTCATCGGATCGGATCGGCTGCCGGGGGCTAAAACGACCGTTTCCGCCCCCGGCTGCGATTGGATCGAGGGACGCGTTGTGGAACTTATGGGACCGTCCTACACGCGCGGGCGTGAGACCCGGGGCCGGCCGCCAGCTCCACTCCGCCCGGGAGGGCACCCGCGACCCGGCGTCTCCTGCACCCTTTACTTCCGGCGGCGGCGCGGCCCGCGCGGTGGACCGGCCCCCGGCCCGACCTGGGCGAAGAGGCCACCGGCCCCCGACTTTCCTCCACGACCAGCCGGTGGCCCGCCCGGGTCCGTTTCCGCCCCCGCCCCGAATGGATCACGAGTGTGCCAGCACGCCAACACGTCGGCGTGCTGGCGTGCTGGGTAACCGGTGCCCACGGGAGTCCGTCGGCTGCGATGCTCGGCAGACGATCCCCGCCTTCCCCTTGGAGAGCAGCATGGAGCTGAGCGCCACCGGCGAACCCGTCGTGACGCAGGAGGACACCCAAGTGGAGGTCGGCCTCGACCTCCAGGCGGGCACGCTCGTCCTCACCCGGGACGGCAGAGACCTCGTGGCCTACCACGCACTGGTGGAGTTTGCGTCGCCCCGGGAGCGGCCCTGGACGGCGGAGCAGGTCAAGTTCTCGGCTCACGGGCCGGACGGCGCATCCGTGTCGCTGGTCGTGGACCTTCTCAACGAAGCCTGCGACGGGCCCCGGGACGGCATCCCCGAAGTGATCTGGCGGGTGGTGGCTCTCGCCGCGACGTCCGCTGGCGACGTCGGCATCACCTACGCTCCTCCCGCCCCCTGACATCCGGTCACCGAGGCAGGCCCGGCGTGATTCCGAGCCGAAGATCAGAAACCGGCCTCACAGCTCGTCGCCTCCCGGGCGTTCTCCGGCGTCCTGGATGGCGGGGGCAGTACACAGATACACAGGTACACAGGTACACAGAGCAGTTCGCCTACCAGGGAAAACGCGGGGCCGATTACACAGCTGCCGGCACGCTTCCCCGCACCGAGGCCCCTGCGCCAAGCCCTCGGCAACGGCGTTACGAGGGAGGCGCGTGGTACTCGACCGACCACGCAGCCCAGCCCGCATGCCCAAAGGCATGCCCCATCGAGATCAGGGCCCCGCGCGTGACGGCTGCGGGGCCCTGAGTCCGCGGGGGACGCGGTCCTGCTCCTAACGAGCCCTCGACAGGCCGGTTACCCGGAGACGCCGAGCGAGGCCGCGCGGCACGTCTTGTGGGGCGGCATGTGCGGGTCCGTATCCACCAGCGGACGGATGCGGCGTAGGGCGCACAAGCCGTTCCCTCAGGGAACGCACCGTCAGTTCCCTGAGGGAATGCCCGGCCTGTTCCCTCAGGGAACCGGACAGCCGTCTCCCACCCAGGAGACGGCACGCAGATTCGCGGACAGTGCCGAGGGGGCGCTGAGGACTGTCACGGGGCCCCCCGGCCCGGTGTCACGCTCGGGTGTCACGCTCGGGCCTGCAACGGGCTGACCAGGGGAAACGTCCCGCCTGGAGGCATGTCAGAGTGGCCGCCGAGGGCCGTCGGCGCAGATCCTCCGCCCTGCAATCCTCTACGCGCGCCCACGCGTAGAGGTCTCTCAAAACTCGCAAAATCCCCCTTGCACCCATGGGTCTCCCGCTGCTGTCGCCCTCTCATGTCGCCTGTCCAGACTCCGGTCGGCAGTCGGAGTGACCACCAGGAAGCCGTCATACGCCACGCTGGGCGCCTCGCGGATCAATTCCGACCGGGAGGTCACGCGGAGCCCTGGCAAGCCCTCAGAGTGGCGTACAGGGCTTCACGGGCGGAGAGTTCGCCCGTGGCCCCAGGACCCAGGAGACCCAGGAGGGGCAGTTCGACGGGCACCAGGGGAAACGTCGGACCCAGGACCCAGGTAGCTGGGTCCTGGGTCTGGCTCCAAGGGGGGCGCCCCGGCCGGGCGGCCGACCGTTCGCGCGAGCCTCCGGCTACCTCTCGTCGCCAGCCGCTGTGACGCGCGGCCCACGGTCGCCGCGGGCCGGTGCCGGCCCGCAGTCGGCGACTCCCGCCCGTCTCAGGGGGGGGAGGAGATCACCCGCACGTAAGGCACTACCTAGTTACCTACATTGGGGTGCAAGGCCGCCCGCAGCCGGCCGCACACCTGGACACCCCCGCCACGGCCGAAGGCTGGGGCCCTCTCCGCCCGGTTCGCCGACGGACCACGGTCCGCCTCAGGGGGAAGAGGAGATCACCCGCACGTAGGTACTACCTGTAGTACCTACATTGGGGTGCAAGGCCGCCCGCAGTCGGCCGCACACCTGGACACGCCCGCCCCGGCCGAAGGCTGGGGCCGCGCCCGCCCGGGCCGAAGGCCGGGGCGGGCCCGTCGCCACCCCTGAAGGGCCGTAGGCCCGAAGCCTCCGGCCGGAGGCCGGAGCGGCGACCCGGCGTAGCCGGGAAAAACCCGGTTCCAGCGCATTCACACCCGCTTGTGCCATTGCGCGGCATTGATCCAGGGTGCAACCACGGGGTTCACAGGGCGCCCTGACGGGGCGTGGGGGCGACCTCAGCGAGACGGTCCAGGCGTTCGTACAAGGCGCGGACGAGGCGAGCGCGGTTCTGGGCGCAGCGCAGGGTGCCCTCCAGCCGGACGGACAGACGGCGCTCGGCCTCCCCGACGACGACCTCGGCCAGCGCGCGGGCCCCGTGGTCGGCGGGCAGCTGCGCGGTGGCGCGGCGAACGTCGTCGGCCACCGCGCGGGCGGCGCCGGTCAGTTGCAGCGCGATCTGCGCATAGTCCGCCGGCGGCAGGTCCGGGTCGCCGGTCCACGTGAGTACCGCCTTCAGCAGGCACTCGTGGGGTCCGCGGTCGAGGGGAAGTGTCGCTTCGATTCGTCCCTCGGGGTCGTGCAAGACCGTGTGCGTGCTGCTCATCGGGGGGCCTCGCTGGCGTGGGCGTGGGCGCGGACGGAGCGGTCTCGTTCGTCGGGTGTGGACCGCAAGGCGAACGTATGGCGGTCACCAATGCGGTAGGACTGACCGTGAGTACGGGTTTCGGTGCGCAGGGCGACCGGGGAGCAGGCCGGTATGGGCAGGCCGCGACGAACATCAGCAGGTGCCGTCACTGGCTTCGTGCTGCGCCTGGCCCGCGAGTCCATCCCGCGTACGCAGGCCGAGTTGGCGGAGGCCCTGGGCGTGGACGTGGACACGTTGCAGGGCTGGGAGTCCGGGCGGCGGCCACTGGCGAACATGCGGGCCGGGGCGCTGCTGGAGCTCCGTCGGCGACTGCCCGCGCTGGGCGCGGATGCGGCGCTCGTGCAGTGGCTGGAGGCGGCGATGGATGCGGACCGGATCATCGCGGCCGGGCTCGACGGTAAGGCTGGTGGGCCACACCCGCTGGCCGGGTGGGTGCATACGCGGGACACCGCGCACATGCTGGCCTGGGCGCTGAACGGCACCGTTCCGCCGGCGCTTGCCGGGCGGTTACCCCGGCCCCGGCGCGGGCCGGTAGCCGTCGCCCCGAAGCTCGCGGCCGCGGACCGGACGGCGTTCTTCGATCACCTACGAGGCACCACCGAGCGTGTGGTCCTGCAGGGCGAATCGGGGGCGCTGCTGCACCGCCAGGCCCTGTACCTCGCCTCGTACGACCGTGGGCCGGACGCGGCCGCGTGGACCGCCCAGACCCTTCACCGGCGTCGTGACGTCCTCGCCCGGCGCGGCTGGTCGCAACACTGGGCGGAGGCCCGCTCCACCGCCACGGCGCTCGCCCGGCTCGGCGACCCGCAGCCGCTGCTCGACTTCATCGACCGCGCCCTGGCCGACGACGACACCGCCGAGGCCGCGAACCTCAACTACTGGGCCCTGTGGCTCGGTGCTCTGCCGGTGCCGCAGGCCAACGACGCCTTCATGCGCGACCGGAACCTCACCGGCTGGGATCCGGTGACCCTGCTGCGCGGCCTGGCCCGTGGGCTGCACCTGGCACCCGGCTATGTCGACCTCTACACGCATTCGCTGTGGGCTCTGCTCACAGCATTCCCGTGGCTGCCGCAGGCGGCCGGCCAGCTTGCCGGGCCACTGCGCGAGCGGGCCGCCCAGCTCCTGGACGGGGCGGCGCTGTCAGAAAGGTCGCGGCGCGAACTCTCCCACGTCCATTACGTTTTCGATCACACTCGCTGACGACGGAGGACCGCATGGTCGACACCACGAAGGGCACCGCGAGCTTCATCTCCGAGATGGGCGTGCTCAAGCGCGTTGCACGGACCGGCTGGTGGTTCACCGGCAACAAGGCGCCCGAGTCCGTCGCTGAGCACTCCTTCCGGGTGGGGGTGATCGGCTCGGTGCTGGCGATGATGGAGGGCGCCGATGCCTCGCGAGTGGCGCTGATGTGTCTCTTCCACGACTCCCAGGAGACGCGGATCGGGGACATTCCGCACATCGGCCGGAAGTACCTGAAGGCCGTGCCGAACGGTGAGGTGACCGCCGACCAGGTCGCCAACGCCCACCCCGCCGTCCGCACCGGCGTGCAGGGCGCGGTCGACGAGTACGAGGCCGGCGAGAGTCCGGAGGCGGTCGTCGCCCGCGATGCGGACAAGCTGGAGTGCTTGGTGCAGGCCGTCGAGTACCGGGAGCAGGGTTACAGCCTCACCCAGAACTGGATCGACACCTCTCTCGCCTCGTTGAAGACGCCGTCGGCGAAGGCCCTCGCCGACGCCGCCTTGTCGATGTCCTCGCTGGAGTGGCAGAAGAACTTCCTGCCCTGACCCACCGGAACGTGCAGTGGCCCCGGCGAGCGTCGCCGGGGCCACTGCGTTACTGCTCAACTCGCGTTGCCCCCATTAGGACCAACAGGTCTACGCGAACCCGGTATCGGCTCGGAGTGCCGAGACCTTGGTCCCCCGTCAGCGTTTGCGTCCTCGGCCCTGCTGCTGTTCGTGCTGAACGGCGGCGGCCTGGTGCTGGACGTGCTGCCGGCGGTTCTGCCGGACGGCCTCGCTGGCGCGGTAGCCGGCTTCCTGCTCGTGCCGGTCGGCGCTGAGATCCCTGATCTTCTGCCGGTCCGTCTGTTCCTTGCGGACTTCGTCGATGTAGCCGCGGAACTGGGCGGCTTCCCGGGTCGCGGACTGGACTCGGCCGTGGGCGTCGTTGCGGCGGCGCAGGTCGCCGGTGTCGATCGCCTGCGCCCTGTCCGGCAGGGCGGTGCGCAGTTCCCGGAGCCTGGTGGCAAGGTCCTCGACGGTGGCCGGGCGGTTGCCGGTGGCCCCGAGGGCCCGGACGTCCGCGTGCTCGGTCAACGTCTCCCACGCCTCGGCCTGGGCGTCCTCGGCGGCACGCCGGGCGCGCCTCTGCTCGTCTTCGGCCTCGATGCGCTGCTCCAGCAGGTGGCCGGTCGTCTTCTTCACGCCCTTCTTGGTGGAGAAGGACAGGGCGAGCTTGACGTGGCCGGCCTTGCGGGCGGCCGCGGTCTGGTCGTACTGGCTGCGCATCTCCTTGGCCTTCTGCTCGGCCGCCGCGGCGGCGGCCGTCTCTTCACGGGCGCGGGTCAGCAGGGCCTCGGCGGCGGTGAGGGCGACGTCGGCCCGGGCGGCGAACTCGCGGCCGCGGGTGGTGCCGGCCGCCGCGGCGCGCTCCAGGTCCTCGGACCGCTGCCGGTACTCCTCGCGGGCCTCGGCGGCGACGCTCTCCGCCGCCTCGGCGGCCTCCAGGTACCAGGCCAGCCGGGTCCGCAGGTCCTTGTCGGACAGGTCTCCGTACGCCCGCACGTCGGCGGGCGGGATGGTGCGCAGCTCCTGCTCACGGCGGAGGGCGTCGAGCCGGTCCTGCTGTTCCTCGGACATCTGCGGGCCGCCCGCGCCGGTCTCTTCGGTGTCGTACGCGGGCAATTCGACGTCGTCGCGGCGCAGGTCCTGCTCGGCGGCGGCGCGTTCGGCGCGGCGGGCGGCGTCCTCCCACATCTGCCGCTTGACGAAGGTGGACTTCGACCTGGCCGCGCGCACCGTGCGCTCCCGGGCGGCGCTGGCGTTGCGCAGGGCGGCCTCGGCCTCCGCGTGCGCGGTGAGGCGTTCGGTCTGCCGGGGCAGGGCGACCGGTTCGGGGGCGGCGCGCAGTTCGTCGGAGATCATGCCGTCCGGCCGCGACTGCCCGAGGTAGTCGGCGAAGGCGAAGATGCTGCGCTGCAGGAGTTCCGTCTCGGTGCGGGCGGCGCCGAGTTCGCGCTGGGTGCGCTCGTCCTCGACGACGTCCAGCGGGAGCCAGAGGTGGTTGGCCTCCTTGCCGCGGGTGATGCCGGGATAGGTGGCGTAGGCGTTGCAGCCGTGGCCGTACAGCAGCGAGGTGTGGCAGGTCATGCCCTGGCTGGCGGCGACCGTCATCGCGTAGCCGAGGGAGAGGGCTCCGCCCGCGATGGCCTCGGGGTCCATCCACGCGGACACCTCCTTGGTGCCGCTGGGGGAGGCCGGGTCCTTGGCCCGCCAGGTGATCTGGACGCGGTGGTCGTCGGTGATGGCGGTGACCTTGGCCCGGTAGCCGTTGAGGACGTCCGGCTGGCCGGGGTCGCGGCGGGAGCGGTAGTCGTTGACGCGGACGCGGACGACGTCGTTCTCGGCGAGCACCAGGGCGCGGCCGCCGGGCAGAGCGTAGGTGTGCATGGTCTCGCCCAGCTCGCCGTTTTGGCGGCGCATCTCCTGGGCGCCGGCGTTGAGGAGGTCCACGTCGTCGTTGCGCGCGGCCAGGACGGCCAGGTTGTCCGTCAGGTCGAGTTCGTCAGGCCACTGGTCGCGCAGCTTGTCCCAGGCCATCAGCATCTGGGAGCGGGCCTCGTCGGCGGTGGCCGCCGGGTGGACGCGTTCGGCGGCCGCGAGCAGTTCCAGGGCCTTGCGGTGGTCGCCGGTGCGCCAGATCTCCAGCGCGGCCCGCTCGGAGTCGTCGCGCTGGCGCCGGTTCTCCTCGAGGGCGAGGCCGCCGACGAGGCGGTGCACCTCCTCGAACCAGCCGCCGATGCCCACGGCCTGGAGCTGTTTGGGGTCGCCGATGGCGAGGACCTGTGTGCCGGTGCGGGCCGCTTCGGTCAGCAGCTTCGCCGCCGAGCGGTCGTCGGTCATCACGGCCTCGTCGAGGACCAGGACGTCGATGCCGGTCAGTCCCTCGCCGGACTCGATCCGCTTGAGCCAGGAGGCGACGGTGCGCGAGGGGATGGCGGAGGCGTCCTGAAGGCCCTGCGCTCCGACCGCCGACAGGCACGCGCCCGCGTACGTGGTGCCGGTGGCGTCCCACGCGATCCGGCAGGCGTCCATGAGCGTGCTCTTGCCCGCGCCGGCCACGCCGACGACGGTGTCGATGCCGTTCCCGGCGGTCAGCAGCCGGGTGATGACCTCGCGCTGCTGCTCGGACAGGGAGAAGCCCGCGGCGACCGCGAAGACGTCCATGGCGGCGTCGGCCTGGTCGGGCGTCAGGCGGACGGTGTTGTCGCCGAAGCGCGCCTGGGCCTGAGTGACGGCGACGTTCTCGCAGTCCAGGACGTCCTGGGTGGTGTACCGGTCGGTGCTGCTCATCACCGTGGAGCCGAGGTGCGGCAGCGCCACGGCGTAGCCCTCGACGCGCAGGACGTCGTCGACCAGGTGCTGCAGCTCGGCGAGATCGGCGCTGCCGAATCCGTACGGCAGGGCGTTGACGACGGCGGCCATCAGCTCGGCGCGGGTGAAGTCCTTCTTCGACGCGGTGACACCGGTCTCGGGGTCGAACACCACGGCGGCGATGTCACTAGGCGGCGGGATGCGCGGGCCGCCGCCAGGACCGCCGATCCCGGCTCCGCCGTCGGGGCCGGGCGGACCGGGCGCGGCCGCGGCGACCATCGCGTCGACGTCGATGCCCAGGGCCTCGGCGCGCTGCCTCCAGCTCGCGCGCATCCCGTTCGCGTCCGCAGCGTGCTTGGCCCGGCGGGTAGCGGCGGACACCCGCATCTTGTCCTCCAGCGAGGCGTCCTCGCCGGCGGTCTCGTTCACCAATGCGCCGCGCCGGGAGAACGCGTCGCGCAGCTGCTCGGGGATGCCCTCGATCTCCCACGCCCGGGTCGTCTCCGCCTGCACCCGGCGCACCCCGAAGCGTTCGTGTGCGAGCTGCCGGACGCGGCCCTTGAAGACGGCGTCGAGCACGGCGGCGTGCCGGTAGAGGTCCCGTCCGGAGTTGGCTATCGACCTCCACTTACCGTCTTCGCAGAGCGCCATGTTGGCGATGACGACGTGCAGGTGCAGGTGCGGGTCTCCGGGCTGGCCGTCGCCCATCGGGCGTGCGGCGCGGTGCTCGACGCTCCAGCCGAGCAGACCGCCGGTCGCGATCCGTACGGGCTCGCCGTCCTCGCTGCCGACCGCGTAGCCGATCAGTTGCTCCGCCACCCGCAGGGTGTCGTCCTTGGCCTCGTGGACCAGTTCGCGGAACGCGCGCTCGTCCAGGTCCGGCATCAGCGCATCGAGCGTGCTGTCCGACTTGGTCAGGTCGAGGACGAGGTCCCAGCCGCGCACGCGGGAGTCGACGCGCAGGTCCTTGTGCTCCTGCGCGAACGCCACCGCCTCCTCCCCGTACACCGCGGTGAGGTCGATGCCCGCGGCGCGGGCGAGCTTGTGCACGGTGTCGACGTGCAGCCGCTGCGCCTCGCCCTTCCGGTTGACCATGCGCTGCTGCTGCTTGAGCTTGGCCTGCTGCTTCGGCTTGCCCTCCAGCAGGTCGCCCGGCTCGACGCCCTCCTCAGCCGCCTTCGCCTCGATGGCGCGCACGAGCGGAGCGACGGTCAGCGTCGCCTTCTCATCGGCGCGCACGGACGTCTTGGTGGTGATGAGCCGGGCGCCGGTCTGCGGGTGGCAACCCTTCATCAGGCGGCGGGCTGCGGCCTCCCCTTCGGGGGTCATCACGGTGCCGGCCTTGAGGCCGACGGCGTCCAGACCGGAGCCGACCCACACCAGGACACCGTCCGCGTCCGACTCCAGTCGGTAATCGACCTGGTCGTCCTGGCCGACCTCGACCTGGCGGCCGTCCCCGGCGACCACGCCGCATCCCGCCTGGCGGCTGAGCCGGTAGTCCACCTGCTCGTCCGCGTTGATCTCGGTCACCCACGCCATCCGGCGCCCCTCCCCGTGCCGCACCTTGTGCGGTTGTGCAGTCGTTCGTCCTTCCCGGCCTCGGCCGGGGTTCCCCGATAGGGGAACCCCCTTTGTCCATGCCAAGTTTTCGATCACTAACCGGCAGCCAACAACACCACCGACAACACGGACACCACCAAGGCGGCCGTCGACAGTAACCCCAGATCACCGGTCACCCAAGAACACGACAACCGACAGACAACAGACCGGCATCAACCGGACATGCGCGAGGGCGCCCCGGCTCTGCTGCCGGGGCGTCCAGGACTGCCCGCACGCCGAAGCCGCGTCCGCGAGTCGCGGACATCTACCGAGCGGGCGGTTGCGGAC
>NZ_JBIWNU010000019.1:0-45897 GCF_044767385.1 Streptomyces sp. NPDC101393 | reverse complement strand
GAGCGGGAAGCGCGGAGGCCGGCCCCAGAGGCGGGTGGGGCCGATTGAGGGGGCGTCAAGGCTTTGGAGTGGCTTGCGATAAGGCAAGACTAGCAGCTTTCGGCCACGTTAGAGGGGATCTCGCGATTCCGTGTGCTTCATTTTTGGAGCCGAGATAAGCTATGGACTCAGAGCACGCCACCCCGGACCACTCCGAAGGGATATCAAGATCCATCCCACGGCCTTTCCGGTGCTCCGGTGAGGCAGAGCAACCAGCCGATCGCACCAGTCCAACCGTAGCCCTTGCGGCTCCTCTACATGCAGGTTTCCCGTTTCCCGCCGCTCGAATCGACCGGACGGCACCCCAGGATAAGGCAGGCGAATATGTCGAGCACAGATCGCATTGACCAGCGCGAGGCGGCCCAGCGAGAAGCCATTGACGCGGTCGTGCGCGCCCTCGAATTGCCTGCAAGATCGCTTGTGCCCGAACGAGGGATTCGAACGCAGGTGATCATGGCGACCGGGTCCGGGAAGACCCGGGTGGCGGTCCGCAGCGCGGAGGAGCTCCACGCGGGCCGTGTGCTGGTGCTCGTGCCCTCGCTGGACCTGCTCGCCCAGACCGAGGCCGCGTGGCGCGAGGGGGGCCGCCGGGGGCCGATGATCGGGGTGTCCTCGCTGCGGGGCGAGGAGGTGTCCTTCCCCAACACCACGGACGTGGACGAGCTGGTGGAGTGGACGCGGGGCCTGGACAAGGTGACCGTGTACGCCACGTACGCCAGCCTCGGGCTGGGCACGCTGGAGCGGGCGCACGCCGGGGGCCTCGCGGCCTGGGACCTGATCGTCGTGGACGAAGCCCACCGCGTTTCGGGCCGGATCGGGAAGCCGTGGGCGGTCGTCCACGACAACCAGAAGATCCCGGCCCTGCGTCGCCTGTACATGACGGCCACGCCCCGGCTGTGGCAGCTCGGGGAGGACGACGAGGCCGGCGCACCGGGCGAGCTGGTCGCGAGCATGGAAGACGACCCTGAGGGCCCCTTCGGCAGCAGGGCGTTCACCTTGACGCTCTCGGAGGCCATCGACCGGGGAATTTGTGCCCCCTACCAGGTCGTATGCGTGGACGTCACCGACACCGCGCTCCAGGCCGCGCAGCTCCTGGGCGCCGAAGGCCGCTCGGCAGAGGTCCGCGGTGCACGGCTCGCCGCTCTACAGACCGCGCTGGTCAAGGCGTCAGCCGAGGAGGGCTTCCGCCGCACACTGGTGTTCCACCATCAGATCCGCGAAGCCGAGGCGTTCGCGGCCGGCCTTCCCGACGTCGCCGCGCAGCTGCACGCATCCGATCCCGAGCTGTACCCCAGGACGATCTGGGCGGATTGGCTGTGCGGGGAACACAAGCCTCTGCACCGGCGGCGTCTGCTGGGCGAGTTCGCGGCCGGGATCGCCACGGACGGCACCGTGGTGGAGAAGTGCTTCCTGTGCTCGGTGAAGGTGCTGGGCGAGGGCGTCGACACCAAACACTGCGACTCCGTCTACTGGGCGGACGTGCGCGGCTCCATGCCCGACCTGGTCCAGGCCGTAGGGCGGGCGCTGCGGATGCAGCCGGGCGAGGGCAAGGTGGCCTCGCTCGTGGTGCCGGTGCTGCTCGGGCCAGGAGAGACGGCGGACAACATGCTCACGTCCCGGGCATTCGGCGGGTTGGCCAAGCTGTTGGAGGCGCTGCGGGCGCATGACGCGCGGATCGTGGAGAGCCTCGCGGAGCAGCAGGCTCCGAGCCGCTACAAGCCCGTCAGCAAGGACGAGAGCGGCAAGAGCACCGGCGGGAGCGGCGAGGGCTCCGGAGGCGTCAGCGGCCCCGCCAAGGCCCTGCTGAAGTTCTCCACGCCCCGCGACCCAGCCGCCCTCGCCGCGTTCATCAACCTGCGCGTCCTCAACCCGGAGCACGAGCACTGGCGGCGCGGCGTGGAGGCCGCCGTCATCTTCGCCCGCGAGCACGGCGACTTGAAGGTGCCGTTCACGTTCCGCGTGCCTGCCGTCGACGACCAGGAGGCGCAGGCCGGGGGGTGGCCGGCCTCGCTCGCCGGGTTCCCGCTGGGGCAGTGGACCGCCGACGCCAGGCGGTTCTACGCCCGCGGTGACATGGACGAGGACCGCGTCGCCCAGTTGGAGAAGTTGGGCATGATCTGGAGCCACTTCGATGTCGCGTGGGAGGAGGGCCTGTCCGCCGCGCGCGGGTGGGCGGCCGAGGCTGGCCACCTCTTGGCCCCGTTGGACGCCACGTTCCAGGGCGCGGCGGTGGGCATCTGGTTGAAGAACGCGCGGGCCGCGGCCCGGAAGGCCGCGGAGAACGAGCGGCGTCGTGCGGAGGGGCTGGCGGTGGAGTCGTCGGCCGGGGCGCTGTCGGCTGAGCGGCGCGAGCAGCTGGAGGAGATCGACGCGTCCTGGTGCCCGAGCTGGCCTGTCACCTGGCAGCGCTGCTTCCACCTGGTCCGGATGCACCTGGACGCCGGTGAGGCGCTGCCCACCACGGCGGGCGAAGTCCTGCGCCAGGGCGAGGATCTGGGGCGGTGGGTGACGTCGGTGCGGCTCGGGTGGGACCAGCTCACGACCGTGCAGCAGTGGATGTGCGAGCAGGTCCTCGGTATCGAGCCCGCCAGCGAGGACGAGAAGCCGCCGCCGCGCCGTACGCAGGCCGACAAGTGGGCCATGAACTACGAGGCCGCCAAGCAGTTCTACGAGCGTGAGGGGCACCTTCAGGTCCCGAGGAAGCACATCGAGCGGACCGTCGGCAAGGACCAGCAGGAGCGGGAGCACAAGCTGGGAGCCTGGATCGGGAATCAGCGGAGCAGGGCCGCGACGCTGACGCCGGAGCGGGTGGAGCAGCTGTCCGCGATCGGGATGCGGTGGTCGTGATGGGCATCGCCGTCACCGCGGCCGCCGCGCTCGCGGCCGGCTATCTGCTCGGGCGACTGCGCCCGTGGCAGCGACTGGGCGACTGGGTGGCCGATCAGGTCCGCTTCACCGGGGCGTGGGTCCGGGGCGGTGCTGGCCGCCAGGCCGTCGTCGTCCTGGTCCACGTCGTCACCACGCCGCGCACCAGCTGGCGCATCATGCGCGCCCCGGCCACCGAGACCCGAGCACCGACGCCCGTACGCGATCCGGACTGGGTCGCCAACCGCTCCCGGGGAGAGCACGAGTAGACGGAAGGTCTCCGACTCCCTTACTGGCAGTCGACTCACTAGACGACCTTCGACAGCGCAAGGCCCGGACCAGGCGTCCGGGCCTTCGTCGTGCCCGGGATCTTTCTTCCCGGCCGCTGCTGTCCGGGTCCCGGTTTCCGGCCCTACGGGGTGAAGGAGCCGTGCCAGGCAGGACGAGACGCAAGCACCTGAGTCCTGTCACTGTCCCGCCCGCCATGTCGAACTCACGCCGGAGGCAGTACCGATGACCACCCGCCAGACAGCCGGGGCAACACCCGCGCCGATCGCCGCTACGCTGAACACGCCACCCTGGGCCAGGGCCGAGACCCCACAGGGACGCTCTCAGGCAGAGAGCCGCAGCAGGACCGCCGACCGCGAGGCGCGCACCACCCCCACGCGGACGACACCACCACAGGTGTCCGCTGTCCTCGATCCCTCTGCTCAAGGGAGCGGCATCATGACCCGGGACAACGTTCCCGCGCCCGTCCAGCCGCCCGACCCCGCGCCCGCCCCACAGCAGCCCGCTGTCGGTGCCGGCCTGACCGCCGCGATAGGCCACGGCGCCGTTCAGGGCGCCGCCCGCTCCATCACCGACCGGCTGGTGGACAAGTTCCTCGCCAACCCGCCCGACTGGCTCAGAGCCCTGTGGCACGCGCTACCGAAGCCCTGGGAGTAGCCGCCCCGGCCGGGCAGGACGGACCTGCCCGGCCGGGGTTGCCATCGCCTTTCCGAAGCCCGGGGTGTCGATCCCCAAAGGGGGTTCCCAAGTGCCCACCGAAGCGGGCACCGCAGGAGGGCAGGCCGGCTTGCCCGACACAGGCTGGGCTTCCCCTCGGTCGGGGCGGTCATCCGAAGGAGCGGCGTGCACCCGATGCGTCGGACGGAGCGTCAGTTGGGAGGGAGGCTCCAGACGTCCGGACCACCGCCGCGCCAGTCGATCATCGGATCGTTCAGACGCACCTCGTCGGGATCCAGACCGGCCCGGCGCAGGAACTCCAGCAGGTCGGCCATGTTGTAGGCGACGCCGAGGATCTCGGCATCGATGTGGACGCGACGACCGCCAGTGGGCGCTGGTGGGTGGACCACGATGCGGGGCATGCTTTTGGGCATGCCTTCAGCCTGCCGAGCTCCAGGGCATGCCGCGCGCGGGCAGGCCCGCTCAGGGGATCTCGCGCGCCCGGCCGGGGGGTCTACACGGTTCGGCCAACCATCGGCCACCGGCCACCACCCATCGGCCATCGGCCACCGGCCACCAGCCACCAGCCACCAGCCACCAGCCACCAGCCACCAGCCACCAGCCACCGGGAGTGTTTCCGAGACCGGTCATCGGACTCCGCCCCGGGTCGGCCACCACGTAAGTCGTCGGCTGCCGCTTACCCCGCAGGTCACAGGCCGGGTAAGCATCTTGGTATCCGGTCCGCCCTCGCCCTGGGCGGGCCGCTACCGGCGGGGGTACTCGTCGCCGTTCACCAGGCGGCGGAACACACGGCCGAAGCGTCGGGTGGTGGGTTCGGCCATCTGGATACGGCAGCCCGCGCAGTGCACGCCGTCGGCCGGCGGTGCGGCCTCTTCCCGTGGGTCGTATTCGAAGGGGCTGCTCTCCAGCGGCCCGTGGCACTCCTGGCACACCGGGTCGGGCTCCCTGGCGGCCTCGGCGGCGGCTTCCTGTGCCGCCCACTGCTCCCTCGCTTCCTGGCGCTCGCGCTCGCGCTGCTGTTCCTGCTGCTCGCGTTGCTGGTCACGGAGCTGATCACGACGGCGTTGACGGCGTTTATAGGCGCGTTCGTCGTCTGGGTTATCCAGGGCTTCGGTGAGGGTCTGCCAGGTGGGGTGGCCGAAGCGGAACCAGACCGGGCCCAGGGGTCCGTGCACGCGCAGCCGGTCCAGGGTGGTGACGAGGATCGGCACGGCGTCCGCGTAGTCGGTGTAGCTGTCGTATTCGGCGGAGCCGTAGCTGACGGCGAACCGGTGGTAGCGGCCGGCCCAGTGCTCTTCGGTCAGCCGCCTGACGCTGTCGATCCGGTTGTTCATCGCGACGCGGCCGACCTGCTTGGTGAACACGATCGCCAGCGGTGGATACCCCTCACCCTCCAGGGGACCGTAGAGCGCCTCCCACATCGGCGTCGGCTTGCCTGAGCGGGTGGCTGGCTTCACGGTCCGGCGGAAGAACTCGCGGTAGCGGGCGGCCTTGGAAGAGAGGACGACGGGGCTCTCGGTGCCGTTGTCGACCTCCACGAACATCACCGGCAGCCCGGCCTCCGGAGCGGTGAGCACCGCGTCGGCGCGGGGGCTGTTCTTGCCGGGGGTGGTGAGCGTGCCGGAGACCGGGAGCACAACCTCCGTTGCCCAGGAGCTGATCGGTCCCAGACCCTGGGGGCGCTCTGGAGCGGCCGCTGGGGCAGCGGAGGTGTCATTGCCCGCCGGGTCGCCGGTCGGGGTGCTGGTGGCGGGGTGAGGCCGTTTGCGGGGTATGGGGCGGGTCGGCTCGGGTGGGGTCTGCAGGAACGCGGTGATGGTGTCGGTGACCTTCACCGCGTGCTTGGCTCCCGCGCGTGCGGCGCCACGGGCGGTGCCGCCCATCTCCCGCACCGGCCGGTCCAGCACCGCGGCCGCAGCCTCCAGACCGGGGCCGGTCAGGTTCCACAACTTCTCGCTGACCAGGTTGCCCGCGGCATTGGTGCGGCCGGCCGAGCCGAGAGATTCCACCAGGCCGTCGCGGCCGAGGTCGAGACAGCCGTTGCGGACGGTCTGCGCGCTGGCCGTGCCTGGACACATCAGCTGGCGGATCTGCTCGGCGGTCGCCACCTTCACCACACCCAGTGCGGCGAGCACCATCTGCCGCGTCTTGGCCGTCGACCCGTACGGCCGGCGCTTCGTCCCGCCCACTGCCCACCACCCCTTCTCCACCGCTCCGGCCGTGGCCGGTGCGTCCGCTCGGCCTTGCGGCCACGAGCCCGGCCCGGACCCGACGCCCCACCCCCAATCACTAACACCAACCACTGACATGAAGAGGGGAAGGAGGGTTGTCGAAGTGCCCGGAACCGCTTACCCATGCACTCTGACCTGCGACTTTATCCCCTGAGTCTCGGGGGCGCGGCGTAGGGGGGTCGGTAGGGGAAACGGTAGGACACGCAGCAGGGGGCATGCCGGGCGGGCAGCCCTCAACGCCCCTCAGCAGCGCGGTGCTTACCGCTGCGGTCACAGGCTGGGCATGCCGAACTCTGGAAATCTGTCCACAGGCTCGGTGCTCGAACCTGTCCGTAGCCGCCGCCGTAACCAGCACGGCGGCCTACGACAGGAGCACCACCATGCTGCACGCTTCGCTGACTCCCGAGCAGGTTCAGCTGGCTTTCGACTACGTGCTGGCCATCGACGCCAGTGACGACAACACCGTGGCCGACCTCATGACCAAGCTCATCCCCTACCCCGGTCTGCTGGGCGCGGTGGCACAGGAGATCGTCTTCCCGGTGACGGCGCTGTCCGACGACATGGACGACGTCACCGCCGACTCCTTCGTCCTGGACGAGCTCGGCGTCGTCTTCCTCATGGCGATACGCGGCTGGAACGCCGCCTGCCCCGGAACCGCGCTGCCGGGCATCGCCCGCTGCATCGCGCACTTCACCGCCCAGATCCTCGCCGACAATCCCCAGGACGTCACCCGCACCCTGGAGGCCATGCGGGACGAACGCATGGCGCGGGCCGCAGGCGAGGCGCACCCCGAGGCGTGTGTGCACCCGTAGCGCCGGAGTTCACCGTCCCGTCCCAGGACCCTGGCGGCGTCCCGGGACGGGGTTCCAGGACAGAGCCGGAAGCGCTCAGATCCCCGACTAGCCGTACCCTCAACGCAACGGCCCCGCATCCTTCCTCGATGCGGGGCCGTTGCGACTGAACAATTGTTTAGTCGCTCGGGGGTTGCTGGGGGAACGCGGCAGCGGCGGCGGCCATGTGTCCCCGGATCTCCGCGAGGAGCTTCTCGGCTGCCGGAGCGTCCTTCTTCACCGCGTCGGCGTATGTGTCGGCGAGCCCCTGCATCTGCTGGGCGAAAGCCTCGACGTGGCCGACGTACCCGGCCAACTGCTGGACAGGGTCGACCGGCGCAGGTGCTGGAGCCTTCCTGCTGCGAGGCACCAGCCGCTCAGCGTCGTCGACGACGACCTTGATGTTGAGCTCATCGCGAGCAGCGGCCAGCGACTTCGCCGTGACCTTGCCCTTGGCTTCAGCCGCGCGCCAGATCTTCTGGACCGTGGCGGCGTCGTGATCGCGAGCGACCGGCGCGAGCTCGCGGCACTGCCCCTCATTGATCTTCACGGTGGCGACACCCTTGAGGGCCGCTATCACTGGCACAGCCCTGATGAGCTGGTACGCCCGCTGCTCGGTGTACTTCCACTTCTTCTCGAAGTAGTCCTTGAAGCTGGTGTACCCGCCCGCCTGCCACAGATCGTCTTCCTTGATCTTGATGAGTGCGGGGCCGGCCTGCATGACGAACTCGTTGTGAGCGACGATCAGGCTGGTCTCGGCCGCAGACTGCGCTGCGGAGATGAGCGCTTCGAGCTTGGCCAGCCGCTCCGCCGGGGTGCCCTGGTCGTACTCAGGTGAGAGGAAGACCGGGTTCTGATGGCTCTTGGGACGGCCGCCTGGGCGATGGGTGGCCACGGCCTTCTTCGCCGCGGCCTCGTCGGCCTTGTAATCGCGCCGACGTCGGCGACTACCGCGCCGCGCGGAGGGTGCGGCAGTGTCCTTCTCAGTCATGCGTTGCTCTCCCGCGCCTTCGTCAGGTACGACACCAGTTCGTCGTAGGTGGCGTCACGGGTCTGTCGGATGCCGAGTTCGACCAGGAGCTGGTCGTACTCGCCGCCTCCGGCTTCGATGGCCTTGCCCCAGGCTCCCTGGAACTCGGTGACCATAGGGATGGCAGTGTCGAAGACGTTCCACCCTCCGGAGACCAGGATGTTCCGGTAGAGCCTGTTGTGCCGCTTGGCCTGGGGGATGCAGCGGTTGAGCAGGATTCGGGCGCAGATGCCGTTGAGGGTCAGCGGTCCCAGGTCGTTGATCTCGTCACGGATGTCACCCATCCGCTCGGTCTCCATGGACGACGGAGCGACCGGGATGATGCTGAGGTCTGCGTACCGCATGGCAGAGCGCGCGATGCCGGGCTGGTTCTCCAGCGGCGGGGCGTCGATCACGATGCGGGTCTTGGGGTCGCTGAAGGTCTTCGGGATGTCCTGGTGCAGGGTCACCGACGGCATCTGGAAGACACGGAACGGGAAGCCGTCGATCGCGTTGTGCCAGCCCATGACGGACTTGCCGTTGACGTCGCCGTCAATGAGGACGACGTCCTGGCCGTCCTCGTGCAGGGCGAGCGCCGTGAGGACTGCGGAGGTGCTCTTCGCGGTGCCGGGCTTCTCGTTGACGAAGACGATGCTGCGCGGGCCGCCGTCGGGGTGGGTGTTAGGGATGGGCAGGTTACCCACGGGCTCGGCAGGCACCGGGGCATCCTCTTCGGACGGGAATGGTTCGGTCATGACGGGCACGATAGCGCTGCTCCGCGGACGCCAAGCCCCCCGCGCATGGTGTTGGCAGGAGCAGCGGCGGGCGTCGTGGCACGGGACAACCCGAACGAGGAGACCAGGGATCAGAACTCCGGGACGCTCGTGCGATGTTCATCCCAGGGCCCGGTTCCTCACCGTAGAACGCAAAAAAGCGGCCCTCGCCGCCCGGATCGAGGTCCGGACGGCGAGGGCCGCTTCGTGTCTGCTCAGGTGCTCAGGTCGATGTCGGGCGGGAGGTCGCGCCCGGCGAGGGCATGGGTGAGGAGTCGGTAGGGCTCGGTCCAGGCGCCGTGGATTCACGTCCGGTCCAGGGGGCCAGACTCTGGCGCGCGGTGAGCATGGCGGTGAACTCCGCGACCTCTTTGCGGTCGCCGGGGTGCAGGGGGGTGCCGTGTCCGCAGCAGCGGAAGAGGGCCGTCACGTGCGCAGCGTCCGGCGGCGCAGCAGCGTCCGAATCCGGTAGCGGAGCGAGGCGCGCTCTTCGCGCACCTCGATGGCGTCGGCGAGCAGCTGCTCCAGCTCGGCCATGTGCTCTTCGGCGAACCACTGGGGTTGGTAGTCGTCGCCCTGGCAGACCGGGCACAGGTGATCGTGTCCGGCGAACTCGTGCCACGGCGCGCAGCCGACGTCCTGGCAGTCCGGCCGGGTGGGGTCCTCGCCGATGCCGGAGCAGTACGGGCAGCGGGTGAAGCAGTAGTCGATGGGGGCGCCGTGGTGGAGGTCGGAGTGGAGCTGGGTTAGGCCGCGGACTCCGAGTTCGCGCAGCAGGGCGTCGGCGGCGAGGACCTGGCGGTCGATGCCGGTGTGGTGGTGGTCGGCGAGCATCGTCACGGCGGTGCACCAGGCGAGGGTGGAGCGGTCGACCGGGATGGTGTCGCTGCTGGCCCACGGGTCGGCGGGGTCGGCGGGCGGTGCGGCCGGCGCGGTGAGCGGGATATCCAGGGTGGTGAGCTGGGCGGTGACGTTGGCGGTGCGGCGGGTGAACTGGTCGAAGACGGTGGTGGGCATCGGCCCTCATATTCGACGGGGCCGCCGGGACCGTGGTGATCCCGGCGGCCATGCGGGTGGGGGTCAGCGGGTGGCCGGGACGGGCGCGGTCTTGTGGCTGTCGCGGTGCGCGCTCTGCGCCGGTTCGGCAAGGACGCGGAGGCCGTGCGGTTCGCCAACCCGGCCGCAGGTGCTGCACACCACGGCGTAGTTGCGGCGGCCGGCGCATCCGGAGTCGGGGTCGCGGGGCTTGCCGGAGGACCGGACCGCGTGGGTGCACTCGGTTCCGTCGGGGTGGAGCGGGGCGATCTTCACGCTGATGCGCGCCATGGGCTTCGTCTCCTGGTCGGGTTCGGGCAAGGGCAGCTGGTGGAGTTCGGCCGCGGGGCGCGGCTGCGGGTGGGGCGCGGCGGGTCGGACAACAGCGGCGCGGTCTCCAGCACGGCGAGGGTGGTGACGACCAGCCACACCGGCTCGTCCGGTGTGCGGGGGAGCCGGAGGTAGCCGGTGACGCGGAGCTTGTCGCCGGGGACCAGGTCGTGGATGACCGCGTGGGCCAGCGACGGGTCGGCGACGCTGCAGGGCAGGATCATCTCGTCCGCGCGCTCGTCCGTCGGGGAGACGGTGAGGCGGAACCGCGCCGTCGACCCGTGCACGTCGCCGGGCACGGTCTCTTCGTCCAGGAAGCCGTCCAGGGCTATCGCGTCGTCGGCCACGGTCAGGCCGCCTTGCCGCTGGCGACCAGCTCCAGCACGCGCCGGTTGGACGCCCCCTGCTGAGGGGTGATCGGCTGCTTCCAGCGGTTGTACGGGGCGGGCCGGGTGGGAATGGCCTCCAGTTCCAGCCGAGCGAGGGCCAGTTCGTGGACGGTGGGCGGAACGGTGCGCGCCGCGCGCTTCCGCTCACGGCGGAGCCGGTCCTGTTCGGCCACCACGCCGATCCAGTCCTCTCCGAGCCGCGCCACGAGCTGCTTGCGCAGCTGCTTGCGGTCGCGGACTGTGGTCGCCGCCCACACCCCGGTCTTTGTCAGGCCGGGGTTGGCGAGCGCCCACTTCAGGCAGCCCTTGACGATCGGGCAGCCGGAGCAGGCGTGCTTGGCCTTGACGAGAGCTTTCTCCCGGGCGCGTGGGCCTTCGTCAGTGTTGTGAATGTCCTCGATCGAGAACAGGCCGGGTTCCGTACGGCAGCGCAGGACCTGGTCGGTGGTGGGGAAGGAAATGCGGTCGTCGGCCGCGATGAACGTCGGCGGCTGCGGAACGCCGGTGCGGTTGCCGCTCATGAGGTGCCCTCCGGAGCGAGGTGGGGGAGCTGAAAGAGGACTTGTTCCACAAGGTCCTGCGTGGGGCGCCATGGTCCGAGCTGGCCATGCAGCCACGGGATGGGGAGCGCGAGCTCCTGGACGTCGGCGAGGACCAAGTGGAACGCGCCGGGCTGCGCCCACGGCGAGCACGGGTCGGCGCCGGCGGCGTCCTGGTGGCAGTCGGTGAGGCGGGCGACGCCGATGACGGCCCGGGTGTGCAGGGCGCGGCCGCGGATCGCGGTGGCGACCAGCGGGTCGCGCAGCGGGGCCCGCTCGGTGGCCGCACCGGCGTGCAGCAGCACCAGGCCGCGCCAGGACCAGGGCTGCGGACGGTTCTCCACGCCCTTCCCGGCGAGGATGCAGGTCGTCCAGGGCTGGCGGATCGTGATGCCCCGGATCCAGGTGCCCGGGTCGGCGGCGGTGGGGGTCTCGCTCATGCCGCGCACCCCAGTTTGCTGGTGCCTTGCCGTCCGGCGCGGCGGCCGTTGATGGAGGGCACCGCGGCGTGCTGCGGTCCGGCAAGGACCGGGCGGCCGGTGTGCTTGCCCGCGTACATCGCGGCGTCGGCGGCCCGCTGAAGCGCGGACAGGTCCGTGGTGCCGAGGACGCCGGGGGAGGCGGCGCCGACCGACGCGGCGACGTCGACCAGGGCGCCGCCTTCGATCTCCACGGGCTGCGCGAGCAGGGTGACCAGTTGCGCGAGACGGAGCTCGCGGCGGGCGGCGCCGATCCGTACGGCGAAGGCGAGCTCGTCTCCTCCGAGCCGGCCGACCGCACCTCGGCTACCCGCCCACGCGGTGAGGCGCTGTGCGGTGATGGCCAGGACGCGGTCGCCGGCGGCGTGCCCGCCGGGGCCGTCGTTGATCTCCTTGAAGTGGTCCAGGTCCACGATGCCGACCAGGGCGTGGTCGCCGTACCGGCCGGTGATCTGCCGGGCCCGGGTGGTGTAACCGTCGCGTCCGAGCAGGCCGGTGAGCGGGTCGCGGCGGGCGGCGGCGAGCTTGCGGTGGAGGCTGACGGCGTGGACAGCCCAGCCGGTCAGCGGCACCGCGAGACTGGTGATGATCAGGGCGCGATTGCCCGAAGGGGCGTGTACGCGCACGGTGGAGGCCATACTGGTCTCTCCCTCTCGTACGGGATGGGTGGCCCGAGGCAGGCGTCGGTTACCAGGCCGTGAGCGTCTGCCTCGGGGCGTATCTACAGCTCGAAGCTGTTCTTGCCGGTCCAGCTGAACGGGTTGGACCAGCGACCGGCCTTCCGCGCGGCGAGCGCCGCGTCGTAGACCTGATGGGCGCGGGCCAGGGCCACGCTGGGCGAGGTGGCCCTGGCCGGTGAAGACGTGCAGCCCGCTCACCGAGCAGGTGCTGTCGTGTATCGGGACGCCTACCTCGTAGAACTCCGGCTGCGGCATGACGCCCATCTCTTCCTGCTCTTCGTGGCGGAACACCGTGCCGCCCCGGCCGGGGCGGCACGGAGGAAACGCCGCGTCCATCGAGGAAGGTCAGCCGGCCGTCGCGCTCGCCAGGATGTCGGCATGGTCGAACGCCAGGTCCGGGAGCGTGGTGAGGGGCCACCAGCGGGCGGCGGTGGCGTCGTCCCCGGCCGTCGGCTGGACCAGCGCGGGCAGGGTGGCCGTGTAGGCGACGCTGACGTACCGGCCGCGCGGGTCACGGTCGGGGGCGTCGAAGGCGCCCACCTGCCGCAGGCCGGAGGCCGGGACCGTGATGCCGGTCTCCTCCTCCAGCTCGCGCACGGAGGCGTCCAGGCTGGTCTCCCTCGTGTCCACATGGCCGCCCGGCAGCGCCCACTGGCCCTTGAACGGGTCCCAGCCTCGCTCGATCAGCAGGACGTGACCGGCAGCGAGCAGGACGACGTCGGCGGTGTAGCGGATCGTCTCGTCCGTGGTGTCGGTACTCATGAGATGCCTCCTGCTCAGGCCGGGACGGGGGCGGGGGTGTCGAGTCCGGCACCGAGCAGCAGGGCGCGGATTGACTGCTCGTACTCGCCGTTTCGGATGCGGTCGTGCATGAGCTGACCGGCGGCCAGGCAGCGGGCCCGCAGCCGGATCAGGGCGACGGCGTGGGGTTCGGCGCCAGCATCGGTGGCGGCCTGCCCGGCGGCGTCCCCGGCGAGCTGGTTGGCCGTGGCGAGGCTGGCCGAACGGCGGGCGTACTGCGCCCGCCAGTACGCCCACTGCGTCAGCGCGTGAGTGTCGTCCACCCGCTTCTCCCACGCCTTGTACGTGCGGCGCGTGCCCTCGGGGTCGGCGGCCCACTCGGTGGCCCACTGCCGGGCGAGGTCAGGAAGCTGCGCGAGGGCGGCCAGGACCTGCTCACCGCGGTGCCCGAACGCCTGCCACGCCTCGGTCTCCTCTACGACGCGGATCTGCTGGGACATCAGCCAGTACGGGTAGTGGCGGCCGCCCCAGTTGCCGGTCTCACCGAGCGGCTGCACGACGAACAGCCGGATCGGCCAGCCCTCCGTGATGCGCTCCAGGATCTCGCCGGGCCGCGTGTACATGTGGAAGTAGCTGAAGGGCCGGTCGGTGTACCACTTCTGGCCGGGGCTGGGGTGGTCGATGACCTGGCCGACGTGGTTGGCGAGGTTGACGGTCGGGACCGGCTCGCCGTGCGCGCGGGCGTACCGGGCGAGGTGCTCGCAGGTGGGCGGGACGGTGCCGTCGGGCCGGGTCGCCATGTAGTGGATGACGGGCCGGGTGCTGCGTGCCATGGGTTCCTCCGTGGTCGGGAACGTGCTGGTGACGGGTGGTCGGGTCAGCGGCGGGGGTTCTTGTGGCCTCGCAGCTCGTCCACGCGGGTCGCAGTGTGCGCGAGGTCGCGGGCGAGGGTGCAGAGTCGCTGAGCGTCGTCGGCGACGGGCTGGGACCAGATGAGGCCGGCGGCGAAGTAGGAGGCGTTCGCGGCCAGTTCCCTGGCCTGCTCGGCCAGGCGCTCGCGCTCGGTCTGCAGCGGGTCGGCGAGGGCGACGCGCTCGGGGAGGGGGAGTTTGATCAGCCGCTCCAGGATCACGGCCAGGGCGTCGGCGACGGTGGCCAGGGCGCCGTCGGCGAGCCAGCCGTCGATGCTGTCGTGGCCGGTCAGGTCGGGGGTGTACTTCGCGAACAGGCGGCGGTCGAAGTCGCCCGAGGCGGCCCCCGCCGGGGACAGCTCGAAGATGAGCCGGCTGTTCTTCCGGTCGGGGTAGAAGGTGAGGTCACGGTCGGCGGCCTCGCTGGTGAAGACGACGGGCCAGTCCAGTTCGTTCGGCGGCGTCCAGTCGGTGCCGAGGACATCGGCGACGACGGCGGCGAGGCGAGCGGCCGGGGCCTCGGTGGCGGTGCTGGGCAACAGGTCCTCCTGCGGGCGGGCTGACGGGGCACCGCGCCGTCCCGGCCGGTGGGCCGGGACGGCACGGTGCCGGGTCAGGCAGCGCCCTGCGCGGCGGTGGCCGCGGCTTCGCGTTCGGCGGTGGCCTCGGCCTGCCGGCTCTGCCGGATCACCTTGCCGACGATCTGGCCGGTGGCTTTCTCTGCCTCGGCCTCCCAGTCCGCCTCGACCCGGTACAGCGCGCGGGCCTTGTGCTTGGGCAGGACGTTGGCGCCCAGTTCGTGGCGGGTCAGGGCGATGCGGTGGTCCCAGGCGCCCTTGCGGCACAGCTGGTCTACCTCCACGAACGCCCACACGAGCGTCGCGCCGATCTCGCGCTGGCGGCGGCGCAGCCGCGTGGCGTTGACCAGGACGCGGACCGTGTTGTTCGGTGCGATCACCGCGACCGAGTACAGGTCGGTCGGGCGGGAGGTCAGGGTGAGCGTCTTGCCGTCCCATGCCTCCGGCTTCAGCCCGGCCGCCGCGCCCTGCGCCGTCGTGGCAAGCATCGCGATCCGGTTGGTGGAGGTGACCACGACCTCCACGGCGGTCAGCGGGCGGCGTCCGAAGTGCTCCTTCACCAGGCGCTGTGCGGTGGGCACGGTGTCGGTGATGTCGGCGGTCAGGCGGCGGGAGGTGAACAGGCCGTCGCGGATGACGGTGATCTGGGCGGGCTTCATGCGGGAGGGCCTTCCGGCTCGGGGAAGTTGCTGATTGGCCACCGCACCGCCCCGGCCACGAAGGGCCGGGGCGGAACGGGTAGCCCGTCAGGCGGTGGCGTGCAGGCCGGTGAGGTCGTCGTCCAGGACGTCGTCCTGGACGTGGCCCTCGGTGGCGGCCGGGGCGACGGGGAGGCCGGCGGCGCGGGCGGCGAGGTGGTGGCGGATCTGCTCCATGCCGGTGATGGTCACCGGGGCCTCGCTGTCGCCGGTCAGCAGCGTGAAGCGCGCCGCGTCGCGGCCGTACTCGTTCTTCTCGGTGCAGTAGTGCAGCCAGACACCGGGGGCGAGGAAGAAGGACGCCGTGGCGTCCTCGTAGCCGCGCCACCGGTCCTCGGTCCGCAGGAAGCCGTCACCCTGGTCGATCCCCCACGCGTCGGAGGCGGCGCGGGAGGCGGCGTCGTTCTCGGTGGCATCGACGACCTGCTCCAGGCCCTCCTCCAGGGTGTTCGCGGCCTGGACGCGGGGCTGGGCGCCACGGGCCTGTGCCAGCAGGCGCCGCACGGGCGTGAGGATCAGGTCGGCGACGTCGCTGATGGCGACGGCCGCGATGACCGCGATGGCGCCGGTGGCCGCCAGTCGCCAGTCGCCCGACCAGGTGTCGGGGTAGCAGGTGTAGCCGACCCAGGCGCCGAGGGCGCCGCCGATCAGCATGGTGGACATGTCGACGGCCTCCGTGGCGGTTTCGGCGACGGTCAGCAAGGTGGTCTGCTTCATGGTGTGCTCCTTCGTTCGGCGGCTGGCGGGACGGCAGGTACGGGCGCGGGTCAGGACCGGGGGAAGGGGTGGAGAGTGAACTCGTAGCCGGTGCCGTAGGCGCGGGGCTTGGCGGTCAGCACGTCGGGGTGCTCGTCAGCGACGGCCAGCAGCTCGGTCTCGATCCAGCTCGTGGTGCGCTGAAGAACCAGGCGCTGCGGGTGGAGGTCGGAAAGGAGGAGCGGGCGGTCGTTCACGGAGCGGCGCGCGTTGTGCAGGTGGCGGCGGATGATGTCGCGGGCAGTGGCGTCGTCCGGGCGGTCAGGCAGCGGCCGGCGCAGTGCCCGGCAGGTTCCCGCGTGGATGTTGGCGAGCTCGGCGGCCCGTTGCTGGGTCAGGAAGTCGCTGCCGGGGCGGTCCTTGTGCCGGGCGGTGATGTAGGTGCAACCCAGGCACGCCACGGCGTAGTACTCGCCGCTCCAGCTGGAGTCCGTGGTGTAGACGAGGACAACGGCGCCGGCGAGGCCGAGGTATCGCTGGGCGACGGTGACTCCCTCGGGCGTCCAGGTCTCCGGCGTCGGCTGGCTCGACTCGGAAGTGGTCGGCGTTTCAGAGGTGCGGGAGAACAGGGTCGGCATCGGGACTCCTTTGACTGTGGTGGACGGCTGGTGCGAGCTACAGGGACGCGAGCACGGTGGAGGCCGGCGCCGCGGCGGCCGCGAGGACCAGGAGGCCCAGGGCGGCGAGGATGAGGTCGACCGCCGAGGCGAGCGCGGTGAACTTGCGGACGGTCAGGGCGGACAAGACGCGGAGGTTGGCGGCGCGGTAGTCCTGGGCCATCACGTCGGGGATCTCGGTCTCGGAGAGCTGCGCGAGGTGCGGGAAGCTGCCCGGGGCGGGCGTAGTGCCCCCGAGGCGGGGGCGGACCACCAAGAGGAGTAAGACCGCAGCCGCAGCGAGGGTGAGGGCGGCCAGACCGCCGATCACCTTGGTGGCGAGCGGCAGCGGCTTGTCCGCGAGGCCGGCGATGCCGGCCAGGGCAGCGCCGTCGAAGGCGAGCAACAGCGACGCCTTGGAATCGGTGCGGCCGATCTCGGTGGCCACCCTGGCGAGTGTGGTGTTCAAGTTCTGGTCGGTCGTGGCGGGCAGGGCGGTGGTCACGGGCGGCTCCCAGGTCGTCTGGGCCGGGCTGTCCGGCTCCCCTTCACCACCCGGCCCGCACTGGGCGGTACGGGTGGATCAGGCAGTCGACAGACCAGGTCTGCGTTCAGCGGGTGGTCAGTGCTGGGCAGGGCCGTGACGGCGGGCGTAGGCGGAGCCGGCCAGCAGCAGGGCGCGGACCTGGTCGATGGTCCGGCCCGGCACCGTGTCCCACAGCCGCGGCGCAGCCGCGCTGGCGCCGGTGTGGGCGCAGATGACCAGCTCCAGCACGCTGCCTGACACGCCCTTCACGTCCAGCGGGCCGTCCAGTACCTCCCGCAGGCCGAACTCGCCGGGCTCCCAGCCCTCCCTCTCCAGCAGGGCCAGGGCTGTCTCTAGATGCGTGGCGACCTGCGGGCCGGTAACGGGTTCGCCGCTGGTGCCGAACCACATCCGAGGACCCGTGTACCAGGCGGCTTCGAACTCTGCGGCCCGGGAGAGCAGGGCCTCGGTCTGCGCTTCCAGCGCTGCGGAGGTGGGGATCGACAGGGTCATGGAGTCCCTTTCGGTCAGTGGACCGGGCTGTCCGGCTCCCCTTCACCACCCGGCCGCGCTGGGCGGTACGGGTGGATCAGGCAGCCGTCAGTCCGGTCAGGCGGTGGCCTGGGCGGGCAGCGCGACGGCCCGGCAGGTCTCCGCGTGCTCCTGGGCCCAGCGCTTGAGCTTGCCGCCCTGGAACTGGTTCTCCATGAAGTCGATCCGGCTCTCGTCGTTGTCGTAGACGATGCGGTCCTCTTCCTCGCGGTGGCCACAGCCGGAGCAGAGGCTGACCAGCAGCAGCGTCATCGACGTGCTGCTGTAGGCGCCGTGGTCCTTGGCGTAGAGGGTCAGGTCGATGTCCGCGCCGACGAGGTTGCGGTACCGGGCGACAACGCCCTCCGGGGCTTTCGGTGCCGGGTTGGCGGCCAACTCGGACTTCAGCCGCTCGATCTCGGCCCTGAGCTCCCGCACCCGCTGGTCGGCCATGCGCTCGATCCGGTTCGCCCGCGTCTGCTCCTGGGCGAGCAGATGGTCGCTGAGCTGCGTGGAGCGCTTGGCCGCGGTAAGCCGCTCCTCGTGCGTACGGGAGGTGGCCGCTCCCCGCTCGAGGTACTGGTTCCTGGCCTTCTCCAGTTCGCTCTGCAGGCGCCGGGTGCGGTCGCGCTCGGTATCCAGTTCCTTCTCCAGGCGCTCGGCCTTGGACCGGGCGAACGGTAAGGCGCCGGCGAGGGAGTCGAGTTCGGCGAGGCGGTGTGTGCTGATGATCCTGGGCACGGCAATTCCTTCCGGGTCAGCGGATGACGGGGCGCAGGCTCAGACCGCGCAGGGCGAGGGTGGAGGCGGCAGTCCAAGCCAGGACGGTCAGGCCGGTGGCGACGGCGCGGCCGGCGGCCGGGGCCTGGGACCAGACCATGACGGTGGTGGCGGCGCCGTAGGCGATCCAGGTCAGCCGGGCGCCGACCGCACCGGTGAGGAAGCCGAGCCCGAGGGAGCCAAGCCCGATGCACTGCCACAGGACATAGGCGGTGGTGGCGGTGAGCGGCAGGCCGACGGTGTGGGCTGCGAGGTAGTCGCGGACAGGCTGGTCGATGGTCTGCAGCCACTGGGTGAGCTGGTGCCAGTCCTGCCGGCCGAACCAGTCGAATACCGCGGGGACCGTCGACTTCAGCAGTACGGCGAGCACCACCAGGATGACGGCGCCGAGCGCGACGATGACCCCGATGGGCAGATCATCGACCGTGCGGATCGGCTGCGGCCGGGGCGGCGCCGGGCGGCGCGGCGGCGGCACCCGCTGTCCGTCCGGGATGGTGTTCATCGGCGGCACGGCGTCGGGGCGGCCGGGGCCGGTGGGGTCAGTCACGGTTCTCCTTGTGGCTGGGCGGTGTGGGGGACGGTGCGGTGCTGTGCGTGGGGCGGTGCGGGGTGTGCTGGTCGTGTGCGGCGGTGCCGCCGTGGGACGCCGCGCACAGCTGCCAGCCGAGGAACACTCCGACGATCAGCAGGACTTGGTGGCGGTGGGCCTTCCACCAGGTGGGCGGTGCGGGCTCTGTCAGGACGCCGATCACGGCAGGCGGCGGTTTCGCCATCAGGTGGGCTCTCCAGGCACAGGGGACAGGGCATGTGCGTGGGCCGGGCTGTCCGGCTCCCGTCACCACCCGTCCCCGTGAGGTCGGATGGATCAGGCAACCGGCAGATGTCAGGCGGCGTGCCGTGCGGCCGGCGGGCTGATGTAGGTGCCGGGCGAGGCGGGGGTGCCGTCGTGGCACTCCAGGCAGCAGCCGAGGCTGCGCAGGGGGAGGCAGTGGTAGTACCGCCGAGAGCAGGAGGGGCAGGTCTGGCGCTTGGACATCGCCTTGTCCAGCGCGGCTTCCTTGGCGAGGGTCATCGGCCGGACCGGCAGGGCGCGGGCGATCTCGTAGAGCCAGGCCCGGCGCTTGCCGCCTCGGCATTCGATGACAGCTACCGGGTCCTGGCCCCCGGGCCGCAGCCGCATCTCGCGCAGCTGGCGCCGGGTGGCCAGTCCTTTGGGGGCCTGACGCCAGCCGTAGACAGTCAGTGAGCCGGACTGTGGGGCGTAGATCTCGATGTCCCGCACGGCCGGCTCGTCGGCGGGGACGGTTTCAGCGGCGGCCACGGCGGTTGTGTCCGCGGCCGGTGTGGACCTGGACCCGGGCGCGGCCGCGGGCGTTGACGGTGATCGGGCTGCCGCTGGAGCTGGTGCCGAACAGCTTGATCAGCACGATGCCGCCCAGGCCCGCCAGCGCGATCAGCCCGAGGGTGATGAGCGCATGGACCAGCTGTACGAGGACGGTGGCCAGGAACCAGATGCCGAGGCCGCCGACGCCGAGGATGAACGCGACGAGCGCGGCCTTGACCAGGAGCGGGGAGACGAGCGGCTGCGGGGCGGGGGCGGGCGGCGCGGTGTAGTAGGCGACGGGCTGTCCGGCCGGGCCGGGGACGACGACCACGCCGTCGATGCCGGCGGTCGGCGGGTAGACGACCGTGTTCTGGGGGAGCGGGACGATGTGCTGTCCGTACGCGGGGGCGGGTGCCTGCGCGTACGGCGGCGGCATCGGCGTCGGGTAGTAGGTCTGGGGCTGCTCGCCGTGGGACGGCATGATGGTGTTCTCCTCATCCGTGGGGAGCCCGGACGGATCGCTGGCGTGTGAGGTCCGGGGAGGCTTCGGCCTCTTCACCGGCCCCCGAGGTGGCTTCAACATCTCGGGGGCCAGTGGAGCCGTCGAAGCGGTCAGGCGAGGGGCTGGTAGCGGATCGGCATCAGCCGCTCGCTGCGCGCCAGGATCAGCGGCGGGCGCTCGGCGCCGGCCTCCGGCAGCAACTCGATCGGGTCGGCCTGCTGCTCGGTGAAGTCGAACGTGAACTCCACGGTGGTGTCCTCCTCTTCTGCCGGGCCGCCGCTCATGCCGCGCCCGCGGCGTCGTCGCTGTTGTCGTCGGTGAAGGTGTCCAGTGCGTCCTCGATCACCGAGTCCTCGAACCCGGGCTCTTCCGCGAGGCGGCGCTTGGCGGTGCGGACGCGGTCTCCGACCCACGTCTCGCCCTTGTCGTAGTGCTTCGCGAGGCCGTCCAGATCCGGCGTGAGGCCGGACAGTTCACACTTCGCGATGTACCGCTCGGCCTCGTCGCGCTGCGCCGCGCGCACTTCGCGAGGGACGCGACCTTCACTTTCCGAGGCGGTCAGTGCGGGCACCGCGACGAGCGCGGCCCCGTTCTCCGAGGCGCTTTCCGAGGGGCGGCCCGCAGAAATCGAGGAGCGGGCGCCGCCGGTTTCCGAGGTGCTGCGGGTGCGTGCGGCGGCCCGTTCCACGGCGCGCTGCCGCTTGGCCCGCTCGGCCTCCTCCAGGGCGCGTGCGGCGGCCTGGGCCTTGATCCGCTCGGCCTCCGCAGCGGCGTCGGCCTCCTTGCGCAGCGCCTCTGCCTGGGCTTCCGCCGTGGTGATCTCGGCCTGGCGCTTGGCCTGACGGTCTTGCTCGGCCTGCTCCAGCTCCCACCGTGTGCGGCGCTGCTTGCCTTCGATCTCGGCGTCGGTCTTGCGCCGCGATGCCTCGATTTCTGCGGTGCGCTCGGCCAGTGCGACCCGCTCGCGCTCTGCCTCGATTTCGTCGCGGCGGGCGCGAGCGGTCGCCTCGATTTCTACCTGGCGCCGCTCGTTTTCGAGCCTCGCGTTTTCCTCGCGTTCCAGCCGGGCGGCCTCGCGTTCTTCGCGGTCGCGCTGGCGTTGTTCCTCGCGTTGTGCGGCCTCACGCTTTTCGGCGGCCTCGCGTTCGGAGTCCTCGCGGGCTCGCTTTTGGGCCGCCGCGCGCTCCGCGGCCTGCCTGGTCTCGAACTGCGTGATGATCGCGGTGAGTTCGCCGCGGCGCCGGGTGGCGTACTTGCGGTAGCCGGTGGCCGCTTCCGCGAGCAGGATCAGCAGCGCGGGGGCGACGGAGTGGAGCAGGATGCCGCCGGCGTCCGGCTTCTGCGGGATGACGTGGAAGCGTCCGTCGGGGTAGAGGCTGGTCCAGCAGTTCATGACCCAGGTGGACAGGCCCGCGGTCCAGCGCAGCAGGAACGGCCAGCCGCCGGGCTTGTAGTCACCGCCGTGCTCGGCCAGGACACCGTCGACGTAGAGGACGGTGATCAGGGCGAGGCTGGCCAGCGGGTCCAGCATCCAGGCGATGTACCAGGGGATCTCGTGAGAGACGCCAAACCGGGTTACGTTCACACAAGTGAAGACCAGGGCGCCGCCTCCGAGGGCGAGCAGCGCCTTGGTGACCGTAGCCAGGACCGAGTCCAGCTTGGTGATGGACTTCCGGGCCTTGGCGGCGTCGTCGGCGGTGGCGGGAGGGAGGGGTCGGGGTGGGCCGGCATCCTTCGGCCGGGGAGCGTTCGGGGCGCTCATGTTGACTACTTTCCGTAAGGTGCGCGAGGGTGCGGTGCGCACCGTGCGCGTGGGACAAATGGGTATGCATCGGGTGGTGCGCGGCTAAGGTGCGGGCCCTCTACCTGGGGCGGGGACGGGTGCGCATGGTGCGCGACGCTGCGCACCATGCGCACCCGACTTACGTCACTCTCCGTTGTTGCCGGAGAGGGGGGAGCGGAGGATGTCGTACAGGCCGAAGCCGTCGTCCGACTCGTCCACGGAGATCACCTCAGCCTTGATCAGCCGGTCGCGCTCGCGGTAGAACCACCGCTTGCTGTCCGAGAGGCCGAGCCGCATGAGGATGTCCGTGACGTCCCGGGGAGCGAAGCTGTTTTTGCCTTCGCGAACCCACTTGTCGAGCCGCTCGTACAGCTCCTGGCGGCCCTGCTCGCTGGTCAGCTTGTCGGCGTCGTCGACGTCGCCGCCCAGGCTGAGCACCGGGGTGTCCTCGGCCGGGGGGTCGATGTCGTCCTCGATGCGCAGGTGCTCGTACTGACCGGGCTCGGGGTCCTCGTCCAGCACGTGCTTGAGCATCTCGTTGAGCTCCTCGACCTCGGCCGCCATCGTGTCCTCGTCCACGTCGTCCATCTCCTCGTCCGGCGGTCCGGAGTAGGCCGGCGCCGCCGGGGCGGCCGGGGCGGCCGACGCGGTGGCGGGGGCCGGGGACGGGGCCGCCTGCTGCGGGGTGCTGTCCTCTCCCTCCTCCTTGGGCAGCAGGGGGGCGTCGTACGTGGTGCGGTTGGTGTACAGGTCGCCGAACGCCTCGGCGGTGACCGTGTCCAGCGGGGTGCGGACCGCGGCTCCGGCGGTGACGGCGTCGGCCTGGTCGTGCTTGCTTGCCAGTTCGGTGCGGGCGGTGATGTGCCAGCGCTCCTCCGGGATGCCCAGGCCCGCCGCGTAGTGGTAGCCGGGCTTGCGGTTGCCCCACTGCGGCCAGGCGCCGGCGTCGGTCGCCTCGTCCGGGAGGCAGTACTGGGCGTCGGCGCCGTCACGGAGACCGAAACACAGCCCGGCCGGGCTGTTGGCGCGGGAGTCGGTGTCCATGTTGTTGTGCGTGGCGCGCTGGATGGAGGTCAGGATCCAGATGCCGGCGGCGCGGGCCGTGCGCAGGATCTTCTGGTAGTGCTCGTTGTCGGCGGCGAAGTCGGCGGCTTCCTCGCCGATGATGACGATGAAGTTGAGGCCGCAGCCGGGCTCCCACTTCGACATGCCCTTCGCGGCGAGGTGATCGGTCCGCTTCTCGATCGCGTTGGGCAGGAGCTTGAAGAACCGCCGGGCGGCGTCCTTCTTGTCGATCGGCCACTCGATTCCGTGCCTCAAATGTCCGAAGTCCTGCTGGAACTTCGAGCAGTCGATGACGATCGTGGAGACCTCGGTGCGGGTGCCGCACTCGGTGATGATCAGCTGGTTGCCCTGCGTCTTACCGGCGCCGTTGACGCCCATGGCGATGCAGTGCTCCACGTTCCCGTTCGACAGCGGCTCCTCCTCCAGCGGCTGCCCGGTGAGGTTGAGGCACCGCAGCTGGCCGGTGAGATTGAGGAGCAGGTCCTCGCCGTCTTCGTAGCAGCCGGTGCGGATCGGGACGTCGCCGATGGACGCGCCGAAGGCGGAGGGGCCGCGCCAGGGGAAGCCCATCTTCAGCCGGTCGGCGACCTGGATGCGCATGGTGATGTCGGAGGAGTCGTCATCGTCCACGGTGTGGGTGATGCGCCCCTTGCCCAGCTTCATGGCGGAGGCCATGGCGGGGATGCGCCGGGCGAGGTCATCGACGGTCGCGCCGTCCTTGGCCTCGATCTTGGCGATCACCGTGCCCTTGCCGTTGGAATGCGCTTCCTTCAGCTCGTGCTTGGCCAGGCCGATCTCGCTCTCCAGCTTCTCCCACTTGCTGGCGCTCTTCTCGGACCCCTTCTTGTGGAAGCTGGACCAGAGGTTGTTGGCCAGCGACAGGCCGATGCCGCCGAGCGCCCAGGCGCTCGCGGTCTGGGGCGTGGCGATGCCGGTGATGGTGCCCAGCGTCGCGGCCGCGGTGACCGCGACGCTGTTGACCTGGTGCAGCCTCACGGTGTCCTTGTCCCGCTTGGCCTTGCTGTCCAGGTGGCTGAGGAACTTGCACAGCGAGGCGCCGGTGCCCGCGATGCCCAGGGAGGCCAGGGCGAGCGCGGCCGGGTTCCCGGCGACCGTGATGTGGGCGCCCTCCACCAGCACGGGCCCGAGGGCGGTGACCGCCCAGGGCGCGATGAAGCGGAGCCGCCGGGAGCGGTCCTGCTGCTGCTCTTCCTCGGTGCGGGTGTCGATCGTCTTCGACTTCGAGATGCGACGTGCCATGGTCAGGCGGCCCTTCCACCTTCGCCGGGCTTCCCGGCGGAATCGGACGGCTTGTCACCGATGGAGAACCCGGGCTTCGCCTTGCCCTTGCCCTTGCGGGCCTCGGCCTCGGCCTCCTGCTCGGGGCGGATGAAGTGCTTGACGAAGGAGGCGTACATCTTCACGCCGGAGAGGCCGAAGACCTTCGCGGCGGTGGCGCCGGCCTTCAGGTGGCCGCCGACCAGCTTCGCGCGGATCTTGCTCTGGGCGCCGAACGTCCACCACTTGCCCTTGTACTGGGACAGGATCGCGGTGACCATGTCGGCGTCCATCCCGATCCGCATGTACAGCTCGAAGCCGATGGCACGCAGGATGCGGGCGTAGTTGTAGAGGTCGCGGTCGGTGCGGAACTCAATGGCGTCCAGCTGCTTGATGAGCTGTCCGAGGTTCGAGCCGACCTTGTCGCCGTCGCTCATGGTGTGTGTGTTCCTTTCTCAAGACGACTGGGGACTGGGTTGTGCGGGCGGGGGCTCTGTCACCTCCCTGCGGTCGCGCACCGAGCGGTGCGCGGCCACGGGCAAGCGGCAGTTACTTGCCGGAGTTGGCGCTCTGCATCGCGGTCCCGATGCCGCGGCCGATGCCGTCGATCACCCCGGTGAGCGGGGAGCTAGCCAGGGCGTAGCCACAGATGAGGGCGCAGATCAGGACGCCTGCGCGCATGTCGGAGCGCCAGCAAAGCCAGGTGGCGCCGCCGGCGAGCAGGAACAGGGGGAGAGCGATCACTGTGTCCTCCGTTGATCGGTGAGGTTCGGTCTGTCCGGGCTGTCCGGCTCCCTTGCGACTCCGCCCGTCCCGGAGGCCGGGACGGGCGGAGCAGGCAGCTAGCAGATCGGTCAGTGGGTGACGCCGTAGATGAAGACGGCGACGTGGGCGATGAAGACGAGGGCGTAGAACGGCTTCCTCATGAGGTCCTTTCAGGCGAGGAGGCGTGGATGTCGTGGACGTGGTGGCCGACCTTGAACGCCGCCTGCGCTGTCCGGTCGGCGCGGGCGAGCAGCGCGCGGGCCAGCGGGTGCCCCACACCGTGGCGGTCGAGGACCCGCGCCGCGAGGAGGTACGCGGCGCGGGCTCGGCCTATCGGGGTGTTCTTCAATCAGCCGTTCTTTCCGCTGTTGGAGCCGGAGGAGCGGCGGTTGTCTTCCGCGACCTTCTGCCGCATCGCTTCGCGCTCGGCGTCCGTCATCCCGCTCATGCCGCACCTCGCATCCCGGCCGCGGCGCGGGCGGCCTGCGTGGTGGTGACCCGGGCGCGCCGGGCCTTCCAGTCCTCCAGGCGCCGGACGGTGTCCTCGGCCTCGTAGTCGTGGCCCGCCTCCTGCGACTCGATGTCGTCGATGGTGTCGTCGAGGACGCCGCCGGTTACGGCGGTGAGGGCGTGTGTGATGCTGATCCGCATCAGGGCCTCCCAATAGGTCCTGGTACTGACAGCCCCCGGTCGCACCCGGGGGCTGTCGCCGTTGGGGCTCGGGCGGGCTGCCCGGCTCCCCGTCACCTCCCGCTCCGGCCTAGGCGGAGCGGGAGGTGACGGGGAGCCGTCAGACCTGCTCGAAAACGATCGCGCTCATCACCTGCGTGCTGTGCAGCGCGATGACGGTGAGGAGGTTGCCGTCGGGGGTCGTGAGCCGGTCGCCCTGCGGGGTCTGGGTGTGCACGACCGGCTCGAAGCCAGCCACCGTGTTGGCGCCGATCAGCCGGTACGCCTCCTCCGACTTCAGCCCGTCGACCGTGTAACGGGTGGCGGGAGTCGGGCCGAAGAACTGGTGGGTGATCAGGGAATCCATGGGCCTCCTTGCGAGGTGGGTGGTGGAGCCGGTAGTCCTCCGCGCTCTCCACCGCTCACCGGACCGCCCGAGGGCGGGTCGGTGAGCGACTGGGCAGCGCGGGGCTGCTGGAGCAAAGAGGCGCGGGTAACGCGCCTGGCGCCTTCTGCAGGCGTTGCCGGGTCGGATCCCGGTGCGTCATGTCGAGCTGTGACGCGCACCGTGTTTTGTACGGCGCATCAGCTGCGGCGTCACGTCACCGAATTGGTGGGTGCGACTGGCAAGGTCGGGCCGCTGGGGGACAAGGCTTCACCCGGCTTGTCTCGGGGGCGATCTGTCTCATCTCGCCACATGCGGTGGGGCCACGCTGGTCGATCCGCTTGCCATCCAGCCGGTGGTGCATCGCGCTGGTCAGCTCCCGGTCCTTCCCCTCGTCCCCGGTGACCGGGAACGGCGTGCCGTGCGTAGGGGGAGAGTTCAGCTCTCCGGGTGGCCCGCCCTCGTCCATCCGTCTCGGATTAGGCACCTGCCCGGCGCTTCGCTCTCGCGTCAGCCCCGCATGATCGCTATGGAGTTCTCAAACAACGGCCGCTTCCTTTCCGTCCCGCTCTCGCGTTCAGGTCCGGGCGATATCAGGGGCCGAGGGTCCGGCTCCCTCATCCGGCGCCGCCCGTGGGCGGTTCCGGGTGGGGGAGCCGGGTCCGTGAGGACCCGGCAGAGCTATGCCGTGAGCGGCAGGGGCTCGGTGGTCGGCAGCGTGATGCGCAGCTGCGCGGTGTAGGGGAGGAGCACGTCGACCAGGCGCTCGCGCACCAGCTCGGCGATGGTCGGGTCGTCGGCGGCGATGTCCCGGGCGGCGTCCCGCCGAGCCGCAATCTCGGCGCCGGCGTCTACCGACTGCTGCATGCGCAGGGCGGGGTCGCACGCCACCACGGCAGCTGCGTACCGGGTCATCTCGCGTTGTGTGCCCGCGGGCTCGTACATGTCGAGGGGGGTACCGAACGCGATGTCCAGGTCAACGGGGCCAAATTCCGGCAACGCCACATCAGCGGCGTCCAAGAGGGCGAGCGTCTCGGTGTCGAACACCTCGGTGGCGAGGCCGGCAGTGGGGCGGCGGGTGATCTTCACGGTGGGACTCCTTCCGGGTAGCGGACAGCAGGCAGGGCGCACGTAGGTACAGGTCACCCCCGCCGAGGTACTCGGTGTACCTTTCGGCGAGAACGAAGGTACATTCAATCTCTCGTCGCGGCAAGTGTTGTACCTTCACAAGCGAGCGATGTACCTTCATGAGGTAGGGTCCGAGCGATCGAGAGGGAGACGCGGACATGCCGTACAAAGGACCGGGCAAGGGGTACGCGGATGTTGCGAGCCACTTCCGCCAGCAGATTCAGAGCGGCGAGCTCGCTCCCGGGGACACGCTTCCTTCGGTCGCGGACATCCGCGCCGAATTCGACGTCGCAGCTAAGACGGTCAGCCGCGCCCTCGCCCTTCTGAAAAGCGAGGGCCTCGTCGTGGCCCGAGGCGCCCTGGGGACTGTCGTGGCGACGTCGCCCATGGTGATCACCGGCGCCGACCGCATCGACCGCATTGCAAGGAACGGTCTGCGCTACGCCCCCGGCGAGACCTCGGCAGGCCACCAGGTGATGCGCAGGTCGGTAGTCGACCCCCAGGTATGTGAGGCGCTGGACCTCGAGCCCGGCGACGAGGTCGTCATCCGGATCCGGACTTTCCGTCAGGGAGAAAAGGCCACGTCGGTTGCGGTTTCGGTCTATTCCGTGCAGGCGACCAACGAGGTCCCCGAACTCGCGGATGAGGGCCGGATGGAGCGGTACTGGGGAGACATCTACACCGAACGAACCGGCCGGGAGGTAGTGACGGGCCAACGCACGGCGCGAGCACGGCAGGCGTCGCAGGACGAGCTGGACGCCCTGGGGATCGATGCCCCCCAACACGTGTCTGTCGCCGTGCTCGTCACATCGCAGACATTCCATGACGAGAGCGGTCCGCTCGCCTATTGGGAGGATGTCTACGCCCCCGGTACGCACATGCCCATCCCGGGCTAGCTCGGCCCCGCTTGCTCGTTCCATCGTGTGCCCCCTCGACGCTCACTTCGTGGGGGCAATCACACTCGTGGGAGCCCGATCGCAACATCACAGCGCCTTGTCGAAGCCCATGGCCATCCGGCTTCACGGGTTTTCAACATCCACGTACACATGGGATTCCAGGTCCGAGACCTAGGCTCGCGGCCATGACGATGACGGAGGGGAACAGGGTGGGGAAGCTCAACCGAGCAGGCTGGAGACCGGACCGGCTGCGCGAGCAGCGGGAGGCCCACGGCTTGACTCTGGAGAGGGCGGGTGAGCAGCTTCGGCAGGTCGCCGAGCAGGCCAAACTGAAGGGGATCCCCGCCGCGAATCCGCAGACTCTGTGGCAGCACGAGCAGGGCGAGGTCTACCCGGGTCCGCATTACCGGCGTGCCTACTGTCTGCTGTACCGGGCAACCGAGCCCGACCTGGGGTTCCGGAGTGCGCTGCCGGGCGAGGAGACGTCGTTCAAGCTGACGCCGATGGACGATCGCCTCACCGGTGCGCATGTTCTGGCTGTTGAGCGGGCGGTTCACCGCATCGCGCCGGGCAGCGAGGAAGCCGATCACCTAGGACTGCAACAGCGCATCATCGATGCCTGGAAGCGGAGGCACACAGGCGGGGACCCCCACCGCCCGGTCTTGATCCTGGTCGGCGGGTTCGCCGGCAGCGGGAAAACCGAGCTGGCCCGTTTCTTTGTTCAGCTCACCGGTTGGCCGCTCCTCGACAAAGATCCGCTCACCAGGCCCCTGGTGGAGAAATTGCTGGTCGCACTCGGTGGCGACCCGAACGACAGGCATACCGATCTCTACCGAGAACGCGTCCGGCCGGTGGAGTACGACTGCTTGATGCAGAGTGCGCTGGCGAATATCAAGTGCGGGATCAGCACCGTGCTCTCGGCGCCGTTCATCGCGGAGATGACGGATCCGGCCTGGATGCAGCGGCTGGCCAATAGGGCGGCCGCTATGGGTGTCGACGTCTTCCCGGTGTGGGTGCGCTGCGATGAGCAGTCGATGCAGGAGTACATCTCCTTCCGGTCCGCCGCTCGGGACGCCTGGAAGCTCCAGCGATGGGACGAGTACATGGCGACCATCGACCTAGACCTGCGCCCGGCTGTGCCGCACCTGGTCGTCGACAACCGGCTGGGCACCGCGGTCACGCTCGCGGACCAGGCCCGGCAGGCGATGGGGGCGATGTACGCATGAGCTCGAAGCAGGGCGTGATCCTGTACGGCCCGCCGGCGTCAGGCAAGGACACCGTCACCGCGGCGCTCGCCGAGTTGAGCCCGAGGTACGCGCAGTTCGCGCGGCTCAAGGTCGGGTCGGGCAAGAGCGCCGGCTATCGGATGGGCACTGCTGAGCAGCTGCGCCAGCTGGAGGCCGCGGGCGCCGTCGTCTACGCGAACAGCCGGTACGGCAACACCTACGTCATCGACGCACCCGGCCTGGACGACACATTCGCGGCCGGGGTGCCGGTGGTGCATCTCGGGCAGGTCGACGGCATCCGAGCGCTGGTCGACGGCTACACGGCCGACTGGTCGGTGGTGCTGCTGTGGTGCCCGCGTGAGGTGACCGCACAGCGATCCACGGGGCGCGGAGACGCCGACACCACGGCGCGCCTGGCGGCCTGGGACGCGACCCGCGAGGACCTGGACGCCCACCCGGACATGGCCTGGGACCTGACCGTGGACACCACGGTGGCGGCACCGCAGGAAGCGGCACGGCTCATCGACCAGCTGCTGATGCGGCGGGCGGGAGCGGCGACGGCATGAGCGCGGGCTACGGCTGGGCGAGTCGGTCCAGGGCGTCGGTGAGCGTGAGCTCGCTGTCCTTGGCGTCGTTCCACCGTGCCAGCGTGGACGCAGCGCCGCGCAGCATCTCCGGTGGGAGGCCGGCGGCCTCGAGCGCGTCGGCGGCCTCCTCCAGCTCCGGGCCCCAGCGCCAGGCGCGCGCCGCGGTCTTGGCGACGTACTCGGGCTCGGCGAGGTACGAGTCGGTCCGCCGGGAGGCGACCTCGATGAGCTCCAGGTCGACGCCGTGCTCGCGCGCCATGCCGACCGCGAGCGCCACCAGGACCCGCGAGGTCTTCTGGAAGCTGGCGTACGCCAGCTTCAGCGCGGATGCCTTCCCGACCTCCCTGCCCAGTACCGCCGTGCGGACGGCGGTGCCCGCGAACAGCGCCTCGATGCGCGCAGTCTCGGCGGCCGGGCCGGACAGGTACAAGGTCGGTGTTTTGCCGCCGACCGGCGGGGAGCCGACGACGCCGCCGTCCACGACGGTCGCGTCCGGCCCGAACAGCGCGGCGATCCGCTGCGCCCGCTCGGGGTTGATGGCGTTCGCCTCCACGTACACCCCGGTGAAGCGGTGCCCGGCGACGTCGCGGGCGAGGTCCTCGGCGGCGGCAGGCGGGCAGAGGCTGATGACGATGTCGCTGCGGTCCAGCAGCTCGGCCATCGTGGCCACGGGCGTCAGCCCGAACTGGGCGGCGCGCTCCATGGACGCGGTGCTGCGCCCGGTCGCGCACCACAGGACCGCGGCCGCGTTGGTCTCGGCGCAGGCGGCGACGGCGGCGCCCATGCTGCCGGGGTGGAGGATGCCGACGGTCGGCTGGTCCACGGGGCTACTCCCAGGTCTCGTTGAGCAGGATGGCGATGGCGTCCATGACGTCGTCGACGACGTGGTGCGCGGCGGGCAGTCCTTCGGGCCATGGGCGGCCGCGCAGCCAGATGGTGCGCAGGCCGGCCTGGTGGCCGCCGCCGATGTCTCCGGCCGGGTTGTCGCCGATCATCCAGCCGCCGTCCGCGAGGCTGACGCCGCACCGGGTGGCCGCGAGTTCGAAGAGGCGCAGGTCCGGCTTGCGGATCTCCAGGTCGCCCGAGGCAGCGACGCCGTCGACCAGGGGGGCGAGGCCGGTCCCGGCGAGTTTGGAGCGCTGGATGTCGCCGGCCCCGTTGGTGATGATGCCGATCGTCCACGCGGCCGCGCGCAGTCGGGCCAGGCCCTCGAGGACCTCGGGGCGGCAGTTGACGGCGGCCGCCATGAGGTCGACGTACTCCTGCCACAGGTCGGCGGCCGACGCCTCCAGGCCGAAGGCGTCCCGCAGCCGGGCGAAGTCGGTGGCGGTCGCGCGGTCGGCCAGCTCGATGCGCAGCCACTGTTCGGCATCTGGGGAGAGACTGCGGGAGCGGCACAGGCACGTCAACGCGTCGCTGAGCGCCGACTGCCGGTCGGCCAGCGTGCCGTCCAGATCGAAGAGCGCGAGTCGGTGCACGGTCCCGGACCCTACCGGGCGTCGGGCGCAGGCCCGTTCACGGCAGCAGCGCACCCCCACCGGAGATCAAATGGTGTATGTTTCAGAGATCAATCGATCATGGGAGCCTGCGCTATGTCCGACCCGGACCGCCTGAAGCGGGTTGATGCCCTGCTCGACGGCCTGGACGACGTCCTGCCGCCGCCGCGCGTACGCGCTCAGCTGCGCCTCGCCGCGAACCTCACGCAGCAGGACGTCGCGGACGCAGTCGGCGTGAAGCGCCTCGCCGTAGTGCGGTGGGAGCTGGGAAAGAGCAACCCCCGGCGCCCGCAGCGCACTGCCTACATCCACCTGCTCAAGCGACTCGCGGAGCGATTCCCCAGCGCCGCTGAGCTGGATGAGGGCACGCCGACGCCAGCCTCGGATTCAAGGGGGTCGGGGTGACGTAGCCGCCACCGGCCGCGCGGCCACCTTGCGGACTGACAATCCGCTTCGGCCAGCGCGGCCCTTCGCACCGACTGGGCGTGACACCTCAGTTCGGCTGCTCAGTCCCGGTTGACGCCGGTCCTGAGCTTCGGCTCATCGAGCCAGTTCATCTCTGCAAAACCCCGCCTTCGACAAGCGGGTCGGCCCCTGACAAGGGCCACCAGCAACACCTGGCCGCTAACAACGGCCGATGCCCAGCACGACCCGGCCGCTGACAACGGCCGACCCCTACCGATCCGCGGGGCCCTGTGACAGGGGCCCTGCGGTTCACCGAGATCAGGAGGAGAGGAGAAATCTCCCCCACCGATCGGTGTCCGCCTGCTCCTCACGGAGGGGGCGGTCCCTTCCCACCCACAGCGCTAGCTATATGGAAGGTCGGTCTTCGTCATAGTGCACGACCAGCGTCCTCATTGCCAGGTGGTATCCGCCTGGTTCACCCCCATATATCCGATTCGCCGCTTTGAGAATGACCCCCGGCGGTATGTTTTTGCGTTCCGCGTGGCGGGATTCATTCGTAGGAACCTGCCGGTCCGTTCCCGCCGGGCGGGAGTGCTCGCCCGTGGGAACTCTGTCCACAGGGCATCCGGGTCAGGGTGCCGGATGAAGATTTTTTCGGCGCCTGTCACATCTGCCTCTCGCGCCGTCCCCTCTCTGTATGTGGCCCCATCTCCTGCCCTCTCGACTCCTCCCGTTCCGGCTTCTCCGCGGGTGGCGCGGTGAGCGCCGTGGCGGCACCGGCCGCCGTGATGGTTCCCGCTCCACGTCCGTCGGCCGAAGACGGGGGCGCGGTCTCCGTGCTGCCCGGCCTGTATGTGCCGGAGGCTCGGCAGTGGCTGTCGACGTCGTCCGGCCGGGTCGCGCCCGAGGGCTACAGCTGGATGCAGGCGGTCCACTGGGTGGCGGGTTCGGGGCTGTACGAGCCGCGGCGGCACCGGTCGCACGGCCCGCGGTCGTTCGGTCCGACGACTGTGTTCATCGCGCAGCTGCTCGCGGAGCTGTCGCCGTGCCGTCCGGGCATCGAGTACCTGATGCGGCGGAGCGGGCTGTCGGAGCGGGCGGTGGAGTACCACCTGCAGATGCTCCGGGAGACCGGCCTGTTGGCGTGGGAGCTGCGCGGGACGCGGGTTTCCGGGGAGCAGGCGCAGGCGTCGGTGTACGTCAGGATGCTGCCGCCCGAGTTCGACGTCGCACTGGGTATTCGTACGGCGGGTGAGGGCACCGCGCGCCGGATGACCGGGATCGCGGAGGCGGGCCGGGAGCTGATGGCTCGGCTGGCGAAGAAGGCGTCCCGGAGGGTGCGGCGGCCGCGGTCGAAGACGTCCTCCACGGCCCCCTCGAAGGCTGCCCGTAGGGGCGCTGGCGGGGTGCCTGTGGCGGCTGTTTCGGGCGGGTCCCGTTGCACCCCAATGGGGGGTAGTTCCTCAAGTGTTTCTACTGCGGGTACTACTTACTCCCCCCCTGAGAGCAAGCTCGCAAGCGGGGAGCGCAAGTCCCCCACACCGAAGAAGTCCACCAGCGGCCGCCGGACGCTGAACCGGGTCGGTCGCCGCTACCAGCTGGCCCGCGAGCTGACCGAGGAGCTGGACTGGCTGCGCGGCTGCTCGGTGCCCCGGATCGCCTGGGTCGCCCGGAACATCGCGGATGCCGGCTGGACCACCGCCGACGTCCACGCCTGGCTGGCGTTCCGTGGTGAGGCGGCACGGGTGCGCCGGGCCTCCGGCCTGCTGGCCACCCTGCTCAAGGACGCCGAGAAGATCCTCGACACCGTTGAGAAGCGCGACTTGGCCCGCGAGCAGTGGCGCGCCGGTCAGGAAGCCGCCCGCCGTGAGCGCATCCAGCAAGTCCGTGCCCGGCAGGAGCGGTTCGAGGGCGACTGGGAGCGCCCGGACAGCCCCGCCGTCCAGCGACAGGTCGATGACGCGTTCGCCGCCGTCCGGGACATCGTCGCCGGCCGCTCCGGCTCCGCCCGGGACGAGGACTTCGGCGAGGAGCAGCCCGAGGTGCAGAGCGGCCTGGCCGGCCTGGACGAGGACGAGATCGCACGGGCCCGTGCAGAAGCCAGCCAGCACCTGGCCCTCGGCGACACCGAGCCGATCGAGGTAGCCATCGCCGCCATGGGCCCCGAAGCCGCCGAACAGCTCTACGGCCCCAAGCTGCTGCGCCGCGCCAAGCAGCTGGCCACAGGCTTCCGCAGCACGCACATGACCCTCGGATACCGGTAGGAGGCAGGCAGATGACCGAGGTGACCACGCCCACCACACAGCCCGACAACGACGACCGAGCAGTGTCCGGCGTCGACCTGGCCCGGGTCGCACTGCACGCCGCACGGGAGAACGCGAAGAAGCACGGCGGCGAAAGCGCCACACCCCGCGCCCGCCGCGGGAAAGCCGCCTCCCGGCGCGGCGAGGGCCGGGACCCGCAGGGCTTCGGTGCGGTCCTGCAGCGGCTAATGGCGGACCGGGCCTGGGACCTCCCGGCGGCCGGCGGCAGCATCCTGGACCGCTGGCCCGACATCGCGGCCACCATCGCCCCGCAACTGCCCCACCACGTCACCGCCGTGGCGTTCCATGCGGAGACCGGGCAGCTTGACCTGCGCCCCGACTCGCCCGCCTACGCCACCCAGCTCCGGCTGATCACCCCGCGCATCATCACCGCGGCGAACGACGTAGCCGGCACCACTACGGTCCGCCGCGTGCGCGTCCTGCCCGTCGGCGCCGCCCCCACGGACCACGCCCCGACCGCCGTCGACACGCCAACGGAGCACCACCGGCGGCCCGAGCCGGCCGAGCCGTCCGAGGGCTTCCGCCAGGCGCTTGCCGCCCACCGGGCCGCATGGTCGGGACGACCCGTCGACCCGTCGCTCAGGGAGGCCATCGATCAGCAGACGCTGGCGCTGCGCCGCATGTCTGCGGCTGCCTTCCCCGAGGCCGAGCCGCAGTCGGACAGCCAACTGCAGCCCATCGAGGCGGCCCTGGCGCAGCGCCGACTCGAGGCCGCCAGCAACCGCGCGGCCGTGCTGCGCCGGGCCCGGACCGAACGAGCCCGGCAGCAGAGCACCGTCACGTCGGCGAGCACCACCTTGCGGAATACGGCATGACCACGATCGAGCGATACGCCGCGTGCGCAGCCTGGCAGTCGACCCCGGTCCTGCGACGCCGCCATGCCGCCTTGGTGCCGTCGCTGTGCGCGCAATGTGGTGCAACAGAGGTTTGCAACGCGCCCCTGTTGCGGACCTGACCTGCGCGAACAGCCGCTGCGCCGGTGACCCGACCGCGCGTTGCACCCCCCCCCAGCGAGCGATTCATGCGCGAATAGATGAGGTATTCGATGCGCGATTCGGGTAGGATGTCTGGTGGAGGTGACCTCTGTGTCCACTGAGAACGAGCTGTTCAGCGCCGTCGATGCGCTGCTGGAGCAGGTCGCGCAGGACGACCTGCCGCCGCCTGCCGAGCGCAAGAGGCTGAGGGAGGCGGCTGGCCTGAGCCAAGCCCAGATCGCCACCGCGCTGGGTGCGCGGCGTGAGGCCGTGGGGAACTGGGAGGCGGGCCGGACCGAGCCGCGGCCGCCGAAGCGCGCCGCCTACGCCCGTCTGCTGGAGGGGCTGGCCGCCCGCTTCCCCTCCACCGCCCCAGCGGTGCCGGCCGCGTTCTCCGGCACGCCCACCGAACCGGCGCCAGCCCCGCTGGCCCCGGCAGCCGAGGCGGAGGGACCGGCGGTGAAGAAGGCGGCGTCGACCTCGCGGCGGCCCGCTGCGCGCAAGGCCGCGCCGAAGAGGCCGGCGGTCTCTTCGGCCGTCGCGGCCGGGACCGATGAGCGGTTCGCCAACGGCCCGCTCGGCGTCCTGGACGGCGACGGCTCGCTGTACTGCGTCGGCGGCCTGGTGCTGGACTGCCCGGCCAAGACCGTCCCGGCACTGGTCGAGTGGACCCTGGCCGAGGCCCGTCTGGGCTCGCCGCGGCTGCACCGTTACGGCAACGACGGCGATCCGCTGATCGTGCTGACCGACGCGGCCGCCGAACGCCTCGGGCTGCCAGCGACGTTGGAGGACCGGCGCGGGCTGCGCCTGCCCGACGACCACAAGGTCATCAAGCAGCTCACGAAGGCCGAGTGGCAGCTCAGCGGCCGCGGCTTTGGCCCCTGGGCCAGGATTTACCGGCCCATGCTTAAGGGCAAGCGGCGCTGCGTGCAGCTGGTCATCCTGCCCTGGGACGCCCTCGACGTCCGCTCCTGGGGCGACACCGGCCAGCTGCCGGCACCGGACGTCGCGGCGGTGCTCGGCACCTACGCCACACGCGTCCTGACCCCGCGCGGCACCACCGCGGTGTGCGGCCTGGAGCTGATGACCGCGCTGCGCCCGCCGACCCGCGCAGTCAAGGACGAGACCACCGGGGCGTTCGTGCCGGGGCCGCTGCCCGGCTCACTGAACCGGCCCATCGACCCGGCGTGGCCGGAGGCCCCCGACGAACACCCCGTCCTGGCCGGGCGGTTCCCCGAGCACTACACCCGGACCCCGGCCGAGACGATCAATGAGGAGTCCTTGACCTGGTTCCGGCCGCTGACCGACCAGGAGGTGGCCGAGGGCTACACCCACGCGGTGGGCATCGACGTGAACATGGCCTTCGCCGCGGCCGCCAACCGCCTCAACGTCGGCCTGGGCCCCGCGCGGGAGGTCACCGCGCCCGAATTCGATCCGAAGCTGCCCGGCTCCTGGCTCGTCGACCTCTCCGGCATCGAGACCGATCCGCGCCTGCCCAGCCCATTCACTCCGGACGGCGAGCGCCCGGACGGGCCCGGCTGGTACTCGACGACCACCGTCGCCTACGCCACCGAGCTCGGCGCCCGCGTCGAGCCGATCGAGGCGTTCGTGCGCGACGAGTCGGGCTACTACCTGGATCCTTGGTACCAGCGCCTGCGCGACGCCTACGTGGCCACTATGGCCGACCTCGGCGTCACCACCGGCATGTCCGAGGCCGAGTTCCTCGCCGCGATGGCCGGCTACAAGTCCGCCGACCCGCAGACCGTCGCGGTGCTGGCGGCGATCAAGGCCACCGCGAAGGGCGGCATCGGCAAGCTCCAGGAGCGGCCGCGCCACATCCGCCACAAGCGCGGCGAGCCGTGGCCGGCCCTCAAGCGCGTGGCCTGGAGCCCGCACATCCGGGCCGAGGTCATCGCCAAGACCCGCACCAACATGCACCGCAAGATGAGCCGCCTGGCCGCCGTCGGCCTCTACCCCGTGGCGATCAACCACGACTGCGTCGTCTACCTCTCCCACGGGCCCAGCCCGCTGGACTTCCTCCCGCACACCGACGAGGGCAAGCCGCTCCCCGGCGGGTTCCGGCTCGGCGTCAGCCCCGGGATGGTCAAGCACGAAGGCACCCAGAGCTTCCTATGGCTGGCCGACATGATCGAAAACCAGCACGCCAACCCCGCCCGCGAGATCAAGGGCCCCGGCATCCTCAACGAGGGGGAGTAGGCACTGATGGGCATCTTCGGAGACAGCCTCGACAAGGCCGCCGCGAACACCGCCACCCGCCCAATCCCCAAGAGCGCCGGCGCGCAGATGCGGTACCTGGTCAAGCAGGAGAAGGGCTCCACCAAGGCCGTCGCTCAGCTCCTGGGCGTCTCACAGCGCACCGTGGAGCGGTACGTCAAAGCCCAGATCCGCCGTCCCCGCCGCGACCTGGCCGCCCGCATAGAGCGCGAGGTCCGCAAGCGGTGGCAGCCGAAGGTGCGTCAAAAGGCCCAGCAGCGCGCCGCCTCCACCGGCGGGATCGTCATCGAGACCCGGGCACGGTTCGGCTTCACCGCCGCGCCCGGCACGACCGATGACGGCCGGATCAGGCTGATCACCCAGCACCTCCCCCCGGCCTACGCCGCCCGGCTCTTCGACGCCCAGGCATCGGGCGCCACTGAGCAGCGGCTGCAGGAGATCGCCGCCGAGGGCTTGCAGGAGATCTACTTCAAGGACCGCGGCCGCCGCGCTGGCGGCCTCCTGGTCGAGTTCACCGACATCGACTACGTGGAGCTCGACTTCTGACACGGCGGCATGCGTGAGGGCCTGGAACCAGACGACCGACGGTTCCAGGCCCTCATACGTGCATCCGTGGGGGCGGGCCTACACGCACCCTCCCAACGGTGCCCAGGCCGGGGAGGTTACGTAACCGCCGGGCGCCGGCTGGGAGGGCAGCTCACCTCCTCGGTCAGCGACCCAAGGCCCTCAGAGCCATCCGCAGCAGTTCGGGCACGTCCGCCGGGTCCACCAGCAGCAGCGCGAGGGCGCCCAGGGCGAGCAGCACGACCAGGCTGGCTTCGGTGGTCAGGACAGCTGGCACGTCGGCGGGACGGGACCGGCGCAATGCGTACAGCCCGAGGGAGGCGAGCACGGCCAGCGCCGCGAGAAGAATGATCAGGAGGAACATGGTGATCCTTCAATCGGTGGGCGGCCGGAGTCCCCGGCCACCCCTTCCCGCGTCTCGCACCGCCTTTTACAGTACGAGCCACGTGTGACGTCCATCACGGCTGCTGTGGCCGGGAGTTGGGGCGCCGGGCAACGGCCCGCGGGTCTGCCCGTTCGCCGGATCTATCCACAGGGCGCCCGGGTTTCCATGGCCGGATGGACGACACCACCACCCCGCAGCAGCCCGCCGGCGGCGATCGACCCCCCGGTCGTCAAGGACGGTTCCGTGAGGCGCTCCAGCGCGCCGAGCACGCCGTGTTCACCCGCCCCGTGCCGAAATCCGCGCAGGCACGGATGAAATTCCTCTACACGCGCGCCAAGGGTTCGACGAAGGCCGTGGCGGAGCGCCTGGGCGTCTCGCAGCGCACTGTCCAGCGCTACCGCCAGGGCGCCTCCTCTAGGCCCCACAAGCGCCTCCAGGAAGCCCTGGAGACCGAGACCGTCCAGGAGTGGCAGCCGCAGGTTCGTGCGCAGGTCAGAGCGCATGCGGCCACGATGGGCGGCCTGCGGATCGAGACCCGCGCCGTGTTCGGATTCAGCGGGCCCCGCGGCAGCTCCGATTGCGGTCGTACACGCCAGATCTCCGTCCGCGCCTCGGCCTCGGCGACCGCTCGTATCCTTGCCGCCCAGGCCGATGGAGCGACGGATGAAGAGCTGCACCCCCTGGTCGCACAGGCCCTCGCGGAGTCCTATTTCCGGGGCGGAGTCAGCGTCAAATTCGAGGATGTCGACTACATAGATTTCGCGTTCAACGCGTCGTGACGCGTCCCCAGGTGTAAAAAGGGGCGGGCCACACTCTGGAATTCCAGCGCGTGGCCCGCCCCAATTCCGAAATGAAATGTGAGGCCCGGTGACCACCATCCCGCCCCGTCGGCGCTCTCGGTTCGCCCCGTCCCCGCCGGCAGCCGGCCGGCTGCCGGTCGACCGAGCTCAGATCGGCCGGAGCTCGGTACGCCGCCGCGCCACCGGCATGACACATGCCGAGGCCGAAGCCGCGCTGGAGTACGCGCAGTTCGACCGCCGCCAGGCCCTGCGGCACGAGGAGTCGGCCGGAGACGGCGGCCGCGGTGAAGCCGAGCTCGCGGAGTGGGAGCGCATCACCAGCCTGCTCGCGGGCACCGGCGAGGTCTACGACCCGCAGGGCGACGCCGTCGTCCAGGACGAGCAGCGCGCGGAAGCCGAGCGCAAGGAGACATGGGAGAAGGCGGAAGCCGCACGACGCGCGGAGGCCGAGCGCGTGGCAGCGCGCGCCGACGAGCTGATGCGTCTGGTCGGAGCCGGCGAGCTGGACTCCACCGTGCCGACGCAGGCCGGGGACGAAGCCGTGCGCGACCACCTGGAGAAGGTCGACTACCGCGTGCCGCACGTGAACAGCTGGCTCGCCCAGGCCCTCGCCGACCGCGCCGGCCACTACGCCGACCCCGCCGCCCGCACAGCCGCCGTCGCGTCGCTGCCGGTCCCGGTCAGGGCCCGCGCCGCCCTGCTGGCCGCCCTCTCCCGCACCGGCATCCCGGCCGTCGACAAGCAGCTGGACTTCGTCGGCCGCCTCGCCGTCGCCGACCCGGCCGCCACGACCGCGCTCGCCGCATGGCTCGACACCGCCTTCGCCGCCGACGCGGCCGCGAGGAAGAGCGGCAAGGCATGAGCGCGGCGGAAGAGACGGTTGTGGCCACCTGGAGCGAGCACAGCGAGATCGGCCACCACTACGAGGACCTGCTCGCCGACGGCCGGGTCATCTCCTGGACCGAACCGCCGTTCGGCGAAACCGTCCACCCCGGCGACGACGACCCCGACCACAACCCGATCTGCAACTGCCCATGGACCCCGCAGCAGTTCTGCCTGGGGTGCGCCGGCTGCGTCATCTGCGGGCAATGCGCCGGCCCGCACGTCTGGCCCCCACGCCGAGGCTGATCACCAAGGGCAACCCCCCAGTCCCCCAGCACCCTGTGAGGCAAACTGGGGGCCAGAGCCGGAAATCAACCCTTCTGTCCGGTCTGTCTGGGAGGTTGGACCCGCGAATCCCCTGGTGAACGCGCCCCTGGGAGTGAGGCTGTGAGGCTGTGAGGCGGCGCGCCTCTCACCGGTGTCACGCTCACCGAGCGTCATATTCGAGGTGTCACTCTCCTCCCGGGCCGCCTGTCACGCTCATCGCGGACCGGGCGGAAACCGCCGAGCGAATGTCCGAATTGATCGTGTTCTGTGGGCGGAACACCCCTCGAAACCCCCTCCAGGGCTGTTCGCTCGTGACACTCCAGCTCTCCTGCGGTCGCCACGCTCCGTGTGGGCGGGCGGGTCAGTGGATGCCCCGAAACGAGGCGTCCTGGTGGCTGGTCGAAACGGGCGTGTCCACCGGGTGCAACCAGCGGATCGGCACGGTGAGCGTGCTGATTCGAGGGAGTTCAACGGGCTCGCCCTCAGCGTCCAGCAGCATCCCCCAGATCTGGTAGCCGCCTCCGGCCGGGAGGCCGACCTCCTGCGCCTGGTCCTCGGTGAGCTCCACCGTGACCCGGGTGCTCGCCCCCATCACCAGGCCCTGCACGGTCCGGGCAGTCGTGTCGACGTCGACGACGGACAGCGAGAAGTACGTCCCGCGCAGCCAGTTCAGGCGCCACCAGGAGTCGCCCATCGTCTCCGGCCGGTATCGCCGCAGCGGAAGCGCGAACGGCACCTCGCAGCGGTAGGTCTCGCCCACCTGGACGTCCTTGGTGCGCATATCTCCAGGGTGCTCCCCGCAGACCGCGGTCGCCGGGCCAGGCTCCTCCGTACCAGTCCCGGAGCGCCCCGCCCCTGGCACCCGCCCGGCCGTGGGAGTCCGACCTGTGTAATCGAAGCCTTGTTTTCCCTGGTGAACGAGCTGCGCCGCTGCACTTGTGTACCTGTGTACCTGTGTACCGGCGGCCCTTCCGGGCTGCTCCCCTGTCCCCGGGCTGGGCGATACGTCGCCGGCGACCCAGGACCCAGCCAGCTGGGTCCTGGGTCGCCCGTTTTCCCTGGCAGAGCACTCCAGGACCCAGCTGGGTCCTGGGTCCAGCCCCTCGGTTCGTCCGTACCCGGCTCCTGGGCCCCACCGCGGCGATACCGTGGTGGCACACGCCAGATGACAGCCCAGGAGCCCCGGATGAGCCAGCAGCCGGCCACCGCGCCCGTGCCCGACCGTCAGCCCCTCGACGAGCACGCCGCCGAGTCCGTCCGTGCGTACGCGGCCGACCAGCGCGCGCGGGTCGACGTCCTCGCCTCGGTGCTGGAGGACATCGCCGCCAACGGCTACCCCTCGCCCGAGTCCGGCGTGCCGTGGGAAACCGCCCGGGACGCCCACCTCGCCCGCCTCGCGGACGAGCAGCCGCGTGTCGCCTGACCACGGCGCGCGCCGCTCCCAGGTCGTCATGGTGGAGCCCGCGCTCACCCAGCTCGCGAAGCTCACCGCGAGCGAGACGCACCGCCTGGACCGCGCCATCGTCGCGATCAGCGTCAACCCGAAGTTGGGCACCGAGGTGCCCGGCACCCTGCTGCGCGACTACGCGGACGAGATCGACGGGGTGCGGGTGATCTACTACGTGACCGCCCTGCGCACGATCACGATCGTGGCGTACGTCGAAGCCTGAGCACTGAAAAGCAGCGCCCCGGATCTGCGCGGTCCGGGGCGCTGCTGTGTCTGCTGCGGGTGCAGCGGGGTGTGGGGGCGGGGTTGGTGGGTGGTGCTGCTCGGCGGCTGGGCGCGGGTTGTTGGGGTGCTGGAGAGCGATGACACGCGAAGGCCGGCCCCACTCACCACACGGGTGCTGCTCGGGTAGCGGCCGATGCTGCACAAGCAGCGGAGCCGTGCAGCAAACGGTCGTTCGTCTGCTGCACGGCGCCGCTGCATGCGGTCAGTCGGCGCTCCCGGTGGCCCACCGCTCCAGCTCGCCCACCGGCTTCCTCAGCAGCGTGCGCCGGCGGGACTGCGCGGTCGCGCGGCTCTCCACGTGCATCGCCTTCGCCAGGGCGGCGTGCGAGATGTCCTTGGCGGCAGGCTGGCGCAGGGAGGCGTCCCGTACGGCCTCCAGCCGCTCCAGCAGCCCGGTGGTGCCCTCGATGGCGGCCTCGAGTTCGGCGGCGCTCGCGCGGCCCGTGCGCAGCAGCGCCAGCCCGTGCAGTGCGGCGGCGAACAGCGCGGCCAGCTGCTCCCCGTCGCCGCCGAGCACGGCGACGTCCTCGGCGGCGAGCGGGACCAGGAGCTGCTCCTGGTGGTGGTCGGGGTGCGCGGGTTCGTTCACCGCGGTCTCCTTCCTCGGGCAGATCGGTCAGCGGTCGGCGACGGTCCAGCCCTGGCCGGGCCGGTTGCGGATGACGCCGCCAGCAGTGTGCAACTGCCCGGCGCCCTCGCCCACGCCCAGGGCGTCGATCTGGTCCAGCAGCGCGGCGGCCTGCATCGCGAGCTCGCGGGCCTGCGCCTGGCGGGCGCGGAGTTCTTCGGCGGTTCCGGCGAACAAGGTGTTGTCTCCTCGTCGTGGCGGGTGGGGTGGCGGGCGGTGGGGCGGCTACAGCCAGCGGAAGAGGTCGCGGACCTCGGAGGCCGCGCCCGAGAAGTTGTCGGCGTCCAAGCGTGCGTCGAAGTCGTACGGGTCCTCGGTCTCGTCCATGACGTCCTCGGACGCGGCGTCCAGGACGTCGGCGAACCGCTCGTGGACGGCCGCCTCCTTCAGGGCCTGCACGACGCTCTCGCGGTCGGCGGTGCCCCGCTTGATGGCGTCGGCGAGCAACCCGAGTGCGGCGGCCGCCGCCGGCGCCAGGTAGGCGAGTTCGCTGTTGACGGCGCCCCGGTCGGCGCTGGTCTCGATGGCGGTGATGTCGGCGGCCTTCACGACCTCCGTGGACGACGTGCTCTCCATGACGGGTGCTCCTCTCGGCTGGCGGGGCTCAGGCGGTACGGGCGAGGTAGCCGGCAGCGACGTCCACGAACTGGTCGTGGGCCACCATCGCGGCCTCGCGGGCGGCGCTCAGCTGCTCGGTGGTGCCGTACGCGTCGCGCAGCGCGTAGGTCAGCGTGATCATGTGGTCGGCCGCGGCCCGTACGGCCGGGTCCGTGATCAGGACGCGCATCGCGACCAACGGCCGGGTGACCTGGGAGCGGGTCTGGTGGCTCTCCCTGCGCAGCGACTGCACCAGCTCGGCATCGGCGCCCTTGAGGACGGCGTCGCCGCGCATCCACATCGTGCGCCGGTGGTCGCTGGCGGCACAGGCCAGGGCGGTGACGGCCTCCAGGCGGTCCCGCCGCATCGTCTCGCCGTGGCTGACGCGCACGGACCGTTCGGCCGCCCGCTCCTGGAACCGGCCGCTGACGAACGAGCCGAGCAGCGTGCCGACGACGGCGATGGTGGCGGTGACGAGGGCGAGTAACACGGCAGTCCTCCCGTAGCTGTATGAACTTCAATACACGTATTGAAGTTCATACAGCCGTGGGCGCGCAAGGGGGTCACTCATGATTCTTTTTGCACGCCTCCCGACCTGCGCGTTTCCCGCCTGCGGGAATCGTGTGGCCCGAAGCTGACACACCACGCCCGCACACGAAAGCGGCGCTGCCCCCTCCGCGAGAGGTCAGCGCCGCTGATTTCGTGGCACCCGGCCGGGCGGGCGGCCGGGTCAACCGACAGCGTGCAGTGAGCCGCGGCGCTTACCCGCAGCGGCCTTCTTCGCGGCGGCGAGCGCAGCCCGCTTCTTGCGCTGCTCGGCGAGCTGATCCTGGTAGGCGGCGACGGCCTTGTGGTAACTCGCCAGGTACCCCCTGTTGTCCAGACGATCGGCCTTGGGCATCGCTTTGACGGCGGCCTCGGCATCCTCGGGGCAGGTGTAGCCGGCCAGCATCGGGTTGATCTGGTAGACGCCGTTGCGCACTTTCTTGACGAGCTTGGCGAGCTCCAGACTCCGCAGTGCGGCATTCACGCTGGGGCGGCTCAGTCCGAGCAGTTCACCGAGGGTGGCCTGGTCCATCGCGATGCGGCCTCCCGGCTCGCTGCGCCCTCGCAGCTTGAGCAGAGCCCGGTAGGCGGCGGGCGGCAGGTCCAGGTCGGCGAGAAGGCCGTCGGCGTTGGTCGCCGACCACTTCAAGGTACTCACTGGGCTGATCCCTCCTCCTGGCGCTGCGCACGGGCCAGCCGGCGTGCAGCGCGCGCTTCGGCCCGCTTCTTCCGCAGCTCCTCGATCGCCTCGCGCATGTGCTCCAGCGACGGGAACCGCACCAGATCCGGCAGGCTCTCATCCTCGCGGATCTTCTCGAGCGTCTTGTCCTGATCTACCTGCACGTACTCGGCCTCGACCAGCTCGGTGCCCGGGATGAACTCCGCTACACGGTACGAGTAGGGCGGGTTGAACTGGTAGACGCCACGGCGCACCTTGTAGACGATGCCATGGCTCATCACCTCCTGCAGCGCCTCGTTGACCTTCCCTCGGTGAACGTCCAGCACCGTCGCCATCTCCTCCTGCGTCAGCTCGATCTGCCCGCCGGCCTTCTGGCACGCGATCATCAGAATGATCACCCGCAGTGGCAGGGCCTCGCGGAAGTACTGCGCGATCAGGAAGAAGAACTCCAGCGAGTCCATGGCGAACGCCTTCGGGCGCTCTGGGGTGTCGTAGACCTCCAGCGACTTACGCTCGCTGCTCACCGAGATGTTGCGCCGCGGGTAGCGCTTCGTCAAAGAGTCGAGATTCTCAACCGGTTTGACCGGCTTGGACCACGCCTGGATCTCATCATCAAGGGGCAGCTGCGGGGGGCGGCGCGGCGCGCGCTTCGGTACGGGACGGCGGCGCTGTGGCTCGGGTGGCACGAGGCTGCTCTCCACTTCGCTGATCTTGGACGGCAGAAGTATGTCAGCCACGCCGACATATATGTCGGTCTCACTGACGTTCCGGCGTGTTGTGTCCTCCCAGGGGGGACACAACACGCCCCTTGCTCGTTGCGTCAGAGCGCCCGACGCAACGACTGCGAAAAGTCGGCCTCGCTGACGTTTTGCGCTCAAAACTGTCGGCCTGGCTGACCTTTAGCCCTCGATATGCCCCCTCAGTCGATACATAGCGGCGACGATGTGTACCGGCTGGCGGGACAGATCGATACATCCACACCCCTCTGACCAGCAGGTTCTTGGTTTGGTAAGTATTAGGTGGCTGAGGTCCGCGCGAACGGCCCTCCCCTGACCCGTCTTCGGCCGCTGTGCGCCATCAACTGCGGCTCCGCCAGCCCTCCCTGACCACCGACGGCCGGCCGTCCCCACACCTCTAAGCTCGAACACCAACAAGAGCCAGGCCGTCAACCGACGATCCGCTCCGACTCCCACCGACCCTGCGAAGGCCCCCAGCGCTACTCCGGGCCCCTTGCACATTCGCCCACGGTCTCCTTTCCTCCTGCGCTTCAGAGGCTTTTACGCCACCCTTTTTCACCATTTTCGTAGTCGTCATTCACCAATTCCGTCCCTCTCCATTTTCGATTGCGTCCCGCATCTCTCTATCCTTTCGCCACTTCCTTTTGCTGCCTCACAGGTGGTGCATCCTCATTCCAGTCTTAATCTACCGCTATAACTGAAGCATCTATCCAACCTCACCACCTTCACCCTCCCCCACCTCTGTTCGGCCTCTCA
>NZ_JBIWNU010000018.1:0-60913 GCF_044767385.1 Streptomyces sp. NPDC101393 | reverse complement strand
CGTCGTCGTCGTGATCAGGTGGTGGCGGATTCTTGGCGTTATCGGGTGTCGTGGAAGTCGTTGCCGGATGTGAAGGCGGGTGTCGTGTCGGGCACCTGGCTGCTGGTGATGCCTGCCGGATGCCCGGAAGCGGGTCAGGTCGCCGAGGCACTACGTGCACAGGGCATGACCCTCCACACCCTCGAAATCGACGAGACGGATACCGGACGCGAAATTCTCGCCTCCCGGCTCCAGGAGGGGCTGAACGGGGTGGGTCCCGCAGGTGTGCTGTCCCTGCTGGCGCTGACCGACGACGCGCAGTCCGCATTCCCCGCAGTACCCTCCGGGTTCGCCGATTCACTGACGCTGATTCAGGCACTCGGCGACGCGGGTATCGAAGCCCCCCTCTGGCTCGCCACCCGCGGCGCGGTCGCAACCGGCCGGGCGGAATCCGTCACGAGCCCGCCGCAGGCCATGATCTGGGGTCTGGGGCGAATAGCTGCACTGGAATACCCTCAGCGCTGGGGCGGTGTGATCGATCTCCCGCAGACCCTCGAACCCCGCACGGCGACGCGGCTGGCCGGGGTGCTGGCCGGACTGCACGACACGGAGAGCGAGATGGCGCTCCGTACCTCCGGAACCTTCGGCCGCCGTCTCGTCCGCGCGACGCCCAGCGGTGCCGAGCGCGTGCCGTGGCAGCCGGCTGGCACCGCACTGATCACCGGTGGCACGGGCGGCCTGGGCAGTCATATCGCCCGATGGCTGGCCGACGGTGGCGCGGAGCACTTGGTGCTCACCAGTCGCAGTGGGCCGGCGGCTCTCGGCGCGGAACAGCTGAGGGCCGAACTCACCGCACTCGGCGCCCGGGTCACCATCGCCGCCTGCGACGTGAGCGACCGCGACGCCCTGGCCGCGCTGCTGAAGGATCTGGACGCCGCGGGTTCGCCCGTACAGGCCGTCTTCCATACGGCCGGCGTTCTGGACGACGGGGTCATCGACACCCTCACCGCGGACCGGGCGAGCACCGTCCTGCGGCCCAAGGCGGCTGCCGCGCTGAACCTGCACGAACTGACCAAGAACCGCGACCTGAACGCCTTCGTGCTGTTCTCCTCGTTCGCGGGCACGCTCGGCGGCCCGGGCCAGGGCAGCTATGCGGCGGCGAACGCCTTCCTGGACGCGCTTGCGGAGCAGCGCCGCGCCGCCGGACTGGCCGCGACGTCGGTCGCCTGGGGCCCCTGGGCGGGCGGCGGTCTGGTCGACGACGCCACCGAGGCGCGGCTGCGCCGGAACGGCATGCCGACGATGGCACCGGAGTCGGCGATCGCGGCCCTCCAGCAGGCCCTCGATCTCGGCGACGCGTTCGTGGCGGTGGCCGACATCGACTGGGAGCGCCTGGCAGCGTCCTCTCCCTCCGGTCCCTCGGCCCCGGTTCTCGCCGAACTGCCCGAAATACGCGGCATCCTCGACGCCGGTACCGGCGCGACGACCGGCCCCGACGACGAATCCCCGCTGGCCGACCGGTTGGCGGGCCTGTCGGACAGCGACGCCGAGCAGGCCCTGGTGGAGCTGATCGGCACCGAGGTTGCCGCCGTACTCGGCTACCCCGGCCCGGAATCCGTCGAGACCGACCGCGCCTTCCGTGAGCTGGGCTTCGACTCGCTCACCGCTGTCGACCTGCGCAACCGGCTGACGTCCGCGACCGGCATGCGGCTGCCCGTCACGCTGGTCTTCGACTACCCGACCGTCACCTCGCTCGCCCAGTACATCCACACCGAGGTGGCCGGCACCCGGCCCGCCGCCCCCGAGTCGAAAGCCGGTCCCGCGCCCCTCGACGACGACCCGATCGTGATCGTCGGGATGAGCTGTCGATTCCCCGGCGGTGTGACCTCCCCCGAGGGATTGTGGGAGCTCCTCGACGAGGGCCGCGACGCGGTAGCCGGATTCCCCACCGACCGCGGCTGGGACATCGAGGGCCGCTACGACCCGGATCCCGACAAACCGGGCACCTTCTACGCGCGCGGCGGCGGCTTCCTCTACGACGCCGACCACTTCGACCCGACGTTCTTCGGGATCTCGCCGCGTGAGGCACTGGCGATCGACCCGCAGCACCGACTGCTGCTGGAGACCTCCTGGGAAGCCTTCGAACGGGCAGGCATCGAGCCGACCACGCTGAAGGGCACCCAGGCGGGCGTGTTCATCGGCGCCAGCTACAACGACTACGGATCGCGTTTCCCGCAGGCTCCCGAAGAGTTCGAGGGCTACCTGGCAACGGGCAGCGCCAGCAGCGTCGCCTCCGGACGGGTCTCTTACACCTTCGGTCTCCAGGGCCCTTCACTGACCGTGGACACGGCCTGCTCCTCCTCACTGCTCGCACTGCACTTGGCCGCCCAGTCACTGCGGCAGGGCGAGTGCTCGATGGCGCTGGCCGGCGGTGTGGTCGTGATGTCCACGATGGACAGCTTCATCGAGTTCAGCCGTCAGCGGGCCATGTCCCCCGACGGCCGCTGCAGGGCCTTCTCGGCCGATGCGGACGGCGCGGGCTGGGCCGAGGGGGTGGGCATGGTGCTGCTGGAGCGGTTGTCCGACGCGCGGCGCAACGGCCACCAGGTCCTGGCGATGGTCCGGGGCTCGGCCGTCAACCAGGACGGTGCCAGCAACGGCCTCACCGCGCCGAACGGACCGGCGCAGCAGCGGGTGATCCGGGCGGCGTTGGACTCCGCCGGACTCTCCCCGGCGGATGTGGATGCGGTGGAGGCGCACGGGACGGGGACGTCTCTGGGCGATCCGATCGAGGCAGGTGCGTTGTTCGCGACGTACGGGCAGGGACGTTCGGCGGAGCGGCCGCTGTGGCTGGGATCGCTGAAGTCGAACATCGGTCATACGCAGGCCGCTTCCGGTGTGGCCGGTGTGATCAAGATGGTGATGGCGATGCGGCACGGAGTGCTGCCACGCACTCTGCACGCCGATACGCCCTCTCAGAAGATCGACTGGTCCGCGGGTGCGGTGGAGTTGCTGAACGAGCCCCGGGACTGGCCGGAAACGGGTGCGCCCCGCCGCGCCGGCGTGTCTTCCTTCGGCGTCAGCGGCACCAACGTCCACCTGGTTCTGGAGCAGGCGCCGGCGGGTGACGAAGAGGTCGCCGGCACGACTGCTGTGGTTCCGGGTGGTGTTGGTGTGGTGGTGCCGTGGGTGGTGTCGGGTCGGTCGGTGGGTGCGTTGCGGGCGCAGGCGGAGCGGTTGCGTGCGCATGTGGCCTTGTCTCCGGGGGTGTCGCCGGTTGATGTGGGTTTCTCGTTGGCGACGGGGCGTGCGGCTTTCGAGCACCGTGCTGTGGTGGTCGGCCGCGAGAAAGAAGAATTGCTCGCTGGATTGGGTGAGTTGGCCTCGGGCCGGGGAATGGACTCGGGATTGCTGAATGGCCTGACGGCGTTTTTGTTCACGGGTCAGGGTGCGCAGCGTGTGGGGATGGGCCGGGAGTTGTATGACGTGTTCCCGGTGTTTGCTACTGCGTTTGACGAGGTGTGTGCGGCGGCGGATGAACTCTTGGGCTGTTCGCTGGGCGAGGTGGTGTTCTCCGGTGTGGCGGGGCCTGAGGGGGTTCCGTTGTTGGAGGGGACGGGTTTTGCTCAGGTGGGGTTGTTTGCTTTTGAGGTGGCGTTGTTCCGGTTGGTGGAGTCGTGGGGTGTGCGGCCGGACTTCGTGATGGGGCATTCGGTGGGGGAGTTGGCTGCGGCGTTTGTTGCGGGGGTGTGGTCGCTTGAGGATGCGGTGGCTTTGGTGGTGGCGCGTGGTCGCCTGATGCAGGCATTGCCTGAAGGTGGGGCGATGGTGTCGGTGGTGGCTTCGGAGGAGGAGGTCGCGCCGTTCCTGGTGGGGTGTGGGGATCGTGTGTCGGTGGCTGCGGTGAATGGTCCGCGGTCGGTGGTGTTGTCGGGTGTTGAGGATGCGGTGTGTGAGGTGGTGGCTTCGGGCGGTTGGAAGTCGTCGCGTCTGCGGGTTTCTCATGCTTTCCATTCGGCATTGGTGGAGCCGATGCTGGAGGACTTCCGGCGGATTGTTGAGGGCGTGGAGTTTCGGGAGCCGTGTTTGGGGTTGGTGTCGAATGTGACGGGCGAGGTGGCTTCGTCGGAGTTGGTGTGTTCGGCGGAGTACTGGGTGCGTCATGTGCGGGAGGCGGTGCGGTTTCACGACGGGATGCGTGCACTGTCGTCTCGCGGAGTGAATCGGTTTGTCGAGCTGGGACCCGCCGGTGTGCTCTCCGCGATGGGTGAATCGTGTGTCGAGGAGGGCGAGTTCATTGCGTTCTCGCGTAAGGGTCGGGGTGAGGAGGAGTCGGCGGTAGCGGCATTGGGCCGGATGCACGTCGCGGGGATTGAGGTGGATTGGCGGGCGTTCTTCGACGGACGCGGTGCGCGTCGGGTGGATCTGCCGACGTATGCCTTTCAGCGTGAGCGGTATTGGCTGGATGTGCCGGTGGGTGTGGGGGATGTGGTGTCGGCGGGGTTGGGTGTGGGTGGTCATCCGTTGGTGGGTGCTGCGGTGTCGTTGGCGGGTGGTGATCGTCTGGTGTTGACGGGGCGGTTGTCGGTGCGGTCTCAGCCGTGGTTGGCGGATCATGCGGTGTCGGGTGTGGTGTTGTTTCCGGGGACGGCGTTTCTTGAGCTGGCGGTGCAGGCGGCGGACCGGGTCGGTTGTGAGCGGGTGGAGGAGTTGACGTTGGAGGCGCCTTTGGTGCTTCCGGAGTGTGGTGGTCTGGCGTTGCAGGTCACGGTCGATGCCCCCGACGACAACGGCATTCGCTCGCTGGGCATCTACACCCGGCCGCAGGACGATGACTCCTCGCAGGCGTGGACCCGGCACGCCACAGGTGTCGTCTGCCCGGAAGGGGACGAGGGCTCGTACGACCTTCAGGCGGCGTGGCCGCCGGAGGGAGCCACCCCGATCGATGTCAGCGATCTGTACGAGCGATTCGCGGAAAACGGCTTCGGCTACGGCCCAGCCTTTCGGGGGATCCGGACGGCGTGGCTGCTCGGCGACGAGGTCTACGCCGAGGTGCGGCTGCCCGAGGAGCAGCAGTCCGGAGCCGGCGACTACGGACTGCATCCGGCACTGCTCGACGCCGCCCTCCACACCATCGCCCTCAGTCCGTCGCTGCAACTCGGCGGAGGGAAGCTGCCGTTCTCCTGGACGGGGGTGACCTTGCACGGCTCGGGCGCCGGTGAGGTGCGGGTACGACTGACCCCCGATGGGTCCGGCGCGGTGTCACTGCTCCTGGCGGACCCGATCGGCCGGCCGGTGGCCACCGTCGATTCGCTCGCCCTGCGGGCGCGGCCCGAACAACTGGGCGCCCCCGCCTCGGAGAACTCGCTGTACCTCCTGGACTGGACCGAGGTGGCACCGGAAGATGTCACCGGGCAACCTGCCGGGAACACGGGCTGGGCCTTGCTCGGTGACGACGGCCTCGACGTGGTTGCCGGCCTGGGACTGCCGGCCCATCCGGATCTGGAATCCCTTGCGGCGGCAGACCCGACCGCGCCGCCCGAGGTCGTGCTCGTGACCTGCCCACCGGAGCCCGGACCCCTCCCCGGGACCGTACGCACGGCCCTGGGGCGGACGTTGGAGCTGGTCCAGGGCTGGCTCGCCGATGAGCGGTTCGCCGGATCACGGCTGGTCTTTCTCACCCGCGGCGCCGTTGCCGCCGCCGGCGAGCAGGTGACCGATCTGTCGCACGCCGCCGTCTGGGGACTCGTCCGCTCGGCGCAGTCGGAGAACCCGGACCGGTTCGTCCTGGCCGACATCGACAGCCCGACCGATGCCGCGGGCGTGCTCGCACTGCTCCAGGCGATCGCCGGTGACGAACCGCAGCTGGCGCTGCGCGGCGGCACCGTACGGGCCGCCAGGCTGGCCCCCGCCCACCCAGCGGCCGGCGCCACCGAGCCATCGGCGCCTGACCTGGGCACCGGGACGGTGCTGATCACCGGTGCCACCGGCGTGATCGGCGGCGTGATGGCACGTCATCTGGTGACCGGTGCCGGAGTGCGTCACCTGCTGCTGACCAGCCGCCGCGGCAACGGAGCAGACGGTGCCGGGGAATTGTGCGCGGAACTCAGGGCGCTCGGCGCCGAGGTCACCATGGCGGCCTGCGATGTCGCCGACCGCGAAGACCTCGCCGCCCTGCTTGCCACCGTCGACGCGGCACACCCGCTGACCGCGGTGGTGCACACCGCCGGTGTGCTGGACGACGGCATCGTCGGATCCCTCACCCCGGAGCGGTTCGACGGGGTGCTCCGCCCCAAGGTGGATGCGGCGGTCAACCTGCACGAGTTGACCCGCGATCTCGGGCTCTCCTCTCTGGTGCTGTTCTCCTCCATCGCCGGCACCTTCGGCGGCATGGGCCAGGGCAACTACGCGGCGGCGAACGCCTTCCTCGACGCGTACGCCACCCACTGCCGGGCCCAGGGCTACCCCGTCCAGACGATGGCCTGGGGCCTGTGGGAGCAGCGCAGTGAGATGACCGGAAAGCTGGCCGACGCGGACCTCTCACGGCTGGCACGCGGCGGCATCGCCGCGTTCTCCTCCGCCGAAGGCGTCGCACTCTTCGACGTCGCGCGGACGCTGGATGCCCCGGTCGTGCTGCCGATGCGGCTGGATCTCGCGGCGCTCGCGGGCGGCCCCGGCCCCGTACCGCCGCTGCTCCGCGGCCTGGTCCGGACACCGGTCCGGCCTGCCGCCCGCCGCGCCATGGCCGCCGCCGCCACGGGCGGCACGGCCGCCGACGGCGCCGACGGGCTGATGGGCCGGCTGGCCGGGCTTCCCGACGCGGAACGTGACCGGTTGCTGCTCGACCTGGTCAGGACAGAGGCGGCAAGGGTTCTCGGCTTCACCGACCCCCATGCGATCGACGTGGACCGAGGACTGCTGGAGCTGGGCTTCGACTCGCTCACCGCGGTCGAACTCCGTAATCAGTTGGGTCGGGCGACCGGACTGCGACTCCCCGCGACCCTGCTGTTCGACCATCCGACGACCAGCGCCATCGCGGAGCACCTCGCGGCGCAGGTCACCCCGGCCGAGCCGGCGGCCCTCCCGCTGCTCTTCCCCGAACTCGACCGGCTGGAGTCGGAATTGGCGCGGGTGGCCGCGGACGAGGCATCCCGGATGAGACTCACCACCCGCCTGCAGGACCTCTTGTCGAAGCTGGGCCAGGCCCAGGAAGCGGCGGGCGAGGGCGAGGTCGCCGAGCTCGCATCGGCGTCCGACGACGAGATCTTCGACTTCATCGAAAACGAACTTGGCCTTTCCTAAGAAATCGGCGGTTGAACGGTGAGCACCGTGAGTGAAGACAAGCTTCGCGACTATCTCAAGCGAGTGACGACGGACCTGCACCGCACTCGCCAGCGTCTGCAGAAGATCGAGGAGCGGGACCAGGATCCCATCGCGATCGTCGCCATGAGCTGTCGCTACGCCGGAGGCGTCTCAACCCCGGAGGACATGTGGCGGCTCGTGGCCGAGGGGCGCGACGCGGTCGGTCCGCTCCCCGCGGACCGGGCATGGGACACCGAGGCCCTGTACGACCCGGACCCGGACGCGAAGGGCAAGAGCTACGTCGAGGAAGGGGCGTTCCTCGACGGGGCGTACGACTTCGACCCGGGATTCTTCGGCATCTCGCCCCGGGAGGCGCTGGCCATGGACCCCCAGCAGCGGCTGCTGCTGGAGACCGCCTGGGAGACCTTCGAGCGCGCCGGCATCGACCCGACGACGCTCAAGGGCAGCCGGACCGGTGTGTACGCCGGAGTGATGTACCAGGACTACGGCTCCCGGCTGACGACGGTGCCCGAGGACGTCGAGGGTTACCTCGGCGCGGGCGGTTCCGGCAGCGTCGCCTCGGGCCGTATCTCCTACACCTTCGGGCTCGAAGGGCCTGCCGTCACGGTCGACACGGCGTGCTCGTCGTCGCTGGTGGCGCTGCACCTGGCCACCCAAGCGCTGCGCCGCGACGACTGTTCGATGGCCCTGGTCGGGGGCTCGATGGTGATGTCCACTCCGGTCGCGTTCATCGAGTACGCCCGGCAGCGGGCGCTGTCCTCGGACGGCCGGTGCAAGGCATTCGCCGACGGGGCGGACGGGACCGGCTGGGGTGAGGGCGTCGGCACGGTGCTGCTGGAACGGCTGTCCGACGCGCGACGCAACGGGCACCCGGTGCTCGCGGTGGTGCGTGGCTCGGCCGTCAACCAGGACGGCGCAAGCAGTGGGCTGACCGCGCCGAACGGGCCCTCGCAGCAGCGGGTGATCCGCGCCGCGCTGGCCAATGCCCGGCTCTCCGCATCCGAGGTCGAAGTGGTGGAGGCGCACGGCACCGGCACCAGGCTCGGCGACCCCATCGAGGCCGGTGCACTGCTGGCCACCTACGGCCGGGAACGCGCCGAGGGCCGGCCGCTGTGGCTGGGCTCCCTGAAATCCAACATCGCGCACACCCAGGCCGCGGCCGGAGTCGGTGGCGTCATCAAGATGGTGCTGGCACTGCAGCACGCGGTCCTCCCCAAGACGCTGCACGCCGGCAACCGCACGGCCATGGTCGACTGGGAGTCCGGCGGCGTCGAGCTGCTGACCGAGTCCCGGCCGTGGCCGGAGACCGGAGCCCCGCGCCGGGCCGCCGTGTCCGGGTTCGGCTTCAGCGGCACCAACGCGCATGTGATCCTGGAACAGGCCCCGGAGCCCGCGGCGGCCGACGAGGACACGGCCGCCGCCGCTGCCCCGGACGCGGCCGACGTCCCCGTCCAGGAAGGCTCCTCGGCGCTGCCCTTCCTCGTGTCCGGCAAGACCGATCAGGCGATACGGGCCCAGGCCCAGCGGCTCCTCGACCACCTGACCGCCCACTCGGACGTGGCCGGCGCCGACCTCGGGTATTCGCTGGCCCTGGAGCGCGCCGCCCTCGACCACCGCGCCGCGGTCATCGCCCAGGACCGGGACGGGCTGCTGGACGGCCTGCGGGCCCTCGCCGACGGTGAACCCGCCGCACAGCTCGTCCAGGGCCTCGCCGGCGGCCGTCGCAAGACCGTGTTCGTCTTCCCCGGCCAGGGATCGCAGTGGGCCGGCATGGCCCGGCCGCTGCTGACGTCCTCGCCCGACTTCGCGAAGCAACTGCGCGCATGCGACCAGGCGTTGGCCCCGTACCTGGACTGGTCCGTGGCCGATGTCCTCCAAGGCGCGGCCGGCGCGCCCTCGATCGACCGCATCGACGTCGTCCAGCCGGTGCTGTTCTCCGTGATGGTGTCGCTGGCCGCACTGTGGCGCGCACACGGCGTCGAGCCCTCCGCGGTCGTCGGCCACTCCCAGGGCGAAGTGGCCGCGGCCTACGTGTCGGGCGCACTGTCCCTGCCGGACGCCGCCCGGGTCGTCGCGCTGCGCAGCAAGGCGTCGCGGGAGATCGAAGGCAAGGGCGGCATGCTCTCGGTGCTGGCCTCCGCGGAGCAGATCGCACCGCGGGTCGAGGACCGGGCCGACCGGATATCCCTCGCGGCGAGCAACAGCCCCGCCTCCGTGACGGTCGCCGGGGATCCCGACGCCCTTGACGAATTGCTGGCACAGCTCACCGCCGACGGCATCAAGGCCCGCAAGGTCCCCGGAGTGGAGGTCGCCAGCCACTCGGCGCACGTCGACGCACTTCGGGAGCGGCTGCTCGCCGACCTGGCGCCCGTCGAGCCGCAGGCTTCGCAGATCCCGTTCTACTCCACCGTGACCGGCGCGCCGCTGGACACCCGTGAACTCGACGCCGACTACTGGTACCGCAACATGCGCCGACCGGTCGAGTTCGAACGGGCCGTCCGGGCGCTGCTCGCCGACGGCCACAGCACGTTCATCGAGTCCAGCCCGCACCCCGTACTCGCCATGGCGATGCAGGAGACCTTCGAGGACGCCGGCTCCAGTGCCGTCACCGTGGGGACGCTGCGGCGCGAGGAGGGCGGCCATGACCGCTTCCTCACCTCCCTCGCCGAAGTACACGTCACGGGTGGCTCCGTGGACTGGCAGGCGGTCTTCGCCGGTACCGGGGCGCGCAGCACCGAACTGCCCACGTACGCCTTCCAGCGACAGCGCTACTGGCTGGAGGCCCCGGTGACCGCCGGCGATGTGGCGTCGGCCGGTCTCGGCGCGGCCGACCATCCGCTGCTCGGGGCGGCCGTCCATCTGGCGGACGCCGACCGGCTGCTGCTGACCGGCAGGCTCTCCCTGGAGACCTCCCCCTGGCTGGCCGACCACGCCCTCACCGGTACCGCGCTGCTGCCCGGCACGGCCTTCCTGGAGCTCGCCGTGCAGGCCGCCGACCGGGTCGGCTGCGCCCGGGTCGAGGAACTCACCCTGCACGCCCCGCTGCTGCTGCCCGCGACGGACGGCGTGGCGGTGCAGGTCACCGTCAGCGAGCCGGACACCGCGGGCCGCAGGACGGTAGGCATCTATTCCCGTACGGAGGACGCCGCGGAGAACGCCTGGGTCGCGCACGCCTCCGGCACCGTCCTGCCCGAAGCGAGCCCGGCCTCCTTCGACCTCTCGGCATGGCCGCCGGCCGGCGCCGTACCGGTGGCCGTCCAGGACCTCTACGAGCGGTACGCCGAGAACGGCTTCGGCTACGGCCCGTCCTTCCGTGGCCTGCGGGCCGCCTGGCGGCTCGGGGACGACGTCTTCGCCGAGGTACGGCTGCCGGAGGAGCACCAGGAGGACGCCCGTTCCTTCGGTCTGCACCCCGCGCTGCTCGACGCGGCGCTGCACGGCATCGCGCTTGGGCCGCTGTTCGAGGACGCGGGGGACAAGAGCGCCGGGGGGACCGGGCGGCTGCCGTTCTCTTGGGCAGGCGTCACCCTGCACGCCGACGGCGCCGCCGAGCTGCGGGTACGGCTGTCTCCCGCGGGTCCGGAAGCGGTCGCCGTCCAGGTCGCCGATTCCGTCGGCCGGCCGGTGGCGTCCGTCGACGCGCTGCTGCTGCGCGAGATACGACCGGAGCAGCTCTCCGGTACGCAGGCCGGACTCACCGACGCGCTGTTCCGGGTGGACTGGAAGCCGCTGACGGCCACGGCCGCCGGACCTGCCGCCCCGTGGGGCGTCTGGGGCGAGGACCGGCTCGGCCTCGGTGCGCTGCCGGGCCTGGAGCCGCTCGACCTGCCCGCCCTGGAGGCCCGCGGCTGCCCGGTGCCGGAGGTCGTGCTCGTCCCCTGTGGCCCTCAGCCGCACGCCTCGGAAGCCGGTGACGGGGCCGACGGCCACAGTTCCGCCGGCGCCGGGGCGGCGCACGCCGCAGCCGGACGGGCCCTGAGCCTGGTGCAGACCTGGCTGCGCGACCCACGCTGCGCGGCATCCCGGCTGGTGTTCGTCACTCGCGGCGCCACGGCCCTGCCCGGTGAGGACGTGCCCGACCTGGCGCACGCCCCTGTGTGGGGACTGGTGCGCTCCGCCCAGACGGAGAACCCCGGCCGGTTCGCCCTGATCGACATCGACCCTCACCAGGACTCCGTCCGTGCTCTCCGGGCCGCGCTGGCAACCGGCGAGCCGCAACTGGCCGTCCGCGAGGGCGTCGTCCACGCCGCAAGACTGGCCAGGGTGCCTGCCGTGCCCGCGGCCGAGGCGCCCCTCGGCTGGGACGCCGACGGCACCGTGCTGATCAGCGGCACCGGCACGCTCGGTGGACTGCTCGGCCGCCACCTCGTCACCCGCCACGGCATGCGCCACCTGCTGCTGACCAGCCGCCGCGGTCCGCAAGCCGACGGCGCCGACGAGCTGCGCGCCGAACTCACGTCGCTCGGCGCCGAGGTCACCATTGCCGCCTGCGACACCGCGGACCGCGACGACCTCGCCGGGGTGCTTGCCCGCATCGACACGGCACACCCGCTCACGGCGGTCGTCCACACAGCCGGCGTGCTGGACGACGGCGTGGTGGACGGACTGACCTCGGGCCAACTGGAGCGGGTCCTGCGCCCCAAGGTCGACGCGGCGGCCAACCTGCACGAGCTGACCGTGGACCTGGACCTGTCCGGCTTCCTGCTGTACTCCTCCGGAGCCGGCGTCCTCGGCGGCCCCGGTCAGGCGAACTACGCCGCGGCCAACGCCTTTCTGGACGCGCTGGCCCAGCACCGCCGCTCCCGTGGCCTGGCCGGTCAGTCCCTGGCCTGGGGCCTGTGGGCCGACCGCAGCGGCATGACCGACCACCTCGACAGCACGGACACCGCACGCTCCCTCCGCTCGGGAGTGGTCCCGCTCTCCGCCGAACAGGGCATGGCCCTCTTCGACATGGCCGCCGTACGGGACGAGCCCGTGCTGGTGCCGATCCTGCTCGACACCGCCGCGCTGCGGACCAACGCCGCCACCGGCTCCGTACCTGCCCTGCTCCAGGGACTCGTACGGACCCCGGCCCGCCGCGTGGTGGAGGCCGGAACCGCCACGGACGGTCCGGACTCGCTCGCGCAGCGCCTCGCCGGACAGAGCGAGACCGAACAGCGGCGCTACCTGCTGGACATGGTCCGCTCCCGGGTCGCCGCCGTGCTGGGGCACCCGTCATCCGAGTCGGTCGCCGCCGACCGGGCCTTCCAGGAAATCGGCTTCGACTCGCTGACGTCCGTGCAGCTGCGGAACCGGCTGAACACGGCCACCGGGCTCCGGCTGCCGACCACCCTGGTCTTTGACTACCCCACCCCGGCGGCGCTCGCCGAGTACCTGCGCACCGAGGCGCTCGGAGAGCAGCTCCGGGCCGCCGTCGCCGCGGCGGCAGCCGTGCCCCCGGTCGACGACGACGCGATCGTGATCGTCGGGATGAGCTGCCGCTTCCCCGGCGGGGTGCGGAGCCCGGAGGACCTGTGGCAGCTGGTGGCCCAGGGCACCGACGCGATGGCCGCGATGCCGGCCGACCGCGGCTGGGACGTGGACGACCTCTACGACCCGACGGGCCGACTGCCCGGCAAGTCCTACGCCAACGAGGGCGCGTTCCTCTACGACGCGTATGACTTCGACCCGGCCTTCTTCGGGATCTCGCCACGTGAGGCGCTGGCGATGGACCCGGTGCAGCGGCTGCTGCTGGAGACCTCCTGGGAGGTCTTCGAACGGGCGGGTATCAACCCGTCCTCGATGAAGGGCAGCCCGACCGGAGTGTTCGCCGGTCTGATGTACCAGGACTACAGCCTCCGGCTGCCGCAGGTACCGGAGGACCTTGAGGCGTATATCGGCAGCGGCAGCTCCGGCAGCGTCGCCTCCGGTCGTGTCTCCTACCTCTTCGGTCTGGAGGGGCCCGCCGTCACGGTCGACACGGCCTGCTCGTCGTCGCTGGTGGCCCTGCATCTGGCCGCGGAGTCGCTGCGCCGTGGCGAGTGCGCGATGGCGCTGGCCGGCGGCGCCACCGTCATGTCGACTCCCAACCTCTTCGTCGACTTCAGCCGCCAGGGCGGCCAGGCCCCCGACGGCAGGTGCAAGACCTTCTCCGCGCAGGCGGACGGCACCGGCTGGGGCGAGGGAGCCGGCATGCTGCTGTTGGAGCGGCTCTCGGACGCGCGGCGCAATGGCCATCAGGTGCTGGCGGTGGTGCGGGGTTCGGCGATCAATCAGGACGGTGCGAGTAACGGTCTGAGTGCGCCGAACGGTCCGGCGCAGCAGCGGGTGATCCGGGCCGCTCTCGCCGGGGCAGGGCTGGCTTCGTCCGATGTGGACGTGGTGGAGGCGCACGGGACGGGGACGTCGCTGGGTGATCCGATCGAGGCGGGTGCGTTGCTTGCGACGTACGGGCAGGGACGTTCGGTGGAGCGGCCGCTGTGGCTTGGTGCGTTGAAGTCGAACATCGGTCATACGCAGGCTGCTTCGGGTGTGGCTGGTGTGATCAAGATGGTGATGGCGATGCGGCACGGTGTGTTGCCGCAGACGTTGCATGTGGATGAGCCGACGCCGCACGTGGAGTGGTCTGCGGGTGCGGTGGAGTTGTTGACCGAGGCGCGGGAGTGGCCGTCGACGGGTGCGCCGCGTCGTGCCGGTGTGTCGGCGTTCGGGATCAGTGGCACGAATGCGCACGCCATTTTGGAGCAGGCGCCGGCCGTCGACGCCGAGGCGGCGGAGACGTCAACTGTTGTGGTGCCGGGCGGTGTTGGTGTGGTGGTGCCGTGGGTGGTGTCGGGTCGGTCGGTGGGTGCGTTGCGGGCGCAGGCGGAGCGGTTGCGTGAGCATGTGGCCTTGTCTCCGGGGGTGTCGCCGGTTGATGTGGGTTTCTCGTTGGCGACGGGGCGTGCGGCTTTCGAGCACCGTGCCGTGGTGGTCGGCCGCGAGAAGGAAGAATTGCTCGCTGAACTGCACGAGTTGGCGTCCGGACGGGCGCCGGGGTCGCAGGTCTCTGATGCTCTGACGGCGTTTTTGTTCACGGGTCAGGGTGCGCAGCGTGTGGGGATGGGCCGGGAGTTGTATGACGTGTTCCCGGTGTTTGCTACTGCGTTTGACGAGGTGTGTGCGGCGGCGGATGAACTCTTGGGCTGTTCGCTGCGTGAAGTCGTGTTCTCCGGTGTGATGGGGCCTGAGGGGGTTCCGTTGTTGGAGGGTACGGGTTTTGCTCAGGTGGGGTTGTTTGCTTTTGAGGTGGCGTTGTTCCGGTTGATGGAGTCGTGGGGTGTGCGGCCGGACTTCGTGATGGGGCATTCGGTGGGGGAGTTGGCTGCGGCGTTTGTTGCGGGGGTGTGGTCGCTTGAGGATGCGGTGGCTTTGGTGGTGGCGCGTGGTCGCCTGATGCAGGCATTGCCTGAAGGTGGGGCGATGGTGTCGGTGGTGGCTTCGGAGGAGGAGGTCGCGCCGTTCCTGGTGGGGTGCGGGGATCGTGTGTCGGTGGCTGCGGTGAACGGTCCGCGGTCGGTGGTGTTGTCGGGTGTTGAGGATGCGGTGTGTGAGGTGGTGGCTTCGGGCGGTTGGAAGTCGTCGCGTCTGCGGGTTTCTCATGCTTTCCATTCGGCATTGGTGGAGCCGATGCTGGAGGACTTCCGGCGGATTGTTGAGGGCGTGGAGTTTCGGGAGCCGTGTTTGGGGTTGGTGTCGAATGTGACGGGCGAGGTGGCTTCGTCGGGGTTGGTGTGTTCGGCGGAGTACTGGGTGCGTCATGTGCGGGAGGCGGTGCGCTTTCACGACGGGATGCGTGCACTGTCGTCTCGCGGAGTGAATCGGTTTGTCGAGCTGGGACCCGCCGGTGTGCTCTCCGCGATGGGTGAATCGTGCGTCGAAAAGGGCGAGTTCATTGCGCTCTCACGCAAAGGCCGGGGTGAGGAGGAGTCGGCGGTAGCGGCATTGGGCCGGATGCACGCCGCAGGGATTGAGGTGGATTGGCGGGCGTTCTTCGACCGGCGGGGTGCGCGTCGGGTGGATCTGCCGACGTATGCCTTTCAGCGTGAGCGGTATTGGCTGGATGTGCCGGTGGGTGTGGGGGATGTGGTGTCGGCGGGGTTGGGTGTGGGTGGTCATCCGTTGGTGGGTGCTGCGGTGTCGTTGGCGGGTGGTGATCGTCTGGTGTTGACGGGGCGGTTGTCGGTGCGGTCTCAGCCGTGGTTGGCGGATCATGCGGTGTCGGGTGTGGTGTTGTTTCCGGGGACGGCGTTTCTTGAGCTGGCGGTGCAGGCGGCGGACCGGGTCGGTTGTGAGCGGGTGGAGGAGTTGACGTTGGAGGCGCCTTTGGTGCTTCCGGAGTGTGGTGGTCTGGCGTTGCAGGTCACGGTCGATGCCCCCGACGACAACGGCATTCGGGCCATCAGCGTCCACTCCCGGCCGGAGAGCGCCGACCTCTCCGAGCCGTGGACGCGGCACGCGAGCGGTTCCCTGAGCGCCGAGGGTGCCACGGGCAGCTCCGTCGATCTGAGCGTGTGGCCTCCGGCCGGCGTGGAGCCGGTCGAGGTCGGCGATCTGTATGAGCGGTTCGCCGAGGCCGGCTTCGGCTACGGCCCTGCGTTCCAGGGCCTGCAACGAGCGTGGACGGCCGGTGACGAGGTCTACGCCGAGGTGCGGCTGCCCGAGGAGCAGCAGTCCGCAGCCGGTGCCTACGGACTGCATCCGGCACTGCTCGACGCCGCCCTCCACAGCATCGCCCTCGGCTCGCTCTTCGAGAGCGGAGAGGGGGAGGGCCGGCTGCCGTTCTCCTGGACCGGCATGTCTCTGCGGGCGTCCGGAGCGACGGAGCTGCGGGTGCGGATCGGAGCCGCGGGCACCGACGCCGTGTGCGTGGCTGTCGCGGACTCCTCCGGCAGCCCGGTCGCGGACATCGACGCGCTCGTGCTGCGAAAGATGTCGGCCGCGCAGGTCGGGGCATCTTTGCCGATCGGATACGAGGCGCTGTTCCGGGTCGGCTGGCCTTCCGTGCCGGCCCCGGCACTGCTGCCGTCCGGGGCCAGACTGGCCCTCGTGGGGCCGGACGATCCCGAGGAGGCCCCGCTCCTGGACCGTTCCGGATTCTCCCTGGAGTCCTACTCCGACCTGGGGGCACTCGGCGGCGCCGCCGACTCGGGCAGCTCGGCTCCGCCCATGGTGCTCGTCTCGTGCCCGCCCGCACCGAGCTGCGCCGCATCGGTACGCGACTCCACCCGGCGCGCTCTGTCGCTGGTCCAGGATTGGCTCGCGGACGAGCGGTTCGGCTCGTCCCGGCTGGTCTTCCTGACCCGTCGTGCGATCGCCACCGCTCCCGGTGAGGACGTGTCCGATCTGGCCAATGCGGCGCTGTGGGGCCTGGTCCGCTCGGCGCAGTCGGAGAACCCGGAGCGCTTCGCGCTGATCGACATCGATGACGCGGAGGCGTCCGGCAAGGCTCTGGGCGCGGCACTGCTGTCCGGCGAACCGCAGATGGCGGTGCGCGCCGGCGAGCTCATGGTGCCGAGGCTGGACAGGGTGCGGACCGCACCGGATACCGACGAGCCGGCGTGGGACCCCGAGGGCACCGTGCTGATCACCGGAACGGGCGTCCTGGGCGGCTTGCTGGCCCGGCACCTCGTTCGGCAGCGAGGCGTCCGCAGTCTGGTGCTGACCAGCCGCCGCGGCCCGGCCGCCGAAGGTGCCGAGGCACTGAGGTCGGAACTCGCCGGACTCGGTGCCCAGGTCACGATCGCCGCCTGCGACGCCGCTGACCGCGAGGCCCTGGCGGAGGTGCTTGCCGCGATTCCCGCCGACCGTCCGCTGACCGCCGTGGTGCACACCGCGGGTGTCATCGACGACAGTCTCGTCGACGGACTCACTCCGGAGCGACTGGAGGCGGTCCTGCGGCCCAAGGTGGACGCGGTGCTGAATCTGCACGACCTGACCCGCGACCGGAACCTCGCGGCCTTCGTGGTCTATTCGTCGGCGGCGGGTGTGCTGGGCAGCGCCGGGCAGGCCAACTACGCCGCGGCGAACGCCTTCCTGGACGCCTTCGCGCACAGCCGGCGCAGCCAGGGCCTGCCTGCCACGTCGCTCGCCTGGGGCCCGTGGGAGGAACTCAGTGCCCTGACCGCCACGCTTGACGGGAGTGACGTCGCCCGTGCGGCGCGTGCCGGTGTGGGCGGGCTGGCCACCGAGCAGGGACTGCGGCTGTTCGACATCGCTCTGGGCCTTGAGGACCCGTTGCTGGTGCCGGTCAGCATCGACACCTCGGCCCTGCGGGCCGGTGCCTCGGACGTCGTCCTGCCCGCCGTGCTCCGCGGACTGGTGCGCGGCCCCGGCCGCCGGGCCGTGGCCGCGGCCGGCAGCGACGGCACGAAAGCGCCGTCATCGGCCGCGCGTCTGGCGGCGCTTCCGGAGGGCGAGCAGCTCGGCGCGCTGCTCGACCTGGTGCGCCTCCACGTGGCCGCCGTGCTCGGGCATTCGGGGGCGGAGTCGGTGACGGCGGACCATCAGCTGGTGGATTCCGGATTCGACTCGCTCACCGCGGTCGAACTGCGGAACCGGCTGAACGCGGCCACCGGTCTGCGGCTGCCCGCGACGCTTGCCTTCGACCACCGCACTCCGGCCGAGCTCGCGGAGCGGCTGCGCCGTGAGCTGGCCGCGGCGCCGACCGCCGCCGAGCGCGCCTCGGGACCTGCGGCTCCCGCCCAGGACGCCGCCAACGGCGGTTCGGCCACGCTGAGTTCGCTCTACATGGGGGCGTTCCAGAACGGCAAGTGGGGCGAGGCGTTCGACCTGCTGCGAGCCGTCGCGGCGCTGCGGCCGCAATTCAGCTCGACTGCCGATCTCGCCAAGCCGCCGACACCCGTCAGGCTCGGCCGGGGGGAGGCACGGACCCAGGTGTTCTGCCTTCCCTCCTGCCTCGCCGTGGCCGGACTGCACCAGTACGCACGGTTCGCCTCGTCCTTCCGGGGGCTGCGCGACGTGTCGGCGCTCGCGCTGCCCGGGTTCGTCCGGGACGAAAGCCTCCCGACGACGATGGACGCCGTGGTCCAGGTCCAGGCGGAGGCCATCGCGCAGGCCGCCGGCGGTGACCCGTTCGTCCTGCTCGGCACGTCGGCGGGTGGCTGGTTCGCGCAGGCCGCGGCGGGCTGCCTCGAAGCCCTCGGCATCCAGCCGGCCGGTGTCGTCCTGGTGGACACCTATGTGCCCAAGAGCAACTTCGTCAACCAGTTCGGACTCGCCCTGATGGACGGCATGTCGGAACGCGAAGGAACCTTCGTCGCGATGGACGACGACCGGCTCTCGGCCATGGGCTGGTATCTCGACATCTGCAAGGAGTGGGAGCCGCAGCCGGTCTCCGCGCCCACCCTGCTCGTCCGGGCCGAGGAGCCGCTGGCCGGCGCCAACACCCCGGCGACCGCGGAGGCGTGGCGGTCCTATTGGGACCTGCCCCATGACGTCGTCGACGTACAGGGCAACCACTTCAGCGTGATGGAGGACCACGTCGCTTCGACCGCGGCGGCCATCGAGACATGGATCTCGGGCCTGTCCGCGCGGTGACGCCGCCTGCGCGGCCCCGCCGCCGTGCCGCCGCGTGGGATACGCGGCTTGACCCATACCCCGGAAAGGGACTCATACCACCATGGCATCGCCGACCCGTGACGACAGCCTCTGGCTACGCCGCTTCCACCCTCAGCCCGACGCCAAGGTGCGGCTGATCTGCTTCCCGCACGCAGGAGGATCTGCGAGCTTCTTCTTCCCGATGTCCGAGGAGATGTCCTCCGGGATCGAGGTGCTGGCCGTCCAGTATCCCGGGCGGCAGGACCGGCGCACCGAACCACCCGTCGAGAGCGTCCAGGGGCTGGCCCGGGAGATCTTCACCGTGCTCACGCGATGGACCGATATGCCGCTCGCTCTCTTCGGCCACAGCATGGGCGCAAGCGTCGCCTTCGAGGTGGCGCGGCTGCTGGAGCAGGAAGCCGCCATCGTGCCGGCCGCCCTGTTTGCCTCCGGCCGCAACGCGCCGTCCCAGCACCGCAGCAATGAGATTCATCAGCTCGACGACGACGGCATCGTGGCGGAGCTGCAGCGGCTCAGCGGCACCGACTCCCGGATCCTGGGCGACCTGGAGCTGCTGCGCTTCGCCCTCCCCGCGATCCGCGGCGACTACAGAGCGGCGGAGACCTACCGCTACGTTCCGGGCCCCCTGCTGCGCTGCCCCATCGTGGGGCTCGGCGGCGACAGCGACATCCGTGTCGCCGTCGACGACGTGGCGGGGTGGGCGGATCACACCTCGGGAACGTTCGAGCTGCAGGTGTTCCCCGGAGGCCACTTCTATCTCGGCGACCAGAAGGCGGCCGTCGTCAACGCCGTCTCGGATTTCCTTATCTCCGCGCGGCATCCGGGGAGTTGAATTCCAGCTGAAATGGAACACCGGCCATGAATAGGGGGTCGGTAGGGGTTGGCGTCAGGCCCTTCCTCAGCTTTGCTGAAAGTGCGTGATGGGCCTGAGGAAAGAAGAAATACACATGCGCGTGCTGTTCGCCACCGTCTCCGAGAAATCCCACTTGTACACCATGGTTCCGTTGGCGTGGGCATGCGCTGCAGCCGGGCACGAGGTGAGGGTCGCCAGTAACCCGGCCCTCACCGAGGCCATCACCCGCACCGGTCTGACCGCCGTTTCCGTCGGCAGTGACCACAATCTGCACGAGATGTTCGCCATGCACCACGACCAGCTGGAGAACGAGATCTCCGACTGGTCGGAGCCGTTCACCGACCGGCAGACCTGGGAGAAGGTGCTCACGAAGTACCGCATGAGCGTCCAGTTCGCCTACCAGATCTACAACGACTGCATGGTCGACGACATGGTGGCGCTCGCCCGGGACTGGCAGCCCGACCTGGTCATCTGGGACCCACTCACCTTCGCGGCGCCGGTGGCCGCCCGGGTCATCGGCGCCGCCCACGCGCGCATGCTGTGGGCGGTCGACATCTACGCGGCAATGCGCAAGACCTTCCTCGAACTGAAGGAACAGCAGCCGGAAGACAAGCGGGAGGACCCCCTCGCCGCTTGGCTGTCCGGCCTGCTCGCCCGTTACGGCAGCGACTTCCACGAAGAGGTCACCACCGGTCAGTGGACCATCGACCAGATCCCGGAAAGCCTTCAGCTGCCGTTGGACGGGCCGCGTGTCCCGGTGCGCTGGGTGCCCTACAACGGGCCGGCGGTGGAACCCGCGTGGGTCCGTGAGAAGCCCCAGCGCCCCCGGGTCTGCCTGACCTCCGGGGTGTCCTTCGGCGCGCTGGGCGGCTCCTTCGTGCCCGTCCAGGAGATCCTCGACGCGGTCGCCGACCTCGACATCGAACTCGTCGCGGCGCTGCCCGAGGAGGTGTCGGCCGGACTGGAGCGGGTGCCGGACAACACCCGCCTCGTAAACTTCGTGCCACTGCACACCCTGCTGCCCAGCTGCTCCGCGATCCTCCACCACGGCGGCTTCGGCTCCTGGGCGACCGCACTCGTCAACGGGGTGCCGCAGCTCATGGCCCCGATCCGGTTCGCGGACTGGTGGTCGAAGGCGACCGCGCTGGATGCCGCGGGTGCGGGCCTGTACGTGCACGCCGCCGAGCTCACCGCCCAGGGGGTTCGCGAGGGCATTCAGCGCCTGCTGAACGAACCGTCCTTCCAGGAGTCCGCCGACCGGCTCCGGCAGGAGATATCGGCGACGCCGAGCCCCGCCGAGCTGGTTCCGGTGCTCGAGAAGCTGACCGCCGAGCACCGCTCGTGAGCGTACGGGAACTGGCCATCGGGGGCGCCTACGAATTCGCGCCCGCGGTGCACGCCGACGACCGGGGAACGTTCTGCGCGCACTACACCGAATCCTCCTTCGTCGAGGCTGTCGGGCATGCGCTGCGACTGGGGCAGTACCACAACAGCCTGTCCCGGCGCGGCACCCTCCGCGGGATCCACTTCGCGGACGTGCCCCCCGGACAGGCCAAGTACGTCACCTGCACCCGGGGCTCGATGCTCGATGTGGTCGTGGACCTCAGGGTGGGCTCGCCGACCTTCGGGCAGTGGGACTCGCTCGTGCTGGATTCCCGCACCTGCCGAGGGGTGTACCTCGCCGAGGGACTCGGCCACGGGTTCATGGCCCTGGAGGACGACACCGTGGCCGCGTACCTCTGCTCGACCGAGTACAACCCGAGCGTGGAGCACGAGGTCGATCCCCTCGACCCCGCGCTCGCCCTCCCCTGGCCGGACGGCATCCCGCCGATGCTGTCCGACCGGGACCGTGACGCGCCCACGCTGGCACAGGCCCGGCAGGCCGGCGCGCTCCCCGACTACGACGCCTGCCTGGCCCGCTACGAGGCGCTGCGTCGTAATTGACCGCTCCACCGGCCGGTTTACCCCCATGGCCGGTCGGTGGAGTCGCACCATTCACCGAACTGGATACGTCCAAGGCCCACATCGGCCGATCCGGCACGGGCATGCCTGCGGCACGCAGGACCGATTGTGGAATTCCAGTCGAGGAGAGACGGAGAAGATATGCCGGTGATCGAGGTTCGGAAACTCCGGAAGAAATACGGCGACCGAGTCGCGGTCGACGATGTTTCCCTGCACGTCGAAGAAGGTGAGGTCTTCGGCATTCTGGGCCCCAACGGCGCAGGCAAGACGACAACCGTGGAATGCATCGAGGGCCTGCGCCGATACGACGGAGGCGAGATTTCCGTCATGGGCCTCGACCCCCACCGGGACAAGACCGAGCTGCGGCAGCGCATCGGAATCCAGCTTCAGGAAAGTGAACTTCCGCCCCGGCTCAAGGTCTGGGAGGCGCTGCAGATGTACAGCACCTTCTACCGTGAGCCCGCGGACTGGCGGAAGCTGATCAGCGACTGGGGACTGGAGGAGAAGCGCAACAGCCAGTTCGGACAGCTGTCCGGAGGCCAGAAGCAGCGGCTGTCCATTGCCCTGGCACTCGTCGGCAACCCACGGATCGCGGTGTTCGACGAGCTGACGACCGCTCTCGACCCCCGGGCGCGGCGGGAGACCTGGGAGCTGGTGGAGAGAGTCCGCGCCCAGGGTGTGACCGTCCTGCTGGTGACCCACTTCATGGAGGAGGCGGAGCGGCTCTGCGACCGCATCGCGGTCATCAAGGACGGGCGGCTGGCGGCCCTGGACACCCCGGCCGGTCTGGTGTCCGCCACCAGCACCCAACAACGGGTCCGCTTCAAGCCCTCAGCGCCGCTGGACGACGCCCTGCTGACCGCACTGCCCGACGTCGTATCGGTGACCCGCACCAACTCCCAGGTGACGGTGACCGGTACGGGAAACATGGTGTACGCGGTGATCTCGACGCTGGCGCACCACCGGATCGTGCCTCACGAACTGCGCCTGGAGCAGCCCACCCTTGAGGACGCCTTCGTGAAGCTCACCGGTTCGACTCCCGATCACTGACGCCGTGCCATCGGCCGGCGTGCGGCCGTACCGACCCCAAGTGACGTGCCGGGCCCCGCGGCAGTCACGCCGACCGAGGACGGCCCCCGGCCTCCAGGAGGACATCCATGACCGGACGTTCCCAGCTCACTCTCGTCGAGACGAAGCTCTTTCTCCGCGATCCGACCGCGGTCTTCTTCGTCCTCGCGCTGCCCATCATGCTGCTGGGCATCTTCGACATCATCACCGGCAAATCGCACGACACCGCGGCCCAGAAGGCGTCGATGGCGGCGTTCGTACCGGCCATGGCGATGTCGATGTGCCTCACCATGCTGTCGCTGAACCTCTTGCCCACCACCCTGGCGACCTACCGGGAGAAGGGCATCCTGCGCCGCATGGCGGCCAGCCCCGTTCACCCCGTCAACCTGCTGCTGGCCCAGCTCATCATCAACCTGGCAACCGCTGTCGTAGCGGCGGCGCTGGTGCTCGGCGTCGGGCGGCTCGTGTTCGACACGGCTCTGCCGGATCAGGTGCCGGCCTTCCTGCTGGCGTTCGCCCTGGGTGCCTGGGCGTTGTTCTCCGTGGGACTCGTGGTGGCCGCCGTGGCGCCGGGAAGCCGCGCGGCGACGTCGATAGGGCTCTCGCTCCTGTTCCCCAGCCTGTTCTTCGGAGGGGTGTTCCTCCCCAAGGAGCAACTCCCGCACACGGTCTCCGTCATCGGTGACTACACACCGCTCGGGGCGACCCTGCAGGCGCTGCGGGATTCCTGGGAAGGAAACTGGCCGCACACAGAGCATCTGCTCGTCCTCGCGATCATCGGAGCGCTGTGCAGCGTGCTTGCTGCCAAGCTCTTCCGGTGGCAGTAACGGTCGGTGGACACGTGCACGCCACTCTCCTTTCCCTGGAACCCACGCCCACAGGAACAGCGGTTGTTGCCGCGGTTCCGCGCTCCCACGGCCGGTCGGTATGAGCTCGGCCAAGAAACCGTGCGCCGCGGTCATCGGTGGCACCGGATTCATCGGCCGACACGTCTGCGCGGCGTTCACCCGCCGTGGATACCGCGTTCTCGCGATCGGCCGGAAGCCGCCCCGAGAAGCACCTGAAGCCGAATTCCTCTCCCTCGACATGCTCGGCACCTCCGCGGAACTCATCGGCGAGGTGCTCGCGGTCGCCGACGCCCGGGTGGTCGTCAACGCGGCCACGGACTCCTGGGCCGGCACGGACGCGCAGATGGCCCGCTCCCATGTCCAACTGGTCGAGACACTCGTGGAGGCCCTGGCGGGCATTCGGCAGCGGCCCCGGCTGGTCCACCTCGGCTCGGTGCACGAGTACGGGGAGACCCCGCCCGGACTCTCCGTGGCGGAGGACTGGCCGCCCGCTCCCGCCACCCTGTACGGGCGGACCAAGCTGGCGGGAAGCCGGACGGTCCTGGACGCCGCCCAGGCCGGCCGTATCGATGCCCTCGTCCTGCGGATCACCAATGTGTGCGGCCCCGGCGCTCCCAGCGCCACCTTCCTGGGGAAGGTCGCCACCCTGCTGCGCCGGGCGGCCCCCGGTGAGCCCGTCCGGCTGACGATCGCCGAGGCCCGGCGCGACTTCATCGACGTCCGCGATGTCGCGGACGCGGTCCTCCGGGCCGGCGCATGCTCCCTGACGGGCGAGACGGTGAACATCGGTCAGGGGTCGGCCGTGGCCCTGCGGGACATCCTGGGCCTGCTCGTGTCCGCCTCCGGAGTGCCACCGCATCTCGTCCAGGAGCTGGACGGACCGGTACGCCGGAACGGCGCGGACTGGACACAGGCGGACATCCGGCGGGCGCGCGAGGTGCTGGGGTGGTCGCCCCGGGTGCCCCTGGCGCGATCGATCGGCGACCAATGGGCGGCGGCCGAAGAGAATCAGAATCTGTAAAGGAATACCAGATGGAGTACACCTACCTCGGTCGCACCGCCCTCCAGGTGAGCCGGCTCTGCCTGGGCACCCTGAATCTGGGTGTCCGGGCGACCAAGGAAGAGAGTTTCGAGATCTTGGACCGCGGTCTGGACCGGGGCATCAACTTCCTCGACACCGCCAACCAGTACGGCTGGCAGATCTACAAGGGCTTCACCGAGGAGCTTCTCGGCGAGTGGTTCGCGCAGGGCGGCGGACGCCGCGACCAGGTCGTGCTCGCCACCAAGGTGTACAACGCCATGAGCGACCGGCCCAACGACGGCGGCCTGTCCGCCCGCCACATCATCGCGTCCTGCGAAGCCTCGCTGCGCCGGCTGCGGACCGACTGGATCGACCTCTTCCAGATGCACCACGTGGACCGGCACGCCCCCTGGGAAGAGGTCTGGCAGGCCATGGAGATCCTCACCCAGCAGGGCAAGGTGCGGTACGTGGGCTCCTCCAACTTCGCCGGCTGGCACCTCGCCGAGGCGCAGGAGGCGGCGGCGCGCCGCAACTTCCTCGGCATCGTGTCCGAGCAGTCCGTCTACAACATGGTCACCCGCTACGTGGAACTGGAACTCATCCCGGCCGCACAGCGCTACGGCGTGGCCGTCCTCGCCTGGTCGCCGCTGCACGGGGGACTCCTGAGCGGCGCGCTGCGCAAGCTGGAGGAGGGCACGGCCGTCAAGACCGCTCAGGGACGGGCGATGCAGGCGCTGGAAGCGCATCGCGACGCCGTCGCCGGATACGAGAAGCTGTGCGCCGGCATCGGCGCCGACCCGGCCGAGGTCGGCATGGCCTGGGTCATGTCCCGGCCCGGCGTCACCGCCCCGGTCATCGGCCCGCGCAGCATCCGTCAACTGGAAAGCGCGCTGGGCGCGTTGGACCTGAACCTGACGGACGAACTGCTGGCCGAGATAGACCAGCTGTTCCCGCCGCTCGGCAACGGCGGACCCGGGCCCGAGGCGTGGGCCTGGTGAACGTCCTCGCCCACCGCGTCGCGCGCTCCGCACTCGCGGCCGACAGCTCCACCGCCCCTCTGCCCGACTTCCACGACTGGCTCGACGAACGCAACCGGGCAGACACGTCACGGATCGAGCGCATACCCTTCGCGTCCCTGCGGGGCTGGAACTTCCAGGCGGGAACGGGAAACCTCGTCCACGACAGCGGCCGGTTCTTCAGCATCGAAGGCTTGGACGTCCGGATGCCCGGCCGTGCCGTCGATGCCTGGAGCCAGCCGATCCTCCATCAGCCGGAGGTCGGCATCCTCGGCATCATCGCCAAGGAGTTCCACGGCATACTGCACTTCCTCATGCAGGCCAAAATGGAGCCCGGCAACTGCAACGGTCTCCAGCTCTCGCCGACCGTACAGGCCACCCGGAGCAACTACACGCGGGTCCACAAGGGCGCGGCCGTTCCGTACGTCGAGTACTTTCAGCGGCTCGGGCACTACCGGATCCTGGCCGATGTACGGCAGTCCGAGCAGGGTTGCTGGTTCTACCGCAAGCGGAACCGGAACATCGTCATCGAGGTGCACGAGGACATCGAGGTGCTGGACGGATTCCGCTGGCTGACCCTCGGACAGCTGCACCAACTGCTCGCCGTCGACGACCTGGTCAACATGGACTCCCGCAGCGTCCTCGCCTGCCTGCCCTTCCCCTTCCACGGAGCAGGTACGAGTGGCGCGGGCCACCACTCCGCGCTCGTCGGAACGGACCTGCTCAGTTGGATCACCGAGGCCCGCACCCGGTGCGACCCCCGCGTCGAGCGGATGCCCTTGGACAGGGTCCGGCACTGGCAGCGCTCGGCAGACCGGATCTCCCACGAGTCCGGCCGCTTCTTCAGCGTCATCGCGGTGGACGTCCAGGCCGGCGGCCGCGAGGTCCGCAGCTGGTCCCAGCCCATGATCGAGCCGCATGGCACCGGCCTGTCGGCCCTGCTGACACGACGCGTGGACGGCGTCCTGCGGGCGCTCGTCCACGCGCGCCCCGAACCGGGCTGCACCGACGTCCTCGAACTCGCCCCCACCGTCCAGTGCACGCCGGCGAACTACACCCACCTGCCCGCGGCCGCCCGACCGCCGCTCCTCGACCACGTGATCGCCGCCGCGCCCGAGCGGGTGCTGTTCGACTCGGTGCTCTCGGAGGAAGGTGGCCGCTTCTACCACGCCCGTAACCGCTATCTCGTCCTCGACGCCGACCCGGACCTGTCGCACGTCGACCTCGGCCCCGACTACCGCTGGGTTCCCGTCCCGGAACTCATCGGACTGATCCGGCACAGCCACTACCTCAACATCGAGGCACGCACCCTGATCACCTGCCTGCAGAGCCTCGACGTGTGACGAACCGGCCGAGCGTGGCACGCCGGCAGCCACGGGGACGCTTGGCGCCCGTCCGGCTTTCGCTCCCGGCCGTCCGATGCCCTCATGTCCGCGTGCAGCGGCTCGGTCCGCACCCGCCGGGCATGCCGGCAGGTGCTTTCGTCCCCGGTGCAGGCAGGGAAGCCTTTCGCGCCGGGAACGGGACGACACGCTGTGTGCCTACGTGGGGCTGTCCGAACCGCAGGATTGCTTCGCCGCCATCGACGTGGCGGGACCAGGTGCCAGGGGTGACCCGGTTCGGCGGCGCCGCCCACCTCTCTACCCGTGCGCGACGGCGCCGAAATCGGCCTGGTCGGACGTGCGGGAAGCGAGTGCGGAGGCGAAGCGGTCCAGGTCGACGACAGTGCGGCGGTGGCGGCCCTGGCACACGAGGGCGGCTTCGTCGCGGGCGGTGATGTCGAACAGGAGGCGCCGGCCCTCGACGGTGGCGAGGACGACCTCGATCGTCACGGTCGAGCCCGGCGGGGTGGGTGCCTCATGGCTGAGGTCGACGTGTACGCCGAGGGTGCGCTTTCCCGGTGGAAGGTGCGGGGCGATCGCCTGCATGCAGGCCCATTCGACAAGTCCGACGAGATAGCCGGTGGCGAGGACGTGCGGCATCTGTGCGAACTGCTGGGATTCCGGCAGCAGGTGCGGCACTGTCCGGTGCTCGGGGACGCGATAGGTGAGTGTGGAGCTCAGGCCAGGAGTGAGAGTCGGTTCCACCGGGTCCTCCGTCAGCTGTTGGGCGGATGGTGCGCGGGGGCGGGCCCGGTCCCCGGGGCACGCACACGGGCGCAGGCGATGAGGCGGGCGGCGGCGGACCGGGCGCGGCCCATGGCGGTGCGGTCGTCGGCGACGACGACGCGGGAGTTGGCGCCGTCGATGAGCAGCAGCAAGTCGGAGCCGAGCTCGTCGGGTTCGGTCAGCCCCGCGTCCTCGGCGAGGCGGGCCAGAGTGTTGCGCAGCCAGTTCTTGTAGCCCGAGATCACGGCGCGGGCCGGGTGTTCGGGGTCGGGCAGTTCCACGGCGGCGTTGGTGAACGGGCAGCCCCGGAACCCGGAACGGCCGTGGCCCTCGGCCAGCCAGTCGAACACGGCCAGCAATCGCTCCTCACCGGTTGCGCCGGACTCGGCCAGGAAGCGCGAGAGCGCCTCTTGACGGGTCCGCCGGCGACGGTCGAGCACTGTGGCGACCAAGTTCTCCTTCGACTCGAACTGGGCGTAGAGAGTCGGCTTCGACACCCCCGCCCGCTTGACGAGGGTGTCGACCCCGGTCGCGCGAATGCCCTCGGTGTAGAAGACCTCCGTCGCCACCTCGAGGAGTCGTTCTCCGCTCGCGCTCAGGTCTCGCATGGCGGCAATACTGACAGGTCTGTAAAGTACCCGCAAGAGGCGCCGATACCGGTCCGCGTATCCGACGCTCGGGCGGTCGGTGCTTCGACCGTGCCCCCGGGGGACTGGCGTCGTGCCGTGGCCCTGAGAATGTGGAAGGTATCCGCCCATGACGAACCGACGCCCTTTTTTCGACGCCCACTTCCATGTGATCGACGGCCGATTCCCGCTGTGTGAGAACAACGGCTTCCTGCCCGACGAGTTCACCGTCAAGCAGTACCGGGACCGTAGCGCCGCACTGGGTGTCGTCGGCGGCGCCGTCGTCTCGGGATCGTTCCAGCGCTTCGACCAGAGCTACCTGCTCGACGCCCTCGGCCGGCTCGGCCCGGGTTTCGTCGGAGTCACGCAGATTCCGCACGACCTGCCCGACGCCGAGATCGCCCACCTCGCCGAGCGGAATGTGCGTGCCGTACGGTTCAACCTCCGCCGTGGCGGGTCCGCGAGTCTGGAGCACCTCGATTCCCTGGCCCGCCGCGTCCACGATGTCGCCGGAATGCACACGGAGCTCTACGTCGACGCCCGCGACCTGCCCGATCTCACCGAGCTCCTGACTTCGCTCCCCGCGGTGAGCATCGACCACTTGGGCCTGCACGCCGACGGTCTCCCTTATCTGCTGAAGCTGGTCGAGCGCGGTGTAAGGGTCAAGGCCACCGGCTTCGGACGGGTCGAACTCGACGTCGCCGACGCCATCCGCGCTGTGCTGCATGTCGACCCGACCGCCCTCATGGTCGGATCGGACCTGCCCTCGACCCGAGCCCGCCGTCCCTTCGCCGACACCGACCTCGACCTCGTGGTGGAGACTGTCGGCGACCACCTGCAAGCTGTGCTGCACGACAATGCGGCAGCCTTTTACCGGGTGTGATCGTGCTGACGGCACCGCCCGCCGATGTCGGATGCGTACCGCATCACGATGGCATGGTGGATGAGTTGCTGCGGCGTTGGCGGTGCGTGCCGGACGGAGAGGTCCTGTAGGGGCGTCGAGGCGTCGTCCCGGCGCCTCCTCTTCGGTGCCGCTGAAGATACGTGGGTGATCGGTGCGGTGGGCGTTGCGTGAACGGAATGTGTGGGACACCCCTGCTGGTGTTGTGGGGGATCACGGCGGTGAGCGCTCTCCTCGGGACAGCGGCGCCACGGACATCCATGCTCCCCCCGGGCTGTGGCCACCCGCTTCGAAGGGAGCGTGGAGGTCTTTCACGGGACGGTGACTGTCGCTGCGTTGCTGCCGTGGCGGTGAGAGCGACCATCTGACGCCGAGGCCGGGCGGGGTGTCGCTATCAGTAGATGACGGACACGATCTGGCAGGTGGCTTCCGCCAGTTGCCGGTCACCGGTGATGTGGGCACGGGCGAGCGCGGCGGCCGGTGTGATGCCGCGGGTGCACAGCCGCCACGCGGAATCCGCGTCCATCTGGACGCGAGCAGCGCTCCGTCCGGCCTGCGGCTCGGCCAGCGACCACCCCTCACCGGTAGCGGTGACGGTCCAGGTGCCACCGGCCGGGCCGTCGACGCTCACCTGGATCTGCGTGCCGACGGGCGCAGCCGTGTGCCGCAGGGTGTGCGGCAGAGCCCGCATGAAGGTGTCCAGGACCACCGAGAGAAGCTGTGGGTTGAGGTCGGTTTCCTGGCCGATGGCGTGACGGATCTGCTGACGGTGGGCCCAGAACTCGGTCAGGTCGCGGGCGCAGTCCAGCCACATCGGCGCGGGATCGATGCCGGCCCACGACACCCCGAGCGAGGGCGCGCCGGGATCAGTGCTCTCGAAGAACCGGGTGACCTGCCCGCCGATGAGATCCAAGGTGTCGGTGAGGGCGGCGGGGCTCACCCGCGCCAAGGCGTCGATCCACTCCTGGTTGATGCGGTGGATGAACGTCTCCAAGGTTTCACCCGGCGCGAAGCGGGGCCCTTCTTCGTGGCCGTCACGGTCGCGGGCAAGGCGCCCGTAGAAGTCACCGAGGATGTGCGCGGCGAGAGCGCGGACGGACCAGCCCGGCACCGCCTCCTTGCCCCAGTCGGACGTCTCCAGGCCACGTAGCGTCGCCATCAGCGCCGCTTGCTCTCCAGCGAACAAGGGGCGGACGTCGATCGGGGCACCGAGCCAGGAGTGGGGCGGATCATCTGCGAGCTGGAGTTTCATGGCCAAATGATGCCAAGCGCAGGCCCGAGCGGCCATGATTCTCTGCCGAACTGGGGCCGTAGGCAGCGACAGTAGGGGTACTCCCGCAGCGTTCGCTCGGGGCCTGGCCCGGGGAACGTGGGCCACGTCGTCATGAGTCGGTATGACAGTGTCCACTTCGCGGTGCTGGACGAGTTCCGCTCCCTCGGCGTCCAGGGGCTGTCTCTCTGACCGGTCCCTGACTCATGGTGCGGCCGGCTGGCCTGCTGCGATGACGGCCCCGGTCTCCTGTCGCTGACCCACGGTGCACAGTAGCCGTCGGCTCCAGGAGCGGCCGGCCTCTACTCGGCGTGGCTGAGCCGGTCACGGCGAGCTGGGCGAGGACGGGGCGCAGCGCGCGGGCGGCCTGTCCGTCTGACCGCGTGGCAGCCAAACCTTCAACGGCTTCGCGATGTCGCGCTGAGTTCGGTCGCCTCTGTCAGTCTGTACGAGTGCCGCGCGGTCCGACGACCTCACGACAACCTGCACCTTCTACTTTCGGAGAGAAGCTGTTGTCCGACACCACCTGCCACATGTCGATCTCGCTCGACGGCTTCGTCGCCGGACCCGAGCAGAGCCGGGACAATCCGCTGGGCAAGCGCGGCCAAGAGCTGCACGGCTGGCATATCGGCGACCCGCGCGCGACGGAAGCCGACAAGACGGCCAACAGCTGGCTGATGCGCCCGCGTGGCGCCTACGTCATGGGCCGAAACATGTTCGGGCCGATCCGAGGTGAGTGGAACGAGACGTGGGATGGATGGTGGGGATCCGAGCCCCCCTATCACGCCCCGGTCTTCGTGCTCACTCACTACGCCCACGAACCCATCGAGATGGAGGGAGGGACCACCTTCCACTTCGTCACCGAAGGCTTCGATGCCGCTTACGCGCAGGCGCTCGAAACCGCCGACGGCAAGGGTGTGGACATCGCCGGTGGCGCTTCGACGGTTCGACAGGCACTCAACGTCGGCGCAATCGATGAACTCACCCTCGACATCGCACCCGTCCTACTCGGCAGCGGCGAGCGCATGTTCGACGGCGTCGAGACCTTCGATTTCGAGCCCATCGAGGTGCTCCACTCACCGCTGACCACCCATATCCGCTACCGCAAACGCGACGCCGGCTGAGCAGCACCTGGGTCTTCGCTGGTCTCCATTGCGGATCTCCCAAAGAACAGTCGGCCTCTTGAGTAACCAGGGACGGCGACCTGCGCGGTCGCCGTCCTTTTGACGGGCACCGACAGGAGGGCAACGTCCTGGCCGGCAGCTTTGACGGAGAGGGGAATCCCCTCGTCGTCCAGTAGGCGCGATCGGCAAGGACAACGCCGGCGGGTTCTTGGCCTTCCGAGTCGGGTTCTCGGGGTCCGGATGCCGGCCATGGCCGCCTCGAAGGCCGGTGCGTCACCGGCCTGGCCCGCAGTGACATGGATGGAGAGAGGCCCTGCCCGGCTGTCACCGGCCAGATGGACCTTCGTCCTCAGACCACCGCGGGAGCGTCCGAGTGCGTGGCCCTCGGGTTCGGATCGGCCAGGCGCCCCCCTTCCCTGGCTCCGGCCGAGTGCTGGTGAGCGCGGCAGACGGTGGCGTCCACAGACACTGTCCAGCTCATGTCGTCATCAGCATCTGTCGCTGCAAGTACCGCCGCGAGGACTCGTTCCCATGTCCGACCGACCGATCAAGGAGACCCGCTCTAGGCACTGTCCGAGGGGGGAGTGTGTGCCTCGCCGGTCGCGCGTGCCTGGGTGATGATTTCTTGCAGAGCCGCGATGTGGCTCTCCAGGGCTTCCCGGCCGGCCGGTGCAAGGTTGATCCAGGTGCGGCCCCGCTTGCCTACGTATCCGCGACGGACCTCGACGTAGTGGCAGTCACTCAGCTTGGTGACCTGCTTCGACAACGCCGAATCGGACAGGCCGACCGTGTCGCGGACGAAGGCGAACTCCGCCCACCGCGCCGTGCTCAGCAGGGACAGGATCGACAACCGTGTCGGATCGACGAGGAGAGGGTCGATGGGATTCGCGGTCACTGCATCCCCCGCTTCGAGGTCGGTTTGAACAGCCACTTCCGGTAGCGGGTATCGAGGGGCGCCAGGGCGCTGGTCACCATGATCAGGAGCAGCGGCATGCCCATCGTGTGCCAGACCAGGACGGGCGTCGCCCCCGGACCGTCGAACACGTCGTAGCACGCGCCGAACGCCATCAGCCCCACCAGCGTCAACGCGGCCTTCACCTCAGCGGCTCCTGACGTGCCGTCAAACACCGCACCCTGGCACACCCGCGTTCCGCGCAGAGCCGGAGCAGCGTGCTTGGGACTCGGTCGATCCATCATGTGAGCTGCCTTGTTTTCCGTAAGGAGAAGCTCTTTCCTGGTCGGAAAGCTACACCATGCTGTCCCCAAGGTCGATTTCCCCAGCCGGGACGTGAGCACGACGGCGATCTGAGTAATGCCTACTCGGGCAGGACCGCGGACGGCTCAGTAGCGTTCAGGGAGGCGCTCGTGAAGACCGACTCCTGTCGGCACAGCGGGCTGTGGACCGACCGAGGGGGATACATGAGCACCACACCTGGTCGCGGAGCGGGAGACGGCGTGCGCCGGACGGCCGACTCTCGTCCCGCCCCCACTGAGCCCATCACCCGACGGCGTCGCGGGCGACTGCTGTTCGTGCTGCTCATTGCGGTCTCCTTCCTTGTCGGTTGGGCCGCGGGCATCGTCACCGAACCCCCGCTGGGAGCCTTGGTCGCGATGGGTGCAGTGTTCGGCGGACGCTTCTGGATGGACCGACACCGGTGATCCGCCGCCTTGAAGCCGCGCTGGACCTTGTCCCGCCCCGAGACCCGAACCGATGATTGAGTAACGATCACTCCCCCCAGGGCGCCAGAGCGGTGATCCACTGGAGACCAGCGGCAGGGAACTGGGGAAGGCGCCCGGTCGCAGGTCCTGGGCCGATCTTCCTTGTGCGGTCCGGGGCCGATTCGTCTCTGCCCTCGTGAGTAGGAGCGGAAGCTCACGGGGGTGGAGACGGAATGGCCACCACGCGGACGGCAGGAAGTGCCGTCGTGCATCCGGTGACCGAGCCACCGAAGGGCGGATGTGTCCGCGGATCACTGTCAGGGGAATGCCGGTTACTCATCCGCCTGAGGCGACCGCATACGACGTCCCGGCATCGCTCGTCCGACGGCCGGAGGAGAAGGGCAACCCAATGAGCATGGTGAGTTCGTTCCCCGCGCCGCTCCTGCTGAACACGGTAGCGGCGGTGCTCCTGGTGAGGAAGTACCGAAGGCACCGGTAACCCGTACAGGCGGCGCGACGCGAGTCCGTCGTCGGCCGGTCGTGTGCCGACGGCCCGTGCGGATGCCGTGGTGGACTCGTTCTGCCAGGCGGCGCCGGACCACGGGTGCGGACCGCGAACGAGCCGGAGGGCTCCCGGGAAAGCGTTTCGGTTGATTTGAGTCATTGCGACTCAAGCAATCCCTTCCTGTGACTTGCACAGTAGGAGCAGGCAAAGCCGTCCTGATACCCAGAAGCTGTATCGGAGGGATTCTCCATGGAAGGTAGTGCTGCGGCCGGTAGTCCTCCCGTCACCGATCCGCAAGGCGCTGTGACGACGGTCGTCCCAGGCCCCCAGGCGCTGTCCGACGGGGAAGGCGCGCCCTGCGGCGGTGCGGCGTCGTGTGCGCTGTACGAGCCCCACCATGGGCGCACGGGTGGCACGGTACGGTCCTGGGACCTCCCGCACGACCTCCGTTCCGCGCCCTTCGTCCGGGATCTGATCGGTTCCTGCTGCCAGCGGTGGAATCTCTCCGAGCAGTGTCTTCAGGACTGCTCGCTGGTCGTCTCCGAGCTGGTGTCCAACTCGCTGACCCACGCCCTCCCGCCGATCACCGTCTCGGTGATTCTGCCGCCGTGCCGCCAGCACATCCGGCTGGAGGTGTCGGACGGGGGAAGCGCCGGCGTCGACGCCGAAGAAGGGCTGGATCCTGACGAGCACGGCCGGGGCAATATCGTCATTTCGACGATCGCCGCCTCCAGTGGCCATGTGGTGAGCGGTCAAGGGCTGCACATCCGCTGGGCGGCGCTGCCGACTCGTCCGTGAGGAGCGGGGCCCGCGGGGCAGCGCGTCGAGTGAGGCGGCTCTGCCCGGCCGAGGCGTCGTACGCAGCTCAAGGCTGATCTTCCTGCGGCAGAAGTCCGTCATTGACGATGCGCGCCAGTTCACGGCGGTTCTTCGCGCCGACTTTCTGGTAGATGCGATACAGGTGATTGCCCACGGTGCGCACCGAGATGCTCAAGGAATCAGCGATCTCCTGGTTCGACATGCCCCGTCCGATGAATCCCGCCATCTCGTGCTCGCGCATGGTCAGCAGAGCAGGCCTATCGGCCAGGTCGACACCGAAGACATGGGCGCCGCCGCACTGCGCGTACAGCGCGGACGCCTTGCGGCCGGCGGAGACCGCCGCCCGGGTATGTCCGATGCGGCGTTGTGCGGCTGCGGCGGCGTGGTAACTCTCGGCGGCGAACAGGGCGAAGCCCATCGCCTCCCACCTCTCCGCCACGGCCAGCAGGGGCGCGGGCTCCTGCTGGTCGAGGGCGGCGGCACAGGCGGCGCGGGCCGCAGGCACAGGACTGTCGCAGACCCTTGCCAGCTCCTCCAGGCGCCGTCGCACACGGCGAGCGCCACCCAGCCGCGCCACGTCCATCAGCAGCTCGCTCTCCTGGGCGAGGCTGCCGAGCGCTCGGGCGCGCTCCGCTTGCTCCATAAAACCCGCGCAGGCCTCACTCAGCCTGCCGTTGAGGGCCATCTCCCAGGCAGGAAGCGTGGCGACATCGGGTCGGGTGTACCCGGAAGGTCCCAGCTCGCAGACCTGCTTCCAGAGTGCCGCGACCTTGGCGCGGTTTCCCAGTGCGGCCGTGACCTGCGCAAGTCCCGATACGGACAGCCACTGAGCGCCCTTGAAACGGGCGTCCGAGGCCAGCGCCGCAGCGGTCGTGAACCACTCGAAGGCGCGCGGCAGTCGCCCTGCGAAGTGCTCGACCTTGCCCAGTCCCACCGCGATCCACACCTGGCAGAACAGTGAATGGTCGGCGGACGCGAGGGCGTAGGTTTCCTCGCCCAGCGTCCTGGCCTCGGCGAGCCGTCCGGCCTGCGCCAGCGCATGCAGCTGCGAAACGAGCTGCATGCGCGGGTCCGCCACCGCGATGATGCTCTTCGCCGCAAGGTGCTCTTGGTACGCGTTGTTCGCCAGCCGCAAGGCCTCTTGGTTGCGCCCGGCCTCGGAGAGGGCATAGGCGACGGGGATCGCACCCATGACGCGCGCCCTGGCGTTGTGCATGTGCTCCAGGTCGTTCAGGATCCGCAGGGTTCTGCCGTAGTCGCCCAGAAAAGCGCGCACGCTGGCCTCGTCGACGCGCAGTTCCTCTTCGGCCTCCGTGCTGGTCAGCCTCAGTCGGGCCGCCTTGTTCGAGGTGAGTGCCTCGTCGAGGCGCAGGGCGCCCCACGCCAGGGTGTGCGTGCGCAGAATTGTCGCGTGCAGTATTTCCTCGTCGCCCTGCGCGACCGACGCGGCATCCGCCAACGCGTGTTCGGCATCGTCGAACCGGCCGAGTTTGAAGAGCGCGTCACCCAGGACGAGCCGCGGTGCGGAACCGGGCTGCAGCCGGCACAACGCCTGCGCGATGCGCACCACCGACTCGTAGTCCTCGGCTCCGCGGGCCATGGCCAGGGCACGAGTCAGGAAGTCGGGGTCCGCGGTACCCGTGGCGTCCAGTGACCACTGCGCGGCCAGCAGCGGATCCCCGCGCCGTCGGCGACCGGTCCTCTCCAGCCATGCGACGCGGTCCGTGAGCAACTGTTTACGGGAGACGGAGGAGACCTGCTTTTGGAGAAGTTCCCCGTACAGCGGGTGGGCCAGCGCCAGAGTGGCCCGTCGGCCGTCGGTCTCGACGCGGGCGAGACCGGCGCGCTCCAGTTCGTCCAGGACGGCGGGCGGCGGTTCAGCGGCGCCCACCGAGCCGCAGACCGCCAGCGCTTCCAGCGCTTCTCTGCCTTGCGGGCTCACCGATTCGATGCGGCCCTGGAGCATTTCCGTCAGGCGTCGCGTTCCGCTCACGGGGCCCGTGCAACGCCAGACGCCGCCGTCCCCCACGAGGACTCCACTGTGCAGCGATCCGCTGACCAGCTCCCGCAGGAAGAGCGCGTTGCCCTGACTGGCCTGGTGAAGCAGCAGTGCGGTTCCTCGTTCGACGGGGCCGCCCAGGACGGTCTGCAGCACCGTCTCCACTTCCTCCGCGGTCCATGGTTCGAGGTCGATGCGGTGCGTCCGGTCGCCCCGGTCCAGACTTCCCACTGCCTCCGACAGAGGCTCGCCCGAGCGGATGGTGGCCAGCAGGTATATCTCGCGTGCGTCGACGAGCTGCCCGATCAGAACGGCCGATGTGGCATCGAGGAGATGGAGATCGTCGACCAGCCACAAGGAGGCGTGCGCCTTCTTCCGCTGGGCTCTGAGATGTTGTACGGCGGGGTGGAACAGGCCGCCGGGGTCGCTGACGATTGCGGCGGACAGCAGATGGGTGATCGCGCCCAGCGGAATGGTCCGGGTGGCGGCCGTCGCGACGACGCGGGAGCACGCGTAGCCCTGGGCGGCGGCCTCGGCCAGGCATTCTTCGGCCAGCCGCGTCTTACCGACGCCTGCCGAGCCGCGGATGGTGCAGTTCCCGAGATCGGCTGACGCCAGGTGCTCGCGGAACGACTGGACCTCATCGAGACGGCTGACCAGCGGCCATCGACCGTCTAGGGAGCTGTTGGCCATGATCGGGACCTACGGGTTGGGGAGTCAAGGGACGTCCACATCACTGACCAGCATCCCACGCGCGACGGAAGACGATCGATTCCGTACGAGGGCTCGCAGTGGGCCTGCGCGGGCTCGGACGTTCCGCAGGGGGAACAGGTCGTTGGGGACCGGACGGCTGATGCCATGCCCGCACGGTGAGCGCGATCAGCAGCGTAGAGATACCGGACGATCACGTCGGGTGGCGCCAGTTCCGGTCGAGCACGCCGCGGTCCGGCACGATCCGCGTTCACCTGGCAGGCCCGCGGGGGGGCCGGTGCGGTAGGTAGGTCCCCGCGATGGCTGCAAGGGGGCGGCGGTGGTCGGCCACCGCCGTCCCTTGACCGGAGCGGCCGGCGGCATCGGCTCGATCCGATGCCGCATGGCCTCACGGACCGTTGACCGGCCGACACACCCGATCAACTGGCCAACTACCCAGTGGCACACACTGGTTGCGCTACGGCGACTTGCTCTCGTCCGTCGGTGGGCGGGGGGATCAGGCGTCAGGCCTGGTGGCCTATGACCGGGATGCGGACCCGACCGGTGTCGTGCGGGTCGCCATCCGGGCCAACCTCCGTACCGGGGTGCGTGTCGCTGTTGAAGTGGAGCAGTTCCCAGAGCGTGCGTCCCTTCACGGTCTCGCCTCCTTCGCTCCCGTCGGTCGACGCGCGCTGCAGAGTCACCTCACCGAGAAACCGGTGGTAGGCACCAGCCGTTCCGAAGTTCAGCAGGAAGGCGTCCTGGTCGCGCTGGAAGGTGATCGTGTACGCGGAATCGTCGCCGGCACACCGGTACTCAAGGCGATCGGCGACCTGGACCTTGCTGTCGTCGTGGACGAAGACCTCCCCCTCGTTGAAGCCAACGGCGTCCGCGCCGACCGCGGAGGCGATGATCCTGCCTGATCTGGCCACCAGCACGGCGGGCAGAACCGCCTTGTCGTAGCGCTCGTGGCTGGCGAACATCAACGTGACGACCGTGTACTCGCCCAGCCGGGCGCGGCCCCAGTACCAGTGATCGAGCACCTTGCGAGGAGCGATGTTGCCCCAGTTGTGGTCGTGGTAGCCGGTGCCGGTGAGCTGTTGGGTGGCGCCGTCAAAGGTCAGCGTCGCCTCGACCTTGCCGTGGGCGACGACGGGCAGCCACGCGATGTAGTGCTCCTCGTCAGCGCCGAAGAAGGCATGCCCGGTCTCCGGCCGCCAGGGCGGCACCTGCGCAGTGAGGGTGAGATCAACGACGGTGTCCTCGATCTCGACATGAAGGGTGTAGCCGTCGGGGCCGGAGCGGAAGGTGTGGGGGCCGATCACCACGTCGCATTTTTCCCGTGAAGCGGTGAAGTCCGCGGGTTCCCCGGTGTATTGCTTATCGGTCCGGGAACCGTCCGGGCGGGTCAGCGTCAGCAGGACGAACGGAGTGAGCGGTGCCCGGGGGGAGACGAACGGCGGCTTGGTGTGGAATTCGACGGTCAGGGTGGAGCCGTCGTCGAGATGGGCGTCGCAGTACCACCACTCGAACGTTCCCTGAGCGGGGTCCGTGCGGAGTCCGTCCTCCCATGGCTGGATGACGTCAGGTGTGAGGTTCAGCCGCTCGTAGTGGCGCGGCAGGTTGCCGATGACGGCGTGCATGACGGGTTCCTTCGGTGACGGTGAGGTGGGGTTCAGGCGCCGGTGTAAACCGGAGTACGGCGCTCGATCAGGGCGTTGATCCCTTCGGTGGCGTCGGCAGTCGCGAAGAGCCGTGGGCCCACCTCACCGCGCAGGCTGGCGGCGGACGCGGCGATCGGTTCGCGAACGGCCGCGCGGGCATCGGCGAGAGTGGCCTGGACGGCGAGGGGTGCCTGGTGGGCGATGCGGTGGGCGAGTGCCGTCGCACGGTCGAACTGTTCGCCGGGCCGGACGACTTCCTGGACGACGCCCATGCGCCACGCCTCTTGAGCGTCGAACTGGTCGCCGGTCAGCAGGTAGCGCATCGCGTTGCCCCAGCCGGCACGGTGCGGCAGCCTGACCGTGGCACCGCCCAGCGCGACGATGCCGCGGGTGACCTCCTGCTGGCCGAAGAGGGTGTCAGCCGCGGCGACACACAGATCGGCGTTGAGTACGAGTTCCAGACCTGCCGTGAAACAGCGCCCGTGGACGGCGACCACGACGGGCTTCGTGGCCGGCTCCCCGTACATGCCCCAGGGGTCGCGGCCGGTGTCCGGGATGAGCCCCTCGCCGCCGGTCGCCAGGCGTGGGGCGAGCGAGGCCAGGTCGAGTCCGCCGGTGAAATGGGGGCCATTGCTGCGGACGACCGCCACACGCAGGGTGGGGTCGTCGGACAGCCGGGCGTAGGCATGAGACAGACCCTCGATCATGTCGGCGTCTATCGCGTTGGCCTTCTCCGGCCGGTTGAGGGTGATGGTGAGCACCGCGCCTTCCTGGCCGACGAGCACCTTGTCGGCGGCAGCGGCAGCGGTGGGAGCGGGGTTTCTTGTCGAGGACATGGGCTTACCGTAGGAAGGGCAACGGTAGCGATTGCGACATCGGACGGAGCGTTTGCGACATGCATATCGGAGTGGTGGCGCTCCCCGGTTGCTGGGACTCGGGGCTGACCACCGTCCTGGATGTCCTGCGGACCGCGAACGCCGCCCGCAAGCAGGTCGACCGGGAGATCCCCGCCATCACCGCGGTGACGGTGGCTCCCGGGCGCGATCCGGTGCCGACCGCAGGGGGGCTGCTCGTACCGGTCGCCCGCACCCTGGACGACTGTGTGGCCACAACCGACCTGGACCTGCTGCTGGTACCCGCGCTCGCCGCGGAGAGCCCCGCCACGATGGTGGACGCTCTGATGCGCACCGAAGTACGGGCGCTGCGCACGGCCTTGCTCGACTGGTCCGCCTTCGGTCGTGAACTCGCCGCGGCGTGCACGGGCACCTTCGTTCTTGCCGAGGCCGGGCTGCTCGACGACCGGCAGGCCACGACCAGCTGGTGGCTGTGGGATCTCTTCCGCCGGCGCTATCCCCGGGTCGGACTGGACGTGTCGCGCATGGTGGTCCGGGACGGCTCCGTCGCCACCGCCGGTGCGGCCTTCGCCCATATCGATCTGGCGATGAGCCTGGTGGCGAGGGTCAGTCCGCAGCTCGCCCACGTCACCGCGACCGCCCTGCTCATCGACGAGCGTCCCGCGGGCAGCGTCACCTCGGTCACCGGCCACCTCGCCGAGAACGACCAGTTGGTCAATGACTTCGAGAGCTGGGTACGGTCCCATCTCCAGCAGGACTTCGCAGTGGCGGACGCCGCGCTGGCCCTCGGCACCACCCGCCGGACCCTGGAGCGGCGGGTGCGGGAGCGCCTCAACACCACCCCGTACGGCTTGGTGCGCAGGCTGCGCGCCGAGCGGGCCGGTCACCTGCGCCGGACGACCGATCTCACGATGACGGACATCGCCCGGCTGGTCGGATATCGCAACGCCTCCTCGCTCCGAGCCCTGCTCAGGGCCGAGTTGGAGAGCCCGGACGGAGCGTGACGGGGCGGCGAGGTCGCATCCGGTGCCCGGTGACCGGGCCTGCGGTGATCGTCATGTCCCGCCTCTCATCCGCTCCTCTGCCCCCTTCCCCCGACCGACGGCACTTCCCCGCCTCCGCTGTTGACGTCAGCGCAGCACCAGCAGGACGGCCAACGCGATCAGCAGGGAGTCGACCCGGTCCAACAGGCCGCCGGAGCCGGGCAGCCAGCGGCCGGCGTCCTTGGTCTGCGTGCCCCGTTTGACCATCGATTCGAAGAGATCGCCGGCCGGACCGCCGACCGCCACCGCCGTCGCCATCGGCAGGCTCCACGAGGACAGCAGGGCGAGCACGCCCACACCGGTCGCGGCCCCCGCCAGGGTTCCGCTCCACCGCTTGGCCGGTGAGAGCGGTGACAGCCGTGGCCCTCCCAGCCGCCGGCCCGCGAAGTACGCCACGATGTCCGCGACCGAAACCGCCATGAAGAGAGCGAGCGCGTCGGCCCCGAGCGGCACCAGCGAGGCCAGCAACCCGAGCCAGCCGAGCCCCAACAGCCCCGCACCGGCCCGGCGCAGTCCCTTTTCGGCGTCGCCGGCCAGCAGCGGCACCGCGGCGACCGCGAGTGCCCCGGCGCCGACCACCCGGGGCAGCTGCCCCGGCATCAGCCAGGCGGCCAGGACCACGCAGACCACCGCCGCGGCCAGCACGGCCCGGTCCGGCCGTCCAAGCCGCAGCAGCGCGCAGAATTCCACGGTCGCCACCACGCCCGCCGCCGCGGCGAGGGCCGCGGTGCCGGGTCGGCCCAGCCAGAACGCACCGGTGACCAGCGGCACCCCGACCGCCCAGGCGCACCACCGGATCCACAGCTCGCGCTTTCGGGACGCGGCCACCGCGATGCCGCCGAGCACGAGCCCCCCACCCAGGAAGGGCGCCAGGCGGGCCACAGTGATCACCGGCCGCTCCTGGCGACCGACCCGCCCCACGGCGCCGTCGAGGGTGTGCGACCCGGGGGCCGCAGCGCGTCGAGCGCGTCGGTGTACGCGGCCACGATGCGCGTGTTCTCCTCGGTGTCCCTGACGGCGATCCGTACGCAGCGCCCTTCGTAACCGGGCGAGAGCGGCGACAGGTCCCGAAGGTAGACATCGCGACCGCGGCACTCGTGGACCAGCTGGGCGGCGCTCGGTCCGTAGCGGGGCAGGGTCACGGTGAGGTGGTTGGCCACGGACTCGTCGATCTCGGCAGAGCCGTCCGCAGCGGCCAGGCCGTCGGCAAGGCGGCGGCGCAAGGTGTGCGTGCGGTCCCAGCAGCCGGCGTAGTAGCCGGGGTCGCGCAGCGCCGCCACCGCGGCCATCTGCGCCGGCAGGCTGACGGCCCAGGGAGGTGTCCAGCGGCGCAGGTGAGCCGCCGTGTCCGGTTCGGCCACCAGGAAGGCGGCCCGCACGCCGGACAGCGCGTACATCTTGGACAGCGAACTGCAGACCACCACCCGCGGGTCCGCGGCAGCCAGCTCGGCCAGCGACTCCGCCATGCCGACGTAGCCCAGGTAGGCCTCGTCGATCCACCACCGGGTGCTGCCCGGGGTTGCGGCGATCACCCGGCGCAGTTCCGCGGCCGGCAGGTGCCGTCCGGTGGGGTTGTTCGGGTTGACCACTACCACCAGGTCGTAGGTGCCGGCACGGGTGCACGCGGCGAGCCGGTCCGGATCGATGCGCCAGCCGTCTTCCCGGCGCAGCCGGAAGCGGTCCACCCGGCACCCGATCACGTCCTCGGTGACATGTGCGTACTCGCCGTAGCCCGGGTCGATGAGCAGCACCCTGCTCCGGGGGGTCAGCCACCGGCCGAACGCCCGGAAGATGAGATCGGACGAACCTGCGCCCACCGCGAGAGTCTCCGCCGGGAGGGACCGGGCCGTGGAGATCTCGGCCAGCAGCCCCTCGGCACCGGTGGGCGGAGACGTCCGCGATATCCATTCCAGGTCTTCCGCGAGCAGGGCACGGACACCGGGGGCCGGCGGGAACCAGGCATCCAGGACATCTGCCGCCACGATCCGGTGGCGGCGGCCCAGATCACGGAAGTCCGCGCCGATGGCGGTGAAGGAGGCGCCGCCGTGCTCGCATCCATCCGGCCGCGGAGCGAATGCCGCGTCCAGATGCCAGTCCACACCGCTCCCCATACGCCGCACCGTGGGGCCGTAACGGTCCAGAGTGGCCCTCGTCAGGTCTTTCACCGCGCCGGTCAGTACCTCGAAGGTCACCGCGCCGCACCGCACGGTGTGACCGGTCGGCTGCAGGCCGGCGGCCGTATACATGGCGAGGAGCTCGGTGCGGCCCATGGCCACCACCCGGCGGCCACCCCGGGCGGCGATCCAGCGCAGCGCCGCGTACATCAGCAGTGGCGCCGCCATGGTGTTCCGCCGGTGCGGTTCGACGGTGAGAAGACGAACCTCGAACAGGTCCTCCTCCGCCAGCAGCGGCAACTCCTCGCGAGTCAGGTACTTGTCCAGCCCGTACCGGCCCACCCAGGGCGGGGTGATGCTGATACAGCCGATCCGGTCCTCGCCGCGCGCCACGACGAGGTAGACGTTCTCCCCGTCCAGCCCGTCCCGCAGCCGTCCTTCCGGAACCGGGGCATGCTGGCCGAGTTCCTGCGCGTACACCCGGTGCCGCACCTCATGGATCCAGTCGGCATCCTCCGGAGTGGCAGCACGCAGCTGCAGAGCACGTTCCACAAGCAACCTTTCGCTGTGACGGGCGGCGGCCGCGCCGGATACCGGAAACGGCGCGCAGGAGGGTCCGCCCTCGCCGCCCGGCCATGGTGCGGCACGCGGCTCGGCCGCGCCTGAGTAGTCGTACTCAGACGCGGACCGGCCGTCGCCCGGCCGGGGCCGCTCGTCACTCCGGCGCAGTCGGCCCGCGCAGGGGAGGTCACCCGGTCCGCGCAGGGGAGGTCACCCGGCCTGCGCCGGGGAGGCGGTCACCCCTGGGCGAGCGCCTTCAGCTCGTCGTAGGAGCCGTTGAACCAGTTCTGGTCGCCGGGGAACGTACCGGAGTCGGCGTACTGCCAGAAGGTGTGGGCGGACCAGCCGGCCGGAAGGGTGCCGGGGGACGCGGCATACCGGGCGACCCACAGTGGGTTGGTCGCGCCGAAGCTGGTGTCGCCTCCGGTGCAGCGGGTCCACCAGTCGCTGGTGGTGTAGAGGGCGGGGGCGCGTCCGGTGCGGTCCTTCACCGTGTCGCTGAACTCCCTGATCCAGGACACCATGTCGGCCTGCCCGCGGCCGTAACAGGCGTCCGGACCGTACGGGTTGTGCTCCAGGTCGAGAGCAGGCGGCAGCGTCCGCCCGTCCGCCGTCCAGTTCCCGCCGTGGTCGACGAAGTGCGCGGCCTGCTCCGCCGCACCTGAGGTGTCGGGGCGGGCGAAGTGGTACGCGCCGCGGATCATGCCGATGTCGTAGGCGCCCTGGAACTGCTCCGGGAAGGTGGGGCTCTGGAAGGTGGTCCCCTCGGTGGCCTTGACGTAGACCCAACGTGCGCCGTTGGCCCAAGCGCCCTGCCAGTCGACGGTGCCCTGGTAGCGGCTCACGTCCATCCCGGGGACCTGGTCGGCGCCGGCTGCGGGTCCGGTGCCGTGGTCGGGGGCCGCGGCGTGTGCGGCCGACGGCGAGGCGAGCAGTGTCGCGGTGACGGTGGCAGTGGCGAGAGTGGTGAGCAGAGCCGTGTGCAGGGCACGGCGAGGCCGCCGAAATGGAGACAGGGGCATGTGGGGATGCCTTCCGGTGGTGTGATCCGAGGACGGTGTGTGGGGTGCAGCCCATGGGAGGCGAAGTGCCGTGACAACCAGGGCTGTTGAGTCCTTGCTGTGTTGATCGAGAGTGAACATAGGTGGTGTGGTGCGCCGTTGGCCAGGCCTACGGACCGATCGGACACCTATCCGGTGGAGGCCGCGCGGAGACCACCACAATTCCCTTGCGCAGAAGGCACATTGAGTAGTCGATACCCATGCCCGGTGCCGTGCGTCCGGTCCTAATGGGGTCCTCGGCGCGGCGGAACGCGGTGTGTGTTTCGGGACGGTGGCGGCCCACAAGGCGGTGACGTCCCGCCGCCGCGCCGCATCGTGGACCGAGGCGGGCGCGGCATCCGAACGCGCCGCCGAGAGCAATGGAGACAACCATGTACCGGTCTGGACTGATCAGGACGGCGGTGGCAGTGGCCGCCTCGTCCGTGTGCCTGGTGAGCGGCACCGCGGGGGCGTGGGCGCAGCCTGGCGCACCCACCGCGCCGTCCGGGGCGCAGCCCACGCGGGCGGACGCCGTGCAGGACGCGAAGCAGGCGGCGGCGCGGAGCCTGCGGGAGGCGTACGCCGCCGGCCAGGCCAAGGGCGAGATGGCGGGCACGCTGACCTCGGCGAACGAGGTGAGCCTGGACCGTCTGCCGATCCGGTCCACCAGCGGGTTCCATGCGTCGGTGGAGTCGTCCAACAGCGCGATCCTCGCTGCCAAGGGGCTGCCCGCCTCGACGGGCAATGTCCTGCAGGTGCGGCTCGCCAACCCGCAGGCGCGCGCCGCGCTGGCCAGGGGCGTGCAGCCGCTGATCGCCGCGGAGCCCTCCGACCGGCAGGCCACCTCGCTGACCGCTTACCGGCCCGACGGCACCGAGGTGAAGCTCGGGGCCACCGCGCCCGCGGACGTCCCGGTGCTGATCGTGAGCACCGACGGCGACCGCATCGTGGCGGCCGGCACGAAGGTGATGGCCGAGGGCTTCAAGGCCGCCCGGCGGCAGGCAGGTACCGACTCCCGCGGGGACCTCTCCGCCCTGAAGCCGAAGACCGATGCGGCGGCCCACGCCGCCTCACGTACCGTACCGATGCCCCCGCCGGCCGACCGCAAGAAGCCGTCGGTACCCATGTCCGGCACCGCCCACCCGTCCGACGCGCCGCAGGGCAAGAACGTCACCCGCATCAACAACGTCCAGTTGCTCAAGAGCAACGAGGAGACGTTCTGGAAGGGCGGTGCCGAGGCCTTCGCGGTCGTCAGCGGCTGGGACCACAACGACAAGGCATTCGCCGAGCCGACCCTCCAGATGCCCTACCTCGACTCGACGGGCGTCGACTACCACCCGAACCAGAACCTCATCGACTGGAGCCACTTCGGCTACGACTCCGCCGACCTGGTCTTCATGGAGGAGGACGACGGCACCAACTACAAGGACCTCGCCAAAGCGATCGTCGACGCACTGCTGACGGTCACCGGCTACGGCACCAACGGCATCCCGCTCGCCAACACCATCATGGACGCCATTCCCGACAAGTGGTGGACGGATGACACCGACGAGCTGGACCAGGTGTACTCGGTCAGCCACGCCGCCATCGACACCGCACAGCACTCCGGCGCCGCCGGACTGACGTACTCCGGCGCCGGCAACAACATCTCCATCGGGCTGAGCAACGCCTTCATCCCGAAGACCTGAGAGGGGATTCCGGCAGGCCCGGAGCCGCTCCGCCAAGGAAGGCCCGCCGCATTTTCGCGGCGGGCCTTCCGGGCTGCTGGGCGGGCGTAGCCTCGCGCACTCCGCCGCTGATGTGACTGTCAGTCGGCGTCGGAAGCTTGCGCTTCGTCGGCCTCTTGCGCCTGCTCGCCGGCCTCTCGCGCCTGGTTGATGATCTCTTGCAGGGTCCCTACGTGGCTCTCCAGGGCCGTCCGGCCGGCCGGTGCAAGGTTGATCCAGGTGCGGCCCCGCTTGCCTACGTATCCGCGACGGACCTTGACGTAGTGGCAGTCGATCAGCTTGGTGACCTGCTTCGACAACGCCGAATCGGACAGGCCGACCGTGTCGCGGACGAAGGCGAACTCCGCCCACCGCGCCGTGCTCAGCAGAGACAGGATCGACAACCGCGTCGGGTCGACCAAGAGGGGATCGATGAAGCCCGCGGTCACTACACCCCTCGTTTCGAGGTCACCTTGAACAGCCATGCCCGGAACCGCGATTCGACCGGAGCCAGGACAGTGGTCACCGCAATCAGGAGCAGGACTCCCATGGTGTGCCAGTAGGGCACGTGGTCGTCCAGGTAGGCGGTGTGGGGGGTGATGCTGAAGTAGCCGATGGCCATCAGAAGAGCGGTCACGGCGAGCATTCCCAGAATGTACGCCGGTGGTCGGTTGCGTACCCCGGTCGTGCGATAGCCGAGCAGAGCAGCTCCGCGCGGACTTCTGGAAATGATCAGATGGGCCCAGGACGCGGCGGCCAGCGCCAGCAGGGGAGTCGTGCCGGGGTCGTCGAACAGGTCGTAGCAGGCGCCGTACGCCAGTCCTGTCGCGGCGAAAGTGATCTTCAGCCTCAGCGGTTCCTGGCGCGCCGCCAACGCGGCGCCCTGGTGTCCCCGTGCTTCCCGCAGAGCCAGAGCCGCCTGCTCCGGGCTCGGTTGATCCGTCATATGAGCTCCCGTATTCCGTAGGGACAAGCCCTTGCCTGACAGGAAAGTTACTACTCTCTTTCCCTTCGGGCAAGAGCTTTCCTCAGCGGGTGGACCGGTGTGGGGCACGTACCGCCGGCTTCGTGCCACTGGACCGGGACCCCGGGAAACGGTGGAGTGAAGGCCGCCTCCCACCAAGTGATCGAGAACGCGAAAAGTGCCTCTCAACTGTCACGATCGGACGTTCTGAGGTCCTGTACGCGACAGCGGAAGAGGCACTTCCCAGGCGAAGAACAGCCACGAGCCCTGTCCGCGTGGACGCATGTGCGTCGCGGACAGGGCTCGTGGGCCGGTCATCACCTGCGTGACGTTGTTCAACCGGAAGCTACGGATGGGCGGACGAGGCTCCCGGTGCGGTCGGTCAGGACAGGATCTCGATGTACCCGTCGGTTCCGTGCACGCGGATCCGCTGCCCGTCCCGGATCAGCCGGGTGGCCTGCTCCACACCCACGACGGCCGGCAAGCCGTACTCCCGGGCGATCACCGCGCCGTGGGTCATCAGGCCGCCCACCTCCGTCACCAGGCCCGCGATGCCGACGAACAGCGGCGACCAGCTCGGGTCCGTGAAGGTCGTGATCAGGATGTCGCCCGCTTCGAGATCGGCATCCGCCATGTCCAGGATGACGCGGGCCCGCCCCTCGATCGTCCCGGCGGAAACCGGCAGGCCGATCAGGGCGCCGGCCGGAACGTCGTCGCGCCGGTACGCCCCGGTGACGGCCTCACCATCCGAGGTGAGCACCCGCGGCGGAGTGAGCGCGTGGTACGACCGGAACGCGTCCTTGCGCTGCTGGATGAGCCGTTCATCCACCTGGTGCGAGCCCACGACGTCGCGCAGTTCCTGGAACGTGAGGTAGAAGAGATCCTCCTTCTCCGGAAGCACGCCTGCCTGCACGAGGCGCTCGGCCTCCTCCAACAGGGCCTGCTTGTAGACGAAGTAGCGGCTGACGATGCCGTACTTCGGGTACTCCCGGTACCCGATGAAGGTTCTGACCCGGTCGATCATCCGCTTGGCCTCGTCGGCCTTCCGGTCCCCGTCCGGCAGAGCCCGCAAGCGTGACAGCACCTCCTGTTCCTTCTTCTGCGCCTTCTGCCGCCCTTGCTCGAAGCGCCGCTCGGCGGCGCCCGGCTCGAAGTTCCTGACGTTGTCGAGGATCACGGGCACGAGCGTGGTGGGGCGCTCGCGCCAACGGGGCCTGGTGATGTCGATCTCGCCGACGCAGCGCATGCCGTACCTGTCGAGATAGGCCTCGATGGCGTCGCGCGCTTCGGCCCCACCCGCGAGCTTCGGCAGCTCGTCCAGGAAGTCTGTTGAATCGACGTATTCGACGTCCTCGACGCCCTGCAGGAACTCCACCACCTCCGACTGCGGGCGGATCACGTCCGCGACGTCGAGCAGCGCCAGCCCCATCTCCGACGTGATGTTGTCCGGGGCGGACAGGGTCAGCGTGTCAGCCGCGTTCTTCTCGCCCAGCCACTCCTGCAGCTTGTCGTTGAGCCACCATGTGGCCTCCATCCCTGCCATGATCACCTGAAGGTTCAGCGGATCACTGAGAACTCGTTTGTGCTCCTCGAAAGCCTCCAGCAGGAAGTCGAACAGCGCCGGTCCGCTCTTCTTCCCGATGTCGCGCCGCAGAGCGGCGATCGACGCCTCGCTGCGCTCGATCAGCCCGGTGACGATCGCCGGATCGGTCTCGATCGGGGCGGGCGCGCCGCCGACCGGCGGCCCGCCGGGACTCGCGTCCGGGAGCGACGGGACGAAGTCGCCGTGGTCGAGGACGGTCTCCAGAGCGTCCCTGACCAGCGGATCGCCCCTCCCCATGATGTCCAGGAGGCCGGCGCGACTCGTGGGCGAGCCCAGGCGCCGGGTGACGTCGACGAACAGCCTCCCGCCGGCCTCATGCATCGGCACCATGGCCGTCAGCTGCCACATGGAGAACCCCAGGGGCTTCATGGGGTCGGTCATCATCTGCTGATGACCCACGGAGACGTAGACGTGATTCTCCTGGTCATCGGTCTCGGGGATGGGGAACAGCGTCGTGATCGGCCGACTCTGGACGATCTGGAAGTCATCATCGTCCAGGCACCATTCGATGTCCTGCGGGCGGCCGAAGTGCGCTTCGATCCGCCGCCCGAGCTGCACGAGCCGCAGGACCTGCGCATCCGTCAGCGCCGGCTGCTCCTGCCGCTGCGAGTCGATCGCCACTTCCTGCGTGCCGCCGGCCGCCAGGGCCTGAACGGCACGCTGTTTGGCGGCGATCGCCTTGGCGACGACTTCGCCGTCGCGCACCTTGTAGACGTCCGGGTTCACCAGGCCCGAGACCAGGGCCTCACCGAGGCCGAAGCCGGCATCCACGGTGGCGACCTTCCGGTTGCCCGTGACGGGGTCGGCCGTGAACAAGATGCCTGCCGCATGCGGGAAGACCATCTGCTGCACGACCACGGCCATGTGGACCGTACGGTGGTCGATGCCGTTCCGCTGGCGGTAGGTCACGGCCCGCTCGGTGAACAGCGAGGCCCAGCACCGGCTCACGTGCTGGAGGATCGCCGCCGGCCCCACGACGTTCAGGTACGTGTCCTGCTGGCCGGCGAAGGAAGCCGTCGGCAGGTCCTCAGCCGTCGCGCTGGATCGGACGGCGTAAGCCGCCTGCTCGCCGAGCCCGGCGAGCGCGCGGGTGATCGCCGCCGCGAGATCGTCCGGGAGGGCGATCCCTTCGATGGTCCGGCGAATCTGCGCGCTGAGCGTGCGGATCGCCTCCCGGTCGTCCGGGTCCCATCGCGACAGCTGATCGAGCAGATCGCCCATCGACGGCGCCGCCGCCATGACTCGCCGGAACGCGTCCGTCGTCACGCAAAAGCCACCCGGCACGCGGATGCCGTCGATGTGCGACAGCCCGCCCAGGTGCGCGCCCTTGCCGCCAACGACCGCGACCTGCGTCCCGTCAACCTCTTCAAGATCCCGCACGTACTGCTCGATCATCGCGCTACCTCCGAGGCAGTCGTGTCCTGTCCCACGGCGCCGACCGATTGCATCATCGGCGCCTCCAACCCTGTCGAAGCTCTTGTCGCGCACGTCCTCATCCCTGTCCCCGATTCCCTTCCCCCCGGCGGGCCGGCCGGCCGCTCCGCCCAGCCGCGCGGCGCGCACCCCCGCACTTCCGCTCCGAGCGCCCGCAACCGGACTGCCGGCCCCACCACTGATTCGACGCCACCGCGTCCCCCATATGTCGGCAACACACGCACGTCGTGCCCCCCGTTTCCGCAGGCTGTGGCACCGGCCGATGATTCTGCGCCATGACCGGGGCCTTGCCGCAAGCCCCCCAACGCGCTATAAATTAAGAGTGGCAAGGAGAGTGCTCTCCTTGCCTTTACTCTTTGCCGTCCGCTGGGACTGGCCAGCTCTCGCGAAGCGGGGGCGGGCGGAGGCGGCCGACCACGTACGGATACGCGTCGTTGGCCCAGACGCATATCCCCTCGGCCCGGCCTACGGATGCAGCCGCGGACCAACCAGAAGTTCCTTCCCATGTCGGCAGGCCCGAACACCGTCGGGCACGCCGCCAGTGGCGTCGGTCATGGCCTTCCAGCGGTGATGAGCGGCTTGTAGGGATAGTTCTCGGGCGTGAAGATCAGGGCATAGTCCTTGCCTGCCCCGGTGGCGACCTCGCGCAGGCGCGCCAGGACAACGGCCTCGGTGGGTAGGTCAATGCCGAGAGCAGCGGCCGCAAGGTTCCGCTGAGCGGCCAGGTCGGGCATGTCTTCCAGGTACTCGGCAGCGAGCTCAGTGCTCTCCTGTGCGGTGAACGCTTGGCAGTCACGCCACCAGGGCGCGACCAGCAAGAGCTGCAGGAGCTCCGTCAGACCGATCGCGACCAGAGCCGCGCCGCCCTCGGAGTCCGCGTAGAGGACCGGGCATTCCTCGCCACCATCGCCGCAGAAGAAGTACGTCCCGCCGGCACCGTCCCCGGCAAAACCCTGCAACGCCGCGCCCGACGCTGGGTGAACCTCTCCGACGCGGTCGCCTCGATCGGGGTCGAAGTCGCCCGGCCAGGCCGGATGGCCGGCAGCGCCATCGCCTTCGCGGATGAGAATGAGAGGGATCGCACGTGAGGCACCCTGGCGACGAGCCCGGCGGCCGCGCCTCCTCGCGCGTCGGCTGAGCGGGGCGAGGGTGGGGCCTGCAGGTCCTTCAAGCTACTTGGACCGGTCGTATCGACTGCCCAAGGACCATCGCCACATTCGCGTGTAGCAGCGCGCGAGGCGCCGGGGAGGAGTGCCCCGGGGGCGTCCCCCTGTGCGGGGAGTATCGTCACGCGGCCCATGCGGCAGGCGGCAACAGTGTGTTCCCCGCCCGCCGCAGAAGGGGCCCCGTACCGCGCTCCACTGATCCTGCGCGACGCCCGCTCCCTCGTATCCGACTCATATCCGACGCGTATCCGAGAGCACTGCTGTGGACAGTGGACGCCACACACCTGTCTTTGCGTTGCCGGGAGCCTCGCCTGCCGGCCGTCCGGATGCCGGCAGGCGGCTGACGGTCAGGCTTCGGTGGCCACGGCTTCCACTGAAGCTGTGGCCGGGGCGTCGGCTGTGGCGCCACCGGTGGCGGTGCTGGAGTAGAACACAGCTGATCCCTGCCTGCTGAGGTATGCGCGGTTCTGTCCGACGAGCGAATTCAGTGCCGTCCGCACGGTGCTCTCCGGCCCCTTCTGGTCGGGGTGCTTTTCTTCCAGAAGCTTCGTTACCTCTGCCGCGGATCGGGGCTGCTCATCGAGCAGTTCGAAGATCCGGTCCGTGCGCGTACGTCGCGCCTGGGGGGCCTTCGCCGCCTTCTTGGAGCTCCTTGCCTTCTTTGCCGGAGCGGTTTTGGTGGGCCTGGCCTTCGTGGACTTGGCCTTCGTCGGCGAGGTGTTCGCGCGTCGCGCCTGAGGCACCAGGGCGTGCTCCGTGTCCGCAGGAGGGGGATCGGCCTGCTCAACTGACGGGGTCTGTGCTTCCTCGGCCGGCTGAGGGAGGGCCTGCTTGAGGTCTTCGAGCTTGGACTTGAGGCTCTGCAACTGCTCGATTTTCGCAGTTACGCGCTGCAGCTCAGTATCCACCTGCGCAGCGAATGGTGAGTCCGACATGGTTCCGCTCCTCTATCGCCTGACGGTGATTGCTGGGGATGGTACCCATCTCTGAGCAATGGCCATGGCCTGCGGACATATTTCGAGGAAGTACCTTGCTGGATGTCAGTTAGGGCTATGGGCCCGGCTGGGACATGCGGGTGACCTCAAGTCTGCGCCTGAGGGGTGTGAGTTTTCTGAATACCGTCAGAGCTGGGCGCGGTTGGAGGTATGTGCGGATTCTGGCGGGCTGTCCGTACGACGCCGTCGGCGGAGGTGAGGGCGGCCGTCCGTCACTGAAATCTGGGTATGGGACCCAGCCGGCCGCCCCTGGCTGATCTTGTCAGGCCCCACCCTCTAGCGTGCGAGGAATGGCGGACTGACTCCGTTCGTGAGGAGGAAAGGCCTCTGCAATGGTCCGGAGGCCATGGGCCTCGGGACACGCTGACGCGTTCACGAGGTACCCGGTCGAGGGCAGTTCCTCGTCCTGCCCCGTGGAGGAGGACGAGGACACGTTCGCGGCCCCTCAGTCGAGACAGAACTCGTTGCCCTCGATGTCCCGCATCCCGAGACACGACTCGTCGTATTCATCGGCAAGCAGTAGTCGATCGCGTACCGCGCCGAGCGCGACCAGTCGTGCGCACTCGGCCTCAAGTGCGGCTACGCGCTCTTCACCCACGAGCCCGGTGCCGACGCGCACGTCAAGATGCACCCGATTCTTGACGACCTTGCCTTCGGGAACGCGCTGGAAGTACAGCCGCGGGCCCACACCTTCGGGATCCATGCAGACGAACCCTGCACCCTGGCGCTCAGGCGGCAGCGAACGATCAAAATCGCCCCAACTGGCAAACCCCTCCGGTGGCGGCGGCACGACGTACCCCAAGACCTCGCACCAGAAGCGAGCGACGCGCTCAGGTTCTGCGCAGTCGAAGGTGACTTGGACCTGCCTGATCGATGCCATCGGGCCACCATAGCGGCGCGTGTTGTTGGGCGAGACCCTGTTTCTGCCGCGGGGGCGAGGTCTCGCCTGGCATGAGTTGGTGACGTGTTGGGCCTGGCCGGCAGGCGCGCTGCCGATGCTGCCCAGCACCGGTCTGTCGCGGCGTACCCGCGTGTAGTCGCCCCTTGTTGCAGGAGTCCTAGACGCCCGTCCTGGATCCGCCTTCGCTGCGGTCCCTCGTGCTGCCGACGCGTGAACGGCTCAGAGGTCATCAGGACTGGCGCCGCGACCTCGTTACGACGCGATGGGGACATTCGTGGCGCGGGTCAGGTGGTGGGAGTGGGCCAGGGGACGTCGCTTTCGACGGCGGCGGTGTAGTCGACGCCGGGGACGGAGAAGCCGTAGAGGCGGCGGACTTCGTTGCTGAACCAGTCGAGGTCCGCGAGTTCGGTGATGGTGTCGCTCGCGGCGGCGCTCCAGCGTTCGGCGATGGCTGTCTGCACGGCGGGGTCGAGTTCCCAGGTATCGAGACGGACCCGGCCCTCGTCGTCGAGGTCGAGGGGGCGGACGCCGGTCAGCTGGTCCCACAGCTCCACCAGTTGACCGATCGGGGCCACCATCGCGTCGCCGAGGACACCACGCAGCAGCCCGACGTACAGGGCGATGCCGGGGATGGCGGTGGAGGACTGGGTGACGGCAGCGGCGTTGACGGAGGTCACGGCCCGGCCGCCCACGGTCTTACCGAGGCGCTCGTTCAACGCGCCTGCGGTGGTTTCCAGATGGGACTTCGCGGCGCCGATGGTGCCCTGCCGGTAGATCGCCGCGGTGAGTGGCGAGCCGATGTAGGACAGGGCGGCAGTGGCGAAGCCCTCGGCGAGCAGGGATCGGTCGGCCAGGAAGGTGATCCACCGTTCCCAGTCGGCGCCGCCCATCACCGCCACGGTCTGCTCGATGTCGTCGTCCTCGGCGGGCGCGGTGGTGACCTCCTTCACCTCCGGGGCACCGTCCTCGTCGAAGACGAGGGTCTTGGTGGTGTGCGGCGAGCCGATCGGCTTGAGGGCCGAGGCGTACACGGTGCCGGTGTCCGGGTCGGTACGGCGAGGTGCGGCCACCGAGTAGATCAGGTAGTCGAGTTGTCCCCCGAACCGCTCGGTGAGCAGGTCGGCAACCTGCTCCTTCACCGTGTCGCTGAATGCATCGCCATTGAGGAAGACCATGTCCCGCCCGTGCTGTTGGGCGAGCCGGGCGGTGGCGGCGGTGCGATACCAGCCGGCTGTGCCGGTGCGCCGCGCGGGCGCCTTCTCGAAGCACACGCCGATCCCACGGATGCCGACACGGGCCAGGCCCGCGATCGTAGCGGCCAGGCCATAGCCGGCGGACGAGCCGATGACCAGAGCCACCGGTCCTTCGCCCCCCGGCGGGGACCGGTGCGGGGACGGCCTGCCACATCTCGTCCACCAGCTGTCGACAGCCGCCAGGATGGGAGTCGAGGAACAGGAAGCCCCGGCTCTTGGGCGCAATGACGCGTTCGCTCACGATGTGGTCCCAGGTGTCGTCACGGACAAGGACGCGGAGGCCGCAGCCCGCTCCCCTCGGTCTTGCGCCGGTGGCGGGCCCTGTCCCGTCCCGTTCGTCCCGTTCCCCATGGCCAGGCCATCAGGGTTACAGGCACCGGGACATGGGCCCGCCAAGGACTATGAGCTCGTCCAGGCCAGGAACGCCAGGCTGAGCGACGGGCGGACATCGGGCGGGACGGGCGCGCCTCGCTGGTGTGGGGGTGGGTCAGGCGGTGCGGAGCGCGGGGTCGCTGGTGCCGGGCCGGCCTGTCTCGACGTGGCCGGCGAGCCTGCGCAGGTAGGTGTTGTCGCTGTCGGAGTGCACGCGCAGGTCGTACCAGCGCTTGCTGTGGCCGAGGTCGACCCATCGGGTCTGCCGGGCACCCGCCTCGATGGTGACCTTGTTGCTCTTGCCGCCGTAGGCGTTGGTGATGGTGAGGTGGCAGGCGGTTTTGGCGGGGTTGCTGATGTTGAGTTTGATGCGGCCGGTGGGTTCGTCGTGGTGGCCGGTGACTTCCGGACTCGGGGTCGCGGCGTCGCCCTTGTAGGTACGCAGGTAGCCGTTGGGGCCGTGCACGGTCAGGTGGTACGTGCCGTCGGAGGGGCCGGTGCTCCAGGTGTCGGAGATCTTCTTGCCCGCTTCGGCGGTGTAGGTCCAGGGACCGTCGTCACGGTTGCCGGAGGTGACGAGGAAACAGGCTCCGGTTTCGTCACCCGGGGTGAAGGTGAGCTTGATGTTGCCGCTGGACGGTTTGACGGCCGCGGTGGTGAGGGGTGTGTAGGGAAGGGGCCGGGTGGGCCTGGTGCCCTTTTCCTGCTTGGGCAGGGCCGGGGCCGCCGGCGGGGAGTGGGTATAGCTGCTGTGCCGCTCCTTGTCCGGCGGCTCGTAGGCGTCGGTGCTGGGCAGCGGTGCGTGCTTGGTGTGTTTGAGGCTGAAGTCGAAGGCTGAGGTCAGGTCACCGCAGATCGCGCGGCGCCAGGGGGAGATATGCGGTTCGTGGACGCCGAAGCGGCGTTCCATGAACTGGATGATGGAGGTGTGGTCGAAGACCTCGGAGCAGACGTAGCCACCGGTCGACCACGGGGAGACGACGAGGGTGGGGACCCGCATGCCGAGCCCGTAGGGGCCCGCGCTGTAGCTGCTGTCGCCGGGGAAGAGGTCGAGCTCGGTGTCGACGGTGGACGCTCCCCAGGAGGAGTCGGCCGGCGGGTAGGGCGGGGGTACGTGGTCGAAGTAGCCGTCGTTCTCGTCGTAGGTGATGAAAAGGGCGGTCCTGCTCCAGACCTCGGGGTTGGACGTCAGCGCGTCCAGGACCTGGGAGATATACCAAGCGCCGTAATTCGCGGGCCAGTTGGGGTGCTCGCAGAACGCTTCCGGGGCGGCGACCCAGGAAATCTTCGGCAGGGTTCCGGCCTTGACATCTGCCCGGAGGTCATCGAGAAGATGGCCGCTCTTCTTGATGTTCGTTCCCTTGCACGCCTTCTCGTAAAGGGGGTCGCCGGGCTTGGCGTTGCGGAACTTGTTGAAGAACATCAAGGAGTTGTCGGCGTAGTTTCCGCGGTAGGCGTCCTCCAGGGCGCCCCAGAGCCCGTCCTCGGTCAGGCCGTCGCCGGTGTCCTGATAGACCTTCCACGAAACCCCGGCCTTCTCCAGGCGCTCGGGATAGGTGGTCCAGTCGTAGCCGGCTTCTTCGTTGCCGAGTACCGGTCCGCCGCCCTTGCCGTCGTTTCCGACGTGACCGCTGTAGAGGTAGTAGCGGTTGGGGTCGGTGGCTCCCATGAAGGAGCAGTGGTAGGAGTCGCAGACCGTGAAGGCGTCGGCCAGCGCGTAGTGGAACGGTATGTCTTCCCTGGTCAGGTGAGCCATCGTTCCGGCGCTCTTGGCGGATATCCAGTCGTCGTACTTGCCCTTGTTCCATGCCTGATGACCGGTTTCCCAGTCGTGGTCCAGCCCGGCGATGAATTGCATTCCCAGATCGTCGGCGTCCGGGTGGTACGGGAGGACTTCCTCGCCACCACCGGACTGATGCCATACGGATTTTCCGCTCTCCAGCGTCAGCGGCCGGGGGTCACCGAATCCCCGGACGCCCTTGAGGGTGCCGAAGTAGTGGTCGAAGGAGCGGTTCTCCTGCATGAGCACCACGATGTGCTCGACATCCTGGATCGATCCGGACCGGCCGGAGGCGGGGATGCCGGCGGCGCGCATGATGCTGGCGGACAGAGCCGCGACGCCGGCGGTGCCGCCCGCTACCTGGAGGAAGCGGCGGCGGTTGAATTCAGGCATGGAGCTGTACCTCTGAAGCGTGGGGGAGAGGGTCGGTCACCGTAATCCGGCCCGCCCTTGAGACGTCAAATAGTGCGAAGGAATGGTGAAGGGCCGGAGATATTTTCTCTTCGGAAGCAACGTGGAGTGCCTTTGCGGCCTCGCTCCCTACCGAAGAGTAAGGGCGGGGTAGGTGTTCTGCTGTCCTGCGGCTGAGGAAGGCGTGGGTGCCGGTGCCGGTGCCGGTGCCGGTGCCCTTCGCTGCTGCCCAGCCTCCTGTGACAACGTGGCATCAACAACGATCTTCGATTGCTGGGAAGTTCATGCCCTTCGTACGTGCGCCCTTCGGCCGGCGCAGCCTGCTCTTGATACTCGGCTCGTCTCTCCTGTGCATCCTGTTGGCGGTGGTGGTCACGCAAGCTGTCGTCGGCGGAGAGTCCAAGGGAGGCGCCGACGGCACGGGAAGCGGAAGTGGCGGAGGAAAGGGGAGGGCGGGCTCCGCGCCCACCGCCGCCGAACCGCTGGAGGGGAAGGCGGGGGTCTCGGCGCGGCGGCCGCTGCAGAAGGAGCCCGGGCTCTACCCGCGGGCGATCCGGTTGCAGCACAGCGGAGACGCCAACGGCCGCATCCTGACCTCGAACGTCACCTTCCGGAGCAAGGACGGGGTCGGCGTCATCCACGAGAGCTCTGACAACGGGAAGACGTTCCGCGAGGTCGGTTCGGTAACCGACCCTGAGGGTGCCGGCGGCAAGGGGCTGTGCTGCACCACGCTGTACGAACTGCCGCAGCGGATCGGTGACATGCCCGCGGGGACACTGCTGTGGGCGGATTCGCCGGGCCAGACCGAGATGCCCCGCACGATGTCGATCCGCGTCTTCAAGAGCACCGACCACGGACGCTCCTGGTCGCCCCTGTCGATCGCCGCGACCGCCGGGAACGAAGGGGGCCTGTGGGAGCCGGAGTTCTCCATCGACGCGCAGGGCAACCTCGTGTGCCACTATTCGGACGAGACCGACCCGAAGCACAGTCAGAAGCTGATGGCCGTACGCACCTCGGACGGCAGGAACTGGAACGGGCGGCACGCCACCGTCGAGAGCGTCCAGGAGCCGGACCGGCCGGGGATGGCCGTCGTGCGGAAGATGCCGGACGGCTCGTACGTCATGGTCTACGAGATCTGCACGCCCGGCGGGAAGTACGCGTGCGTCGTGCACACCCGTACCTCCGAGGACGGCTGGGAGTGGGGCAGGCCGTCGGACCTCGGGACACGTCCGGAGACCGCCGACGGCCACTACTTCGCCCACGCGCCGACGCTGGCGTGGGCTCCCGAGAGCGGCAACCCGCAGGGCAAGCTGATGCTGATCGGGCAGGTGACGCGCGACCGGGACGGCAAGCCGAGTCTCGGCGGCGAACGGACGCTCTGGACCAACAGCAAGGGCGGGGAGGGCGCGTGGCAGTCCAAGCGCGCTCCGGTGACGGTGAACTCCGGTAAGGAGGACTCCTGCGCGAACTACAGCAGCGCGCTGCTGCCGACAGCCGACGGGAAGAATGTGCTGGAGATCGCCACCGACACCGTGGGCGGCCGCTGCAAGCCCTTCTACGCGCAGGGCCCTGCCTGAGGCAGGCACGAGCAGATGGTGCCCTTCTGCGCTGGGGCGAAGAACCTTGTCGAGGGGTTCTGTCGGTCCAGGCGGAAGGCGCCTTCTGCGTGCGGGTATCGAGCACACGAGCTGCGCGATCGGCTCGTTCCTCCGGCGGGCGCAGAATGCGGCGGCGCGGGGGCCCTTGCATAGGCTGGCCGTCTCATTTGACGCACCGCGACGAGGATCAGCCCATGCCCAGCAGGACCAGGATCCGCCTGATCGAACCCACCGACGCCGCCCCGATCGCCGCGCATCGGAGCCCGCTATGACCTCAGCGAAGATGCGTCCACGGAGACGGCGATGATCTTCGGCGAGGTCTACCGGCACGGCGGTGAGTGGACGTTCCGTGCCGTTGGCCCGGAATCGGCGGCAGGGCTGCGAGGCATCGCTCTAGACTTCGGGTCAATGTTTCGTAAAGTCAGGTACGTCGCGGGGGAGCCGCGTACAAAACGATGGGGTAGCCAGTGCTTTTGAAAACGTTCGGCTGGTCGTTCGCGGTGACCGTGCTCGGCCTGGTCGCGGCGGTGTTCTACGGGGGGTGGACCGGCTTCGGGATCGTGGCGATCCTGTCCGTCCTCGAGATCTCGGTGTCCTTCGACAACGCCGTGGTCAACGCCGCGATCCTGAAGAAGATGAATGCCTTCTGGCAGAAGATCTTCCTCACCCTCGGCGTCCTGATAGCCGTGTTCGGCATGCGTCTCGTCTTCCCCGTCGCCATCGTGGCCATCAGTGCCAAGATCGGCCCGATCGAGGCCGTCGACCTGGCGATGACCGACAAGGACATGTACAAGCAACTGGTGACCGACGCTCACCCGTCGATCGCCGCGTTCGGTGGCATCTTCCTGCTGATGATCTTCCTCGACTTCATCTTCGAGGACCGTGACATCAAGTGGCTCGGGTGGCTTGAGCGTCCTCTCGCCAAGCTCGGCAAGGTCGACATGCTGTCGGTCTGCATCGCCTTGATCGTTCTGCTCGTCACCTCGATGACGTTCGCGGTCAACGCCCACCAGCACGGCGGTGCGCACGTCGACAAGGCCGAGACCGTGTTGATCTCGGGCGTTGCCGGTCTGATCACGTACCTGATCGTCGGTGGCCTCTCCGGCTACTTCGAGAACAAGCTCGAGGAGGGGGAGGAGCGCGAGCACGAGGCCGAGGAAGAGGCCAAGAAGAGCGGCAAGAAGGTCCCTGCGGTTGTGATGGCCGGCAAGGCCGCCTTCTTCATGTTCCTCTACCTGGAGGTCCTGGACGCGTCGTTCTCCTTCGACGGCGTCATCGGCGCCTTCGCGATCACCAACGACATCGTCCTGATGGCGCTCGGCCTCGGCATCGGCGCGATGTACGTCCGCTCGCTCACGGTCTACCTGGTCCGCCAGGGCACCCTGGACGACTACGTCTACCTTGAGCACGGCGCGCACTACGCGATCGGCGCCCTCGCCGTGATCCTGCTCATCACCATCCAGTACGAGATCCACGAGGTCATCACGGGTCTCGTCGGCGTCGTCCTGATCGCCTGGTCCTTCATCTCCTCCGTCCAGCGCAACCGCAGGCTGGCGGCGGCCGAGGGGACGGACGCGGGGTCCAACGAGAAGGTTGAGGTCTCCTCCGGCGTCTGAGCCGGGCCTCCGTCGGCCCGGCTCAGACGCCGGGCCGCCGGCGCGGGGCCGCAGCGCCGCCGGCAAGCGGACGGTGTCCACCCCGACGTGCTCTGCTGACGCTACGTCAGGAACGGTTCTGCGTGCTCGCCGTACTGCCGCCGTGCCCCATGTCCTCGGGGCACGGCGGCGTAGTCGTGGCGGTCGCTGCGTGACGCGGCCTTGGGGAACGGCTCGACCGTCGTCGGGAGGCAGCAGCGGCTCCAGTCGGTCGGTGGCGGTGTGAGCGCCGGCTGGCGGCCGGTGCCGGCCTGGAGCCGCAGCTGCCGCCACCAACGTGACGGTGATTGCCGTGAGTCGCCTCAGGAACCGCGCTCTCCTGCGGGCTTGTGCGGTCAGCCCTTGCGGGTCTTGACCTCGTCGGTGAGGGCCGGGACGACGGCGAAGAGGTCGCCGACGACGCCGTAGTCGACGAGGTCGAAGATCGGGG
>NZ_JBIWNU010000017.1:48186-96732 GCF_044767385.1 Streptomyces sp. NPDC101393 | reverse complement strand
GAATGCCGACTTCCGGCCCCCCCCCCCCCCCCCCCCACCCCCCCCCCCCCCCCCCCCCCCCCCCCCCCCCCCCCCCCCCCAACCCCCCCCCCCCCCCCCCCCCCCCCCCCCCCCCCCCCCCCCCCCCCCCCCCCCCCCCCCCCCCCCCCCCCCCCCCCCCCCCCCCCCCCCCCGCCCGCCCCCCCCCCCCCCCCCCCCCCCCCCCCCCCCCGGGCGGGGGGGGGGGGGGGCCCCCCCCGCCCCCCCCCCCCCCCGGGGGGGGGCCGCGGGGCAAGGGGGAAGCCGAGAATGCCGACTTCCCCCCACCCCACCCCACCCTCACACCCAGCCGCGTCCCCTGTCCGCGCCCTCACCTCACCACCACACACCGCCCCCGCCGCGCGCCCCCAACCTCACCGCCCTGCTCCCGCACCGCCCCCGCACCGCCCCCTGCGCTCCCGCACCACCGCCCCGCCCCCGCACCTCCGCCGCATCCCCACACCCTCGCCGCATCCCCACGCCCTCTCGCCCCGCACCCCCGCCGCATCCCCACACCCCCCTCCCCCCTACGACCCCGGCCATGGCTCGCCGACCGGCTGCTAGCCTCGCGTTTCCTGTCCCACAACGGAGGAGACGCACGTGCGCAAGGCAGCACAGATCGCCGGGGCGGCCGCCATCGCCGCAATGCTGCTCAGTGGTTGCGGCAACAGCGGCGACGAAGGTAAGGAGAGCGCGCCGAGCAAGCAGCCGGAGTCCGCGCCGTCGACTCCGGGAGGCGCCGACAAGCCTGCGGATGGCTCCGCGCTCACGGGCGCCTGGGAGACGAAGACCGCCGACAGCAAGCTGATCTTCATGATCACCAAGGGCACCGCGGTCCTCAGCGAGGGACACAAGACGGCCTGTCTCGGCAAGGTCCAGGAGATGGCCGGTGTCTCCATGGCTGCGCTGAAGTGCACCACCGGGGACGACACCCGCACGATGGGCACGCTCAAGCCCGGCGCCGACGGCAAGACGCTGACGGTGACGTGGAAGAACGGACCCACCGATAAGTTCACGAAGTCCACCGACGGCAACCTCAAGATCCCGGACGTGCCGGAGATGCCCAGCGGCGTCCCCAACGGCAGCTGACGCGGCACCGTCGCGCCGCCTCCAAGCGCCCGCCGGCCCCTCCCTCAGCAGGCTCGCCACCGCGAGGGCGATTGCCCAAGCCGCACCGGTGGCCTTGTCGCTTCCACGCGTCAACGGCCGCCGCCCGGCACCCCAGGAGGGTGCCGGGCGGCGGCCGTTGACGTGACATCCACTGGGACGTGTCCGGCGGATCCAGCGCGACGCGGGATGCCCGCGTCCGTCAGCGGACGAATACGCTCGCTTGGCCGGCCAGGTCGAGGAAGTACTGCGGTGCCAGTCCGAGCACCAGGGTGACCGCGACGCCGATCGCAATGGCCGTGGTCGTCAGCGGGCTGGGCACGGCGACCGTCGGGCCGTCGGCCTTGGGCTCGTTGAAGAACATCAGGACGATCACTCGGATGTAGAAGAACGCCGCGATGGCCGACGAGATCACACCGATCACGACCAGCCAGCCCGCGCCGCTCTCCGCCGCCGCCTTGAAGACCGCGAACTTTCCGGAGAAGCCGGAGGTCAGCGGGATTCCGGCGAAGGCCAGCAGGAAGACCGCGAAGACGGCGGCCACCAGGGGTGAACGCCGGCCGAGGCCCGCCCACTTGGACAGTTGTGTGGCCTCGCCGCTCGCGTCCCGCACCAGGGTGACGACGGCGAATGCGCCGAGGGTCACGAAGGAGTAGGCGGCGAGGTAGAAGAGCACCGAGGAGATGCCGTTCTCGCTGGTGGCGATGACACCGGCGAGGATGAAGCCGGCGTGGGCGATCGAGGAGTAGGCCAGCAGCCGCTTGATGTCGGTCTGGGTGATGGCGACGATCGCACCGGCCAGCATGGTGATGATCGCGATGCCCCACATCACCGGCCGCCAGTCCCAGCGCATGCCGGGCAGCACGACATAGAGCAGCCGCAGCAGCGCGCCGAAGGCCGCGACCTTGGTGGCGGCCGCCATGAAGCCGGTGACGGGGGTCGGGGCGCCTTGGTAGACGTCCGGTGTCCACATGTGGAAGGGGACCGCACCGACCTTGAACAGCAGGCCCATCAGGACCATGGCCGCGCCGATCAGCAGCAGCGCGTCATTGCCCATGGTGCCGGCCAGCGCCGGGTTGATCTGCTTGGCGCCGTCGGCGACGACCTCGGCGATGCCGGCGTAGCCGACCGTGCCGGCGTAGCCGTAGAGGAGGGCGATGCCGAAGAGCAGGAACGCGGATGAGAACGCGCCGAGCAGGAAGTACTTGACCGCCGCTTCCTGCGACATCAGCCGCTGGCGGCGGGCGAGCGCGCACAGGATGTAGAGCGGGAGGGAGAAGACCTCCAGCGCGACGAAGAGGGTCAGCAGGTCGTTGGCTGCCGGGAAGACCAGCATGCCGCCGACCGCGAAGAGCACGATCGGGAAGACCTCGGTGGTGGTGAACCCGGCCTTGACCGCGGCCTGTTCGGCCTTGCCGCCGGGGACGGCCGCGGCCTGGGCGACGAAGGAGTCCACGCGGTTGCCGTGTGCTGCCGGGTCGAGGCGGCGCTCGGCGAAGGTGAAGACCGCGATGAGCGACACCAGCAGGATCGTGCCCTGCAGGAACAGCGCGGGGCCGTCGACGGCGAGCGCCCCCATGGCGGCGATATGTGCCTTCGATGAGCCGAAGCCGCCGGCCGCCAGGCCGATCACCGCGGCGAACGCGGCGGCCAGCGCCACCACGGACAGCAGCAGTTGGGCGTGGTAGCGGCTGCGGCGCGGCAGGAACGCCTCGATCAGTACGCCGATCACCGCGGCGCCGAGGACGATCAGCGTGGGTGCCAGCTGGGCGTACTCGATATGCGGCGCCGGGATCTTGGCCGGCGCCTCGGCCGCCGCCGTCCACAGGCTGTGGACACTTGCCACGGAACTCACTTCGCGGCCTCCACGTCGTTGTTACGCGCCGGGTGGCCGTGCCGGCCTTCACCGGGCACGGCGTCCACCTGCACTGGGGGCTTGGGGTCCTTTTTGTCCACGACGGACAGGGTGTGGTCGACAGCCGGATTGACGATGTCGGTCAGCGGCTTGGGGTACACCCCGAGGAAGATCAGCAGCGCGATCAGCGGCGCGACCACGACCAGCTCGCGGACCCGGAGGTCGGGCATGGCGCGCACTTCCTCGGTCTTCACCGGTCCGGTCATCGTCCGCTGGTAGAGGACGAGGACGTAGAGCGCGGCGAGGACGATGCCGACGGTGGCGATGATGCCGATGACCGGGTAGCGGCTGAAGGTGCCGACCAGGACCAGGAATTCGCTGACGAACGGGGCGAGTCCGGGCAGTGACAGGGTCGCCAGGCCGCCGATCAGGAACGTGCCGGCGAGGATCGGGGCGACCTTCTGGACGCCGCCGTAGTCCGCGATGAGGCGCGAGCCGCGGCGGCTGATCAGGAAGCCGGCGACGAGCATCAGGGCGGCGGTGGAGATGCCGTGGTTGACCATGTAGAGGGTCGCGCCGCTCTGGCCCTGGGAGGTCATCGCGAAGATGCCCAGCACGATGAACCCGAAGTGGGAGATCGAGGCGTAGGCGATCAGGCGCTTGATGTCGCGCTGGGCGACGGCGACCAGCGCGCCGTAGATCACGCTGATCACCGCGAGGACCAGGATGACGGGGGTCGCCCAGCTGCTGGCCTCCGGGAAGAGCTGGAGGCAGAAGCGGAGCATCGCGAAGGTGCCGACCTTGTCCACCACCGCGGTGATGAGTACGGCGACGGGTGCGGTGGATTCGCCCATGGCGCCCGGCAGCCAGGTGTGCAGCGGCCACAGCGGCGCCTTCACCGCGAAGGCGAAGAAGAAGCCGAGGAACAGCAGCCGTTCGGTGCCGGTGCCGATGTCGAGCTTGCCGGCCGCCCGCGCCTCGACGATCTGCTGGAGCGAGAAGGTGCCGGTGCCGAGCTGGTCGGCGGTGACGGCGTACAGCCCGATGACCGCAGCCAGCATGATGAGGCCGCCGACGAGGTTGTAGAGCAGGAACTTCACGGCGGCGGAGGAGCGTCGGCCCGCGTCTTCGTCCCCGTCCTTGCCGCCGCTGGTGCCCGCGCGGTCGCCGAAGCCGCCGATGAGGAAGTACAGCGGGATCAGCATGGCTTCGAAGAAGACGTAGAAGAGGAAGACGTCGGTGGCCTCGAAGGAGAGCACCACCATCGCCTCGACGGCCAGGATCAGGGCGAAGAAGCCCTGGGTGGGCCGCCAGCGGCGGTTGGGGCGGACCTCTTCGAGGGGGTCGGCGTCGTGCCAGCCGGCAAGGATCACGAACGGGATCAGCAGGGCGGTCAGCGCGATCATGGCGACCGCGATGCCGTCGACGCCGAGTTCGTAGCGGACCCCGAAGTCGCGGATCCAGGAGTGGGATTCGGTGAGTTGGTAGGGGCCGCCCTTGGCGCCTGGGGCGAAGCGGACCGCGATGGTCACGGCGAGGGCGAAGGTGGCCAGGGAGAACAGCAGGGCCAGCCATTTGGCCGCGGTGCGCTTGGCCGCGGGGACCGCGGCGGTGGCGATCGCGCCGATCGCCGGGACCGCGGCGGTCACCGTCAGCAGGGGAAACGACATGGCTCAGACACCCCTCATCAGCAGGGTCGCGGCGACAAGTACGGCGGCCCCGCCCAACATCTGGACTGCGTAGGAGCGGACGAAGCCGGTCTGCAATCGGCGCAGGGTGCCGGAGAGTCCGCCCATGGAGGCGGCCGTGCCGTTGACCGCGCCGTCGACCAGGGAGTGGTCGATCTGGACGAGCGTGCGGGTGAGCTGCTCGCCGCCGCGGACCAGGACGATGTGGTTGAAGTCGTCCTGGAGGAGGTCGCGGCGGGCGGCCCGGGTCAGCAGCGAGCCGCGTGGGGCGAGCACGGGGACGGGCTTACGGCCGTACATCAGCCAGGCGATGCCGACGCCGACGATCATCACGACGATGGTGGCGGCGGTGACGGCGCCGGCGCCGATCGGGGGGTGGCCGTGCTCGAAGGAGGTGACCGGCTCCAGCCACTTCACGAAGGCTTCGTTGATGCTGAACAGCCCGCCGGCGAAGACCGATCCGATGGCGAGGACGATCATCGGGATCGTCATGGACTTCGGCGACTCGTGCGGGCGGACCTTTTCCGGGTCCCAGCGCTTCTCGCCGAAGAACGTCATCAGCATGACGCGGGTCATGTAGAACGCGGTGATCGCTGCGCCCAGCAGGGCCGCACCGCCGAGGATCCAGCCTTCGGTGCCGCCCTTGGCGAAGGCGGCTTCGATGATCTTGTCCTTGGAGAAGAAGCCGGACAAGCCGGGGAAGCCGATGATCGCCAGATAGCCGAGCCCGAAGGTGACGAAGGTGATGGGCATGTAGGTCCGCAGGCCGCCGAAACGGCGCATGTCCACCTCGTCGTTCATTCCGTGCATCACGGAACCGGCGCCGAGGAAGAGGCCTGCCTTGAAGAAGCCGTGGGTGACGAGGTGCATGATCGCGAAGGCGTAGCCGATGGGGCCGAGGCCCGCGGCCATGATCATGTAGCCGATCTGCGACATCGTCGATCCGGCCAGGGCCTTCTTGATGTCGTCCTTGGCGCAACCGACGATCGCACCGAAGAGGAGCGTGACGGCGCCGACCACGACGACGGCCATCTGGGCGTCCGGGGCGGCGTTGAAGATCGCGCCGGAGCGGGTGATGAGGTAGACGCCGGCGGTGACCATGGTGGCGGCGTGGATCAGGGCCGAGACCGGGGTCGGGCCCTCCATCGCGTCACCCAGCCAGGACTGCAGCGGCACCTGCGCGGACTTGCCGCAGGCGGCCAGCAGCAGCATCAGGCCGATGGCGGTCAGTTTTCCCTCGCTCGTGTCGCCGGTCGCGGCGAGCACCGGGCCGAAGGCGAAGGACCCGAACGTGGTGAACATCAGCATGATCGCGATGGACAGGCCGATGTCGCCGACGCGGTTGACGAGGAACGCCTTCTTGGCGGCGGTGGCCGCGCTGGGCTTGTGCTGCCAGAAGCCGATGAGGAGGTACGAGGCGAGGCCGACGCCCTCCCAACCGACGTACAGCAGGAGGTAGTTGTCGGCGAGGACGAGGAGCAGCATCGCCGCGAGGAAGAGGTTGAGGTAGCCGAAGAAGCGGCGGCGCCGCTCGTCGTGCTCCATGTAGCCGATCGAGTAGATGTGGATCAGCGATCCGACACCGGTGATCAGGAGGACGAAGGTCATCGACAGTTGGTCGAGCTGGAAGGCGAGGTCGGCCTGGAAGCCGCCGACCGGGATCCAGCTGAACAGGTGTTGGTGCAGGGCGCGGTCCTCGGCGCCCTTGCCGAGCATGTCGGCGAAGAGCACCACGGCGATGGCGAAGGACGCCGCCGCGAAGAGGGTGCCGAGCAGATGGCCGGTGCGGTCGAGTCGTTTGCCGCCGCACAGCAGCAGGGCCGCACCGACCAGCGGTGCCGCGACGAGCAGCGCGATCAAGTTCTCCACTTTGTGCGACCCCTTACAGCTTCATCAGGCTGGCGTCGTCGACCGAGGCCGTATGACGGGTGCGGAAGATCGACACGATGATCGCCAGGCCGACCACGACTTCGGCCGCGGCGACGACCATGGTGAAGAAGGCGATGATCTGGCCGTCCAGATTTCCGTGCATCCGCGAGAAGACCACGAAGGCGAGGTTGCAGGCGTTCAGCATCAGTTCGATGCACATGAACACCACGATGGCGTTCCGCCTGATCACGACTCCGGCCGCGCCGATGGTGAACAGCAGAGCGGCGAGATAGAGGTAGTAGACCGGGTTCATTTCTTGGCCTCCTCCTTCGGGCCGTTGGTGCCCGCTGCCGAGGTGGGCGCGGCGGACGAGGGGGAGCCCTCGGAGTCGCGCTCCAGCCATTCCTCGGAGCGCTGCTCCAGTGCCTTGAGTTCGGCGAGCGATTCACCGGAGACGTCGCGGATCTGGCCGCGGCCGCGGAGTGTGGGGTTGACGGTCAGCTCGGACGGGGTGCCGTCGGGGAGCAGGCCGGGGATGTCGACGGCGTTGTGGCGGGCGTAGACGCCGGGGGCGGGCAGCGGGGGGATCTGCTTGCCTTCGCGGACCCGGGCCTCGGCCTGCTCGCGCTGGGTCTTGGCGCGTTCGGTGCGCTCGCGGTGGGTGAGCACCATCGCGCCGACGGCTGCCGTGATGAGCAGGGCGCCGGTGATTTCGAAGGCGAAGACGTATTTGGTGAAGATGAGGGCGGCCAGGCCCTGGACGTTGCCGCCGGCGTTGGCCTCGCCCAGGCCGTTGAATTCCTTGAGCGAGGCGTTGCCGATGCCGGCGATGAGCAGGATGCCGAAGCCGATGCCGAAGCCGGCGGCGAGCCAGCGCTGGCCTTTGAGGGTTTCCTTGAGGGAGTCGGCGGCGGTGACGCCGACCAGCATGACGACGAAGAGGAACAGCATCATGATCGCGCCGGTGTAGACGACGATCTGGACGATGCCGAGGAAGTACGCGCCGTTGGCGAGGTAGAAGACCGCCAGGATGATCATGGTGCCGGCGAGCGACAGGGCGCTGTGCACGGCCCGCTTCATCAGGATCGTGCACAGCGCGCCGGCGACGGCGACGATGCCCAGGATCCAGAACTGCACGGCTTCCCCCGAGGAGGCCGCGGCGGCGAGGGTGGTCATCGCTCGATCACCTCCGGCGCGCCGGGCTCGTTCGGGCCGGTCGTGGCGGCGCCTTCCTGCGGGGCTTCGCCCTTGGAGACGGCGGTCTGGCGGACGGTGCCGGGGGCGGCTTCGCTCACCAGGCCGTTGTAGTAGTCCTTCTCCGTCATGCCGGGGAAGATCGCGTGCGGCGAATCGACCATGGTGTCCTGGAGCCCGGAGAGCAGCTCCTCCTTGGTGTAGATGAGCGATTCGCGGGAGCTGTCGGCGAGTTCGTACTCGTTGGTCATCGTCAGGGCGCGGGTGGGGCAGGCCTCGACGCACAGGCCGCAGAGGATGCAGCGCAGGTAGTTGATCTGGTAGACGCGGCCGTAGCGCTCGCCCGGGGAGTAGCGCTCCTCCTCGGTGTTGTCGGCGCCCTCGACGTAGATGGCGTCCGCCGGGCAGGCCCAGGCGCACAGCTCGCAGCCGATGCACTTCTCCAGGCCGTCCGGATGGCGGTTGAGCTGATGACGGCCGTGGAAGCGCGGCGCCGTCGGCTTTTTCTCCTCCGGGTACTGCTCGGTCAGCCGCTTCTTGAACATGGCCTTGAAGGTCACGCCGAAGCCGGCCACGGGGTTCTGGAACTCAGGCACCGTCGCCCCCCTTTCCGTCGATTCCGTTTCCGTCACTGACAGTGTCCACCCCGCCACTGACAATCAACTCGCGCTCCTGGCGCGGCCGTCGGCGTGGCACGGGTGGCAGGCTCTGTCCGGGCAGCGGCGGTACGGGGAAGCCGCCGGCCATCGGGTCGAAGACTTCGTCGCCGTCCGTCTCGTCCTCCTTCTCGCTGCGCCGGAAGAAGTCGACGACGAGGGAGATCAGCAGCAGGGCGACCGCGGCCCCGGCGACGTAGAGCACGATTTCCTGGAAGGCGTAGCCCTCGTTCTTCAGCGCCCGGACGGTGGCGACCAGCATCAGCCAGACCATCGAGACGGGGATGAGGACCTTCCAGCCCAGTTTCATGAACTGGTCGTAGCGCACGCGGGGGAGGGTGCCGCGCAGCCAGATGAAGAAGAACAGCAGCAGTTGGACCTTGATGATGAACCAGAGCATCGGCCACCAGCCGTGGTTAGCGCCCTCCCAGAAGGTGCTGATGGGGTACGGCGCCCGCCAGCCGCCCAGGAAGAGGGTGACGGCGACGGCCGAGACGGTGACCATGTTGACGTACTCGGCGAGCATGAACATCGCGAACTTGATGGACGAGTACTCGGTGTTGAAGCCGCCGACGAGGTCGCCCTCGGACTCCGGCATGTCGAACGGCGCGCGGTTGGTCTCGCCCACCATCGCGACGATGTAGATGATGAAGGAGACCGGCAGCAGCAGGAAGTACCACTTGTCGTGCTGCGATTCGACGATCGCCGAGGTCGACATCGACCCGGAGTAGAGGAAGACCGCCGCGAAGGAGATGCCCATCGCGATCTCGTAGGAGATCATCTGGGCGCACGAGCGGAGGCCGCCGAGCAGCGGGTAGGTCGAGCCGGAGGACCAGCCGGCGAGGACGATGCCGTAGATGCCGATGGAGGCGGTGGCCAGGATGTAGAGGATCCCGATCGGCAGGTCGGTCAGCTGCATCGTGGTGCGGTGCCCGAAGATCGAGATCTCGTTGCCGGCCGGCCCGAAGGGGATCACCGCGAACGCCATGAAGGCGGGTACGGCGGCCACGATCGGCGCGAGGATGTAGACCGCCTTGTCGGCCCGCTTGACGACCAGGTCTTCCTTCAGCATCAGCTTGACGCCGTCGGCGAGGGACTGGAGCATCCCCCAGGGCCCGTGCCGGTTGGGGCCGATGCGCAGCTGCATCCAGGCGACGACCTTGCGTTCCCAGACGATCGAGAACAGCACGGTCAGCATCAGGAACGCGAAGCAGAAGACCGCCTTGACGACGACCAGCCACCACGGGTCGAGGCCGAACATCGAGAGGTCTTCCTGGGCCAGCGTGCTGCCGGCGAGGGCGAGTTGCTGCATCATGCGTCCACCTCCTTGGCCGTCGCCGCGGACCCGGTACCGGGAACGGCGGAGACCTTCACCAGGTCACCGGGGCGCGCGCCGGTGTCGGCGGCGATGCCGTGGCCGGTCGAGTTCAGCGGCAGCCACACCACCCGGTCGGGCATCGGTGTGATCTGCAGGGGCAGGTGGACCGCTCCGGTGGGCCCGGCGACGGCCAGCTGGTCGCCGTCCTTGACGCCGGTCTCCTGCGCGGTGGTCTGCGACAGCCGGGCGACGACGGCGTGCCGGGTGCCGGCCAGCGCTTCGTCGCCTTCCTGGAGCAGGCCCTGGTCCAGCAGCATCCGGTGGCCGGCGAGGACGGCCTGGCCGGGCTCGGGGCGGGGCAGCGGGCGCCCGGTCTCAAGTGGTTCGCCGGCGTACGGGCCGGTCCAGCCGCCGAGCCGGTCCAGTTCGCGGCGCACCGCGCGCAGGTCCGGCAGCGCCAAGTGGTTGCGGCCGTGCGGGCCTTCGGCGGCGGCGAGGGCGTCGGCGAGCATGTGCAGCACCCGGGCGTCCGGCAGCAGGTGCCGGCGGGTGAGCTGGTCCGGCTTGAGCGCGGCCTCGAACAGCCGGGCCCGGCCTTCCCAGTTGAGGAAGGTGCCGGCCTTCTCGACGACGGCCGCCACCGGGAGGACGACGTCCGCCCGGTCGGTGACTTCCGAGGGCCGCAGTTCCAGGCTGACCAGGAAGCCGACCTCGTCGAGGGCGGCCGCCGCGCGGGCCGGGTCGGGCAGGTCGGCGAGCTCGACGCCGGCGATCAGCAGGGCGCTGAGTTCGCCGGTCGCCGCGGCCTCGATGATCTGGCCGGTGTCCCGGCCGTGCCGGTGCGGCAGCCCGCTCACGCCCCAGGCGGCGGCGACCTCGTCGCGGGCCCGCGGGTCGGTGGCGGGGCGGCCGCCGGGCAGCAGCCCCGGCAGGGCGCCTGCCTCGACGGCGCCGCGTTCGCCGGCCCGGCGGGGGATCCACACGAGGCGGGCGCCGGTGGCGGAGGCGGCGCGGACCGCCGCGGTCAGGGCGCCGGGGATGGCGGCCAGCCGCTCGCCGACGACGATCACGGCGCCGTCGGCGCGCAGCGCGTCGGCGGCGGTGCGGCCCTCGCCCTCCAGGCCGACGCCGCCCGCGAGCGCGTCCAGCCATTCGGTTTCGGTGCCGGGGGCGGCCGGCAGCAGGGTGCCACCGGCCTTGATCAGTCCGCGGGTGGCGTAGGAGGCGAGGCTGAAGGTGCGCTGGCCGCTCTTGCGGTGGGCCTTGCGCAGCCGGAGGAAGACGCCGGGGGCCTCCTCCTCCGCCTCGATGCCGGCCAGCAGGACGGCCGGCGCCTTCTCCAGCGTGGTGTAGGTGACGCCGCTGCCGTCCAGGTCGCGGCCGCGGCCGGCGATCCGGGCCGCCAGGAAGTCGGCCTCCTCGGCGCTGTGTGCCCGCGCCCGGAAGTCGATGTCGTTGGTGTCGAGGGCGACCCGGGCGAACTTGGCGTAGGCGTAGGCGTCCTCGACAGTCAGCCGGCCGCCGGTCAGGACGCCGGTGCGGCCCTTGGCCGCGGTCAGTCCGCGGGCCGCGGCCGCCAGCGCCTCGGGCCAGCTCGCGGGCTCCAGTTCACCGGTTTCCGCGTTACGCAGGAGGGGGTGTTCCAGCCGGTCGCGCTGCTGTGCGTAGCGGAAGCCGAACCGTCCCTTGTCGCAGATCCACTCCTCGTTGACCTCGGGGTCGTTCTCGGCGAGCCGTCGCATGACCTTGCCGCGCCGGTGGTCGGTGCGGGTCGCGCAGCCGCCGGCGCAGTGCTCGCACACCGACGGGGAGGAGACCAGGTCGAAGGGGCGGGAGCGGAAGCGGTAGGCGGCGGAGGTGAGCGCGCCGACCGGGCAGATCTGGATGGTGTTGCCGGAGAAGTACGACTGGAAGGGGTCGCCTTCTCCGGTGCCGACCTGCTGGAGTGCGCCGCGCTCGATCAGCTCGATCATGGGGTCGCCGGCGACCTGGTTGCTGAAGCGGGTGCAGCGTGCGCACAGCACGCAGCGTTCGCGGTCCAGCAGGACCTGCTTCGAGATCGGCACCGGCTTCTGGAAGGTGCGCTTCTTGCCCTCGAAGCGGGTGTCGGTGTCGCCGACCTGCATCGCCTGGTTCTGCAGGGGGCATTCGCCGCCCTTGTCGCAGACCGGGCAGTCGAGCGGGTGGTTGATCAGCAGCAGCTCCATGACTCCGCGCTGGGCCTTCTCGGCCACCGGGGAGGTGAGCTGCGATTTGACGACCATGCCGTCGGTGCAGGTGATGGTGCAGGAGGCCATCGGCTTGCGCTGGCCCTCAACCTCGACGATGCATTGCCGGCAGGCGCCTGCCGGGTCGAGCAGCGGGTGATCGCAGAAGCGCGGGATCTCGATGCCGAGGAGTTCGGCGGCGCGGATGACGAGGGTCCCCTTGGGGACGGAGATCTGGATGCCGTCGATCGTCAGGGAGACGAGGTCTTCCGGCGGGATCGCCGCCTCGCCGCCCCCGTTGGGGCCCGGTGCGGAGCCACTGTTCGACCCCGTGGTCGTGACGGTCATGCGTTCACCCCCAGGTGAGCGTCGTTGTCGGCCCAGACGGTCGACTTGGCGGGGTCGAAGGGGCAGCCCTTGCCGGTGATGTGCTGCTCGTATTCCTCACGGAAGTACTTGAGCGAGGAGAAGATCGGCGAGGCGGCGCCGTCGCCGAGGGCGCAGAAGGACTTGCCGTTGATGTTGTCGGCGATGTCGTCGATCTTGTCGATGTCGTCCATCCGGCCCTTGCCTGCTTCGATGTCGCGCAGCAGCTGCACCAGCCAGTAGGTGCCTTCGCGGCAGGGCGTGCACTTTCCGCAGGACTCGTGGGCGTAGAACTCCGTCCAGCGGGTGACGGCCCGTACGACGCAGGTCGTTTCGTCGAAGCACTGGAGCGCTTTGGTGCCGAGCATCGAGCCGGCCGCGCCGACGCCCTCGTAGTCGAGGGGGACGTCGAGGTGTTCGTCGGTGAACATCGGTGTGGAGGAGCCGCCGGGCGTCCAGAACTTCAGCCGGTGGCCGCGCCGGATGCCGCCGCTCATGTCGAGCAGCTGGCGCAGGGTGATGCCCAGCGGGGCTTCGTACTGGCCGGGGTTGGTGACGTGGCCGCTGAGCGAGTAGAGCGTGAAGCCCGGGGACTTCTCGCTGCCCATGGACCGGAACCAGTCCTTGCCCTTGTTCATGATGGCGGGAACCGAGGCGATGGATTCGACGTTGTTCACGACGGTGGGGCAGGCGTAGAGGCCGGCCACCGCCGGGAAGGGGGGACGCAGCCGGGGCTGTCCGCGACGGCCCTCCAGGGAGTCCAGCAGCGCGGTTTCCTCACCGCAGATGTACGCGCCGGCGCCCGCGTGCACGATGACGTCCAGGTCGAGCCCGGACCCGAGGATGTTCTTTCCGAGGTACCCGGCCGCGTAGGCCTCGCGTACGGCTTCGTGCAGCCGCCGCAGGACGGGGACGACCTCGCCGCGCAGGTAGATGAAGGCGTGGTTCGAGCGGATCGCGTGGCAGGCGATCACGATGCCTTCGATGAGGGAGTGCGGATTGGCGAAGAGCAGCGGGATGTCCTTGCAGGTGCCCGGCTCCGACTCGTCGGCGTTGACGACGAGGTAGTGCGGTTTGCCGTCGCCCTGCGGGATGAACTGCCATTTCATGCCGGTCGGGAAGCCCGCGCCGCCACGGCCGCGCAGTCCGGCGTCCTTGACGTACGCGATGACGTCGTCCGGGGGCATGGCGAGCGCCTTGCGCAGACCTGCGTAGCCCTCGTGCCGGTGGTAGGTCTCCAGCGTCCAGGATTCGGGCTGGTCCCAGAAGGCCGACAGGACGGGTGCGAGGATCTTCTCCGGACTTGTCTCGTTGATCTCGGCTGCCACCGTCATCACTCCCCCTCCTCGGCTGCGGGCCCGGCCGGGTGTTCTGGGTCGGAGGCCGAGGTCTGTTGCGGTGCGTCGTGCGAGCTCGGGTGGGTGTCGGGTGCCTGGCCGCCCGGTGCGTGGTTGGCGGAGGGCCCCTGGGGGCGGTCCGCGGTGCGCGGCGCGATGACGTGGTCGGCGCCGCGGCCGGGGAGGCCTTCGCCCTTGGCGAGCCGCAGTCCGATCAGCGAGGCGGCGCCGGCGCCGCCGGTGGCCTCGACGGCTCCGGGCCGCTCGTCGGGGAAGCCGGCGAGCATCCGCGCGGTTTCCTTGTACGTGCACAGGGGCGCGCCGCGGGTGGGTTCGACGGTGCGTCCGGCCCGCAGGTCGTCGACGAGCTGCTTGGCGCTCTGCGGTGTCTGGTTGTCGAAGAACTCCCAGTTGACCATCACGACGGGCGCGAAGTCGCAGGCGGCGTTGCACTCGATGTGTTCGAGGGAGACGGCGCCGTCCTCGGTGGTTTCGCCGTTGCCGACGCCGAGGTGGTCCTTGAGCTCATCGAAGATGGCGTCGCCGCCCATCACCGCGCAGAGGGTGTTGGTGCAGACCCCCACCTGGTAGTCGCCGCCCTTCTTGCGGCGGTACATGGAGTAGAAGGTCGACACCGCTGTGACCTCGGCGGTGGTCAGGTCGAGCTGTTCGGCGCAGAAGCGGATGCCGGTGCGGGTGATGTGTCCGTCCTCGGACTGCACGAGGTGCAGCAGCGGCAGCAGCGCGGAGCGGGAGCCGGGGTAGCGGGCGATCACCTCCTTGGCGTCGGCTTCGAGCCGGGCCCGCACGTCGGCCGGGTAGTCGGGGGCGGGGAGCTCGGGCATCCCCAAACTGACGTTATGGACATCAGTCACCGGTCGACGCCTCCCATCACGGGGTCGATGGATGCGACGGCGACGATGACGTCGGCGACCTGGCCGCCTTCGCACATCGCCGCCATGGCCTGCAGGTTGGTGAAGGACGGGTCGCGGAAGTGCACCCGGTAGGGGCGGGTTCCGCCGTCGCTGACCGCGTGGACGCCCAGTTCGCCCTTGGGCGACTCGACGGCGGCGTAGGTCTGTCCGGGCGGGACCCGGAAGCCCTCCGTGACCAGCTTGAAGTGGTGGATCAAGGACTCCATCGAGGTGCCCATGATCTTCTTGATGTGGTCGAGGGAGTTGCCGAGACCGTCCGGGCCGAGGGCCAGTTGGGCGGGCCAGGCGATCTTCTTGTCCGCCACCATCACGGGGCCGGGCTCCAGCCGGTCCAGGCACTGTTCGACGATCCGCAGCGACTGGCGCATCTCCTCCAGCCGGATCAGGAACCGGCCGTAGGAGTCGCAGGTGTCGGCGGTGGGGACGTCGAAGTCGTAGTTCTCGTAGCCGCAGTAGGGCTGGGTCTTGCGCAGGTCGTGCGGGAGTCCGGCGGAGCGGAGCACGGGCCCGGTGGCGCCGGTGGCCAGGCAGCCTGCCAGGTCGAGGTAGCCGATGCCTTCCATGCGGCCCTTGAAGACGGGGTTGCCGGAGGCGAGCTTGTCGTATTCGGGGATGTTCTTGCGCATCTTCTTGATGAAGGCGCGCACCTGGTCGACGGTGCCCGGGGGCAGGTCCTGGGCGAGGCCGCCGGGCCGGATGTAGGCGTGGTTCATCCGCAGGCCGGTGATCAACTCGTAGAGGTCGAGCACGAGTTCACGGTCGCGGAAGCCGTAGATCATGATCGTGGTGGCGCCGAGCTCCATGCCGCCGGTGGCGATGGCCACCAGGTGGGAGGAGAGGCGGTTGAGCTCCATGAGCATGACGCGGATGACGGAGGCCCGGTCGGGGATCTGGTCGGTGATGCCGAGCAGCTTCTCGACGGCCAGGCAGTACGCCGTCTCGTTGAAGAACGGGGTGAGGTAGTCCATCCGCGTGACGAAGGTGGTGCCCTGCGTCCAGGTCCGGAATTCGAGGTTCTTCTCGATGCCGGTGTGCAGATAACCGATGCCGCAGCGGGCCTCGGTGACGGTCTCGCCGTCGATCTCCAGGATGAGCCGGAGCACGCCGTGCGTGGAGGGGTGCTGCGGCCCCATGTTGACGATGATGCGCTCGTCGTCGGACTTGGCTGCCGCGGCCGCGACCTCGTCCCAGTCCCCGCCGGTGACGGTGTAGACGGTGCCCTCGGTGGTCTCGCGCGCTGCGGACGGGGGCGCGTCGTGGGAAGTGCTCATCAGGTGTACGACCTCCGCTGGTCGGGAGCCGGGATCTGGGCACCCTTGTACTCGACGGGAATGCCGCCGAGCGGGTAGTCCTTGCGCTGCGGGAAGCCCTGCCAGTCGTCGGGCATCATGATCCGGGTGAGCGCGGGGTGGCCGTCGAAGACGAGGCCGAAGAAGTCGTAGGCCTCGCGCTCGTGCCAGTCGTTGGTCGGGTAGACGGACACCAGGGACGGCACGTGCGGGTCGGCGTCGGGGGCGGAGACCTCCAGCCGGATGAGCCTGTTGTGGGTGATCGACCGCAGGTGGTAAACGGCGTGCAGTTCACGCCCCTTGTCGTGGGGGAAGTGCACCCCGCTCACGCCCGTACAGAGCTCGAAGCGCAGCGCCGGGTCGTCGCGCAGGGTCCTGGCGACGGCCGGCAGATGCTCCCGCTGGATGTGGAAGGTGAGCTCGTCGCGGTCGACGACGGTCTTGTCGATGACGTTCTCGGGGACCAGGCCCTGTTCGTCGAGGGCGCCCTCCAGCTCGTCGGCGACCTCGTCGAACCAGCCGCCGTAGGGCCGCTGGGTGGCGCCGGGGAGCCGGACGGAGCGGACGAGGCCGCCGTAACCGGAGGTGTCGCCGCCATTGTTGGCACCGAACATGCCGCGGCGGGTGGCGATGAGGTCGCCGGGGTCGTTGCCCTGCGCCGGGACGTTCTGGCCGGGCGCGTTCGGGTCGTCCTGCTCGCTCACCGCAGCAGCCCCTTCATCTCGATCAGCGGGAGGGCCTTGAGTGCGGCCTCTTCCGCTTCGTGGGCCGCCTGCTGCTGGTTGACCCCGAGCTTGGTGCCCTGGATCTTCTCGTGCAGCTTGAGAATGGCGTCCAACAACATTTCGGGCCGGGGCGGGCAACCCGGCAGATAAATATCAACCGGGACAATGTGGTCAACGCCCTGCACAATTGCGTAATTGTTGAACATTCCACCCGATGAGGCGCAAACCCCCATGGAAATCACCCACTTCGGGTTCGGCATCTGGTCGTAGACCTGCCGCAGAACGGGCGCCATCTTCTGGCTCACCCGGCCGGCCACGATCATCAGATCCGCCTGCCGCGGCGAACCGCGGAAGACCTCCATGCCGAAGCGGGCGAGGTCGTAGCGCCCGGCGCCGGTCGTCATCATCTCGATGGCGCAGCAGGCCAGCCCGAACGTGGCGGGGAAGACCGATGACTTACGCACCCAGCCGGCGGCCTGCTCGACAGTGGTCAGCAAAAAGCCGCTCGGCAGCTTCTCTTCAAGTCCCATTGGTGACCCCTAGTCCCATTCCAGGCCGCCACGACGCCAGACATAGGCGTAGGCGACGAAGACGGTGAGCGCGAAGAGCAGCATCTCGACGAGCCCGAAAAGCCCCAGGGCGTCGAAGGTGACGGCCCAGGGGTAGAGGAAGACGATTTCGATGTCGAAGACGATGAACAACATCGCCGTCAGGTAGTACTTGATCGGGAAGCGACCGCCGCCGGATGGCTGTGGGGTCGGCTCGATTCCGCACTCGTACGCCTCGAGCTTGGCCCGGTTGTAGCGCTTGGGTCCGACGAGCATGGCCGTGACGACAGAGAAGATCGCAAAGCCTGCCCCGAGGGCTCCCAGTACGAGGATGGGCGCGTATGCGTTCACCGTCCCCGCTCCCTTCAGTCGACGATGACTGGATGGCGGTCCGCTCGGGCCGGCAGGCCGCCCTCCATGGAAGATCGTGCACATGTGAGGCAGTTCACAAGCCCGAACCGCCTGCATCTTATGCCTGCCGGTCTGTGATCTGCGACACGGGTTGCCACAACGCCTTTGTGATCTCCACCACCTGACGAAGGATCATGAAGTCGGATGAGCGGTGATCTTCATACGTGAAGCGCCCGAGTGATCACGAGAGGTGACATTCACCTGGGTTACCGCTGGTCAGAGACCCGGCGCCACTACCAAGAGGTGGCAGGTACAAGCAAATTGGCGCTGGACGGAGTCAACTGCTATACGCGGACGCCCCGTCGGCGTGACCTTCCCGTGACCCCACCGTGATCATCGGTAGTGCTTCGGTTCACGAGCGACAGATCGCCGACCGGGCGCCGCGAGGTCACGGGAACATAACGGGCACTCACGAGTGACCTATCCCACGAGGTTTCGAGCTCTAAGTCCTTGACGGCTGGGAAGCCTTGGCGTGGCGGATGAGGAGGTGATAAGCCCCTCCGGACGGCCCAACGGGCAGCAAATGCCATGCGTAGGCACATGATCGCGAAACCGGGACATCGCGCCGCCGCCTCCACACGCAGCCAAAAGTCCCTTTTGTTCATCGCGTACGCGTCAAGTGTGGCGCACTGCACCTTTGTTGGCAGCAACCTTCGGCTCCTGATAGCCGTGGTGCCATGTCCCCGAACGCACTCATACCCAGCCACCGGAAGCCCCGCCGTTCCGCGTCCTCGCGGGCACTGCGTGCGGGAGTGACCGGTGGCATCCTCACCCTCGCGGTGACCGGCGCGACCGTGCCGGCCAACGCCGCCGAGAAGCCCGTCTCCGAGACCCAGGAGATGCCGACCATCACCTCGGCGCTGGCCACCAGCGCCGCCCAGAACGTCGACGCCACCCAGCAGGTCGCCCTCAACTACGAGCGCCAGGCCCTGCAGGACAGTGCCTTCTCGCACGCCGCCAAGGCCGCCGAGAAGCACAAGGCCGAGGCGGAGAAGAAGGCCAAGGCCGCCGCCAAGAAGAAGGCAGAGGAGGCACGCAAGGCCAAGGAGGCCGCCGAGGCCCGCGCCTCGCGCTCCTCCGAGCGCACGACGCTGTCCGCGCCCACCACCTCCAACGCCACCGGCAGCGCCGCGACTCTCGTCTCCTTCCTCAAGGCGCAGCTCGGCAAGTCCTACGTGCTGGGCGCCAGCGGCCCCTCCGCGTTCGACTGCTCCGGCCTGACCCAGGCCGCGTTCAAGCAGGTCGGCGTCGACCTGCCCCGCGTCTCCCAGGACCAGTCGACCGTCGGCACCCAGGTCGGTCTCGACAACCTCCAGGTCGGCGACCTCCTGTACTGGGGCAGCTCCGGCAGCGCCTACCACGTGGGCGTCTACGTCGGTGGCGGCAACTTCATCGGCGCGCAGAACTCCAGCACCGGCATCGTCGAGCGCCCGCTCGACTACGACCAGCCCACCGGTGCGGTGCGCGTTCTCTGATTCACCCGGGCCTGTACGGGGCCGCCGCACCCCGGTCCCGTACAGGACAGGTGCGTCCGGGTTTCCCGGATATCACCGGAAAGAGCCGTTCCTCCCGCCGCTCGGGAGGGGCGGCTCTTCGGCGTGAGCGGGCTCGTCCCGCGCGTCACCCGCACCGGATTCGCCGTCCGATTCGCGCCGTACAGCGCAGCGATCAAGCCAGGTACGGGCCGAACGCGGCGCACACAGCTACCGATCGATGGCGTGCACCGTTCCTCTCTCGTCACATGCCGTACACATACCCCTTAGGTGGGATGTGGCATCCGAAGAGAGAGGTACCCCCACCGCGATGAACTCCGCTCGTCTCACCGGCCGCTCGGTCACCCGTGCCGCGTCCGCCGCCGCTCTGGCCACCGCGCTCGGCCTCGGCGCGATCCACACCGCGACCGCCGCCCCCTCGACCGCCCCGGCGGCCACCGCCCCGTCCCACGCCCCCGCCGGCGACCCCGACGGCGGCTGGCACCAGGACGGGCTGTCGCTCAACTCCGCCGACAACCACACCGTCGACGCGTTCGCCGCCCGCGCCCGGAAGGCCGAGCGGTCCATCAGCCCGCAGGTACGCGCCGCGGCCTGGCTCACCCACGCACAGCTGATCGGCTTCGACCAGCGGCTGAAGTCCCCGGACTCGCTCAAGCGCAAGGTCGCCACCTGGATGGAGGAAACCCCGGGCCAGACCGTCGAGGAATCCCTCGCCATGATCAACGACTCGGTGCGCTTCACCCTCCAGTGGCCGGCCGGAAAGTACACCCAGGGCGTCAACCACGCCTCCGACCTGCTCTCCTCCTGGGGCAACGACAGCACCCGCTGGGCCAACACCTGGCAGCGCGAGGCCGGCTACAAGGCCGTCAACTCCGCCTGGCGCGCACCCCGCTCCGGCCAGCTCTTCGAGGTCCAGTTCCACACCCCCGCGAGCAAGGCCGCCCAGCTGGAGACCCACAAGTTGTACGAGGAGCAGCGGCTGCCCGGCACCTCGCCCCAGCGGGCGCGGGAACTCCAGAAGCAGCAGAACGCGATCTTCGCCGCGGTCCCGGTCCCCGCGGGCGCCGACAAGCTGACCGCCCCGGGCCGCAAGCCGGCCCCGGCGTCGGTCCCTGCCGGCTGACGGACACCGCTCGCGGCAACGCCCGCGGGTGCGGCCCGGGAACCGCTCCGGGGCCGCACCCGCGCCGCGTTCACCGCTCCCGCGGCCCACACCTCACTCCAGCGTCGCCGCGGGACGCGTCAGGCTGTCCTGGCGACCGCCTGCCCCGGCCCGAAGAAAGAGCGGGGCAGCCATGCCGGAAACACGGTGTCGCGCAGCTCCGTGAAGTTGGCGCCCTACGCACTGAGCACGAAGGCCCCGATCACAAGCACCAGGGCAGCGGCAAAGATCATCCAGTTCTTTTCTCTGCGCCAGCCGATTACCGCAAGGAGGCCGCTCACTTCCATGGGGAGGGCGCTGAGAACCAACTTCGCGTCGAAGCCGTCCCTGATGCAGGAGACGAGAGTAACGACCAGGAATATTCCGCCGAGTATCCCCATGCCGATGGCGAAGCGACGGGGTAGCGTCTGATTCACGTGATGAAACCGCCTCATTGTCATAGCCAGATCCAGGCTTCGGGAAATCCTTCACCTCGCTGAACAAGCCGGCAGAGAGGGCAAAAACCGTACCCATAACAGCGGGCACTCCGGTGTACTGTGCCCTGGCATCTTCAGCAACTCCGAGTACTTCACCGGCGCAGCAATAGCGCGAGCCTGGAGTCTCCAGGTAGCAGGGACGACTTCATCGACCTGGACGTCTCGGACGACCTGGTTACGCAACGCGCCGGCCGATGTTGCGACATAGCCGCTCCGATCAGATCGGCGACCGCGCCGAATTCAGGTTCGGTGGTGACCCTCGAAGCGCCACGACCTTGGAGCGCAGGCTTCGGCAACAGAGCATGGGGCCACGCGCGCCCTTGGGCTCTTTCGCGGTCGCGGCCCGGAGATCGGGTTCGGTCCATGACCTGCCCCAGAATTCCATGATGGCCCCTCCCGCTACGCGGGTTACACGTAACGGGAGGGGCCATTCAGGCAAGTCCGGTTCCGAACAGCCTTGACCATGAGGCCTTTTGCGGCGGCATCACGCCTTGGGTGCGACCTTGCTGAGGCCGTTGATGATGCGGTCCATCGCGTCGCCGCCCGTGGGGTCGGTGAGGTTGGCGAGCATCTTGAGGGTGAAGCGCATCAGGAGGGGGTGGGTCAGACCGCGCTGGGTGGCGATCTTCATGACCTTGGGGTTGCCGATGAGCTTCACGAAGGCGCGGCCCAGGGAGTAGTAGCCGCCGTAGGTGTCCTTGAGGATCTTCGGGTAGCGCTGCAGGGCCAACTCGCGCTGGGCGTACGTCTGGCGGGCGTGTGCCTGGACGATGACCTCGGCGGCGATGGCGCCGGACTCCATGGCGTACGCGATGCCCTCGCCGTTGAAGGGGTTGACCAGGCCGCCGGCGTCGCCGACCAGGAGGAGGCCCTTGGTGTAGTGCGGCTGGCGGTTGAAGGCCATGGGGAGGGCGGCGCCGCGGATCGGGCCGGTCATGTTCTCCGGGGTGTAGCCCCAGTCCTCGGGCATCGACGCGCACCAGGCCTTGAGGATCTCCCGCCAGTCCAGTTCGCGGAAGGCGGAGCTGGAGTTGAGGATGCCCAGACCGACGTTGGAGGTGCCGTCACCCATGCCGAAGATCCAGCCGTAGCCGGGCAGCAGCCGGTCCTGTTCACCGCGGCGGTCCCACAGTTCCAGCCACGACTCCAGGTAGTCGTCGTCGTGCCGGGGCGAGGTGAAGTACGTGCGGACGGCGACGCCCATGGGGCGGTCCTCGCGGCGGTGCAGGCCCATGGCGAGGGAGAGCCGGGTGGAGTTGCCGTCGGCCGCGACGACGAGCGGGGCGTGGAAGGTGACCGGGGTGGTGTCGCGCGAGTCGGAGCCGGGCTCGCCGAGCTTGGCGTGGACGCCGGTGATCCGGCCGGTCAGCTCGTTGATGATCGGGGCGCCGACGTTGCAACGCTCGTACAGCCGGGCGCCCGCCTTCTGCGCCTGGCGGGCCAGCTGCTCGTCGAAGTCGTCGCGCTTGCGGACGAGTCCGTAGTCGGGGAACGAGGCGAGGTCCGGCCAGTCGAGCTGGAGGCGGGAGCCGCCGCCGATGATGCGCAGGCCCTTGTTGCGCAGCCAGCCCGCTTCCTCGGAGATGTCGATGCCCATCGAGACGAGCTGCTTGGTCGCGCGCGGGGTCAGGCCGTCGCCGCAGACCTTCTCGCGGGGGAACGCGGTCTTCTCCAAAAGGAGGACGTCCAGACCGGACTTGGCGAGGTGGTAGGCGGTGGCCGAGCCGGCGGGCCCGGCACCGACGACGATCACATCCGCGCTGTGCTCCGATCGGGGCGTGGTCACGGATTCGGTCACGGACGCGGACTCGGTCACGGCGGTGTCTCCCGGAAGTCGAGATCTGGAAATCTGGGTGCCGACCGGCACTGGGCACGTGCAGTCTATGGGGGCCTTGGTGATCAGATCCTGAAGGGTTGGCTCGTGAATACACAGCTTCCGGCCGTCGAGCTGCGGGTGCCCGCCGACGAGGACGCGCTGCACTGGCACCGGGTCTTCGACGACCCGGAGGTCATGGAGTTCCACGGCGGCACATCGGCCGAGTTGTCGGTGTACGAGGAGCTCACGGCGCGCCAGCGCAGACACCACGCGGAGCGGGGCTTCTGCCTGTTCACGATGCTGGATCCGGCGGACGGCGCCGTCATCGGGTTCACCGGCGCGCAGCCGTGGCCGCGGGACTGGGGCCCGGTCGGCGAGATCGAGATCGGCTGGCGGCTGGGCCGCGCGTACTGGGGCAAGGGGTACGCGACGGCGGCGGCACAAGCGGCGCTGGAGTCCGTGCGGACCGCCGGTGTCCGGCATGTGGTCGCGATGGTGGACTCGCGCAACGAGCGCTCCCAGGCGGTGACCCGGCGCCTGGGGATGCGGCAGGCGGAGACGATGCTCACCCCGGTGGGCAAGCGGACGGCGTACTGCTACCGGCTGGATCTGTGAGGGCTGGATCCGTGAGGGCTGGATCCGTGGGGGCTGGATCCGTGAGGGCTGGATCCGTGAGGGCTGGATCCGTGAGGGCTGCCGGATGACAGGGAGGAGGGTGAGGGGCGGCTCGTCCCGGCCCTCGCCCTCCTCCCGGTCATCCGGCCCGTGCGGCTCATCCGTCACGTCCGGCTCGTGCGGCTCGTGCGGCTCGTGCGGCTCGTGCGGCTCGTCTAGCCGTCGCTGCCGACCGACCAGGAGTTGAGCGCCGTGGGGAAGACCTGGTCCGTGGCCGGGTCGTAGTCCGGCTCCAGGCATTCGTAGTAAATGCTGTACTCGGTGCCGTCATCGGCGACGTAGGCCTGGTCGATGGCGTGGATGGTGTCGCCCGAGTCGTCGTTGACGTAGCGGAACTCCCAGCGCGCGCCGTCGTGGCCGCGGAAGGTGTTCTGCGTCAGCTCCACCCGCCGGTAGCCGGTCCGCTTCTCGGCGCCCTTCTCCAGGGTGCGGAAGTTGTCGTACGAGGACTGCGGGGCGCCCGCGATGACCCCGATGCGGAGATACGAGACGCCGGTCGGCGCCTTGTAGTCGGTCTGAGTGCCCTTCTGCGAGCGCTGCCAGTCGCTCTTCACGCCGAGGGAGAAGCCGCCGGAGTCGTGCTTGAGGACGAAGCCGGCGGGGAGACCGTCGGCGGCGGGCGAAGCGGGATCTTTGGTGGGCACGACCGACGGCGTCGGTGTCGGGGTCGGGGCCGCCGAGGCGCTGTGGGCGTCGGCGGGCTTCTTGCTGCCGACGGCGGCGGGCTTGCCGGCCTTGCTGTCGCCGTCGTCCTTCTGGTTCTTGACGTACAGCACGCCCGCCGTGGCGCCGCCGCCGATCAGGAACGCGGCGAGCGCCATCGCCACCCACTTCACCGCACCGCTGCGCCCCTGGCCCTGGTCCGGAACCTGGCCCTGGTCCGGAACCCGGCCCTGGTCCGGAACCCGGCCCGGGTTCCCGTCGGCCGGAGGGACGGACGGGAGGTCATGAGCCGTGGGCGTCGGCAGCGGGGGCGTGGGCGCCGCGTCGGCGGGTGCGGTCGGCGGGGCGGGCGTACCGGCCGCGGCCGGGTAGCCGTAACCGCCGGGCGCCGCCGCGGGAGCGCCGTACGGTGCGGCCGGTGCGGCGGGCGCGGACGGGCCGCCGCGGCCTGCCGCCCTCAGCAGATACGGCGCGAGCAGCACCGCGCCGCACGTCCACAGCAGCACGAACAGCAGCGTCTCGGCGAACCCGGCGGCCAGTTCGGCATGCGCGCCGACACTCGGGCCGCTCGCCCCACCGGAACCCCCGAGGCCCCCGATATCGCCGAGGCCGCCCATGCCTCCGATGCCGCCCGCACCCCCGCCGCTCCCCTGGTCGCTTCCGTAGTCGCTTCCGTAGTCGGAGCCGGAGCCGGGGCCGGATCCGGAGCTGTCGCCGTGGAACGTCGCGGACACGCTCGCGCCCGCGAGGGCCACCAGCAGCACCATCGCGGCGACGAAGAAGCCCGCGGCCAGCAGCTGTTCGCGGCGGTCGGCGCCGCGCCGTACGGCCAGCAGTCCCACCAGCAGCGCGCAGAGCAGACCGCCGACGATGGTGCCGGCCAGCCCCCAGCCGCCGACGCCATCGGCCAGTTCGGAGTAGCCGATCGACGTGCGTCCCGATTCCAGGAACGGCATGTCGGGAAGGTTCCACTCGGCGTTCAGCGGCGCGCCCCAGGCCATCGCCAGCGCCATCGCGCCGATGTTGGGGAGCAGGACGAGCAGGGCGACCACCTGGCCGCCCTTGAGGTCGTCGGCGGTGGCCAGCACCGTCACGAAGGTGGCCACCCCCGCCAGGGTGATGACGATCAGCAGCGCGAAGAGCGCGGTACGCAGCGCCCGGAGGGCCGCGTGCCAGGCGGGCCGGGCGGCGAGCCAGGCGCCCGCCTCGGTGCGGGCCAGCACCGCGCCGGTCACCACCACCGCCAGCAGAAAGGACCAGAGCAGCGCGAGCCACGGCGCGGAGGACACCTCGACGCCGTCGTAGGACGGCTGGGCCAGCAGACCCAGCGCGAGGCTGCCGGCGCCGCACAGCAGGGCGACCCGCAGCACCGTCTCCGGCACCGCTCCCCGTACGGTCGGCGGGAGCGCACCGTCCGTGCCCGGCACGGTGGTTGCCCGTCCCGCCCGGCGCGCGGCGTACACCAGTACCGCCACCCACAGCGCGGTGACCACCAGCGGCACCAGCGACAGGGACGCCTCGCCCGTCATGCCGTCGCCCAATGACCCCAGCGATCCGGTGGCGTTGCCGCTGAGGGTGACGCCACCGCCGACGCTCTGCAGCAGGACCGCGAGCATGCTGCGCATCCGTACGCCCCAGCCGATGCCCGCCGAGTCGGTGTCGTCGGAGGAGATGATGCCCAGCAGAGCGGCGAGGACGAGCAGCAGCAGCGTGGGCCAGCCCGCGATCTTCAGGGCCGCGACCCAGTCGCCCTTCGCCGTGCGGGTGAGGAAGGCGCCGACGGGCGAAGGGCGGGCGGGAGCGGCGTACGGCACATGGCCGGGCGGCGCGGCCGGGGCCGGTGGCGCTCCGAGGGGGGCCGGCGGCGGGCCGGTGGGGGCTGCCGGTGCGGGTGGCGCGGCGGCCTGCCGCTCCCGGCCGCACCCCATGCAAAAGCGCGCCTCGGGCGGAGAGGAAGAACCACAGTCCGGGCAGAACGAGGACACGGCGGACTCCGGGAAGATCAGGGGCAGCGCGGACAGCTGCCACCGGCGAACGTACAGACACTGCTGCACCACGCATGGTTCCCGGGTATGCACGCCGTGTGAAGGGACGTTACCCAAGCGAGTCCATCGGCCCGTCCGGCCGCCGGCCGTGCTCCCACCGGCCCGGTCACCCGGTCACCGGCTTCACCCGCTTCACCTGACCGGCTTGGTCCCCCGGTGCAGTGCCACGACGCCGCCCGTCAGATTCCGCCAGGCGACCTTGCCCCAGCCCACGCCCTGCATCCGGGCGGCGAGTTCGGGCTGGTTGGGCCAGCTGCGGATGGACTCGGCGAGATAGACGTACGCGTCGGGGTTGCTGCTGACCGCGCGGGCGACCGGCGGCAGCGCGCGCATCAGGTACTCGGTGTAGACGGTCCTGAACGGCGCCCAGACCGGCTCGCTGAACTCGCAGATCACCACCCGCCCGCCGGGCTTGGTGACGCGGTACAGCTCGGCGAGCGCGGCGTCGGTGTCCTGGATGTTGCGCAGCCCGAAGGAGATGGTGACGGCGTCGAACACCCCGTCCGCGAACGGCAGGCGGGTGCCGTCGCCGGCCGTGAACGGCAGCCAGGGGTGCCGCTTCTTGCCTTCGCCCAGCATGCCGACGGAGAAGTCGCACGGCACGACGTAGGCGCCGGTCCTGGCGAACGGCAGCGAGGACGTGCCGGTGCCGGCCGCGAGGTCGAGCACCCGCTCGGCGGGCCGCGCGGCCACCGCCCGGTCCACCTCCTTGCGCCACAGACGCGCCTGCCCCAGGGAGAGCACGTCATTGGTGAGGTCGTACCGTGCCGCCACGTCGTCGAACATCGCGGCGACTTCGTGCGGCTGCTTGTCCAGGGATGCTCGGGTCACCCGGCCATTGTCCACCGTGCCGCCCGGGTGCCCCGCACCGGGCACGCCCGGGGCGGCGGCCGCTCAGCGCCGGCGGTGCACCAGCCGCCCGGCGAGGGCGGTGACCAGGCAGCTGCCGTCCGCGGCGAAGACGGCGAAGTCGGCGGCGCCGCCCGTGGCCAGGGCGCGCGGCACGCGCTCGGGGATTTCCCGCAGGCCGGAGCGCCGGACGGCCGTACGGACCGCGGGGCGGGTGAAGGGGCCGGTGATGGCGGTGGTCCCGCCGGCCAGCAGGCGCTGGAGACCGCGCCGGGCGCCGGCGCCCCAGCGGGCATCGGTCATCCCGAGGGCGGCGAGCGCGGGGCCGGTGACGGGCTCGCTGCCGAGTTCGTCCGCCTCGCGCGGGTCGGGGTGGTAGGCGCCCTCCAACAGGGCGGCGCCGTCCGGCTCATGGCGGCCCGGGGTGAGCACGCCGTCCCATACGCGGATCCGCGCCCATTCGCCGTACTCCGCGAACAGCACCTCATACGGCCCGATGGCCACGATGCGGTCGCCGGAGACGGCGATCGCATGGCCCTCGTCGTCCGGCCGCACGCAGTCCGGCCGGTCGACGACGAGGCGGACGGCCCGTACCCGGTGAATCGTCAGCACGACAGCCCCCGGCCGCCCCTCGCTTCAGGCCGCCCCTCAGGCGGCTCGCCCGTCAATTCCCGCCCCACCGGCGTCAGTTGGCCTGGATGAGCTTCAGCTCGGGGTGGGCGGTGCCGCCCTCGATCGCGGTCGAGGAGAAGTGCGAGACGACCTTGTCGTCGACCGGGTCCAGCGCCGGGTCGTCGTGCACGACGAGGTGCTCGTACGTCGTGGCGCGCTGCGCCGGGACCCGGCCGGCCTTGCGGATCAGGTCGATGATCTCCATGCGGTTGGAGCGGTGCTTGGCACCGGCCGAGGAGACGACGTTCTCCTCCAGCATGATCGAGCCGAGGTCGTCCGCGCCGTAGTGCAGCGACAGCTGGCCGACCTCCTTGCCGGTGGTCAGCCAGGAACCCTGGATGTGCGCGACGTTGTCGAGGAAGATCCGGGCGATGGCGATCATCCGCAGGTACTCGAAGAGGGTGGCCTGCGTCTGGCCCTTCAGGTGGTTGTTCTCCGGCTGGTACGTGTACGGGATGAAGGCGCGGAAGCCGCCCGTACGGTCCTGGACGTCGCGGATCATCCGGAGGTGCTCGATGCGCTCGGCGTTGGTCTCGCCGGTGCCCATCAGCATCGTGGACGTCGACTCGACCCCCAGATTATGGGCCGACTCCATGATCTCCAGCCAGCGCTCGCCGGACTCCTTGAGCGGCGCGATGGCCTTGCGGGGGCGGGCCGGCAGCAGCTCGGCGCCGGCGCCCGCGAAGGAGTCGAGGCCCGCGGCGTGGATCCGGCGGATCGCCTCCTCGGGCGTCACCTTGGAGATCCGGGCCATGTGCTCGACCTCGGAGGCGCCGAGGGAGTGGATGACCAGCTGCGGGAAGGCCTTCTTGATGGCGGCGAAGTTCTCTTCGTAGTACTCGACGCCGAAGTCAGGGTGGTGCCCGCCCTGGAACATGATCTGGGTGCCGCCCAGTTCGACGGTCTCCGCGCAGCGGCGCAGGATGTCGTCGAGGTCGCGGGTCCAGCCCTTCTCGGTGTCCTTGGGCGCGGCGTAGAACGCACAGAACTTGCAGGCCGTCACACAGAGATTGGTGTAGTTGATGTTGCGCTCGATGATGTACGTCGCGATGTGCTCGGTGCCGGCGTAGCGGCGGCGGCGCACGGCGTCCGCGGCCTTGCCCAGCGCGTGCAGCGGCGCGGAGCGGTACACGTCGAGCGCTTCCTCGGGCGTGATGCGGCCACCCTGCGCGGCGCGGTCGAGTACGGACTGGAGGTCGGCGTTCTCGGTCACCGGGCGTCCCTTTCCAAGGCGGGCATGACGACGAAACAGCGGCGTACGACGACGAACGGTGCGGCGCGCGGACGACGGGTCTGACGACGGGCATCACGACCGAACCAGCGTACGCCAGGGGTGTGACGGGCCGGGGAGCGGCCGGGCCGCCGGCCACGGCCGCGTCCCTCGCGTCTTTCCGTTCCGGTCACTTCTTCGTGAGGGTCGCCTTCGGGGTGCCGCCCGCGTCGTCGTCCGAGGTGAAGGCGATCGACCCGTTCTTGCCGAGGGTGTAGGTCACCGTGGACCTGTTGCCGGTGCAGCCCGGCCCCTGCTTGCCGTCGGGCCGCTCCACGAGCACCAGCCGGCCGGCCGTGGACGACTCCAGCTTCGCCTTCGCCTCGCAGCGCAGCACCACCGCGTCGTAGGTGGTGTGGATGACGTAATCGCCCTTGGCGCCGGGCTTGATGACGCTGGTCATCCTGCCGTTGGGGAAGCCGCTGCGCGTCGTGACGCTGCCGGTCCAGGTGCCGAGGAAGCCCTTGGCGACCGTGCCGCCGCCCACACCGTCCGGCGCCCCCGGCGACGGGGAGACCGTGCGGGACGGCTTGGCGGCGCCGTTCGGCGGTGTCGCGGTGTCCCCGCCGCCCGTGCCCGGCAGCACCTGGAAGACGACGGCGGCGGTCGTCGCGGCGGCCAGCGCACCGGCGACCGACAGCACCAGCGAGCAGCTCACCCGCCTCGGCGCACCGTCGCCCCGGTCCTTGGCCCCGACCGCACCGGTCAGCGCGATCCGCCGCTCCTTCGGGGCGCCGGGCGCGGCAGTGGGGGCGTACGGGGCGGGGGACGGCGGCCCGGTCGGCTGGTCGGCGAGGCCGGTGCCGGGCCCCGGGCCGTGGTGCCCGGCGCCGGGTGCGCCCGCGACCGGCCAGGGCGTGGGCTGCGGCGGGGCGGCCGGCGCCGCCGGGATCTGGGCCTGCGCCTCGAACGGCACCAGCCCGGAGGCCGCGCCGTACGAGGGGTCCGGCGGTCCGAAGGCCCCGCCGAGCGGCGTCCGTACCGCGTCGTCCACCGCCGCCGCCTGCCCGGGGACCCGCTCCCCCGCACCGGGCGCCCCCGTATCGAGGTTCAGCAGCTCCACCGCCTGCCGGCTGACCTGTTCGACCAGCGGCCCCGGCAGCCAGCCCGCGCGCACGCGCTCCGCGGCCCCGCTGCCGCCGCCGGCGAACCGGGCGGCCAGCGCGTCGGGGGCCGGGCGGTCCCCGGGGCGCTTGGCGAGGCAGCCGGCGACCAGGTCACGCAGTTCGCCGGTGAGTTCCGGGCCGAGCCGCGGCTCCTCGTGGACGACCTTGTAGAGCAGCGCCGCCGAGCTGTCGCCGCCGAACGGGCTGACACCGGTGGCCGCGTAGGCCAGTACCGCACCCAGCGAGAAGACATCGGCGGCGCCCGCCGCACCGTCGCCGAGGATCTGCTCGGGCGCCATGTATCCGGGCGACCCGACGGACACACCGGTCGAGGTCAGCGAGGCGGTGCCTTCGGTGGCACGGGCGATCCCGAAGTCGATCAGCAGCGGGCCGTCGAGGGTCAGCAGCACATTGGACGGTTTGACGTCCCGGTGCACGAGCCCGAGGGCGTGCACCGCGGCCAGCGCCTCGGCCAGCCCGGCACCCAGGGTCCGTACCGAGTGCTCGGCGAGCGGGCCGACGTCCGTGACGGCCTGGGCGAGGGAGGGGCCCGCGACATAGCCGGTGGCGATCCACGGGACGGGCGCGTCCGGGTCGGCGTCCAGCACCGGAGCCGTCCAGGCACCACCCACCCGCCGCGCCGACTCGATCTCCCGCCGGAAACGGGCCCGGAACTGGTCATCGGCGGCGAAATGCGCGTGTACGGCCTTCACCGCGACGGTACGGCCGCCCGCGCTGCGCCCCAGATAGACCCGCCCCATGCCGCCGGCGCCGAGCCTCCCCAGCAGCCGGTATCCGCCCAGGACCCGCGGATCGTGCTCAGTCAGCGGCTCCATGGCGTTGCCTCCCCCTTTGACGGCGCCCCCAGCTTAGAGGGGCGGGCAAGAGGGAGACCGGGGCGAGCCAGGAGCGCTCACGCCCCCAGCAGGTCCACCTTCACATCGGCCGGGAAGCCGGTCGTCGGGCCGACCCTGCGGGCGAATTCGGTGACGCCGCGCAGCTGGTCGGGGCCGAACCGGAAGTCGAGCGTCGTGAAGTAGCGCTCCAGCACCGTCTCGTCGAAGTTCTCCCAGCGGGCAGCCTGCTCGGCGACCTTGGTGACCTCTTCCAGCGACAGGTCACGGGAGGCGAGGAACGCCTCGTGCACCTTCTGCACGACCAGCGGCTCCCGCTCCAGGTAGTCACGGCGGGCCGCCCAGACGGCGAAGACGAACGGCAGTCCCGTCCAGTCCTTCCACATCTGGCCGAGGTCGTGCACCTCCAGGCCGAGCTGCGGCCCGTCGTGCAGGTTGGCGCGCAGTGCGGCGTCACCGATCAGTACCGCCGCGTCCGCCTCCTGCATCATCACGCCGAGGTCGGGCGGGCAGGTGTAGTAGTCGGGCCGGACCCCGATCTTCTCGGCGAGCAGCAGCTGGGCCAGCCGCACGGAGGTGCGCGAGGTCGACCCGAGGGCGACCCGGGCACCGTCCAGCTGGTCCAGCGGCTTCTGCGAAACGATCACGCAGGACATCACCGGGCCGTCGCAGCCGACGGCGAGGTCCGGGAAGGCGACGAGGTCGTCAGCGGCACGCAGGAACTCGACGAGCGTGATCGGCGCGATGTCGAGGTCCCCGCGGACCAGCTGCTCGCTGAGCTTCTCCGGGGTGTCCTTGGTGAGGTCCAGATCGAGCAGGGTGCCCGTACGGGCGAGGCCCCAGTAAAGGGGCATGCAGTTCAGGAACTGGATGTGGCCCACCCGCGGCCGGCTCCGACGGTGGTCGGCCGCGGCTCCTGCGGGTGCGTCTCCGAAGGTTGAATTGTCCACATGCGGAGGCTAGACCTGCCGACGGCGCCCCGGCGCGGCGGGGGCGCATATGGCCGGTGGGGGTGTCGGCTAAACGTGATCTTTGGCTCTTCCACCTCACGAGCCCCACATGCTACGCTCAGCGCAAGTTGCAGTTTGGTTTCCCTTGCAGTACAGAGCCTGCGGAGCATGTGACCCGCAGGCTTTTGTAGTTTTCAGACTTGTTTGCAGGTTCTGGAGCAGGGCAACCCTTTGGCCCAAGGAGGGCTTATGGCTACCGGAACCGTCAAGTGGTTCAACGCTGAAAAGGGCTTCGGCTTCATCGCCCAGGACGGCGGCGGCCCGGATGTCTTCGTCCACTACTCGGCGATCAACGCCTCTGGTTTTCGCTCCCTGGAGGAGAACCAGCAGGTGAACTTCGACGTCACGCAGGGTCCGAAGGGCCCGCAGGCGGAGAACGTTACGCCGGTCTGAGTTGCCCGGTCCGACCTGAAGATTTCTAGGTCGAGCTCACGCATTACCCAAGGAGCCCCGCTCCTCCACTTCGGTGGGGAGAGGGGCTCCTGCCTTTGTGGGGCAGCGGCTCCCGCAATGCGCGCGGGAGCCGCGAGCATTGCACCGGGAGACCGAGTTACCGGCCGTCCGTGTTTCCCCCCGATGCCGCCGCCGCTCTTTCCGGATGCCAACCCGGCACGCGGTCGGCCGCCGGCAGCGCCCGCGTAATACGGGGCCGAGGGCGCGACGAGCCCCCCGCAATGGATACGACGTCCCGGCGGACGGGCTACACGGCTCGCTGGTAGCTGCTGCCGTCGGGTGTCCTGGCCAGCAGGCCGGCGATGACCAGATAGCGCCGCAGTGCCGCGCAGTCGTCGTGGACCGTGCGGAGCGCACGGTTGACCTGCTGCTCGTCGTAGTCGCGGTCCGGTTCGAAGAGCGTCTCCGTGAGGTGGACGAGCAGCTGCTTGCGGCGGGCCGCCTTTCGCGGGATCGCCGTCAGCCGCCCCTGGGAGAAGAGCGCGGCCACCCCCTGCGCACTGCTGGATCCGTTGTCAGACATGCGCTGAAGAATCCCGTACGGGGGTGCGGCGGGCAACGGGATTTCGGCGCCCGGCCGGAGCCGAGCGGCGGGTCACCCGGCCGTTTCAGCCGGGCCAGCTGAGGGGGTTCGAGGTTCGGCCGGAGGCCTCGTCGATCTCGTCGTGGGCCTTGGTCAGCAGCTTCATGGCCAGTTCGTTGAGTGCGCGGGCGCCTGCGACCTCCTCGCCGACCCTGGGCTGGTTCGAGTCGGCCGGGTGGCGGCTGGCGTAGCCGTGGGCCCGTACCTCGGTGCCGTCACGCAGCCGTATGAGGGCGGCCGCGCGCGTGCGATGGGTGTCTTCCTCGAATTCCAGCTCGACATGCCATCCGACAGCGCTCTGCAACATGACGATCACCTCCGGAACAGCTCGCCACTGCTTCCAGACTGCGCCCCTCGGGCGGCTCATGCACGACGTGGGCGGGCGGGTACGCGCCCGTTCCCGCCCCTTTTCCGCACAGACAGACCCCGTGCCACCTCCCCCACAGAGGTGACACGGGGTTCCAGTCTGACGCGCCGAGGGCCATCGCTCCAGAGCGGGGTCAGATCTCGGACAGATCCAGCTCGGATCGAGTTCGGATCGAGCGCGGATCCGGGTCGGATCGGGTCGGATCCGGGTCAGTTGCGTTCGTAGAGGGCCCGGATCTGCGGGGCGAAGTCGCGGGCGACGGCCGCCCGCCGGAGCTTCAGGGACGGGGTGAGATGGCCGGTCTGCTCGGTGAAGTCCGTCGGGAGGACGGCGAAGCGGCGGATGGACTCGGCGCGGGAGACGAGCTTGTTGGCGTCGTCGACGGCGTGCTGGATGTCGGCGAGGAGTACCTCGTCGCGTACCAGCTCGTCGATGGGCACGTCCTGCTTCTTCTTCATCTGGCGCCAGTGGGAGAGGCCGTCGGGTTCGAGGGTGATCAGGGCGGTGATGTACGAGCGGTTGTCGCCGATGACCATGCAGTGTCCGACGAGGGAGTGGGACCGGAGCCGGTCCTCCAGCGGGGCGGGGGCGACGTTCTTGCCGCCGGTCGTCACGATGATTTCCTTCTTGCGGCCGGTGATCGAGAGGTAGCCGTCCGCGTCCAGGGAGCCGAGGTCGCCGGTGGCCAGCCAGCCCTGCCGCGTCACGGGGCGGGCGGCGCCCAGTGCCGCGTCCCAGTAGCCGGCGAAGACGTGGCCGCCGCGCAGCAGCACCTCGCCGTCGTCCGCTATCCGTACGCCGCCGCCGGGCAGCGGCCAGCCGACGGTGCCGATGCGGGGCCGCAGGGGCGGGGTGATGGTGGCGGCCGCCGTGGTCTCCGTGAGGCCGTAGCCCTCGAAGATCTCGATGCCGGCGCCGGAGTAGAAGGCGGCGAGGCGGTGGCCGAGGGGGGAGCCGCCGCAGATGGCGTGGCGGACCTTCCCGCCGAGGGCGGCGCGGATGCGGCGGTAGACGAGCGGGTCGTAGAGCTTGCGGGCCATCCGCAGGCCGGGCCCGGGGCCGGAGCCGGTGCCGTGTTCCTTGGCCTCGACGGCCTCGCCGTAGGAGCGGGCGATGCGTGCGGCCCGGTCGAAGGAAGCAGCGCGGCCCATCTTCTCGGCGGTGGCCCGGCCGGTGTTGTAGACCTTTTCGAGGACGTAGGGGATGGCCAGCAGGAACGTCGGCTGGAAGCCGGCGAGGTCCGCGAGCAGGTCGTCGGTCTGGATGCTGGGCGCGTGGCCGAGGCGTACGCGGGCGCGCAGGCAGCCGATGGCGACCATCCGGCCGAAGACGTGCGAGAGGGGCAGGAAGAGCAGCGTCGAGGCGGGTTCCGTGCTGAGGGACCGGAAGACCGGGTGCAGCAGTTCGATGGAGTTGTCGACCTCGGCGAAGAAGTTGGCGTGGGTGAGGACGCAGCCCTTGGGGCGGCCGGTGGTGCCCGAGGTGTAGATGAGGGTGGCGATGGTGGCCGGGCTGATGAGCGTCCGCCGCTCGTCGACGACCGTGTCGGGCAGGTCGCGGCCCGCCGAGACCAGTTGGGAGACGGCGCCGGTGTCGAACTGCCAGAGGTGCGCGAGGCCGGGGAGTTCGTTGCGGAAGCCGCTGATCATCCGGGCCTGTGCGACGTCTTCGACAACGCAGGCGGTGGCGCCGGAGTCGTGCAGGATCCACTGGGCCTGGTGGGCGGAGGACGTGGGGTAGATGGGGACGGGGACCAGACCGGCGGCCCAGGCCGCGAAGTCGACGAGGGTCCACTCGTAGGTCGTACGGGCCATGATCGCGAGGCGGTCACCGGGCCGCATGCCGTGAGCGATCAGGCCCTTCGCGACGGCGCGGACCTCGACGGCGAACTCCGCGGCGCTCACGTCCCGCCAGGCCCCGCTGGGCTGCTTGCGGGCGAGCACGATGTCGTCGGGGGCCTCAAGGGCGTTGCGGAACGGGATGTCCGCGAGCGAACCGTGGGGCACCTGGGGCGCCAGCGGCGGCACCGACACCTCACGCACGGTGCCGTCGAGCACCGTCTTCTCGGGCTCGACGAGCACGGCGCCGGGGGCGGGGACAGGGACGGGTCCCCGGCCGACGGCGTCGGCGGGTCCTCCGGTAGCGGCTGCACTTTCCTGGCTGAACACGAGCGGCTCCTCATCTCTCCTGCGGAGTGGAGCCGGCCGCCGGGCCCATGCTGACGGAACGGGCCGACGCGGCACGGCTGTTCTTGCGGAAGGGGGCGGGTTACGCAGCGGGGGGCGGTAGAGGGGTGGGCGGATGGGCGGGTGGGTGTGCGGGCTGGGAGGTGCCGTCGCGGGGCCCCGCCTGGCTGCGGGACCAGGACGGCGCGGGCTACCCGCGCTCCAGTACGGCCGTCACCCCCAACCCGCCCGCCGCGCAGACGGAGACCAGGCCGCGCACCGGACGGTCGTCCTCGGCCGGGTCGCGTTCGGCGAGCAGCTTGGCCAGGGTGGCGACGATCCGGGGGCCGGTGGCCGCGAAGGGGTGGCCGGTGGCGAGGGAGGATCCGGCGGTGTTCAGCCGGGCCCGGTCCACCGGGGCGAGACCGCGCTTCTCCCAGGCGGCCAGTGTGGCCAGCACCTGGGACGCGAACGCCTCATGGATCTCGATCAGTTCGAAGTCCTCCATGCCCAGACCGGCCCGCTCCAGCATCCGCGGCACCGCGTGGGCCGGGGCCATCAGCAGGCCGTCCGTCCCGTCGACGAAGTCCACCGCGCCGGTCTCGTACGCGGTGAGGTAGGCGAGCGGCCGCAGCCCCCGCTCCCGCGCCCACTCCTCGCTCGCCAGCAGGACCGTCGCCGCGCCGTCGGTCAGCGGCGTGGAGTTGCCGGCCGTCATCGTGGCGTCGCCCAGGTCCGTGCCGAACACCGGCTTGAGGGTGGCGAGTTTCGCGGCCGTCGAGCCGGGGCGCAGAGGGTGGTCGCGGGTCAGGCCCTGGAAGGGGACGACCAGGTCGTCGAGGAAACCGCGGTCGTAGGCGGCGGCCAGCCGCTGGTGGCTGGTGGCCGCCAGGTCGTCCTGCGCGGCCCGTTCGATGCCCCACTCCTTCGCCGTGCGCGCCGCGTGTTCGCCCATCGACAGGCCGGTGCGCGGTTCGGCGTTGCGGGGGATGTCGGGGACTAGGTGGCGCGGCCGGATCCGGGCGAGCTGCCGGAGTCGCGCGCCTGCCGACGTGGCGCGGCGGGCGGCCAGCAGGATCTTGCGGAGCGAGTCGTTGACGCCCAGCGGTGCGTCGCTCGCGGTGTCCGCACCGCCGGCGATGCCGCATTCCTGCTGGCCGAGCGCGATCTTGTTGGCGACCGCGATGACGGCCTGCAGCCCGGTGCCGCAGGCCTGCTGGATGTCGTACGCGGGGGTGCGCGGGTCCAGCCGGGAGCCGAGCACGGTCTCGCGCGCGAGCTGGAAGTCGCGGCTGTGCTTGAGCACCGCGCCGGCCACGAACTCGCCGACCTGCTCGCCGTCCAGCCCGTACCGCTCGACCAGCCCGTCCAGCGCGGCGGTCAGCATGTCCTGGTTGGACGCGGTGGCGTACGGGCCGTCCGACCGCGCGAAGGGGATGCGGCTGCCGCCGATGATCGCGACGCGGCGGACGGTGCCGCCGAGCGTCGCCCTGCCGGGTGCCGCTCCCCCGGTCTGCTGCGTCCGTTCCCCGGTCCCGGCCCACTCCTCCGCCGGCTCCTGAGCACTCATCCTCGACCAACTCCTGACCCACCAGTAACCTTACTTATAAGTAAATTTACGCGAGGACCAGGAGTTGGCCAATGCCCGATCACTACCTTCGTCTCACCAATTCCGGCCCCGGCCGCTTCCTCGCCCGCCGGCTCGGGTTGCCGCAGCCCACCCCGCTCCGCCGCTGGACGCCCGAACACCCCGGTCTCGACGGCCCGGTGCTGCGGCTGACCGCGGGGAAGTCCACCGCCAACCCGGCCACGGTCATCGCCCGTACGGGACTGACCGTCCACACCTCCCCGGAGGACATCCCGGATGACGCCGCCGGAGCCGGATCCCGCTGTGCCGCCGTCGTCCTGGACGCCACCGGGGTCACCCGCATCGAGGGCCTGCGGGAGGTGCACGCCGCACTGCACCCCGTCATGCGCCGACTCGCCGACGACGCCCGGGTCGTCGTCCTCGGCAGCGTCCCGGACCCGCTCGACCACCACCAGGCCGCGGCCCAGCAGGCCCTGGAAGGCTTCATACGCTCGCTCGGCAAGGAACTCGGCAAGGCCCGCACCGCCCAACTCCTGCGCCTGGCACCGGGATCCGCCGACCCCGCCGAATCCACCCTGCGCTTCCTGCTCTCCCCGCGGTCCGCCTTCGTCAGCGGCCAGGTCATCGAGATCGGCCCGTCCGGGACCGACCCGGACCACACCACCGCACCCGACGACTGGACGCGCCCGCTCGCCGGCCGTACCGCTCTGGTCACCGGCTCCGCACGCGGCATCGGCGAGTCCGTCGCCGCCACGCTGGTGCGCGACGGCGCCCACGTCATCTGCCTCGACGTGCCGCAGGCCGGGGCCGACCTTGCCGAGGTCGCCGACCGGCTCGGCGGCACCGCCCTCCCGCTCGACATCACCGCCCCCGACGCGGGCGCCCGGATCGCCGCCGCGCTGCCCGCCGACGGGCTCGACGTCCTCGTCCACAACGCGGGCATCACCCGCGACCGCCGGCTCGCCAACATGCCGGAGGAGCGCTGGAGTTCGGTCCTCGACGTCAACCTCGGCGCGGTGCTGCGCACCACCGACCACCTCCTGTCGGCGGGCGCCCTGCGCCACGGAACCGGCCGCGTCATCGGCACCGCCTCCATCGCCGGCATCGCGGGCAACACCGGGCAGACCAACTACGCCGCGAGCAAGGCCGGCGTCATCGGACTGGTCCGCTCCCTCGCCCCGCGCGCCGCCGCCGCGCACGGCGTCACCGTCAACGCGGTCGCGCCCGGCTTCATCGAGACCAGGATGACCGCCGCCGTACCGCTGTTCATCCGCGAGGCCGGACGGCGGATGAGTGCGCTCGGCCAGGGCGGCGCCCCCGTCGACGTCGCCGAGACCATCGCCTGGCTGGCGAGCCCCGCCTCCTGGGCCGTCAACGGCCAGATCGTCCGCGTCTGCGGGCAGAGCCTGCTGGGGGCCTGATGAGCGCCGCACCCACCCCGCGGTCAGCGGCGGACGCACAGGCGGCGGAGTGCCGCCGGACACTCCGGCGCGCACCCCGCCTGATGCCGGCCCTCGGCAAGGGCGTGCTGACCGGTATCGGCAAACGCCCGCGCCCGGACGCGGAGTTGCCCGCCACCCGCCTCGTGCTGCCCGCCCAGCGCATCGACCCGGCCGCGCTCGCCGCGTACGCGCGCGTCTGCGGCTTCCCGGCCACCGGGCCGCTGCCGGTCACCTACCCGCACATCCTCGGATTCCCGCTCGCCGCCCGCCTGATGAGCAGCCGCGCCTTCCCGCTGCCGCTGCTGGGCCTGGTCCACACCGCCATCGGCATCGAGCAGTGGGCGCCCCTGCACCCCGATGACGCACTCGAACTCACGGTGTACGCGGCGCAGTTGCTCCCGCACCGGCGCGGCACCGAGGTCGTGATGACCACCGAGGCCAGGCGCGGGGACACCCTGGTGTGGACCGACCGCAGCACTTATCTGGCCCGCCACCGGGTGCCGGCGGGTGAGCCGGCAGAGGCTCCCGCGCCCCCTCCCCCCGCGCCGCTCCCCGCACGCGCCGCATGGCAGCTGCCCGCCGGCCTGGGCCGTCGGCACGCCGCCGTGTCCGGCGACTACAACCCGATCCACCTCCACCCGCTCACCGCCCGCCCCCTCGGCTTCCCGCGCGCCATCGCCCACGGCATGTGGACCTTCGCCCGCTGCGCCGCCGAAGCCGTACCGCACGGCGCCGCCGCGGTCCGCATCAGCGCCGCGTTCCGCGCGCCGGTCCTGCTGCCGGCCACGGTCACGTACGCGCAGACGGAGCCGACCGGCACGACCGACGGCGGGACGCCGGACGCGACCGAGAACGCAGCCGAGGACGCAGCCGAATCCCTCGCGTTCCAGCTCCGCAGCGGCGGGGACGACCGCCCGCGCATCCACCTCGACGGCCGGCTGACGACCTCGGGCACGGTGCGCCGGGCACCGCACTGACGCACCGACACACACAAGAAGGACCCGCCGGCGCGGCCCGGGATGCTCGAAGCCCAAGCGGTCCGACCGGCAGGCGCACCCGGCCGCGGCACCGCCGCCCCGGGTGCGTCACCCGGCGGCGCCGGGCGGGCTCCCGCCTCCCGGGGCCGTCCGGCGCCGTTCCGTCACTCCGCCGCACGCCCCGGGACGCCGGCTTCCGTGCGCCCGGCGCACTGCGCCCGCCCGCCGGGCGTCCAGCGCTCGCCGCCCATCAGGCGGCCCAGCCCCGCCCAGGCGAAGTTCATCAAGGTCGCCGCCGTGTCCTTGGCCGCCGGATGCTCCCGCTCCCCCGAAGTGCCCTCATCCGTGCGGACATTGGCCCATTCCGCGAGCGACTCGGCCGCACCGACCAGCGCATGGGCGAGCCCCGCCACCTCGCGTTCGGCCAGCTCACCGGCGCACCCCGCCTCCTTGGCGGCGGCGCCGATCAGGCCCGTGACGAAGTCCACGATCTCCGCTCGCATCGCGGCGACTTCGCGCGCGAACGGCTCGCCGTGGGTGCGCGCCTGCTGGTGCAGCACCGCCCACCCGTCGGGGCGCTCGGCGGTGTGCGCGAAGAAGCCCGTCAGCCCGCTCCACAGCTGCCGGTCGGCCGGTCCGCCCGCTTCGACAGCCGCCGTCACGGCCTCCACCAGCGCCGCCGACTCGCGCCGGACGACCGCACTGAACAGCTCTTCCTTCGAGTTCAAGTACAGATAGACCAACGGTTTGGAGACGCCGGCGACCTCGGCGATCTCGTCCATCGAAGCGGCCCGATAGCCGCGCCGCGCGAACGTCAGCACCGCGGCGTCCATCATCTGCTGCTCCCGGACCGCCCTCGGCACCCGCTTGCTCTTGACCGCACCCACCCTGAAAACGCCCTTCCGTCCCGCCCCTTTGACGCGAATTACCGCGAAGTAAGTTTACGTTCCCTCCTCCGGGCCTCCTCAGCCTTGACACAATCCAGCCCAAGCGAGACGATACGTATCGTTACGTTGACTCGCGGACGCCCGCCCATGGCGCCGCGCGGCCGCACCCCGGAGGGACCACCCCATGCAGCAGTTCGTCGAAGCCACCCCCGGCATCCGCCTGTGGACCGAGCAGCGCGGCCCCCTCGACGCGCCCCCGCTGCTGCTGATCATGGGCGCCCAGGCCTCCGGCCTCGGCTGGCCCGAGCCGCTGGTCGACGCGCTCGCCACCCGCCACCGGGTGATCCGCTACGACCACCGCGACACCGGCCGCTCCCCCTGGGCCTTCGCGCAGCACCCGTACCGGATCGCCGATCTGGCGCAGGACGCGATCGCCGTGCTGGACGGCCTCGGGATCGGCCGGGCGCACATCGTCGGGATGTCACTGGGCGGCATGCTGGCCCAGATGGCGCTCGCCGATCACCCCGACCGGCTCCTCAGCGCCACGCTGATCAGCACCTGCGCGCTCAGCACCCGCCCGTACACCCGCCCGGACGGCACCGAGGTCCCGGCCGCCGACCTCCCGGGCGTCAGCCCCGCGGTCCTCGACCTGTGGGCACGCCCCGTCGAGGACCACGGCCTGGAGGCCGAGCTGGACCGCCGTACGGAACACTGGCGGATCCTCGCCGGCGACCAGCTCCCGTTCGACGCGGAGCACTTCCGCACCCTGGAACGCCGCATCATCGAGCACACCGGCCGCCACACCACCAACTCCGCGCACGGCAGCGCCGACGACTCGGGCATGCTGCGCACCGGCGAGCTGGCCGCGAACAGGATCCCGGCCCTCTCCCTCGCCGCCCCCGCCGATCCGGTCTTCCCGCCCCCGCACGCCGAGCACCTCGCCCAGGTCATCGGCAACACCCGGCTCGTGGAGATCCCCGGTATGGGCCACGCCCTCCCCCCGGCCGCACTCCCTCGCCTGGCCACCGCGATCCTGGCCCATACGGGCGCGACGGCACCGTCCCGGCCCCCGGCGGCATAGCCCCGCCCGACGCACGGCAGCGCCCCCGCGGTCCATGAGGTCATGGTGTGCGGGGGCGCTGCCGTGCTGCGCTGCGCGCTCCGGGCGGAGCGCCCGGGGTCAGCTCGCGGCGGCCTGCGCCGGGATGCCCGGGGTGCGCTCCGGCTCGGCGCCCGTGTCCGCGCCCGGCTCCGTGTCCCCGTCCAGGCGGCTGCCGTGGGCGGTGGCGTAGGCGTCGCGGTCCAGGATCTTCTCCTTGGCGGAGACCAGGATCGGGATGACCGCCTGGCCCGCCACGTTGGTGGCCGTACGCATCATGTCCAGGATCGGGTCGATGGCCATCAACAGGCCGACGCCCTCCAGGGGCAGGCCCAGGGTGGAGAGGGTCAGGGTCAGCATGACCGTCGCGCCGGTGAGACCGGCGGTGGCGGCGGAGCCGATGACCGAGACGAAGGCGATCAGGATGTAGTCGCCGATGCCCAGCGGGACGTCGAAGATCTGCGCGATGAAGATCGCGGCGATCGCCGGGTAGATCGAGGCGCAGCCGTCCATCTTGGTCGTCGAGCCGAACGGCACCGCGAAGGAGGCGTACTCCTTCGGCACGCCGAGGCGCTCGGTGACCTTCTGGGTGACCGGCATGGTGCCGACCGAGGAGCGGGAGACGAAGGCCAGCTGGATCGCGGGCCAGGCTCCCTTGAAGAACTGCACCGGGTTGACCTTGGCGACCGTCGAGAGCAGCAGCGGGTAGACGCCGAAGAGGACGATGGCGCAGCCGACGTAGATGTCGACGGTGAAGGTCGCGTACTTGCCGATGAGGTTCCAGCCGTACGTCGCGATGGCGTGGCCGATGAGGCCGACGGTGCCGATCGGGGCGAGGCGGATGACCCACCACAGGGCCTTCTGCAGCAGTTCGAGGACGGACCGGCTGATGTTGAGGACCGGTTCGGCCTTCGCGCCGAGCTGGAGGGCCGCGATACCGGCGACGGCCGCCATGAAGACGATCTGCAGGACGTTGAGTTCGGTGAACGGCGTGATGATGTCCTTGGGGACGATGCCGGTCAGGAAGTCGATCCAGGAGCCGGCCTGCTCGGGGGCCTTGCCGTCCTTGGGGGTCAGGCCGGTGCCCGCGCCGGGGTTGGTCAACAGGCCGATCGCCAGGCCGATCGCGACGGCGATCAGCGAGGTGACCATGAACCACAGCAGGGTGCGGGTGGCGAGCCGGGCGGCGTTGTTGACCTGCCGCAGGTTGGTGATCGACACCAGGATCGCGAAGAACACCAGCGGGGCGACCGCCAGCTTCAGCAGCTGGACGAAGATGTCGCCGACGTGCTCCAGGGTGGACGTGAGCCACCCCACATCACCGCTCTTGGCGACCCAGCCGAGCAGCACGCCCAGGACGAGGCCGGCCAGGATCTGTATCCAGAACGGGATCTTGGGTATTCGCGAGGATGCGGGCTTCTTGGGGTTCTGGGGGGCCTCTTCGGACACAGAGGACTCAGCAGACGTGGACAACGGACACACTCCGGGGACAGGTCAGACGTCGGGAAAACGGCGAAAGGCGCCAGGAGGTCCGTGTGTACGGGATCTCCGGCCACTGCGATGACTCAGCTCAGCGGCGGCAACAGGCCGCGGACATGCAGCGGCAAAGATCGACGTGCAGCCGCTCCACGAGCGGGACGCTCATGCGGATACGGTGCGCGGCTGCTGTCTTCATGACAAGTACGTTAACACTCGAACTTTGAGGAACCCAAAGAAAATCTTTGGGTGGCCGCAGCGGAGGCGACACGACGCAGCCGCCCGGCCGTGGAGGCGGACTCCACGGCCGGGCGGCTGTCAGGTGTGCGGTGCGGTCGGTGCGTGTGCGGGGGGGCGCGTGCCCGGGGGGCGCGTGCCCGGGGGGCGCGTGCCCGGGGGGCGCGTGCCCGGGGGGCGCGTGCCCGGGGGGCGCGTGCCCGGGGGGCGGGCTACTTCAGCAGCCCGTCCTCCTGGCTCGCGTTGGCCGCGAGGCGCTCGCGCGAGCGGTCGACCTTGGCCACGATCTGCTCGGACATCGCGTCCCGCTGCTTGCGCAGCAGCACGAAGCTGAGCGGCGCGGAGATCACGATGGCGAGCAGCAGCAGCCAGACGGCGTTGGCGCTGCCGATACCGAGGGGAATGATCCGGAAGTAGGCCAGCACCCACACCACGGCGAAGGACGCGACGAAGAGGCCGATTCGCAGGGCGGTGTAGCGGAGCGTGGCGAACTTTTGGCTACTCACGGACAGGACCTTCTTCTCAACGGCAACCGAAAGGGTCACGTCCAGTCAAGCACAGCGCCCCGGGCGATCTTCCCGGCCCCCGTCCCCGGGCCCGGCGCAGCAGGTCAGGCGGGTCAGCCGAGGTCCAGCCACATGGTGATGTCGTCGCGGAGGTCCCCCTCGGCGACCTTGATCGCACCGGGCACCCGGCCGACCTCCTTGTAACCGCAGGCCTCGTAGAAGTGGCGGGCGCCGGTGCCGCCGCGGCAGGTGAGCCGGATGCCGCTGATGCCGTCGAGGGTGTCGGCGGCGTCGGCGACCGCGGCCATCAGGGCGCGGCCGGTGCCCTGCCCCTGGAGGTCGGGGTGCACCATCACGGTGTAGACCCACAGCCAGTGCCGCATCAGGCGGTGGGAGTTGAGGGTGAGGAAGGCCGTCGCCACTACCCGGCCGACCGCGTCCCGGCCGACCACCAGGCGCTCGCGGCCGTCCGCCATCGCCGTCAGGTGCCGGAGCAGATCGGGGCGGACGTCCTCACGCGTCACGGGCGGCACGAAGCCGACGGCGCCGCCGGCGTTGGAGACGTCCGTCCACAGCGCGGCTATCCCGTCACGCAGTTCAGGGGTGACAGAAGGGTCCAGGTCGAAGCGCACGCTCATGCCGGGGACCCTAACGCGCACCGCCGCCCGCACCCCGGGGCATTCCGGGACGTGGACGGCGGTGGGAAGGCGCAGGCCGGTCGGCGGCGCGTCAGCGGCCGGTCAAAGGCGCATCGGCTGCGGGGACTCGCGGCGCTCGGCGTCCGGGCCGGGGTACTCGTTGATGATCTCGTAGCGGGTGTTGCGCTCGACGGGGCGGAAGCCGGCGTCGCGGATCAGGTCGAGCAGATCGTCACGGGTGAGCTTGTTCGGCGTGCCGTAGTTGTCCGCGTCGTGCGTGATCTTGTACTCGACGACCGAGCCGTCCATGTCGTCCGCGCCGTGCTGCAGCGCGAGCTGAGCGGTCTGCACACCGTGCATGACCCAGAAGACCTTGACGTGCGGGACGTTGTCGAAGAGCAGCCGGGAGACCGCGAAGGTCTTCAGCGCCTCGGCGCCGGTGGCCATCGTCGTACGCGCCTGGAGCTTGTTGCGGACCTTGCCGTCCTGCATGTCCACGAAGTCGTGCTGGTAGCGCAGCGGGATGAAGACCTGGAAACCGCCGGTCTCGTCCTGGAGTTCGCGCAGGCGCAGGACGTGGTCCACGCGGTGGCGCGGCTCCTCGATGTGCCCGTAGAGCATCGTGCTGGGGGTCTTGAGACCCTTCTGGTGCGCGAGGCGGTGGATGCGCGACCAGTCTTCCCAGTGGGTGGCGTGGTCGACGATGTGCTGTCGGACCTCCCAGTCGAAGATCTCGGCGCCGCCGCCGGTCAGCGACTCCAGGCCGGCCTCGATCAGCTCGTCGAGGATCTCGCTCGCGTCGAGCCCGGAGATGGTCTCGAAGTGGTGGATCTCGGTGGCGGTGAACGCCTTGAGGGAGACGGTGTCGGGCAGCGCCTCCTTGAGGGCGCTGAGCGACCGGGGGTAGTAGCGCCACGGCAGGGTCGGGTGCAGGCCGTTGACGATGTGCAGCTCGGTGAGGTTGTCGCCCTCCATCGCCTTGGCGAGGCGGACGGCCTCCTCGATGCGCATCGTGTACGCGTCCTTCTCGCCCGGCTTGCGCTGGAAGGAGCAGTAGGCGCACGACGCGGTGCACACGTTCGTCATGTTGAGGTGGCGGTTGACGTTGAAGTGAACGACGTCGCCGTTCTTCCGCGTGCGCACCTCGTGGGCGAGCCCGCCGAGCCATGCCAGGTCGTCGGACTCGTAGAGGGCGATGCCGTCCTCGCGGGTCAGCCGCTCCCCGGCGTGGACCTTCGCCTCCAGCTCACGCTTGAGGCCCACATCCATAGACGCAGCCATCCGGTCGCCTCCCAGTTCCCAGTGTTTCTGCCGTGATCTTGACCGTTTCGGTGCCGAAAAACGGACTTCGCCGAGCCTACTCCCCCGTTACCGGAGCGAACGGAGCCCCCTGAGGGGGCCCCATGACGCGCCGTGGGACGCGCCCGTTCAGGCACCCGGCGATCCGTCCCGACGGGCTCTACTCGACGGGCTCCTCGGGCAGCTCGCCGACGCGGTTCTCCCACTTGGTGGAGAGCACGATCGTGGTGCGCGTACGGGAGACGCCCCTGGTGCCGGACAGCCGCCGGATGGTGCGCTCCAGGCCGTCGACGTTGTCCACCCGGACCTTGAGCATGTACGAGTCGTCGCCGGCGATGAACCAGCAGTCCTCGATCTCGGCGAGGTCCTTGAGCCGGCGCGCGACGTCCTCGTGGTCGGCGGCGTCCGAGAGGGAGATGCCGACCAGTGCGGTGACGCCGAGCCCGAGGGAGGTGGCGTCGACCGTCGCGCGGTACCCCGTGATCACGCCGGCCGCTTCGAGCCGGTTGATCCGGTCCGTGACGCTGGGTCCGGAGAGGCCGACGAGCCGGCCGAGCTCCGCATAGGAGGCCCTGCCGTTCTCGCGAAGTGCCTGGATGAGCTGCCTGTCCACCGCGTCCATGCCCTCAAGCCTTCCAATCTTTACGCATTTTCGAGTTCTGCATGTAGAATCTAAGGCATACAGGGCTCCAGACCCTGTAAATCTTTCGAATCTTCCACCGATCAACGACGATCTTCACAGGAGTTGTCACCGTGTACTCGATCGAGATGGCCTACGCCCGCATGCGCGAGCTGCAGGACCTGGCCAATCGTTCACGTGCTCACCAGCTCGCGGCTCCGCGAGCCCGGCGCCGCTTCCGCCGCGCCGCCACCACCACGGCAGCCGAGAAGAGCTAGCCGGCTAAGGAGCCCCGGGGGCCTCCTCCTTGGAGCCACCCCTCAGCTCCCCCTCCCATCGCCGGTACAGGCCGTGCGGCACCTCTGCCGCATCGAGCACCCGGCCCGCGACGAAATCCACCAGATCCTGGATGTGCGTCGCACCCGCGTAGAACGCCGGAGAGGCGGGCAGCACCACGGCGCCCGCCTCGTCCAGCGTCACCAGATGCTTCAGCGTCGGTCCGTTCAGCGGGGTCTCCCGCACCGTGACCACCAGCCGCCGGCGCTCCTTGAGCGTCACGCTCGCCACCCGCTGCAGCAGATCCTTCGAGAGCCCGAGCGCCACCCCCGCGACACACGCCGTGCTCGCGGGGACGATCAGCATCCCCTTCACGGCGTACGAACCCGACGACGGCCCCGCCGCCAGATCCCCGGCCGGCCAATACCGGACGTCCGCCAGCTCCGCCTCCGTCACCGGAAACGTCCCCGGCTTCCCGTCAGCACCGCGCGCCAGCCATTCGCGCAGGTCGCCGCGCCAGTGCGCATCCCGGAACGTGATTCCCGTCTCGTCCAGCAGCGTCAGCCGCGACGCCCGGCTGACGATGAGATCGACCGCCTCCCCGGCGGCCAGCAACCCGCGCAGCACGGACGCGGCATACGGCGTCCCGGACGCGCCGGAGATCCCCACGACCCACGGGCGGCGTCGGCCGGGGTCCTTACTGGTGTTGTTGTGCGGCGGCTCCACACCATCGAGCCTATCCGGCGGAACCGCGGACCCCGTCACGGCCGTTCTTACCTGTGCACCCATCGCGGTGCCGCCCGGCGCCGACCCGCCGGGAGCGAGCCGGAGAGGAAGGGAGGGCGGGAGATGACCTCACGAGCGAAGCCCGCGATCTGCCTGATGCTGGGCTGGATCGCCCTGCTCTGGCTGCTGGAGGCCGTCGATACCGCGACCGGCAACGCCCTGGACTCCTTCGGCATCCAGCCGCGCGAGCCCGCCGAGCTCGTCGACATCGTGCCCGCCGCCTTCCTGCACTTCGGCTTCGGCCACCTCGCCGCCAACACCCTGCCGCTGCTGCTGCTCGGCCTCGTCGCCGCGCTGCGCAGCGGGGTGCGCCGCTTCGTCGGCGTGGTCGCCCTCGTCATCGTCGCCAGCGGCCTGGGCGTCTGGCTGACCGCCGCCCCGCACAGCAACACCGCCGGCGCCTCCGGCGTCGTCTTCGGCCTCTTCGGCTACCTCCTGGTGCGCGGCTTCATCGAACGCAAACCGCTCGACATCGCCATCGGCGTGATCGTCGGCGCGGTCTACGGCTCGATCATCTGGGGCGCCCTGCCGTCCGACAGCGGCATCAGCTGGCAGGGCCATCTGTTCGGGCTCATCGGCGGCGTGCTGGCCGCGTTCGTCTTCCGCGCGCGCATGCCGAGCGGTACGGCCGCACCCGCTGTCGGACGGGTCCCGTAGGCTCGAAGGAACGGGAAGCCGCCCGCGCGCGCCACGACGCGCCGACGGGGCGGAGCGAAGCACGCAGCAACCACGGGGTGAGCAGAGCATGTCCGACTACCACCAGCCCGGATACGGCCCACAGGCAGGCGGGCCACAGCAGCCGTACGGCGCGCAGCCGGGCTGGAACAACGGCGCCCCTCCCGGCGGCGGTTACGGCTACCCGTCCGCCCCCGGCGGCTACGGCTACCCGTCCGACCCGGGCTACGGCCAGGGGTACCAGCAGGGATACGACGGCCGGCCGCCCGCCAACTCCACGGGTCCGGCGATGTGGGCCCACCTCGGCGCCCTGCTGACGATCACCGCCGGATCGGCGATCTGCTGCGGTCTCGGCGCCTTCCTGGGCTGGATCGTCCCGATGTCGATCCGCTCCAACGACCGCCACAAGCACGACCCGTACATCCGTCACCACGCCACCGAGGGGATGAACTTCGGCATCACCCAGGCCATCATGTCGGCCATCGGCCTGGTGCTGTACTTCGCCAGCGCCATCATCTTCTCGGTGGCGGCGGACAGCTTCAACAGCTCCAGCGGCGGGCTGGCGGTCCCGCTGCTGACCGTCGTCGTCCTGATGGGCGTCAACGGCCTCGCCGCGATCGTCTGCGCCATCATCGGCACGATCAAGGCGACCCGTGGCGAGCTGTGGACCTACCCACGGCTGCTCGCCTGGCCGATGATCAAGGGCTGACGGACGGCGCGGCATACGCACGGGGGCGGGGGGGGGGGGGGGGGGGGGGGGGGGGGGGCCCCCCCGGCGGGGGGGGGGGGGGGGGGGGGGGGGGTCAGAGGGTGCGGGCGAGCGCTTCGCGCTGGGCGGTGTCGAGTTCGGCGCAGCCGG
>NZ_JBIWNU010000017.1:0-48176 GCF_044767385.1 Streptomyces sp. NPDC101393 | reverse complement strand
CGACACTCCCCGGCCCCCGGGGGGGGTTGTGGCCCCACCCCCGGGGGGGGGGGGGGGGGGTGTTGTCGGGGGGGGGGGGGGGGGGGGCCCCCCGGGGGGGGGGGCCCCCCCCCGGGGGGGCCCCCCCCCGCCCCCTTGTCCGCGTGTCAGACCGTCAGGCCCCGCACCAGCAGATCCAGCAGGGCACAGACGAACAGCGCGATGCCGATGAAGCCGTTGACCGAGAAGAACGCCCGGTTGAGGCGGGACAGGTCGTGCGGCCGGACGATCGTGTGCTCGTACAGGAACGCGCCGACGACGATCACCAGACCGGCCCAGAAGAACACCCCGGCGCCGGTGGCCAGCGCGTACCAGACCAGCAGCGCCGTGGTGACGGCATGACAGGCGCGGGCACCGTGCAGGGCCGCCGGGATGCCGAAGCGGGCCGGTACGGACTTCACGCCGTGCGCCCGGTCGGCCTGCACGTCCTGGCAGCCGAAGATCAGGTCGAACCCGCCGATCCAGACGCCGACGGCGAGACCGAGGATGACCGCGTCCCAGGACCAGCTGCCGCTGATCGCGATCCAGGCGCCGACCGGCCCCATCGCCTGGGCCAGGCCCAGAATCGCGTGCGGGAAGTGGGTGAAGCGCTTCCCGTACGGATAGACCACCATCGGGATCACCGCGACCGGCGCCAGCGCCAGGCACAGCGGGTTGAGCAGTGCGGCGGCGCCGAGGAAGACGACGACGGCGATCAGCGCGCCGGTCCACGCCGACCTCACCGACACCGCGCCGGTGACCAACTCGCGCCCGGCGGTACGCGGGTTACGGGCGTCGATCTCGCGGTCGATGATGCGGTTGGCGGCCATCGCGAACGTGCGCAGCCCGACCATCGCCACGGTGACCAGCAGCAGCCGCGCCCAGTGGATGTTCCGGTCCCACTGGAACATCGCGGTCAGCGAGGCGATGTAGGCGAAGGGCAGCGCGAAGACCGAGTGCTCGATCATCACCAGACGCAGAAACGCCTTGGTCCTGCCGGGTTGCGGCAGCGCGGCGGCGGAGGCACTCACAGGCCGTACTCCTTCCAGCGGCGGTCGACCTTCGCCGCCGTCTCCGGGTCGGACTCGACCATCTCCGGCCAGCCCCCGTCTCGCGTATAGCCCTCCTCGGGCCACTTCCTGGTCGCGTCGATGCCTGCCTTGCCGCCCCAGAACTGCTGGTAGGAGGCGTGGTCGAGGTGGTCGACCGGCCCCTCGACGACGGTCAGGTCACGGGCGTAGTCGGTGTTGCCCAGCGCCCGCCAGGACACTTCGTGGAGGTTGTGCACATCGCAGTCCGCGTCCACGACCACGATGAGCTTGGTCAGCGACATCATGTGGGCGCCCCAGATGGCGTGCATGACCTTCTGCGCGTGCTTGGGGTACTTCTTGTCGATCGAGACGATCGCGCAGTTGTGGAAGCCGCCCGACTCGGGGAGGTGGTAGTCCACGATGTCCGGCACGATGATCTTGAGGAGCGGGAGGAAGAACCGCTCCGTCGCACGGCCCAGCGGCCCGTCCTCCGTCGGCGGCCGGCCGACGACGATCGACTGGAGCAGCGGGCGCTTGCGCATCGTGACGCAGTCGATGGTCAGCGCAGGGAAGGGCTCCTGCGGCGTGTAGAAGCCCGTGTGGTCACCGAACGGGCCCTCCGGCAGCATCTCGCCGGGCTCCAGCCAGCCCTCGATGACGACCTCGGCGTGGGCCGGGACCTGGAGCGGCACGGTCTTGCAGTCGACCATCTCGATCCGCTTGCCCTGGAGGAAGCCCGCGAAGAGGTACTCGTCGATGTCGCCGGGCAGCGGTGCGGTGGAAGCGTACGTCACGGCCGGCGGGCAGCCGAAGGCGATGGCGACCGGCAGCCGTTCACCGCGCTTGGCGGCGACCTGGTAGTGGTTGCGGCTGTCCTTGTGGATCTGCCAGTGCATGCCGATGGTGCGCTTGTCGTGGCGCTGGAGGCGGTAGAGGCCGAGATTGCGGATGCCGGTCTCGGGGTGCTTGGTGTGCGTCAGGCCGAGGTTGAAGAACGAGCCGCCGTCCTCGGGCCAGGTGAACAGCGCCGGGAGCGCGTCGAGGTCCACCTCGTCACCCTTGAGCACGACCTCCTGGACGGCCGCGTCCTCGCCCTTCACCTTCCGCGGCGGGACGTGCGTCATCCCGGCGAGCTTGCCGAACGCCTCCCGCATCCCGACGAAGCCCTGCGGCAGCTCGGGCTTGAGCAGCCCGCCGATCTTGTCGCTGATATCGCTGTACGCCCTGAGCCCGAGCGCCTTCAGCAGCCGGCGGTCGGTGCCGTAGACGTTCATGGCCAGCGGCATCGCCGAACCCTTGACGTTCTCGAAGAGCAGCGCCGGGCCCCCGGCCTTCTGCACCCGGTCCACGATCTCGCCGACTTCGAGATACGGGTCGACCTCGGCCTTGATGCGCCGGAGATCGCCCTCCCGGTCGAGCGCGCGCAGGAACGAGCGAAGATCGTCATAAGCCATGCGTTCCAGTATCCGGTACGCACTACCCTGGACGGGTCACCGGGCCCCGCCGCGGGCCCGCCGTCGCGTACAGGGGGCTCCTTCCGCAATGCTCAGGTATCTGCCGTTCCTCCTGGTGCTGGCACTGTGGATCTACGCCTTCATCGACTGCCTCAACACCCCCGAGAACCAGATCCGCGGCCTGCCCAAGGTGATCTGGGTCATCATCATCCTGCTCTTCGGTGAGGTGCTGGTGGGACCGGTCGCCTGGCTGGTCGCGGGCAAGGTCCGGGGCGCCCCGGCGGATGGCTCCACCCCCTCCGAATGGCACCGCAACCGCCGCGCCAAGTGGGTCGCGCCGGACGACAACCCCGACTTCCTCAAGTCCCTCAAGGACGAGAGCAAGAAGGACGAGGCGCTGCTCAAGGACTGGGAGGCCGATCTGCGGCGCCGCGAGGACGAGCTGCGCCGCAAGGACGACCCCACTCCGGACGGCCCCGACGACACGCCGCCGCCCGCCAAGAGCTGACCCCGGCCGGCGCTCCCGGCCTTCTCCGCCGTCCCGCCGCTTCCCCGCCGTCACCCGCGGCTCGCCCGTGTGTGCGTTGCCGGGCGGCGCCCGAGCGGGAAGAGTGGCCGATATGGACCAGGCACCGGATCAGGACCCGCAGGACTGGGCGCAGGACCGCGACGAACTCCGCCTGCACGGCACCGCCGAGGGCGTCCACCACGACCCGGCCGGCCACCGCGACCACCTCCAGGAGCAGGCCCGCGCGATGCTGGCGACGGCGGTCGCCGAGGCGCGGGAGGGCCTGGCCGAGGGCGGCATTCCGATCGGCGCCGCGCTCTACGGCCCGGACGGCGCGCTGCTCGGCTGCGGCCGCAACCGCCGGGTGCAGGACAACGACCCGTCCCTGCACGCCGAGACCGACGCCTTCCGCGCGGCGGGCCGGCAGCACAGCTACCGCGGCACGACGATGGTCACCACCCTCTCCCCCTGCTGGTACTGCAGCGGCCTGGTGCGCCAGTTCGGGATCTCGCGGGTGGTGATCGGCGAGGCCCGCACCTTCCACGGCGGGCACGACTGGCTCGCTCGGCACGGCGTACGGATCGTGCTGCTGGACGACCTCGGCTGCGCGGAGATGATGCGCGACTTCATCGGCGCCCACCCGGCACTGTGGAACGAGGACATCGGCAACGAGTGAGCCGGGCGGACGGCGGCCCTCGTAATCCGGTGGCCGTACGGCGCTCCCGGCGGCGAGCATGCCCCCATGCACCCGACCCCGGCCCCGATCCCGGCCACCACGCCCGCCCCCGCCGAACCCCTCCGCCGCGTCCGCGCGCGGTACACCGAGGCCACCGTGACCGTCTATCAGGCGTACGCGCCCGCACTGGGGGTCCCCGCCGCACGCGACGGCCGGTTTCCGGCCGCGTGGAAGCGGGAGCGGATGACATGGATCAAGCCGTCGTTCCTGTGGATGATGTACTGCTGCGGGTGGGGCGCCAAGGCCGATCAGGAGACGGTGCTCGCCATCGAGATCGAGCGGGCCGGCTTCGACCGGGCGCTGGAGAGCGCCTGCCTGTCGCACTACGACTCCGCCGCGCATGCGGACCGGGGGGCCTGGAAGCAGCAGTTGCGGAATGCGCCCGTCCGGGTGCAGTGGGACCCGGAGCGCGATCTGCGGCTGGCCGCGCTGCCCTACCGGTCGCTCCAGCTGGGGCTGTCGGGGGAGGCTTCGCGGCAGTACGCCGATGAGTGGACGGTGGGCATCACGGAGGTGACCCCGCTGGCCCACGAGATCCATGCGCTGATGCGGTCCGGTGAGACAGCGGCGGCCGCCGCGCTGCTGCCCCAGGAGCGGCCGTACCCGGCACCCGAGGGAACTCCGGGCCTCGGCCGCGTGTCCTGACGCGCGGCCGGATACGCGTAGTACGGGTGGTACGAGGGCTGCTGAGAGGTCCGTAGGGCGGCGTACGGGGCGTAGCGGAAGTGGGCCAACTCTCGTCCGTTCACGGCCAATTGATGCATCGTTCAGCTATCTCCCCCTGCCGGGGAAACCGGGGCGGCGCCACAGTCGGGTCGGCCCACGGAGGGCTCAGGCGACTCAGGGAGAGTGGCACATATGCCCGATATGACCCGACGCAGACTCCTCGGCTCGGCGGCCGGCGCGGTCGGCGGCGCCGCCGCGCTGTCGCTGCTGCCACCCAGCGTCCGCAAGGCCGTCGCCGCCGGACCGGCCCGGCACGGCTCGCTGGACGACATCGAGCACGTCGTCCTGCTCATGCAGGAGAACCGCTCCTTCGACCACTATTTCGGCACGCTGCGCGGCGTCCGCGGCTTCGCCGACCCGGACGCGCTCACCCTGCCCGACGGCCGGTCCGTCTTCCACCAGCCCGACGCGGAGAACCCGGACGGCTATCTGCTGCCGTTCCATCTCGATACGCACACCTCCAGCGCCCAGGCCATCCCCTCCACCAGCCACGCCTGGTCCGTCCAGCACGACGCGTGGAACGGCGGGAAGATGGACCGCTGGCTGCCCGCGCACCGCAAGGCCGACGGCGTCAACGGCCCGTACGTCATGGGCTATCACACCCGTCAGGACATTCCCTTCCAGTTCGCCCTCGCCGAGACCTTCACGCTCTGCGACAACTACTTCTGCTCGGTCTTCGGCCCGACCTGGCCCAACCGGCTCTACTGGATGACCGGCACCATCGACCCGGGCGGCACCCTCGGCGGCCCGGTCCTCAACAACACCGCGCCGCAGCCCTACCGCTGGACGACGTACGCCGAACGCCTCCAGGCGGCCGGCATCAGCTGGCAGGTCTACCAGGAGGAGGACGACTACGGCTGCAATCTGCTGGAGCAGTTCCAGCCCTTCCGGAACGCCGTGCCCGGCGAGCCGCTCTACGAGCGCGGGGTGCGGGCCCGGCCGGCCGGCACCTTCGAGGACGACGCACGGGCCGACCGGCTGCCCGCCGTCTCCTGGCTGATCCCCACCAGCTACCAGTCCGAGCACCCGGACTATCTGCCGGCCGCCGGCGCCGACTACGTGGCCCGCAAGATCGAGGCGATCGCCGCCAACCCCAAGGTGTGGGCCAAGACCGCCTTCATCCTCAATTACGACGAGAACGACGGCCAGTTCGACCATGTGCCGCCGCCCGTCCCGCCCGCCGGCACAGCGGACGAGTTCGTCGGGGGGCTGCCGATCGGCGGCGGGTTCCGCGTCCCGTGCATGATCATCTCGCCGTGGACGGTGGGCGGCTGGGCCGCGGGCGACGCCTTCGACCACACCTCGGTGCTGCAGTTCCTGGAGCGCTGGACGGGCGTCGAGGAGCCGAACATCAGCGACTGGCGGCGCTCCACCTTCGGCGACCTCACCTCGGCCTTCGGCTTCCGGCACCCCTTCCCCCGCCCGCCGCGGCTGCCCGGCGGCACCGCCGAGCAGCTGGCGCAGGCACAGTGGGAGGTGGCGCATCTGCCCAAGCCGACGCTGCCGGGCGCGGGACAGCTGCCCCCGTACCAGGAGCCGGGCCGCCGCAAACGGCGCTGACGGGCGCGGGGCCGGGACCGGACCCGACGGCGCCTCAGCGTGTGTGCTCGTACGCCCCGTACAGCGCGCGCCAGCGGTCCAGGCTCCAGGAGGGCCAGTCGGCGGGCCGGCCCGCCAGCGCCTCGGCGAGGAACTCGAAGTGCTGGTGCCAGTCGGCCAGGTGGCTCAGCACCGCGCTGTCGGGGCAGACCAGCTCATTGGTGAAGCGCAGCAGGGTGCCGCCGGTACGGTCCGGATCACGGCCGAGGTCGAAGCGGATCCGGCCGTGCACATCGACGGTGTACTCGGCCAGCCGGCCCGGCCCCCAGCAGGTGACCCGGCCGGGGGCGACGGTGGCGGCTCCGTAGCCGTCGGAGTGCTGCCGGTGCAGGGTGATCGCGCCGCCCTGGTGCCGTTCGAAGGGGTCGGCGACGGCCAGCCAGCCGGACAGCCCGGTGGCGCTGGCGACCGCGGCCCACACGTCCTCCACAGGCTGGGGAAAGCGCAGGGTGAAGCCGAGGGTGCGGGTGTCCGCCGTGGAATGGACGGTGCCGTACGGGATCGGGCTCTCCATGAGGGCCACGATCCCGTACGGCACGGGGTTGCGCAGATCGGACTGGGGCACCGGAGTGCTGCCGGGGCGTCCGGCCGTCCGGTCGTCCGGTCAGACTCCGGCGTAGGAGTGCAGGCCGGTGACGAAGATGTTCACGCCGTAGTAGTTGAAGAGGTAGCAGAGGAACGCGACCAGGCCCAGCCAGGCGGCCTTGCGGCCCTTCCAGCCGGCGGTGGCGCGGGCGTGCAGGTAGCAGGCGTAGGCGACCCAGGTGATGAAGGACCAGACCTCCTTGGGGTCCCAGCCCCAGTAGCGGCCCCAGGCGGCCTCGGCCCAGATGGAGCCCGCGATGATGGTGAAGGTCCAGAGCGGGAAGACCGTGGCGTTGATGCGGTACGCGAACTTGTCGAGCGAGGCGGCGGACGGCAGCCGCTCCAGCACCGAGGTGGCGAAGCCGCCGGGCTGCTTGACCGACGGGTTGGCGAGCTTGCCCTCGTAGCGGTCGCGGAAGAGGAAGAGCAGCGTGGCGACGGCGCCGAGGTAGAGCACCGCGCCGGAGATGATCGCGCAGCTGACGTGGATCCACAGCCAGTACGAGTGCAGGGCCGGCACCAGCTGGTCGCTGGCGGTGTAGAGCACCGTGACCGCGAGCCCGAGGTCGAGCAGGACCGTGGTGATCAGCGGCAGGCCGATCCAGCGGACGTTCTTCTTCAGCAGGAGCAGGATCAGGTACGCACTGACGGCGACCGCGGCGAACGTCGTGGAGAACTCGTACATGTTGCCCCAGGGGGCACGCTCCACCGACAGGGCGCGGGTGATCACGCCCAGCACGTGGAGCGCCCACGCCAGGACGGTCAGCGAGATGGCGATCCGGCCGTAGAGGTCGCCCTTCTCGGTGCCGCCGGCCGCGCCCGGCCCGTCCGGCACATCGCGGCTGCCGGCCGCCCGCTTGATGATGACCTTCGGCCGCTCCAATACGGCGGTGCCGCCCTTCTGCACCACCGGGGCGGGCGCCGCGGCCGGTGCCTGCACGGCAGCCGTCAGGGCCGCCGCGGTGCGCCCGACCTTGCTGCGGCTGCCGAACACCCACTCGGCCATGTGCGCGAGAAAGGCGAGGGTGTAGACGGCCATCGCCGAATAGACCAGCACATTGCTGTTGTGGGCCATTGTCTCGTTGGCTGCGGCAGCGAGATTCACGCGCGCGCTCCTTCGGAGGGATCAGCAGGATCGGCGGAGTCGGTGGGCTCCGCGGAGTCTTCGGGTTCGGTGTCCGCGGCCGGGCCGGGGTCCGCGGCGATCGGAGCGTGCGGCGCCAGGGCCACGGCGAGATCGGAGAGTTCCTCCGGGAGCCGCGGCGACTCGCTGCGGCCGAGGCCGGCCATCTCGACGACGGTGACGCCGTCGGCGCCCTTCTCCGCGCGGATCCACACCCGCCGCCGCTGGATGAACAGCGAACCGGCCAGGCCCAGCAGGGCGGCGACCGCGCCGGTCAGCGCGAGGCCGTTGCCGGGCTGGTGGGTGATCTTGAAGCTGGCCCAGTTCTTGACGCCGTCGAACCGGATGCTGCCGTCACCACCGGGCAGCGTCATCGTCTCGCCGGGCTTCATCATCTGGGCGACCGCGCGGCCGTCGCTCTTCTTGTACTGCTTGAGGTTCTTCTGCTCCAGCTTGTAGACGTTCTGCGGCAGACCGGAGTCGATGCCCAGATCACCGTGGTACGCGGTCAGCGTCAGCCGCGGATTGTCCAGCGCGGGGAACTGGGAGAACATCGAGCCCGATCCCCGGCCGCCGAACGTCGGCACGAAGAAGCCCTGGAACCCGAGCTGATTGCGCTTGCCGGCCTTGGTCTGCGCGCCCGGCACCTTCACCACACCACTGGAGGTGAAGTTCTTCGGGTCCTGCGGCAGGAACGGCACCGCTCCGTTGTAGACCACCTTGCCGCGGCCGTCCTTGACGGTGACCTCCGGCGCGTAGCCGTGCGAGAGCAGATAGACCTTCGAGTCCGCGATGTCGAGCGGCTTGTTCACCTCGATGGCGGTGGAGTGCTCCTTGCCCTCCGCGCCGTTGAAGTAGCTGATATTGGCGCGGAAGGTCCGCGGGGTGCCCTTCTGCGGACCCGACCGTTCGTAGGTGACGTCGAACTTCTTCATCGAGAAGCCGAAGGGCTCCATCGTGTCGGTGTCGAAGAACGGGCCGGATTTGAAGTCGTCGTACTGCGTGAGGCTGTTGGAGAAGCCGTCGCCGTCGGCGATCAGCTTGCCGCCCTCGGACTTCCACAGGCTGCCGACGGCGAACGCCACCAGCATCACGATCAGCGCGATGTGGAAGACGAGGTTGCCGGTCTCGCGCAGATAGCCCTTCTCGGCCGCGACCGCGGTGCCGCTCCGGTGCGTCCGGAAGCGCCGCTTCCTCATCAGCTGCCGGGCCGCCCCGAGCACCTCGTCGGGGTCCGCCCCGGTGCGCCAGGTGGTGTACGCGGGCAGCCGGGTCAGCCGGCTCGGGGCGCCCGGCGGCCGGCCGCGGAGCTGCCCGACGAACTGCCAGGTGCGCGGCACGATGCAGCCGATGAGCGAGATGAACAGCAGCAGGTAGATCGCCGAGAACCACACCGAGCTGTAGACGTGGAACATCCCCAGCTTGTCGTAGAGCCCGGCGAGCGTGGGGTGGTCGCCCTTGAACTCGTCGACCTTGACCGGGTCGATGCTGGTCTGCGGGATCAGCGAACCGGGGATGGCGCCGATCGACAGCAGGAAGAGCAGCAGCAGCGCCACCCGCATGGAGGTGAGCTGCCGCCAGAACCAGCGCGCCCAGCCGACCGGGCCGAGCGACGGAAAGCTGATGTCTTCCCTGGGCGCGGTGGAGAGCTGGGATCCGGCCGCGCCGAGATCGGTGCCCCCGTCCGCGGCGCCCTGCGCGCCGTTGTCCGGGCCGGAGTCCGGGTCGCGGGGGGTGTCGGTCTTCGTGGACATCAATCAGATCCCAACGGTGAAGCTTTGCGTCCAGCTCTGGAGCTCGGACATCAGGCTGTCCCAGACGCCGGTGACGAGGAGGATGCCGAGCGCGACCATCATGCCGCCGCCCGCCCGCATCACCCACACGTAGTGCCGCTTGACCCAGCCGAACGCGCCGAGTGCCCGGCGGAAGGCGATCGCGACAAAGATGAACGGCAGCCCCAGGCCCAGGCAGTAGGCGACGGTCAGCAGCGCGCCGCGGCCCGCGCTCGCCTGCGAGAAGGACAGGGTCTGGACGGCGGTGAGGGTCGGGCCCAGGCACGGCGCCCAGCCGACACCGAAGAGCACGCCGAGCACCGGCGCGCCCATCAGCCCCATGGCGGGCTTCTTGTGGAAGCGCAGCTCGCGCTGGCCGAAGCGCTTGAGCACCCCGGCGAACGCCAGCCCGAGCAGGATCATCAGCACACCGAGGATGCGCGAGATGACGTCCTTGTAGCTCTGCAGGGTGGACCCGAAGAACCCGAAGAGGGCCCCGCCGGAGACGAAGACGGCGGTGAAGCCGAGGACGAACAGCGAGGCGCCGGCGAGCATCCGGCCGCGCTTGGCCTCGGCGAGGTCCGTGCCGGTGACGCCGGTGACATACGACATGTAGCCGGGCACGAGCGGCAGGACGCAGGGCGAGAAGAAGGAGACCAGACCGCCGAAGAGGGCGATCGGCACGGCGACCAGGAGGGCGCCGTTCAGGACGGTCTCGTTCCCGGCGGCCTCGGCGGCGAGCTGGATCATGTGATCACTTCTCGGCGATCAGCGGGGTGATCATCTTGCGCAGCCCGTCCTCGGTGAGCGCCCCGATCGAGCGGGCGGCGACCTTGCCGTGCCGGTCGATGGCGATCGTGGAGGGGATGGACTGCGGGTTGATGCTGCCCTTGGGGAAGCGCAGCATCAGCTTGCCCGTCGGGTCGAAAAGGCTCGGGTACGGCACCTTGTGCTGTTCCTCGAAGCTGTTGGCCTGCGACTTCTCGGAGTCGCGGGTGTTGATCCCGACGAACTGGACGCCCTTGTCCTTGGTGTCGTTCGCGACCTTGGTGAAATTCGGGGCCTCGGCGCTGCAGGGCGCGCACCACGATCCCCAGACGTTGAGGACGACGACCTTGCCCTTGTAGTCGGCGACGTCCAGCTGCTTGCCCTTGGTCGTCTCGCCGGAGAGGTTCGGGGCCTGCTGCCGCTCGGCCTTCTCGACCGTGGCGACGCCGTTCTTGCCCTGGACGAACCGGGTCTGCGAGGAGCCGCCCGAGGTGCCGTCACCGCAGGCGCTCAGCGTCAGGGACGCGACCGCGGCCCCTGCGGCGAGCAAGGTGATGCGGCTGCGGCTCGTGAGGCGGCGTGGGGCGCGGCAGGCACTCATGTGAAAAGTTTCGCATGGGCCATTTCCGGATCTTCCACGCCCCCCTCGACGGACCGGGCCCGCAGGCCCCGGCCCGTGCGGCCGCCGTCAGGCGGCGGCGAGGTAGGACTTCCAGCCGCCGGCCGGCTTCTGCCCGACACCGATTCCCTGGAGCTTGGCGAGGACCTGCGGGTCCTGCGCGTCGAGCCAGTCGGTGAACTGCCGGAAGGACACCAGCCGGACATCCTTGTTCTGCTCATTGGCAATGTGCTTGAGCGCTTCCTCGACGGCATCCATATAGATACCGCCGTTCCACTGCTCGAAGTGGTTGCCGATGAAGAACGGCGCGCGGTTGGTCTCGTAGGCCCGCTGGAATCCCGAGATATACGCGTCGGTGGCCTGCTGCCGCCAGCCCGGGTAGTTGGCCGGCGGCGCCTTCGTGGAGTTCTTCGACTGGTTGGCGAGGATGTTGTAGTCCATCGACAGGACTTCGAACGAGTGCCCCGGGAAGGGAATCTGCTGCAACGGATAGTCCCAGATACCCATCTTCTTCTTGGGCCACATCTGGAGACCGCCGGGCGAACTCGCGTCATAGCGCCAGCCGAGGTTCTTGGCCGTCGGCAGCAGATTCTCCTGACCGAGCAGACAGGGTGTCCGTCCGCCGACCAATTCCTTGCGGTAGTCGAAGGGCAGCGGCTCTATGTCCGTGAAGCCGGTATACGTACGCCACTTGGTGACGAAATCCATCGCCTGGTCGATCTCGGACTGCCACTGCTCGGGCGTCCAGAGCTTGACGGTACCGGCGCCGGAGCAGAAGTGGCCGTTGAAGTGGGTGCCGATCTCGTGGCCGTCCAGCCACGCCGCCCGCACGTTCTTCAGCGTCTCCTTGATGTGCCCGTCGGTGAGATAGCCGATGTCGGAGGCGCCGACCCGGTTGTTCGGCGGGCGATAGAGGTGCTTCTTCGATTCGGGCAGCAGATAGAGCCCCGAGAGGAAGAAGGTCATGGCCGCGCCGTGGTCCTCGGCGAGCTTGAGGAATCGCGGGAAGAGGCCGTTGCCGACCTCTCCCGCGCCGTCCCACGAGAAGATGACGAACTGCGGCGGGGTCTGTCCCGGCTCCAGCCGTTCGGGCTTGTCCGGCTGGTTCGGCTGGGCCCCGGAATTCGCGGTCGACCCGTCACCGATGGGCTTCGACCTGGCCTGCACCGAGTTCTTCACCCGCTGCTTGTCCGCCTCACTGTCCGAACCCGAAGCGGAACAGCCTGCGACGACCGACGCCGCGGCTGCCCCAACTCCCATACCCAGCAGGTTCCGCCGACTGATCGCCCGCATACCGTCGTCCCCATCCGTGCTCGCCGAACTCAATATCCATATAAACGGACAATCGAGAAGAGGGCGCCACGGACACGGAGGTTCCGAGTTATTCGCTCACATCTTTTATTTTGCCTGCCATTGACATACCGCCAATTGACGCGCCATCAGGCCCCGAAAGCTTTGCCCTTTCCCGGGACGGGTTTGGCGCCCGCCAGCAGATGGGCGGGGACGAGGTCCCGGGCGGGCTCGCTGTAGCCCACCGAAATGATCTTGTCGCCGTGGAACGTGAACGACGTCAGCGAGGCGAGCGTGCACTGCCGCTTGCGCGGGTCGTGCCACAGCCGCCGCCGCTCCGCGAAGCTGCGCACGATCCAGATCGGCAGCTGATGGCTGACCGCCACCGCCTCGTGCCCGCGCGCCGCGTCCCGCGCCGCACCCAGCGCCGCCATCATCCGGACGACCTGCTCAAGGTACGGCTCGCCCCAGGACGGCCGGAACGGGTTCGTCAGGTACTTCCAGTTCGCCGGCTTCTTCAGCGCGCCGTCGCCGACCCCGAAGGTCTTCCCCTCGAAGACGTTGGCCGCCTCGATCAGCCGCTCGTCGGTGGCCGTCTCCAGACCGTGCGCACCGGAGATCGGCATCGCCGTCTCCTGCGCACGCTCCAGCGGCGAGGCCACGACATGCGTGATGTCCCGCTCCGCGAGGTGCTCGGCGACCCGGTCCGCCATCTTCCGGCCGAGTTCGGAGAGGTGGTAGCCGGGACGGCGGCCGTAGAGCACGCCCTCCGGGTTGTGCACCTCGCCGTGCCGCAGCAGGTGCACGACGGTGATGTCTTCGCTGCTCATGTCACCCATTCATTCAGTCGTCTGGAGGCCGGTAGCCCCGCGGGACGGTCGCCCGCGGGACGGTACCGCCGGCCCGTCGTAGGTCAGGCGGTCGCCTCGGCCGCGGCCCGCGCGGCGGCCGGCAGGGCGGCGGCGATCCGCTCGACGGCCGCGTCGTCGTGCGCGGTCGACACGAACCACGACTCGAAGGCGGACGGCGGGAGGTAGACGCCCCGCTCCAGCATCGCGTGGAAGAACGGGGTGAAACGGAACGACTCCTGCGCCTTGGCCGCGTCGTAGTCCGTCACCTCGGCGTCCGTGAAGAAGACCGAGAACATATTGCCCGCGACCTGCAGCCGGTGCGCCACGCCCTCCTTCGCCAGCGCCGCGGTGACCAGGCCCCGCAGCTCCGCCGACACCGCGTCGACCTTCGCGTACGCCGCGTCGTCCAGCAGCCGCAGCTGCGCGACACCCGCGGCGGTCGCGACCGGGTTCCCGGACAGGGTGCCCGCCTGGTAGACGGGGCCGGCCGGTGCGAGATGCGCCATCACGTCGGCGCGGCCGCCGAACGCCGCCGCCGGGAAGCCGCCGCCCATGACCTTGCCGAAGGTCATCAGGTCGGGACGCACCCCGTCGATGCCGTACCAGCCGGCCTTGCTGACCCGGAAGCCCGTCATGACCTCATCGGAGATGTACAGCGCGCCGTTCTCGCCGCAGACGTCCTTCAGCCCCTGGTTGAAGCCGGGCAGCGGCGGCACCACGCCCATGTTGCCGGGCGACGCCTCCGTGATCACACACGCGATCTGGCCCGGGTGCGCGGCGAACGCCGCACGCACCGCCTCGATGTCGTTGTACGGCAGCACGATCGTGTCGCCCGCCTGCGCACCGGTCACGCCCGGGGTGTCGGGCAGACCGAAGGTCGCCACGCCCGAACCGGCCGCGGCCAGCAGCGCGTCCACATGCCCGTGGTAGCAGCCGGCGAACTTGATCACCTTGGCGCGGCCGGTGAACCCGCGCGCCAGACGGATCGCCGACATCGTCGCCTCGGTGCCGGACGACACCAGCCGCACCTGCTCGACGGGCTCGATGCGCGCCACGATCTGCTCGGCCAGCTCGACCTCCCCCTCGCCGGGCGTACCGAAGGAGGTGCCGCGGGCGACCGCCGCCTGCACCGCGGCGATGACCTCCGGGTGCGAGTGGCCGAGGATCATCGGCCCCCACGAACACACGAGGTCGACATACTCGCGGCCGTCGGCGTCGGTGAGGTACGGACCCGTACCGGACACCATGAACCGGGGCGTACCACCCACAGCGCGGAATGCCCGCACCGGAGAGTTGACGCCGCCGGGCGTCACCACGGACGCGCGGTCGAACAGCGACTGCGAAACAGGGGCTTCATACGGAAATGACACGGTGATCCTGACCTGCGTAAACGAAGGGAAGGGCGGCGGCGCGCGGACGCGGCCCGTGCTGACAACGGTGCGGGAAGCTCCGCGCGGACACCTTTGGGGCTCCGCTCGGTTCCATCTCGGTCCCTTTTTGATTCCTCTCGCGCTCGACCACGCCTCAGCGCCCGCGCGTCTGCGAAACTGGGCCGTCGTACGAGTAAGTCACGCAAGCAATGGTCTCAGAGGCGCACAGGGGCGCGCGGCCGGGCGTTTCACGCGCCGGTGACGGGGGAGATCTCTGAGACGATGATCGGGTTGCGCGGCTGTGGCTGCGAGTGGTCGGGTGGAGATATGCATCGCGGTGGCGAAGTGGGCGAGGGGACCGATGACCGGGGCCCCGAACGCGCCCAGCGCGGCCGTCACCGGCGCGAGGGCACCAAGGGCGGGGAAATCAGGGGCGGCCGCATGGGGGTGACGTACAAATACTTCGGCGCGCCGAACGGCGCGACAGCGGCCAGGGTCCCCATCTCGATGCGCCCCGAGGAGCTGGGCGGCGACGAGCTCGGCATGGGCGGCATGTTCACGAAGATCAAGCCCGAGACGATGGCCGCCATGGTGCTCACCGGCATCGAGGGAATACCCCTCCATAAGGTCCCGCCCCTCGAACTGGTCGTCCTGCACCCCGATTACGCCGTCGTGAAGCTCCCCATGACCGTGGTCGACCCGCTGCGCGGCGTCGGTGAGGAATCGGTTGGTGCCGCCGCCTTCATCTGGTCCACCGTCCCCGACCGCGGCGGCCCCCGCGACGCCTTCGGCGTCTACCAGCTCCTGCACGAATGGCAGGACTTCAGCCACCGTCTGCACGAAGCGGGACATCAGGCGTACTGCCTGGTCTGGCCCTGAGCCTTCGGGCGGACGGCAGGCGGGGACGGCTCAGGCGGGGACGGCTCAGGCGGGCCATCGGGGGTCGCGGCCGGACTCCGCCAGCAGCTTGTCGAACGGCGGGGCGCCGACCGGTACGTCGACCGGCCCGCCCAGCACGCTCATCTTGCGGGCGGTCGGCGCCAGTTCGGCGACCAGCGCCCGCAGCTCGGTGACACACCGCTCGGGCGGCGCGTAGTCCTGGCCGCTGGCCCGCGCCGCGTCCCAGGCGTGCAGCGTCAGATCGAGCAGCGCCATACCGCCGACGGTCCGGCCCGGCAGGCCCATGGCGCCCGTGCGGGCGTCCTCCACGCCCGGCGCCGCCCACGCCCCGGCCAGCCGCGCCGCCTCCTCGGCGAACCGGTCGGGCCACTGCCCCCCGTACTCACCGAGCCGGTCGGGGGTGTGGTCCGGGTCCACCTGTTTGGTGCCGTCCGGTTCCTGGAAGGCGACCACCACCTGGAAGAGATGGTTGAGCAGCGCCCGCAGGTCGTAATCGGTGCAGGGAGTCCGCTGCCCGAGCTGCTCGTCCCGCACCCCGCGCAGCACCGGGAGCGCCGCCGAGGTCGCCTCCTCCATCAACGCGCTGATCGAGGCCGCGCCCGGGGCCGCGGCACCCGGCCCGCCTGCCGCATCCGTCATGGCACCCTCCAGGTCCGCATGCCCGTCCTGCCTACGAGGCTACGAGCGCGGCTCCGCGGCGGCACGCCGAGCCGGACCGGGGCCGGGCCGTCCGGCGGTCCGGCTCGCGGTCCGGCCGGGCGCGTCGATGATCAGGGCCGCTCGGCCGTCAGATAGCGCTGGATCGTCGGGGCCAGCCAGGCGACGATCTCGTCCCGGCTCATGCCGACGGCCGGCGGGATGTGCAGCACATAGCGGCACAGCGCCATGCCGAGGATCTGCGAGGAGACCAGCGCGGCGCGGGCCGCCGCTTCGTCGGGCATCGGGCAGACGGCGGCCACGACCGGCCCGATCTGGCCGTGGAACACCGCGCGCATCCGCTCCGCGCCCGCCTCGTTGGTGGCGCCGACGCGCAGCATGCCGGTCAGTGTCTCGTCGCGCTCCCAGCGGTCCAGGAAGTGGCGTACGAGCCGGGCACCCAGGTCGCCGTGCGGCACTCCGCTGAGGTCGGGGGCCTCCACATCGATCACGGAGGCGGCAGCGAAGAGACCCTCCTTGTTGCCGAAATAGCGCATCACCATCGACGGGTCGATGCCGGCTTCCCGCGCGATGGCGCGGATGGTGGCGCGCTCGTAGCCCTCGGCGGCGAACCGGTCCTTGGCGGCGGCGAGGATCGCGGCGCGGGTGGAGTCGGAGCGGCGGGGGCGCGCGATGCCGGAGATCTCCACGGAATCCGTGGCGTCGGCGGCGGGGGGTCCGGCGACGTCGGAGGAAGCATGTTCGGCCATGTCAACAACTGTAGGCCAACATGTGTTGACAAGCCAGTCGCGGCGAATTTATGGTTGCCAACAAGCGTTGACCAACACGCGTTGGCACAGGAGGCGGCCATGGAGGCACCGAACCGCAAGCCCGGCACCACCCACCGCACGACCCCACCCGACACGGCGCCACACGACACCGCCGGCCGACCGGCGAGCGGCCCGGCCGCAGGCGCCGCGCCCGCCGCCCCGTCCGAGGGCATCGGCGCCGAAGCGGACGTCATCGTCGTCGGTGCGGGACCGGCCGGCCTGCTGCTGGCCGGCGACCTCGCCGAGGCCGGCCTGCGCGTCACGGTCCTGGAGCGCCGCTCCGACACGACCAGCAATCTCACCCGTGCCCTGGTCGTGCATGCCCGCACCCTGGAGCAGCTGGACGCCCGCGGCCTCGCCGACGAGCTCGTCGCCGGCGGCCACCCGATCCACCGCGTCAGCCTGTTGGGCGCCGCCGCCCTCGACCCGACCCAGCTCCCGACCCGCTTCCCCTTCGTGCTGGCCACCCCGCAGTTCGAGGTGGAGCGGCTGCTGGACCGGCGCGCCCGTGCGGCCGGCGTGACCTTTCGGCACGACTCCGAGGTGCTCGGCCTGGAGCAGGACGCCGACGGCGTGACGGTCCGCGTCCGCGACGCCGCGGGGATTCGCAGCGCCCGCGCCGCCTATCTCGTCGGGACGGACGGCGTCCGCAGCACCGTCCGCGAAGCCGTCGGCCTGCCCTTCCCGGGCAAGACCGTCGCCCGCCTGGTCCTCGCCGATGTCCGGCTGACCGAGGAGCCCGAGGCCCCCTTCACCCTCAACTCCGCACATGACGCGCTCGCCCTGATCGGCTCCTTCGGCGACGGCTGGTACCGCGTCGGGGGCTGGAACCTCCGCCACCAGCCGTCCGATGACACACCCCCCGAGCTGGACGAGGTCCGCGAGTTCACCCGCCTCGCCCTCGGCAGCGACTACGGCATGCACGACGCCCGCTGGATCTCCCGCTTCCACAGCGACGAACGGCAGAGCCCCGAGTACCGCGTCGGCCGCGTCTTCCTCGCCGGCGACGCCGCCCATGTCCACTCCCCGGCCGGTGGCCTGGGGATGAACACCGGCCTGCAGGACGCCGCCAACCTCAGCTGGAAGCTGACCGCCGTGCTGCGCGGCCGCTCCCCCGACAGCCTTCTGGACAGCTATCACACCGAGCGGCACCCCGTGGGCAAGCAGGTGCTGCGCACCAGCGGCGCCCTGCTCCGGCTCGGTCTGCTGCCGTCCTTCCGGGGCCGCGCCACCCGCGCGGTGGCCGCCCAGGCCGTCAACCACCTGCGGCCGCTGTCCCGCCAGGCCCTCCGCAACATCTCCGGCATCGGCATCAGCTATCCCGCCGGGCGTGGCGCCCACCCCCTCGCCGGGCGGCGCGCCCCCGACGTCCGCCTCGCCGACGGCAGCCGTCTCTACGCACTCCTGCGCCACGGCACGTTCGTCCTGATCACCCCTGCCGACGAGCCGATCGCGTCATCCGTGCCCTCCGGGGCCGGTGAAGCCACCGACGGACGGGTGCTGCGGGCCTCCTGGGCCGGCGGACGCCGCACCGCGCTCCTCGTCCGCCCCGACGGCTATATCGCGTGGGCCTCGGACAGCACCGCTCCGGCCGAGCGCGCCGCCGCCCTCCGCACCGCGCTCACCCACTGGACCGGCTCCGCGACAGCACCCGCACACCCCGCCCCACCACGGGCGCCCGCCGGCCTCACCTCATGAGCACATGCCGCAGATAGGCCTGCGGGTCGGTGAGATAGCGCCGCCAGTGGTCGACGAGACCCAGCTCCGCCCAGTCCGCCCGCCGCAGACCGTGCTCGCCCACCTCGACGATCTCCGCGCCGGGCAGCGCCGTCAGCAGCGGGGAGTGCGTCGCACAGATGACCTGCGCGCCACCCCGCCCCAACTCATCCATCAATCCGACCAGTTCAAGACAGGAGGAAAAGGACAGCGCCGCCTCCGGCTCGTCCATCACATAGAGCCCCGGCTGCGAGAAGCGCTCCCGGAAAGCCATCAGGAAGCCCTCGCCGTGGCTCATGTCGTCCGGAGCCTGTGACAGGCGCTGCGCCTGCCGCTCCCGGCTCAGTGCGTCCAGCGCCGTCTCGGCCCGGAGGAAGAAGCCCCTCCTCCGGGTACGCGGTCCGCGCAGCATCCGGCGTCCGTTCCGCGTCGGATCGAACCGCAGCACCCCGCCGAGCACCGACGCCTCGCGTGAGCTCGCGTACTTGTAGCCCGCCGAGCCGCCGTAGGAATCCACCCCGAACCCCTCCGCCAGCGCCTCGGCCAGCGTCGACTTCCCCGAACCGTTCTCCCCCACCAGAAAGGTGACCGGCGCCCGGAACTCCAGCCCCTCCTCGACCAGCTGCCGCACACACGGCACCGTCCAGGGCCACTCGCCCCGGTCCCCGGCCCCGCCCGCTCCCCCCGGAAGGTCCACATAGGCGCGTTCGATCAGCATCCCCCGAAGCTCTCACACCGCACTGACACCGGCCCGCCCCGACGGACCGGCCCCCTCCCGGTGAAGCGGCCGTCGCCCCGACGGACCGGCCGCCCTTCCGACGGACGGCCCACGCCCCTGCCGACGGACCGGCGCCGCCCACCGGTGGACGGCCGCCCACCGGTGGACCAGCCGCCCTTCCGCCCGACCAGCCGCCTTTCCGCCCGACCGGCCGCCCCTTCGCCGGACCGGCCACCGCCCCTGCCGACACCCCGCCACCCACCGGTGACCAGTCACCCACCGGCGGACCAGCCGCCCCACCGCCGGACCGGACCCCCGTCCGCCGGACCGGCCACCACCTGCCGCGCCGGACCCGCCACCCCCGCCGGAGCAGGCGTAACCCGGGCGGCGCCGCCCGCGCCGTCTCCTACGCTGGCCCGCATGCTGATCGCCCGCTCCGGAGCTCTCTTCGTCCTCGCCGCGCTCTTCGAGATCGGCGGCGCCTGGCTGGTCTGGCAGGGCGTCCGCGAGCACAAGGGCTGGGTGTGGATCGGCGCCGGCGTGCTCGCCCTCGGTATCTACGGCTTCGTGGCCACGCTCCAGCCGGACGCCGAGTTCGGCCGCATCCTCGCCGCGTACGGCGGGGTCTTCGTCGCCGGATCGCTGGCCTGGGGGATGGTCGCCGACGGATACCGCCCCGACCGCTGGGACGTCATCGGCGCGCTGATCTGCCTGGCCGGCATGGCAGTGATCATGTACGCCCCGAGAGGCCGCTGACCCCGCCTGCATATCCTGGCAAACGGCGGCCCGCCACCCCGGCCCGCCGGATCCGCCCAGCCGTACCGTCCCGAGGAGAGCGACATGACCGCCGACGCCGCCCGTACCGCCGTCGTCACCGGAGCGAGCAGCGGCATCGGCGCCGCCACCGCACGGCACCTCTCGGCCGCCGGCTACCGCGTGATACTCACCGCCCGCCGCAAGGACCGCATCGAGGAGCTCGCCGCCGAACTCCCGCACGCCGAGGCCTACGCACTCGACGTCACCGACCGCGCCGCCGTCGATACCTTCGCCGCCTCCCTCGACCGCTGCGACGTACTCGTGAACAACGCCGGCGGTGCCCTCGGCGCCGAGCCCGTCGCCACCGGCGACCCCGCGGACTGGCGCGCGATGTACGAGGTCAACGTGCTCGGCATGCTGCATGCCACGCAGGCTCTGCTGCCCGCGCTCACCGCGTCCGGCGACGGCACCGTCGTCGTGCTCTCCTCCACCGCGGGGCACGGCACCTACGAGGGCGGCGGCGGGTACGTCGCCGCCAAGCACGGCGCGCATGTCCTCGCGGAGACCCTCCGCCTGGAGCTGTGCGGGCAGCCCGTACGAGTCATCGAAGTCGCCCCCGGCATGGTGAAGACCGACGAGTTCGCGACCACCCGCTTCCGCGGCGACGAGGCCAAGGCCGCCAAGGTCTACGAGGGCGTCGCCGACCCCCTCAGCGCCGACGATGTCGCCGACACCATCGCCTGGGCGGTCACCCGGCCCTCGCACGTGAACATCGACCTCCTGGTGGTCCGCCCGCGCGCCCAGGCCTCCAACTCCAAGATCCACCGCACCACTTGATCCCGGCACGGGCCGCCGCGGCGCGCCCCGCCGAACACGGACCTGGGCGCACCGCTCGCGACGAGGACCGCGGGCCGGCCGCGGGCGTGCCGACCGGGCCGGCCGGGCCCGGCGAACCCCGCGGGCCCAGCGAGCTCAGCCAACCCAGCTAACCCCGCGAGCCCCGCCCTCCCTCCGGACGACGGGACTTCGCGGACACGGTCTGAGGATTGTCGCTGCCCCGTCCCCCCTCGTCCGCCAGGTGAGCACCGAGGCACCAGCCGCGGCCCTACGGGTCGCCGGCGACGAACAGGCCCCCGACCGCTGTGGTCCGGGGCCTGCTGGTGACGTTCCGGTTTCGTCCACGAGATGCCGGGCTCGTTTCTGAGATTCCGGGCTCGTCCCTGAGATTCCGGGCTACGTCCAGGAGATCCGGGCCCGCCCCTGACGTGCGACGCTGAGCCTCAGCCCTTCACGCAGACGACCTGCTTGAGCTTGGCGACGACCTGCACCAGGTCCCGCTGCTGATCGATGACCTTCTCGATCGGCTTGTAGGCGCCGGGGATCTCGTCGACCACCCCGGAGTCCTTGCGGCACTCCACCCCCTGCGTCTGCTCCTCCAGGTCCCGCGTGGAGAAGCGCTTCTTCGCGGCGTTACGGCTCATCTTCCGGCCGGCGCCGTGCGAGGCGGAGTTGAAGGAAGCGGCGTTGCCGAGGCCCTTGACGATGTACGAGCCGGTCCCCATCGAGCCCGGGATGATGCCGAACTCGCCGCTCCCCGCCCGGATCGCGCCCTTACGCGTCACCAGCAGGTCCATCCCGTCGTACCGCTCCTCCGCCACGTAGTTGTGGTGGCAGGAGATCACCGGATCGAACGTCGGCCGGGCCTTCTTGAACTCCTTGCGGACGACGTCCTGGAAGAGCGCCATCATGACGGCCCGGTTGTGCTTGGCGTACTCCTGCGCCCAGAACAGGTCGTTGCGGTAGGCCGCCATCTGCGGGGTGTCCGCGATGAAGACGGCGAGGTCGCGGTCGACGAGGCCCTGGTTGTGCGGCAGTTTCTGGGCCTGCCCCATATGGAACTCGGCCAGCTCCTTGCCGATGTTGCGGGAGCCGGAGTGCAGCATCAGCCAGACCGAGCCGTCCTCGTCCAGGCAGAACTCGATGAAGTGGTTTCCGCCGCCCAGCGAACCCATCTGCTTGGTGGCCCGCTCCTGACGGAACTTGACCGCGTCCGCGACGCCGTCGAAGCGCGACCAGAAGTCGTCCCAGCCGGCCGTCGGGTAGCCGTGGATCCGGTTCGGCTCGACCGGGTCGTCATGCATTCCGCGGCCGACGGGGATCGCCTGCTCGATCTTGGACCGGAGGCGGGAGAGGTCGCCGGGGAGGTCGTTCGCAGTGAGCGAGGTCTTCACCGCGCTCATCCCGCAGCCGATGTCGACACCGACGGCCGCCGGGCAGACCGCTCCGTGCATCGCGATCACCGAGCCGACAGTGGCCCCCTTGCCGTAGTGGACGTCCGGCATCACGGCCAGGCCCTTGATCCACGGCAGCGTCGAGACATTGCGCAGCTGCTGCATCGCGACGCCCTCGACGGTGGCCGGATCGGTCCACATCCGGATCGGTACCTGGGCACCGGGCACTTCGGTGTACGACATAACTTCCTCATTCCCCCGAAAAGACATAAAACGCAAAAGCCGGACAAGCTGGTGACTTTCGGACAGCGAACCGGCGTTCGCGGCAAGACGTGCGGTAGACATTGTGTCCATCGGCCGCCACCCGGCGGCAACCACATTTCGCAGGGAAGGAGCCGCGGACGATGCAACGCAAGCCGTTCGTACCCGGCGCCGCACTGGTGGCCACAGCGGCGCTCGCCGCCGGCCTCGCGGGCTGCACCGGCGGCTCCAGCACCGGCGGAGCCGGCGACGCCAAGGGCGGGGACGCCGCCTCGGCGAGCACGGCCGCCCAGCCCGGCCGCTACCAGACGCTCCCGGAAGCCTGCGGACTCCCCACCCGCGGCACGGTGCGCGGCATGCTGCCCGGCGACGGCGAGAAGCCCTCGGCCACCGAGGCCGAGAAGACCTACGCCGGCCAGGCCGACATCACGTACGACACCGACCGCCGCGTCGGCTGCCGCTGGAAGCGCGAGACCGGCTCGGGCACCCGCCACCTCACGCTCGACATCCAGCGCGTGGTCTCCTACGACGCGGCCGTCAGCGATGACGACAAGGCGCAGGAGATCTACGGCAACAAGGAGCTGGCCGCCGACATCCCGTCCGACGGCTCCGCCGCCCCCTCCTCGCCGCCCCCGTCGACCCCCAAGGGCACGTCGTCGGACGGCAAGACCTCGGCCGGCAAGCCGGCCGGCGCCGAGGCCCCGGACGCCAAGGCCTCGGGCACCACGGCGGGCGCCGGCGGCAAGGCGCCCGGCAAGGACGCCCCGACGGCCGGTGGCGCCGGGTCGGGCAGCCCCTCGGCCCCGCCGAGCGCGGAGGTGGACCCGCAGAGCCCCACCGCTCCGCGGCTGCTGGACGGCCTGGGCGACGCGGCGTTCCTGAACGACAAGCTGGCCACCGCGGACTCGGGCGTGCACCGCGACGTCACTGTGGTTTTCCGCACGTCGAACGTCATCGTGACGATCACCTACGACCAGTGGTCCGCGGACAAGACGATGGTGCCGGAAAGCCAGGAACTGCAGGACAAGGCCCGTTCGCTGGCCGACGAGCTGTCCGAGAGCCTCAGCGAATAAGTCCGAGTTTGAACGTAATGCCCGGTTGCGGCTACATGCCCCAATCGGGGGTAAATGCCCGGCGGCCAAAGGGCGCGAATCGGCCACCACCTCCGCCGCGCCGCGTACCGTGCCTCTAGCCCTGCCACCCCACACGAGGCGGAGCGCCGTCCCGTACGACGGCCCACATCGACTTCACGACGACGAACAGCGAAGGAACCATGGACCGTTCAGCCAAGCGACTCGCCAGCCTTCTCGCCTGCGCAGCAGTACCGGTGATGCTCGTCGCCGGCTGCTCGGGCTCGGACTCCAAGAGCGCCGACGACGCCCCCTCCGGCGGCTCGGCCGGCGCCAAGGCCAGCCCCTCGCCGACCGTCGCGGCCGCGAAGTTCAAGAAGCTGCCGAACCCGTGTGAGGCGTTCTCCAAGAAGACCGTCAAGGAGCTCCTCCCCAAGGCGAAGGACGCGTCGGGCGAGCAGGGCAGCTCCACCGACAATGCCGCACACGGCACCTGCTCCTGGAACAGCTCGGACGACAACGGCGTCGACGGCACCCAGTTCCGCTGGCTCGACGTGAGCTTCCAGCGCTACGACTCCGACCAGGCCCTCAAGGCCACCGGTGAGAAGCGCGCCACGGACTTCTACGAGAAGCAGATCTCCGACGCGAAGGACACCAAGAACGCCAAGAAGGTCGAAGCGGCTGCGACCAGCGGCATCGGCGACGCGGCGACCGCCGTGACGTACGACCTGAAGAAGGACGGCAACAACTTCAAGAACACGACGGTGGTGGCCCGCACGGCCAATATCGTCGTGACGCTCAACTACAACGGCGCGGGCCTGGCCGGTGGCGACACCCCCAAGTCGGACGACCTGCTGAAGGACGCCAAGACCGCCGTCAAGGAGGCCGTCGCCGGCGCCACCAAGGCGAACGGCTGAGCTGATCGGAACCGGCCGGCCGAACCGGCCGGCCGACCGGCGCCGACCGGCGCCGGTGGGCGAATCGCCCCGAGATCGGTCCTGGTGCCCGCCCGCGCTCGGGGCGGACGGGCACCGAGGCGGTCGCTTATCCCGGCCCTCTCCGGGCCCGGCTTGACGCGTGTGCCACGCTGAGCGCGCCATTTCGCCGAGACCGGGGAGGGTCCGCGGGTGTCCGCGACGCAGACGGCGCAGTTGACTCGAACGCACCGCATCCTGATCGGTGTGGTCATCGCCGGGGCGGCATTGATCGCGGCCATCGGCTTTTCCGGCTCGTACGCGTCAGTGCGCGAGCTGGCCGAGAAGAAGGGCTTCGGCAGCTTCTCGGCCGTGTTCCCGATCGGCATCGACGCGGGCATCGTGGTGCTGCTCGCGCTGGATCTGCTGCTGACCTGGATCCGTATCCCGTTCGCGCTGCTGCGGCAGACCGCGTGGCTGCTGACGGCCGCCACCATCGCCTTCAACGGGGCGACGGCCTGGCCCGACCCGCTCGGCGTCGGTATGCACGCGGTGATCCCGCTGCTGTTCGTCGTGGCCGTCGAGGCCGCCCGGCATGCCATCGGCCGGATCGCGGACATCACCGCCGACAAGCACATGGAGGGCGTCCGGCTCACCCGCTGGCTGCTCGCTTTCCCCTCCACCTTCCGGCTGTGGCGCCGGATGAAGCTGTGGGAGCTGCGCTCGTACGACCAGGTCATCCAGCTGGAGCAGGACCGGCTGGTCTACCAGGCGCGGCTGCGGGCGCGTTACGGGCGCGCCTGGCGCCGCCGGGCGCCCGTCGAGTCGCTGATGCCGTTGCGGCTGGCGCGCTACGGCGTGCCGCTGGCGAGGACCGCACCGGCCGGCCTCGCCGCCGCCGGGATCGCGCCGACCGCGCTCGCCCCGGCGGGCCCCGAACCACGGCAGGCCCTGGAGCCGCAGGCCACGACCGGACCACCGGCCCCGGAGAGGGCCGAGCGGGCGGCCCCGGACCCGTCCCCGACGGCCCCCTCAGCCCCGGCAGGCCCGGCAGGCCCGACCGGCCCGACCGGCCCCTGGCAGGAAACGGCGCCGGCAAGCGCGCCGGAGGCCCCGCCGGAACCCGAGCGGATGCCCGGACAGGCCCCCGAAGCAGCCCTGCTGACCGTCCCCGTCGGTCCGGGCCGCAGCCGCCCGCTGGGCAGCGCGGGCGACCCGCCGCCGCTCCCCGAACAGCGCGCCCACCCGCCGGAGCCCGCCCCCGCGCCGGCCCCGCAACCAGCCCCCCACCCCACTCCGGAACCCGCCCCCGAGCCCGAACTCCCCCCGGAGCCCGAGCAGTTGCCCGCGTCCTCCGCGCTCCCCTCCGACATCCCGCGCGACGAGGCGTACTTCGCGGCGTTCCGGACCTACGTGGCGGAGAAGAACGACTTCCCCGACTCCCGGCAGTTCGGCCGCTACCTGCTGAACTCCTACGGGGTCACCGGCCGGGACGGCGGCCCGCTGAGCGAGAGCTCTCTGCGCGGACTCGTCCGCGACTTCCGGGTGCGCTTCCGCATGGAGCTGGAGACCGAGCACATCTCCTGACCCGGCACCTCGCAGGGCCAGGCCCCTCGCAGGGGCCGGCACATCCCATGGGCCGGGCGGCACGCCCCCGCGCCCCCGCACGCCCCCGGCCTCGGTGCGGCCCGCGGCCCTACCCCGCCGCCCCGGGCCCCACCCGCTTCCGCTTCTTGTCCACGTCCCCCCACACGGCCAGCGCCGCGCCGGCCGCGAAGACGCCGAGGTAGGCGGGCGACGGCAGATCGAACCAGTGGTGCAGCAATCCCCAGCCGCTGTCGAAGAACACCTGGCCGATGAAGCCCAGAGCCCCCTGAAGCATGGCGATGAAGCCGATGATTCCTCTCATGGCTTCAGCGTGACGGGTTCGGCCCCGGGGATCCTCCTCCCCGGGGCCGAACCCGTACTCCTTCGAAAGTCGCAGCCGCGCCGACCGGCCCTACGACCCGCCGGCGCTTGCTTCTCCCCGCTGCCGCCCTCAGCCGCCGAGAAGCTTGCGCACCCGGTCCGCGCCGACCGCCAGCAGCAGGGTGGGCAGCCGCGGGCCGGTGTCCCGGCCGACCAGGAGGTTGTAGAGCAGGGCGAAGAAGGCACGCTGGGCGACCTTCAGCTCGGGCGTCGGCTTGGCGTCCGGCGCCAGCCCGGCCTGGATCTTCGGGACGCCGTAGACGAGCGTGGTCAGGCCGTCCAGCGACCAGTGCTCGTCGAGGCCGTCGAGCAGCAGCGCCAGCGAGGTGCGGGCCTGGTCGTCGAGCGTGCCGAGGAGCTCCTTGTCCGCCTCGTCGCGGACGATGGTGCGCTGCTCCGCCGGGACCTGGGTGGTGATCCAGTACTCGGCCTTGTCGAGCCGCGGCCGGGTCTCATCGAGCGAGGTGACCGGGTTCTCCGGGTCCAGCTCGGTCAGGATGCGCAGCGTCTGCTCGTCGTGTCCCGCGGTGATGTCCATGACCGAGGCCAGGGTGCGGTACGGGAGCGGGCGCGGCGTCGTGGGCAGCTCGCCGGCGGCGGTGCCGGTGGCGCGGCGGTAGGCCGCGACGTCGGCGGGCTGGGCGCTGCCGTCGGCGATCTTCCGCTCCAGCGCGTCCCACTCGTCGTAGAGCCGCTGGATCTCCTGGTCAAAGGCGATCTTGAAGGACTGGTTGGGGCGGCGGCGGGCGTAGAGCCAGCGCAGCAGCGGGGCCTCCATGATCTTCAGGGCGTCGCCGGGGGTGGGCACGCCGCCCTTGGAGGAGGACATCTTGGCCATGCCGCTGATGCCGACGAAGGCGTACATGGGGCCGATGGGCTGGGCTCCGTCGAAGACCTCGCGGACGATCTGGCCGCCGACGACGAAGGACGAGCCCGGCGAGGAGTGGTCGACACCGGACGGCTCGAAGACCACGCCTTCGTAGGCCCAGCGCATCGGCCAGTCGACCTTCCAGACCAGCTTGCCGTGGTCGAACTCGCGCAGCACGACGGTCTCGGAGTGGCCGCACGCGGTGCAGTGGTAGGCCAGCTCGGTGCTCTCGTCGTCGTACGAGGTGACCGTGGTCAGGTCCTTCTCGCAGACCGTGCAGTACGGCTTGTACGGGAAGTAGCCGGCGTCGCCCGCGCTGCCGTCGTCCTCACTGGCCGCGCCGGAGCCCTCGGCGGCCTCCAGCTCGGCTGCGTCCAGGGCGGCATCCGGCTTCTGCTGCTTCTGGCCCTGCTTCTTCGGGGCGCCGGTCGCCTTGTCCTTGGTGCGGTAGCGGTCCAGGACGGCGTCGATGTCGGCGCGGTGCTTCATCGCGTGCAGCACCTGCTCGCGGTAGACGCCGGAGGTGTACTGCTCGGTCTGGCTGATGCCGCGGTACTCGACGCCCAGCTCCTGGAGCGCGGCCTCCATCGCGGCCTTGTAGTGCGCGGCCCAGCTGTCGTACGCGCTGCCGGGAGGGGCGGGCACCGACGTCAGCGGCTTGCCGATGTGCTCGGCCCAGGACGGGTCGATACCGGCCGGGACCTTGCGGAACCGGTCGTAGTCGTCCCAGCTGATGAGGTGGTCGCAGGCGTATCCCCGGCGGCGGATCTCGTCGGCGACGAGGTGCGGCGTCATGACCTCGCGGAGATTGCCGAGGTGGATGGGGCCGGACGGGCTCAGGCCGGAGGCGCAGACGATCACCGGCGCGGCAGCGCCTGATGTCACTTTGCCGGGGGCACGGCGCTCCGCCTCGGCAATGACCTCGTCCGCGAACCTGGAGACCCAGTCGGTCTCGGTGCTCTGCTGAGCCACGATCGGCCCTTCCTCTACCTGTTCCTGATGAATCTTGCGATGCCTGATGGAGCTTGCCGGCCCGGGGGACCTGGCTGCTTCCCCGAGCGGCCCGTCCTGCGCCGCGCGGCGCACACGAGCCTGACGGTGCCATTGTCCCAGACGGAAATTCAGTGGTATCGCCGTGGGATACTCGTTGGCAAACCCTTTCCCCGGCACTCCCGTCTAGAAGAGAGCGCACTCTCCATGGCCTCGGTCCACTCCCTCGCAGCTACGGTCAACCAGCGCGTCGCGGACGCCCTCTCGGCAGCCCTGCCGGAGGCCGGCGCCGCGGACCCGCTGCTGCGACGAAGCGACCGGGCCGATTTCCAGGCCAACGGGATGCTCGCCCTCGCGAAGAAGCTGAAGGGCAATCCGCGCGAGCTGGCGAGCCAGGTCGTCGCGGGCATCCCGACGGGCGAGGGCGCGCTGATCAAGGAGATCGAGGTCTCCGGCCCCGGCTTCCTCAACATCACCGTCGCGGACGAGGCGATCATCACGACCCTCGCCGAGCGGGCCGCCGACGACCGCCTGGGCGTCCCGTACGCACCGGAAGCCGGCACCACGGTCATCGACTACGCCCAGCCGAACGTCGCCAAGGAGATGCACGTCGGCCATCTGCGGTCGGCCGTGATCGGCGCGGCGATGACGGAGATCCTGGAGTTCACCGGCGAGAAGGTCGTCCGCCGGCACCACATCGGCGACTGGGGCACCCAGTTCGGCATGCTCATCCAGTTCCTGATCGAGCACCCGCACGAGCTGGACCACAAGGGCGGCGAGGTCTCCGGTGAGGAGGCCATGTCCAACCTCAACCGCCTCTACAAGGCATCGCGCGCGATCTTCGACTCCGACGAGGAGTTCAAGGACCGGGCCCGCCGCCGGGTCGTCGACCTCCAGGCCGGCGACGAGCAGACCCTCGCCCTGTGGCGCCGCTTCGTCGACGAGTCGAAGATCTACTTCTACTCCGTCTTCAACAAGCTCGACATGGACATCCGCGACCCCGACATCGTCGGCGAGTCCGGCTACAACTCCATGCTGGAGGAGACCTGCCGCATCCTGGAGGAGACCGGCGTCGCGGTCCGCTCCGACGGTGCGCTCTGCGTCTTCTTCGACGACGTCAAGGGCCCGGACGGCAACCCCGTCCCGCTGATCGTCAAGAAGTCCAACGGCGGCTACGGCTACGCCGCGACGGACCTCTCCGCGATCCGTGACCGCGTCCAGAACCTCGGCGCCGACACCCTCCTCTACGTCGTCGACGCCCGCCAGTCGCTGCACTTCAAGATGGTCTTCGAGACCGCCCGCCGGGCCGGCTGGCTCAATGACAAGACCGAGGCCGTCCAGCTCGCCTTCGGCACCGTCCTCGGCAAGGACGGCAAGCCGTTCAAGACCCGTGAGGGCGAGACGGTGCGGCTGATGGACCTCCTGGACGAGGCGACGGAGCGGGCCGCGGCGGTCGTCCGCGAGAAGGCGCAGGACCTCACCGAGGCCGAGATCACCGAGCGTGCCGCGCAGGTGGGCATCGGCGCGGTGAAGTACGCCGACCTCTCCACGTCCGCCGCCCGCGACTACAAGTTCGACCTGGACCAGATGGTCTCGCTCAACGGCGACACCAGCGTCTACATCCAGTACGCCCACGCCCGGTCCTGCTCGATCAAGCGCAAGTCCGGCGGCCTGGCGTCCCTGGCCCACCCGGAGCTGGCGCTGGCCCCGGCCGAGCGGGCGCTCGGTCTGCACCTCGACCAGCTCGCGGAGGTCCTCGCCGAGGTCGCCGCCGAGTACGCCCCGCACAAGCTGACCGCGTACCTCTACCAACTGTCGTCGCTGTTCACGACGTTCTACGACCAGTGCCCGGTGCTCAAGGCCGAGGTCCCCCAGGACGTCGCCGAGAACCGTCTCTTCCTCTCGGACCTGACGGCCCGCACCCTCCACCAGGGCATGGCGCTGCTGGGCATCCGTACGCCCGAGCGGCTCTGACGGCGGCGGACGCGGTCCGCGTGACGACATGAGGGTGGCCCCGGCGAACGCATCGCCGGGGCCACCCTCATGTCGCGGCACCGCTCCTGCCGGCCGGAGCCGGGCAGGGACGCTGTGCGTCAATGCCCGCGCATCGCGTGCTCGGTCTTCTGCGCGGCGTCCAGCGAGCGGCCGGCGGTTTTCTCCGCATGCCCCTCTGCCTGCATCCGACGGTTGCCCGTCGCACGGCCCGCGGCCACCTTGAGGCTGCCTCGTGCCTGTGCGCCCTTGGCCTGCATCGTGCGCTTGGCGGTCATGGTTGCCCTCTCCTCATGCGGTCGGGGTTTTCCTTGACGACAGGTCGCGTGCCCGGCACCCGCCGGGCAAAACACCGTACGCAAGAACTCCCGCCCCCGGAGTCCGGGAACGGGAGCGCATGCGCGGGCGGGGCGGGGCGGGGCAAAAGCCTCAGAGGGCGCGCGCGACCTCGGTCGCCCAGTACGTGAGGATCATGTTCGCGCCGGCCCGCTTGATGCCCGTCAGGGACTCCCAGATCGCCTTGTCCCGGTCGATCCAGCCCTTCTCGGCCGCCGCCTCGATCATCGCGTACTCACCGGAGATCTGGTACGCGGCGACGGGTACGTCCACCGCGTCCGCGATCTTCGCCAGCACATCGAGGTAGGGCATGGCCGGCTTGACCATGACCATGTCGGCACCCTCGTCGAGGTCGAGCGCCAGCTCGCGCAGCGACTCGCGGAGGTTGGCCGGGTCCTGCTGGTACGTCTTGCGGTCGCCCTGGAGCGACGAGCCGACGGCCTCCCGGAAGGGGCCGTAGAACGCCGACGAGTACTTCGCGGTGTAGGCGAGGATCGAGACGTCCTCGTGGCCGGTCTGGTCGAGCGCGTCACGGGTGACACCGACCTGCCCGTCCATCATGCCGCTGGGCCCCACGACATGGACGCCCGCGTCGGCCTGCACCTGCGCCATCTCGGCGTAGCGCTCCAGCGTCGCGTCGTTGTCGACCCGGCCCTCGGCGTCCAGGACGCCGCAGTGGCCGTGGTCGGTGAACTCGTCCAGGCACAGGTCCGACATGATGATGAGGTCGTCGCCGACCTCGTCCTTCACGTCCCGGATGGCGACCTGGAGGATCCCGTCCGGGTCCGTACCGGCCGAGCCCAGGGCGTCCTTCTTCGCGTCCTCGGGGACGCCGAAGAGCATGATCCCGGAGACGCCGGCCTCCACCGCCTCGACGGCCGCCTTCCGCAGGGAGTCACGGGTGTGCTGCACGACCCCCGGCATCGCGGAGATCGGCACCGGCGCCGTGATGCCCTCCCGGACGAACGCCGGGAGGATCAAGTCGGCCGGGTGCAGCCGGTGTTCGGCCACCATCCGCCGCATGGCCGGGGTGGTGCGAAGCCGCCGCGGCCGCGCGCCGGGGAAGTTTCCGTACTTGGTCATACCATCCACGCTACGCCCGCCCCGGACCTGCCTTTGCCGACGCAGCGTCGGCCCCGGCCGGAACCCGGCGCCCGGGGCAGGGGCGCGAAAACAGCCGTGCCCCGCACCCGGCGAAGCGGGTGCGGGGCACGTGCGTGCCGGTGTCAGCGACTCAGCTGCGAGCCCTCCTGCGCGATCCGGGCCGCCGCTCGCTCGGCCGGGTGACCGGGTCCCCGGCCTCCGTCGCGGCATCGCGCCGCGCCGCCCCGAAGTCCGCGAGCGCCTCGGCCAGCTTGTGCACCGACGGCTCGGGCGACATGACGTCCACCCGCAGCCCGTGCTCCTCGGCGGTCTTGGCGGTCGCCGGGCCGATACAGGCGATCACGGTCACGTTGTGCGGCTTGCCGGCGATACCGACGAGGTTCCGGACGGTCGACGAGGACGTGAACAGCACGGCGTCGAAGCCGCCGCCCTTGATGGCCTCCCGCGTCTCGGCCGGCGGCGGCGAGGCGCGCACCGTCCGGTAGGCGGTGACGTCGTCGACCTCCCAGCCCAGCTCGATCAGCCCGGCCACCAGAGTCTCGGTGGCGATGTCGGCGCGCGGCAGGAACACCCGGTCGATCGGGTCGAAGACCGCGTCGTACGGCGGCCAGTCCTCCAGCAGACCGGCGGCCGACTGCTCGCCGGACGGCACCAGGTCGGGCTTCACACCGAAGGCGATCAGCGCCTTGGCGGTCTGCTCGCCGACCGCCGCGACCTTGATCCCGGCGAACGCACGGGCGTCCAGGCCGTACTCCTCGAACTTCTCCCGGACCGCCTTGACGGCATTGACCGAGGTGAAGGCGATCCATTCGTAGCGGCCGGTGACCAGGCCCTTGACCGCGCGTTCCATCTGCTGCGGGGTGCGCGGCGGTTCGACGGCGATCGTCGGGACCTCGTGCGGCACCGCGCCGTACGAGACGAGCTGGTCGGAGAGCGACGCGGCCTGCTCCTTCGTCCGCGGCACGAGTACCCGCCAGCCGAAGAGCGGCTTGGACTCGAACCACGACAGCTGGTCGCGCTGTGCTGCGGCGCTGCGCTCACCGACCACGGCTATGACCGGCTGGCCGCCATCCGGCGACGGCAGCACCTTGGCGGCCTTGAGCACCTGGGCGACCGACCCGAGGGTGGCGGTCCAGGTCCGCTGGCGGGTGGTGGTGCCGGCGACCGTGACGGTCAGCGGGGTGTCGGGCTTGCGTCCCGCGGACACCAGCTCGCCGGCGGCCGCGGCCACCGAGTCGAGGGTGGTCGACACCACGGCGGTCGCGTCGCTGGCGCCGAGCTCGGCCCAGCAACGGTCATCGGCACTGCGCGCGTCGACGAACCGTACGTCGGTGCCCTGCGCGTCGCGCAGCGGTACCCCGGCGTAGGCCGGGACACCGACGGCGGCGGCGACGCCGGGCACGACCTCGAAGACGATGCCTTCGGCGGCGCAGGCCAGCATCTCCTCGGCGACGTACCCGTCGAGGCCCGGGTCACCCGTCACTGCACGGACGACCCGCTTGCCCGCACGGGCGGCCGCCATGACAAGATTGGCGGTGTCACGGAGAGCCGAAACTTCCGCGGGCATGACGGGGTTTGACGCCTCGTCAGCTGATGCCTGCAGGGGTGTGTCCACCTGTGCCCGCGCATGGACGCGCACGACGTCCAGCACTTGCGGGTCAGCGATCAACACGTCCGCGTGGGCCAGCGCCTCCACGGCACGCAGCGTCAGCAGACCCGGGTCTCCCGGCCCGGCACCGAGGAAGGTGACCTGGCCTGAGGCGGAGTGATTTGGGGCGGTGGGGTTCAAAGTGCTCGCTCCCCCATAAGACCGGCCGCACCCTTGGCGAGCATCTCGGCGGCGAGTTCACGACCCATGTTCAGCGGGGTCGACACGTCGTCAAGAGAGGCGGGTACGTGCCCGGTGGTGGACAGCTGCACCAGCGCGTGGCCGTCGGTCGTGCCGACGACACCACGCAGGTGCATTTCGGTGACAACCTGCTCATCAGCCTTGGAGTCTCCCCTGCTCGAACGAAGTCGAGAGCTTGGGGAAAGGTCGGCCAGCGCACCCACAGGTGCGGAGCAGCCGGCCTCCAGGGCGGCGAGCAGGGAACGCTCGGCGGTCACGGCGGCCCGGGTGCCCGGGTCGTCGAGTCCGGCGAGCTGGGCGGCGAGCTCTGCGTTGACCGCAGCACACTCGATCGCCAGCGCCCCCTGGCCGGGGGCAGGCAAAACCACGTCGGGCGACAGCAGCTGCGTCGCCTCGTCGATCCGGCCGATGCGGGTGAGCCCGGCGGCGGCCAGTACGACCCCGTCCAGCTCGCCCTTCTCGACGTAACCGATGCGGGTGTCGATGTTCCCGCGGATCGGTACGGTCTCCACACGCCGGCCCAGCGACCTGGCCCAGGCGTTCAGCTGCGCCATGCGCCGGGGGGAACCCGTCCCCACCCGCGCGCCGTCGGGCAGCTGTTCAAAGGTGAGGCCGTCGCGCGCGATCAAGGCGTCCCGGGGGTCCTCACGTACCGGCACGGCGGCCAGCGTGAGGTTCTCCGGCTGCGCGGTCGGCAGGTCCTTGAGCGAGTGGACGGCGAAGTCGATCTCTCCGGCGAGCAGTGCGTCGCGCAGCGCGGAGACGAAGACGCCGGTCCCGCCGATCTGCGCGAGGTGCTCGCGGGAGGTGTCGCCGTACGTGGTGATCTCCACCAGCTCGACGGGGCGACCCGTCAGCTCGCGCACCGCCTCGGCGACCTGCCCGGACTGGGCCAGGGCGAGCTTGCTTCGCCGCGTGCCCAACCTCAGGGTCCGGCCCTTCATAGTGCTGTCAGTCATGCCCGCTCCCGTGCTGCATCGTGCCTGTCGCCCCGAATGTCGGCCCGGCTGACGGCGGCGACCGTCTGGGGGTCGAGGTCGAAGAGTTCTCGCAGCGCGTCCGCGTACCCGGCGCCGCCGGGTTCGCTCGCCAGCTGCTTGACCCGCACGGTGGGCGCGTGCAGGAGTTTGTCGACGACGCGGCGCACCGTCTGGGTGATCTCGGCGCGCTGCTTGTCGTCCAGGTCGGGAAGGCGACCGTCGAGCCGGGCGATCTCACCGGCGACGACGTCCGCGGCCATGGTGCGCAGGGCGACCACGGTGGGGGTGATGTGCGCGGCCCGCTGGGCGGCACCGAAGGCGGCGACCTCTTCCGAGACGATGCCGCGCACCTTGTCCACGTCGGCCGCCATCGGCGCGTCCGCTGACGCGTCGGCAAGCGACTCGATGTCGACGAGATGCGCGCCCTCGATCCGGTGGATCGCGGCGTCTATGTCCCGCGGCATCGCCAGGTCGAGCAGCGCCAGCGGCGCCTCCCGCTCGGCGAGCGCGGCAGCCACCACGAGACCGGCCAGCACCAGCCCGGTCGCGCCGGTACAGGAGACGACGACGTCGGCCCGCGCCAGCTCGTCCTCGACGGCGGTCATCGGCACGGCGCGGGCGGTCAGCCCGTTCGCGGCGCCGGGGCCGCCCGGCTCGGTGAGGATCTGCGTGAGCCGCTCGGCGCGCTCGACCGTGCGGTTGGCGACCGCGAGGTCACCGATCCCGGCGCGTACGAGGGTGGTGGCGGCCAGCGACGACATCGAACCGGCGCCGATCACCAGCGCCCGCTTGCCCCGGGCCCAGGTGCCCACGTCCGGGCCGCCCGCGAGCTGCTCCAGGCCGAAGGTGACCAGCGACTGGCCGGCCTTGTCGATTCCGGTCTCGCTGTGCGCACGCTTGCCGACCCGCAGAGCCTGCTGGAACAGGTCGTTCAGCAGCCGGCCCGCGGTGTGCTGCTCCTGCGCGACGGCCAGCGCGTCCTTGATCTGCCCGAGGATCTGGCCCTCGCCGACGACCATCGAGTCCAGTCCGCAGGCCACCGAGAAGAGGTGGTGGACGGCACGGTCCTCGTAGTGGACGTAGAGATAAGGGGTCAGCTCCTCCAGGCCGGCGCCGCTGTGGCGGGCCAGGAGGGTGGACAGGTCGGCGACACCGGCGTGGAACTTGTCCACGTCGGCGTAGAGCTCGATGCGATTGCAGGTGGAGAGCACCGCGGCCTCGGATGCCGGCTCCGCCGACACCACGTCCTGCAGCAGCTTGCCGCGCGCCTCGGGGGCGAGCGCGGCCCGCTCCAGCACGCTGACCGGTGCGCTGCGGTGGCTCAGACCAACGACCAGGAGACTCATGCCGGCATCACGGCGGGCACGTCCCCGTCGGGTCCCTTGCGGTGGGTCGCGGCGCCGGCCGAACGTGCCGGCGGGGCCGGCGGGCCGTCGTCGTGGGCGGCGTCCTCGCCCGCCTTGCGCTGCTCGTGGAAGGCGAGGATCTGCAGCTCTATGGACAGGTCGACCTTCCGCACGTCCACCCCGTCGGGGACGGTCAGCACGGTCGGCGCGAAGTTGAGGATCGACGTGACACCGGCGGCGACCAGGCGGTCGCAGACCTGCTGGGCCGCGCCCGCCGGCGTCGCGATGACGCCGATCGAGACGCCGTTGCTGTCGATGATGTGCTCCAGCTCGTCGGTGTGCTGCACCGCGATGCCGGCGACGGGCTTGCCCGCCATGGCGGGGTCGGCGTCGATCAGTGCGGCGACCCGGAAGCCGCGGGAGGCGAACCCGCCGTAGTTGGCGAGTGCGGCGCCGAGGTTACCGATACCGACGATGACCACGGGCCAGTCCTGGGTCAGGCCGAGCTCACGCGAGATCTGGTAGACGAGGTACTCCACGTCATAGCCCACACCGCGGGTCCCGTAGGAGCCGAGGTAGGAGAAGTCCTTGCGCAGCTTGGCGGAATTGACCCCCGCCGCGGCCGCGAGCTCCTCGGAGGAGACCGTGGGGACCGATCGCTCGGAGAGCGCGGTCAGCGCACGCAGATACAGCGGAAGCCGGGCGACGGTGGCCTCGGGAATGCCTCGGCTTCGGGTCGCCGGTCGGTGAGTTCGGCCAGTTGCCACGGTGCTCCTGCGGGTAGAGCGGGGCTGCGGGCGGCCGTACGTCCCCCGACCGCCCCGTCGACAGCAGGCTATGTCTTTGTGAACGCGTGCACAAAGATGGTGTCCGCTTTGTCCGGCCAAAGTGACCGGGCTCACGCGCCCTTTCCAGGTGCCCGTGGAACCAACTCCCACACCACACCGTTCACCCGCTCCGCCCTGATCACGCGGGTGCGCCGACGGGAGCACGCGCCCTCACTCCTCACCGCTATGCCCCCGGAAACCTACAAATCGCCCACCGATGGTAATCGACCACAGCCCCACCTCAGAACCGCCGCGGACCGGGCACAATGACACCCATGGCCCCCTTGTTCAGCCGCAGCCCCCGCAAGAGCCCCGCCGAGCGCATGGTCACGCTCGTCGGGAAGCCGGGCTGCCACCTGTGCGACGACGCCCAGACCGTGATCGAGACGGTGTGCGCCGAGACCGGCGCCTCCTGGGAGAAGAAGGACATCACCGAGGACGCCGAGCTGCACCACAAATACTGGGAGCAGATTCCGGTCATCCTGGTCGACGGTGCCCAGCACGACTTCTGGCGCGTGGACCCCAAGCGCCTGCGGACGGCCCTCGGCGCCTGAAGCCGCCACCGGACCCCGCCGGCGCGCCCACCCGGGGCCGTCACGCAACGGTCGGCCACTCCAGGCCTCTCTGACACGCGGCCGTAACCGGGCCCACCGAACAAACTGGCTAGGCTGGCCGCATGTCCCTCCCGTCTCCCGACCACCGCCCCGGAAAGCCCGGCCAAGGCCCCGGCAGCGCACCCGTCGGCACCTTCCTCTCCGGCTTCCCGACGGGATGGCTCACCCGCCGCAGGAGGCCCGCCACGGCCCGCAGCGTGCTGGCGGGCGAGGCCGCCGCCGAAGCGGCCCGCAAGTCGTCGCAGGAAGCACCGCCCGAGGAGGTCGAGGAGACCCCCGAGGAGCCGGAGTTCCCGGTCGCCGGGGACGAGGCCGCCGCCGCCTTCTTCGACCTGGACAACACCGTCATGCAGGGCGCGGCCCTCTTCCACTTCGGCCGCGGCCTCTACAAGCGGCACTTCTTCCACAAGCGCGAGCTGGCCCGCTTCGCCTGGCAGCAGATCTACTTCCGGCTGGCCGGCTCGGAGAACCCCGAGCACATGGCGGACGTCCGCAACAGCGCGCTGTCCATCGTCCAGGGCCACCGCGTCGCCGAGCTGATGTCCATCGGCGAGGAGATCTACGACGAGTACATGGCCGAGCGTGTCTGGCCGGGCACCCGCGCGCTCGCCCAGGCCCACCTCGACGCGGGCCAGAAGGTCTGGCTGGTCACCGCGGCCCCCGTGGAGACCGCGACGATCATCGCCCGCCGCCTCGGCCTGACCGGCGCGCTGGGCACCGTCGCCGAGTCCGTGGGCGGGGTCTACACCGGCAAGCTGGTCGGCGAACCGCTGCACGGCCCGGCCAAGGCCGAAGCCGTCCGCGCGCTCGCCGCCGCCGAGGGCCTCGACCTCTCGCACTGCGCCGCCTACAGCGACTCCGCCAACGACATCCCGATGCTCTCGCTCGTCGGGCATCCGTACGCCATCAACCCCGACAGCCGGCTGCACAAGCACGCCCGGGAGCAGGGGTGGCGGCTGCGGGATTACCGAACGGGCCGCAAGGCGGCCAAAATCGGCATCCCCGCCGCGGCCGGTGTGGGTGCCCTCGCGGGCGGCGCGGCGGCCGCCGTCGCGCTCCAGCGTCGCCGTCGCTGACCGCCCCTGACCAGGACTGATCGCCGGGCCGGGCAGCGGCGCATCCCTTCTGCCTACCCCCGGCGCCACCCCCGCAGTCCCGCTCCTGGCGCGCAACCACAACACGCCCTCCAACCAGGCAGATTTCGTTCCCTTCCGATCAATAGTTGCTCAATATTCGATACTTGATCTGTCACCAACCCGGCACGGAACGTAAGTAATCGATGATTTGAGCAACTGGGTGTAGCGCTGCCTGTACGAAGCGTTATTCTCCTCAGACGCAATCCGGAACCCACACGTCCCTACGACGAGTGAACGGTCCCGCACTGCACGTGATGGAAGCTCTGCCTCTGGGAGTCCCGTGTACCCACACGTCGGGGTTGACGCCTCGGGCCTGGCTACGCTGCGTACGACACTCGTCGACCACCTGCGCAGTTTTGTCCCCACCGCGTACGCCGTCCCCGCATTCGCCTCAGCCGTTCCCGCCGGCCCCTGCTACGCCTTGGCCGACGGGGGTGCCGCGGTCGGCAAGGCCGCCGGCAGAACCCGGCGTTCCGGCACCGGCACGACCACCGCCCGCCGTCCCGTCGACAGCGACAGCCGTCGCATGATGGATCTCGTCGAACGCGCCCAGGCCGGCGAGGCCGAAGCCTTCGGCCGCCTCTACGACCAGTACGCCGACACCGTCTACCGCTACATCTACTACCGCGTGGGCGGCCGTGCCACGGCCGAGGACCTCACGAGTGAGACGTTCCTGCGCGCCCTTCGCCGTATCGGCACCTTCACCTGGCAGGGCCGTGACTTCGGCGCCTGGCTGGTGACCATCGCCCGCAACCTCGTCGCCGACCACTTCAAGTCCTCGCGCTTCCGCCTGGAAGTCACCACCGGCGAGATGCTCGACGCCAACGAGGTCGAGCGCAGCCCCGAGGACTCCGTCCTCGAATCCCTCTCCAACGCCGCCCTGTTGGAGGCGGTCCGCAAGCTCAACCCCCAGCAGCAGGAATGCGTGACACTGCGCTTCCTGCAGGGCCTCTCGGTCGCCGAGACCGCCCGTGTCATGGGCAAGAACGAGGGCGCGATCAAGACCCTCCAATACCGGGCGGTCCGCACCCTTGCGCGGCTCCTCCCGGAAGACGCCCGCTGACCCCCGACCCATCACCCACCCCCGCCAACCTCCCTCTTCACGCGTTCCGTTGCTCACTCCTGGTGACCGTTCACATCCGGTCGGTCAGATCATCGTGAGTGCGTAACCCGAGTGCCGCGCCGCTCGTTGTGCGGGATGCAGGCTCCATGCGGTCACGCCATGCCCGCTGCCTCTCACTCGATCGAGTGGCCGCGTACCACGGCGTGCAACCGTCCGGCCCGTCTGGATAGTCAAAGCCAGTCCGGGGAGTCGAGCGGGATGACGAGAGGAGGTGCCGCCCGTGATCGCGAATGTCTCGGTGCACCGGCGGGCCAACGCCTTCGCCCAGGCCCTGGAGGAGCAGGTCCTCGAGGGCGCGGCGGCCGAGGACCAGGTCGACAATCCGGCGCAAGCGCCGGGAGAAGCACGATTGTTGGCGGTCGCCGACGGCCTCGGGGAACTCCCGAGGCCCGAGATGGCCACCGAGGTCAAAACAGTCCAACGCGCCCAGCTCATCGCCGCGATGGAGACCGCCTTCGCCGAAGGCGCTTCATCCGACGGTGTCCGGGTGCCCGAGCAACGCACACCAGGCGCACACCGTGCAGCGAAATCGCTCGGCCGGCTGCGCCCGCGTTCCCGCCTCAGCAAGGGGCTGGCCGCGGGCGGTCTGACGGTCGGGGTCGCCGCCGGAGCCTTCAGCGGCGTCGCAGCAGCCAGCTCCGATGCCCTCCCCGGCGACCATCTCTACGGCCTCAAGCGCGGGATGGAGGACCTCAAGCTCGGGATGACCGACGACGACTCCGCCCGCGGACAGCTCTATCTCGACCAGGCCTCCACCCGCATGATGGAGGCCCGTCGCCTGATGGAGCGCGGCCGGGTCGCCGACCTCGACCACGAATCACTGGGCGAGGTCCGCAGGGCGCTCTCCGGGGTCGAGCACGACGCGGGCGAAGGACACCGCCTGCTGCACGCCGCGTATCAACGCGACGGCTCGCTCGGCCCGATCCAGATGCTGAATTCCTTCACCAAGTCGCATCGCGACAGCTGGTCGAAATTGCGTGACCGGCTCCCGGTACAGCTGATGGACGTCCGCGACCAGGTCAGTTCGGTCTTCGCCGCCATAGACGACGAGGTCGGTCCGCTCCGCTCCCTGCTGCCACACGGCCCGGAGAGCAAGAAGCACCACCCCGAGGCGCCCACCACCTCGGGCACCGGATCCGCACACAGCGGCCACCCGGCACCCTCCGGCAGCAAATCGGCCGCCGGCAAGCACGGCAGCGGCTCGCACGCACCCCGCCCGTCGGCCTCCCCGTCCCAGGACGACGGCCTGCTCGGCGGCAATACGGGCGGTCTGCTGGACCCGCCGGCCAAGGGGGGGCACCCGAGCGCCCCCGGCTCCCACAAGGGCACATCCGGCGACCCGGACGTCACCATCCCGCCGCTGATCCCCGGACTGCTTCCCGGCCTGGGCATCGACGGCGAGGACCTGCCGAAGTAGTCGGCCGGAAGGTCCTCACAGCGCAGCACCCGCAACAGCGCAATCCCCGAGCCGACGCTCGGTGTTCTTCTGGTCCTTCCCTCAGAAGAACACCGAGCGCCGTTGCACGAGCAGCTTGTAGAGGGTGTGCTGAATCGTTTCCCGGACCTGATCGGTCAGGTTGAACATCAGCATCGGATCGTCGGCCGCCTCCGGCGGATAGCCGTCCGTCGGGATCGGCTCCCCGAACTGAATCGTCCACTTCGTCGGCAGCGGCACACCGCCCAGCGGCCCCAGCCACGGGAACGTCGGCGTGATCGGGAAATACGGCAGCCCCAGCACCCGCGCCAGCGTCTTGGCGTTCCCGAGCATCGGGTAGATCTCCTCCGCGCCCACGATGGAGCAGGGCACGATCGGCGCGCCGGCCCGCAGCGCCGTCGAGACGAAGCCGCCCCGGCCGAAGCGCTGCAGCTTGTAGCGGTCGGCGAAGGGCTTGCCGATGCCCTTGAAGCCCTCCGGCATCACCCCGACGACCTCACCGAGCTCCAGCAGCCGCTGCGCGTCCTCCGCGCAGGCGAGGGTGTGCCCGGCCTTGCGCGCCAGCTCGTTTATCACCGGCAGCACGAACACCAAATCGGCGGCCAGCAGCCGCAGATGGCGCTCGGCCGGGTGGTTGTCGTGCACCGCGACCTGGAGCATCAGGCCGTCCAGCGGCAGCGTCCCGGAGTGGTTGGCGACGATCAGCGCGCCACCGTCGGCCGGGATGTTCTCGATGCCCTTGACCTCGACCCGGAAGTACTTCTCGGCGATCGGGCGCAGCAGCGACATCAGAACCTGGTCGGTCAGCTCCTCGTCGTACCCGAAGTCGTCGACCTCGTAGTCGCCGGTGATCCGCCGGCGCAGGAAGCTCAGACCGCCCGCGATCCGCGCGTCGAGGGACCGCCCGGCCACCGGCCGCTCGGTGGCAGCGGGTTCGTCGGGCCCGGTGCGCGCTTCCGGTACGGGTGCCAGCGCCGGGCTCTGCCCCGTACGCCCGGCCCGGCGGGCCTTCCGGCGCGCCCGGGGCTCCTCGCCGAAGGGAATGACCTTGGCGTCCGCCATCGTGGGTGAACTCCTCACTGGGTCGGGCCGCCGCGTGCGGGCAGCACGCCGGCGAGCCGGTCGACGGTGCGGGCGAGGGACTCGGGCGGCAACAGCCCGGGTCCGCGGCTGCGGGCGAATTCCGCGAAGGTCTCCGCCGTCGTGTACTGCGGCTGGAACCCCAGTGTCTCGCGCATCTGGGTCGTCTGGACGACCCGGCCGTGCGTGAGCATCCGGATCTGTTCCGGCGAGAAGTCCGTGATGCCGATGGACCGCAGCACCGATCCGGCCCAGGTCACCGTCGGCAGGAGCAGCGGCAGCGTCGGCCGCCCCAGCCGCCGGGACGTCTGCGAGAGCAGCAGGACGCCGTCCCCCGCGATGTTGAACGTACCGCTGTTGAGCGTGCCGCGACGCGGCTCGGAGGCGGCGATCCGCAGCACGTCGATCGCGTCGTCCTCGTGCACGAACTGCAGCCGCGGATCGTAGCCGAGGACGGTCGGCATGACGGGCAGCGAGAAGTACTCGGCGAGCGGGGAGTCCGCGCACGGCCCGAGGATGTTGGCGAAGCGCAGTACGCACACCGCCACGTCCGGCCGGCGCCGGGCGAAGCCCCGCACATACCCCTCGACCTCCACGGCGTCCTTGGCGAAGCCGCCGCTGGGCAGCGACTTCGGCGAGGTGGTCTCGGTGAAGACCGCCGGGTCACGCGGCGCGGAACCGTAGACGCTCGTACTCGACTTGATGACCAGGCGCTGCACGTGCGGAGCCTTCTGGCAGGCGCCGAGGAGCTGCATGGTCCCGATGACGTTGGTTTCCTTCACCGAGGCGCGGCCGCCGCGGCTGCCCAGGGGCGTGCCGTTGATGTCCATGTGGACGACGGTGTCGACGCCCTTCTCGGCCAGGACCCTGGCGATCGCCGGATGCCGGATATCGGCCTTGAGGAATTCGGCACCGCCCAGATGGTGCTCCGGTGGCACCGCGTCGACACCGATCACCCGGTCGACGTCGGGGTCCCGCTGGATGCGGCGGACGAATCTGCCGCCCAGCTGCCGTGCGACTCCCGTGACGAGCACGACCTTGCCCAAGATCAGCCCTTCCTTCGCACCCTCGGCCACCGCCTGAGCCGAGTGGTGCGGCCACGCTATCGGGTCGTTGTTGCACTGTGATGACCGCAGGATGCTCGCGGCCACATTTCCCGCCCGACCGCCGCCCATACGGCCCACAACGCACCGCAGCCCCCCACCACACAAAGGTGATGGGGGGCTGCGAAATCGCGATCAGCGTCGCTTACTTCTTGTTACGACGCTGAACACGGGTGCGCTTGAGCAGCTTGCGGTGCTTCTTCTTGGCCATCCGCTTGCGCCGCTTCTTGATAACAGAGCCCACGACTACCCTCGCTAACTTCGAATCACTCGGTGCGGGGCGTCCGAGCCCACACTACCTACATCGGGCCAGCCTACCCGCCGCCGGGCGTACGGCGTAATCCGAGGGTCGGAGGGGGACCTTCAGGCTGATTCCACCCCCACATAGGACTCGCGGAGGTAGTCGTGAACCGCCTGCTCCGGAACCCGGAAGGACCTCCCCACACGGATCGCGGGCAGATGACCGCTGTGCACCAGGCGGTACACGGTCATCTTCGACACTCGCATCACAGTGGCCACTTCCGCCACCGTCAGAAACACGACCTCGTTCAGAGGCCTCTGGTCTGCCGCCATGCCACACCTGCACCTTCCGCATAAGACGGGCACCGGCTTCCCCTCCGGTGACTCTTCGTCGCTATGCGCTCACTCCCCAATTTAGGGGCGGGTGATGCGAGTGGGGAAGAGGAGCAGCGAACAGCCGCCTACTGTGACAGACACGCCCGATTGAGCACATAGCGCGTCAGCGGCCTGTAGTGGTCCGACCGCACCGCGTCGTCGAGCGGCACCACCGCGGACACCCTGCCCTCCGCCTCCCCGACGAACAACGCGGGGTCGTCCGTGTCCGCCAGGCCGATCGCCTCGATGCCCAGCTGACCTGCCCCGCAGACCCATCCGTGGTCGCCGATGACCAGCCCCGGAAGCGGCCCCCCGGCATCCGCGGCGGCCGCCAGCGCGGTCCGCACCGGAAGTGGCGAATGGGTGTGCACGCCCCCCTCACCAGGCGCGCCCCGCACGCCCGTTTCCCGCATCAGTGCGACTCCCCGTACGTAGTCGAGGGCGTACGTACGTACCCCGAACCTGGTCGCTATGTCGACACGCCAGCCATACGCCGGGGTGAGGACGGTGCAGCCTGCCGACGAGAGAGCGTCTGCAAGGGCGGCGTAGAAATCCAGCAGCCGGTGCGGATGCCCGGTGCCGAGCAGCACGGGCAGCCGCCGCGCGGCAGCCTCACCGACCCGGTCGGCGAACCCGTCCAGCGCCGCGATCGTACGATCCGGATCGATCACATCGGGGCCGGAAGTGTGCCTGGGGTCGACCGAAACCCCGCACTTCCGCCCCATCAGCCGCAGCACTTCCCCTACGGGCCACTCCCGTTCGGGATCCAGCCCCAGCAACACCCGGGGATCGCGCGCCGAGAACAGCCGGTAGCGGCCAAGGCTCTTCTCCCGCAGGGTCGCGATGGTCCCTGCGAGCCGCGCCTCGATCAGGTGCGCCCGTAGCGCCCCGGTGGCCAACACGCGCCTCATGCTGGCCGTTGGTCGGGAAACGGATGCCCTAACCGGCGGGTAGTCACACATCCGAGGGGCGCGGCGGGCCGTACGGCCGTACAAGAACGCCCGACACGGTAGGAAGCCCTGCCCGCGGCGGCGCCCGACACGATCCGGGCGAGCGGCCCTAAGGCAGCAGTCCGTGCGCCGGGAACACCGCGCGCCGGGTGGCCAGCAGCGCCTGATCCAGGCGGTCCGCCGGGTCGTAGCCGTCGTGGACGAAATCCCGCCAGTGCGGCGTACGCCCGTCCGTCATCCGCAGCGGCGCCAACTGCCGGGTCCTGCGGAACACTTCGTGCTTCCACGACTCCGGCACCATCGAGGTCGGGTCGATCGGCCGGCCGGCCGCGATCGCCGTCAGATGCGTCCAGCTGCGCGGCACCACGTCCACCACCGCATAACCGCCGCCACCCAGCGCGACCCACCGCCCCTCCGCGTGCTCGTGCGCCAGGTCGTGGCAGGCCTCGGCCACCGCCCGCTGCGCGTCGAGGCTCACCGCCAGATGCGCGAGCGGGTCCTCGAAGTGGGTGTCCGCGCCGTGCTGCGTCACGATCACCTGCGGCCGGAACGCGCCCAGCAGCTCCGGCACGACCGCGTGAAAGGCCCGCAGCCACCCCTCATCGCCCGTACCGGCCGGCAGCGCCACATTCACCGCGCTGCCCTCCGCGCCGTCGCCGCCGGTCTCCTCCGGCCAGCCGGTCTGCGGGAAGAGGGTGCGCGGATGCTCGTGCAGCGAGATCGTCAGGACCCGCGGGTCCTCCCAGAACGCCGCCTGCACGCCGTCCCCGTGGTGCACATCCACATCCACGTACGCGACCCGCTCGGCGCCCAGCTCCAGCAGCCGGGCGATCGCCAGCGCCGCGTCGTTGTAGATACAGAAACCGGACGCGCCGCCCGGCATCGCGTGGTGCAGCCCGCCGGCGAAGTTCACCGCGTGCAGCGCGTCACCGCGCCAGACGGCCTCGGCGGCCCCGACCGACTGCCCGGCGATCAGCGCCGACGCCTCGTGCATGCCCGCGAACGCCGGATCGTCCTCCGTGCCCAGCCCGTACGCGGTGTCCGCGGAGGCGGGGTCGGCCGATGCGCTGCGGACCGCCCGGACGTAGTCCTCGCGGTGCACCAGCCGCAGCGTGGAATCCCCGGCAGGCTTGGCCGCGATCACCTCCAGCGGCCCCCGGTCGAGCTCGTACGCCTCCACCAGGCGCATGGTCAGCGCGAGGCGGACCGGATCCATCGGGTGTCCCGGGCCGAAGTCATAGCCCGTTACTGCCTCGTTCCACATCAGCTGTGCGCGGCCGCTCATGCACGTCACCGTATCGGGCGTCCGATGGCCCGAACGAGCGGGCGTACACCAGTGTCACCAGCACCAGAACCATCGGCACCAGCATCGCGCCCCGGTAGCTCCAGGCGTCGCCCAGCGCGCCCACCAGCGGAGAGCCGACCAGGAAGCCCACATAATTGAAAATATTCAGCCGCGCGACCGCCGTGTCCGAAGCCCCCGCACCGTGCTTCTCGAACGCGTACCGCCCGGCCGCCGCGAACGTCTGCGGCACGATCACACACAGCCCGAGCCCCAGCAGCGTGAAACCCGCCATCCCTGCCCACGGCCCGGGAGCCGCCGCCACCACCGCGAACCCACCGGCGGCCACCACCGCCCCCGTCCGCACCACGGCCACCGCCCCGAACCGCCGCACCCCCAGGTCACCGACCGCACGCCCCAGCAACGTCGTGACCATGTAGACGTTGTACGGCACCGTCGCGAGCTGCTCCGAGCTCCCCAGTACGTCCTGCAAATACTTCGCGCTCCAGTTGGAGACCGTCGAATCACCGATGTACGCAAACGCCATCACCAGGCACAGCGGCAACAGCAGCCGCATCGCCACCGGCGAGGCAGCCTTCCCCGGCGCGTCCCCGCTGAGCGCGGCGCCGTCACTCGCCGGCTCCCGGTCCACGAACCACCGCCCGGCCACCACCGCCAACGGCACCAACACGGCCACCACCGGCCCGTACAGCACCTCCAGCGACAGCTGCCAGTGCGCCCCCACCCACGCCAGCGAGGCCCCCACAATGCCGCCCAGGCTGTACGCGGCATGAAACCCGAGCATGATGCTCCGCCCGTACGCGCGCTGCAGACTCACCCCGAGCATGTTCATCGAGGCGTCCAGCGCGCCCACCGCCAGCCCGAACAGCCCCAGCGCCACCGCCGCCTGCGCCAGCCCGTTCCCCGACCCGACCGCCAGCAGCGCCAGACACACCACGGGCTGCACCCACCGCAACACCCGGCTGGGCCGCACACGCTTCACCAGATGCTCGGTCAGTACGCTCCCGAGCCCGGCAAGCACCGGCACCGCCGCCAAGAACGCGGGCAGCAGCCCGTCCGAGATCCCGTAGCGGTCCTGGATCGCCGGTATTCGGGTCACGAGAAGGGCGAAGACCGCGCCCTGCACGAAGAAGCTCAGCGCAAGCGAGACCCGGCCGTGCCGCAGCTGCGCTCCTGGTACCAGAGGGGCCGTCATGGCCGCACAGCCTAGAACTCCCGGCTACCGCTGGGTAGATGGATCACACAGCCAATCCTGACCGGGCGCCGAGCCGCTACCGCAACAGCCCCGGCAGCTCCGTCATATCGCCGAACACCGCGGTGGCCCCCGCGAGCTTCGCCGCCGGCGTCATCGCCGTGAACCCGTGGACGTCCATCCCGGCCGCCAGCGCGGCCCGCACCCCCAGCGGACTGTCCTCGACGACCGCACACCGCTCCGGCGCGATCCCCATCTCCTTCGCCGCATGCAGAAAGAGATCCGGCTCCGGCTTCCCCCGCCCGACATCCTCGGCAGAAAAGATCCGCTCCCCCGAGCCGCAGCCCAGCCGCCCCTCCCCGAACTTCCCGAACAGCCCGGTCTTCTTGAGCGCCACCCGGATCCGCTCATGGCTCCCGGACGACGCCACGCAGTACGGCACACCGTCCGCGCCCAGTTCCTCCAGCACCTCGGCCACACCCGGGACCGGCTCCAGCTGACGGCGGAACGCCTCGAACACCCGGGCGTGAAAAGTCTCGTCGAACCCGGCCGGCAGCCGCTCACCCGACCGTTCCCGCACCACTTCGTGAATACGGTGCACCGCGCCGCCCATGTAGTCCCGCAGCGATTCCTCGTACGTGGTGGGGTGACCGAGCTCGGTGAGGTAGTCGGCAAGAATCCGATTGGAGATCGGTTCACTGTCCACCAGCACGCCGTCGTTATCGAAAATCACCAGGTCGTAGCGCATGCCGTCGAGCGTACCGACCCGCACCTCGGCGTTCCGAAATTGTCGGGGAACGCGAAAAAGCCCCGTCGGGAACCCTAAGGCTCCCAACGGGGCAATCTCACAATAATTGTTCGGCGGCGTCCTACTCTCCCACAG
>NZ_JBIWNU010000016.1:0-102644 GCF_044767385.1 Streptomyces sp. NPDC101393 | reverse complement strand
CCGGCGGTCGTCTCGGTCACCGACCAGTCGGGTGAGGCGCGCTACCCGTCCTTCAAGGGCATCATGGCCGCGAAGAAGAAGCCGGTGGAGTCGCTTGACCTGGACGACCTGGAGATCGAGGCGACCGAGGTCGGTCTCAAGGGTGCCTGGACCAAGGTCGAGGACGCGACCGAGCGCCCGGCCCGTACCGCGGGCACGATCGTCAAGGACGAGGGCGAGGGCGGCAAGCAGCTCGCGGAGTTCCTCGCGGGCCAGAAGTTCATCTAGCCGGCGGCACACAGCCCTTCCCCTTCCCTCATCTTCCCGCAGGAGAGTCATCCCATGGCTGAAGTCCTTGTCTACGTCGACCACGTGGACGGTGCCGTCCGCAAGCCCACCCTCGAACTGCTGACCCTGGCGCGCCGGATCGGCGACCCCGTGGCCGTGCACCTCGGTGCCGGTGGGGACGCCGCGGCGAAGGTGCTCGGTGAGTACGGTGCGGTCAAGGTCCTGGCTGCTGACGCGCCCGAGTTCGCCGACTACCTCGTCGCGCCGAAGGTCGATGCGCTGCAGGCCGCCTACGAGGCCGTCTCGCCGGCCGCGGTGCTGCTGCCGTCCTCCGCGGAGGGCAAGGAGATCGCGGCCCGCCTCGCGGTCCGTATCGGCTCCGGCATCATCACCGACGCCGTCGACCTGGAGAACTCGGACGAGGGCCCGGTGGCCACGCAGTCCGTCTTCGCCGCGTCGTACTCCACCAAGTCGCGTATCTCCAAGGGCACGCCGGTCATCACCGTCAAGCCCAACTCCGCAGCTCCCGAGGCCGCGTCCGCCGCGGGTACGCTGGAGGAGCTCGCGGTGAGCGTCGCCGAGTCGTCCAAGGGCACCAAGGTCGTCTCGCGTACGCCGCGTGAGTCCAGTGGCCGCCCGGACCTGACCGAGGCGGCGATCGTGGTCTCCGGTGGCCGTGGCGTCAACGGTGCGGAGAACTTCCCCGTCATCGAGGCGCTCGCCGATTCGCTCGGTGCGGCCGTCGGTGCCTCGCGTGCGGCGGTGGACGCCGGCTGGTACCCGCACACCAACCAGGTCGGCCAGACCGGTAAGTCCGTCTCGCCGCAGCTGTACATCGCGGCGGGCATCTCCGGTGCGATCCAGCACCGCGCCGGTATGCAGACCTCCAAGACCATCGTCGCGATCAACAAGGACGCCGAGGCCCCGATCTTCGACCTCGTCGACTACGGCGTCGTCGGCGACCTCTTCGCCGTCGTCCCGGCCCTCACCGACGAGGTCAAGACCCGCAAGGGCTGAACCCGTCGGGCTTGCGGGCCCGCTCACGGCAACGGCACGAGGCCCCCTGCGCGGAGCGCGCAGGGGGCCTCGTGCCGTTGTGCCGAAGGCCGGACGGCTCAGGCGTGGGGCAGTGCGCCCTTGCCCGGCTCACCGGCCGGGACCGCCTCCACCACCGCGACGTCCACCGGCGCGGCCAGCGCCTCGGCGATCTCCGCGCCGAGCGCGGCGAGCGCCGGACCGGCCGAGTGGGCGTCAAGGGTGGCCTGGTCGGCCCAGTTCTCCACGACGATGACGCGGTCCTCGCCGGCGTGCGCGGCGTACAGCAGGCAGCCGGGCTCGGCGTGCACGGCGGGTGCGTGCCGGCGGAAGGCGCCGAGCACCTCGTCGCGACGGCCGGGCTTCGTCCTGAGGGTGGCGACAACTACGGGCACGAGCTCTCCTGGTGTTTCGCGTGCGGATGCCTTCACCCTATTCCTCAGGAACCGGCATCTGGTCTGCTCGTGGCCCTGTCAGGGGGCCAGGGGCCCAGGGGGGCGGGGCCCGACGGGCTCGTGGTCAGCCCGTCGCCCCGTCGATCCGCTCGCGCAGCAGATCCGCGTGGCCGTTGTGCCGCGCGTACTCCTCGATCATGTGGACGTAGACCCAGCGCAGGCTCAGCGTGCGGCTGCCGGAGGCGGTGAAGGTCTCGTCCAGGCCGCGTTCCTCGACCATCCGGTCGCAGGCCCGTATCTCGGCGCCGAACGCCGCGAAATCCGCCTCGGCGCCGGCCGGAGCGGCCTCGTTGAAGTCGGCGTCCTCGTCCGCCGCGGTGTAGTAGAGGTCGCCGATCCGCTGTCCGAGGAACCGCTGCCGGAACCAGCTGCGCTCGACCTCGGTCATGTGGCGTACGAGGCCGAGCAGGGTGAGGGTGGACGGCGGGGTGCTCGCCTCGACCAGCTGATCGGCGGTGAGGCCCGCGCATTTGGCGAGGAGGGTGTCGCGGTGGAAGTCGAGCCAGCCCTGCAGCATCTCCCGCTCGCCGGCGTTCGTCGGGATGTCTCTGCACGTGATGGTGGGTGCGATCCAAGTCATGGGGGGAGTGTGGCGGGAGGGCCGAGGGTGCGCCATGGAGTATCGGGACGGCTGTGACCTGCGTCGTCCCGGAGGAGGGGGTGTTGACCTCGTCAGGGGACACGGTTAACTTCGCTATACGGATTGTTGATTCCGTGAAGCGGAAAATGCCCGATCGTCGGGCGTGAGCACCGGGAGGGTGTCGAATGGGGCAGCAGGAGACCGTGGCGACGAGCCTTGCGCACACCGTACGCGAGGGCATCGGAGCCGCCCTCGCGCAGGTCGATGCCGATCTGGCACGGCGCTACCCGGGCGACCCCGGCACCCGCCAGCCGGTCCACACGGTCTACGTCCCCGGCGACGCCTTCACCGCCGGCACCCTGCGCTCCTGGGGCGACCAGGCACTCGACGCGCTCGACGAACACGCCCCCGACGCGGGCGCGCTGGCCACCGTCCTCGGTATCCCCGAGGACCTCGCCGGCCCCGTGTACGACCGCGTCCGCGCCAAGCTGGAGCGCGAGCCGATCGAGGATCTGCGCATCGACTTCGAGGACGGCTACGGCCCCCGCCCCGACGCGGAGGAGGACGAGGCCGCCGCCCGCGCCGCCGCGCTCGTCGCCGCCGCTTTCAAGGACGGCACCGCCGCCCCCTACATGGGCATCCGGATGAAGTGCATGGAGGCCGCCGTCCGTGACCGCGGCATCCGCACCCTCGACATCTTCCTCACCGGCCTGATGGAGGCCGGCGGCCTGCCCGACGGGCTGGTGCTGACGCTCCCCAAGGTGACCTACGCCGAGCAGGTCACGGCCATGGTCCGGCTGCTGGAGGCCTTCGAGAAGACCCGTGGCCTGGAGAGCGGCCGGATCGGCTTCGAGATCCAGATCGAGACCACCCAGTCGATCCTGGGCGCCGACGGCCGCGCCACCGTCGCCCGCATGATCGAGGCCGCCGAGGGCCGCGCCACGTCCCTGCACTACGGCACCTTCGACTACAGCGCCTCCTGCGGCGTCAGCGCCGCCCACCAGTCGCTCGACCACCCGGTGGCCGACCACGCCAAGGCCGTCATGCAGGTGGCCGCCGCGGGCACCGGCGTCCGCCTCTCCGACGGCTCGACCAATGTGCTGCCCGTCGGTGCCACCACCCAGGTGCACGACGCCTGGCGGCTGCACCACGGCCTCGTCCGCCGCTCGCTGGCCCGCGCCTACTACCAGGGCTGGGACATGCACCCCGGCCACCTCCCGACCCGCTACGCGGCGGTCTACGCCTTCTACCGCGAGGGCCTGGAGCAGGCCTCGGCCCGGCTCGCGGCCTACGTCGCCAAGGCCGGCGGCGACGTCATGGACGAGCCCGCCACCGCCAAGGCCCTCAGCGGCTACCTGCTGCGCGGTCTGGACTGCGGCGCGGTCGACACCGCCGAGGTCGCCCGCCTCACCGGTCTGACCCGCGCCGACCTCGACGCGCTGGCTGGCCGCCCGGCGAAGACGGCCTGACGCCCCGGCGGCCCTGGCCGGAAACCTCAACCGCCCCGCGTACGAAGCCGATACGGCGCTCGTACGCGGGGCGGTCGGCGTGTGCGCGGACCGGGGCCGTCGCGGGGATCAGGCCGGGCTCGTGGATCCGGCACGCGCGGCCGCGGCCTGGCGTCCACGGGCAACTCCCCGCGCCTCAAGGGCGCGGGGCCTCATCGCCCGGCCACGAGCCCCCGCCCCGCGGCGGCACGGTCCCGGCCCCGCTCCGTTCCCCGACCCGGTCTGATCCGCCGGCAGGTCCTCGTTCAGTCGCCGTCCGGCCGGATCTCTCCGGAGCCGCGCGCGATGAGCCGGGTCGGGATCTCCGCCCGGCGCGGCGGATCGTCGATCCCCTCCAGGCGGCGGAAGAGCATCCCGGCGGCCGTCCGGCCCAGTCGCGCCGCGTCCTGGGCGACGACGGTGATCGCCGGCTGTATGAGATCGGCCAGTTCGAAGTCGTCGAAGCCCACCAGGGCGACCGGGCGCGGGCGTTCGGCGATGACCCGCACGGCGGTGACGGTGACGCGGTTGTTGCCCGCGAACAGCGCGGTGACCGGCGCGGGGCCGTCCAGCATCGCGCCGGCCGCGGCCCGCACCCGCTCGGGTTCGGTGGAGCCCAGCGCCACCCAGGAGTCATCGACGGCCAGCCCGGCGGCCGCCATCGCGGTGCGATAGCCGCGCAGTCGCTCCCGCGCGGTGTGGATCCGCGGCTGGTCGCCGATGAATCCGATCCGGCGGTGGCCGTGCGCGATGAGATGGGCCACCGCGTCCTGCGCGCCGCCGAAGCTGTCGGAGAGCACGGCGTCGGCGTCGATCAGAGCGGCCGGGCGGTCCACGAAGACGGTGGCGATGCCGGCGGCGATCTCCGGTTCCAGATAGCGGTGGTCGTCGCCGGCCGGGATCACGACCAGGCCGTCCACCCGCCGCGCGCAGAGCGCGAGCACCAACTCCTGCTCGCGGGCCGGGTCCTCGGCGCTGGAACCGTTGATCAGGAGCGCGCCGTGGCTGCGCGCGACCTCTTCGACGGCGCGGCTCAGAGGTCCGTAGAACGGGTCGGCGAGGTCCTCCAGCACCAGACCGATGCTGGCCGTACGGCCCTTGCGCAGGATCCGGGCGGAGTCGTTGCGGCGGAACCCGAGCGAGGTGATGGCCTCCTGCACGCGGCGTTCGGTGTCCGGGGTGACGCCCGGCTCGCCGTTGACCACGCGGGAGACCGTCTTGAGGCCGACCCCGGCGCGTGCGGCGACATCCTTCATCGTGGGCCGCGAGCCGTAGCGTCGGGACGTGCCCGGGGCGGTGTCGGTCACGGTGTGCGGTCCTGTTTCTGTCGGTGTCGGGGGGTGCCGTCGAGCATAGCCTCTGGACAACGTTGTCAACGGGAGGAAGACTGGCGTTCTCACGCCGGAGCGACACCCCCGGCCCCCAGGCCCACCAGGAGATTCGACACCGATGCACACGGACCTCAGCGCAGCGTTGGACATTGGCGGCACCAAGATCGCCGGCGCTCTGGTGGACGGACACGGCAGACTGATCGTACGGGCCGCGCGGCCCACGCCCGCCGACAAGGACGGGGCGACCGTGATGCGCGCGGTGGCCGAGGTGGTCGGGGAGCTGGCCGCGGGCCCCGAATGGGAGCGGGTGGCGGCCGTCGGTATCGGCAGCGCGGGCCCGGTGGACGCCTCGGCCGGCACGGTCAGCCCGGTCAACATCCCCGGCTGGCGCGACTTCCCGCTCGTCGCCGGGGTGCGCGCGCTGGTCGGCTCGCGCCCGGTCGTGCTGGTCGGCGACGGCGTCGCGATGACCGCGGCCGAGCACTGGCAGGGCGCGGCGCGCGGCCACGCCAACGCGCTGTGCATGGTGGTCTCCACCGGGGTCGGCGGCGGACTGGTCCTGGGGGGTCGGCTGCACCCCGGTCCCACCGGCAACGCCGGGCACATCGGCCACATCAGCGTCGACCTCGACGGCGACGCCTGCCCGTGCGGTGCCCGCGGCTGCGTCGAGCGGATCGCCAGCGGCCCCAACATCGCCCGCCGGGCACTGGCGAACGGCTGGCTGCCCGGCCCCGACGGGGACACCAGCGCCGCCGCCGTCGCCGCCTCCGCGCACGCCGGCGACACCGTCGCCCTTCGCTCCTTCGAGCGAGCCGCGCAGGCGCTGGCTGCCGGGATCGCCGCGACCGCGACCCTGGTCGAGATCGACATAGCGGTCATCGGCGGGGGCGTGGCCGGCGCCGGCGACATCCTCTTCACCCCCTTGCGTACGGCCCTGCGCCGCTACGCCACGCTGTCCTTCGTCGCGGACCTGACCGTCGTACCCGCCCAAATGGGAACGGACGCGGGGGTGGTGGGCGCCGCGGCGGCCGCCGCGCAACAGTCCCGTCTCGATGCCTTCGTCCCCACACTCTGAGGTCACCCCTCCCGTCTCCGCGCCCCTTAGGCTGTTGCCTCGCGGGATACGGACTGTGGGACGGCATCGAGGGGGAGCGGCGACGTGACACCGGGGGAGCGTGAGCAGCGCGGAGCGGATGAGCCGGGCGGGACGAACGGCGGAGACGGTCCCGGCGGGGCCGGCGCCACGCCGCCCGAGGCCGGACCGCCCGCCGGCGACGTACCCGTCGCCGCGGCGCGCAGCGGCCCGAAGCGTGGCGCCGACGCCGATCTGACCGGGCGGCTGCTGGGCGGCAGATATCGCGTGACCGGGCAGCTCGGGCGCGGTGGCATGGGTGTGGTCTGCCGCTGCGAGGACGAGGTGCTGGGCCGCGAGGTCGCGGTGAAGGTGCTGCGTTCCTACACCGACGCCTCGGCCCCCGAACTCGCCGATCTGCGCACCCGGATGCAGCGCGAGGCACGTGCGGCGGCCCGTATCCGGCATTCCGGTGTGGTCACCGTCCATGACGTCATCGACGAGGCGGGCCGGCCCGTCATCGTCATGGAGCTGGTCGACGGTCCGTCCCTGGACGACGCCATCGAGCAGCGCGGCGCCCTCGCCCCCCGGGAGATCGCCCGCATCGGCGCGCAGGTGATGGACGCGTTGGACGCCGCCCACCAAGTGGGCGTGCTGCACCGCGATGTGAAGCCCGGCAATGTGCTGCTGGACAAGAGCGGCCGGGTGGTGCTCACCGACTTCGGCATCGCCAGCATCGAGGCTCCCGGCGACGGCGCGACCACGAACCTCACCCGCAGCGGCGAACTCGTGGGCTCCCTCGACTACTTGCCGCCCGAGCGCGCCCAGGGACAGGACCCGACACCGGCCTCCGACATCTGGTCGCTGGGCATGACGTTGTACGCGGCGGTCGAAGGCGGCGGCGCGCCGTTCCGTCGTACGTCGGTGTGGTCCACGCTGACCGCGATCGTCACCGAGCAGCTGCCCGAGCCGCAGCGGGCCGGTCCGCTCACCCCCGTCCTGCACGCGCTGATGGCCAAGAACCCGGTCGACCGGCCCTCCGCCGCCGAGGCGCGCGGGATGCTGGAGGCGGTGGCCGAGGGCCGGGAGCCGCAGACGCGGCCCGCGCCCGGCGCGCCGCATCTGCCCACGGCGACCGACGTACGGGCCGTGGCCCCGCCGCCCCCGCCGCAGGACTTCGCGGCGCAAGCGGGCGGTGCGGCGGCGGCCGGCGCGGCCGCGACCGGGGGAGCCGCTCCGGGTGACGCGGGTGCCCCGCCGTCCAGTTGGCTCTCGGGGCCCGGGTCCCAGGGGGCGCCGGCCACGCAGCCCACCGCCCGGCCGGACAGGCCGGTACCCGCCGCCGGGAACCGCTCCGTGCCGGCCGGAGGTTCGCCCGCCGCCGCGGACCGGGGGCCTCTCGCGCCGGGCCCCGGCTATGACCCACCGGGTGTGACGGCCGGCCCTGCCGTCGGCGCCACCGGTCCGCTTCCGGGCCCGGGGGAGTCGTCCGCGCGGGACACCGCGCGGCTGCCCGCCCGTCGGGGCCGCCGGGTGGCGCTCGCCGTGGCGGCGGTGCTCGCCGTGCTCGCCACGGGCGGCGGCGTGACATACGCGCTGGTCGGCGGGGGTTCCGGCGACACCGTCGCGGAGGGCGGCCGGCAGTCGGCGGCACCGCCCGGGACGCCGGCTCCGGCGGGTGAGCCCGATGCGACGCCGAGCAAGGGCGGGGACAAGAGCGAAAAGGCGCACAAGGGCAAGGGCAAGGGGAAGGACAGTCCGGCGCCGTCCGTCTCGGCGGACTCCCCGGGCGGCGAGAAGCCCGAGCAGGACCCCAAGCCCGGTGGTGCGGGCGGGAGTTCGGGGGATCAGGGCGGCGGCTCCGGCGGCGGCGCGGACGGTGGTACGGGCGGCGGCAGCGGCTCCGGCGGCAGCGGAGGTGGCTCGGGCGGCTCCGGCGGCAGCGGGGGCGGCAGCGGCGGTGGTGACCCCACCCAGGGGCCGTCGTGCGTGGCGGCCGGCGGCGGCAAGTCCAACTGCGACGTCTGGCGTACCGCCACCTCGTACACCCAGTCCTTCCAGCAGGTCGGGCAGCTCAACAGGGGTACCAACTACTTCTTCTGCCAGGCGAAGCTGGGCCGCCGCGAGACTTACGGGAAGTGGACGAACGTCTGGTGGGCCAAGACCGATGACGACAGCGGGAACTCCGGTGTCTATGTCAGCGTCGTGTACCTGACCGGTGGGCAGAACGACCAGCCCGTGCCGGGGCTGCGGACGTGCTGACCGCCGGGCGGGCCGGCGTCGTCCCGGGCCGCCCGATGGTCAACACCGCGCTCAGCAGGTGAACTTGGCGTCTGCCCAGTCGGCGTGGTCGTGGTCCACACCGTCGCCGCCGTCGGTCACGACAAGGCGGACGGTCCGTGCCCCGGAGATATCGGCGGTGACCGGCCGGGCGGCGTCCGTGCCGGTCAGGGTGCCGCTGCCGGCGACCCGCTTGCCGTTCGCCCAGACCTCGAAGGCGGCCGAGCCCTTGCCGCCGGATTCGTCGTCGATGCCCACCCGGGCGTCGAACGCACGGCACCGGCCGCCGGTGTAGAGAGTGACCTCGCTGGGCGCGTGCACTCCGAGCCCCTTGGCGAAGACGGTGCCGCCGACGGTGAGCGGCCGGCCGTCACCCGCCTCGCGCTCCCCGACGCTGGTGTCCTTCTCGACCGGTCCCCAGCCGTTGCTGCTGGTCATCCAGGACATCGCGGAGGCGTACGGCGTCCCGGCCGGCGGCGGCACCACCACGTGGGCCGTGCCGGGGAGAGTCGTGACCACACGTGCTCCGGCCGGAGGGCGGTAGCCGGCGGTCAGTGGCAGATCGTAGGAGCCGGCCGCCGTTCCGGCGGGGGCGGTGATCTGCCATGTGGTGCCGAGCTGCCTGCCGCCGGGCAGGGCCCGGGCCTTCGAGGGCGAGGTGGCCTGGATCCGCCAGCCCCGCGGGGCGTGGAGGGCGACCGTCACGTCCTTGGCGGGGGTGGCGCCCAGATTGCCGACGGTGGTCCGCAGGCCGGCGGGCGTACCCGCCTCGACCAGCGGCGGGCCGTCGGTTCCCGCTTCGACGGCCGGCGGGTAGGTGGCCCAGCGGCGGTCGGTGGAGACGCGGTAGACGGTGGTGCCGTGAGCGGGGACGGTGGCGGCGATGGTGCCGGTGGTGTGGCTGTCCCGGTGCTGCCACAGGTCCCGCAGGCGGTAGCCGTCGGCCTGCGGAAGGCCCGCGGCGGTGGCGGTGGTGGCGATCCGCTGCGGCTGGTCGCTCTCGTTGAACAGCGCGACCGCGCGGTCGCCGTTCGCCAGCTCCTTGACGACGGTCCAGCGGCCGGACGCCGACTCCAGCACCGTGGCCTGCTTGCCCGCCGCGTCCTGGTCCAGCGCGATGACGTCCTTGTTGTCCAGGATCTCGAACGTCTGCGGGGTCGCCTTGCGCAGATCGGAGCCGATGAGCAGCGGGGCGGACATCATCGACCAGAGCGAGAAGTGGCTGCGGTACTCGGTGTCGGTCATTCCGCCGTTGCCGACCTCCAGCATGTCGGGGTCGTTCCAGTGCCCGGGGCCCGCGTGCGGGGCCAGCGGCAGATTCTGCTTCAGGATCCCGAGCATGCTCGACCAGCTGTCGCTGATGTCTCCGGTCGTGCGCCACAGGTGCCCTACGTCCGAAGCCCACTCCCAGGGCTTGTTCTCGCCCCATTCGCAGATGCTGTAGACGATGGGGCGCCCGGTGGCCTTGAGCGCGTCCCGCATGGTGCGGTACCGCTGCTTGGCGTCCACACCCTGGTTGTTGCAGTTGTCGTACTTGAGGTAGTCCACGCCCCAGTCGGCGAACTGCCGGGCGTCGGAGGCCTCATGGCCCAGCGCGCCGGGGAATCCGACGTCGCTGCAGGTCTTGGTGCCGGCGCTGGTGTAGATGCCGAGCTTCAGGCCTTTGGAGTGGACGTAGTCGCCGACGGCTTTGATGCCGTGCGGGAAGCGCTGCGGATCGGGGACGAGTTTGCCGTTCGCGTCCCGCTCGGGCAGTGCCCAGCAGTCGTCGAGATTGACGTACTCGTAGCCCGCGTCCTTGAGGCCTTTGTCGATGAAGAGGTCGGCGATGCCTTTCACCATGTCCTCGTTGAACTCGGCCCTGCACTGGGTGGAGTTCCAGTTGTTGAAGCCCATGGGCGGTGTTTTGGCGAGCCCGTCGGGGAGGCGTGGTGCGTCGGTGGCGCCGGTGGTGTGCGCGGTGTGCGCAGGGCCCGGGGGAGCCGGGGCGGTAGGCGTGGCGGCCGCGGCGGGCAGGGCGGTCAACCCTGCCGTACAGAGCAGTGCGGTGGACAGTGCTCCGACGATTCGTGAATGACCTCGCCGGGGGATGGTGCGGAAGTGAACGCGCATGGTTCGCGTCCTCCGTCCTCGCGTGAGGGGTGCTGACGTCGAGTACCGGTCACTGGCGGGTGTTTACGGTAGGGCTTGTTGGAGTCTGTTGGAAGGGGAGCGGGTAACGGTTGTGCGGTCGCGTGCCAAAACCCTTGACGTGACCTGCAGTTGGGAGTGAGATCCCCACCACTCGCGTTCGGTTCTGTTTGGTTCACCCCTGAGGAGGGGGCTATGGCCCGGTCAACGTTCAGCGGCTCGGACTCGTACGGAGAAGCGGCAGGACGTCGGATGTCCCGCCGGACGCTGCTGCGGGGCACGGCGCTCGGCGCGGGGGCCGTCGCCCTTCCCTCCGTGCTCGCGGCGTGCGGCAGCGGCCCGAGCGGCATCTCGGTGGGCTCCAACGCCTCGGACGCCGTACCGAAGAAGGCCTTCGCCGATGCCTTCGCGGCCTACGAGAAGAAATCGAAGAAGACGGTCAAGGTCAACACCGTCAATCACGAGAATTTCCAGGAGAACATCAACCGCTACCTCCAGGGCACCCCGGACGACGTCTTCATGTGGTTCGCCGGCAACCGCATGCAGTACTTCGCCAAGAAGGGGCTGCTGTCGGACATCAGCGAGCTGTGGCGGGACTTCGACGGATTCACCGACGCGCTGAAGAAGCAGTCGTCCGGACTGGACGGCAAGCAGTATCTGGTGCCGTACTACTACTATCCGTGGGCGGTCTTCCACCGGAAGAGCGTTTTCCGGGACAAGGGATACGACGTCCCCAAGACCTTCGACCAGTACCGGGCGCTCGCCCGGCAGATGCAGAAGGACGGGCTGGTGCCGTTCGCCTTCGGCGACAAGGACGGCTGGCCCGCGATGGGCACCTTCGATTATCTCAATATGCGGGCCAACGGGTACGACTTCCACCGTGCACTGATGAACGGCCAGAAATCCTGGAACAGCCCCCAGGTCAAGCAGGTCTTCGACCTCTGGCGCGGGCTGCTGCCATATCACCAAAAGGGCGCCAACGGTCGCACCTGGCAGGAGGCCGCGCAGGCCCTCGCGCAGAAGAAGGCCGGTATGACGGTGCTCGGACTGCCGCACCCGGGACAGCAGTTCAGCGCGGCCGACCGGGAGGACCTGGACTTCTTCCCCTTCCCGGAGATCGACCCCGCCTTCGGCCAGGACGCGGTCGAGGCACCGATCGACGGATTTCTCATGTCGAAGAAGGCCAAGGACGTCAGCGGTGCGCAGGATCTCCTGAAGTTCCTCGCCACACCTCGGGCGGAGGACATCTACCTGAAGTCCGACCCGAACAATGTCGCGGTCAACAGCGGAGCCGACACCGCCGCCTACACCCCGCTGCAGAAGAAAGCCGTGCAACTGGTCTCGGGCGCCCGGCAGATATCGCAGTTCATGGACCGCGACACCCGGCCCGACTTCGCGTCGACCGTAATGATCCAGGCGATTCAGCAGTTCATCGGCAAGCCGGACGACATCGACGGACTGGTGAACGACATCGAACGCCAGAAGAAGCAGATCTTCGCCGCCGGGTAACACCGCCCCACCAGGAAGTGCCGTCACCTGACCGCCCTGAAGAACGGGAGCGAAGAGCCGTGCCGCATATCCGCGTGCGGCGCGCCGGACGACCGGGAGCACGGCGGCACACCCGCCGCGACCTCGTGGTCCTCTGCGTGCTGCTGGGCCTGCCGATCCTGCTCGACCTTGCCCTGATCTGGGGCCCGACCCTCGCCTCCGTCGGCCTGTCCTTCACGACCTGGGACGGCATCGGCGAAATCCACTGGGCCGGCATCGACAACTACGACCATCTCTTCTCCGGCTACCCGCAATTCTGGCCGGCGGTCCGCCACAATCTCCTGTGGCTGCTCTTCCTGGGGGCGATCGCCACCCCCTTCGGCCTGCTGCTGGCCGTACTCATCGACCGCGGTGTCCGCTTCAGCCGCTTCTACCAGTCGACGCTCTACATGCCCGTGGTGCTCTCGCTCGCCGTGGTCGGCTTCATCGCCCAGCTGATGCTCTCCCGGGACCAGGGCGCGCTGAATGCCGTCATCGGCGGCAGGAATCCCACCGACTGGCTGGGCGATCCGGACCTCAATATCTGGATGGTCCTGCTGGCAGCCTGCTGGCGGCATACCGGATACGTCATGATTCTCTATCTCGCCGGGCTGAAATCCGTCGATGCCGGGCTCAAGGAGGCCGCCGCCATCGACGGCGCGAGCGAGCGGCAGACCTTCTTCCGGATCGTGCTGCCCACGCTGCGCCCGGTGAACGTCATCGTCGGCGTCATCACCGTCATCGAATCGCTGCGCGCCTTCGACATCGTCTACGCCGTCAACAAGGGCCGCAACGGCCTGGAACTGCTGTCGGTGCTGGTCACCGACAACATCATCGGCGAGGCGAGCCGGATCGGGTTCGGTTCGGCGATCGCCGTCGTCCTGCTCCTCGTCTCCATGGGATTCATCGTGACCTACCTCGTCCAGGAGCTGCGGGGTGAACAGAAGCGATGACCGCCCCCGCCACCACGGCCCCGTCGTCCCTGCGGCCCACACCCGTCACGGCCGCCCCCGCACCCCGCCGCGGCCGGTTCGGCGTGCACGCCTTTCTGCTGGTCGTCTCGCTGGCCTTCCTCGCCCCGCTGCTGCTGGCCGTCTACGCCTCGCTGCGTCCGTACGAGGAGACCGCGAGGTACGGCTACTTCTCGCTCCCGCGCCATCTCTCCTTCGACTACTACCAAAAGGCCTTCACCGATTCCGGAATGAGCAAGTATTTCCTGAACTCGCTCATCATCGCCGTCCCCGGTGTGCTGATCACGCTGTTCCTGGCGTCCTTCGTGGCCTTCGCGGTCGCCCGGCTGCGCATGCGGGGCGGTCTGGTGCTCCTGATGGTGTTCACCGCGGGCAACCTGCTGCCCCAGCAAGTCATCGTCACTCCGCTGTACGTCCTCTTCAACAAGATTCCGCTGCCCTATTGGATGTCCGACTCCATGACGATGTACGACTCCTTCTGGGCCGTCATCGCCGTACAGGTCGCCTTCCAGCTCGGATTCTGTGTCTTCGTGCTGGCCAATTTCATGCGCACCCTCCCGCTGGAAATCCTGGAGGCGGCGATCGTGGACGGTGCCGGAGTCTGGACCCAGTACTGGCGGGTCACCCTTCCGCTGTGCCGTCCCGCGCTCGCCGCACTCGGCACTCTCCAATTCACCTGGATGTACAACGACTTCCTCTGGGGTCTGGTCTTCCTCTCCGACGGGGACAAGCTCCCGGTCACCTCGGCCCTGAACAATATGCGCGGTCAGTTCTTCACCGATTACAACCTGCTGGCGGCCGGCTCCGTCATCGTCGCGCTGCCCACCATCCTGGTATTCCTGCTGCTGCAACGGCATTTCATCGCCGGACTCACGCTCGGCGCGAGTAAGGGATAACCGGCCGGCCGTTGACCGTTCGATGGGCCGCCGTCATATGCGTACTCCGCGGCGCCCCGGCGGGGAAGGTCCGTATGCGGGTGAGGGTTTCGTTGCTGGAGTGGCGGGGGAGCGCTTGTTAGCCGGGGGTTTCGCGGCGGGGGATGCGGCGACCGTCATCCTCCCCGTGGCGCATTTCGCGATCGGCCCGTCCACGGGATGCGTCATGTCCCCCTGGCCGGGCCGTTGGTGGAATATCGCCGTTCCCCGTCATGCGCGCGGCCCCTGGTCCCGAGCGTTTCCGTGGCAGGGTGTTGCGGGCAACGCCCGGACAGGACCTAGGGAAGAGGGGAAACCGTGATCGTCTGGCTGAACGGCACGTTCGGTGCGGGCAAGACCACTGCGGCTCATGAATTGCTGGACCTGCTTCCCGGAAGCACGCTCTACGACCCCGAACTCCTCGGCGGCGGCCTGCGGTTGATGCTGCCCGCCAAGCGGTTCGAGGAGATCGACGACTACCAGGACCTGCCGTCCTGGCGGCGGATGGTCGTGGACACCGCCGCGGCGCTGCTGACCGAGGTCCCGGGGCCCCTCGTGACGCCGATGACGCTGCTGCGCCAGGAGTACCGCGACGAGATCTTCGGCTCTCTCGCCGCCCGCCGGATTCCGGTACGGCATGTTCTGCTGCATGCGGAGGAAACGATCCTGCGGGAGCGCATATCCCGGCGGGAGGAAACACCGGGGGACACCGCGGCCAACGCGTCGCTACGGCAGTGGTGTCTGGACCACCTCGGTCCGTACGCCAAGGCGCTGGAGTGGATCACCCCGGACGCCCACGTCGTCGACACCACCCACCTGACCCCCCGGCAGACCGCCGAACAGGTCGCCGAGGCCGTACGCACCGGAGCCGGCGCCTGCGGCATCGTGCAGACACCCGAACCGACCGCGGAGACCGTCGCCGCCGGCGTCCTGCTCTTCGACGATCAGGACCGGGTGCTGCTCGTCGACCCGACGTACAAGCCCGGCTGGGAATTCCCCGGCGGCATCGTGGAACCCGGCGAGGCGCCCGCCCGCGCCGGCGTGCGTGAGGTCGCCGAGGAACTGGGCCTGCAACTCCCGCGCGCACCCCACCTGTTGGTCATCGACTGGGAGGCCCCCAAGCCGCCCGGCTACGGCGGCCTGCGGCTGCTCTTCGACGGCGGCACCCTGCCCGACGACCGGATCCGGGACCTCCAGCTCCCCGGCGCCGAACTGCGCGACTGGCGCTTCGTCACCGAGTCCGAGGCGGAGAAGATGCTGCCACCGGTGCGCTGGAACCGGCTGCGCTGGGCGCTGCGCGCCCGCGAACAGGGCTGCCCCCTGCACCTGGAGGCCGGCAGCCCGATCGGCTGAGACGCCGCCTGACGGCGCCGCGGTCCGGCCGCCGGCGAACACAGACCTCACGCCACACAGCGAAATGCCCTGCCCCGGCCGCCACACAGGCCGGGGCAGGGCACCCGGGGCGGCAATGCCGCCCCGGCCGCGCCCGACCGAGCCTCAGGCCCGGCTCTCCGCGTACCGCTGCAGGAACAGCGCCTCGGCGAGCGAGAGCCGCTCCAGCTCCTGCGGCGAGACGCTCTCATTGACCGCGTGGATCTGCGCCTCCGGCTCGCTCAGCCCGATCAGCAGAATCTCCGCGTCCGGATACAGCCCGGTCAGCGCGCTGCACAGCGGGATCGAACCGCCCATCCCGGAGGTCTGCATCTCCGCACCGTCGTACGCCTCGCGCATCGCCGACGCCATCGACGCGTAGGCCGGACTGCCGGTGTCCGCACGGAACGCCTCGCCCTGACCGATCTGCTCCACCTGCACCCGCGCACCCCACGGGGCGGCGTTCTCCACATGGGCGGCGAGCAGCTTCGTCGCCTCCGCGGAATCCGTGCCCGGCGGCACCCGCAGGCTCACCAGCGCCCGCGCGCCCGCGTGCACGGACGGCGTCGCGCCGATCACCGGCGGGCAGTCGATGCCGAGCACCGTGACCGCCGGGCGCGCCCAGATCCGGTCCGCCACCGAACCGCTGCCGATCAGGCCGACGCCGTCCAGCACCTTCGCGTCCTTGCGGAACTGCTCCTCCGGATACTCCAGGCCCTCCCAGCTCGCGTCCGCCGCCAGCCCGTTGACCGTCGTCGAGCCGTCCTCGGCGCGCAGCGAGTCCAGGATCCGGATCAACGCCGCCAGCGCGTCCGGGGCGGCGCCGCCGAACTGACCGGAGTGCAGATTGCCCTCCAGCGCGTCCACCCGCACCCGCACCAGCGTCATGCCGCGCAGCGTCGCCGTCACCGTCGGCGTCCCGGCCCGGAAGTTGCCGGTGTCACCGATGACGATGGTGTCCGCGGCCAGCAGCTCCGGGTGTGCCGTGGCGTACTGCTCCAGGCCGCCGGTGCCCTGCTCCTCCGAACCCTCCACGATCACCTTGACGTTGACCGGGATCCCGCCGTGCTCCCTGAGCGCGCGCAGCGCCGTCAGATGCATGATCAGGCCGCCCTTGCAGTCCGCGGCGCCGCGGCCGTACCAGCGGCCGTCCCGCTCGGTCAGCTCGAAGGGCGGCGACACCCAGGCCGCCTCGTCCAGCGGCGGCTGCACGTCGTAGTGCGCGTACAGCAGGACCGTCGGGGCGCCCGCCGGGCCGGGCAGGTAGCCGTAGACGGACTGGGTGCCGTCCGGGGTGTCCAGCAGCGCGACGTCCTGGAAGCCGTCCGCACGCAGCGCGTCGACGATCCAATTGGCGGCCGCCTCGCTCTCGCTTTGGGGGAACTGATCCCAGTCGGCGACCGACTTGAACGCCACCAGCTCGGCCAGCTCGGTCCTGGCGCGGGGCTGCAGCGAGGCGACGGTGTGCGCGAGCGGGCTGTCAGACATGGAACGCTCCTTGTGGGCGCGGCGTTGGGTACGTACGGAACGACCGGCGGGGTGGTGTCGGACGGGCCGGACGCACGCACAGGAATGCCCACGATCTTCCCACAGGCCATGCGCGCGAGCGCGGCCCGTAGGATGCGGGCGGCAGACCGGCAAGGCATCGAACAGGAGCAGAAGCACAGGTGAGCAGCGAGCAGGCAGCCGAGGACAACCAGCAGGCGGACGGGGAACACCGGCAGGTGTGGGACGTCGTCGTGGTCGGCGCGGGCCCCGCGGGCGCCGCCGCCGCACACGCCGCGGCCTGTACGGGACGCCGGGTGCTGCTGCTGGAGAAAGCGGAACTGCCCCGGTACAAAACCTGCGGTGGCGGAATCATCGGCCCCTCGCGGGACTCCCTCCCGCCCGGCTTCGAGCTGCCGTTGCGCGACCGCATCCACGCGGTGACGTTCTCCCTGAACGGCAGGATGACCCGCACCCGCCGCTCCAAGAACATGCTGTTCGGGCTGATCAACCGCCCCGAGTTCGACGCCGGGCTGGTCGAGTCCGCCAAGGACGCGGGCGCCACGGTCCGTACGGGCGTCACGGTCTCGCGGGTCGAGCAGCACGGCGCCGACGTCCCCGACCGGCGGACCGCGGCCGTGGTGCTGGCCGACGGCGAAGTGGTGCTGGCGCGGGCCGTGGTCGGCGCGGACGGCAGCGCCGGCCGGATAGGCGCCCATGTCGGCGTCAAGCTCGACCAGGTCGACCTCGGGCTGGAGTCGGAGATTCCGGTGCCCGCGACGGTCGCCGAGGACTGGGCGGGCCGGGTACTCATCGACTGGGGCCCGATCCCCGGCAGCTACGGCTGGGTCTTCCCCAAGGGCGACACCCTCACCGTCGGCGTGATCTCCGCCCGCGGCGAGGGCGCGGCCACCAAGCGCTATCTGGAGGACTTCATCGGCCGGCTGGGCCTCGCGGGCTTCGAGCCGAGCATCTCCTCGGGGCATCTGACGCGCTGCCGCACCGATGACTCGCCGCTCTCCCGCGGCCGGGTCCTGGTGTGCGGTGACGCCGCCGGACTGCTGGAGCCCTGGACCCGTGAGGGCATCTCCTTCGCGCTGCGGTCCGGGCGGCTCGCGGGGGAGTGGGCGGTCCGGGTCTCCGAGGCGCACGACGCGGTCGACGCGCGCCGGCAGGCCCTGAACTACGCCTTCGCGATCAAGGCGGGGCTCGGCGTGGAGATGGGCGTGGGCCGCCGGATGCTCAACGTCTTCTCACGGCGCCCCGGCATGCTGCACGCCGCCATCACCGGCTTCCGGCCCGCCTGGCACGCCTTCGCGAAGATCACCCGGGGTACGACCACGCTCGGCGAGCTGGTCCGCACCCACCCGATGGCGCGACGGGCTCTGGACCGGTTCGACCGGGCGTGAGACGGGCGGCGCCCGGCCGGGGGTGAGGTGCGCCCGCCGGGGCGGCTGCGCTCGGGCGGGCGTGCGCTGCGTGGCGCCGACGGGGCTGTTCGGGACTGTGGGGCCGGTGCGGGCGCGGTGCGGGCGGGGCCGCGGGCCGTACGGGGCGCGGTCCGGGCTCAGGACTCGGTGATCCGGAAGACGGGATGGCGGGGCGCCGCGGCGAGGAGTTCCGCGTCGCTGGAGTCGGCGGTGATCTCGCCGAAGTAGGCCTTGACCTCCCAGCCCCAGCGCCGGAGATAGGCGCGCAGCAGAGCGGGCGTCTGCGCGGGGGGCACCTCCACCGCGGTGAACGGGCGGGTACGCCGACCGACGCGCAGCTCGCCGCCGCCCGCGGCGCGCATGTTGCGCACCCACTCGGAGTCGCCGCGCGCGGAGACGAGATAGCGGCCGTCCTCGAAGGTCATCGGGTTGACGGGGACGCGCCGCCAGGTGCCGCTCTTGCGGCCGCGGACGGCGAGGTCCGCCGAGCCGGCGAGGCTGATGCCCCGGCGGGCGAGCCAGCCGATGGCGCCGTTGAGCCGGGCGGCGAGACGGCCGGGCTTGACGTAGCGGGCCGGGGCCCCGGACTCGGTCGGCGGCTGGGCCTGGCTCTTGGCCCGGGACGCGTCGTGGTCCCGGGACTCCTGCTGCTGCCGGGACTCGTCGTGCTGAGGGCTCTCGGACATGAGGGACGACTCCTTGGCTTGTATGGCTTCCGACTTCAGTTGAAGTGAGCGCCATTCCCTTTCGAGAGCAGTGCTCTCGCTTGTGAGCAGTGTGCCCGAGAGTTCTGCACCAAAGCAAGAGCACTGCTCTTGTTTTGGTGCGATGCTCCGGAAAGTGGCAGACTGCTTGCCATGACTGCGATCCGAGGTGCCAGGGAACGGGCCCGTAGCGAAATCACCGCGGCCATCAAGGACGAGGCCCGCAGACAGCTCGCCGCCGAGGGCGCCGCCAAGCTCTCGTTGCGCGCCGTCGCCCGCGAGCTCGGCATGGTCTCCTCCGCGCTCTACCGCTACTTCCCCAGCCGCGACGACCTGCTCACCGCACTGATCGTCGACGCGTACAACGCCGTCGGCGAGGCCGCCGAAGGTGCCCGGGACGGCCTCCGCGGCCCGGCGGCGGAGCGCCCTGACGTCCGGTGGAGCGCGATCTGCGCCGCCGTCCGCGACTGGGCGCTGGCCCACCCGCACGAGTACGCGCTGATCTACGGCTCGCCCGTCCCCGGCTACCGGGCCCCCCGCGCCACCACGGAGCCCGCCGCCCGGGTCGGCCTCGCGCTGATCGGCGTGGTCCGCGACGCCCACGCCGCAGGCGTACTGAAGGAGCCCGCGGAGCCGCTGCCGGACGCCGTGGTCGGCGACGCGCTGACGCTCGGCGCCGAGCTGGGCGTGGAGCTGCCGGGCGCGGTGCTGGCGCGGCTCGTCGGAGCCTGGGCGCAGCTCTTCGGACTGCTGAGTTTCGAGCTGTTCGGCCAGTTCAACCGGGTGGTGGAGGCACGATCGGAATTCTTCGAGCAGTCCGTCCTCCAACTCGCCCGCGGCGTCGGCATCGCCACGCCACGCTGAGGCGCGCCCCGTCCACCGGGGCGCCGGCCGCCCCCGGGATCCGCCCTGTCGGATCGGCGTCGGAGGGGGCCGGGGCGCGCCCGCTGAGACCGCGCCGGAAGGCCGCTCCGCGCACCGGCAGGCGGCCGCTCTCCCTGCGCCCTGGCGGGAGGGGCCACGCCACGCTGGGGCGCGCCCGGCCCGTCGGGGCGCCGGCCGCCCCCGGGATCCGCCCTGTCGGATCGGCGTCGGAGGGGGCCGGGCGCGCTCGCCGAGACTGCGCCGGGCGGCCGCTCCGCGCACCGGCAGGCGGCCGCTCTCCCTGCGCCCTGGCGGGAGGGGCCACGCCATGCTGGGGTGCGCCCGGCCCGCTGAACCTCCCGTCCACCGAACCCCTCCCGCCGAATCCCCTCCCGCCGGGCCCCGGCATCCGTCCCCCCCCGCTCGTACTCCCGCGGGAGTACGAGTGATCACTGCGCCGGGCTGACGCCGCCGCGCCCCGTCGCGGTCTAGCGTTACGGACATGGAGAACGCACGGCCGCCGTGGGCGCGGCGCTGCCTGGGCCCGGTCTGGGAGCGGTGGCTGTCACCCGCACGGGAGGAACCGAGGACCTGGGCAGGCACCCGGCTGCCCTGGCTCTCGACGCTGGCGGTGCTGATCTTCGTCATGGTCGGCTCCGGATACGCGGCCAGGAACCAGGTGGACCGCGAAGCCCTCGACCCCTTCGCGCGGGCCCTGTTGTCCGTCGGTACGGCGCTGCTGCTGTTCCGGCACCGGCATCCGCGCATCGTGGCCATCGGCACGGCCGTCACCTGCGCCGTCTACTTCGCGGCCGGCTATCCGTACGGACCGGTCTTCCTGATCATCGCGCTCGGCACCTTCGCCGCGATCGTCGCCGGATACCGCAAGGTGGCCTGGTGCGCGCTCGGCGGGCTGTGGGCGAGCCATCTCCTCGTCGCCCACTGGCTCTACCACTGGCTGCCGCCGCACAAGGGGCCCGAGCCCTGGGGGCAGGAGTGGTTCATCACCGCCGTGGTGGTGGCCGTGGTGGCCGTCTCCGAGCTGGTGCGGGTGCGCCGCGAACAGCTCGCGAAGGTGCGCGCCGAGCGGGCCGCCGCCGAGCGGCGCCGGGCCGATGAGGAGCGCCTGCGCATCGCCCGGGAACTGCACGACGTCCTCGCGCACAGCATCTCCGTCATCAACGTCCAGGCGGGCGTCGGACTGGCCCTGCTGGACGACGACCCCGAGCAGGCGCGGGCCGCGCTGACCACCATCAAGTCCGCGAGCAAGGAAGCGCTGGGCGAGGTCCGCCAGGTCCTGGACACGCTGCGCACCCCCGGCGACGCACCGCGCTCACCGGCACCCGGTCTGGACCGGCTGCCCGAACTCACCGAACAGGCCCGGGGCGCCGGGCTCACCGTGGACGTCACCACCGAGGGCCACCGGGCCGCCCTGCCGCCCGGCGTCGACCTCGCCGCCTTCCGGATCGTCCAGGAGGCGCTGACCAACATCGTCCGGCACTCCGGCTCCCGCACCGCCCGGGTCCTGCTCCGTTACGCCCCCGGGACGCTGGAGATCAGGGTCGACGACGACGGCCCGGCGACCTCCGGCACGGGGGAGCCGTCCGGCGGCGGAAACGGCCTGATCGGGATGCGGGAACGGGCCGCCGCGCTCGGCGGCACCGTCGAGGCCGGCTCCCGCCCGGACGGCGGCTTCCGGGTCGCGGCGCGCGTGCCGCTGGCCCGTGCGCAGGATCCGGAGGGCCCGGTCCGGCCCGCCGGTGCGGATACGGTGACCCCGACCGCCCCCGAGGAGGAGTCGTGATCCGGGTACTGCTCGCCGATGACCAGCTGCTGGTCCGGGCCGGTTTCAAGGTGCTGCTGGACTCCCAGCCCGATATCGAGGTGGTCGCAGAGGCGGCCGACGGGGAGCAGGCGCTGTCCGCGGTCCGTGAACACCGCCCCGACATCGTCCTGATGGACATCCGGATGCCGGTCGTGGACGGCTTGGTCGCCACCCGCCGGATCACCGAGGATCCGCAGCTGGCGGAGGTGAAGGTCGTCATGCTGACCACCTTCGAGCTGGACGAGTACGTCTTCGAGGCGATCCGCTCCGGCGCCTCCGGCTTCCTCGTGAAGGACACCGAACCCGAGGAGCTGCTGCGGGCCGTGCGGGCCGTGGTCGACGGTGACGCGCTGCTCTCCCCCGGCGTCACACGACGGCTGATCGCCGAGTTCGCGGCCCGTTCCAAGGAGCCGGCGGCGGCCGGTGCGCTGGCCGAACTCACCGAGCGGGAGCGGGAGGTGATGGCGCTGGTCGGTATCGGGCTCTCCAACGCGGAGATCGCCCGCCGACTGGTCGTCAGCCCGCTGACGGCCAAGACCCACGTCAGCCGCACCATGGTGAAACTGGGCGCCCGCGACCGCGCCCAACTGGTGGTGCTGGCCTACGAGTCGGGGCTGGTGCGCCCCGGGTGGCTGGGCTGACGCCCGAGGTGCGTCCGTAAGGTCCCGTGCTCCGCCCGGAGGGGGGAGTGCGCTCCGGGGCCGGGCACCGCGACGTGGGCGGGTCTCAGGGACCCGCGCCAGGGCGTGTCCTGGCGGGCTGCCACCGCAGCACCTGCAGTAGCCGGGCGAGGAAGACCGCCAGTCCGAGGACGGCGCTCGCCGCTGTCCAGGGGGCCTCCCAGGGCCTGGGCAGCAGCCCGGTCCACAGCGCCGGGCTCGCCGCCAGCAGGAAGCCGATGCCGCCCGCGAACGAGGCGGTGACCAGCGCGAACATGATCTCGACCGTGACGGCATCGCGTTCGGCCCGGGTCCGGGTCGGTGACATGGCGGCGATTCTGCCAGGTTCATGCCTGAATGCGCCCGGGAGTTGTCCTTTCTCCCCCTCCGGCTCCCGGGGGTGATTTCCCCGGCAGGCGAGTCGCGCGGGGGGAATGTCCGCGCGGGTGCGGCGGTTGGCGACTCCGGCAGATCAAATGATCACGGAGGAGGCAGGGATGGCGAGCGACACCACAGCACAGGAAACGGTGGCCGGGCGCGGGGCGGCGGCCGCTGTCCAGGGGACGGTCGCAGAGGGCTTCGAGGGCGTACGGGAGGAGTTGGCGGCGGTGGTCGCCGCAGAGCCGCACGATCCGGGCGTGCAGCTCGTCGCGTATGTGCACGGGCGGCAGGTGGTCGACCTGTGGGCCGGCGAGGGCATGACGGGGGAGGCGCTGACCGCCGGCTACTCCCTCACCAAGGGCATGGCCCACCTGGTCGTCGCCCTGCTGGTGCAGGACGGTGTGCTCGCGCTCGATCGCGAAGTGGCCTACTACTGGCCGGAGTTCGCCGCCGAGGGCAAGGGCGCGATCACGCTGCGGGAGCTGCTGTCCCACCGTGCGGGAGTGATCGGGGTACTGGGCGGATTCCGCCCGGAGGAGCTGGCCGACGACCGGCTGCTGGCGCAACGGCTGGCGGGGATACGTCCCTTCTGGGAGCCGGGTGCGGGCTTCGGCTATCACGCGCTGGTGATCGGGGCGCTGACCGGCGAGGTCGTGCGGCGGGCCACCGGCCGGTCGATCCAGGAGCTGTACGAGGAGCGGGTGCGGGCGCCGCACGGTCTGGACTTCTACCTCGGCCTGCCCGAGGACCGGATCTCCCGCTATGTCGACATCCTGCCGAGCCTGCCCACCCTCGAGCAGAGCGCCGCGCTGGCGGCCGCGGCGCCCGGTCCCGAGAGCCTGACCGGGATCGCCTTCAACCGCAATGCCACCCCGCCCACGGACCTGCTGGAGCTCGGCAACGACCGCAGGGTGCACGCCCTGGGCCCGGCCTCGGTGGGCGGCGTGGGCAACGCACGCGGACTGGCTGCCGCCTATGCCGCCGCCATCGGTGAGCTGAACGGCAGGGCGCGGCTGCTGACCCCGGCCACCGTCGCGGAGTTCTCCCGGCGGCATTCGGCGGGCACGGACCTGGTCACCGGCGAGGAAGGCCACTTCGGCCTCGGCTTCGAGGCGCTCGGGGTGACGCACCCGTTCCTGGGCGAGGACGCCTTCGGGCACAGCGGTGCGACGGGCTCACAGGCGTTCGCGGATCCGCGCAGCGGTGTGGCCTACGCCTACCTGCGGCGGCGCTTCGCCTTCCCGCCCGGCGGCGGCTCCCCCGAGAACTCCCTGCTGGGCGCGGCGGTGGTGCGGGCGGCCGGCTGAGGCGACGGCCCGGCGGATGCGCCCGCATCCGCCGGGCCGGGGCCCGTGCTCAGATACCGCCGTGCTCCTGCCACAGCCCGCTCAGCGCCGTATCGCCGGTGACGGTGAGAGTGTCCCAGGGCAGGCGGTTCCACAGGGCGAGATAGAGCTCCTCGGCCCGTCCCTCGATCGTGCAGTCCGCGCCGGCGTCGCCGTCCGCCGCTCCCGCGGCGCGGCGCTCCGCGCGCGGCGGGGCCTCGGAGAGGTGCACGGTCCATTCCGCGGCGACCGAGTCCGTGGCCCGGACCCGCACGGTCCGGGGTGTTGCCGTACGCAGCCGGCTGCGGTCGCCGGCGTGGAACGAGAGGAGTTCGTCGATGCCGTCGGCGGCGAAGGCCGAGGGCAGGGGGGTGAGCGAGGCGCCGAGGGCCTGCTGGGCGTCCGCGCGGTGCACCGAGGTCTCATGGGCCTGGCGGCGCGCCCAGAACGCCAGCGGGGTCGGGGCGGGCAGGAAGGTCCAGGCCTCCAGGTCCTGTGGGGCGCTGTCGAGTGCGATCACGAGGCGGTGGTGGCCGTCCCGCAGCCAGCCGGGCAATTCCTTGTCGGCCAGCTCCGGAGCGGCCGGGGGGCGCCCGGCCTCCTGGATGCCCTTCGTCACATAGTCCGTCGCCCAGCGGTGGATACGACCGACATGGGTGACCAGATCCCGCATCTGCCACTCGGGACAGGCCGGAATCCGGGCATCGGGCCCGGCCTCCTCCGCGGCGTCGGCGAGCAACGCTCCGTCCAGTCGCAGCGTTTCGACGAACTCAATGATCTCCATGCCGACGAGTGTGCCAGCCCGCACTGACAGCCGATCCCCGCGGGCTGCCTCCGCGGCTTCGCGGGGCCCGCCGGGCCAGGCCGAGCAGCAGCGCGTTGACCAGCGCGGCGGCAACCGTCGCCGCCGCCAAGTAGCCATCGGGAGCTGCCGATTCGCCCCATACGGCGTCCCCCGCGAGCAGCAGCGGGAAGACCGTGGGGGCGGTGAGCAGCAGCGCCCCCACCCCGGCGAACGAGGCGTCGGCGTGCGCCGAGGCCAGGCCGACGGCCGCCGCGAACAGTGCGGCGGCGGCCACCAGCGCCAGATAGCCGAGTGATACCGGATTACCGAAGATCAGCCGCGCGAGTCCGCGCAGGCGGTGCGACCGGCCTCCACCGGCCTGTCGCCGCGGATCGGCGTCCCGGTGTGCGTCGTCGCGCATTCCCGTCGGCCCCTCCGCGGATCCTGCCCGCCGGGGCGCGCCGGCCGAGCGGCTCTCCCCGGCCCGTACGTCACGCCCGGACCCCATGATGCGCCGTGCGGGTCGCATACGCGAGGAGCACGGCGACGGCGGCGAGCAGGGCGAGTGTCGTCAGGGCGGTGGGCAGGGTGAACTCCTGGGCCAGGAAGCCGATCGCGGGCGGGCCGAGGAGCATGCCGCCGTATCCGACGGTGGAGGCCGCGGCGACGCCGTCCGGCCCGGCGGACTCGCCGGCGCGGGCGATGGCGATGGGGAAGATGTTGGCCAGCCCCAGTCCCGCGACGGCGAAGCCGAGGCAGGCCGCCCAGGTGGTGGGCGCGAGCGCGCCGAGCAGCAGGCCGGCGGTGGCCGTGCTGCCGCCCGCGATGAGCGCGCGGGCCGGTCCGAAGCGCTGCACCACGGCGGTCCCGGACAGCCGGCCGACGGTCATCGCCAGCGCGAACACGGCGTAACCGGCGGCGGCCGTGCCGGGCCCCGCGTCCAGGTCCTGGGAGAGGTGCAGCGCGCCCCAGTCGGCCATCGCGCCCTCGCCGTACGCGGTGCACAGCGCGAGCAGCCCGAATCCGAGCACCAGTGGATCCGGGCGCCCGCGGCGGCGCCCGCCGTGCGGCGCCCCGCCGGCCTCCGGGGTGGTGCGGGGCTCGGGGGCGGGCAGGTGCTCGGGGGGCGCGGGCAGCGGGTGCGCGCGCAGCGAGCGTCCGGCGACGCCCGCGACCAGCAGGCCGATCGCGGCGAGCAGCAGGAGGTGTGCCGTGGGGGAGAGGCTGCCGGCGATCAGGGTGCCGAGGCCCGCGCCGAGCATGCCGCCGAGGCTGAAGGCGGCGTGGAAGCCGGGCATCACCGGGCGGCGCAGGACGGCGATGAGATCGACGGCGGCGCTGTTCATGGCGACGTTGAGCGAGCCGTAGGCGGCGCCGAACACCAGCAGGACCAAGCCGAGCGCGGGCGCCGAGTGGGTGAGCGGGGGCAGCGTGATGCCCAGCGACAGGGCGAGGGCGGAGACGAGGGTCACGGCCGGGGTGCCGAAGCGGCGGCACAGCCGTCCGGTGAGCATCATGAAGGCGACCGCGCCCGCCGACACGCCGAGCAGGGCGAGGCCGAGGGCGCCCGCGTCGGCGCCGGTCTGCGCCTTGATCGCGGGGATACGGACGACCCAGCCGGCGAAGAGGAAGCCGTCCATGGCGAAGAATGCGGTGAGCGCGATGCGGTGGCGGACCAGGCGCGGATCGGTGCGGGCGGGGCCGGGATCCCCCGCCAGGGCCGCCCGTATTTTGTTCAGCGTGGGCACAAAGTCAGAATAGGGGGGTGACCCAGACTCGGACAACCAGGCTGGAGCGGGGCCGCGGCGCCCTCGGACCCGCACTGGAGCTCGTACACACCGGCCGCGCGCCCACCCGCGCCGTCCTCACCTCAGAACTCGGCGTGACGCGCGCCACCGCGGGAGCGGTGGCCGCCGAGCTCGAAGCGCTCGGACTGATCACCGTCGACTCCCGGCCGACCGCCGCCGCCGGCTCCCAAGGGAGGCCCTCCCACCGGCTCTTCGTCGACGCACGCGGCCCGGTCGTCCTCGCCGCGCAGATCCACGCCGACGGCTTCCGCGTCGCGCTGGTCGGGCTCGGCGGCCGGATCGTGGCGACGGCCACCGGCTGCGGCACCATCCCGGCCGACCCGGCCCATGTCCTCGCCGACGCCGTCGCGGCCGGCTCGGCACTGCTGCAGGAGACCGGCCGGCGCTGCCTCGGCGCGGGCCTCGCGGTGCCCTCCGCCGTCGCCGAACCCGACGGCGAGGCACTCAATCCGCTGCACCTCGCCTGGCCGTCGGGCGCCCCGGTGCGTGAGCTGTTCCTGCGTTCGCTGGCCGACGCCGGGATCCCCGGCGTGACCGAGGCGATCGGCTTCACCGGCAACGATGTCAACCTCATGGCGCTCGCCGAACACCGCCACGGCGCCGGACGCGGCGCCCGCGACCTGCTCTGCGTGGCGTCCGGCCACCGCGGCGTCGGCGGCGCGCTGGTGCTCGACGGCAGGCTGCACAGCGGGAGTTCGGGCCTCGCGCTGGAGGTCGGCCATCTGACCGTCAACCCCGAGGGCGCGCCCTGCCACTGCGGCAGCCGCGGCTGCCTCGACGTCGAGGCGGACCCGCTCGCCTTCCTCGGCGCGGCCGGACGCGAACCGGGCCCCGCGGTCTCGCTCCTCCAGCAGTCCGCCGACCTGCTGCGCGAGGAGTACGCGGACGACGCCGCCGTACGCGGGGCCGCCGATCTCCTCATCGACCGGCTCGGGCTCGGGATCGCCGGACTCGTCAACATCCTCAACCCCGACCGCATCATCCTCGGCGGGCTGCACCGCGCCCTGCTGGAGGCCGACCCGGAGCGGCTGCGCGCGGTGGTCGCCGACCGCAGCCTGTGGGGCCGCAGCGGCGGGGTGCCGATCCTGCCGTGCAGCCTCGACCACAACAGCCTGGTGGGCGCGGCGGAGCTGGCCTGGCAGCCGGTCCTCGACGACCCACTGGTCGTGCTGGACCGCTGAGCGACCGCTGAACGGAGCGGCCGGGGCAAGGCCGTACGCTGCGCCCCATGATTCCCGACGCGATCGCCCGCAGCTCCTACGTCAGCCTCGTCACGCACCGCAGGAACGGCATCCCGGTGGCCACCCCCGTATGGGCGGTGGCCGAAGGGGACGAACTGCTCGTGTGGACCCGGGACGACAGCGGGAAGGTGAAGCGGCTGCGCAACGACACCCGGGTGACCGTCACCCCGTGCGATGTGCGCGGCGGCATCGCCGAGGGCGCGCAGGTGGCCGAGGGCACCGCCCGGCTCCTGGAGGGCGCGGCCGCTCTCGGCCGGGTGCGCAAGGCGATGGCGCGCAAATACGGGCTGCGGTTCCGGCTGCTGGACACCGGCGGCGCACTGCTGCGGCGTGGCAAGCGGCCGCATGTGGGGATCGCCGTCGCGCTCTGAGCGCTCACCCGCCCGCTGCCGGTGCCCAGTCCGCGGCGAACGCGCGGGCCGGGTTGGCGGTCAGGAACTTCGTCACCAGGTCCTCGCCCAGGGTGAGTTCGAGCCGCGCCCGGTGGCGGCGCAGCAGATGCGGCATGCCGGGGCCGCCGTTGACCGACCGGGCGGCGGCCGTCGTGGTGTCGCAGCCGAGCAGGATCCGCTCGCCGTGGCCCGCTTCGGCGAGCGCGGCCAGCGCTTCGGGCAGCCGCCAGTCCGTCGCGTGGTGGGCGCGTGAGGGGCCGTCGAAGGCCAGATACGCGCCGGACTCGGCGGCCTGCCGGTGCGCGATGAGGTCCGGCGCGCGGTTGAGGTGACCCAGGATCACCCGCTCGGGCGGGACGCCCCGTTCGCCGCAGAGCAGGTCGAGCACGTCCGGTGCCGCGGTGCCCTGCTCCAGGTGGACGCCGATGGCGGCCCCGGTGGCGCGCTGCGCCTCGGCGGCGGCCGCCATGGTGTGCCGGGCATGCCGGTCCAGGCCGTGGAAGCTCCCGGCCACCTTGATCATCCCGGCGCGGACGCCGGTCCCGCCGATCCCCTCGGTCAGCTCGGTGACGAACAGCTCCGCCGCATCCGGCATGATCCGCTCCAGAACCTCCGGGGCGTACTGCGCCGCCTGGTGCAGCCCGGTCGCGGCGACGAGGTGCACCCCCGACTCCCGTGCCAGCCGCGGCAGTTCGGCGGCCCGGCGGCCCATGCCGTGCGGGGTCCACTGGATGACCGCGCCGCCGCCGGCCGCGCGGAAGGCGTCCAGCTCGCGGGCCGCGGCCCCGGCGTCGTCCAGCTCCTGGCCCGGCAGTTGGGGGCTGCGCAGGAAGAGGTGGTCGTGCGCGTCGCAGATGCCGAGGAGGGCGGGCGCGAGGTCGCCGAGCACGGTACGGACGCTGCCCACGGGGGCGCCGCGTCCTGCCGGCGGCCCGTCCTGGGGCCGCGCCTGTCCACCGCTCACCACTGCCGGCCCTCGCCCAGGCCAGCGGTGCCGGGGGCGGACAGGTGCAGCACCTGGTAGCGGTCGCCGGCGGAGGCCGGGGCGGTGTGCGTCCAGAGGGTGAAGTGGACCAGTTCCCAGTGCTGGGGGTCGAGCGCGAGAGCGGTGGAGTGCACCCCGTCCGTGGTGGCCAACTCCTCGTGGGCGGCGACCGCTCGGCCGATGGCGGTGGCGGGGTCGGTGCTCTCGGGGAGGGTCTCGACGCGCCGGGTGAACGCCCGGGGAGTGGTCGCCGCAGCTGGGCCCGGACGGTGGAAGAGCCCCTGCCAGTGCCGGACGGACGGGCGGCCGAAGTCGGCGCTCACGCCACCGAATCCGGCACCGGTCAGAAAGCGGGTCATGGCCTCCGGGTCGGCCCAGAGGTAGAACGGCGCGTACTCATTGACCGGGGAGCCCTCGACCCCGCGTTCGCGGATTCCGTAGGCCTTGAGGCCGAGGCCCTCGAAGTCGTCCATCAGATGGCCCTTGGACTTCACCCGCCTCCGGATGATCTGCATGTCGTAGTCGGCGGGCAGGGTGATCGCGTACTGCATCGCGTGCATGACGGGCTCCGTGGGGAGGGGCGGGGAGAGGAAGCCGGATGGGGCCGGGTGTCGCGCGGGCGCGGTCAGCCGGCCGTGGGCGCCGCTGCCGGGCCGGCCGCGGCGGACGTGGTCTGCGCTGCCAGCAGCGACAGCACGCCCTCGACCGCCGCGTCGAACGGCGCGGTGTCATCGGCGGCGCGGGCGAGCACATAGCCGCCCTGGACGACGGCGGCGACGGTCGCGGCGATGGCCACCGGGTCCAGGGAGGCGGCCAGTTCGCCGCGCGAGCGACCCTCCGCGAGCACCTCGGCGATCCGCCCCCGCAGCCAGCCGAACATCGCGTCCAGCGGCCGCCGCAGCTCGTCGCTGTGCACCACATCGCGGTCCTGCGTCATCCGGCCGATCGGGCAGCCGCGCAGCACCTCCCGCTCCCGCAGCAGATAGGCCGCGACCCGCTCGTACGCCGTCCCGGGGGCGGACAGCTCGGCCTCGGCGGTCTGCCGCATGCCCTCGGCGGTGCGGTCGATGGCGGCCAGCGCGAGCGCGGACTTGCCCGTGAAGTGGTGGTACATGCTCCCTTGGCCGACGCCGGCGCGCTCCAGGATGGCCTTGGGGCTGGTGCCGACATAGCCGCGCTCCCACAGGAGTTCCTGGGTGCTGCGCACGAGGCGTTCCCGAGTGCCGCCGGCGGTGCCGGTGCTCCCGGCGACGCCGCTGTCGTGAGTGCTCATGAACGCACTGTACATACCAGTAGTTACAGAAGTCGAGAGGTGTCCGCCCGCGCCCCGGCAATCCGGCCTTCCGGCACCCCTCCGCCCCCGCCGGAGCAGCCGCCCGCGCCCGCCGTACTCCCTGCGGGGTACGGACGAAGCCGCTGGCCGTACGACGACGGACGGCCCCTGGAGGACGAGGCTCGACAGCGACAGAAACAACCGCATCCACCGAGGAGCTGAATCCCATGTTCGAACTGGCGAACCCCTGGTCCGGCGGCGGCCCCGGCCCCTGGATCTTCTTCGTTCCCGTCATCTGGGCGCTGGTGATCTTCGGCGTGGTGACCGTGCTGCGCCGCACCGTCTGGCGCCATGGCGGACCCGGCCGGCAGTTCGGCGGCCCGCGGTCCGCGCCCCGGGGTGACACCCCGACGCCCATCGAGGTCCTCGGCCGCCGCTTCGCCGCCGGCGAGATCGACGAGGAGGAGTACTGGAGCCGGCTGTCCGTCCTGGAGGAGCACTTCGGCGGCGCCGGGCCCAAGGGAGGCGCGGCATGACTGCCACCGGCCCCACCGCACCCGCCGCCGCACGCGTCGTGGACGCGGTCAAGATCTACGGAACGGGCGACGCGGCGCTGCACGAGCGCACCCGGGAGCTTGGCCCGCTGCGTGCCGTCGGCCGGACCCGGGCGCAGTTGCGGGCCGTGGTCCGCTGGGAGTCCGTGCTGGTGGCCGCCTTCGGGACGGTGCTCGCGCCGACCGGCCTGGCCGCCGGGGCGGTGGCCGGATGGCGGCCCGCCCGGCGCGCGGCACGGCTGGACGTGCTGCGTGCCCTCGCCGCCCAGTGACGCCCGGCGCGGCCGAGCGCCGTCCTTCAGCCGACCTTCGTGCTGCGGATACGGGCGCGGAGGTCGGCAGCCGTCGGTGCGGGCTCCCACGGCGTGTCCCAGCAGGCCGGCACCCGGCGGACCTCCTCCGGGGCCTGGGCGAGGGCCGGCAGGGTGAACCACACGACCTTGCCCGCGGCCTCCGGACGCACCCCCCAGCTCTCACTGAGGGCAGCGATCAGCGCCAGCCCCCGGCCGCAGGTCTCCCAGGTGCCGGCGGCGCGCACCAGCGGAAGCCGCGGATCCCGGTCGTGCACCGACACCGTCAACTGGTCGAGCAGCACACACAGCTCCAAGGTGCACTGCTTGCTGGGACGGGCATGTCGGTGGACGTTGGCGAGCAGTTCGGTCACCCCGAGCGCCGCCGGATCTATCAGCGCTTCGAGACGCCAGTAGCGCAATTGCGCCGAGACGATTCTGCGCGCAGATCCGATGCGGGCCGGAAGGGCCTGTAGCTCCACCGTGCAGTGCCTGCTGGGCTGCCTGATCACGACCGCGACTCCCTGATGAGGCCGGGCGCCCCTGCTGCCAGGCAGGGGCGAAGATCGGATCCAGCGATGCCGACTGCGCCACAGTGTCACCGCTGGTGAACCCTCTGTGATACCTGTCCAGGGTCATCCCGGCGGTGCACTCCCGCAACCGGGCAGCCTCGGCCGCAGCGGGAGGTCAGGGGTGTGGCGGACGGGCCGCCTCCAGGGCTTTCAGGAAGAGTTCCGGGGCGCCGAGAGTGAGCGAATAGCGGTGTCCGTTCAGCGTCGCGAGGGCCCGGTCCCGCGCCGCGAACAGCGGCTTGTGGGCCTGTACGGACTGCAGCGGAGCGCTGTCGATCTCGGTTCCGTAGCTCGTCAGCAGCGCCAGCCGGCCGTCTCTGATGACGACCTGTCCGGCGCGCGTCAGGGACCGCAGCCACCGCTCGATCCGTACGCCGGTCGCGTTGAAATCCTCCGCCATGGCCACCACCTCCTCGGTGAGCGGGCAGGTGCCCATCACCGCCCCTGGAAGGAAGTCTGCCTGTGCGGCGCCCCGCGCACCAGTGGCCCCGGTCCGCGAAGCGCCCAACAGCCGTGCCCCAGGGCCTCCTTGGGGTAGCCCAAAGGGTCGTTTATGCAGGTGAGAAGCGTGCGAGGGATGGCTATAGTCGGAAGCGGCCCGGCTGTTCGCGCGGGCGTCGAAACCCCTGAGGAGCCCCCGGTGAGCACCGCACAGCAGCCGCAGAGCCCGCCGGACCGCGAGGACGCGGCCGGTGCCCCGATGCCGACCGTCGACGTCGACCGTACCGATTCGGCCTACCGGAGCTGGCTCAAAGAAGCCGTCCGCAAGGTCCAGGCGGACGCCAACCGCACCGCGGACACCCATCTGCTGCGCTTCCCGCTGCCCGAGCACTGGGGCATCGACCTCTACCTCAAGGACGAGTCGACGCACCCCACCGGCAGCCTCAAGCACCGGCTGGCCCGCTCGCTGTTCCTCTACGGCCTCTGCAACGGCTGGATCCGCCCCGGCAAGCCCGTCATCGAGTCCTCCAGCGGCTCCACCGCGGTCTCCGAGGCCTACTTCGCCTCGCTCATCGGGGTGCCGTTCATCGCGGTGATGCCGGCCACCACCAGCCGCGAGAAGACCCGGCTGATCGAGTTCCACGGCGGCAGCTGCCATCTGGTGCAGGACCCGCGGACCGTCTACGAGGTCTCCGCGCGCCTCGCGGCCGAATCGGGCGGTCACTACATGGACCAGTTCACCTACGCCGAACGGGCGACGGACTGGCGCGGCAACAACAACATCGCCGAGTCGATCTACCAGCAGCTGCGCCTGGAGCGGTACCCCGAGCCGGCCTGGATCGTGGCCACCGCCGGCACCGGCGGCACCTCGGCGACCATCGCCCGCTACGTCCACTACATGCAGCACGACACCCGGGTCTGCGTGCCCGACCCGGAGAACTCCTGTTTCTTCGACGGCTGGCTCACCGGCGACGCCAAGACCGACTGCGCGACCGCCTCCCGCATCGAGGGCATCGGCCGGCCCCGGATGGAGCCGAGCTTCGTGCCGGGCGCCATCGACCGGATGATGAAGGTCCCGGACGCCGCGAGTGTCGCCGCGGTGCGCGCCCTGGAGGCGGCCATCGGCCGCAAGGCGGGCGGCTCGACCGGCACCGGACTGTGGAGCGCCCTGAAGATCGTCGCCGAGATGGTCGCCGAGGGCCGTACGGGCTCCGTGGTGACCCTGCTGTGCGACCCGGGCGACCGCTATCTCGACAAGTACTACTCGGACGACTGGCTGGCCGCCCAGGGGCTGGACATCGCGCCCTACGCGCGCACCCTCGACACCTTCCTGGCCACCGGGGCCTGGCCCGCCTGAGCCGGAGGAGCGGCCGGGGCCACGGGCGATCCCCTTCCCCGCCGCCTCAGCCTGCGGCGAGCCGCCGGTCCAGGGCGCGCGCGGAGCCCCGGAAGGCGCGGCCCAGTCCCGGCCGGCCCAGCATCAGCACGAACCGGAACGGCGCCGGTCCGTCCGCCGCGAAGGTCCACCGCAGCCGCGTGCCCCCGCCGGCCGGGGTCAGCCGCCAGTCCTCCAACAGGGCCCGCAGACCAGGGGCGTTGGTGGTGTCGACGCGGTAGGCGTAGTGCTCGTCGGGCTCGGCGGCCAGCACCGTCTCGACGAAGCGGGTGCCGCCCGTCAGACGTACGTCGCGGCCCTTGCCCCCGTCCGTCGGCGCGGAGGCCGACACCCCGGTGAACCAGCGGGACCAGCCCTCGACGTCATCGGCCAGCGCGGCGTACACCGCCTCCGGCGGGGCGGAGATCTCCGCGGCGAACACCAGCCGCAGCGGGGCGGATTCGAGAAAGTCGAGCTCGACGGGCCGGAGTCGGCGTGGCATGGGACGAGCACCCCCTACGGGTCGGGCGGTATCACGCTACGGAGGCGATCCGCGCGGACACCTTAGCTGGCGGGTCGTCAGATGTCTGCGGCCGCGCCGTACACCCGTCCGGGGCGGCCCGAGGCCCCTCCTGGCGCCCGAGCCCTCCGGCCGCCCGAGCCCTCCGACCGGACCGAGTCCCCTCAGCGCCGGGTCAGTGCTCGGCGCCGTAGGCCGGCTCGCCCGCCACCACGAGCTCCGGCGGCAGCTCCGCGAAGTCCGCGCGCGCCCCGGCGGACAGTCCGGCATCGGTCACCAGCACATCCACCTCCTCCAGCGTCGCGAACGAACTCAGCCCGACCGTGCCCCACTTGGTGTGGTCGGCGACCACCACCACGCGCCGCGCGGACCGGACGAAATGCCGATTGGTCTCCGCCTCCGCAAGATTCGGCGTCGACAGGCCCGCCTCCACCGATATGCCGTGCACCCCGAGGAAGAGCACATCGAAGTGCAGCGAACGGATCGCGGCATCGGCCACCGGGCCCACCAGGGTGTCCGACGGCGTGCGCACACCGCCCGTCAGCACCACCGTCGCGGCCCCCGCGCGCGGCCCGGCGCCACCGCTCAACGCGGCCCGCTGCGCGTTGTAGAAGACATCGGCCACCCGCACCGAATTCGTCACCACGGTCAGATCCGGCACCTCCAGCAGCTGCTGCGCCAGCGCGAACGCCGTCGTGCCGCCCGCCAGCGCGATGGCGCTGCCCGGTGCCGCCATCTCCGCCGCCGCCTTGGCGATGTCCTCCTTGGCGCTCAGCTCCAGCGCCGACTTCGCCTCGAAACCCGGCTCGTGCGCGCTCGGCTCGCTGACCGGCACCGCGCCGCCGTGCACCTTCTCCAGCATTCCCTGGCGCGCCAGCGCGTCCAGATCGCGGCGGACCGTCATGTCCGACACGCTGAGCCTGCGGGTGAGTTCGTTGACCCGCACCCCGCCGCGCCGCCTGACCTCGTCGAGGATCAGGGCCCGCCGCTGCTCCGCGAGGAGGTTCTGGTTGTCGCTCACCCCGGCCCGTCCCTTCCGCCCGGCCCACCGACTCGGGTCTTTCCGCGCCGGCTGCCGCCCGCGATCACTGGTCCCCTCATCCTCGCACGAGGCGGTGACAGTGCAGGCGGGGCAGGGATGGCGTGAAGAGGTGAGAAGGAGACCGGAGAGTGGATGGAACCGCCGCCACGGGAAAGGGACAATCCTCGGGGCGCCGCACCGCACAGCGCCGTACGGACAACGGGGGAAGACCAGTGGAGACCGCGGAACCGACACCGCACACCCGCTCGACGGACCATGCACCGCACACCCGCCCAACGGGCCACGACACGACCGCGGATGGGCTGCCGCCCGACAAACCGCAGCTCGCCCTGGAGCTGCTGGTGCACGGCGTCGGCGGCGCCACGCCCGCTCAGATGCTCGGCGACCCGCGCATCCAGCGCATCACCGGCGACGACACCGCGGCCTGCTACCGCCGCACCGAGGACGCCGACGCCGAGGACCGCCCCGACGACTTCACCGGCGAACCGGTCCGCGAGGCGTACTGCTGGTCCAACCTCACCTCGGGCAACGGCGCCCGCGCCCTCTGGCTGATCCTGGTGCCCTTCATGGTCGCCAACCTCGCCCACTGGATGCGGCCCGCGGCCCCCGCGGACCACAAGGCGCAGCGGATCTACGACGTCCTGGTGCGCGTCCTCGCCCTCACCCTCACCGTCCTGCTGGCCGCGGCGGCCTGCGAGGTCGCCCTCGATCTCACGGCCTGGCAGTGCGCCGGCACCACGGCCTGCGCCGAGGACTCCTCCTGGATGGGCTTCCTCAGCCCGGACAACGGCGGCTGGTGGAGCCTGCCCGGCCGCCGCCTGGTGCTCGCCTCCCTGCTGCCGCTGCTGGTCATCGGCTTCCTGTGGTGGCTCTCGCACCGCACCTGGAGCGCGTACGAATCCGCCTCGCCGCCGCCCCGCCGCCCCGGATCGTCCCGCTACACCCCCGCGGCCGAGCGCACCGCACTCGGCCTGGACGGCTTCTGGTACGGCCGCCGCCTGGTCGCCCGGCTGCGCGCCGCGCACACCGCGGCCGGCATCCTGACCATCGCCGCCGCCCTCCTCGCCGCCACCGCCAAGGCCGACGGCGGCGGCTGGGGCGTCCTCGCCGCCACCGGCCAGGCGCTGGCCGCCGCGGTCGGGCTGCTCGCCGTCACCACCCTGGTGGTGGTCTGGCGCACCGCCCGCAGTGAGGCCGCCCCGGACGACGAGTCCGACCGCCTGGTGGTGCGTGCGCTGCCGTATGCCGCGCTGGGCACCCTGGCCCTGATCGCCGTGCACGCCTCCTGGGCGCGCCCCGGGGCGCACAGCCACGGCCCGTTGCCCGGCGCCGCCGCCTTCGGCTCGATCGCCGTCCTCCAGGGCGTCCTGGTCCTCGCGCTGGCCGTGACCGCCTGGGTCCTGCAGCGCGCCGCCCGCGACGAGGAACGCACCGCCCTGAACGGCATGGGCGGCCCCGCCGTCGCGCTGCTGGCCTGCGCGGTCGGCGGGGTGCTGTCCGGGGGAGTGGCCCAGCGCTTCGCCGACTGGATCGACGGCGGCGCGACGCCCGGCCAGGTGCACGCCCCCATCCCGGGACCGCCGGTCCTGCTGTCCTGGCAGGCCTCGGTCATCCCCGTCCTGCTGGTCGTGGTCGCCGTCGTCGCGGTCCTCGCCGGGATCCGGGTGATCGTCGTCCGCGGCCAGGTGTCCCGGAACGTCCCCGGCCTCTACGACCCGAAGGAGCGCCCCGACCAGCGGCGTACGAAGCGGATCGCCGGGACCATCGCCCGCGCGGGACTGACCGACGCGGCGCCCGTCCTGGTCGCCGCCACCGCCGCCGTCACGCTCGTTCTCGGCGCCGGAGCGGTGGCCGGCGCCTGGGTCACCGACCGCGCGCCCGGCCGCGCCACCGCTCATGCCGCGCCCGTCGTGCACGCCGCCGCCCAGGCGGCTGAGGCCCTCGGCTCCTGGCTGATGGGCGCCGGCGTCATACTCCTGATCGCCATGGGCCGGCGCGCCTACCGCGACCACTCCGCCCGCCGCACCATCGGCATCCTCTGGGACGTCGGCACCTTCTGGCCGCGCGCCGCGCACCCCTTCGCGCCGCCCTGCTACGCCGAGCGCGCCGTCCCCGACCTCACCTGGCGGATGGCCACCTGGACCGAGCGGTTCGACGGACGCCTGGTGATCTCCGGGCACTCCCAGGGCAGCGTGCTGGCGGCGGCCGCCGTCTGGCAGCTGGACCTGGTCACCCGCAGCCGCGTCGCCCTGCTCACCTACGGCTGCCCCTTGGAACGCCTCTACGGCCGCTGGTTCCCCGCCTTCTTCGGCCCGCCCGCGCTGACCGGCCTGCACCGCGAGATGGACGACTGGCGCAATCTGTGGCGCTTCACCGACCCCATCGGCGGCCCCATCCGGCTCACCTGCGAGGACGGCCGCAAGATCGACGAGGGCCCGCTGCGCGACCCGCTCGCCTTCGGCCGCACCCTGCAAAATCCCCTGCCGGCCCAGATCCTGGGCCATGGCGACTACCAGGCAGACCCGGTCTTCGAGCGGGTGCGCGCCGAACTCGTCGCCCGCCTCGGCCCGGCCGTACCGAACCAGCGGCACGACGCGGCGGGCGGCCCGGAATGCGGCGGGCCGGGCCCCGTTCTGCCGCCCCCTCAGGGGAGTTCGGGCAGATCCTCCGCATAGAGCAGGGTGAGTTCGTCGGTGCTCGGGTCGGGCAGCTGCGAGACCCGGCCCGCGTGCCGCTCGACCATCGCCTCGAAAGTCTGGCGCGCGGTACGGCCGTTGCCGAACGACGGACCCTTGGGGAGCGCGGTGAAGTACTTCAACAGGCCCTCTCCGGCGCCCTCGGCGAGGCGGTACTCATGCTCCTCGCCCTGCTGCTCCACGATCCGCAGCAGCTCCTCGGGTGCGTAGTCGCCAAAGGTGATGGTCCGTGAGAAACGCGATGCCACACCGGGGTTGACCGCCAGGAAGCGTTCCATCTCCGAGGTGTAGCCCGCCACGATCACCACCACCGCCTCCCGGTGGTCCTCCATCAGCTTCACCAGCGTGTCGATGGCCTCCCGCCCGAAGTCCCGCCCCGAGTCCTCGGGGGAGAGGGCGTACGCCTCGTCCACGAAGAGCACCCCGCCGCGCGCCCGGTCGAACGCCTCCTGGGTGCGGATCGCCGTCGACCCGATGTGCTCGCCCACCAGATCGACCCGCGACACCTCGACCAGATGGCCGCGCTCCAGCACTCCCAGGGAGGCCAGGATCTCGCCGTACAGCCGGGCCACGGTCGTCTTGCCGGTGCCCGGGGAGCCGGTGAACACCAGATGGCGCCGCACCGAGGCGGCCTTGAGGCCGGCCTGCTGACGCCTGCGGCCCACCTCGATCATGTTGATCAGGCTGCGCACCTCGCGCTTGACGCTGTCCAGCCCCACCAGGGTGTCCAGTTCGCCCAGCACCTCGTCGGAGGGACGACTGATCACGGCCGGTTCCTCGGTGGCCGTGACGGCCAGGGGTGCGCTCTGCGCCGGCACGCCGCCCAGCAGCCCGGCCGTCTGCGTCGCCTGCGCCACCGCGGGCGCCGCCCCGACGGCCGCCGCCATGCTCTCGTCGCTGGTGCAGTCCTGGACGGTGGGCCCGCCGGACACTCCGTCGCCGGACGAGCCGCTGCCGTCGGCGAACTCGTAACCACCGCGCGCGCAGCGCTCCGTACGGCAGCGGGTCAGCGTCGTACGGCAGCCGTCGATGACATGGAAGCCGAAGCCGGAGCTGCCCGTGACCCGGCAGCCGTGGAACGTACCGCGGCCCTCCGCCGAGACGTAGAACCCGGCCTCGGCCGGTGAGGAGACCGTGCTGCCCTCGATGGTGGGGTCGGCGCCCTTGGTGACGATCACGCCGGTCTGCGCGCCGTCGATGGTGCAGTTGGCGAGGGTGCCGCCGCTGCCGTGATCGCGGAACCACGCGCCGGTGGCCGCCTCCCGGATCCGGCAGTCGTCCAGCTGCACCGTCGCCCCGTCGCTGACCGACACCGCGGTGTTGCGCACCTGGGAGATGTCGCAGTCGACGACATCGGCGCGCGAGCCCCGGTCGAGGACGAAGAGGGCGTCGGGCACGTCGTGCACCCGCGTCGCGTCCAGCACGGCCGTCGCGCCGTCGCTCACCCACACCGCCGGGTAGTCGCCCGTACTGTCGTGGATCTCGCACCGGTTGGCGTCCACGCGGGTGCCCGGGTCCCACACGGACAGGCCGTTGCGGCCGAAGTGCCGCACCGTGGAGCGGGTCAGGGTCAGCACCGAACGGGACCGCAGGTCGATCGCGTTCTCCGGGATGTCGTGGATGTCGCAGTCGGCGAGGGTGAGGACCGCGTCGGTGTCGAGGGTGACGCCGTCCGCGGAGGTGCGGTGCACCGTGCAGTCGGTGAGATGGCCGGTGGCCCGCGCGGCGACCTGCACCCCGGCGCCCTTGATCTCGTACAGCTCGCAGCCGACCGCCTCGACGGCGCTGCCCTCGCCGTTGATCGAGAGCCCGGCGCCGGAGGCATGGTGGATCCGGCAGTTCTCCAGCCGCGGATGGGCCGCGCCGCGCACGGCCACGCCGGCCTGCCCGGCGGCCACCACTTCGCAGTCCTCGAAGAGTCCGCCGGCGCCGTCCAGCACGCTGATGCCGACCCCGCCGGCGTTGTCGACCGTGCAGCGGCGGACCGTCGGGCGGGCGCCGCCGCGGACCTCGATGCCGGAGGCGGAGCGGGTCACCACCCGCAGTCCGGTCAGCTCAGGGGCACCGTCGTCCACCAGCACCGCGGGCGAGGCCGAATCCGTGGCCTCCAGATGCAGGTCGTGGACGGTGGCGGAGGCACGTATGGTCAGCGCCACGCCGTCGGCCGGGGCGATGCGCACCGAACCGCGGGCCCCGTCGGGCCCGCGCAGCGTCACCGCCCGCACCAGCACCAGATTCTCCCGGTACGTACCGGCCGGCACGGTCAGTACGTCACCGTCCCCTGCGGCCTCCAGGGCGGCGGCGAGCGAGCTGTACTCCCCTGTGCGGCGCCGCCAACGCGACGTTCCGGAGTGCGTCACCTGGACCGAGCCCTGTGCCATGGCGCTGTCGTGCCCCCACCTCGTGCGGCTGTTGTCGGCCCGGCGGCATCCGTCCGCGGATGTCCGCATTCGGGTCTGCGAGGCCCCAGCCGAGAGGCTGGCTGCACCACCGTAGCGCGCCCGGCGGGCGGCAGTTGACATGGTCAGCCGCCCGGCCGGAGGGCCGTCAGCTGCCCGCGCCGGCCCGTCCCCAGTCCTGGCCCGCGCGCTCCCACGCCTGGTCCCAGCGGCGGAAGCGACGCACCATCAGCCGCCAGACGAAAAACCGTCGGCCGCCCTCGATCAGGCCCCCGGCGGCTGCCGCCGCGCCCATACCGGCCAGCACCGCGTGCGTGCCGGCGGTGCTGGTGTCCATCGGACGCGGCATCACCCGGCCGCGGTCGTCGGTCCAGATCCGGAACCGCTCGCCGGGCTCGACGGGCCGCGGGGTGGAGATCCGGCCGGTGTGCGCGCTGCCGTCCCGCGCCGTCCAGCGGGCGATGACCCGGCGGTGCGAGTCGCGGTCGGTGGAGGTCTCCGGATCGGGGTCGAGCGGGGCCCGTGAGGTCAGCCGGTCGACGGTGGCCCACACCAGCTGCCGCTGGCCGTGCTGGATCCGGACGGTGCCCAGGAGCGCGTCGTTGGCGGCCCCGCCTGCGAGCAGGCCCACCGAGGTCGCTCCGAGGACGATCAGGAGGGCGGCGGCCAGCGCGGCCCAGGCCTCGGCCAGGTCGGTCCGGCGCCGCAGCGGATTGTGCCGCCAGCGCCATACGCCTGTCATCGCTCGCATCGCTTCCCCCCTCTCCGTGTCCGTGAATACCTCATCGCGTGCCGTCCATGCACGGGTTCCGCAAAGAGAGAGCAACATCACGCCGTGAGGCAGACCGGCCGGAGCGCCGTTACCTTACTCCTGCCCCGCCCGGATGCCCCCGCCGCGTGAACACCGAGTGACGGGGGGCCTGTTACGGGACCGCGACGGCTCCCCGGGCAGGGCGCCGCGGCCGGTCAGTGCAGGCGTACGGCGACCGTCACCACGGTGCCCGCGGCATCCGCGCCGGCGCCGTTTCCCGCCGTCCCGGAGGCCACCGCGAACCGGTCGGCGACCAGCCGGGCAAGCCAGAGTCCCCGCCCCTTCGGCGCACCGTCAAGACCCGGCAGCAGCTCGGGGATCACCGTCTCGCTGAACCCGGGGCCCGCATCGCTGATCCGGCACTCCAGCTCGTCGTCCAGCCGCCGCAGCACCAGCCGGCCCGAGCCGCCCGCGTGCTCCACGGCGTTCCCGGCGATCTCGTCCACGGCCAGCACGAACTCGCCGCGCCGCGGCTCGCCCAGCCCCTCGCGGGCCGCGCACTCCTCCACCAGCAGCCGCAGCTGCGGCAGCAGCCGGCCGGTGAACCGGCGCTGCAGCAGCGGGCGTCCGGCCTCCTCCGCCGACGCTCCCGCGGAGCCGGCGCCCTCAGGGGTCACCACGGCCGCACCACCTCCGTCGCCACCAGCCGCGGCACCGTGCCGGCGCCCAGCCGCCGCAGCAGCCGGGACCGCACGGCGTCGCAGCGCACCTCGATCCGATCGTGCCCCACGGCGTAGCGGGCCAGGGAGAGCAGCTCGGTGGCACAGCCGACCGAAAGGAAATGCAGCCCGGTCAGATCGACGGTCAGCCGCCGGGCCGGCGCCGTACGGGCCAGCGCGATCTCCAGCGACCGGGTGAAAGCGGCCTGGTTGGCCGCGTCGGCCTCGCCGATGAAACGCAGCCTCCCCGAGCCGCCGTGCTCCGAACGGAGGCAGCCCAGCCGCTCCAGCAGGGCACACGGATGTGCCCGTTCCATGTCGGCGATCATCGCGCGGTCGAACCGGCGGCGGTCGTACGCGCAGATCTCGGTGTACGGCCGGCCGGTGAAGAGCGGATCGGCGTGCGTCTCGCGGTGCGCCATCACGGCCACATCGGCACCCAGCGCGCGGACCCAGCCCATGTCGATGAACGCCCGCAGCCCCGCGTATCCCTCGGCCCGCGCGCGGTCCGTCTCCGCCCGCAGCCGGGCCAGCTGCCGGGCCGCGGTGAACGAGGCGTCCGGCCGGATCACGTCCCGCATGCTGCTGAGCACCAACTGGCCGTGCTCGCGCGCCCGGACGGTGCTGCGGCTGGGAAAGTCGATTCTGGCCAGCACCTCCTCCTCGGGCACTTCCGGAGCGGGCAGCACCATGACCTTCTCGTCACGGGCCAGGCCGAGGCGTACGAAGGCCGTGACGACCTCCCAGCGCACCTCGTCATTGCCATAGCTCACAAAGGCGTGGTCCCCGGGCCGCAGCTGCTGGACAGGGATGAGATGGTCGCTCCTGGTCTCCCTCGCAGGCATCGACACGCGGCTCTCTGTCTCCCCCCGTCGGCTTCTCCCGTGGGCGCCGTGCGCACACTGTAAGCAGCCGGTGACCGGGCCGCAATGACTTGGGCAGCCGCCGCGGCCGGGCGGGCGCAGCCGTGGCGGGGACCGCGCAGGCCCGTCAGCCGAGTATCTCGAACGGGTCGCCGATACGGATGGTGCCGGCCCCGCGAGGGATCAGATTCTGGCCGAAGACCAGCTGGTCACCGAAGCGGCGGTGCCGGGCGAGGGTGCGCAGCGGCTCCTTGCCGCGCTCGGCGGTGCGCTGGTCGGTGGTGGTGACGACGCAGCGTGCGCTGGGCTTGGCGACCGTGAAGGCGACCTCGCCGATACGGACCGTCCGCCAGGCGTCCTCCGCCCAGGGCGCGGTGCCGTCCACGACCACATTGGGCCGGAAACGGTTCATGGGAAGCGGGCCCTCGTCGGCGTGATCGCCCTGCGCGATGAGGGAGTTGAGGGCATCCAGCGACGAGGTGGTGGTCAGCAGCAGCGGAAAGCCGTCGGCGAAGCTGACGGTCTCGCCGGGCTCGGAGTACTCCGGATCGATCGGCCGGCGCTTCTCCGGCACGTCGAGATGCACCAGCTGGGCCTCGACGCCGAGATAGGCGCGCAGCCACGCGGCCGCCCCGGCGCCCGCGGGCACCGCCTCGACGGTGTCCTTCCAGACCTCGACCGGCACGGTCTCCCCGGGCTCGGGCACCTCGACCACCAGGGGCGCCATGCCCGGCCCGGTCAGCCGCAGCGCGCCGCGGGAGAGCCCCTCGGCGTGCGCCAACGCCAACTTCGGCTGCGGCCGTTGGGTCAGCAGCCTGCCTGCGCCGTCCACCACCATCCAGCGTCGGTCCCCGGCGAGCCCCCACGGCTCCACGACCGCCTCGCCGGGACCGGACCCCGCTATGGATTTGACCGGATAGAGGTGGATCGAACGCAGCGCAGGCTTCGGCATGCGTCCATCCTGCCAGCCACCTCGGACAACTGATCGATCGGCGGGGTCAGTACCCGCGCGGGTACTGGCGGCCGTACGGGTCGTCGTACGGCGCGGGCTGCCGCGGGGCGACCGGCGCGGCCGGACGCATCGCTTCGTATCCCGTGTTCGCCGCGGGGCGCTGGTACTGCTGCTGTTGCTGCTGCTGCGGATAGCCGCGGTTTCCGGCCTGCTGCGGGATGTACGGCGCAGGCGCGGGCTGCATCGGGGCGACCGGCTGGGCGGCCGCGCCGGGGTAGCCGTGGCCCGCCGACTGGTGGGACGGAGCGGCCGGAAGCGCCGGCAGTGCGGAAGGAAGCGCCGGCAAGTAGGACGAGCCGGTGTCGTAAGGGGACGGAGAGACCCGGATCGGGGCGATCTGCGGGGTACCGCGCTCTGCGACGAGGCTGTCGTAGATCGGGGTGTCGGGGAAGGAGGGCGAAGCGTAGTAGCCGCCGCCGTAGGTAGAGCGGGGGGAGGTCATGCCTCTTAAGTTAAGCCCACGATGTGCCGATTGGGGAGCCTGAAAAGAGGGTTGTTTTACGGGTTGGTAGCTGGTCCGGATCCCCAATGCGAGCGAACTTGTGGAAATCGGTCGCGATCGCCCGTAGGAATCCTGTAAAGAACCCGCTTCTCGCAGGTGAACAGGGGACGTTCGCGACGTCCCGGGCCAAGTAGGTTGGGGGGTGCCACCACTGACGGGGCACTGAGGACGAGAGGAAGGCGCAGCCATGTCGATGGTCAAGGGCAGCAACGTTCCGGTTTCGGCCCCATCGGTCCGGGTGGAATTGGGCTGGAGCGCCGCTCCCGGGGTTCCGGATGTGGATGCCTCCGCCCTGCTCCTGGTGTCCGGAAGGGTGCGCGACGACGCGGACTTCGTCTTCTACAACCAGGCCGCACACGCCTCCGGCGCGGTGCGCCACGAGGGCAAGCGGCCGGCCGGCGGCACGATGACCGACGCGCTCGCCGTCGATCTCGGAGCCGTCGAGGCCGCCGTCGAACGAGTGGTCCTCGCCGCCTCCGCCGACGGCGGCACCTTCGGCGGCGTCCCCGGACTGCACATCCGGGTGCTGGACGCGGCGAGCGGCGCCGAGATCGCCCGCTTCGACAGCGAGGACGCCACCGGCGAGACCGCCTTCGTGCTCGGCGAGCTCTACCGCCGCCAGGGTGCCTGGAAGTTCCGCGCCGTCGGGCAGGGCTACGACACCGGGCTCGCGGGCCTGGCCACCGACTTCGGCATCAGCGTGGAGGAGCCGGCCCCCGCCCAGGCCCCCGCTCCGCCACCCGCCCCGGCCCCCGCCCCGCCCATGGCGCAGGCCCCGCCGGCCGCCCCCGCGCCCCCGATGGCGCCGCCGCACGCGGCCCCCGCACCGCCGCCGACGGGGCAACCGGCGGCGTCAATTCCGCCTCCGCCGGGTCCGTACGCGCCGCCCGCCGCGCCCGCTCCCGTTCGTCTGACAAAAGTCACCCTCACGAAGGACGCCCCCGCCGTCTCCTTGACGAAGCAGGGCGGCACCTCCGGCGCGATGCGGGTGAACCTGAACTGGAACAGCGGGGGCGCCGGCAAGCGTCTGGGCAAGAAGTTCGGCCGCAAGGCGATGGAGGCGATCGGCGCCCGCGGCGCGCTGCTGCCCGGGTCCGGCGAGCTCGACCTCGACCTGTGCGCGCTCTACCAACTCACCGACGGCAGCGCCGGAGTGGTGCACCCCATCGGCGGCAACTTCGGCGCGCTGCACGCCCCGCCGTTCATCCAGCTCGACGGCGACGACCGCACCGGCTCCGTGGCGACCGGCGAGAACATGACCATCAACCTCGACCACCAGGCCCGCATCAAGCGCATCCTGATCTTCGTGACGGTCTACGCCGGAGCCACCAGCTTCGCCGGCCTGAAGGGGGCCATGGTCACCCTCCAGCCGCAGAACGGCGCCCCCGTCGACTTCTCGCTCGACGAGTGCACCGTCCCCTCCAACGTCTGCGCACTCGCCATGATCACCAACACCGGCGAGGAACTCGTCGTCGAGCGCGAGGCCCGCTACCTCGTTCCCGAACCGGGCATCAGCCCGCAGCGCACCGTTGACTACGCCTACGGCTGGGGCCTGGACTGGTCCCCGGCCAGGAAGTGACGCCACCGGGGCGCCGGGCGAAAGGTCAGGGCGCCCCGTAGGTCCGGCCCTTCCACGCCGCCCCGCGCCCCCGGTAGTGCTGCACGGCGGAGTCCACCGTCATCAACAGGTAGAGCAGGGCGGTGAAGGGCAGCAGCGGCGCCGTCCACAGCGGCTGCCGGTAGTAGCGCAGCATCGGCAGATACGTCCCGCACATCACCGCCCAGGCGGCCCCGCCCGTCGCCGCGACGACCACGCTGCCACCGAGCAGCCCGCTCAGCAGCGCGACGGGCGGTGCCAGATACACCAGCGCCAGGCCGATGACCGTGCCGAGCAGGAGCAGCGGTTGGTGCAGCAGCTGGGCGTACGCGCTGCGCGAGACCATCCGCCACAGCTCGGCCAGCCGCGGATACGGCCGCACGCTGTCCACCCGGTCCGCCAGTCCCAGCCAGATCCGGCCGCCGGAGCGCTGCACGGCGCGCGCCAGCGTCACATCGTCGATCACCGCGTGCCGGATCGCCTCCGGGATGCCCGCCCGCTCTGCGGCCTCCCGCCGCAGCAGCACACAGCCGCCGGCCGCGGCGGCGGTCCGCGCCCCGGGACGGTTGACCCAGCGGAAGGGATACAGCTGCCCGAAGAAGTAGACGAACGCCGGAACGATCAGCCGTTCCCAGAACGTCGCGACCCGCAGCCGCGCCATCTGCGACACCAGATCCAGGTCCGCCGACCTCGCGGCCGCCACCAACTCCCGCAGACTGTCCGGCTCGTGCGCGATGTCCGCATCGGTCAGCAGCAGATACTCCGGCGCCACCCGCTCCCGCGCCAGCGCGATGCCGTGCCGCACGGCCCACAGCTTGCCCGTCCAGCCCGGCTCGGGCTCGCCGGGCGAGGAGACGGTCAAATCCAGCCCGCCCCGCTCGGCCGCCAGTTCCCGCGCCAGCACGCCGGTCCCGTCCGTACTGCCGTCGTCCACCAGGAACACCTCGGCCCGGCCCGGGTACTTCTGCGCGAGCAGCGACGGCAGGGACGCCGGCAGCACCTCCGCCTCGTCACGGGCCGGAACCACCACCGCGACCGACGGCCAGCGCTCCGGGTCGCGGCGCTCGGGAAGCCGTACGTCCGTCCGCCAGAAGAGCCCCTGGCCCAGCAGCAGCCACAGCCAGGCAAGCAGTGACCCGGCACCGATCCACTCCATCGCTCCCACGAGCGGCAGTCTGCCGTACGGAGCACCCGGTGCCCTGTTTCCGCCGCCCGGTATGACAAGTCGGGCGCGCCGCTGAGTAAGGTGTCCGGGTGAAGATCGCGCTGATGGACTCAGGGATCGGGCTGCTCGCGGCAGCCGACGCCGTGCGACGACTGCGGCCGGACGCCGATCTGGTGCTCTCCTCCGACCCGGACAATCTGCCCTGGGGCCCGCGTACGGCACAGGACATCACCGCGCGCTCGCTCGCGGTCGCCCGCGCCGCGATGGCCCACAACCCCGAGGCGCTGATCGTCGCCTGCAACACCGCGTCGGTGCACGCGCTGACCGCGCTCCGCGCCGAGCTGGAGCCCGCCGTCCCGGTGATCGGCACGGTCCCGGCCATCAAGCCTGCGACGGCCGGCGGCGGCCCGGTCGCCATCTGGGCGACCCCGGCCACCACCGGCAGCCCCTATCAGCGGGACCTGATCGAACGCTTCGGCCACGGTGTGGACGTCACCGGCGTGCCGTGCCCCGGGCTCGCCGACGCCGTGCAGGAGGCCGACGTGACCGCGATCGACGCGGCCATCGCGGCGGCCGCGCACCTCACCCCGCGGGATGTCCGGACCGTCGTCCTGGGCTGCACCCACTACGAACTGGTCGGCGAACGCATCCGGGCCGCCCTGCAGCAGCCCGGCGCCCCGGCCCTCGTCCTGCACGGCTCCGCCGAGGCGGTCGCCGCCCAGGCGCTGCGCCGCATCGGAGCCGAGCCGGCCCCCGCCGCCGCCCCGACCGGCAGCCTGAGCGTCCTTCTCAGTGGCCTCCCCTCGGCGCTCCCGCCCGCCGCCCTGGCGTACGCGGAGGGCAGCCGCCTGCAGAAAGCGGCGGAGCGCGCCGGCGCCGATGTTCCGGTCGCCGGACACGCGTCCCAGGAGCCCGCCTCCGTGCTGCCCCGCTGAGACCTCCCACATGACGTCGGGCCGGGTGCTCGGCCGGTGACGCAGGCCTCGTCCGGTGCGCTGCCACAGCGTGCAAAGACGCGTACGCTGCGTCTCATGAGGGACCACCCCCACGAGGGGGCAGCCGCCCCCGGAGACCCCGACCGCTCCCGTCGCGTCGATCCCGCAGAGCTGCCCGTCAGCGGTGCCCATGCGGAGATTCCCGAGGTCTGGCACGGCAGCGCCACCAACCGCGTCCAGTGGCTGCTGGCCGCCATCGGCGCGGCCTGCCTGGCACTCGGCGTCGAGCTCGCCGTCGACAGCGCCTGGACATCGGGTCTCGCGCCCCTGGTGATGGCGGTGGTCGGCTGTGTCGCGGCCGGACTGCTGGTGCTGTTCGGCACGCTCGCCTTCGTCCATGTCGCGGTACGCGTCGACAAGGACTGCCTCGAAGTGCGGTGCGGCCATATAGGGGTGCCGCGCCGCCGCATCCCCCTCGACGAGGTCATCGGCGCCGATTTCGCGCCCCAGGTCACCCCGCGCCACTGGGGCGGCTGGGGCTACCGCTGGCGCCCCGAACAGGGCACCGCCGTCGTCGTACGCCGCGGCGAGGCGCTGGTGCTCCGACTGGGCGACGGGCGCACCTTCACCGTCACCGTCGACGACGCCGAGGGCGCGGTCCGCTGCATCCGCGGCCGGCTGGGACTGCGCAAGGGGAGTCCGGCCGGCGCGTGAGCGCCCCGGGACACCCGGCTCCGTACGCCCGGTCCGCCGTCCGGTGGGCCGGGTGCCCGCATGCCGGGGGCGGCCAGGACGGTCCTTTACGCTTCACTGCATGGCTACCCCCGACTTCATCCGTGACCTCCGGACCTCCATCGGCCACGAGCTGCTGTGGCTGCCGGGCGTGAGCGCGGTGGTCTTCGACGACCAGGGCCGGGTCCTGCTGGGCAAGCGGGCGGACACCGGCGGCTGGTCGGTGATCGGCGGCATCCCCGAGCCCGGCGAGCAGCCGGCCGAGACCGCGGTGCGCGAGGTCTACGAGGAGACCGCCGTGCGGGTCGTGCCCGAGAGCGTGGTGCTCGTCGAGACCATGCCGCCGACCCGTTACCCCAACGGCGATGTGTGCCAGTTCATGGATGTGACGCTGCGCTGCCGGGCGGTCGGCGGGGCGGCCCAGGTGAATGACGACGAGTCGCTGGCGGTGGCCTGGTTCGCCGTGGACGCCTTGCCGCAGCTGGACGATTACGCCCTCAGCCGCATCAAGCGGGCCCTGGAGTCCGGGCCGGCCTGGTTCCAGGGCCAGGGAGTGGACCCCCAGGAGAGCTGAGCGGCCGCTACAGCTCCTCCGTCGACGGTTCCTCCAAGGGGTCCGTGGGCTCGTCGGGGATGCTGGGGAGCTCGGACTCGTCCGGGGCGCCCGGTTCTTCGGACGGCGGCACGGAGCCCGGGGGTTCCTCGGTGTGCATCTCCAGGGTGTCCTTGCGGCAGGTGGTGATCCAGGTGCCGGTGGGGCCGCTCTCGTACTGGCAGAACCAGCCCCGTACGGCCAGTGTCCCCTCGGTCTCACCGCTCTGCTGCGGCGCCCGCAGGAAGAACTCCGACATCACGTCGTGGGCCTCTTCGCAGCCGACCGTGCCGCCCGACCCCGGGTCGGCGAACAGCGCGACGCTCCGGGAGTCGCCCAGTGCGTCGGGGATCTCGCCGCAGGCCACCGGCTGTCCGGGGACGCCCGGCGAGGAGCCCGGTGAGCTCGACCCGCCGGGCGGGGGCGACGCCGGGTCGGGGGCGCCGCCGGGCGACGAGGCGGCCGTCGTGAGGTCCGCGCCGGCCGGTCCACCCGAGCACCCCGCGGCGGCGAGGGCCAGCAGCACGGTCGGCATGGCGATGAGCCTCCGCATGATCGGACTCCCTTGAGCGGCGGTGCGCAGGCGGCACGCTGCGTCGTCTGGACGCTAGAAGCCGGGCGGTGGTGCGGCGATCCGGGGCGGCCGTTCGGGTGAAGCGGGCGGCGGCGGAGGAGGCGGGTGTCCGGCGGGCCGGCCGCGCCCGCGGACGGACACCGGCGCAGGCGTGCGGGGCCGCCACACCCGACACGCGAAGTGTGGTGCCGGGGCACATCGGTGCCGGTGCGGCCGCTGCCTAGGGTGCGGTCATGACCGTGATCGGCACCCCAGGCCAGGTATCCCTCGACCTCGACGGCCGCACCGCCCTCGTCACCGGCGCCGCGAGCGGCATCGGACGCGCCTGCGCCCTGCGGCTGGCCGCGGCCGGCGCCACGGTGCGCGCCGTCGACCGGGACGCGGCCGGCCTCACCTATCTCGCCGACGCGCACGCGGCGGACGCGCCCGGCGCCATCGAGCCGTATCCGCTGGACCTCGCCGATCTGGACGCGGCGGAGCGCGCCGCCGCGGGCAGCGACCTGCTGGTCAACAACGCGGGCATCCAACTGGTCCGGCCCATCGAGGAGTTCCCGCCGGAGGTGTTCCACGAGGTGCTGACCGTGATGCTGGAGGCACCGTTCCGGCTGCTGCGCGGCGCGCTGCCGCACATGTACGCGCGCGGCTGGGGCCGGATCGTCAACATCTCCTCGGTGCACGGACTGCGGGCGTCCCCCTTCAAGTCCGCCTACGTCGCCGCCAAGCACGGCCTGGAGGGCCTGTCGAAGACGGCCGCGCTGGAGGGCGCCCCGCACGGCGTGACGTCCAACTGCGTCAACCCCGGCTATGTCCGCACGCCGCTGGTCGAGCGGCAGATCGCCGACCAGGCCGCCGCGCACGGCATCCCGGAGGACCGGGTGCTGGCCGACCTGCTGCTCGCGGACTCCGCGGTCAAGCGGCTGATCGAACCGGAGGAGGTGGCCGAGGCCGTCGCCTACCTCTGCACCCCGCAGGCCTCGTTCGTCACCGGCACCTCGCTGGCTCTCGACGGGGGCTGGACGGCGCACTGAGCCCGGACCGGCCAACGGGAGCGACCGCGCGGACCCGCCCGAGGCTGGCGCGCCAGGAGGGGCCGGAGGTATCCCTGTGACCATGCCCACCGAACAGCCGGAACCCGAGCCCGCACGCCGCTCGCCGGACGACGACCCGGCCGAGACCCCGTTCCTCGACCTGCTGGCCACCGGCGCCTCCGCCGAGGAGTACGAACGGGCCGTGCTGCGCGCCCGTGCCGAGGGCGCGGCCGCCGCCCGGCTCGCCGCGCTGGAGCGGGCCAAGCTCCTCGCGCTGCGGGTGCGCACCGAGCTGGAGGGCCGGCGGCGGCGCGAGGCCGAGCTGTCCGCGCTCTACGCGACCGTCCACGACCTGGCCGGGCTGCGCGACCTCGACGCCGTACTGCGCGCGATCGTGCGCCGCGCCCGCTCCCTGCTCGGCACCGAGGTCGCCTATCTGACCCTCAACGACCCCGCTGCCGGTGACACCTATATGCGGGTCACCGACGGGTCGGTGTCCGCGCGGTTCCAGCAGTTGCGGCTCGGTATGGGGGAGGGGCTGGGCGGGCTCGTCGCGCAGACCGCCCGCCCCTACGTGACCGACAGCTACTTCCACGACGAGCGGTTCCGGCACACCCGCACCATCGACACCGGGGTCCTCGACGAGGGCCTGGTGGCGATCCTCGGCGTGCCGCTGCTGCTGGGCAGCGGTGTCATCGGCGTACTGTTCGCCGCCGACCGCCGCGAGCGGGTCTTCGAGCGCGGCCAGATCGCGCTGCTCGCCGCCCACGCGGCGCACGCGGCGGTCGCCATCGACACCGCCAACCTGCTGGCCGAGACGCGTAAGACCCTCACCGAGCTGGAGGCGGCGAACGAGATCATCCGCGACCGCAGTTCGGTCATGGAGCGGGCCTCGGACATCCACGACCGGCTGACCGAGCTGGTGCTGCGCGGCGGCGGGGTGCAGGACGTCGCGGACGCGGTGGCCGAAGTCCTGCGCGGCGACGTCGAGTTCACGGAACCCGAGCGGGCGCCGGCCGACGCGCTGGACCGCTCCCGCGCCGACGGGCACGCCGTACGGGACGGCGGCGACTGGGTCGCGGCGGTGTGGGCGGGCGGCGAGGTGCTGGGCGCCCTGGTGCTGCGGGGCCACCCGGCGCTGGACCCCGTCGACCAGCGGACCCTGGAGCGCGCCGCGATGGTCACCTCCCTGCTGCTGCTCGCCCGCAGAACCGAGGGCGAGGCCGAACAGCGGGTGCGGGGCGAGCTGCTGGACGACCTGCTGGATGCCGCCGACCGTGATCCACGGCTGCTGCGGGAGCGCGCGTCCCGGGTCGGCGCGAATCTGGACGCGCCCCATGTCGTCCTCGCCGCCCGCATCGACGGACCACCGGATGCGGCACGGCCGCACGGACCGGCGGCGGACGCGATACCGCCGCCGGAGGGCATACCGGCGCCGGACGATGCGCCCGCGGGCCCCGCCGACCCCGCCCCCGAGGCTCCTCCCGGCGGCGGACCGCCCGGCGCCCCCTCCGCCACTGCCCCGGCAGCGCCGGTACCTCCCGCGTACGCCCCCGGGGACCGCGGCACCGCCCACCCGACTGCCCGGATGACCGCCCACGCCGCCGGCGCCGACCGGCAGCGCCTCTGGTCGGCGGCCTCGCACCTCGCCGCGACCCGCCACGGACTGGCGGCCGTACGGGACGGCGGCGCGGTCCTGCTGCTGCCGCTGGGGCCCGGCGGCGACCCGGCGCAGGCGGCCCGCGAGGTCGCCGGACGCCTGGGCGCCGCCCTCCATGTGCCGGTCACGGTCGGCGCCTCGGCACCCGTCACGGCCCCGGCCGCCCGGCCCGCCGCCGTCGCGGACGGCTACGCGGAGGCCCGGCGCTGCCGGGAGGCGCTACGGGTCCTGGGGCGGGACGGCCAGGGCGCCGCCGCGGCGGACTTCGGCTTCCTGGGGCTGCTGCTCGCCGACACCCGCGATGTGGACGGCTTCGTCCACCGCACGCTCGGCGCGGTCGCCGACTACGACGCCCGCCGCGGCACCGAGCTGCTGCGCACCCTGAGCGCCTACTTCGCCGGCGGGATGAGCCCGGCCCGTACGAAGGACACCCTGCACGTCCATGTGAACACCGTCGCCCAGCGGCTCGAGCGGGTCGGGCGCCTGCTGGGGCCCGACTGGCAGTCGCCCGCCCGCGCCCTGGAGATCCAGCTGGCGCTGCGGCTGCACCAGCTGTCGTCGGCCGTGGCGCGCCCGCCGGAGGAGGCGTGAGGTACGGATGCAGGAGGGGTGCCGCCGGCGTGCGGCAGGGGACGAAGGCGCCGCACGCGTGACGGCAGATGCCGCCCGTCCGCCGCCGTGAGTCCCGCCGTGGCGGTGGCCGCGTACCGATGGCCGCCTCCGGGTGCGGTCCCCGCCGACCTGCGGCAGCGTGGTGCCGAACCTTCCACCCCCCACGGACAGAGGAGTTCGACATGGCTGACAGCAGCGGCATGAAGAAGATGAAGGGCAAGGCCAAGGAGGCGGCCGGCAAGGTCACCGGCAACGAGCGGATGCAGAGCGAGGGCCGTACGGACCAGGCCAAGGGCAAGGCCAAGGAAGCGATGGGCGACGCCAAGGACAAGGCCGCCGGCATGAAGGACTCCGCGAAGGGATCCATGAAGGGCAGGGGCAACTCCTGACCTCCGGGGGTGCCCGGCCCGGCGCCTGATGTCCGTCTCCCGGAGCGTCCCGGGGCCGCGGCACCCCCGCCATGGCACCGTGGCGTGTACCCCGGCTCCCCTCAGGGGCCCGCCGGGGCACACGCCATGTCCGTCCGGGCCGCCCCGACCGCTCAGGCCGTACGGGGCCCGCGGCCGGCCGGCCCCTCGCCGCTCTTCCCGACCGCGCCGCCGTCCGCCGGAGCGAGCCCGTCGACCGGCGCCATCAGCTCGGCTTCCGCCCGGCCCTCCACGCCGATCGTGCCGAGATCCCGGCTGCGGGTCTCCTTCGCCACCCCCACCGCGATCAGGGTGAGCACCGCGGCGACGATGACGTACAGGGCGATCGGGGCCGGGCTGTCGAAATCGGCGAGCAGGGCCGTCGCGATCAGCGGGGCGGGCGCGCCGGCCGCGACCGAGGCGAACTGGGCGCCGATCGAAGCACCCGAGTACCGCATCCGGGTCGCGAACATCTCGGCGAAGAACGCCGCCTGCGGCGCGTACATCGCGCCGTGGAAGATCAGCCCCACGCTCACCGCGAGCAGCAGCAGGCCGAAGTCCGTGGAGTCCACCAGCGCGAAGAACGGGAACGCCCAGGCGCCCACCCCGACCGCGCCCAGCAGATACACCGGCCGCCGCCCGACCCGGTCCGAGAGCGCGCCCCAGGCGGGAATGACCGCGAAGTGCAGGGCGGAGGCGATCAGCACCGCGTTGAGGGCGGTCTGTTGGGAGAGGCCGGTGTGCGAGGTGGCGTAGACGAGGACGAAGGCCGTGATGACGTAGTACGAGATGTTCTCGGCCATCCGGGCGCCCATCGCGATCAGTACGTCCCGCCAGTGGTGCTTCAGGACGGCGACCAGCGGCATCTTCTCCACCGTCGCGCCCTGTGCCCGCCGCGCCGCGGCGCGGGCCAGCGCGGCCTTGAACACCGGTGACTCGTCCACCGACAGCCGGATCCACAGGCCGACGACCACCAGGACACCGGAGAGCAGGAACGGCACCCGCCAGCCCCACGAGACGAACGCCGCGTCGGACAGCAGCGCGGTCAGCGCCGACAGCACCCCGGTGGCGAGCAACTGCCCCGCCGGAGCGCCGGTCTGCGGCCACGACGCCCAGAATCCGCGCCGCCGGGGGTCACCGTGCTCCGACACCAGCAGGACCGCGCCGCCCCACTCACCGCCCAGCGCGAACCCCTGCACCAGCCGCAGCAGCGTCAGCAGCACCGGCGCCGCCGTGCCGACCGTCGCGTGGGTGGGCAGCAGCCCGATCGCGAAGGTGGCGGTGCCCATCATCAGCAGGCTCAGGACGAGGAGCTTCTTGCGGCCCAGCCGGTCCCCGTAATGCCCGAAGACCAGCGCGCCGATGGGGCGGGCGGCGAAGCCGACGGCGTACGTCAGGAAGGCCAGCAGGGTGCCCACGAGCGGGTCGGATCCGGGGAAGAACAGCTTGTTGAAGACGAGCGCGGCGGCGGATCCGTAAAGGAAGAAGTCGTACCATTCCACGGTGGTGCCGATGAGACTGGCGGCGACGATGCGCTTCAGGCTCGCGGGCGCGGGCGGGGAGGTTGCGGGGGCGGCCATGGTCACCACTTCCGGACGGGCGGGACGGTTGACGTGTTGCCACACCGTAGAAACCCCCAGGTCAGGCGCACATGTGGCGGGACACCACACTTCCGCGCCCGACCATGCCCGCGGGCACCATGACGGGTGCGTCCTGGGGGCGCGCGGTCCTCATGAGGACCCATGATGGCTGGATGCGCGGAGCACGCGGGCCGCGCCCGTCCGCGCCCTGCCCGCGCGGGCTCCGAGCCGTTCCTGCCAGGTGTCCGTATGGAGGCTTCGTCGCATGTCCGAGCTGCCGCTCGCAGGTATCACCGTCGTCAGTGTCGAGCAGGCGGTCGCGGCGCCCTTCGCCACCCGCCAACTGGCAGACCTCGGCGCCCGGGTCATCAAGGTGGAGCGCCCCGGGGGAGGGGACTTCGCCCGCCGCTACGACACCGCCGTCCTCGGCGAGTCCAGCTACTTCGTGTGGCTCAACCGCTCCAAGGAGTCCCTGACCCTGGACCTCAAGTCGGCGCGGGGCCGTGAGGTGCTGGAACAACTCCTCAGTGGCGCCGACGTGTTCGTGCAGAATCTCGCGCCCGGCGCCGCGGCCCGGCTCGGGCTCGCGCCCGGGGAGCTGGCCACGCGCTTCCCGTCGCTGGTCCCGTGCTCGATCACCGGCTTCGGATCGACGGGGCCGTGGGCGGACCGCAAGGCGTACGACCTGCTGGTGCAGTGCCAGACCGGCCTGGTATCCCTGACGGGCACGCCGGAGGCGGGCGCCCGCGTCGGGGTGTCGGTCGCGGACATCGCCGCCGGGATGTACGCGTACACCGGGATCCTCACCGCGTTGTACACGCGCGCCACCACGGGGGCGGTACGGCCCGTGGAGGTGTCGCTCTTCGAGGCGCTGGCCGAGTGGATGAACCAGCCTGCCTACTACACCCGTTACAGCGGGGCCCAGCCGCAGCGCCTCGGCACCCAGCACGCCACGATCGCCCCCTACGGCGCCTTCGCCGCGGCCGACGGCAAGCAGGTGCTCTTCTCCGTCCAGAACGAGCGCGAGTGGGCCGCACTGTGTGAAGTGGCCTTTCAGCGGCCCGAGTTGGTGGACGACCCGCGGTTCGCCACGAGTTCGGCGCGGGTGGCGCATCGCGAGGAGGTGAACGAGGTGGTGGCCGCGTGGTGCGGGGGTCACAGCAGCGCGGAGCTGGCGCGGCTGCTGGACGCCGCGAACATCGCCAACGTCGGGGTCAACGACGTCCAGGAGTTCCTCGACCATCCGGTGCTGGAAGGCCGCGACCGCTGGCGCGAGGTCGGTACCCCCGGCGGCCCGGTCCCGGCGCTGCTGCCGCCCGCCGACCTCGGCGGCGTCACCCCGCGCATGGACCCCGTGCCGGCGGTCGGCGAACACACCGAGCGCATCCTCGCCGACTTGGGACGTACGCCCTCCGAGATCGAAGCCCTCAGGGCCGACGGCGTCATCTGACCCCTTCCCGCGTCCCCTTCTGTCCAAGGAGCCCCAGCTGTGAGCACTCTCGACATCCTGTCCGAGGACGAGCGGTCCATCGTCGGGACGGTCCGCGACTTCGTCGACAGGGACGTCCGGCCCGTGGTGCGGGAACTGGAGCACACGAACACCTATCCCGAAGCGCTGATCGAGCAGATGAAGGAGCTCGGCGTCTTCGGCCTGGCCGTGCCGGAGGAGTACGGCGGCACCCCGGTCTCCGTGCCCTGCTACGTGCTGGTGACCGAGGAGCTGGCCCGCGGCTGGATGAGCCTGGCCGGGGCGATGGGCGGGCACACCGTGGTCGCCAAACTGCTGCAGGACTTCGGTACCGAGGAGCAGAAGCGCGGCTATCTGCCGAAGATGGCCACCGGAGAGGTCCGGGCGACCATGGCACTGACCGAGCCCGGGGGCGGCTCCGACCTTCAGGCCATGCGCACGGTGGCCCGCCGGGACACCGACGGCGGGGGCTATGTGGTCAACGGGGCGAAGACCTGGATCACCAATTCCCGCCGTTCGCAGCTGATCGCCCTGTTGTGCAAGACGGACCCGGACGTCGTCCCCGCCCACAAGGGCATCTCGATCCTGCTGGTCGGGCACGGCACGGGCCTGACCGTCTCCCGCGATCTGCCGAAGCTCGGCTACAAGGGCGTGGAGAGCTGCGAGCTGTCCTTCGACGACTACCGCGCGCCGGCCGACGCCGTGCTCGGTGGTGTGGCGGGCAAGGGCTTCGCGCAGATGATGAAGGGCCTGGAGACGGGTCGGCTCCAGGTCGCCTCCCGGGCGCTGGGGGTGGGCCGTGCCGCTCTGGAGGACTCCCTGGCGTACGCCCAGGCGCGCGAGGCGTTCGGCAAGCCGATCTGGAAACACCAGTCGATCGGCAACTACCTCGCCGACATGGCCACCTCCCTGACCGCGGCCCGGCAGCTCACCCTGTACGCGGCCCGTGAGGCGCAGGCCGGACGGCGGGTCGACATGGAGGCGGGCATGGCCAAGCTGTTCGCCTCCGAGACGGCCATGCAGATCGCCCTCACCGCCGTCCGCGTCCATGGCGGTTACGGCTATTCGACCGAGTTCGATGTGGAGCGCTACTTCCGTGATGCCCCGCTGATGATCGTCGGCGAGGGCACCAACGAGATCCAGCGGAACGTGATCGCCGGCCAGCTGGTGGAGCGGGGCGGAATCGACTGAGGAGGACGGCGGTCGTCCTTGGCGCGCTGTCATCTGCCGGCCGCGGTCGGTGACCCCGCTCGACGGTGCCGCGCCGCCGCCGCTTGCCGTGCCCGTGCGACGGAGGCACGCTGGTGGTATGGGCGCTCAAGACGGCCCCACGCTCATCGCCTCAGTGCAGAAAGCATTCCGGTTGATGGAGAGCGTCGGGGCTCATGAGGGCGGTGCGACGGCCAAGCAGCTGGCACGCGAGACCGGGTTTGCGTTGGCCACGACCTACCACCTGCTGCGGACCATGACGTACGACGGCTACGTCCGCAAGCTCGACGACGGCTCCTACGTCCTCGGCGAGAAGCTGGGCACGTTGCACGGCGGCAGCCGCGATCAGGCGCGGCTCAACCGGGTCCGTCCGACGCTGGCCGCCCTGCGGGACGATCTGTCGGCCGCCGCGTATCTCACGTTCTACGAGGACGGCGAGATTCGCGTCGCGGAGATCCTGGACGGGCCCCGGGCGCCCCGGGTCGATCTCTGGGTGGGCTTCGAGGACGCCGGGCACGCGACGGCGCTGGGCAAGTGTGTGCTGCGCGAACTCGACGACAGCGGGCGCGCCGAATACCTCTCCCGTCACCATCTGTCCGACCTCACCCCCCGCACCGTCACGCACCCCTCCGAGCTGCTGCGACGGCTCGACGCCGCCCCCGACGTCCCGGCCGTCACCGACCTGGAGGAGTACTCCCTCGGCACGGTCTGCGTCGCGGTTCCGGTCTACCGCGGGAACACCCTCGGTTCCCTGGGCGTCTCCCTCCGTGCCGACCGCCCCTTCCGTATCGAGGACGCCGTGACCCGGCTGGTGGCCACCGCGGAGCGGGTGACCAGGGGACTCTCGCTCACTATCTGAAAACGCCAGTCTTGTGAGGCAGGCCCCCGAGCCGGTTATCTGAATACGGCAGGCATTCCGGGCATTCGGTGCGGCGCGGTCAGGCGTTTCGCAGAGGGCCGTGCACAGGAGGAGCAGAGGGTGCGTACGAAGATCGACACAAAACGCCGGGTGTCCATCGGCTGGCACGTGGCGAACGGCTGGACCGTCGTCGAGACCACCGGTGAGATCGACATCTCCACCGCCCCCACCATCGGCGCCGAGATCATCTCGCTTCTCGAAGAGGGTCACCGCCACTTCGTCCTGGATCTGAGCGCCACGACGTTCCTGGACTCCATGGGGCTCGGCATGATCGTCGCCGTCACCAAACGCCTCCAGGCCCATGAGGGATCGCTGCGTATCGCCTGTGCCGATCAGCGGCTCCTCAAGATCTTCACACTCGGCGGCCTCCGCAAGCCCTACGCCTTCCACGACTCGGCCGACGAGGCCGCCCGCGAGGCCCCTCGCCCCAACAGCCTGGAGCGCTGGCCCCACTCCCACGACTGAGGTTCCCGGCAGGGCGGACCGACTGCGCGGAGCGAGGCCGCGGAGCCAGGGGGGCGCCCCCGGCGGCGGCTCGGCCGAGCTGCCGCCGGGGGCGCTGACGTCGCTGCGGGCTGCGGGCTACGGGGCGCATGACTGGCGGGCAGTTCCCTGACGTGCCATGAGGTGCCATGCGCCGGGGCGAAGCCGGCGATGAAGGCCACGCGGTGACCGCGAAAGCCGGGTGGCACTCCCGGAGCCGCTGTCACAGTCCGTCCGGTGTCCGGGTGCTGGCTTGATCGTTGCCGTGCGGGGTGTCACCGGGTTTTGCGGCGGATGACCTGGAGAAGCGCACTGGACAGGGAAAACCGGCGGGATGGACAGCCGGTGTCCGGTCGCGTGGCCGGGCGCCGACGGACGGAGGCGCAGTGACGGACAAGGCCGACGGGTCCGACGAGACGGCAGGGCACCTGGGAATACCCCACGCACGGGCCGCACGGTCCGGACCGCCCTCGGGAGCGGGCCGCCGCGCGGTGCTCGCGGCCACGGCGGCGGCGGGCATCGGCCTGCTCGCCGCGTGCGGCAGGTCCTCCGCGCGCGCCGATCCCGCCCCCGGTGCCACGCCACCCGGCGGCGCATCCGGATCACCGTCCGGCAGCACGAAGCCGTCCGGCAGCGCACGGCCCTCCGGCACCGCGCACCCGAGCGGCGGCGCTTCGGGCTCGCCCGCCGCGCCGGGTGAGCCGTCCTCGAAACCGCCCAAGCGACGCCCCGAACTACCGCGCGGCGGACGGGAGTTGTTCCCCCGCTACCGCCTCGTCGGGTTCTGCGGGCTGCCCGGCGCCGTGGCGCTCGGCCGGCTCGGCACCGGGGACCTCGGCAAGCGTGCCGGTGACATCGAGAAGGTGGCACGCGCGTACGCGGCCGGACGCGAGCCGCTGCCCGTGCTCGAACTCCTCGCCGTGGTCGCGAACGCCTCGGCGGGCCCGGACGGCACCTACCGCTCGCGGACGCCGGACGACATCATCCGCCGCCACCACGACATGGCACGCAAGCACCGTGCGCTGCTGCTCCTGAACATCCAGCCGGGCCGGGCCAAGGTGCTCGACGAGGTCAAGGCGCTGCGTGACTGGCTGGTCCACCCCGATGTGGGGCTCGCGCTCGACCCGGAGTGGGAGATGGGCCCCGGCGAGGTGCCGGGCGACTCCTACGGCCACACCAGCGGCCAGGAGCTGACCGATGTCGCCCGCTACGTCGCGGAGTTGGTCGACGTGCACGACCTGCCGCAGAAGCCGGTGGTCTTCCATCAGGTCGCCGGCTCCGTGGTGCGGGATGAGTCCGCGCTGCGGCCGCAGCCCGGCGTGGCGCTGATCAAGAGCGCCGACGGCATCGGCTCGCCGGGTCTGAAGCGCGGCACCTGGAAGCAGCTGGTCAGGAAGCTGCCGGACGGCCTCCACACGGGCTTCAAGCTCTTCTACGAGGAGGACGCCGAAAGCAGCCGGCTGATGACGCCGAAGGAGGTACTGGCGCTGCGGCCGCAGCCGGAGTACGTGATGTACGAGTGACGGTCAGTCCCCGGCGGCCCTGATGACCAGCCGCTGTGCCGCCGAGCGGGCGGCGGCCAGCGCCCGCCGGCGGTCGGTGCCGCGCTGCCCGAGCACCACACGGGTGCTCAGCCCGTCCAGCAGCGCCAGGAGTTGGGAGGCGGCCGCCGGGGCGTCCAGGGGCGCGAACCGGCCGCGGTCCACGCCCCTGGTGAGCAGCGCCTCAAGGTCGTCCTGCCAGCCCTGGTCCATCTCCTCCTGGGCGCGCTGCAGGGACGCGTTCGACGGCGTACGGGCCCAGAGCTCGATCCACAGCATCCAGCGGGCGTCCCGGGGGCCGTGCGGCAGGTAGAGCTCCAGGAAGAGGTCGAGTGCCCGCTCGGCCGACAGCCGGCGGCGCAGCAGTGCGCGCCGTTCCTCGGCGAGCGCGGCCTCGCTCCACCGCAGGGCCTCCAGGAGCAGCAGGTCCTTGCTCCCGAAGTAGTACAGGATGTGGCCGCCGCTGGTGCCCAGCCGCTCGGCGAGGGCGGACATGGTGAGCGCGGCCAGGCCCCGCTCGGCGATGGCCGCCATCGCCTCCTCCAGCATCCGTTCCTGGGCGATGTGCCCGTCGCGCCGTCGTGCAGCCCCTGCCACCCGTGTCGCCTCCGCCGTTGTCCGTGCTCCGGCCCCCGACCCTATCCGCGGATTCCGGCAGGGGTCTTGACGGGTGGGGGAGTCGTCGCACATCTTGAATGCCGTTCTAAGAGTTAGAACGGCATTCAAGTCATGGATGGCGAAGGGCGGGGTGTGATGGCACAGCGGCAGCCGGACACGGACAGAGCCGGGGACACGGCCACGGAGACGACCGGCCCCCTCGGCGCGGCCACGGCGGGATCCGGCGCCCCGGCGCCCGGCGCCCCGGCGCCCGGCGACGAGGTCTTCCGGGTCGAGACACACGGCATCGATCCGATCCCCGACGACGAGCGGCACGGCAGCGCCAAGGATCTCTTCTGGCTCTGGTTCGGCTCCAACCTCACCTTCACCTACGTCATCAACGGCGCCCTCGCCGTCTCCTTCGGCCTGTCCTTCTGGCAGGCCACCGCCGTCGTCGTCCTCGGCGGCCTGGCCTTCTTCGCGATCAGCGCCGCCGGCCTGAGCGGCATCCGCACCGGCACCGCCACCCTGGTGATCTCCCGCGCCGCCTTCGGCGTCCGCGGCAACTGGCCCGCCGGAGTGCTCAACTGGGTCGTCAGCATCGGCTACACCATCGTGAACACGGTGGTCGGCACCCTCGCCCTCGAAGCGTTCTTCGCCGACCTCGGCTGGCACGGCGGCGACCTCACCCGTGCCCTCGCGCTGCTGGTCACCCTCGCCCTCACCTTCGCCGTGGCGATGTGGGGCCACGCCACGGTCCAGTTCGCCGAGCGCTGGATGGCCTACATCCTGGCCGTCGGCTTCGCCGCGCTGCTGGTCCTGGTCGTCCCCGGCACGGACACCCTCGCGCCCGCCTCCGGCCCCGGCGCCGCCGGCTGGAGCCTGGCCTTCGTCGTGATGCTGGCGGGACCCTTCTCGTACCTGCCGATGCCCGCCGACTACACCCGTTACCTGCCCCGGACGACCTCGCTGCGCGCCATCACCTGGAGCGGCGCCCTCGGCGGCTTCCTGTCCTCCGTCGGGCTCGGCGTCATCGGCGTGGCGGCCGCGACCCGTACGGACATGACCGACGCCGTGGCCGGCACCGAGCGGCTGCTGCCCGGCTGGTTCCAGCCCGTCTTCCTCGCCCTGGTCCTCGGCGGCTCGGTCACCAACTCGATCATCACGCTCTACTCGTCGAGCCTGAACCTCCAGGTCCTCGGCATCCCCTGGAACCGTTCCAAGGCCATCGTCATCAGCGCGGCCGTCACCGCCCTCGGCTCGCTCGGCGCGCTCTTCCTCACCGACTTCACCGACTCACTGCTCTCCTTCCTCTCCCTCCTGATCATCGTCTTCGCCCCCTGGGGCGGCGTTTTCCTGGCCGACATGCTGCTGCGCCGCTGCCGCTACGACACGGCGGCCCTGCACGCCGGGCGGGGCGGCGCCTACTGGTACCGCTCCGGCTACCGCCCCGCCGGCGTGGCCGCGCTGCTCGCCGGGATGACGTTCGCCGCCCTGACCTGCGACTCCGAGGTGTGGACCGGGCCGCTGGTGGCGCCCCTGGGCGGCGCCGACCTCACCCTTGCGGGCTCGCTCGTCGCCGGCCTCGTCCACTGGGCACTCGCCCGCCGCACGGATCCCGCCGCCACTCCCTGAGCCCCGCCCCCTCGCCGTCACCTGCGTACCACCCGTACCACCCGTACCACCCCAGGAGTTCACCCCTCATGTCCCGCGCCACCACCCCTGCCGCCCCGCACACCGCCGCCCCCGAGAGGCCCGCCGACCTGGTCCTCACCGGCGCCCGCATCCACACCGTCGACCCGGACCTCCCCGAGGCGCAGGCGCTCGCCGTACGCGACGGGCGGATCGTCTGGCTGGGTGCGGACGCCGGGGCCGCGTGCTGGACGGGCCCGGAGACCGACGTGATCGAAGGGCGCGGCCGGCTGGTGCTGCCCGGCTTCATCGACGCCCACAACCACGTCCGGCTGGGCTCCGACGACGCCTGCGTCCAGCTCGCCGGGGCCCGCAGCCTCCCGGACATCCACGCACGCATCCGCGCCTGGCACACCGCACACCCCGACGCGGCCTGGATCGAGGCCGAGGCCTTCGACTACTCGGCGATCCCGGACGGCCGGATGCCGCGCGCCGCCGACCTCGACCCGGCCACCGGCGACACCCCGGCCTTCGTCCTCAGCTACGACGTGCACACCGCGTGGCTGAACACCGCCGCGCTGCGCCGTCTCGGCATCGACCGCGACCACACGAGCCTGCCCTTCGGCGAGGCCGAGACCGACCCGGAAACCGGCGAACCCACCGGATTCGTCAAGGACTTCGCCGTCAAGGGCCTCTCCCGGGACGGCCATCGCGCGCTGCGGACCCTCGGCGTGCCCTGGGCCTCGACCGACCGCCAGTACGGCCGCCTGGCCAAGAGCCTCGACGACGCGATCCGCTTCGGCATCACCACCGTCGTCGAACCGCAGAACTCCCTCGACGATCTCGCCCTCTTCGAGCGCGCCCGCGCCGAGGGCCGCCTCAGGTCCCGGATCGTCGCCGCGCTCTTCCACCCGCGCGGCACCACCGACGCCGACCTCGACGACTTCGCGGCCGCCGCGCGGCGCTACACCGGCGACCGGCTCCGGGTCGGTCCCCTCAAGCTCTACATCGACGACGTCGTCGAGCCGCGCACGGCGGCTCTGCTGGAGCCGTACACCGGCTGCCGGCACCACCGGGGCGACACCTTCTACCCCGCCGAGGAGTTCGGCGATCTGCTCGCCGAGCTCGACGGCCGCGGCTTCCAGTGCTTCGTGCACGCCACCGGAGACCGGGGCATCCGCACCGTCCTGGAGGCCGTCGAGCACGCCCGTACGGTCAACGGGCCGCGCGACGCCCGCCATCAGGTGGTGCACGTCGAATGCCTGGATCCGCAGGACACCCCGCGCTTCGCCGAGCTGGGGGTGGTCGCCTGCATGCAGCCCCGGCACTGCGCCCCGGAGATCGCGGGACCGGGCCAGGACTGGGCCGAGAACGTCGGGGCCGACCGGTGGCACAAGGCCTGGCCGATGCGCAGCCTGCACGACGCCGGGGCGGTCCTCGCCTTCTCCAGCGACTGGAACGTCGCCGAGATGGACCCGATGATCGGCATCTACACCGCCGTCACCCGGCGGCCCCTGGGCGGCGGCGCACCCTGGCAGCCGGCCGAGACGGTGGACGTGGCGACCGCCGTGCACGCGTACACCATGGGCTCCGCCTACGCCAACTTCCTTGAGGGGGAACGCGGTTCGCTGACCGTCGGCAAGCTCGCCGACTTCGTCGTGCTCTCCCGGGACATCCTGCGCGCCGCCCCCGAGGACATCCCCCGAACCGTCGCGGACACCGTCGTCGTGGGCGGCGAGATCGTCCACACCGGCTGACCGTCCCCGGGCCCACCGACGACAGCAGCCCCCGGGGCCGGCGGAAAGAATCCGCTCGGCACCCGGGGGCTGCCGTGAAACCGGGAGGGTCAGCTCATGACGCCGTCATGAGTGACGTCCCCGCGTCGTCAGGACGTGGCGGCGTTGCGACGCGGCCCGGAACGGTCGCCGCCGCCCGAGGAGCGGCGGGCCTGCGCCGGGCGGCTGCGCCGGCCACGGGTCGAGGACGCGCTGCGCTTGGGGCGCTCGGTGACCGGCGCGGCGATGACCACCGGGACGCCGGACGGGGCCTGGGCACCCGTGATGCGGGTCAGTTCGGCGTCGCCCGAGCGGACCTGGGTGGTCTGCGGGGTGATGCCTGCGGTGGTCATCAGCCGGGTCATCTCGCGGCGCTGGTTGGGCAGCACCAGGGTCACCACGCTGCCGGACTCACCGGCGCGCGCGGTACGGCCGCCACGGTGCAGGTAGTCCTTGTGGTCGGTCGGCGGGTCGACGTTGACGACCAGGTCGAGGTTGTCGACGTGGATGCCACGCGCGGCGACGTTGGTGGCCACCAGCACGTTGACGTGGCCCGACTTGAACTGCGTCAGGGTGCGGTTGCGCTGCGGCTGCGACTTGCCACCGTGCAGGGCGGAGGCGCGGACACCGCTGGCGAGCAGGTCCTTGGTCAGCCGGTCCACGGCGTGCTTGGTGTCCAGGAACATGATCACCCGGCCGTCACGCGCCGCGATCTCGACCGTCGTCGCGTGCTTGTCCGTACCCTGGACGTGCAGGATGTGGTGCTCCATCGTCGTGACCGCGCCCTGCGAGGGGTCGACGGAGTGCACGACCGGGTCGTTCAGGAAGCGCCGGACCAGCTTGTCGACGTTACGGTCCAGGGTGGCCGAGAACAGCATCCGCTGGCCGTCCTCGCGCACCTGGTTCAGCAGCTCGGTGACCTGCGGCATGAAGCCCATGTCGGCCATCTGGTCGGCCTCGTCCAGGACCGTGATGCGCACCTCGTCCAGGCGGCAGTCACGGCGCTCGATGAGGTCCTTGAGCCGGCCCGGCGTGGCGACGACGACCTCGACACCGCCGCGCAGCGCACTGGCCTGCCGGCCGATCGACATACCGCCGACGACGGTGGCCATCCGCAGGTGCAGGGCCTGGGCGTAGGGGGTGAGCGCGTCGGTGACCTGCTGGGCCAGCTCGCGGGTGGGGACCAGGACCAGGGCGAGCGGCTGGCGCGGCTCGGCACGCTGTCCGGCCGTACGGGCCAGCATCGCCAGGCCGAAGGCGAGGGTCTTGCCGGAGCCGGTGCGGCCGCGGCCCAGGACGTCGCGGCCCGCGAGGGAGTTCGGCAGCGTCGCGGCCTGGATCGGGAACGGCTCGGTCACGCCGAGGCGGGCGAGCGTCGTCAACAGGGGCGCGGGCATGTCCAGTTCGGCGAACGTCTCCGCGGAGGGCAGCGCCGGGGTGATGCTCACCGGCAGCGCGAACTCGCCCTGCGGGGCGGCCTTGGGACGGCGCGAGCCGCCGCCGCCACCCTGCGAACGGAAACGGCCACCGGAGCCACCGGAGCCGGAGCCACCGCCGGAGCGGCCGGCGTAGCCACCGCCACCGGAACGCGAACCGGAGCCGGAGCCGGAACCACCGGAACGGCTGCCGGAGCCACCGGTGCGGGAGAAGCGGTCATTGGAACGAGTGGTGCGGTTCATGCGGAACCTTCCTCGATGCGGCGCGTATCGAGGGAGACCCGGCGACCTGAGCCGCACGGTGAATCGCAAGAACGAGCCGGATAAATGGAGACCGGGCAGAGCGGAAAATCCGTTGCCCACGGAGCCTCGAAAACAGTCGGCGCCAACCGGGAAAAAGCGGTGGAAAAGCCGGACCGTGGCAGCCGGAGCGCTGTGGAGCCGCGCTGCCGGCGGGGCAGCGGGACATCATTGGCCGCTGCCGGATGAGGCGTGGGGCCCGTCGTGCGGGGCGCGGGGGTCCTGGGGACCCCGCGGTGCCGTCCGACCGACGGGCGGGCCCCGCACCGTGAGGCGCGGGACCCGTCGTACTGCGGTCCCGGATCAGGCCGGGACGATGTTCTCCGCCTGGGGGCCCTTCTGGCCCTGGGTGACGTCGAAGCTGACCTTCTGGCCTTCCTGAAGCTCGCGGAAGCCCTGCGTGGCGATGTTCGAGTAGTGGGCGAAGACGTCAGCGCCGCCACCGTCCTGCTCGATGAAGCCGAAGCCCTTTTCCGCGTTGAACCACTTCACGGTGCCAGTCGCCATGTGAATCTCTTTCGATAGGGAGGTGCCAGGGTCCGCGTTGTGCGGACCCTGCGTCGCTGATGAGCCCATCCGGAGATGACCGGCAAACAAAAATGCGCCTGCGGGTCACTGCCCGTCAGGCGCACACAAAGTCATGGGTACCAAAACTGCAACTGATATGAACGTAGCACGGATCTTGCCGCAGTGGGGGGTGCCCGCCCGACGGAGCGCTCATTTCCGGCCTCCAAAGGGGCGCGGGCGGCGCCTCGCGGGGAGGATGGGCTGCATGTTGCTCGCCGAGCTGGCACGGGTGTCGGGGGAGGTCGCGACGACCGCCGCGCGGTCGCGGAAGACCGCGCTGCTGGCCGGGCTCTTCTCGGCCGCGGCGCCCGAGGACGTACCGGTCGTCATCCCCTACCTCGCCGGGCGGCTGCCGCAGGGCCGCATCGGCGTCGGCTGGAGCGTACTGCGCGAACCGGTCCCGGCGGCCCGTCAGGCCACGCTCACGGTGCGTGACGCCGACGCGGCGCTGACCGCGCTCGCCCAGGTCTCCGGCACGGGGGCGCAGGGCGAGCGCCGGCGGCTGGTGCGCGAGCTGCTGGCCGCGGCGACCGCGGACGAGCAGCGGTTCCTGGCCGGCCTGCTGACCGGTGAGGTGCGCCAGGGCGCGCTCGACGCCCTCGCCGTCGAGGGACTGGCTGCGGCGACCGGAGCACCCGCGCCGGACGTACGGCGGGCCGTGATGCTGGCCGGCGGTCTGCAGGACGTGGCCACGGCGCTGCTGAGCGAGGGCCCGGCCGCCCTGGCGGGCTTCCGGCTCACCGTCGGCCGGCCCGTCGGGCCGATGCTCGCGCACAGCGCCAAGTCCGTGGGCGAGGCCATCGACAAGCTGGGACCGTGCGCCGTGGAGCAGAAGCTCGACGGCATCCGGGTCCAGGTCCACCGCGACGGGCCCGACGTACGGATCTACACCCGCACCCTGGACGAGGTCACCGACCGGCTGCCCGAGGTCACCGCGGCCGCCCGCGGCCTTCCGGCGGACCGCTTCATCCTCGACGGCGAGGTGATCGCCCTGGGCGACGACGGCCGGCCGGTGCCGTTCCAGCGGGTCGCGGGCCGCTTCGGCTCGCGGGTGGACGTCGGCGCCGCCCAGGCCGCGCTGCCGCTGTCCCCGGTCTTCTTCGACGTGCTGTCCGTCGACGGCCGCGACCTGCTGGAGCTGCCCTGCCAGGAGCGGCACACCGAGCTGGCCCGCCTGGTCCCCGAGCCGCTGCGGGTGGCCCGCCGGGTGGTCACCGACCCGGCGGACCCCACGGCCCGCGCCGCCGCCGAGGACTTCTGGTCCGCGACCCTGCGGGCGGGCCACGAAGGTGTCGTGGTCAAGGCGCTGGACGCGCCGTACGGCGCCGGCCGCCGGGGCGCCGCGTGGCTGAAGGTGAAACCGGTGCACACCCTGGACCTGGTGGTGCTGGCGGCGGAGTGGGGACACGGCCGGCGCACCGGCAAGCTGTCCAACCTCCACCTGGGCGCGCGCGGCCCGGACGGCGGCTTCGTGATGCTGGGCAAGACCTTCAAGGGGCTCACCGACGCCACCCTCACCTGGCAGACGGAGCGGCTGCGCGCCCTCGCCGTGACGGAGACCGACCACGTCGTCACCGTACGGCCGGAACTCGTCGTGGAGATCGCCTACGACGGGCTCCAGACCTCCTCGCGCTATCCGGCCGGTGTGACCCTGCGCTTCGCCAGGGTGGTGCGCTACCGCGAGGACAAGACGGCGGCCGAGGCGGACACGGTGGCGACCGTCCTCGCCGCCGGCTCCGGCGACGGGCCCGACGAGCGGCCGGACGAGCGGTAGGACGGGAGAGAGGAGACGGCGATGGCGGGCAGGCGCAGTGCCGGGCTGTTGCTGTTCCGCCGCGCCGGGAGCGGCCACGAGGTGCTGCTCGGGCACATGGGCGGGCCGCTGTGGGCCCGCCGGGACGCGGCGGCGTGGTCGGTCCCCAAGGGCGAGTACGTCCCGCCGGAGGAGCCGCAGGACGCCGCCCGGCGGGAGTTCGAGGAGGAGCTCGGGCTCCCGGCCCCGGACGGCCGGTGGATCCCGCTGGGGGAGACCCGCCAGGCCGGCGGCAAGATCGTCACCGTCTGGGCCGTGCGGGCCGGTCTCGATCCGGCGGCGGTCGTCCCCGGCACCTTCCGCATGGAGTGGCCCCGGGGATCCGGTGTGACCCGCAGCTTCCCCGAGATCGACCGGGTGGCGTGGTTCCCGCCGGAGCAGGCCCGGGAGCGGCTGGTGGCGGGCCAGCGGGTGTTCCTGGAGCGGCTGGCCGACGCCGTCGACCACCCCGGCCCCGGCTGACCGGGGCCGCCCCCCGTCAGCCGGTGTCCGCGATCCCTACGGCCGGACCTGGATCTTCCTCCCCTGGCCGGCCTTGAAACGGTCGAGCGCCTCCGTGTACCGGTCCAGTGGCAGCCGGTCGCTGATGAAGACCTCCGGGTCCAGCGCTCCGGCCGCGAAGAGCGCCGCGGCCCGTTCGTAGCTGTGCAGCACCGCCATCGAACCGGTGATGGTGATCTCCTGGTTGTAGATGCGGTACGGCTCGATGACGGCGCGGGCGGCGTAGTCGGCGACCCCGAACTGGAGGAAGGTGCCGCCCTTGCCGACCCGGCCCAGCGCGTCCTGGATGGCGCGTTCGTTGCCGGTGGCGTCGATGACGACGTCCCAGCCGCGCGGCCGGTCGAGCTCGTCGGCGGATCCGGCGGCGTTGCTGCACCCCAGGGTGCGGGCGGTCGCCAGCCGCTCCGCGTTGATGTCGACGACATCGACGCCCGCCGCGCCGGTCCGCTTGGCCAGTTCCAGCATCATCAGGCCCATGGTGCCGGAGCCGTAGATGAGGACCTGGCTGCCCAGCTGCTGCGAGCGCAGGATGTCGTAGCCGCGTACCGCGCAGGAGAGCGGTTCGATCAGCGCGGCGTCCTCGGTACGGATGTGATCGGGCAGCTTGACGCAGTTCGCGGCGGGCGCCACGGCGAATTCGGCGGCGCCTCCGGAGGTGGTCACCCCGATCGCCGCCCAGCGCTCACAGAGGTTGTTGCGGCCGATGCGGCAGTAGTGGCACTCGTGGCAGTACAGCGACGGGTCCACCGCGACCCGGTCGCCTTCGGCGAGGGCGGTCACCTCGCTGCCACGCGCCACGACCGTACCGGCGAATTCGTGCCCGGGGACGACCGGCAGGGTGGGCGCGAACTCGCCCTGCAGGATGTGCAGATCGGTGCCGCACAGCCCGCAGGCGGCGACCGCGACCACGACGTCCCGGGGGCCGGGCGTGGGGTCGTCGACAGTGGCGATCTCGGCCTTGCCGGGTGTGGTGATCACTGCGGCTTTCATTTCACGGCTCCAAGCGAGAGGCCCTGGACGAGCTTGTCCTGGGCGGCGAATCCGGCGATGAGGACGGGGAGGGAGATGACGGTGGCGGCGGCGCACACCTTCGCCAGGAACAGGCCCTGGCTGGTGACGAATCCGGTCAGGAAGACCGGCGAGGTACCGGCCACGACGCCGGTCAGCACCCGGGCGAACAGCAGCTCGTTCCAGCTGAAGATGAACGAGATCAGGGCGGTCGCGGCGATGCCGGGCATGGCGACCGGCGCGATGATCCGGGTCAGCGTGGTGGTCAGCCCCGCCCCGTCGATCTGGGCGGCCTCCAGCATCTCGACCGGCACCTCGGCCAGGAAGGAGCGCATCATCCACACCGCGATCGGCAGATTCATCGAGGTGTAGAGGAGGACCAGCAGCCAGATGCTGTCCAGCATCCGGGTGTTCTGCGCGACGAGATAGATCGGCAGCAGCCCGGCCACCACCGGCAGCATCTTCGTGGAGAGGAAGAAGAACATCACATCGCTCCACTTGCGCACCGGCTTGATCGACAGCGCGTACGCCGCCGGCACGGCCAGCACCAGCACCAGCAGCGTGGAAACCACCGACGCGGTCAGCGAGTTGATCAGCGGTGGCCAGGGGCTGACCCCGCTGCCCGCGCCGAAGAACTCGCGGTAGCCGTGCAGGCTGAGGCCGGCGCCGAGGCTCGGCGGGTTGGTCGCCGCGTCCTGCTCGCTGTGGAAGGACGTCAGCACCATCCACGCGACGGGCAGGAAGAAGGCGATCCCGCACAGCCAGGCCACCAGGCCCAGCACACTTCCGGTGCGCCGCCGGCGCAGGGGCAGGGGGACGGTGCTCATCGGGTGACCTCCTCGCGCAGCAGGGACGAGACGGCGCGCAGCGCGAAGGTCGCCACCAGCAGCGAACACAGCACGACGACGACGCCCTGTGCGGACGCCCGTCCGTAGTCATGGGCCTGGTAGAAGGTCTGGTAGATGGTGTACGGCAGGTTGGCGGTGCCCAGCCCGCCCGAGGTGATGGTGAACACCGCGTCGAAGTTCTGCACGACGTAGACGGTGCCCAGCAGGGCGGCCAGTTCGAGGTAGCGGCGCAGGTGCGGCAGGGTGAGGTAGCGGAAGACGTCGAAGGTGGAGGCCCCGTCCACCCGGGCGGCCTCCACGGCGTCCGTCGGCCGGCTCTGCAGGCCCGCCAGCAGGATCAGCATCATGAACGGCGTCCACTGCCAGATCAGCGACACCTCCACCGCGGCCAGCGGGGAGTCGGTCATCCAGTCCGGCTGGGGCGGGCTGTCACTGCCGAACAGCCCCCATATCCAGGTCAGTACGCCGTTGAGCAGCCCGTAGGAGGCGTTGTAGAGGGCGTGCTTCCACAGCAGCGCGGAGGCGACCGGCACCACCAGGAACGGCGTGATCAGCAGGGTCCGCACGATGCCGCGGCCGCGGAAGCTGCGGTCCAGCAGCAGGGCGAGCCCCAGCCCCAGCAGCAGGCTGACCAGCACCACGGTCACCGTCAGCAGCACCGTCGTGCCCACCGAGGCGCGCATCGCGGGGTCGGTGAAGACGGCCGTGTAGTTGTCGAACGCCGCGAAGCCGCGGTTGTCGGGGGCCAGCGCGTTCCACCGGGTGAAGGAGATCACCAGGGTTGCCAGGAAGGGCAGTTGGGTCACGATGATCAGGAAGACCAGCGCCGGCAGCAGTGGCGCACGGCGCGCCCAGTCCTTGGCCCGCCTGCTGCGGGAACCTGCCTGCGGGCTGCCGCGGCGCGGCGCGGCAGCGGCCGCCGCCGGCCGGGTCGCTTCAGTGGTCGCTGTACGCATCGGACACCTCCTGCGCCAGTCGGCGGCTCTTCTTCAGGGCCTCGGCCACGCTCTGCTTGCCGGCGATCGCCGAACTGACCTCCTGGGAGACCTTGGTGCCCAGGTCGGAGAATTCCGGGATGTCCACGAACTGGATGCCGGGTGCGGGCCGCGGCTGCACTCCCGGGTCGTCCGGACGGGCCGAGCTGATGGCGTTCTTCGTGGGGGTGGCGAACGCGCTCGCCGACTTGAGGTAGTCCCGGTTCCGGTAGAGGGATGCCCGCTTGCCCGCCGGCACCTTCGACCAGCCCAGTTGCTCACCCACCAGCCGCTCGTACTTCTTGCCCGACGCCCAGCGGATGAACTTCCACGCGTCGTCCTGATGCGTACTCGCCTTCTGGACGCCCCACGCCCAGGTGTAGAGCCATCCCGAACTCGCCGTCCTCTCCACCGGGGCGGGCGCGTAGCCGACCTTGCCGGCGACCTTGGAATCGGCGCTCTCCAGCGATCCGGCGCCGGCCGTCGCGTCGTACCACATGGCGACCTTGCCCTGCTGCATGTCGTTGAGGCACTCGGTGTAGCCGGACTGCGGCGCGCCCGCCTGACCGTGCTTGCGCACCAGGTCGACGTAGAACTGCGTGGCCCGGGTGAACTGCGGGCTGTCGATCTTCTGCTGCCAGTCCTTGGTGAACCAGGTGCCGCCGAAGGTGTTGACGACGGTGCTCAGCGGGGCGGCCAGCTGGCCCCAGCCGGGCTGACCGCGCAGACAGATGCCCTTGGTGCCCGAGCCGTGTGCCTCCGACTTCGCCGCCAGATCGGCGACCTGGTGCCAGGTGGGGTGTGCGGGCATGCGCAGCCCGGCGGCCTGGAAGAGGTCCTTGCGGTACATCAGGAACGACGATTCGCCGTAGAAGGGCTCCGCGTAGACCTTCCCGTCGGCGGCGGTCAGCGACTTGCGGACCGGGTCGAGGATGTCGCCCTGGTCGAACTCCGGATCCTTGGCGGCCCGTTCGCCCAGCGGCGTCAGCCAGCCGTTGCGGGCGTAGATGGGCGTCTCGTAGTTGCTGACACTGGCCACGTCGTACTGCCCGGCCTGGCTGGAGAAGTCCTGGCTCATCTTGTCGCGCAGATCGTCCTCGGGCAGCACGGTGTAGTGCACCTTGATGCCGGTCTCCTTGGTGAAGTGCTCGGCGGTCAGCCGCTGCAGATCCACCATCTGCGGGTTGTTCACCATCAGCACATTGATCGTGTGCGCACCGCTGTTGCCGACGTCACCGGCGCCGCGGTAGCAGCCGGCGGTGGCCAACGACAGCGTCAGGGCGACGGCGGTCAGCCCGGTGACGCGGCCTCGGCGGCGGCGTCCTGGGGGTCGTGCTCTCACGGCTCGTACCTTTCTCGGACGGTTGGCGGGTGCCTGTCCTGGTGGTGCGGGATCGTGCGGGGCTCGGTGGGAGTCGTGCCGCGGTCCGCGGGCACGCCGGGGGGACCGTCCGACGGCGGGGGCCTTCGGCGGTGCGTGGTCGCTGCGTACGGGGGCCGGTCGTCCGGGCGGCCCCGGCCCGGTCAGACCCGGAGCACCTGCGGCCCCAGGAGGGAGTAGCGGTGGGCCTCCGGAGCCGACAGCCCGGCGTCGGTGACGATGGCGTCGAAATCGCCGACCTCGGCGAACCGGCAGAAGCTGCTGGCGCCGAACTTGCTGTGCACCCCGACCAGCACCCGCCGCCGCGACGAGCGGACGGCCTGCGCCTTCACATCGGCCACCGCCGGATCGGGGGTGGTCAGCCCGTGCTCCCGGGAGACACCGTTCGCGCCCAGGAACGCCAGGTCGATCACGAACCGCGCGAGCATGTCCCGCGCCCAGGACCCCACGGTCGCCTGTGTGCGGGAGCGGACCCGGCCGCCGGCCAGCAGCACGGTGGTGGAATCGGACGCCGAGACCAGCGAAGCGGTCCGCAGCGAAGCGGTGATCACGGTCAGCGGACGGTCGGTGGGCAGCAGCATGGCGACCAGCTCGGGGGTGTAGCCCTCGTCCACGAACACCGTCTCGGCCTCGCCGACCAGCTGTGCGGCGGCCGCGGCGATCCTCCGTTTCTCCGCCACCTGCTGGGTCTCCCGCCGGGCCAGCGAGGTCTCGAAACCGGCGCTCTCGACCGGGTAGGCCGCGCCGTGCGTACGCCGGATCAGCCCCCGGCGCTCCAGTTCGCTCAGATCGCGCCGTACGGTCTCGCGGGCGACGCCGAACTCCGACGCCGCGTCGGCGACCTCGACCCGGCCGGACTGCCGGGCGAGCGCGAGGAGGCGGTGCTGGCGTTCCTCGGCTCGCATCGGATCACTCCTGCCTTGTGTGGATACCGTTCGGTCACGGGCCTGCCCGTTTCTGCCCGCATGAGGTTTATAGCAACCGTAGAAGGGTGGGTCGTTGCCCGTAACGGAGGAAAACCAGACCGTTTCTGCCCGATTTCCGTGGGTGCCCAGTTGGCGGAGGGCCCGCCCAAGCGCCCGTACGGGCGTGCAGACCCGCCCGCCGGGCTGCCCGCACCACCCCGTGACCTGCGCACACGGCCGCCAGGACGGTTCCGTCCGCGCAGGGCGCGAGGCAGTGCCGAGAGCGCTGCCGGGGGCCTGCCCGCGTACGCCGGTGGTCCGAGGCGGCGATGCGGGAGAAAACGGCGCTTAGTCTGGACGGCATGAGCTCGGAGATGCGGTCGCTGGCGGTCACCCCGATCGTGCAGGCGGAAGAGTGTGCGGTCCTGCGGGTCAGCGGAGAGCTGGACCTCCGCACCGAGCAGGCATTCCTCGCCGAGGCACGGTCGGTCGTCTCGGCCGGTCACCGCTTCCTCGTGCTCGACCTGACCGCGCTGCGGTTCTGCGACTCCCGGGGCCTGAGCTGCCTGCTCGCCCTGGAGTGGCTGTGCCGGCGCCTGGAGGGCCGACTGCTGCTGGCGTCCCTCGGCGTACGGATGCTGCGGCTGCTGATCGGCACCCAGTCCGTGGACGTCTTCTCCTGCTTCCCGACGGTCGGCCATGCGCTGGCCGCCGTCCCGGACGCCAACCGTCCGGCATGGCCGCCGAAGGTGGATGACCCGTCCGTGTGACGACAGCGCCCGTTCGTGTGACAGGCCGCCGCTCCTGGCGGTCAGCCGGAGGGGCGGTCGGGCGGACGGGCCGGTTCGCCGGCCGGTCCGCGGTCAGCGGGCGCGTCCGAGATCCCGTACGAGGGTGGGGGAGGGGCGGGGGATCTCCCCGAAGTCCTCGTCGTCGCTGTCCACCACCAGGCGGTTGATCACGCTCTCCAAGGCGGCGGGCAGGGTCGGCGCGAGCCCGCTGTGCCATTGGACGAGAAGGTTGTGCCGGGCGGAGTCCGGCAGCAGCTGCTTCTCGTCGAAGGCGGCCACCGCGCGGCGCTCCTCGTCAGGTGCGTGCGATGCCTGCTCGCGCCAGTAGGCGGCGTCCCGGAACTCGCCGCTGCGGCGGTGCGAGAGGTAGAGGCAGTAGGCGGCGGTACGGCTGCCGGCGCCGGCGCTGAAGTGCCACCAGAAGTGCGCCGCGTCGGTCCGCTGGGTGATGTGCAGCAGACAGGCGAAGACCAGGGCGCCCTCGGGGTCGATGCGGTGGTCGTCGACCAGCCGCTCCAGGCTGGCGGCGGCCGCCGCGGCGTTGACCACCAGCGCACAGGCGAGTTCGAGTTCGTGGGTGGCCTCGTCCCGGGCGCTGGGGTAGGCGCTGGGCGCGCCGAGGTCGGCACGGACGGGCACCTGCCTCGCCCGGGGTGCGCCGCCCGCCGCTCCGGGCCCGGGGGAGTCGTCGAGGCAGCCGAGGCCGTCGAGCGCGCCCGCGTCGTCGAGGTCGCAGAAGCCGGCGAGGCCGTCGATTCCGGCCACATCGGCCGCGGCACTGAGCAGCGTCTCCACGGTGTCCCGGCGGCCGGCTTGATCGGTGGGCGACATGGTCAGTTCCCCCTGGTGCTTCCTTGGGCGATGCCGAGCGCTGCGGCGAGCTTGCGCTTGCCTCGGCTGGCATGGGACCGGACGGTGACTTCGTCGACGCCGAGCAGCGCGGCGATCTGCCCGTCGTCGTACCCGATGACATGGCGCAGCACGATCACATCGCACTGCCGCTCCGGCAGCCGCGCGATGGCCGCGTACAGGCCTAACTGGCTCTCCAGTAACGCGAATTGCTGTTGGCACTCACGCAGCAGGGCCTGGGTGACGACGGCGAAGGCCGCGGTTTCGGTGAGAGCGGTGGGCTGCTGGTGGTCGTAGAGCCATTCGACGACCCGCTCCTTGAGGACCGACCACGCGAACGCCTCCACCGACGCCTGCCGCAGGGCGTGCGGCCACAGGTCGCCCAGCCGGCGGTAGGCGGCCCGGGTCACCTCGCGGGCCGCCGGCTGACTGCCGGTGTGCAGATAGGCGTAGGTCAGCCACTTCCGGGCGTGCGTCGCCAGGAACGCCTTGAAGGTGAGCGAGAGCTGGTGGTCCGAGGAGCTCAGCAGGCCCGCCCCTTGCGGCCGCCGACGGGCCGGGGCCACTGTGCTGATGTGCGCCTGCGCGCACGCCGGTAGAAGTCGGTCCCGGTCTGCGCTCACGAGCCGTCCTCGTTCCGTTCGCCGTGCACCGCTGCCGGGGGCGCCGAAGTCGGCGGCGGCAGCGGGAGGACGGATTGCCCTCCCCTCCAATGAACCGGAAACCGAGCCGATTTGTGGCACGGGGGCGCAAGAAATCTTCCTCAGCGTATTCATATGACTACGCGTGACCGGGGCATGTTCGGTCGTCACGCGCGGCCGCACCGCCACAGGCCTTGTGCGCCATGCGTGCGGCACCCGTCCGGCCCTGTGCCAGGGGCGCATCAGCTGTCTTGCCCGCCGCCGGGTGCGCGCCAGAGCGCATCGGGGCGCATCGCGGCATGATCCGGGGCGGGCGGGGCAGTGCTCCAACAGCCGGGTGGGCGGCGGGACATGACGCGCCGCCGGAGCGCGCGGAGCGCGGCGGCGCCCCGGCTCGCCCGTCCGACCGCGCCGGGGGCGCCGTACAGGGGAGGCAGCGCACGATGAGCGACCGCGACCATTCCGTGGTGGACCTGCAGCTGGACCGGGCCCACTCGTCCCGCATCTACGACTACTTCCTCGGTGGCAAGACCAACTTCCTGGCCGACCGGATGGCCGCAGGCAGCGTGCTGGGCGTCTTCCCCGCGGCGCTGGTCGCCGCCCGGATCAACCGCGAGTTCATGCAGCGCGCCACGGCCTTCCTCGCGCGATCGGGGATGCGGCAGTTCCTCGACATCGGCACCGGCATCCCCACCCCGCCCAATCTCCACGACATCGCGCAGGACGCGGCACCGGACGCCCGCGTGGTCTACACCGACAACGACCCGATCGTGCTCGCCCATGCCGCGGCCCTGCTGCTGAGTACCGCGGAGGGCCGCACCGCCTACGTACAGGCCGATGTCACCGACCCCGCGGGCATCTTCACCGCACCGCAGCTCCTCGACACCCTCGATCTGAGCCGCCCGGTCGCGCTCAGCCTGAACGCGCTGATGCACTTCGTCACCGACGACGGAACCGACCGCGCCCACGCCATCGTCGAATCCCTGAAGGACGCTCTCCCCAGCGGCAGCACCCTGGCGATGACCCATGCCACATCGGACTTCGACGCCGAGTCGATGGGCAAGATCATAAAGATCTACGGCGACGCGGGGACGGCGCTCCAGTTCCGCTCCCGCCCGGACTTCGCCCGCTTCTTCGACGGCTGGGAGCTGCTGGAGCCGGGCGTCACCCTCTCCCACCAGTGGCGCCCCGACCGCCCCGAGGACGCCACCCACGTCACCGACGCCGAGGCCGCCTGCTACGCCGCGATGGCCCGCAAGCCGTGACACCGGGCCGCCGCTGACCGGAAGGGCCGCCGCCGGGCCGCCGCCCGTGAAGTGACGACCCGTACGGTGACGGCCTCCACGGTGCGGCGGCCCGGCGTTCGGTCCCTCACTCCTTGCGGTAGCCGTACGCCTCGCCGGCCGCGACGGCGACCGCGTCCAGATCCCCGCCGGCCGACGCGGTGACCACCGCGGCCACCGCACCCTCCACGAACGGCGCGTCCACCAGCCGTGCGCCCTCGGGGAGTTCGTCCCCCTCGGCGACCAGGGTCTTGACGGTGAGCACGGCGCTGCCGAGGTCGACGAGGAGCGCGACCCCCGCGCCGCGATCCACCTTCCGGGCCGCCTCGGAGATCAGCTCGGAGCTCGTACCGAGCCCTCCGTCCGGGGTCCCGCCCGCAGCCGCGACGGGCGCCTTCTCGCTGCCCCCGGCCAGCCCGATGGCCATCGCCGCCACGGATTCGGCGACCGCCCCGCTGTGCGACACCAGAACGACCCCGACCAGCGCCGGCTTCTCCTCGGCCGCCTCGCTCACTTCGCGACCTCCGCGAGCGCCGCGAAGACGAGCGCCGACGACGTCGCTCCCGGATCCTGGTGCCCGATGCTGCGCTCGCCCAGATAGCTGGCCCGGCCCCTGCGGGCCTGCAGCGGAACGGTCGCCAGGGCACCCTGCGCGGCGGCCTCGGCCGCCGCGTCGAAGGAGGTCGAGAGCGCCTCGACGGCCGGCACGAGGGCGTCGAGCATCGTCTTGTCGCCCGGCGCCGCGCCCCCGAGCTGTGTCACCCCGTCCACCCCGGAGGCCAGCGCGGTCTGCAGCTCCGCGGCTGTCACCTGCGGCTCCTCGCCGAGCGTCTTGCCGGTACGCCGCAGCAACGTCCCGTAGAGCGGGCCGGACGCACCGCCCACCGTCGAGATCAACTGCCGGCCCGCGGCGATCAGCACCGCACCGGGTGTGGCCGGGGGCTCGGCCTCCAACGACGTGACGACGGCGGCGAAACCGCGCTGCATGTTACTGCCGTGGTCGGCGTCCCCGATGGCCGAATCCAGCTCGGTGAGCCGGTCGGCCTCCTGCTCGACGGAGGCGGCGAGCGCCATCATCCAGCGGACGAAGAACGCGGCGTCCAGCACCGTTTCGGTCACGGACAACTCCTCTGCTCATGCACTGAGTGCGCTTTACGTGTGTGGGTGGGACGGGGCGCCGGGCGCGGGCGGGGCACGGGGCGGCGCCCGGAATCGGGACGCGGGACCCGGGCCGGAGGGGGACCCGGGACGGGGGCGGGGTGGGTGGCCGGAAGTCAGCGGCCCCAACGCAGCCCCGCCGTCTCCACCGGCGCGTCCCACAACCTCAGCATCTCCCCGTCGACCTGGCAGAGCGTCACCGAACAGCCCGCCATGTCCAGCGACGTCACGTAGTTGCCGACGAGCGTACGCGCCACCGGCACCTTGCGCTCGGCGAGCACCCGCTGCACCTCCGCGTTGAAGCCGTACAGCTCCAGCAGCGGCGTCGCGCCCATGCCGTTGACCAACGCCAGGACGGGCAGATGCGGCTGGAGGTCCTCCAGGACCGCGTCCACCGCGAAGTCCGCGATCTCCCGTGAGGTCATCATCGGCCGGCGCTCGCGTCCCGGCTCGCCGTGGATACCGATGCCCAACTCCAGCTTGCCGGAGGGCAGGTCGAAGGTCGGGCTGCCCTTCGCGGGCGTGGTGCAGGCGCCGAGCGCCACTCCGAAGCTCCGCGCGTTCTCGACGACCTGCCGGGCCAGCGCCTCCACCCGCTCCAGCGGCGCCCCCTCCTCGGCCGCGGCGCCGGCGATCTTCTCGACGAAGAGGGTCGCACCGGTGCCGCGCCGCCCGGCCGTGAACGTCGAGTCGGTCACCGCCACATCGTCATTGACGAGCACACTGGCGACCTGCACCCCCTCGTCCTCGGCCAGCTCCGCGGCCATCTGGAAATTGAGCACGTCGCCGGTGTAGTTCTTCACGATGAACAGGACGCCGCTGCCGCTGTCCACGGCCGCCGCGGCGCGCACCATCTGATCGGGCACGGGCGACGTGAACACCTCGCCGGGGCAGGCGGCGTCCAGCATGCCGGGCCCGACGAACCCACCGTGCAGCGGCTCGTGCCCGCTGCCACCGCCGGACAGCAGCGCGACCTTGCCCGACACCGGCGCGTCCCGCCGCACGATCACGCGGTTGTCGACATCGACCACCAGCTCGGGGTGTGCCGCCGCCATCCCGCGCAGCGCGTCCGCCACAACCGTCTCGGCGACATTGATCAACATCTTCATGGGTGCCTCCTGGCGAGATGGGCATCCGGTCCTCCGGCCAGCGTGCTTGCGGGGCGGAGCCCGAATGCGCAGTGCTTGATCTTGGCTGTTCTCGGCTGTTCTCGGCTGTTCTCGGCGGTCGGGATCGGTGTCCGGAGGGGCGGATGGTGGTGTGGCGCGGCTTTCGTGACGGAGTGTCACCCCGTCGTGGGGCTGCCTTCGGTCCGGACGGCGCCAAGGCGCCCCGGGGGCAGTATCTGCGCTCCGGCGTTCAAGGTCACGTGACGCGGAGGGAGCGGACCCCGGAGAGCTGCTGCGATCGGGTCAGGCGCCGTCGCAGGTCCGGCCGCGGACCCCGCGGGAAACGCGGGGCCGGAGCGGCCCGCGGCGCGCCCGCCGCCGACGCCCCCGCTCGGCTGCTCTTCCCCGCCCGGCTTGCCCGCCCCCACCGCGCGCTGTCCGGGTGCCGTCTTCCGTCATGCGCGTACGACAGAACACCGCCACCCTGACATGCAGTAAATCTGTCGTGGCAGAGGTAGACATCCGCAATCACGGGGGCTAACGTTTTTCCCGTAGCCAGAAGTCAGCACGACGCGGCAGACACGAACTGCCGCGTATGCAGGACAGACGCAGTAGGGCACGGCAGCGGAGCGGCGGGGCCGGAAAGGCTCTCGGGGTCCCCTCGCTGGTTGCCGGGCCGGGCGGCTCACAGGGGCCGTCGGCTGTACGCAGGACCGCAGTGACACGCGGAAGAACCAGCAAGAAACGAAGGAGGCAGACGCCATCAGGATCGCCCGGGGCGAGGACGTAGCCGACCCGGGTACCGCAGACCCCGGAACGGAAGGTGGTCACACGGTCACGCATACGCGATCCCCGCACGCATCCCCCGCTCCCGGGAGACGCTGCGGAAACGACAGGCCGGCATCGCAGTAAGCCGGCAGATGGTGTTCATATCCCTCGGGGCCCTGGTGCCGTTCCGGCGCCAGGGCCCCTCGACGCGTTCTCGCAACGGAGGCGCGTCCGCGGTGGGCGAGAAGGCCACCGGTCCGGTGTGCGCGTGGCGAGGACTCGCCCCGGAGGGGCCCAGGGCCTGTCGTGTGGATCACGCCGGGCTCGCGGGGTCCGGCACGCGCATCTGCCGCGTTGTCGTCAATCAGCAACGCTCCGCGTTGCCTCAATCCTCCGCCTTGCAGCTGCACGCACCGGACCCCGCTCCCTGATCCGGCGTGATCCACACGACAGACCCTAGGCCGGCGGGGGCACGGGGAGCGGCTGTTCGGTCCAGATGACCTTGCCGGTCGGCGTGTAGCGGGTGCCCCAGCGTTCCGCGAGGTGCGCGACGAGGTAGAGGCCGCGCCCGCCCTCGTCGGTGGTGGCCGCGTACCGCAGATGCGGGGACGTGCTGCCGGCGTCCGACACCTCGCAGGTCAGTACGCGGTCGAGCAGCAGCCGGACGGCGATCGGCGGTGTGCCGTAGCGGATGGCGTTGGTGAGCAGTTCGCTGAGGATGAGCTCGGTGGTGAAGCCGCTCTCCTCCAGGTCCCAGTCGGCCAGCTGCCGGGTGACCGCCGCCCTGACGGGGGCGACCGCCGCGGGGTCGTCGGGTACCTCCCACTCGGCGACCCGGTCGGCCCGGAGCCGGTGGGTGCGGGCGACCAACAGCGCGATGTCGTCCGTCCGCTCGGGCGACAGCATCGCCGCGCAGACATCGCTGCAGGTCTGTTCGGGGGTGCGGTCGGCCCCGGAGAGCGCCGAGCGCAGCAGGTTCATGCCGTCGTCGATCTGCCGGGTGCGGCTGTGCACGAGGCCGTTCGTGTAGAGGACGAGCCGGCTGCCCTCCGGGAGCAGTTGTTCGCTTGTCTCGAAGGGCAGTTGGGCCAGGCCGAGCGGTGGTCCGGCAGGGACGTCCGGGAACGTCACGGTGCCGTCGGGGTGGACGATGGCAGGTGGCGGATGGCCGGCTCGGGCCATGACGCACCGCCCGGAGACGGAGTCGTAGATCGTGTACAGCACGGTGGCGCCGGTGACGGTCGCGGCCTCACTGTCCGCCCGCTGGTCCTGGTCGATCCGGGCAATGAGTTCGTCGAGGTGACTGAGCAGCTCGTCGGGCGGCAGATCCAGGGTGGCGAAGTTGTGGATGGCGGTGCGCAGGCGCCCCATGGTGGCTGCGGCGTGCAAGCCGTGCCCCACCACGTCACCGACGACCAGCGCCACGCGTCCGCCGGGCAGCGGGATGACGTCGAACCAGTCTCCTCCCACGCCCCGCTCGGCCGGCAGGTAGCGATAGGCGGCCTGGACGGCGTTCTGCTCGGGCAGGCCGCTCGGGAGCAGGCTGCGCTGGAGCGCCTCGGCCACGGCATGCTCGCGGGTGTAGCGGCGGGCATTGTCGATACACACCGCGGTACGGGTGACCAGCTCCTCCGCCGCGGACAGGTCGCCGTGGTCGAAGGGGGCTCGCTCGCCGGTGCGCCAGAAGCGGGCCACGCCCAGTCCGACACCCCCTGCCAGGACGGGGACGCTCATCAGCGACCGGATTCCGAGGTCGAGCACGGCCTGCGCGCCCTGCGGGGGAGAGTGCCGCCATCCGTCGTCGTCGAGCAGGTCGGCGACGAGTTCGGCCCGGCCGCCCGCGATCGCTCGACTCCGCGACGTGCCGGGCGGAGCGGCGCCCGTCTCCTCGACCCAGGGGAGGGGCGGAAGGGCGGACGTCTGGGCGCCGGCCGCCCGGCGCAAGCCGGCTTCCTGATGTGCGCCCAGGTCCTCGCCGTGCAGAACCGGCTCCAGAAGGTCGACGGTCACGGCGTCGGCCAGCCGGGGGACCGCCACCTGCGCCAGCTCCTCGGCGGTGCGGGTCACGTCCAGCGTGGTACCGATCCTCAGCCCGGCGTCGTGCAGCAGTTGCAGCCTTTCGCGCGCGACATCGGCGCGTCCGGCGAGCGCGCTCAGTTCCGTGGTGTCGCGCAGGGTGGTGACGCTTCCGCTCCGTCCACCGGACCGGCCGGTGGGCCGGCAACTGACCGCCAGCAGCCGGTCATGGGAACGGTGCACCTCGTCGGTGACCGTACGGTGCGAGGCGAGCAGCGCCGTGAAGTCGTCCTCCAGGCCCAGGTCATGGACGTCCCGCCGGTCGGCATCCGCGGGCAGCTCCAGGAGCCGCCGTGCCTCGTCATTCGCGAGCAGCAGGCGCCCGTCGCCCCCGGTGACGAGGACTCCTTCCCGGACGGCGTGCAGCACCGCGTCGTGGTGTTCGTACATCCGCGTCACTTCCGCCGGGCCCAGACCGTGTGTCTGCCGCCGCAGCCGCCGGCTCACCAGGGCCGAGCCGCCCACGGCCAGCGCGAGCGCCGCCGCCGTCACGGCCAGCAGCAGGGGCACCTCACGGTCCACCGCGTCCGACACGGTGGTGATCTCCACGCCGGCGGTCACCACCCCCACGACGGCGCCGCGGGCATCGGTGACCGGGACCGCCGCCCGGATCGCCTCGGTGGGCGCTCCGGTGAACTTCTCCGTGAAGGATGCGCCGGTCAACGCCCGCGCCCAGTTGCCGGAGGCCGGACGGCCGATGAGCCGCGGGAGGGGATCGGTGTAACGCACGCCGGAGCGGTTCAGCACGGAGACGAAGTCGACCCCGGACACCCGGCGGGTCTGCTCGGCCAGGGGCTGGAGCACGGCAGTGGGATGGGGCGCCCGCAACGCCGCCGGGATGCCCGGTGCATGGGCGAACGCCGCTGCCACGCCGAGCGACCGGCCGCGAGCGTTCTCCTCGCTGTCGCGCCGCGTCTGCAGCACGTTCCCGATTCCCGCGCCGGCGATCAGCAGCACCAGGATCAGCGACTGCAGCACGAACATCTGGCCGGCGACGCTCCGCAGCCCACGCCCCGCCCGGAGCGGTCCGACCTGGCCGGCAGGACGGGGATCGCCGGCGCGCGGCCCGGAAGGTGCGGCGTTCCGGCGGGGCCCGGCATCCCGGTGCGTCACGCGTCGGACCAGCGCGGCGCTCGATCGACGGAGCTGTGTCCTGATCTGACCGTATGTGCGCCACATGTCGCTACTTGTAACACGGCCCGGTTTCCCCGAAGGGCACCGCACCGTCGAAGACTCCTCCTGACCACCGGCGCCGGGTGACCGAAAAGGCCGGCCCGGCGCCGCTGGGCGCCGGACCGGCCTTTCCGGGATTGCATCCCCCTCGGGGGAGTCGGGCTTCCGCTCGACGGGGCTGGTCAGTCCGTGCCGAACTCCATGGCGGCGCGGTCCAGCATCTCGTCGTCGCCGGAGACCTCGCCGCGGGAGGCGATGGCCTCGGCGCCGCCCTCCGGCATGCTGCTGATCAGCCCGGTTGCGGCTGCCTGGGCGGCACCGATGGCGGGATCGGCGGTGCCGATCAGGCCGAGCCCGGCGTACTGCTCCAGCTTGGCGCGCGAGTCGGCGATGTCGAGGTTGCGCATGGTGAGCTGACCGATCCGGTCGACCGGGCCGAACGCCGAGTCCTCGGTGCGCTCCATGGACAGCTTGTCCGGGTGGTAGCTGAACGCCGGGCCCGTGGTGTCGAGGAGCGAGTAGTCCTCACCGCGCCGCACCCGCAGCGTCACCTCGCCGGTGACGGCCGCGCCGACCCAGCGCTGCAGCGACTCGCGCACCATCAGCGCCTGCGGGTCCAGCCAGCGGCCCTCGTACATCAGGCGGCCCAGGCGCCGGCCCTCGTTGTGGTACTGGGCGAGGGTGTCCTCGTTGTGGATCGCGTTGACCAGGCGCTCGTACGCCGCGTGCAGCAGGGCCATGCCGGGCGCCTCGTAGATGCCGCGGCTCTTGGCCTCGATGATCCGGTTCTCGATCTGGTCCGACATGCCCATGCCGTGCCGGCCGCCGATGGCGTTCGCCTCCATCACCAGGTCGACGGGGGAGGCGAAGCCCTTGCCGTTGATCGTCACGGGGCGGCCCTGGTCGAAGCCGATCGTCACGTCCTCGGTGGCGATCTCGACCGAGGGGTCCCAGAACCGCACGCCCATGATCGGCTCCACCGTCTCCACGCCGGTGTCGAGGTGCTCCAGGGTCTTGGCCTCGTGGGTGGCGCCCCAGATGTTGGCGTCGGTGGAGTACGCCTTCTCCGTGCTGTCGCGGTAGGGCAGCTCGTGGGCGAGCAGCCACTCCGACATTTCCTTGCGGCCGCCCAGCTCGGTCACGAAGTCCGCGTCCAGCCACGGCTTGTAGATCCGCAGGTGGGGGTTGGCGAGCAGGCCGTAGCGGTAGAACCGCTCGATGTCGTTGCCCTTGAAGGTCGAGCCGTCGCCCCAGATCTGGACGTTGTCCTCGAGCATCGCCCGGACCAGGAGGGTGCCCGTGACGGCGCGGCCGAGCGGTGTGGTGTTGAAGTAGGCACGCCCGCCCGAGCGGATGTGGAACGCCCCGCAGGTGAGCGCGGCCAGACCCTCCTCGACCAGCGCCGCACGGCAGTCGACCAGACGCGCGATCTCGGCACCGTAGGCCTTCGCACGGCCGGGCACCGAGGCGATGTCGGGCTCGTCGTACTGGCCGATGTCGGCGGTGTAGGTGCACGGGACGGCACCCTTGTCGCGCATCCACGCGACCGCGACGGAGGTGTCGAGGCCGCCCGAGAAGGCGATGCCGACGCGCTCGCCGGCGGGAAGGGAGGTGAGGACCTTAGACATAGGAAGATTATGCATAATCGCGCATGATCATGCAAAGGGGGTGGTCCTATCGGGCTCCACGGGCCCGCGCGGACCGCGATCCGTCCCCCGGTGAGCTCGGTCCGGAAGGGCGCCGGCCGTCCCGCTCGGCGCGGCCGATGGCGTGGTGCCGTGGTGGCGCGGTCCTTGATTATCGGCTGCTCCCCGCCATGGCTCCCTCCTCGCGGGCTGCGGGGGCGTGCCCCTGCCGGAGGTGCGTCCCGGGCGCCCCCTCTTCGGCCCGCACGGCGGTCCGAACGAAGCGTCCCGGCGCCCCGTTCCGTGCAGCCCGCAGCCCGCAGCCCCTCACTTCGTGCCCCTAACTCCACCTGAGAGAGCGGAAGTTACTGTGGCGGGCATGACGGAACCCGCTTTCTGGTACGCGCCCGCGGACGCGGAAGTCGCCCGCTACGGCGAGTACAGGCTGACCCTCGTCCATCCCGGATCCCCCGCGGATGCGGCCGGTCTGCCCGCTCATGACCCGGCCGCGGCCCGCCGGTTCGCCGAGTCCTTCGGCACCGTCGACACGATCCTCGAAGACCTGGGAACCGTCTCCGCGGCTGAGGGCGTGGCCGCCGGCACCCGCGCGGACCTGGAGCTGATCCAGGTCGGATGCTGGGGGAACGTCACCGAGATCAACGACCCCGGCCTGGTGCACTGCAACGGCATCTATCCGGTCTACGACGAAGCGGAAGCCCTCGCCACGCGCTTCCCCGAAGCCGTGATCCTCGCCTCGTGCATCATCGACTACCCCATGACGTACGGCGCCTGGAAGATCATCCACCCCGGCGGGGCGCGGCTCTTCGCCGCGGGCTGGCACGGGGAGGACGACTGGGACTTCGACGGTTCCCCCGCCGACGTGGCCGCGGCCTTCGGTCTCACCGCGCAGGAACTGTCCAACGGGGGAGTCGACATGGAGCGCCCCGTCAACGCCTTCGCCTGGGGGAGTCTGTGCGACCTCGCCCTCAGGAAAGTCGTACGCCTCAACTACACCGGCCGTGCCGCGTCCGTCTTCCGTGTGCGGCACACCGAAGACGCCACCGGCAACATGGAAGAGATCTGGCTCGACGAGGAGTAACGAGCGCAAACCGAGGGCCGGTTGGCGCATGATGCCCGGTGCCTCTGACGTCAGGGAACGGGTGCCCGTGAAACGGCCGGCCGGGCCGGATGCGATCATCGTCGGCCTGGAACGAGAGCGGGCCAGGTATGGGTCAGGGGCCGTTGGCCGACGGTTTCCCTTCTTCGCGAGGAGTGGTCGTGCAGCGTTTCGAGGTCCCGGACATCAGGCAGATCCGGGTGGCCGGCGAGGAAGCCGGGCCCTATGGCATCGCGTCCGGCCCTGACGGGGCCCTGTGGCTCACCTTCGTCCGGAACGGTCGCCTCGCACGGCTCTCCCCCGAGGGCGACCTGAGGGAATTTCCGCTGGACTCGGCCGAATGCCGCCCGACCGTCATCACGCCGGGCCCCGACGGGGCGCTCTGGTTCACCCGCTACCAGGACCACCGGATCGGCCGCATCACGGTCGACGGCGCCCTACGGGACTTCGCCGTGCCGACGCCCGGCAGCGGGCCCTACGGCATCACCGCCGGTCCGGACGGCGCGGTGTGGTTCACGCAGATGAACACCGACCGGATCGGCCGGGTCACCGGGGAGGGCGAGTTCACCGAGTTCGTGCTGCCCGTCGCGGGCGCGTTCCCCGCCGCGATCACCGCAGGCCCGGACGGCGCCCTGTGGTTCACCCTCAACCAGGGCAACGCGCTCGGCCGGATCACCGTCGACGGCGAGATCGCGCTGCACCCGCTGCCCACCCCGGACGCCGCACCGGTGGGCATCACCAGTGACGGCGACGCGGTGTGGTTCGTCGAGATCGCCGCCGGCCAGATCGGCAGGATCTCGATGGACGGCCGGATCGAGGAGTTCCCGCTGCCGGACCGCACGGCCAAACCCCACGCCATCGCCGCGGCCGGCCCCGGGGACTGCTGGTTCACCGAATGGGGCGCCCACCGCATCGGCCACATCACCGCGGCCGGCGAGATCACTTCGTACGATCTGCCGTCGTCCTCCTCTTCCTCCGAGCCGCACGGCATCACCGTGGGCCCGGACGGAGCCGTCTGGGCAGCCCTGGAGACGGGAGACGTCGTACGGGTGGCGCGGCCCTAAGTCCTGTCCTGGGCCCACCGAAGGAATCGCCGGCCGCGCCGCCGGGCCCCCGGGAGCCCGGCGGCGCGGCGCGGTTTCGGGTGTAGCGGCGCCGTCCGTCCCTCGCACGGTGAGTGCGTCACCGGTACCGGCAGCCGCTTGCCCCCCTCGGCCGAGGCCGAACGACGGGTACCGGCGAGGGCTGCGCGTCGCCCTGCCGCGACCGCTGGGCGCATTTACCGCACCTGCCGCGCGGAAGTCAAGACCACTATCGCGGCGGGGACTTGGGGTCGTAACTTCGGAGCAGCTGAACCGTCCGAGCAAGGAGCCCCCATGGACCACTCCCAGGCTGTTGCCGTCACGAGTTACACCAACACCCACGCTCCCCAGCTGACCTTCGAGAAGTCCTCCTTCAGCGACCTGGACCACTCCAAGGACTGCGTGGGCTTCGCCGTCGACGGTGACCTGATCGCCGTGACGCACACGAAGGACGAGATGGCCCCCGTGCTCCGCTACAGCCGGAGCGAGATCCACGCGATGGTGCGGGCGGCGAAGGCAGGGCAACTCGACAAGTTCTGCTAGCCGGCGCCGCATTCCTGCGTGCCTGGACGACGATCCCCGGCCCACCGGGCCGGTGACCTCTGCCCGGCGCCGGGCCCCGCGTCACCGGCGGCCCCGTGCGAGCTCTTCGCCGGGGCCGCCGAGCGTCCGGCCGGAGACCTCGGAAGCCGGTGTGGGCCACACCGCGCCCGCGTGGCCGGTGCCCGCGGGGGAGGCGACGCCAGGAGCGGGCTCGGCAGGCCTGGCTTGTTCCCGCGGTGTTCTCCCGGCGGAGCGTGCCCGGCCGGTCGGGCCGGGTTAGGATCACCGCGTGATCACGGCCTGGTTACCTTCCGGTGTACGGCGGCTTCGCTCACCAGCGGCGCCGCTGCGGGCGCTGGTGCTGGGCCTGTTCCTCGTCGGCCTGCTGTACTCGCACGCCGTGAGCCCCGATGCGACGCTGCGTCACTTCTCCTCCGGCGGTGGCGTATCGACGACCGGCGTTCACCCTGAGCCTGCCGGCCACCCCGCAACGACCGCCGCTGCCGCCCACAGCCGATTCCTGTCCGAGGTGCCGGACGGCGGCCACCACGGTGACCACGGGCAGCAGCACACTCATGACGAATGCGCGCTGGGGCAGCCTCCGCAAGGTCCTGGCGGGGGAGCGCCCGGCGGTTGTTCGCCGACCTCGGAGCGGTACGACCTCACGCCGGTCTGGACGCGCCCCGCGCCGTCCCCGGCGGCGGACTTCGTCGTTCCGATACCGCACGCGGCCCAACCCACAGTCCTGCGCATGTAGGTCGGCGCCTGTCCGACCGGTCGATGTGTCACTGCGGTCCGCCACGGCCCCCCGGCCGTGGTCGTCCGTCCTGTACCCGACCGGTTCACGGCGTCCGACCTCTCACGCCTGCCGTTTCCCCGTGCGGCGCGGGTGGTCGACGTCCTCTCGTCGTCCCCCACCCCCTCTGACCTCGCCGTGTGCGTTCCGGTGAGGTCAGTAGCCGCACGGAGGATCTGTGCTGCCGCGCACCGTCATGCTTCTCGCCCCGCCCCGGGACGCCCGCTTCCCCAGGAAGCGCCGGCGCGTCTGGGCCGCGCTGAGCGTCCTGCTCCTCGCGCTGCCGGGCTGTTCCGCCTGCCACTGCCTGCTGCGTGCGGGAGAACCGCCGCCCAGGGCCCCGGCGGCGGTGTCGACCCTTCTCCCCGCCGGGAACTCCCTCCTTGTCGAGAACTCCCTCCCCACCAGGGAGTCCCGCCCCTCCGGGCACCTTCTCGACGCCGGACAGCGGGACCTGGCCGGGCCGCACGACGCCGGGTCCCCCGAGCACCAGGAGCGCTGTCACGGGGCTGCTCGTGACCCGCTCGCCGTCACCCCGCACCAGCCCGCCCGCGCCCCCTCACCCGCCGTCCCCGGAACGCTGCCGGCGCCACCGGACGGCACGGATGAACCCGGCCGCACCCGTACGGCACGCAGCGGGAATCGGAGCGGTGGCCGTGCCGCGCTCACCGCCAACTGCCGGTGGCGCATATAGGAGCCGCCCGCGTCGGCCACCGCCGACGCCTCCCGTGGCCGGTCCCGCCCGGGGCCACGCGCACGCGAGACGCGCCCGATTCCCTGGCCTTCACCGAACGAGAGCGAAATGATGCCCTCTCTGATCACGAGTGACTTCACCCCCGCCGGCTCGACTCTTTCCGGACTCGTCGGCAACACCCCGCTGCTGCGGGTCTCCCGCCCCTTCACCTCGCCCGACCGCGGATTCTGGGCCAAGCTGGAGGGCTTCAACCCCGGCGGAATCAAGGACCGTCCGGGTCTGCACATGGTCGAACGCGCCCGCGCGCGCGGCGAGTTGCTGCCCGGCCGCCCGATCGTCGAGTCGACCAGCGGCACACTCGGCCTGGGCCTCGCGCTGGCCGGCATGGTGCACGGGCACCCCGTCACCCTCGTCACCGACCCGGGCCTGGAGGCCTCGATGACCCGGCTGCTCGCCGCCTACGGCGCGACCGTCGACATGGTGGCCGAGCCCCACCCGGTCGGTGGCTGGCAGCAGGCCCGCCGCGACCGCGTCACCGAACTGCTCGCCGCGTACCCCGGATCCTGGTGCCCCGACCAGTACAGCAACCCCGACAACGTGGCCGCCTACACCCCGCTCGCCCTGGAACTCGCCTCCCAGGTGGGCCATATCGACGTACTCGTCTGCAGCGTCGGGACCGGCGGGCACTCCGCGGGCATCTCGCGGGTGCTGCGCCAGCTCTACCCCGAGCTGCGGCTGGTGGGCGTGGACACCGTCGGCTCGACCATCTTCGGCCAGCCCGCATGGCCGCGCCTGATGCGCGGCCTCGGCTCCAGCATCTACCCCCGCAATGTCGCCTACGGGCATTTCAGCGAGGTGCACTGGGTGGCCCCCGGTGAATCCGTGTGGGCCTGCCGGCAGTTGGCCGCCTCCCACTACGCGACGGGCGGCTGGAGCGTCGGCGCCGTCGCCCTGGCGGCGGGATGGCTGGCCCGTACCCTCCCGCCCGAGACCCGCATCGTCGCGGTCTTCCCCGATGGACCCCAGCGCTACCTGGAGACCGTCTACGACGACGGGTACTGCGCCGAACACGGACTGCTGGGCGGGGAACCGGCATCCGAACCGGACGTGGTGGACCGCCCCGACGAGAAGGAGGTCACCCGCTGGACCCGCTGCACCGAGATCACCGACCCGCTCGCGCTGATGGCGGAGACGGCCGGCGCCGAAGGCGGGGCACGATGAGGACGACGCTCGCGCAGGTCCGCTCCTACGACCGCAGTGTCCAGCTGCTGCTGGTCAACCAGTTCACCATCAACCTCGGCTTCTACATGCTGATGCCCTACCTGGCCCAGCACCTGTCCGGAAGCCTCCAACTGGCCGGCTGGCTGGTCGGGCTCGTCCTGGGCGTGCGGAACTTCAGCCAGCAGGGCATGTTCCTCATCGGCGGCACCCTCGCCGACCGGCTCGGCTACAAGCCGCTGATCGTCGCCGGTTGCGTACTGCGCACCGTCGGCTTCGCCACCCTCGGTCTGGTCGACTCCGTGCCCGCGCTGCTGGCGGCGTCCGCGGCGACCGGATTCGCCGGCGCGCTCTTCAACCCGGCGGTGCGCGCCTACCTGGCGGCCGACGCGGGCGAGCGCCGGGTCGAGGCATTCGCGCTCTTCAACGTCTTCTATCAGGCGGGCATCCTGCTCGGTCCGCTGGTGGGAATGCTGCTGACCGGCTTCGACTTCAGGGCCACCTGCCTCGTGTCGGCGGGAATCTTCGCCGTGTTGAGCATCGTGCAGATCCGGGCCCTCCCGGCGCGGACGGCGGACGACGGCCCCGGCCGCGATGCCGGACAGCGGGGGAGTGTCCTGTCCCAGTGGCGGTCCGTCGTGACCAATCGGCCGTTCCTGCTCTTCTCCACGGCCATGATCGGCTCGTATGTCCTGACCTTCCAGGTCTATCTGGCGCTGCCGCTGGAGGTCCGGCGACTGGGCGGCGAGGGCGAGTTCGGCACGGTCGCCGTGGCGGTGCTGTTCGCCGTCTCCGGGCTGGCCACGATTCTGGGCCAGACCCGGGTGACCGCCTGGTGCAAGGACCGGGTGGCGCCGGGGCGGGCACTCGCCGCCGGGTTGCTGATCATGGGCTTGGCGTTCGCGCCGCTGCTCGCCGCCGCGGCGCTCCCCGTGCCCGGCGGCGGCCCCGGACGCTGGCTGCTCGCCGCCGTACCGCCGACACTGGCCGCGCTGTTCCTGGCCTTCGGCACGATGATCGCGTACCCCTTCGAGATGGAGACCATCGTTCAGCTCTCCGGAGACCGCCTCGTCGCGACGCACTACGGCCTCTACAACACCATCTGCGGCATCGGCATCACGCTGGGCAACCTGCTCACCGGCGCGACCCTGGACGCCGCCCGGAGGGCCGGGATGTCCGCGGTGCCGTGGCTCGCGCTGCTGCTCCTCGGCCTCGTCTGCTCCGGTTCCCTGTACGGACTGCACCGCGCCGGCCGCCTGACGCGACCGTCCCCCGATCCCGAACCCGCCGTGGCCTGAGGGCTGTTGGCGCCGGGCGGCTGCTTGCCGCCGCCGACGTCCGGCCGGCAGTCCCCGAGGGGGACTGCCGGCCGGAAAGGCATGCTCCGCCCCTCAAGGGAGCATGAAGAACCCCAGGATCGCGACGATGAGGAAGACGATGAGAATGACCACCCACAGGAAGCGAAAGCCCCCCTCCGGGTCTTCCGTTCCCCCACCCCGAGGGCGGTCTTCCGGCATGGTCGCGTCAGCGGGCCGGTCGCGGGAGTAGAAGTCGTCGTCGTTGCCGTTGTCGGTCATCGAGAACACCACCTTCGTCGAAGGCATCGGGTCCTCCGGTGTGGGGATCCCTCACCGCATTTCCCATTCTCCTCCTTCGAAATGGCGAAGCAAAGAGCGTTCTCCGCGTCCCACAGCGGAATAACCATGATCAGAGCGAGCACAATCGCCGTATCGAGGTAAAGTAAAGGTGCGAAGTCCTGCGGCCTCCCCCGTCCGCGGGGCTTCGTTATGTGCGGGGCCGGATATGGGTGCGGCCTGTGCGGCCGGTTATGCGCGGGGTTCCGTTGCGTCATGACCCAAGAACGCTGCCGCTGCGCCGTCCGAGTGGCGGCGCAGCTGGATCCGGGTCCGAGCGGGCCCTGAACTCGCAGGCTCAGTCGGAATCGGAGCGCTTCTCCTGAGGGTCGACACCGGTGTGCGCGTCGGCGTCCTTGCTGCCGCTGGGACGACGGGCGGGCCCACGAGGTCCTTCGTCGTGCATCCCCTTTTCGCCGGACTTCCCGCCTTGCTGCTCGCCCCGGCGGGAATGGCTCTTGACGGTGTCTCCCGTCACCCCTTCCTCGCTTTCCTTGGAACGGGGTGTACGAGGTCCCGGCTTGGGCGCGTGCTTTTCCGGGTGGAAGGACCGATGCGCGCTCGGATTGTCCTGCTGGCGGGTCTCGTCCACGTCGGGGGACCAACCGTGCTGGTGGGTGCCCTTGTGTCGGCTCGGACCCTCTCCATGCCTGGGCTGTGAACCTTTGTCGTTCTCGGCCATGGAACTCACCGCCTCCGCCTTCGTGCCGTCCTACCCCACCCTCATCGCGGCGACCGGGCGGCCGAGCGGGGGTGAAACCTCCCTCTCGGCCCTCGCCGCCGCACCGTGCAGAGCGGTGGTCTCCTTTCCACCTTCACCCTGCCCGCAAAGGCGCGCATCTTCTTCCTCTCACCGCTCCTCGTCGGCGGCCACCCGCTTCAGCGTGCGCCCGCTGAGTACGGACCGGGCTCGCCGGGGGTCGGGAACGGGGCGTCGCCCGGCCCGGTCATCGTCCTCTTTGACCAGCAGCCAGGCCTCCCGTTCCCCTGCACTCTCGCCGGAGCGGAAACGGGTGAGCGCATAGCCGCCCCGGAGTTTGCTTCCGTGCAGCCAGAACGAGGCATGACCCCTCTCCAGCGCCTGGCCGAACGAGAGAGGACGGCCCTTCTTCTTCCGTGCCAAGGGACGGTAGCCGCCGTGATCCCAGACGATCACCGCGCCCGCGCCGTATTCGCCTTCTCCGATGACGCCTTCAAAGGTGCGGTATTCCAGCGGGTGGTCCTCCGTCGGCATGGCCAGCCGTTTGTCGTGCGGGTCAACGGACGGCCCCTTGGGGACGGACCAGGATTTCAGTACGCCGTCGACCTCCAGCCGGAAGTCGAAGTGCAGGGTGCTCGCATCGTGGATCTGCACGACGAATCGCGGCATCTCCCCGGCGGACTCCTCGCCACCGTTCGGCTCGCCACCGCTCGGCTCACCCGTCCGGTCGAAGTGACGTTTTCCGCGGTACGCCGCCAGGTCCTTACCCCTGTCGATACTTCCGTCCATGCCCCGCTGCCTTTCCGTTCGAAATCCGCACCCTTCACTGTGAGGCGCGCCCGGCGGAGCCGCATGTGCGCGGACGGAGCCGCAAGGTGCGTGGACGGGCAGATGCGTGTACGTGAGGGGACGCGGGAGCCGCGCGCACGAGAGCCTTCGACGGGGGACGGGCCCCCGTCCGCTGTTCAGAAACGGCCGACTCGGGAGGGCTGCCCGCGGGGAGCCGGAACTCGGGTGGGTGAGTTTCCGGATCTTGTCGTCGGGCACGTGCACAGGGAACGGCCGTGTTGAGGCAGTCCTCGGCTTCCGGGCCGGGAGGCGGGGAGCCGTCGCGGGGCGGAAGGTTGCCAGATGCGCCGAGAGGGGCGTATCGCGTCCCGCATCCCATTCCGCGGACCAACTCTGGAGGAACCCATGCAGGTCGCCACGTACGTGAACGCCGTCGGCACGGCTCCTGCCGAGCCGGCACCGCCGCCGGTGCCCACACCGGGAAGGCCGCCCCTGCAGCCGGATCCTGACGCCCCGGAGCCGCCGCCCGGCCCCCAGGACCCCATGCATCCCGATCCGGGTCCGGTTGTTCCCGACCCGGGCACGGAGCCGGAACCGCAGCCCGGACCGCGGTAGAGGCGGCGGCACCGGGCCGGGGGCGAGGCTCCGGTAGGTCTGTGCAGGCCCGCGCAGGTCTGTGCAGGCCCGCGGGGACCGCGTTTGTTCAACGGCTCGGAGGCGCGCGGCCACCGTCGCAGGGACGAGGTCACCGTCGTAGGGACGAGGTCACCCCGGCTGGTCGTTGTCCTTGAGGGACCCCCAGCCGTGCCAGCGGTCGACCTCGATCCAGGCGGTGACCCGGCTGCGATCCCGCTGCGGGTACGGCTTGCCGAGGTAGCGATGGGCCAGCCGGTCGATGTCCGCCAGTTCGCGGTCCTCCTGGAGCGCGACGACGCGGCCGATGATGCTGATATGCGTGTACCAGTTGCCGTCGTCGAGCACGGTGAGCGTCACTCGCGGGTCATTGCGCACATGCGTCAGCCGTTTCCGGCCTTCGTCCATGTTGACCATCACCCGGCCGTTGTCCCAGAGGTACCAGGTGGCCGTGGACACCGGCTGGCCATCCGACCTCAGCGTCGTGATGACGGCAGGATTGGCCTTTTCCAGCATGGTGACTGCCGATTCGGGAAGCGGCGGCTTCGACATGGAGCACACACCTCACTACAAGGGGATTCGGGTCAAGAAAATGATCGTCCTTACCCGGCAGCACCGCCAACTCCCCGCCGTCGACCGTTAACCGCTCACCATCAACCGCTCTCCCCTGTCCGTTCACGTCAACCGCCGACCCGCCCCGACGACGTTCCGCAAAGAGGCTGCGTATGAACACCTTGGACACGCTCAAGAGGCTGATCACGCTGGGGGGCCGGCGCCGCTCGGTCCCCGGCGCCGACGACGGGCCGCCCGCGCCGGCCCCCGAACCGTCCCAGGGGCGCGCGGGCCGCGACGCCGCCGGGGAGCAGGCGCAGAACGCGCCGCCCGGTGGCGCCGCTTCGACGGCGGATGAAGCGAAACCGAGGCGGCCGCGCGGCTGAGGCGGTCCTTGACCTGCATGCCCTGCCGCCCGGCTCGCGCCGGGGGCGTCGATGCGTCGTCGATGCATCGGAGCGGTCCGCCGCGTGCACGGGAGCCGGCGATTCTGCCGAAGGGCTCGGCGTCGGACAGGGGCGGAACACCGGCCGCCGATCCATGGGCCCCTACCTGCGCGGCGGACTCGTCCGGACGTCAGCCGTCCAGGTCAGGTGTGCAGCACGCTGTTGTGGCCGTCGTGACCGTCGGCGTGGTCGTCGTCGAACCAGTTGTCACCGTGCGCGAGGTAGCGGAAGGAATAGCGCTGCTCGCGGGGGAGGGTCAGGGTGACGGCGCGGGCGCCGTCGGTCCGTACGACCAGCGGGTGCGCGCCGGGCTGCCAGTTGTTGAAGTCGCCGACCACGCTGATCTGTTGGGCGGGGTGGTCCGCGGCGACGACGAAAGTGATCTTGGTGTGCTTCTTGTTCGGGGAGCGCTCCAGCATCGGATATCACTTCTCCTCGGTGCGGGGTCTTGGCCTGGAGCCAGCCTGTCCGGCCCGTCCGGGAGCCGTCGCCCACTGATACGCCAACGGAGCGGGCCCGTCACCCGACAGGCCCACTCCGGTCACGACCGTCACCGCGGTGAGCGTCCCCCCCCCGCACGGACGCGGCGCTGACCGCCCTCAGCCGGACTCGTTCCGTTTGTCCGGGCGGGTGCCCGTGCTCCGCAGTTCGGAGGGCTTTCTGCGGTGCCCGTCCTGAGGAACCTCGTCGGCCTCACGGGTCTGGATTTCGTACTCCGTCGGATTCTGCGGTGGCACCGGCTGCTCCTCCGGCCGTGGCGGACGCGGCGCGCGGGCGCGCCGCCTGCGTCCGTACAACACTGCGCCGATCAGCAGCAGTACAACGACGACGCCCACCACGAACGGGCCGATGCCGACGGCCACGTCGTGTGGCGCGGCAAGCTGGATCTTGGGGGTAGCCATGCCGGGGGCGTACCCGTCGCTTCCGCGCTCATGCATGGCCGCGTGCGGCGGGACGCTCGCGGCGGAGTGACGCCTGCGCCCCCACTCCCGAACCGGCGTGAGGGGATCAGCCCGTGTCGAGCCCGTCGATCAGCCGGTCGAGGAAGCGGGCGAACGTGGCGTCGGGCGTGAGGGGCCTGGCGGGGGCGGCGAGGGCCTCGGCCAGCTCCGGATGGTGGCCGTCGGCGGCGACGGCGGTGAGGTAGCGGGCCTCGGCCGCCGCGCGGTCGGGTCGGTCCGCGGCAGCGGCCTGCGTGATCTCGTACGCGACATGGCCGGAGACGAAGCCGGTGAGCTGGCTGAAGACCTCCAGCTTCGCGGCGCCGTCCAGCCGGGTGGGGCGCAGGGCGGCGAGCGCGTGTTCCAGGAAGGCCAGGGTGCGGGGGCCGAGGACACGGCGGGTGGACAGCGCGGCGGGGAGCCAGGGGTGGCGGAGCATCAGGGCGCGTTGGAGGTGGGCGATGGTCTTGAGGTCGCCGCGCCAGTCGCCGGTGCGGGTGTCCGGCAGCGGGAGTTCGCCGCTGACCTGGTCGGCCATCAGCTCCAGCAGCGTCTCCTTGTCGGCGGCGTAGCTGTAGAGGGACATGACGCCGGCCCCGACCTCGGCGGCGACCCGCCGCATGGTGACCGCCTCCAGCCCTTCGGCGTCCGCGACGGCGATGGCGGCGGCCGTGATCGCCTCCCGGCTGAAGGCGGGTTTGCGGCCTCTGCGGGGCTGACGGGGGCTCAGCCACAGCTGCCCGGGGTCGACGCTTCCGGTGCCGGAGCGGTCGTCGCTGGTCACGTTCGTTCCTCTTTTCCCTTCCTCGGCGCCTCGGCGGCACCGGGCGGCGTAGGGCGGTGGGTGGCCCATCATCCCCCGTAGCTTATTCTCGTACTACGTACGAGAATGTTGGAGGGGAACGATGACACCACACCCGCGCCCGCAGCCCCGCCCGAACCCGCACCGGCGGGACACCGCGTCCGCGTCCCGCTGGGCCCCGCCTTCCGGGAAGCCGCCGCTGTCCGCACGGATGATGCGGGCGACCTGGCGCAACCTCCCGCCCAAGCGGTACGACGCCGGTTGGGAGCCGGGGCTCACGGTGCCGGCCGCCGACGGCAGCCCGTTGCGCACCGACCACTACTTCCCCCGCGCCCAGGGCGACTTCCCCACCCTTCTCGTCCGCTCGCCCTACGGCAGGGGCGTGCCCTGGTCCCCCCTGTACGGCATCCTCTTCGCCGAACAGGGCTTCCACGTGGTCCTGCAGAGCTGCCGCGGCACCGCGGGCTCCGGCGGGGAGTTCGGCCTCTGGCGCCACGAGGCGGCGGACGGCCGGGCCGCGGTCTCCTGGCTGCGGGAACAGCCCTGGTTCACCGGAGTCCTCGGCACCATCGGCCCCAGCTACCTGGGCTATGTCCAGTGGGCGCTCGCCCTCGACCCGCCACCGGAGCTGCGGGCCATGGTGATCCAGGTCGGACTGCACGATCCGCACGCGTATTTCCACGCCGGCGGGGTGCTCCAGCTGGAGAACGCCCTCATCTCCGGCGTCGGCATGACCTACCAGCACCGCGGCGTGGCCTCCTTCGTGCGGGCGCTGCTGCGCCTGCAGCGCCGGTTGCGGGCGATCGTCCGGGAACGGCCGCCGCACGGGGCGTACACCACCGGGCTGGGAGACGTGCCCTGGCTGGAGGACGCGCTCACCCAGGCGGAGCCGGACGACCCGTATTGGCTCGGCACCTCGGTGGGCGAGGCGGCGGAGCGGCTGCGCGTGCCCACCGCCTTGGTGACCGGATGGCACGACGCGCTGGCCGACCAGACCATTGAGCAGTTCGCGCGGCTGCGCCGGGCCGACTGCGAGACCTCCCTGTTGGTCGGCCCCTGGACGCATACGTCCGCACTGCAACAGGGCTGGCCCGAGGTGTTCGCGGAGAGCCTCGGCTGGCTGCGTGCGCACCTGTGTGCCGACGCCGGCGGTCTGCGCCCCACCGCGGTGCGGGTGCACGTCGGGGGCGAAGACGTCTGGCGGGACCTCGACGACTGGCCGCCCGCCCCGGCCGCGACCCCCTGGTTTCCCACCCCGGACGGACATCTCACCCGGCAGGCCCCCACGGACTCCGCACCGCTGGCGTCCTTTTGCCACGACCCGGCCGACCCCACGCCGTCCGTCGGCGGGCCGCTGCTCTCCCGTGGTGCCGGCCCCCGCGACAACCGCGCTCTCGAAGCCCGGCAGGACGTCCTGACGTTCACCGGCCCGCCGCTGGCCGAGCCCGTGGACGTCCTCGGTGCGGTCTGCGCGCGGCTGCGGGTGTCCACGGACACCGGATACGCGGATGTCTTCGCCCGCCTGTGCGACGTGGACGCACAGGGCCGTTCCACCAACGTCTGCGACGGGCTGGTGCGGCTGCGGACCGCCGGGCAGGCGTCCGCGGCGGTCACCGTGCCGATGAGCTCCACCGCGTACCGCTTCGCCGCCGGTCACCGCATCCGCCTGCAGATCAGCGGAGGCGCCCACCCCCGCTACGCACACCACCCCGGCACCGGGGAGCCGCCGGCCGACGCCACCGCCGTCGTGCCGGTACGCATCACCCTCCACGCGGACTCGGCGCTGATGCTGCCCCGAAGCGCCGACGTCCCGCAGTCCGACGCGGTGAAGGAGCCGCGCGGGTAGCCGTTTCTCAGCGCCTGCTCGGCGCGCACTGCCCGTCGCCGATGCCGCGGGTGCCTCCCGGCGCCTCCTGGTCGGAGGGGGCCGGGCCGGGGAGGGGGGTGTCGTCGTGCGGTGCGGGTGGTTCCGCCGTGGTGGCGCGGGCGCCGATGCCCGCGATCACGACGAAGGCGACGCCGGCCGCGGGCACCGGACCCGGTATCTGGCCGAGCACCAGCAGGCCCATGAGCAGCGCGATGGCGGGCTCCAGGCTCATCAGGGTGCCGAAGGCGGAGGTGGTCAGGTGGCGCAGGGCGCGGAATTCGAGGATGAACGGCACCACGGGGCTCAGCGCGGCGAGCCCCAGCATGACCAGCAGCAGCGGCCAGGTCGCGTGGCCCAGTTCCGACGGGCCGGCCACGAGCATGCCGAGGACACCGGCCACCGGCATCGAGACGGCCAGCCCCTTCAGGCCGGTGACCTGGTCGCCGACGCGTTGGGTCAGCAGGATGTACGCCGCCCAGCAGGCCGCGGCGGCCAGCGCGTACCCCAGGCCCGCGGGGTTGACGCCGCCGTGCCAGGGCTCGGTCAGCAGCACGACCCCGAGGGCGGCGGGCGCCGTCCAGCGCCTGCGCCCGCCGCCCCGGCCGCACAGGGAGACGCCCAGCGGGCCGAGGAATTCCAGCGCGCTCGCGGTGCCCAGCGGAATGCGGGCGACGGCGAGCGTGAAGAACAGCATCATGCCGGCGGTCACCGCGCCCAGCAGCACGCACACCGGGAGATCCCGGCCGGTGAAGTCGCGGGGACGGGGCCGTATGAGGACCAGCAGGAGCACCCCCGCCCACCCGAGCCGGAGCCCGGCCGTACCCAGCACGCCGAGCCGGTCGAACAGCGGCACGGCCAGGGCCAGCCCGAGCTGGACACCCGACATGGAGGCGAGGGTCATCAGCGCTCCGGCCTCGGCGCCGCGCAGGCGCAGGCGGTCGGGGCGGGGGCGGGACAGGGGTTCCAACGAGCTCATGGGCCTCAGTAGAGGCCCTGGGCATCGTTCACGTCCACGTGCCGATCATGGACGTACCGTTCGGGAATCCTGGACAATGGTCCGATGGAGACACGACGGCTGCAGCTGTTGGTGGAGTTGTCCCGGCTGGGGTCCATGCGCGCGGTCGCGGACCAGGTGGGCGCCACCACCTCGACCGTGTCGCAGCAGATCGCTGTCCTGGCCCGCGAGATGGGCACCGCGCTGATCGAGCCGTCCGGCCGCCGGGTGCGGCTCACCCCCGCGGGCCGCCGGCTGGTCGAACACTCCCGGACGATCCTCGCCTCGGTCGAGGCCGCGCACCTCGACCTGCGGCCCGGCACGGAGCCCAACGGCACCCTGCGGGTCGCCGGCTTCGCCACCGCCATCCGCACCGTTCTGCTGCCCGTCGTCACCGAACTCGCCGTGAGCCACCCGCAGGTCCACGTCCTGATCCGGGAACACGAACCCGCTGAGGCGCTGACCCTGCTGGCCGCGGACGAGACGGACCTGGCGCTCACCTACGACTACACGCTCGCACCGGCCTACGACGACCCCACCGTGCGGGCCACCCCGCTGTGGACCGCGGAATGGGGCCTCGGAGTCCCCGCGGGGGCCGATGCCGGCGCCGGGACGACGCTGGACGTCTTCGCCCGCTTCCGCGCGCACGACTGGATCGTCAACTCCCGTAACCCCGCTGACGAGACCGTCATCCGCACGCTTGCCTCGATGGCCGGCTTCACCCCGCGCGTCACGCACCAGGCCGACAGCCTCGACCTGGTGCAGGGCATGATCGTCGCGGGCCTCGGTGTGGGGTTCCTGCCTCTCGGCCACACCACGTTCGAGGGCGTGCGGATCGTCCCGCTGACCGCCCCGCACGTCGAGCTACGGGCGTACGCCGTCGCCCGCCACGGCCGACTCGACTGGCCCCCGCTCGCTTTGGTGACCGACCTCCTCAGCGGCCGGGCCGGGGGAGGCCTGCCGAGGGCGGACAGGTAAGGGCCGTGGCCGTGGCCCAGGGTCCTTGCGTGAAGGGCCGCCGCGTGTGCGGAAGGCGATGGCGGGCGACCGGGAGTTCTGCCCTGCGCGCACCCCTGAAGGCTCGGTCGCGGTGGAGGTCGGGAAGGAGTTGAGGCACGATGCGGGACGGCCCACAGTCCAGGTCAGTATCATCGCGCTGACTCAGGATGCCCTGAACGGTTGGCGTCGCGGGACGTCCCTGCCGCCCCGGGCGTCGCGTGGGTCCGTCCAGCCTCACCTCTCCCGCTTGGAGTCCGCCGCGTGTCAGTCACCGGAACAGCGCCTGACCGGGCGAGGCAGCTCTTCGCGTCCCTCGTGATGCCGGCGCTCTTCGCCGTCCAGGCCGTCGCGGCGCTGCTTCCTCACCTCCCGCTGCTGTTCGCCGCCTCGGTGCTGGGCCTGGGGACCGATATGTACCGGCACGGTCTGCTCGTCGGTCCCTCCGCTTCACCGGAGAAGGTCACCGTAGAAGTGACGACACGTCAGTTCATGCGGGATATCCTGATGTTGGTCGGGCTGCTGCGCGCCGAGATCCTGGACCTGCTCCCGGGCCAGGCATTGCTGCTGATCGCCTTGCTGCTCTTCTATGGCACGCATTTCGTGTGCCAGGCGGTGGCGGTGCTGGTGCGCAGGACGCGGGCGCTGCCGTTCGTGACGCGCAACATCGATGCGTCGGCGTTGCGGCTGTCGGATGCGCCGCCTCGGATCCTGTCACGGGAGACGGGCCGGCGGCTGTTGCGGTTCGCGGTGCCCAGCACGGTGGGCATGATGCTGACCGCGATCACCACCGACGCGTACTGGGGCGGTATCGGC
>NZ_JBIWNU010000015.1:0-105898 GCF_044767385.1 Streptomyces sp. NPDC101393 | reverse complement strand
CCGTCCGCTTCAACCAGGCCGCACTCGACCTGTGCGCCAAAGCCGACGAACGCCGCACCCGGATGGAAACCCGCCTCACCGGCATCCCCGGCCAGAACGCCACCGGGCAGCTGAAGGGGCAGCTCCTGAGGAGTGCGGGCGCCTGACCGCCGGTCAACCCGCCCCGGCCCCCTTGAGGAAGCCCCGCGCGGCCACGCCGAGTTGGACGCGGGCGCCGACCGCAGGGGCGTGCTCACCCCCGCAGGGATCGCCGGACGGGGGCGTCGCACCGTACGGCACGCCTCCTCGGCCGGTCCGGCGGTACCGTCGGGCTCAGCTCCGGCGCGGTCTCAGGCCCATGCTTGCGCGTCCTCGTCACCCTCGGTGTCGCCGGTGATGTGTACCGCGGCTTCCTCCGCCGAGGCGGCGCCGCCGTCGATACCGACGTCCTGGCCCACCACGTCGTCGCTGCGGCCGCGCTGGAACCCCTCGTCCGTGCCCACGATCCGCCCGGCGCGACGCTCACCCACCTGGCCGTCCACCGGTTCCCCCGCGCCGCCCGTCAGGTCGCCGATTCCGTCGCCGTCGGGCGCGCAGACATCCGGCAGCTCTGCCGCCAGCCGGTGCTCGAGCGAGTCGCCGTCGTGCTGCTCCCGCGCGGTCGTCCCCTGCTGATTGACCGCGTACGGCTTCTCGGGCGGGGAGTAGCCCTCGTCGAGCGCTTCGTCGAGGCCGGGCTCGTCCAGCGCATCCTCCATGTCCAGGTCGTTGGGGTTGTCCTGCGGATCGGATCGGGATGGCTGGTAGACCTCGTCGCCCATCATGTCGTCGGACATGGCCGCCCTCCTTTGCCGGCTGCGATTGCGGACTCGGGCCGTGGTGTACCTGGTCTCATTGTCCGCCTCCTCCGGCCGCGCGGCAGCGGAGGAGGCGGAGCCCTGGGCCACGGGTGGTACCGCGGGCCGCCCGCACCTGCCGGGCGGGCGGCCCGCCGGACGGTTCAGGCGCGGTGGTCCTCCGTCCCGATCCCCGGGGACTCGGCGATGCTCTGCACGTTGCCGTACCGCTCGTCCTCGGGCAGCTTCTCGGCGAGCGCGACCAGCCGGTCAGGGGCGTGGTTGCGGCGCAGCGTCGCCACGACGGCGCCACGGTAGGCCGGATACAGGCTCCGGCCGAGATGCTGGGCCAGCTCCGAGCGAACGCCGACATCCTCCTCGGTCATGCCGCGCGGTGTGCCGCCCCGGAAGGAGGCGTCCGGTGCCCTGGCCGCCACCGGCTGGTCCTCGCCTGCCGGTGGGAGTTCCTGTTCCTCCTGTGTGCGCAGCCCGCGAGCGGCCGTCAGCTGTCCCCGCAGCTGCTTCTTCATCATGTCGTCGCGGGCCGGTCCGGTCTTGTCCGCGCCGTGTTCCAGGCCATGGCTGCCTCCAGCTCCGGAGCGCGTTGTCGTGCCTACCCCTCCGCCCTGACAATCCGGCAGCTGCGTGGCAACCCACGACACACGCCCCCTCCCCACCGGCCTCTGATCCGGACGATGCGCCCCTCCGCTACGGAACGTGACCCCGGGCGAGGGTCAGCTCGCCCGGCGTCCCTTGCCCGCCGTCTTCTTCGCCGAGGCGGCCTTCTTGCCGGAGCTTGAGCCGCTGCCGCTGGTGGTCTTCTTCGCGGTGCCGCTGGACTTCTTGCCCGCGCTCGTCCCTGACGCACGGGTCGCCGTCTTCTTCGTGGCGCTGCCGGTGGATTTCTTCGCGTCCGATCGCCGCGCCGCGCTCTTCTTCGTCGTACGGCCGGACAGGACGGTGACCCCGCCGCGCCCGCCGCCCTCGTCCGCTGCCGTCTCCCCGTCGGCGTCGTCTTCGCCGCGTGACCGTTTGGCGGCCTGGACGCTGTTCTGCAGGGCCGCCATCAGGTCCATCACCTCGGCGGCGGGCTGTTCCTCGTCGGTCTTGAAGTCCGGTTCGCGATCCGCCAGCTTCGCCGCCACGATCTCTTCGAGCGCCTCACGGTAATGATCGTGAACGTCGTCCTCCGACAGCTCTCCGAACGAGTCCATCAGGTCCTCGGCCGCCGCCACCTCGTCGGCGGCGACCTCCACCTCCCGCTCGGGCAGCACCCCGTCCATCGGGCGGATCTGGTGCGGCCAGAGCAGTACCTGCATGACGAGTGCCCCCTCGACCGGGCGGATCATCGCCAGCGTCTCCCGCCCGTGCAGCGCGACCTTGCCGAGCCCGACCCGCTGGTGCCGTTCCATCGCGTCACGCAGCAGGACGTACGGCTTGGCCGCGGCGGGGCTGTCGACGCCGAGGTAGTAGCCCTTGCCCATCTGCAGCGGGTCGATGTCACCGCCGGCGACGAAGGCCAGGATGGTCAGTGTCTTCGCGGTCGGCAGCGGCAACGCGTCCATATCGGCGTCGCTGAGCGGTACGACGGTGTCGTCGCCGGCCTTGTAGCCGCGGCCGATCTCGTCCTGCGAGACCTCGATGTCCTCGATCGAGCAGACGGGCTGATTGCGCACCCGCCCGCCGTCCGCCGTGTGGATCCGGACGAAGCTCACCGAGGCGGAGCTGTCCGTCGCGGTATACGCGGCGACCGGGATCGTGACCAGGCCGAAGCTGATGGAGAACTTCGCCGTGGGGCGCATGGCAGCCGCCTTCTTCGGTGCATTCCGACGGGGTGCGGGGCTCGTGCTTTCCGGCGTCGCTCTGGTCGCGCTGTTCGGCTTCTGCTGTGGCGTAGCCGGGCTGGTGGAAGCCATGCTAAGCGGGATGGTTGGCCCGCACATCCCGGACTTATTGCTGGTCACGCCCGGGAGAGCCGCACGCGCCGACCAGCACCCGAGCGGCGCCGTCGTGCCCTTTCCCGGGCCTTGGCGAACCGTTGTCCGCGGCGGAGCTGCCTGCGGCCCGCCACCGGACGGCACCGTATGCAGCAGGCTGCCGACGCCGCGGGAAGAGCGCCCGCGCACCCCGCTGCTACGGCGTGACGCGGAGCAGCAGCTTGCCGGTGCCGGCGCCCGGCTGCCACTCAGGCGGTGTGTCTCAGGGACGCCGAGCTGCGCCGGAAGGTGTCCCCGCCGACCGGGTCCAGGGCCGGGTCGGCGCCCCGGCCGCCGGTGGCGGTGCGGAGGTCCTGGGCCCAGCAGGAGCCGATGAACAACACCGTGTCGTGGCCGGGGACCGTTCAGCCGTCCGCCACCTGAGCCGCCGGAAGGGACAGCCGGGCCGAGATCCTCGGGGTCGCCCGCTGAGCTGACCACACCCCCCGCACCCGTCGTGCCGACCGGTTTCGCGTTCGCCGAACTGGCCGCCGTCGACACCGAACCGGTGTGCGCGACACTGACCGCCCTCGGGTTCGCCCGTACGGCCGGCACTCCCGCAAGCCGGTGGAACTGTGGGAGCAGGGCGCGGCCCGCATCCTGCTCAACGCCGCGGGGGGCGACCGCAGGGAAGGCCCCGCGCTGGTCGCGGCGTCCGCCGCGCCGCCCGCATGGTGTGCGGTGCCGGCAGCGGGTCGGGTGCCGGGCCGGGGGCGGGGCCCGGGGTCGGTGGTGCGGGGTTCGGCGGGATCGGGTCCGGTTCGGGATGCGGAGCCGGAGGAGGTACCGGGTCCGGGCCGGGCGCCGGCACCGGGCCGGGTCCGGGGCCGGGAGTCGGCCCCGGCGGGCCGGGGCCCGGACCGGGAGTGGGCGGAACGGGGTCCGGGTGGGTCGGGCCGGGCGGTCCCGGCGGCTGTGGCACCGTCATGTGGTTCTCCGATCGCCGGTGGCGTCGCTTCCTGACCTTCGACTTCCCGTCCTGTACGGGCCCATGCGTTCCTTCAAGGTCGTGTCACACCACCGGCCGAGGGTCTGGACCTCGGACTCCCGGCGTGCGTACTCACTGTGCGACGGCCGCGACCACTCGGCGACACGGGAGTCACGCCTGGTCGACGGGGCAGCGGGTCGGTGGGCCGGCCGGCGCGGTCCCGCGCGTGCCACTCGGACGCCGGAGAGTACGGACGCCCCGAGCGGGTACCCCGCCCGCATGAACGAGGACGGCAGGGGTCGGAGCGGCAGCAGACGCAGGAACGGGAACGGCGGCCGGGGCCGGGCCTCCGGCGCCGGCGCGGGCGAGGTGCGGGCCGGGCGCCGGTCGGTGGAGATCCATCGCCCGGACAAAGTGCTGTTCCCCGATGACGGGCTGACCAAGGCCGATCTCGTCGACTACTACCGGCAGGTGGCCGCGGTCATGGTGCCGCAGCTACGGGGCCGGCCGCTGATGCTGGAGCGGCTTCCGGACGGGCTGGGCGGACCGCAGTTCATGCAGAAGGACACCCCCGGCCACTACCCCGACTGGATCCGGCGCGCGACGGTCACCAAGGAGGGCGGCAGCGTCACCCACCCGGTCTGCGACGACAAGGCGAGTCTGCTCTTCCTCGCCGACCAGGCGTGCGTGACGGTGCACCGCTGGCTGTCCCGCGCCGACCGGCCCGACCGTCCCGACCGGCTGGTGTTCGACCTGGACCCGCCGGGTCCGGACTTCGAGGCCGTACGGTGCGCGGCACGGCGGGTGGGGGAGCTGCTCGACGAACTCGGCCTGCCGGCGGCCCTGATGACCACGGGATCGAAGGGGCTGCATGTCATCGTGCCGCTCGACGGCACCGGTGACTTCGACGCGTCCCGGCACTTCGCCCGGCAACTGGCCGAGGTGCTCGCCGAGCGGTATCCGGACCGTCTCACCACCGCCGTACGCAAGCAGGCGCGTGGGGACCGGCTCTACCTCGACGTTCAGCGCAACGCCTACGCGCAGACGGCCGTCGCTCCCTGGTCGGTGCGGCCGAAGGCGGGTGCGCCGGTCGCCGTACCGCTGACCTGGGAGCAGCTCGACGAGCCCGAACTCACGGCACAGAGCTGGTCGTTGCGGGATGTCGCGGGCGTCCTGGAGCAGGCGCGGGCACGGCCGTGGCCGGCGGCGACGCGTCGTGGCCGCTCGCTGCGTGCGGCCGCCCGGCGGCTCGACGCGCTCCGGTGAGCCGACTGCCGCCGGTCAGCCGCTGTCCTGTGCGCCCCCGCCGCCTCCGGCGGCGTTGCGGTCGCTCTCGGCGGCCACCGTTTCGTCGAGGAGCTGCCGGTCCCGCCGGGCCTGTGCGCGGTCCTTGGCCGAGGCGTCGGTGACATCGAGGAAGATCTGGTCGGCGATCGGCCACTGCTTGGTGAGGTCCGCCTTCACCCGCACCAGGACGTCCTCGACCTCCTCGCTGTCCAGCCCGCCGACGAGGTCGATACGGGCAGCGACCAGCGTCGACTGCGTTCCCATCCGCATCGACAGCAGCCCGGTCACGGTGTCCACCTCCGGCTGCTCGTCCAGGAATTCCTGTATCGCCTGGCGCAGTGCGGGATCGGCGGCCTCCCCGATGAGCTGTCCGCGTGATTCCTTGGCGAGCTGATAGGCCACGAAGACGAGCAGCGCGCCGATGACCAGCGAGGCCCATGCCTCGTACGCCACCTTGCCGGTGATCATGTGGAGTCCCATGCCTGCCATGGCGACCAGCACACCGAAACAGGCGGTGGAGTCCTCGGCCAGCACCGTGCGCAGCGCGGGATCGTCGCCTGCCCGGATCGCTCCGCGCATGCTGCGTCCCGCCGCCCGCGCCTGGCCGCGGACCTGGAGCAACGCGCGGACGAGCGACGACCCTTCGGCGATCAGCGCGACGGCCAGGACGGCGAGGCCGACGAGGTAGCCGGTGTGGGTCTCCGAGCTGTCCGAGCGCATGGCCTCGATGCCCTGGAAGAAGGAGAAGCAGCCGCCCATGACGAAAATGCCGACGGCCGCGAGCAACGACCAGAAGTAGCGCTCCTTCCCGTAGCCGAAGGGATGGCGGGCGTCCGCGGCGCGTGTGCTGCGCTTGAGGGAGGCGAGCAGGAACAGCTCGTTGAGACTGTCGGCGACCGAGTGGGCGGCTTCGGAGAGCAGGGCCGGGGAACCGGCGAAGAGGCCGCCGAGTGCCTTGGCGAGCGCGATGACCAGATTGGCGCCGAGGGCGACGACGATCGTGACGCGGGTTCTGGCGTCCTCGGCGGTTGCCGCGTCCGGACCGGTGGCGGCGTCCGTTCGGCCATCGGGGTGAAGTGCGGTCTCGGACTCACGGGACACGGGTTTCCTCCCCTTCGCCGGCCGGGTGCCGGCCGGGCAGCGTACCGCCCGGAGGGGCCGGCGCACGTCCCCGTGGGTCGGTTCACGCCCGGAGCAGTGGCTGTTTCCGCAGGCCGGAACCGGGGATGGTGCGAAGGCGAAGCGCGGCACGGAGGCCATCGGACAGCGGCCGGCGGGCAGTGGCCGGCGGACAGTGGCAGGACGGATCGACGGAGGGCAGCTCGTGACGGGCAGGGACGGCGGCAAGAGCACGGAGGGCAACAAGACCAGCAAGGGCGGCCAGGCCGGCGCGCCGAGCCGGCAGGCCACCGTACGGGCGCTGTTGGACCGGCACGGCGAGACCTATGCCGCGCAGAGCGGAATCCGGGTGCGGAACACACCGCAGCCGCTCTATCAGGTGCTTGTCCTGGCCGGGCTGCTCAGCGCGCGGATCCGTGCGTCGGTGGCGGTCGCGTCGGCGGGTGAGCTGTTCGCCGCGGGGATGCGTACGCCGCGCAGGATGGCCGAGGCGACCTGGCAGCAGCGTGTCGACGCACTCGGTGCGGGCGGCTACCGCCGCTTCGACGAGCGCACCGCCACCCAGCTCGGCGACGGCGCCCGGCTGCTGCTGGATGCGTACGGCGGCGACCTGCGGCGGATGCGGGACGCGGCCGACGGCGACGCCGGCACGCTGCGCGCCGCGCTCCAGGAGGTGCCGGGTGTCGGTCCCGCGGGATCCGCCATCTTCCTCCGCGAGGTGCAGGGCGTCTGGACCGAGTTCGCCCCCTGCCTGGATGCCAAGGCCGTCCAGGGGGCGGAACGGCTGGGCCTGCCCGGTGACGGCGCGAAGCTGGCGCGGCTGGTCCCGCAGGACGCGTACGCGGCCTTCGCCTCGGCGCTGGTACGCGCCGCGCTCGACCGGTCCGTGGCCGATGACGTACGGGAGGCCGCGGCCGGGTGACGGCCGCCGAACCGTCACCCCGACCATGTCCAGTCGGCGACTTCGGGCAGGTCCGTGCCGTGTTCGCGGATCCAGGCGTGGTGGCGGGTGCGGACATCCGCCATCGCCTGGCGCAGGGTGACCGCGTGCACGCCGAGGCCGGGCACCCGGTCCACTACGTCCATCACCAGCCGGTAGCGGTCGAGGTCGTTGCGGACCACCATGTCGAAGGGTGTGGTGGTGGTGCCCTCCTCCTTGTAGCCGCGTACGTGGAGGTTGTCGTGTCCCGCGCGCCGGTAGGTGAGCCGGTGGATCAGCCAGGGATAGCCGTGGTAGGCGAAAATGACCGGCTTGTCGCGCGTGAACAGCGCGTCGTACTCGGCGTCCGGCATGCCGTGCGGGTGCTCGTCCCAGGGCAGCAGCCGGGCCATGTCGACGACATTGATCACCCGTACCGCCAGTTCCGGCAGATGGCGGCGCAGCAGATCGGCCGCGGCCAGGGTCTCCTGGGTGGGCACGTCACCGGCGCAGGCCAGCACCACATCGGGGTCCCGGCTGCTGACCTCGGTGCCGGCCCAGCCCCAGACCCCGGCGCCGCGTGCGCAGTGGGCGCGGGCCTCGTCGAGGGTGAGCCAGTCGAAGCCCGGCTGCTTGCCGGCCACGATCACATTGACGTAGTCACGGCTGCGCAGCGCATGATCGGCCACCGAGAGCAGGGTGTTGGCGTCCGGCGGCAGGTAGACGCGGACGACCTCGGGGCTCTTGTTGAGGATGTGGTCGACGAAGCCGGGGTCCTGGTGGGAGAAACCGTTGTGGTCCTGCCGCCAGACGTGTGAGGTCAGCAGATAGTTCAGCGACGCGATGGGGCGCCGCCAGGGCAGCCGGCGGGAGGTCCGGAGCCATTTGATGTGCTGGTTGACCATGGAGTCGACGATGTGCGCGAACGCCTCGTAGCTGGAGAACAGCCCGTGGCGCCCGGTGAGGAGGTAGCCCTCCAGCCAGCCCTGGCACAGGTGCTCGGAGAGGACCTCCATGACCCGGCCGTCGTGCGCGAGATGCTCGTCGGTGCCGAGGGTCTCGGCCTGCCAGGCCTTTGCGGTGGCGTCGTAGAGGGCCCCCAGGCGGTTCGAGGCGGTCTCGTCGGCGCCCATGACCCGGAAATTACGGTGCCGGGCGGTGTCCGCCATGACCGCCGCCAGCAGGCCGCCGAGGACTCGGGTCGGCTCGTGCAGTTCGGTGCCGGGCCGCTCGACGTCCACGGCGTGCTGCTCCAGTGGCGGGACCGGCAGGTCGCGCAGCAGCAGACCGCCGTTGGCGTGCGGGTTGGCGCCCAGCCGCCGGGTCCCTTCGGGGACGCAGGCGATCACGTCGGGCCGGGGGCTGCCGGAGGTGTCGAACAGCTCATCGGGCCGGTACGAGCGCAGCCAGTCCTCCAACTGCCGCAGATGGGCCGGGTTGTCGCGGACTCCGGAGAGCGGGACCTGGTGGGAGCGCCAGGTGTTCTCGACGGGCTGCCCGTCGACCTCGCGCGGTCCGGTCCAGCCCTTGGGCGTACGCAGCACGATCATGGGCCAGTGCGGCCGTTCGGTGGATTCCCCGGAGCGGGCCCGGCGCTGGATCGCGGCGATCCGGTCCAGTGCCGTGTCCATCGCGGCGGCCAGCTCCTGGTGGACGGCTGCGGGATCGTCGCCGCCGACATGCAGCGGGTCGTGGCCGTAGCCGCGCAGCAGCTCGTCCAGCTCCTCCTGGGGGATGCGGGCGAGCACCGTCGGGTTGGCGATCTTGTACCCGTTGAGGTGCAGGATCGGCAGGACGGCGCCGTCGTGCACCGGATCGATGAACTTGGTGGAGTGCCAGGACGCGGCGAGCGGGCCCGTCTCCGCCTCGCCGTCCCCGATCACGCAGGCGACGAGCAGGTCCGGGTTGTCGAAGGCGGCGCCGTAGGCGTGGGTGAGGGAGTAGCCGAGTTCGCCGCCTTCGTGGATGGACCCGGGGGTCTCCGGGGCGACATGGCTGGGCACGCCGCCGGGGAAGGAGAACTGCCGGAACAGCTTCGCCATGCCCTCCGCGTCCCGGCTCACGTCGGGATACGTCTCGGAGTACGTGCCGTCGAGCCAGGAGTTGGCCAGTACGGCGGGCCCGCCGTGGCCCGGCCCCCAGATACACAGCGTGTCCAGATCGCGGGCCGAGATGACGCGGTTGAGGTGGGTGTGCACCAGGTTCAGGCCCGGTGAGGTGCCCCAGTGGCCCAGCAGCCGCGGTTTGATGTGCGCGGGCCGCAGCGGCTCGCGCAGCAGTGGGTTGGCCATCAGGTAGATCTGTCCGACGGCCAGATAGTTGGCGGCACGCCAGTGGGCGTCCAGCGTCCTGAGCTCCGCGGGGGCCAGTGGCCCGGGTGCCGCGGACGTCTCTGCGTCGTGCATGCTCATCTCCTCACAGGGGTGGCAGGCAGGGCAGGTGGGCGGCGCGGGGCGGCGTTCACAGGGCGTGCAGCGCCGGCAGCAGCTCGGCCTCGGCCCAGTCCAGGAACGGCTCCTGGTGGTCGCCGCCGACCTGGACGAGCGCGACCTCGGTGAACCCCGCGTCCACGTAGGGGCGTACCGCGTCGACGAAACGCCCCACATCCGAGCCGCACGGAATGGCCTCGGCGACATCCTCGGGCCGGACGAACCGGGTGGCCCCGGCGAATCCCGAGGGGCCCGGCAGTTCGGAGTTGACCGGCCAGCCGCCGACCGCCCACCGGAACTGGTCGTGTGCCCGCTCCACGGCCTTCGCCCGGTCCCGGTCGTAGCAGACCGGCAGCTGCCCGACCCGCGGTTTGCCCGCGCCGCCGTGCCGGTCGAACGAGGCCAGCAGCTCGCCGCGGGGTTCGGTGGCGATGACGAGATCGGCGAGCCGGCCGGCAACGGCACAGGAGCGTTCGCCCGATACGGCGACGCCGATCGGCACCGGGGTGTCCGGCAGGTCCCACAGCTTGGCCTGGTCCACGTCGAAATGGCTGCCGTGGAAGGTCAGCTCCTCGCCGCCGAGGAGCGCGCGGATGATCTCGATGGCCTCCGCCAGTTTCTCCAGCCGGACCGGTGCGGTGGGCCAGCCCCGGCCCACCACGTGCTCGTTGAGGTTCTCGCCCGAGCCGAGGCCGAGCCGGAACCGCCCGCCCGAGAGCAGCTGGAGGGTCGCGGCCTTCTGTGCGACCACGGCGGGGTGGTAGCGGGTCGTCGGGCAGGTCACGTACGTCATCAGCGGAAGGCGCGAGGTCGCCTGCGCCGCGGCGCCCAGCACGCTCCATGCGTAGGGGGAGTGGCCCTGGGAGGCGAGCCAGGGCGAGTAGTGGTCGGAGGTGACCGAGAAGTCGAAGCCGGCGCGTTCGGCGCCCACCGCGTGGCCGACGAGTTCCCGGGGGCCCGCCTGTTCGGTCATCATCGTGTAGCCGATGCGCACCATCAGTATCCCCAGCCGTTGCTCGCGCCTGCCGGAACCGCCTGCCGACACCGTGTACCCGAACCGTGCGGCGGAACCCGTACCCGCTCGGCATCACTGGCGGCTGAGGCTTTCGCCGGCTGTTTCGGGTGCGCGCGCCGTGGCCCGAGCCGTCGTGTCGAGATAGGTCTCCGCGGCGATCACCGCCTCGCGGGCGGTGCGGTGGCCCATCAGTACACACAGCGTGTACCCGGCGTCCTCCAGTCGGCGGCGCCGGGCCGGGTCATGGGGCGCGGCGAGGGCCAGGTGTTCCCACACCCGGTACCGCCGCAGCAGCGAAACGAGCACAGCCTTGTCCGGCAGCAGCATGCGGCCACCTTGCGCCGGACGTGCGGGGCGTGCAACCGGACGGCCTGCCGCGGGCGGCCCCGGGTGGACCCTGGCGCGGGTACGGGTCAGTCGGGTGGTTCCGGGGCGGGGTGGTCGCCCGGGACCGCGCCGGGCGGCTCCTCCGGGTCGGGACCGGGCTCGTCCGGCTCCGGCTCGGGTGGCCGCGGTTCGCGCGGCATCGGATGCGGGTCGGCCGGTACGGGGCCCGGCCCGTCGGGAGTCGGCTCGGTGGCCATGGCGTACGTCCTTTCCGTTCGGGTTGCTGATCGCGTTCCCTGAGTCCCCTGCCCTCAGTCTGCTCCCCTATGGATCTTGTGGCCCATCGATTTCGAAGACGTCGGATGACGACCGTGCGCTGTCACGTCCACGCCATGGACGGAGGGGGACGGGGCGCCGGGACGCCGGGACGGCAGCGCCGGCTACGGGGGCCGCGGCGTCGTGGGCGGACAACTCCCCTTCGCCGACGGCTCGTTCGGTGCAGCGATGGGCCGCTCCGGCCACCGCGCTCGGCGGGCACCCGGCCGTGCAACCCGCGCCCACCCCGGCCCACCGGGTTCCAGGGGGTACGCAGGCCGTGCGGGGTGACCGCACCGGTGCCGCCGGAGGCGGGCCGGGCGGCGGGCGATACGATCCGGAACGGACTGCGCGGCCTGAACCTGGGCGTATGCGTACGGTCGGACCCTCGTCGACCACGAGGGCGTGCTTGTGGATGACGTCCGCAGAGCTGGACCTCTCCACCCGTTGCCCGCCCTCGCCGGTTCCGAGCCGGCGCCGCCCAGAAGTGTTCCATGAGCATCGATCAAGTCCCACCGAAGACGGTCCCGTCCCCTGTGCCTGCCCCGGGCCCGCTCACCGCGCGGGCGCCCGCGCGCCCCTCACCGGCGGCCGCGCTGCACATCGTCAGTGCGGCGACCGCCGTCCTGCTGGCGCTGGTCGCCATCGGGGCGCTGATACACGAGGCGCTGCTGATACCTCCGCTGGCCGCGAGCGCCGCCCTGATCCACAGCGCCCCGACGCTGCCGCTCTCCCAGCCGCGCAGCGTGATCGGCGGCCATCTGCTGTGCGCCGGGGTCGGCTTCGGGGTGCTCGCCGTGTCCGGTTCCTCGCCGTGGGCGGCGGCCGTCGCGGGCAGCATCGCGCTGGCCGTCACCCTGCTCGCCCGCACGCCGCATTCGCCCGCGTGCGCCACCGCCGTCATCGTCGTCCTGCAGCGCCCCGCGCCGGTGTCCTTCCTCGCCACGCTGGCGGGCGCGGGCCTGCTGCTGGTGGCGGCCGGATACGCCGCCTCCCGCGCCCGCCGCGAGGCCCCGGCCTACCCCGCCTACTGGTGGTGACCCGTCGGTGACCCGGCTTCCCGGTGGGCGCGCAGTTCCGGTGCCGCCAGGTCGCGGTCCTCGCCCAGGACGAAGGCGGTGACACCGTCGGCACGCCATTCGGCGCGGCGCTCCGGGGTGGTGGCCATCGCGCAGAACGGGACACCGTGCCGGGCGCAGGCGGACCGCAGATCACGCACCGCCTGCTGTACGCGGGGGTGACGGACCTCCCAGGGCACGCCGTAGGACCGGGAGAGGCCGCCGGGGCCGGGGAGGACGAGGTCGACGCCGCCGGGGGCGAGGATCTCGTCGATGGCGCGCACCCCCTCGGCGTCCTCGATCAGCGGGATGAGCATGATCTCGGCGTTGGCCCGGCGGATGCATGCGGGCAGCGGGATGCGGCCGAAGCCCGGCCCGCGCCCGCCGTTGAGGGAGCGCATGCCCTCCGGCGCTTCCGTGCGGCGTCCCGCCGGCATCCGTCCGGCTCGGGGTGCGGAGGAGGGCGACGAGTCGCCGGTGCCGCCGCCGTCCCCGATGCTCGAAGCAAGGCGAGGCGTGGCGACCCGGCCCGGTTCGGTCGCCGAGAAGGTGAACGGAGTGCACCTTCTCGGTGCGGGTGCCTGCCTGCGGGGTGCCTGCCTGCGGCCCCACCGACTCGCACACGTGAGGAGCGACATGACCCCCACCCCCCTCCGCATCGCGATCATCGGCGGCGGCCCCGGCGGGCTGGTCTGTGCCCGTGTCCTCCAGCGGCACGGCATCGCCGTCACGGTCCACGACCGGGATGCCGCCGCCGACGCCCACCCGCAGGGCGGCACCCTCGCCGTGCCGGAGGCGTCCGGGCAGCTCGCCCTGCGCGCGACGGGACGGTACGAGGAGTTCGACGCCCTCGCCCGCCCCGAGGGCCAGGAGAAGCGACTGCTGGACCACACCGGCGCCCTGCTCTTCCGGCACGCACCCGACCCCGGCGAGGACGCCGCCCCCGAGATCGACCGGGCCGAACTCCGCCGGCTGCTGCTGGGCTCCCTCACCCCGGACACCGTCCGCTGGGGCAGCTATCTGCGCACCCTGCACCCGCTGGGCGACGGCACCCACAAGGCCGTGTTCGACGACGGGCACACCGAGACCTTCGATCTGGTCATCGGCGCCGACGGTGCCTGGTCGCGGGTGCGGCCGATGCTCTCCGACGAACTGCCCCACTACTCCGGCGTCACCTACGTCGAGACCGGCTTCGACGACGCCGACGCCCGCCATCCGGCCGTCGCGGACCTCGTCGGCGACGGCAGCATGATGGCGCTGTCCGGCAACAAGGGGCTGATCGCCCGGCGCGACATCCGCGGCCACCTCCGCGTGTACGCCGCCTTCCGCGCCTCCCAGGACTGGGCCGTGGAGGCGGGCGTCAACACCGGCGACCCGGAGGCGATGCGCACCGCCCTGCTCGACCGTTTCGCCGGATGGGGCGACACCGTGCTGGCGCTGCTGCGGGAGGCCGACGGCGGATTCGTCAACCGGCCGCTGTTCGCGCTGCCGGTACCGCACACCTGGGCCCACACCCCGGGGCTGACCCTGCTCGGCGACGCCGCCCACCTCATGACGCCGTTCGCCGGCAGGGGCGCCGACCTCGCCATGCTCGACGGCTGCGAACTCGCCCAGGCGCTCTCCCGGCACACCGATCCGGACGACGCGGTGCGCGCCTATGAGGCGGTCATGCTGCCCCGTTCCGCCCGCGCGGCAGCGGACGCCGCCGCCGGTCTGGACCACGCCATCTCCCCCGAGGCCCCGCACCACTCGCTGCGCCATCTGCGCCGCCGTCACCGCCACCAGCCCCGCACCGAGTCGGGCCGCTGAGCCCCGTCGCCCGTTTCGGGCCGGGCTCGCGGGCCGCTCGGCGGTCCCCGGGGCGGGCCCGGTTGCGGGCCGCAGTCCGCTGCCGCAGCATCGGCAGCGTACGGACGTGCGGGGACGTGCACGCACCGGTGCGGACGCGTTCGGCGCGCGCGGAGGGACGGAGCAGACGGTGGACATCACTGAGCCCACGCCCGGAGCGCCGTGCTGGGTGGAGCTGGCCACCTCGGATCCGGAGGCCGCCAAGGGCTACTACCGTGAGGTGTTCGGCTGGCGTGCCGAGACCGATCCGCGCCCGGAGGCGGGCGGCTACACCACGATGTCGCTGGGCGCCGCCCCGGTCGCCGGGCTGGCGCCGCTGTACGCACCGGGGCAGCCGACCGCCTGGACCGTGTCGTTCGCGACGGGGGACGCCGACGCGCTTGCCGCGGCCGTCACCGAGGCCGGCGGAAAGCAGCTGATGCGCCCGATGGACGTCTTCGACCTGGGGCGCTTCGCCGTCGTGGCGGACCCCGCGGGCGCCGTCCTCTCGCTCTGGCAGGCCCGCGCGTTCGCGGGTGCGGCCCTCTTCAACGCACCGGGCTCACTCGGCTGGGTCGAACTCGCCACCCGGGACGCCGACGGAGCCCAGGCCTTCTACCAGCGGGTCTTCGGTTGGTCCGTCACCACTCATGCGCAGTACACGCAGTGGGGTATCGGCACGGCCGTGTTCGGCGGGATGAGCCTGCTCGACGAGCGCTACCCGGACGAGGTCCCCGCGCACTGGCTGCCCTACTTCATGGTCGAGGACGTCGACGCGACGTCCGCGCGCGCCACCGAATCCGGCGGCACGCTGCTGGTGCCGCCGACGGATGTGCCCGAGGGGCCCAGGGTCGCCATGATCCGCGACCCCCAGGGCGGTGTCTTCGGGATCCACGGCGCCCCGGGGGACTGACCGCCGCGCCCGACGCGCCGGAGCGCCGAGCGCGCGCCCCGCGAGTCCGGCCGTTCGCGCCCCGCGCCCGTGGTGTGCCGCGTACCGGGAGTGATGCGGCGATTTCCCCTTGTGCGGGCGCACTTGATCCGTCACACGATCGGCTCCCTGCCCGTCGTTTCACCACATTTCCTGGGTGATTTGCGCGTAATGTCCCCCTCGCGCCAATGGGTGGCATTGCGCGTCAAGAACAGGAGACCCCTATGTCCACGACAGACATCCTCGTGGCCCGAGGCAAGCAGTTCGCAGCCGGTGCGGGTGCGCTGACCACGGCGGCTGTCCTCGGGGCGACGCTGCTCGCCGCGACTCCGGCTCAGGCCGCCGCGCCCGCGAAGCCGTACGGCACGGTCACCGTCACGGCCCTGAACGAGCGTCAGTACCCCAGCACCGACTCCGCCGTGAAGGGCACCCTCCGCTACCACGAGCAGATCGGCCTGGTGTGCAAGGTCCACGCCCAGAACATCGCCGGGAACAGCATCTGGTACCTGGTCCGTGACCGCAGCGCGACCTGGGTCTCGGCGAAGTACGTCGCCAACACCGGCTACGTCAAGTACTGCAAGGACGTGCAGCGCGGCCGGGTCCAGCCCAACTCCACCGCGAAGAACGCGATGGGCTGATCCCCGCTCGCACACAAGGCCCGGTCCGGTACCCCTGGGTGCCGGACCGGGCCTTGCGGTTTGCGGGGCACGGCCCACAGACGCAGCACAGAAGCAGCGCAGAAGCAGCACCGACACGGCATCGACGCAGGAAGGACGCAGACCGTGCAGATCGACCTCGAGGGCAGGACCGCCCTGGTGACCGGCTCGACCCAGGGCATCGGAGCGGCCATCGCGACGGAGCTCGCCCGCGCCGGGGCCCGGGTCGCGGTGAACGGCCGCAGCCGCGAGTCCGTGGACGCGGCGCTGGAGCGGATGCTCGCACAACAGCCCGGCGCCGACTTCGTGCCGGCGCCCGGCGACATCAGTACGGACGGCGGGGCGCAGCAGGTCCTCGACGCCGTGGGGCAGGCCGACATCCTCATCAACAATCTGGGCATCTTCGGCTCCCGGCCGGCGCTGGAGATCGATGACGCGGAGTGGCGCCGCTACTTCGAGCTCAACGTGCTGACCGCGGTCCGGATGATCCGCTCCTGCCTGCCTGCGATGACCGACCGCGGATGGGGGCGCATCCTCAACATCGCCAGCGACTCCGCCGTGGCCATCCCCGCGGAGATGATCCAGTACGGCACGTCCAAGACGGCGCTGCTCGCGGTGTCCCGGGGCTTCGCGAAGGCGGCGGCGGGCACCGGGGTGTGCGTGAACTCCGTCATCGCCGGCCCCACCCACACCGGCGGCGTGCGGGACTTCGTGTACGAACTCGTGGACCGGGATCTGCCGTGGGGTGAGGCGCAGCGGGCCTTCATGCGGCAATACCGTCCGCAGTCGCTGCTCCAGCGGCTGATCGAGCCGGAGGAGATCGCCCACATGGTGGTCTATCTCAGCTCGCCGTTCGCCTCGGCCACCACCGGCGCGGCGGTCCGGGTCGACGGCGGATACATCGACTCCATCGTCCCCTGAGCCGGCCCTCCGCTCGGGCCCCGGCCGGGCCACCCCGCACCCTTCCCTATTTCTGGAACAAGTTCTACTGTGCCCCTCGATCCGGTGTGACGGGCTGTCAGGCAGCCGCAACCACGGCGGGAGCCCGTCGCCCCGGACGACCGGACCGGACGAACTGGAGGGGCCGTGCACCTCGAATACACCCCCGAGCAGCAGCAGTTGCGCGCCGAGCTGCGCACATACTTCGCCGAACTGGTGCCGGACAACGCCTACGCCCGGGACCACGGCCCCCAGGACGCCGCCGCGGCACCCGCGCACGGAGCCGCCGAGCGCAAGGCCTTCTACCGGCGGACCGTGCGCCGGCTCGGCAGCGACGGCTGGCTCGGCGTCGGCTGGCCCACGGAATTCGGCGGGCGCGGGATGTCCCCGATGGAACAGTTCATCTTCTTCGACGAGGCGGCCCAGGCCGGAGTGCCGCTGCCGCTGATGGCCCTGAACACCGTCGGCCCGACGATCATGCAGTTCGGCACCGCCGAACAGAAGGCGTACTTCCTGCCCAGGATCCTGTCCGGCGAGATCGACTTCGCCATCGGCTACAGCGAACCCGACGCCGGGACCGACCTCGCCGCCCTCAAGACCCGCGCCGTACGCGAGGGCGACGAGGAGAGCGGCCACTACGTCGTCAACGGACAGAAGATCTGGACGACCAACGGCGACACCGCCGACTGGGTCTGGCTCGCGGTGCGCACCACCCCCGTGGAAGAGGGCACCCCGCCGCACAAGGGCATCACCATGCTGCTGGTCCCCACCACCGACCCCGGCTACTCGTGCACCCTGATCAACACCCTCGCCTCGCACGACACCACCGCCAGCTACTACGAGAACATCACCGTCCCCGCCGCCCGCCGCGTCGGTGAGGAGAACAAGGGCTGGCGGATCATCACCAACCAGCTCAACCACGAACGGGTCACCCTCGCCGCCCACGGCACCATGGCCATCCGCGCGCTGCACGACGTCCAGCGCTGGGCCGCCGACACCAAGCTCAGCGACGGCCGCCGGGTCATCGACCTGGGCTGGGTCCGTGGACGGCTGGCCCGTACGCACACCAGGCTGGACGCCATGAAGCTGCTGAACTGGCAGATGGTCGAGGCTCTCGACCAGGGCACCCTCACCCCGCAGGACGCCTCGGCGGTCAAGGTCTACGGCTCCGAGGCCCGGCGGGACGCCTACGCCTGGCTGATGGAGATCGTCGGATCCGCCGGCCCGCTGAAGGAGGGCTCGGCCGGCGCGGTGCTGCACGGGGAACTGGAGCGCGGCTACCGCTCGGCGGTCATCTTCACCTTCGGCGGCGGCAACAACGAGATCCAGCGCGAGATCATCTCCTGGATCGGCCTGGGAATGCCCCGCGTACGACGGTGACCACAGCGGGAGGTGCGGCGATGCCGGGCGATCCTGGGCTCTTCGGGCCCTGTTCGGTGACCTGGCAGATGCACGGCGACCCGATGATGTGGATCGCCGGCCTCCGCGCGCTCCATCTCCAGGCCCTGCACCCGCGCGCCGTACGCGGCGTCCTCCAGAACTCCGCGGCCTGTCAAAGGAACAGCAGAGGCCGGCGTGATGCCTGGGGGCGGCTGATGCGCACCGCCCACTTCGTCGGGACCCTCACCTACGGCACCACCGAAGCCGCCGAGCGCGCCGGAGCCAGGGTCCGCCGCATCCACCGCACCCTGTCCGCGACGGACCCGGCCACCGGTGAGCGCTACGGCATCGACGACCCGGCGCTGCTGCTGTGGGTGCACTGCGCCGAGGTCGACTCCTGCCTCCACGTCCTGCGCCGCTCCGGCTGCCCCGTCAGCGACGCCCAGGCCGACACCTCCCTCCGCGAACAGCGTGCGAGCGCCCGGCTCGTCGGCCTGGACCCCGCCGCCGTCCCCGGCGACCGGGCGGCGCTCGCCGCCTGCTTCGCCCGCGTACGGCCCGACCTCGCCCTCACCCCCGAGGCCCGGGAGGTGGACGACTTCCTGCGCAGACCGCCCACCCCGCTCGCGCTGGTGCCGGCCCGCGCCCTGCTGTGGCAGCGGGTCGCCCACCTCGCCTACGGTGCACTGCCGCCCTGCGCCCACGCGCTGTACGGGCGCCCCGCGCCACCGCCCGGCACGGTCACCCGCCGGCTGCGCGCCACCGGCTGCGTCCTGCGGGCCGTACCCCCCGCACTCCGCCGGCGGCTCCCGCCCCGGCATATCCTGCGCGCGGTGGAGCGGCTCGGCCCCGGAGCCCGCCCAGCGCCCTACAAGCTGCGCCGCACCGCGGCCATACTGGACGGGCAGGACTGGCAGGGGGAGCTGCGCGACTGAACGCGGGGACGGGGGCGGCGCTACGCGATGGCGGAAAACAGAGTGATCCAGGGGCGGTACCGACTGCTCGCCGTGATCGGGCGAGGCGGTATGGGCGAGGTGTGGCGGGCCGACGACGACTCGCTGGGCCGGCAGGTCGCCGTCAAATGCTTCAAGCCCATGGGTGCGCACGCCCACAACACCGCGGCCCTGCGCGGGATGCGTGAACGTTTCCGCCGCGAGGCCCGGGTGGCGGCCGGCCTCCAGCACCGCGGCATCACCGTCGTCCATGACTTCGGTGAGGAGGACGGCACCCTCTTCCTCGTCATGGAGCTGCTCACCGGCCGTGATCTGCGCCGGCTGCTGGCCGACAGCGGCCGGGAACCGCTGCCCCTCCCGGACGTCATCGAGATCGCCGAACAGCTCACCGCCGCACTCGCCTACACCCACGGACACGACGTCGTGCACCGCGACCTCAAGCCGGCGAACATCATGCGGAGCGCCGACGGCACGGTCAAGATCCTGGACTTCGGCATTGCCCGACTCGGCGCCGACCTCGGTTTCACCTCCCGGCTGACCCACGCCGGCAACCCCATGGGCAGCCTGCACTACATGTCGCCCGAGCAGATCGGTGACGACACCATCGACCACCGCACCGACCTCTACTCCCTGGGATGCGTGCTCTACGAGCTGATCACCGGCCGCCGGCTCTTCGAGATGGACGACACCTGGCCGGTGCTCGTCGCCCACCGCAGCACCGCCCCCGACCCCCCGCGCGCGCTGCGCCCCGAGCTGCCCGAGGCATACGAGCGGATCGTGCTCGACCTGCTCGCCAAGAAGCCCGACGACCGGCCGGCCGACGCCGGGGAACTCGGCGCGCGGCTCGCCGAGGCCCGCCGCCACGCCGCCCCGCACGGCATGGCGGAATCCGGGTCGTTGACCCTGGCCACCGAACGGCTGCCGTCCTGGACGCGGGGGATCACCATCGGCTCGGCGGCGAGCACCCGGGTGCCACGACACAGCCGGCCGGCGCGCGCCGCCCTCCTCACCCACGCCTGGACCGGCGTCCGGGAGGTGGCGCGGCACCACGAGGCGGCCGCGCACGACGCCCGGACGGCGGCGTCCGGTGACCGGGCCGCCGCGGGCCGGTTCGCCGACGGGCAGCGCCTGGCCGGTCTCGGCCGCTGGGAGGAGGCCGCCGAGGTGTTTCGGGCGGTCGCCGAGGAACGCGAGCAACTCCTCGGCCGCGACCATCCCGACGCCCTCGCCGCCCACCTGGAGACCGCAACCGCCCTCGGCGAACTCGGCCGGCACTTCGAGGCCCACCAGATCTGTGCCGCGGTGCTCGCCGACCGGGAGCGCACCCTGGGCCCCGACCACCGCGACACCCTGAGCTGCCGCCACCTCCTCGCCTGCGGCCTGCGGCGGCTGGGGCGGCTGGAGGACAGCCGTGCCATGGCCTGCGCGGTGGCCGAGGCACGCGCCCGGGTGCTCGGCGCCCGGCACGCCGAAACCCTCGCCACCCGCTTCGAAATCGCCTGCGTGCTGGGCCAGTTGGGAAAGTGGGACCAGGCGTTGGAGGTATGCCAGGAGGTGGCGGCGGCGCGTGCCGAGGTGCTCGGGCCGGGCCACCCCGACACCCTCGCCACCCGCTACGACGTCGGCATCGGCCTCAGCCGGCTCGGCCGCAACGCCGAGGCCCTGGAGCTCTACCGCGACCTGGTGACGGCCCGTACCCACACCCAGGGCGGCGACGACCCGGAGACGCTGCGCGCCCGGCAGAGCCTGGGCGTCAGCCTCGGCCGGCTCGGCCGCTGGGAGGACGCCCTCATCGAGGCCCGCTCGGTGGCGACGGCGCGGGCCCGGGTGCTCGGCGCCGACCACCCGGACACCCTGGTCAGCCGCCGGGAGGTCGCCGTGGCCCTGGGCTGGCTCGGCCGCTGGGCGGAGGCGCTGAGCAGCTACCACCAGGTGGCCGCGGCCCGCGAACGTATCCTCGGCGCGGCCCATCTGGACGTGCTCGCCAGCCGCACCGAAGAGGCCCAGTGCCTGGCACAGCTCGGCCGCTCCGCCGAGGCCGCGGCCCTCCACAGCCGGGTCGCGGCACTGCGGCAGGAGCGGGCCGAACGCCCGCGCTAGCCGGTCAGCGCGCCCCGACCCGGTAGAGCACCGTGGAGTGCGGCGGGACATCCTCCGCGACGATGTCCTGGCCGCTGTGGGTGGTGCGGCCGGTGACCAGATCGCGCAGCCGGTAGGAGTCGGCGTCCGGCAGTCCTGCGGTGGACGCGGTGGTGGACAGGGTGCGGGCCGTGTCGCCGGAGTTGAACAGGGCGACCGCCCGGTCGCCGTTCCGCAGCGGCCTGGACAGCACCGTGACGCCGTCCTCCCGCTGCACGACCCGCCCCTGGACGCCGAGCGGATCCTGGTCGACGGCGATGATCTCCTCGTTCCCGAGCACCCGGCGTGCCCCGGGGGAGAGCGCGCTCAGGTCCGTACTGGAGATCAGCGGCGCGGCCATCACCGCCCACAGCGACATCTGGCTCTGGATCTCGTCCTGTGTCAGCCCGGAGTCGCCGGCGAGCAGGAAGTCGGGGTCGTTCCAGCGGCCGGGGCGCTGGAGACCGGCCAGGTCCGAGTTGTACGCGAAGTTGAAGGCGATCGAGGACCACTTCTTGGCGGCGGTGTCCTTCTCCAGCGCGATGTCGGCGCCGCCCCGCCAGAGGTTGCCCAGCTCCGCCGACCAGCCGATGACCTGGTGCCAGAGCCGGTCACCGCTGTACTGGAAGTAGGCGGGCGCGGACACCGAGAAGGTGATGCGGCGGCCGGTGGCCTCCAGGGCGCGGCTCTGCTGGCCGTACACGTCGCGGTAGGCCTGTTCCTTGGTGCTGCCGGGCGGGACGGGCACATTGCACCCGTCGGCCTTGAGGTAGTCGACCTTCCAGTGCGCGAAGAGATCGGCGTCCTGCTGGAAATGGCCGAGACTGCCCGGATATTTCCCGCAGGTGGCGGTGCCGACGTCCTCGTAGATGCCGAACTTCAGCCCCATGCGGTGCAGTTGCCGCCCCAGGTACGCCATGCCGTGCGGGAACTTCTCCGGGTCCGCCACCAGTTCGCCCTCGGGCCCGCGCTGCTTCGCCATCCAGCAGTCGTCGACGGTGACGGTGTCGTAGCCCTTTTTCGCCAGCCCCGTACGCACCAGCGCCCGCGCGTTGTCCAGGACCACCTCCTCGTTGATGTCGCACATGTAGTACGACCAGTTGTTCCAGCCCATCGGGGGTGTCCTGGCCAGGTTCGGATACGACGTGGCGGTGCGCGGGGTGCCGCCGGACGGGTGGGTCGGGTCGGGGGCGGCGGCGGCGGGCGTGGCCGGGAGGAGCCCGGCCGAGCAGGCGGCGACGACGGTCAGTCCGGCGAAGGCGCGGCCGATGCGGGGTACCGAAGGGTGGGACACGTGGTCACCTCATGAGTGGGCGGGACGGCCTGAGGGGGCGTGAGGTCCAGCGGGGCGGAGGTTCCGGAGGGCGGCGCACGGCCGGACGCTAAGATCCGGCCCCCGCCCGGTCAAGAAGCCCCACCGACCGGCACGAAGGTTTCAGCCGCCTGCGCCTGGCGACCGCGATCATCGCGTGCTACCAAGGGGCATGCCGGAACGGACTTCGTATGACGCGGTCATCGTCGGTGGCGGACACAACGGACTGGTCGCCGCCGCTTATCTCGCACGCGCCGGGCGCAGCGTGCTCGTGCTGGAGCGGCTGGACCACACCGGTGGTGCCGCCGTGTCGACCCGGGCCTTCGCCGGGGTCGATGCCCGGCTGTCCCGCTACTCCTACCTCGTCAGCCTGCTCCCGCCGAAGATCGTGCGGGACCTGGGCCTGAGTTTCGCGGTGCGCAAACGCACCATCTCCTCCTACACGCCCACCGTGCGCGACGGCAGGGCCACCGGACTCCTGGTGGGCGGCGGCCCGCACCGCACCCGTAAGGCCTTTGCCGAACTCACCGGATCGGACCGGGAGTTCGACGCCTGGGAGCGCTTCTACGCCGGCACCGGGAGGCTCGCCGAGCGGGTCTTCCCGACCCTCACCGAACCGCTGCCCACCCGCGCAGCGCTCCGCGCCAGGATCGATGACGACGCCACCTGGCACGCACTCTTCGAACGACCCCTCGGCGAGACGGTCGAGCAGACGTTCACCGACGACCTGGTGCGCGGCGTGGTGCTCACCGATGCCCTGATCGGCACCTTCGCCGCCGCCCACGACCCCGGCCTGCGGCAGAACCGCTGCTTCCTCTACCACGTCATCGGCGGCGGCACCGGCGACTGGGACGTGCCGATCGGCGGTATGGGCGCACTCACCGACGCGCTGGCCGACGCCGCCCGCCGGGCCGGCGCGGAGATCGTCACCGGCTGCGAGGCGACCGCGATCGCCACCGACGGCCGCTCGGCCGAGGTGACCTGCGCGCAGGGCACGATCGGCGCCCGCCGGGTGCTGGTGGGCGCCGCGCCGCGGGAGCTGGCCCATCTGCTGGGCGAGGAGCCGCCACCGCCCGCCGAGGGCGCCCAGCTCAAGGTCAACATGCTGCTCACCCGGCTGCCGCGGCTGCGCGACAGCGGAGTCGACCCCCGCGAGGCGTTCTCCGGAACCTTCCATGTCGCCGAGGGGTACGGCCAGTTGGAGACCGCCTACCGGCAGGCCGCGTCCGGGCAGCTGCCCGCGGCGCCGCCCTCGGAGATCTACTGCCACTCCCTGACCGACCCCTCCATCCTCGGCGCCGATCTCGTCCGTCAGGGCTATCAGACGCTCACTCTCTTCGGACTGCACGCCCCCGCCCGGCTGTTCGCCGAGGACAACGACGCCACCCGCGACCGGCTGCTCGCCGCGACCCTCGCCCAGCTCGACGAGCACCTCGCCGAGCCGCTCGCGGGCTGCCTGGCCCACGACGCCGAGGGCCGCCCGTGCATCGAGGCACGGAGCCCGGTGGACCTGGACCACGACCTGGGCCTCCCGGGCGGCAATATCTTCCACCGGGACCTGGCCTTCCCGTACGCGGATCCGGACGCCGCGGCGGACGGCGAGGACCCCGAAGCCACCGGGCCGGGCCGCTGGGGCGTGGCGACCGGGCACCCCAACGTCCTGCTGTGCGGGGCGGGAGCCGTACGCGGCGGGGGAGTGAGCGGCATTCCCGGGCACAACGCGGCGATGGCGGTGCTGGAGGAGGGCTGAGGCGGTGCCTGACGGCGGGGGCGCCGGAACCATCCGGGCCCCCGCATCGCCCCCGTCATTCCACTATCTGACGCAGCATCAGAAAACCTCTTCCCTCGTGCGGCCCCCTGCGGCATCCTTCGCCCATGCAGACGGAGCTGAGCAACACGCTGGGAGTCGAGCACGCCGTCTTCGGGTTCACCCCGTTCCCCGCGGTCGCCGCGGCGATCACCCGGGCCGGCGGCTTCGGGGTGCTCGGCGCGGTCCGCTACACCGCGCCCGACGAGCTGGCCCGCGACCTCGACTGGATGCAGAAACACACCGACGGGCTGCCCTACGGGCTCGACGTGGTGATGCCCGCCAAGAAGGTGGAGGGCGTCAGCGAGGCCGACGTCGAAGCGATGATCCCCGAAGGGCACCGCCGGTTCGTCCAGGACCTGCTGGACACCCACCGGGTGCCGCCCCTGGCCGAGGGCGAGGCGTCCGGCTGGCGGATCACCGGCTGGATGGAACAGGTCGCCCGCAACCAACTTGACGTGGCCTTCGACTACCCGATCAAACTCCTCGCCAACGCCCTCGGCTCACCGCCCCCCGACGTCATCCAGCGCGCCCACGACCACGGTGTGCTGGTCGCCGCGCTCGCCGGCAGCCCCCGGCACGCCCTGCACCACAAGGCCGCCGGGATCGACATCGTCGTCGCGCAGGGCTACGAGGCCGGCGGACACACCGGCGAGATCGCCACCATGGTCCTCACTCCCGAAGTGGTCGCGGCCGTCGACCCGTTGCCGGTGCTCGCCGCCGGCGGCATCGGCACCGGCGAGCAGATCGCCGCCGGGCTCGCCCTCGGCGCCCAGGGCGTCTGGCTCGGCTCGCTCTGGCTGACCACCGAGGAGGCCGAGCTGCACTCCCGGCGGCTGACCGCGAAACTGCTCGCCGCCGGACCCGGCGACACCGTCCGCTCCCGCGCCCTGACCGGCAAACCCGCCCGCCAGCTGCGCACCGAATGGACCGACGCCTGGGACGACGCGAGCGGCCCCGGCGCCCTTCCGATGCCGCTCCAGGGACTGCTGGTCGCCGAGGCCAACTCCCGTATCCAAAAGCACGAGGTCGAGCCGCTGCTGGGCACCCCCGTCGGCCAGATCGTCGGCCGGATGAACTCCGAACGCAGCGTGCAGGCCGTCTTCGACGACCTCACCCGCGGCTTCGAGCGGGCCATCGACCGCATCAACCGCATCGCCGGACGCGGCTGACCGCCAGCCGCGTGAGCCCGACCGCCGAGGAGGCCCGCACCATGACCCACGACTCCGCACCGCCCAACGGCTTCTGGGCGCAGGCCGCCGCAGACCCGGACCGCACGGTACTGATCGCCCCGGACGGCGAGGAGTGGACCGCGGGCCGGCTGCACGCCGCGAGCAACCAACTCGTCCACGGGCTCCGCGCGGCGGGTCTCGCGCGCGGCGACGCCTTCGCCGCCGTCCTCCCCAACGGCGTCGAGTTCTTCACCGCCTACCTCGCCGCCTCCCAGGCCGGTTTCTATCTCGTCCCCGTCAACCACCACCTGGTGGGGCCGGAGATCGCCTGGATCGTCGCCGACTCCGGCGCGAAGGTGCTGATCGCCCACGAGCGGTTCGCCGACGCCGCGCGGCACGCCGCCGACGAGGCGAAACTGCCCGCCACCCACCGCTTTGCCGTGGGGGACGTCGACGGCTTCCGTCCCTATGCCCAACTCCTCGAAGGGCAGCGGGAGTCCGCCCCGGACGACCGCACCCTCGGCTGGGTCATGAACTACACCTCGGGCACCACCGGGCGCCCGCGCGGCATCCGCCGCCCGCTGCCCGGCAAGCCCCCCGAGGAGACCTACCTCGGCGGCTTCCTCGCCATCTTCGGCATCCAGCCCTTCGACGACAACGTCCATCTGGTCTGCTCACCGCTCTACCACACGGCCGTGCTCCAGTTCGCGGGCGCGTCACTGCACATCGGCCACCGCCTCGTCCTGATGGACAAGTGGACGCCGGAGGCGATGCTGCGCCTGATCGACGCACACCGCTGCACCCACACCCATATGGTCCCCACGCAGTTCCACCGCCTGCTCGCGCTCCCCGAACACACCCGCGCCGCCTACGACGTGACGTCGATGCGGCACGCCATCCATGGGGCCGCGCCCTGCCCCGATCACGTCAAGCGCGCCATGATCGACTGGTGGGGCGGCTGCGTCGAGGAGTACTACGCGGCGAGCGAGGGCGGCGGCGCCTTCGCCACCGCCGAGGACTGGCTGAAGAAGCCCGGCACGGTCGGCAAACCCTGGCCGATCAGCGAACTCGCCGTCTTCGACGACGACGGCAACCGGCTGCCCGCGGGCGAACTCGGCACCGTCTACATGAAGATGTCCACCGGCGGCTTCAGCTACCACAAGGACGAGGGCAAGACACGGAAGAACCGCATCGGCGACTTCTTCACCGTCGGCGACCTCGGCTACCTCGACGAGGACGGCTACCTCTTCCTCCGCGACCGCAAGATCGACATGATCATCTCGGGCGGGGTCAACATCTACCCCGCCGAGATCGAGTCCGCCCTCCTGGGCCACCCCGCCGTCGCCGACGCCGCCGCCTTCGGCATCCCGCACGACGACTGGGGCGAGCAGGTCAAGGCCGTCGTCGAACCCGCCGACGGGCAGGTGGCGGGCCCCGCACTGGCCGCAGAGATCCTCGCGTACTGCGACCGCCACCTCGCCGCCTACAAGCGTCCCAAAACCCTCGACTTCATCGAGACGATGCCCCGCGACCCCAACGGCAAGCTCTACAAGCGCCGGCTGCGCGCCCCCTACTGGGAAGGCCACGACCGCGCCATGTGAACGACGGCGGCCGGCCCCCTCCAGGGACCGGCCGCCGCCGCGCGCTCGTCGGGTCACTGGCGGGCGTGCACCACCCGCAGCTCGGGCGAGGCGCGAATGTCCTTCTCACAGAAGCGCGCCCGCACCATCCGCCCGGCGGAGTACAGCTCCGTCTGGTCGCTGTAGTGCGGCGAGCCGGGGGCGGAGGACTGCGCGTACGTCAGCAGGATGCGGGCGTCCGGGCAGCGGCCCCCGGTGAAGCCGACGGCCTGGATATAGCTGGAGCCCGTGGTCACCTCCCGGTACCCGCCGGCTGACGGGTCCCAGACCCCCTCGGTCTTGTTCCAGATGCCGAGCCCTTCGGTACCACCCGCGATCGGGATCTTCTTGCCGTTGCGCACCACGAACTGGTGCTTCCCCAGCGGCGCGTCCAACGGGATCCCGGCCGCCCGCAGATCGGTGACGGCGTCGGCGAGCGCGGTGGCGAATCCGGGGGCGGCGGTGTTGAGGGTGCGCGGGGTGTGCACCGGATCGGCCGGATCGAAGGGGGTCCGCCACAGGTCGCCGGCCGCAACCTTCGCGGTGACCGCCCGCCAGAAGCGGTCGAAGAGCAGCGCGCCCTTGCTGCCGGTCCGCACGGTCCGGTCCCAGTCGCCGATCACCCGGCACGCGGAGGAGACGTCAACCGCTTGCCCCCGGCTGCTTGGTGCCGTGCCGCCCGGCAGTGCGGCGCAGGCCCGCGCGGTGTCGGCGGCCGCGAGATCACCGGCCGGGGCGCGGTTGGCGAACTGCTGGCGCTGCAGATCCTTCACGGTCAGCCCGCCCTTGGCCGCCATGGCCGAGACGTCCTCCAGGGCGCCCCGGGTGCGCAGCGAACGGGGGGTGGCCTCCGGTCCGAAGACCCGCGGATATCCGGTGATCGGCCGCTCCGCATGGGTCAGCCAGGCGCTGTTGTTGGAATTCTCGGCGTACGGCGCGTCCTTGAGCGTCGGCATCGCGGCGGGTCCGAAGATCCCCGGCTGCCGCGCGTCGGCATCCCGCCCGAAGGCGCAGCCGGACCGCGAACCATCCAGCACCGCAAGGCCGGTGGCGGGATAGGTCGTGTGCCCGAGCGGGGTCGAGCAGCGCTGCACCAGGTCGTCCGTGACGCGGGGGAGCACCTGCGACTGTGAGAAGAAGCTGTGCCCGGCGGCGTCCGCGGCGAGGGTGTTCACCCAGGGCAGCCCCTGGGTGCGGCGCAGCGACCGCTCGATGCCGTCCACCCCGGACGCCTTGCTGAAGCCGAGAGCGGTGTCGGAGGCGCGCAGATTGGCCGCGTTGGGGTCGTTGACCGCGTACGCCGTCGAGCCGTTCCACGGCAGTGCGAGATCGCCGAGTGAGGTGAGCACCGGGCCGTAGCGCGTCCACCACTGCGTACGGGAGACGTCCGGCCCGCCCTTGACGGGCACGGTCACCGTCCGCCGGACCATCTTCTCCGGGGTGCCGTCCACCAGATAGGCCGTCGGATCGTGCGGGTCCAGGGTGAGCTGGTGCAGATTCATCGTCATGCCGGTGGCGACCGTATGGCTCCAGGCGACCTTGGCGTTGTGCCCGATGGAGAGGGTGACCGAACCGAGCAGGGAGCCCCCGGACGCGTTGAGCTCGCCGGGGATCGTGAGCTGCGACTCCCAGAAGCGGCGGCCGCCCGACCAGGGGTAATGCGGGTTGCCGAGCAGCAGGCCGCGGCCGCCCGCCGTCGTGGAGCCGCGGAAGGCGACCGCGTTGGAGCCCATGTCGGAGTCGTCCTGGGAGAACAGCGCACGGACCGCGCCGACGGCGTCCGCGTCGCCCCGGCCGCCCTTGTCGTCCCGACGGGGGCCTTCGATGGCGGCGCCGGGCGGCGCGGCGGCCGTGATGCCGTCCACGACGCGCCCCTGGCCGCCCAGTACGGCGAGCGCGAAGGCGCGCCGGGCCACATCGAGGCTGCTGACCTTGCGCACCCACGGCTTGTCCGCACAGGCGGGGTCCTTGACGTGGTGCCGGCTCAGCCAGGCGTTGTATCCGGCGGCCCAGCCGCGCATCAGGTCCTTGACCTCACGGCTGGGTCCGGCGGGCGCGGGCTGCCGCAGCAGTTTTTCGACCGTGCCGGCCTTCCGGACGCCGGCGAAGTAGAGATCGCTGGAGAGGTTGGTGGCCGCCGAGGACATCGACTGGTCGGGGGCGGCGTCCGCACCGAAGTGCTCCGCGCGTTCACCGCGTACGGTCACGAATCCGTCGGCGAGGGTGCACACCTGGTCGGCGGCCTGCGCCCATCCCTCGCCGAAGCCGAGGTTCGGGTAGTCCTTGGCGACGATGTGCGGGATGCCGTATTCGGTGTAGCGGATGGTGGCGGAGAGCCCGCCGCCCGACGGATGACGCGCCGCGGTGTGCTGTGCGCCCGGCGCCGGCGGTGCCGCCGCGGCCAGCAGGGCTGTTCCCGCGAGCGCGAGCGTTCTCAGACGGTTGCGCATGATTCCTCCCAACAGGCTTGAGAGCAAAGGCGGTTGAGCGTACCAAGCGGTCGGTCATCCGCGGTGCCTCTTTGCGACGCCGCCCACCGGGCCCCTCCGCTGCGCCCGCCCCGGCACGGCCGGGTGCCTTGACCCGGGTGGGACCGGCCCCGAGGATCGCGCCATGACGCAAGCGCGGAGCAACACGGTCGATGGAATCCTGCGGCGCAGCGCGCGCCGGGTGCCCGAGCGGACGGCGATCCGGTACGCGGAACGGTCCTGGACCTACCGCGAGCTGGACGACGCGGTGACCGCGGCGGCCCGGGTGCTCCTGGCGCTCGGCCTGCGGCCCGGAGACCGGGTCGCCTCCTACGGACACAACTCCGACGCCTACCTGATCGGCTTCCTGGCCTGCGCCCGCGCCGGGCTGGTGCACGTGCCCGTCAACCACAGCCTCACCGGCGAGGATCTGCGCTACATCGTGGAGCAGTCGGGCAGCGCCCTGGTGCTCACCGACCCCGCACTCGCGCACCGGCTCCCGGAATCGGTCCGCACCCTGCCGCTGTGCGACGCGCCCGATGCGTTGCTGGCGCGGCTCGCCACGGCACCCGAAGGGCCAAATCCGGTGGCGGACGTGCCCGACGACGCGCTCGTCCAACTGCTCTACACCTCGGGGACCACCGCCCGGCCCAAGGGCGCGATGATGACGCACCGCGCACTGGTTCACGAATACACCAGCGCCATCGTCGCGCTGGACCTCGCCGCGACGGACCGGCCGGTGCACTCGCTGCCGCTCTACCACTCGGCGCAGCTGCATGTCTTCCTGCTGCCCTACCTGGCGGTGGGCGCGGAGAACACCATCCTGGACGGGCCCGACCCGGACCGGATCTTCGCGCTGGTGGAAGCGGGCCGGGCCGACAGCCTGTTCGCACCGCCCACGGTCTGGATCGCGTTGGCGAACCACCCGGACTTCGCCGTCCGGGAGCTCAGCGGCCTGCGCAAGGCGTACTACGGAGCCTCGATCATGCCGGTGCCGGTCCTGGAACGGCTGCGCGCCCGGCTGCCCGCCCTCGCCTTCTACAACTGCTTCGGACAGAGCGAGATCGGCCCGCTGGCCACCGTCCTCGGGCCGGACGAACACGCGGGCCGGATGGACTCCTGCGGGCGCCCCGTGCTGTTCGTGGAGGCACGGGTGGTGGACGAGACGGGCCGGGAGGTGCCGGACGGCACCCGGGGCGAGGTCGTCTACCGCTCGCCGCAGCTGTGCGAGGGCTACTGGGACAAGCCGGAGGAGACCGCCGAGGCCTTCCGGGAGGGCTGGTTCCACTCCGGGGACCTGGCCGTCCGCGACACCGAGGGCTATTTCACGGTGGTCGACCGGGTCAAGGACGTCATCAACTCCGGCGGCGTGCTCGTCGCCTCCCGCCAGGTCGAGGACGTCCTCTACGAGCATCCGCAGGTGGCCGAGGTCGCGGTCATCGGACTGCCGGACGACCGCTGGATCGAGGCGGTGACCGCCGTCGTCGTACGGCGCACGGACGGCTCTGGCACGGCCGACGGGGGCGACGGCGAAGTGGGGGAGCAGGAGCTGATCGACACCGCCCGCGCCCGCCTCGCCGCCTTCAAGGCGCCCAAACGGGTGATGTTCGTCGACGCGTTGCCGCGCAACGCCAGCGGCAAGGTCCTCAAGCGTGAACTGCGGGACCGGTTCGGGGCGGACGGGCCCGGGGCGTCCTGACCCAGCGCGATGCCGTACGGCCGGTCGCCCGGCGCCGCCCGGCGCGTCGTGGCCCGGCGCGGTCGCGCACGGAGGGCGACTGTCAGTGCCCCCTGCCATGCTGAGAAGCGGCGGAGGAAGACCGTGCTTCGGGCTGTGGCCGGCCCGGCTGCGGCAAGGGGAAACCGCCGTACCGGACCACCGCGCACGCCCGATCGCCGACCGGGTGGCGTCACGACGAGCACATCGGAGGATCACCCATGCTGACGACCGATTCCGTCCCCGGGACACCCAACTGGCTGGACATCGGCGCCCCCGACATCGACGCCACCGTCGCCTTCTACACCGCGGTCTTCGGCTGGACCTTCCAGTCGGCCGGCCCCGATGCCGGCGGCTACGGCTTCTTCCAGCTCGACGGCAAGACCGTCGGCGCCGTCGGCCCGCTGACGGAAGCGGGCGCGAGATCCTCCTGGACGGTGTACTTCCACACCGCCGACGCGGACGCCACCGCCAAGGCCGTGCAGCAGGCGGGCGGCTCGGTCCGGATGGCGCCGGGCGACGTCTTCACGGCCGGGCGGTTGGCCGCGTTCACCGACTCCAAGGGCGCCGACTTCGCCGTGTGGCAGCCGCTGGACACCAAGGGCCTGGAGACGGTCATGGAGCCCAACTCCCTGTGTTGGACCGAGCTCTACACCACCGATTCGGCGGCCGCGAAGGACTTCTACGCCTCGGTGTTCTCCTGGACCGCCCAGGACATGCCGATGGGCGGCGGCCTGATCTACTCCGTCGTCTCCGCCCCCGGCGGCGGCGAGGGCGAGGACACCGGCCACGGCGGCATCATGCAGCTCCCGAAGGAGAATCTGGAGGCCGGCGCGACGTCGGAATGGCACCCGTACTTCGGTGTGACGGACTGCGACGCCACCTTCACCGCCGCCACCGACAAGGGCGCCACGGTCCTGATCCCTCCGACGAACGCCCCCGGTGTCGGCCGGCTGGCCATGCTCCGGGACCCGGCGGGCGCCCCGTTCGCCCTCATCAAGGGCGACCCGACGACGACCTGACCAGGCCTGACCCGGCAGACCCGGCCGGCCGCAGCCTCCCTCGGGTGGTGGGCCGCCCGGACGGCCCCCGGGGCGTGTCCGCGCGGTCCCTGCCGGCTCGCGGCGTCCGCCTCGCGGCATCCGGCACGCACCGGACGCCGCGAGCCCGCCCTCCGGACGGACGCAGGGGCATTGGGGCCCGCCCTATGGGGCCGAGTCGAAGCGCGGCGGGCCCTCGTCGCGCGGCCGGGCGTCGACGATGCGCTTGATCTTGCCGACCGAGCGCTCCAGCGTCTCGGGGTCGACGATCTCCACCTCGACGGAGACCCCGATGCCGTCCTTGACGCCGCGCCCGATCCGGCCGGCCGCTGCCGTGCGCTCCTCGGCGGTGGCGTCCGGCCGGGCCTCGGCGCGCACGGTCAGCTTGTCCATCCGCCCCTCACGGGTCAGTCGCAGCTGGAAGTGCGGGGCGACGCCCGGTGTGCGCAGCACGATCTCCTCGACCTGCGCGGGGAAGAGATTGACCCCGCGCAGGATGATCAGGTCGTCGCTGCGTCCGGTGATCTTCTCCATCCGGCGGAAGGCGGCGCGGGCCGTGCCGGGCAGCAGCCGGGTCAGATCGCGGGTGCGATAGCGGATGACCGGCATCGCCTCCTTGGTGAGCGAGGTGAACACCAGCTCGCCGTGCGCACCGTCCGGCAGCACCTCGCCGGTGAACGGATCGACCACCTCCGGATAGAAGTGGTCCTCCCAGATGTGCAGCCCGTCCTTGGTCTCCACACACTCCTGGGCGACGCCGGGGCCCATGACCTCCGACAGGCCGTAGATGTCGACAGCGTCGATCGCGAACCGCTCCTCGATCTCGCGGCGCATCTCCTGCGTCCACGGCTCGGCGCCGAAGATCCCCACCTTGAGCGAGGTCGAACGCGGATCCACACCCTGCCGCTCGAACTCGTCGAGCAGGGTGAGCATGTACGACGGCGTCACCATGATGATCTCGGGGCGGAAGTCCTGGATGATCCGCACCTGGCGGCTGGTCATCCCGCCGGAGGCCGGCACGACCGTGCAGCCGAGCCGCTCCGCGCCGTAATGCGCGCCCAGACCGCCGGTGAACAGCCCGTATCCGTAGGCGATATGGATGGTGTGGCCGGGGCGGCCGCCCGCCGCGTGGATCGAACGGGCGACGACGTCCGCCCAGTGCGCCAGGTCCCGTTCGGTGTAGCCGACGACTGTCGGGAGGCCGGTGGTGCCGCTGGAGGCGTGGAGGCGGCGGACCTCGTCCTTGGGGACGGCGAACATCCCGAAGGGGTAGTTGGCCCGCAGGTCATCCTTGACGGTGAACGGGAAGCGGGCGAGGTCGGCGAGCGAGGCGCAGTCCTGCGGCCGTACCCCGGCCTTGTCGAACGAGGCGCGGTAGAACGGCACGTGGTCGTACGCGTGCTGCAAGGAGGCGCGCAGACGTGTCAGTTGCAGCTCCTGCAACGCATCCCTGGACAGTCGCTCGACCTCGTCGAACGTCTCCCCGCCCATAGCCGCTTCCGGCATGCAGTGTCACCGCCTCGTCTCCCTACCGATCATTCGGTAGCTGAATCCCGCTCTAAACAATCAGCGCTTGGCGAACACGTCAAGGGGCGTGACGCAGACGGCCCGCGGGTAGCGTCCCGCCCATGAGTGACGTCCAGAAAGTGCAGGTCGGTGAGGTCCAGCTGGCATACCGGGTGTGGGGGGAGGCGGACGCGCCCCCGGCGGTGCTGCTGCACGCGCTCGGCGAGGACGGCGAGGACTGGCGCGGGGTGGTCGGCCGGCTGACCGCCACCCACCGCGTCTACGCCCTGGACCAGCGGGGCCACGGCCACAGCGACTGGCCCGGCGGATACGGCTTCGCGCAGTGGCGGGACGACGCCATCGGCTTCCTGCGGGCGCTGGGCCTGGAGCGGGTCACCCTCATCGGGCATTCGCTCGGCGCGGTCGCCGCCGCGCTGCTGGCCTCGGCGGAGCCGGAGCTGGTGGAGCGGCTGATCCTGGAGGAGGCGGTGCCGCCGCTGCCTGCGGACCCGCCGCAGGTGGTGCCCGAGATGCCGCCGGGCCTGCAGTCCTTCGACTGGCGGGCCAAGACCGCCGTGGTGGCGGAGCGCAACGCACCCGACCCCCTGTGGTGGGACGGTCTGGCGCGCATCACCGCGCCCACCCTCGTGATCGGCGGCGGTCCGACCAGCCATATCCCGCAGGGCCGGCTGGCCGAGATGGCGGACCGGATCCCCGACGCACGGCTGGTGACCGTCGACGGCGCGGGCCATCTCGTCCATGAGGAGCGCCCAGGGGAGTTCCTGGCCGCGGTGAACACCTTCCTGGCGCCGCGCACTTAGGCGCGCCGGCGACGCCCTCCCGCCCCCGTCCGGCCCGACGAGGCACGTCCTGGCTGCCTGGCGCCTCGGCGAGCGAACGGCGCTGCCGTTGCCGTAGGTTCAACAGGCTCCTGTCGCTTCGAGAAAGGCCGATCGTGCAGCTGACCACCTCGATGCGGCGTGCGCTGACCGCCGGTGCCGCCGCGACCCTCCTCTTCACCGGCGCCGGCACGGCGGCCGCGGCCCCGTCGGCCACGCCGACCGTGACCACGGCGACGACCGCTCAGCACGCCGCCGCGCACTCCCCGTACGGCGAACTCCGGCCGCTGGCCGTGCTGTCCGCCGAGCGGCTGGCCACCGCCGACCTGGTGGCGGCCGCGAAGTGGGGGACCGGCAGCCCCGTTGACGACCCGGCCCGTGAGCAGGTCGTGCTGGACACGGTGGCGGAGCAGGCGCGGCAGTTGGGGGCCGACCCGGCGGCGACGGTACGGATCTTCCGGGACCAGATCGAGGCCAACAAGGTCGTCCAGCGCGGACTGCACCGCACGTGGGACGCGGATCCGTCGCAGGCGCCTGCCGAGCGCCCGGATCTCGACAAGGTCCGCCAGGAGATCAACCGCATCAATGGCGAGCTGGTACGCGCCGTCGTCGACTCCGAGGGCGCCCGCTCCGCCCCGTACTGCGGCGTGCTGGTGAGCGGGGCGGCCGTGCAGGTACGGCACACCCGGCACCTGGACGGACTGCACAGCGTGGCGCTGGCCCGCGCACTGCGGTCGGTCTGCGGAGCCGCCTGACCCGGAGCGCGACCGGCCGAACGCCGGGCGCGTCAAGTGGCTGGTGGCTGGTGGCTGGTGGCTGGTGGCAGGCGGCCGGCGGTGCATGCGCCCGGTAGCACCGCCCGAGCACCCCGGGGCGTGTCCGCGGAGCCGCTCCCGGCTGGGGGCGGCGCGGACCCGCCCTACCCGCCCGCCGCCACCGCCTTCGCCCAGCGGTAGTCCGCCTTGCCGCTGGGGGAGCGCTGGATCCGGTCGGTGAAGACGACCGCGCGGGGGATCTTGTAGCCGGCCAGCCGGGTGCGGCAGTGGGCCTGGACGTCTGCCAGGTCCAACGAGGCGCTTTCGGGGCGCAGTTGGATGACCGCGGCGACGCGGTTGCCCCACCGCTCGTCGGGCACGCCCGCCACCAGCGCGTCGTAGATGTCGGGGTGGGCCTTGAGCGCCTGCTCGACCTCCTCCGGATAGACCTTCTCGCCGCCGGAGTTGATGCACTGCGAGCCCCGTCCGAGGACGGTGACGACGCCCTCGTCGTCGACGGTCGCCATATCGCCCAGCAGTACCCAGCGGTCGCCGTCCGCCTCGAAGAAGGTCTCGGCGGTCTTCTTCGGGTCGTTGTAGTACCCGAGCGGCACATGGCCGCGCTGTGCGATGCGGCCCACCTCGCCGGCCAGGACCGGCCGGCGGGTCGCCGGATCCACCACCGCCGTACGGGAGTTGACGCGGACCCGGAACCCCGTCTCGGGGCCCGAGTCGGCGGTGGCGGTGCCGTTGAAGCCGGATTCGGAGGAGCCGAAGTTGTTCAGCAGCAGGGCGCCCGGGACCAGCGCGCTGAACTGGGCGCGTACGGTCTCCGAGAGGATCGCGCCGGAGCTGCTGACGCTGAAGAGAGCCGAGCAGTCGATGCCCTTGAGCGGCCCGCCCAGCGCGTCGACCAGCGGACGCAGCATCGCGTCGCCGACCAGCGAGATGCTGGTGACCTTCTCCCGCTCGACGGTCCGCAGCACCTCCTCGGGCACGTACTTGCGGTGCACGACGACCTTCTGGCCGAAGTGGAAGGCGATGAACGCGGTGAGGGTGGAGGTGCCGTGCATCAGCGGCGGCGTCGGGAAGAAGACGATGCCGTCGCCGCCGGCCGCGACCCGCTCGGCCAGCTCCTGCGGCCGCTTCACCGGTTCACCGGTGGGCGCGCCGCCGCCCATGCCGGAGAAGAAGATGTCCTCGTGGCGCCACATCACGCCCTTGGGCATGCCCGTGGTGCCGCCGGTGTAGATGACGATCTGGTCGTCGGCGGAGCGCGCGCCGAAGCCGCGTCCGGGCGATCCGGCGGCTTCCGCGTCGGCGAGCGCCACGGGGGCGATATGCGGCTCGGGCGCGTCCGCGGGCGGTGTGCCGACCCGTACGAGGTGCCGCAGCCGGTCGGCGTGCGGGAGGGCGGCGGCGACCCGCTCGGTGAACTCCGCGTCGAAGACCAGCGCCACCAGGTCGGCGTCCCGGTAGAGGTAGACCAATTCCTCTTCCACGTAGCGGTAGTTGACGTTGACCGGTACCGCACGGATCTTCAGACAGGCGTAGACGGCCTGGAGGTACTCGACGCCGTTGTAGAGGTGCAGGCCGACGTGGTGGCCGGGCCCGACGCCGCGGTCGCTGAGGTGATGGGCGAGGCGGTTGGCGGCGCGGTCCAGTTCGGCGTACGTCAGGCGGCGCTCCTCGCCGGTGCCCGGATGGTCGACGTACACCAGAGCCTCCCGATCGGGGACCGTGTCGACGATCGACTCGAAGAGGTCGGCAAGGTTGTACTCCACGTCTCCTCCAGACCGGGCGGGCATCGGCGCATCGGCTTGGCGCTGGCGGTCATTAGAGCGCCGCGGCGGGGAGCAGGGAAGGGCCACGGCGAAGAAATCTGACTGAGTGTCAGAAAGAGTCTTGAAGTCGGTGTGCGGCTACTGCAACCTGTTCTACGTCTGGAGACGGGAGGACGGAATGGGTGGGACCGCACAACCCGAAGGGCACGGTGCAGGGCACCGTGAGGCCGGCACCGGCACGGGCACCACCGGCACCGAACACCTCACCGTGGAGCGCGCCGGCGCGACACTGGTGCTCACACTCAACCGGCCGGAGGCGAAGAACGCGCTCTCGCTGCCGATGCTGGTGGGCCTGTACGACGGCTGGCTCGCCGCCGACGAGGACGACGACATCCGCTCGGTCGTGCTGACCGGCGCCGGCGGCACCTTCTGCGCCGGCATGGACCTCAAGGCCCTGGCCGGCGACGGAATGGCGGGTGAGCAGTACCGCGACCGGCTGCGCGCGGACCCCGACCTGCACTGGAAGGCGATGCTGCGGCATCACCGGCCCCGCAAACCGGTGATCGCCGCCGTCGAGGGGCACTGCGTCGCCGGCGGCACCGAGATCCTGCAGGGCACCGACATCCGCGTCGCAGGCGAGAGCGCCACCTTCGGGCTCTTCGAGGTCAGGCGCGGACTCTTCCCCATCGGCGGCTCCACCGTGCGCCTCGCCCGCCAGATCCCGCACACGCACGCCCTGGAGATGCTGCTCACCGGCCGCCCCTACCCGGCACCCGAAGCCGAACGGATCGGCCTGATCGGCCATGTCGTCCCCGACGGCACCGCACTCGACACGGCGCTGGAGATCGCCGAACGGATCAACGCCTGCGGACCGCTCGCGGTCGAGGCCGTCAAGGCATCCGTGTACGAGACCGCCCAGATGACCGAGGCCGACGGCCTGGCGGCCGAACTGGCCCGCGGCTGGCCCGTCTTCGGCACCGCCGACGCCAAGGAAGGCTCCCGGGCCTTCGCGGAGAAGCGCCCACCCGTATACCGGCGCGCCTAGGACCTGTCCGCACAGCCCCTGTCGATCAGGCCGGGCTCGCGGCTCGCGGGGCCGGAGCCGACCGACAGACCCCGGCCCTGTCCGGCCCTGACCGCCCGGACGGGGCCAGGGCCCCACACCCAACGGAGTCCCGTATGCCAGAGGTCCTCACCGCACCCCTCGTCGTGGAATTTCCCTTCACCCGATCCCTGGGCCCCGTCCAGAGCGCCTTCCTCACCGGACTGCGCGAGCGGACCGTGCTCGGGGTCAGGGCGAGCGACGGCCGGGTCGTCGTACCGCCCGCCGAATACGACCCGGTCACCGCCGAGGAGATCCGGGACCTGGTCGAGGTCGCCGCGACCGGCACCGTCACCACCTGGGCGTGGAACCCGCGGCCGCGCCGCGGCCAGCCGCTCGGCACCCCCTTCGCCTGGGTGCTGGTCCGGCTCGACGGTGCCGACACCGCCCTGCTGCACGCGCTGGACGCACCCGGCCCGGACGCCGTGCACACCGGCATGCGGGTCCGCATCCGCTGGGCCGCCGAACGCACCGGCGCGATCACCGACATCGCCTGCTTCGAGCCCCACGACGGAGCGTCCTTCGGCGGCGAAACCCCCTCGCACAGCGGCGAGTTCGCGGACGCCGTCACCGGCATCACCGCACCCGCCCGCCTCGACTACACCTACGCGCCCGGCCGCGCCCAGTCCCGCTATCTCGCCTCGCTCGCGGAACACCGGATCATCGGGGAGCGCTGCCCCGCCTGCCGCAAGGTGTACGTGCCGCCCCGCGGCGCCTGCCCCACCTGCGGCGTCGCCACCGACACCCAGGTCGAGGTCGGCCCCCGCGGCACCGTCACCACCTACTGCATCGTCAACATCAAGGCCCGGAATCTCGACATCGAGGTCCCCTACGTCTACGCCCATATCGCCCTGGACGGAGCCGATCTGGCCCTGCACGCACGCATCGCCGGCATCCCCTACGACCAGGTGCGGATGGGCCTGCGGGTGGAACCCGTCTGGAGCGAGGACGGCCGCTTCCCCGACCACTACCGGCCCACCGGCGAACCCGACGCCGACTACGACCGCTACAAGGAGCTGATCTGATGCGCGATCTGACGCATGGTCCGAGCGGCGGTCCGGCGCCCGCTCCGCTGCGCGAGGTGGCCATCGTCGCCTTCGGCCAGAGCGACCACGTCCGCGACAGCGCGGAAACCTCCGAGGTCGAGATGCTGATGCCGGTCCTGCACGACGTCCTGGCGCAGACCGGCCTCAAGACCAGCGACATCGACTTCACCTGCTCCGGCTCCTCCGACTACCTCGCCGGGCGCGCCTTCTCCTTCACCATGGCGCTGGACGGCGTCGGCGCCTGGCCCCCGATCTCCGAATCCCATGTCGAGATGGACGGCGCCTGGGCACTGTACGAGGCCTGGGTGAAGATCCTCACCGGCGAGGCCGACACCGCGCTGGTCTACGCGTACGGCAAGTCCTCGCCCGGCGACGTCCGCGAGGTCCTCACCCGGCAGCTCGACCCCTACTACGTCGCCCCGCTGTGGCCCGACTCCGTCGCGCTCGCCGCCCTCCAGGCCCAGGCGCTGATCGACGCGGGACACACCGACGAAGCCGCACTGGCACGGATCGCGGCCCGCAGCCGCGCCGACGCCCGGACCAACCCGCACGCCCCCCTGCGCGGCACCGCCCCGGCCGACGGCACCGTCGTGGCCCCCCTGCGCACCGGCGACTGCCCGCCCGTCAGCGACGGCGCGGCCGCCGTCATCCTCGCCGCCGGGGACACCGCCCGCCGCCTCACCGACCGCCCCGCCTGGATCCGCGGCCTGGATCACCGCATCGAGGCGCACAGCCTCGGCGTCCGCGACCTCACCGCCTCGCCCTCCACCCGGCTCGCCGCCGAACGCGCCGGACTCTTCGACGCCCCCGTCGACACCGCGGAGCTGCACGCCCCCTTCACCTCGCAGGAGGTGGTGCTGCGCCGCGCCCTGGACCTCGGCTCCGGCGACTCCGCCGTACGGATCAACCCGTCGGGCGGCGCGCTGGCCGCCAATCCCGTCATGGCCACCGGGCTGATCCGGCTCGGAGAGGCCGCCGCACGCATCCAGCGCGGCGAATCCGACCGTGCCCTCGCGCACGCCACCTCGGGCCCGTGCCTGCAGCAGAACCTGGTCGCCGTACTGGAGGGTGAGTCATGAGCAAGGCAGCGAGCGCACGCGAGCCGGTGGCCGTGGTCGGCATCGGCCAGACCGCACACGTCGCGGCCCGCCGCGATGTCTCGCTCGCCGGACTCGTCCGCGAGGCCGCCCGACGCGCCCTGGACGACGCGCAGTTGGACTGGCCGGACATCGACGCCGTGGTGATCGGGAAGGCCCCCGACTTCTTCGAGGGGGTGATGATGCCGGAGCTGTATCTCGCCGACGCGCTGGGTGCCGTCGGCAAGCCGATGCTGCGGGTGCACACCGCGGGATCGGTCGGCGGCTCCACCGCCCTGGTCGCCGCCCATCTCGTCGCCGCCCGGGTCCACGGCACCGTTCTCACCCTCGCCTTCGAGAAGCAGTCCGAATCCAACGCCATGTGGGGCCTGTCCCTGCCGATCCCCTTCCAGCAGCCGCTGCTGGCCGGCGCGGGCGGCTTCTTCGCGCCGCACGTCCGCGCGTACATGCGGCGCACCGGCGCCCCCGACACCGTCGGCTCCCTCGTCGCCTACAAGGACCGCCGCAACGCCCTGAAGAACCCCTACGCCCACCTCCACGAAAAGGACCTCACCCTGGAAAAGGTGCAGGCCTCCCCGATGCTCTGGGACCCGATCCGCTACTCCGAGACCTGCCCGTCCTCCGACGGCGCCTGCGCGATGATCCTCACCGACCGCGCCGGCGCCGCGCGCGCACCGCATCCGCCCGCCTGGGTGCACGGCGGGGCGATGCGCAGCGAGCCGACCCTCTTCGCCGGCAAGGACTTCGTCTCCCCGCAGGCCGGCAAGGACTGCGCGGCCGACGTCTACCACCAGGCCGGCATCACCGACCCGCGCCGGGAGATCGACGCGGTCGAGATGTACGTCCCCTTCAGCTGGTACGAGCCGATGTGGCTGGAGAACCTGGGCTTCGCCGAAGAGGGCGAGGGCTGGAAGCTCACCGAATCCGGCGTCACCGAACTCGACGGCGACCTCCCCGTCAACCCCTCCGGCGGCGTCCTGTCCACCAACCCCATCGGCGCCTCCGGCATGCTCCGCTTCGCCGAGGCCGCCCTCCAGGTACGCGGACAGGCCGGCGCCCACCAGGTCGACGGCGCACGCAAGGCCCTGGGGCACGCCTACGGCGGCGGCGCGCAGTTCTTCTCCATGTGGCTGGTCGGTACCGAACCCCCGGCCGGCTGACCGGACGGCGGCCCCGTGCGTCCGCGCGGGGCCGCGGCGGCCTCATCCGGCGGGGGCGTCCGCACCGGGCCGGGGCGGCGTCCGGGCGTACTCCGCCACCGAGGCCCAGCCCCCAGGGTCTGTGGCACCTCCTCACGTCAGCACCACGCAGCCCCTCCCGCCGCAGCTCCCGGACGGCCGGCGCCGTGTCGGGCACCGCGTTCCACCGCAGATCCAGCTTCACCAGGGACGGCAGCCTCGCGACCCACCACGGCAGTTCACCGATCCCGTTGCCCCGCAGGTCGGCCCTGCGCAGCAGCGGCAGCTCCCGCAGCGCCTCGGGAACGCCCGGCAGTGCGTTGTTCCGCAGCTCCAGGACCCGCAGTTCGCGCAGCGCGCACACGGTCGCCGGCAGCTCCGTCAGCGCGTTGCCGCCCAGCCACAGCTCCCGCAGCCGGACGAGGCGCCCCAGAGAATCGGGCAGGACTTCCCACTGAGCACTCTGGGCACGCAGTTCAACCAGTCCGGCCATCGCGCCGAGCGTCACCGGGAGCCGGCCGAGCGGGTTCTCGCCGATGTTGAGACAGCCGAGCCGGTCCAGTCCGCCCCGCGCGTCCGGCAGCGCGGTGATCCGGTTGTCGTGGAGAGAGAGGTAGCGCGTCAGAGCAGGCAGCTCGCCGAGTGTGCCGGGCACCCCGGTCAGCGCGTTGTGCCCGAGGTCGAGGGTGTGCAGGCGGGGGAGCCGGCCGAGCGCGGGCGGCATCTCGGTGAGCCGGTTGCCGGCGAGGATCAGAACTTCCAGGCCGGCCCGCCGCCGGGCGCCTTCGGGCACCGAACGCAGGCCCGCCTTCCAGAGGTTGAGGACGGCCGGAGAGCGCGGCGGGATCTGCGACAACCTGGGTTCTCTTCTTCCGGAACGGGGCGGGACGGGACAAGACGGGGCATGCCGGGGCGCCGGCCGCCACCGTGCGCGGGCTGCGGGCCGCCGTAAAGTGGGAGCATGGCGGGAGAGAACGATCTGCGAAAGCTGCTGACCGGTATGCGTCCCGAGCTCCATGAGGGCCGCTATGTGTTCACGACCGTGCCGGGGCCCCTCCCCGAGGGCCTCACGCCCGTGGTCACCGTCGCCGAGCAGGAGGGCGTCACCCTCGTCGTGCGCCAGGAGGAGGCCGACCGGGCGGGCCTGGCCTACGACTACGTCGCCGGCTGGATCACGCTGCGGGTGCACTCGGCGCTGGACGCCGTCGGACTGACCGCCGCCGTCTCCGGCGAGCTGGCCGCCGCCGGACTCAGCTGCAACGTCGTCGCCGGCTACCACCACGACCATCTCTTCGTGCCGCACGAAGCAGCCGAGGAGGCGCTCCGGCACCTCACCGCGCTCGCCGGCCGCGGCTGAGCACCCGGCACCGGAGCCCGTGTCGCGCGGTGCCCGCCCCGCCGCCGCGCATCGCCCGCCACCGGCGAAGACGTCGGCGCGGCGCGCGCGGCGGGGCCACGTACGATGGCGGCATGTCCTTCCTCCGCCGCCGCAGCGCAGCCACGCCCGCCGGGCCTGACTTCGACGTCCTCGCCATGGACCCCGGGGACTGGCCGGGCAACCTCGGAGCCGGGCTGCTGCCCGCTCCCGACGGCACCTGCCAGGGCGTCTTCCTCCGCTACGACCTGTTCGGCGGCCGCGGCCCCGCGATGATCATCGGCAATCTGCCGGAGGGCTCACCGGCCCGCGAGCTCGAAGAGGACGAGGTGCCCTTCGAGGTCGCGCAGCTGCTCGCGGCGCTCGGCAACGACGAACCGGTGGTGGTCGTCGAGAGCGAGGACACCCCGGTGATGCACGAGGACAACCTGCTGATCGTCAAGCGGATCAAGTGCTCCGAGAGCCGCATCTCCTGCGCGCAGTTCGACCGCAGCGACGGCGTCCTGGTCACCATCGCCAGCTGGGACCGGCCGATCACGGACGACCTCTACGCCCTGCTCAAGCCCCTCCCGGCGGAGCTGTTCCAGCAGGCCTGAGCAGCGGAGCGGACATGCGTCGCGCCCGGTGAACGGCACGAACCGTTCACCGGGCGCGACGCATGCCGCTACCTGCCCGAGGAGCTGCCCTAGGAGTCCGAGCTCCGGACGTTCACATCGGCCGCCCGCACATATCCGACCCGGTGCCCGAGCTGGATCTCGTAGTAGACGTCCTTGCCGCGGACGACCGTGTGCTTGCTGACGTCGAAGGTCGGGGCGTAGAAGTACTCGCCCCGCATCCGCTCGCCGATGGCGTACTTCTGGCCCGCGGCCAGCTTGTACGGCAGCGGCGAGACGTCCTGGACCGGCACGCCCGCCGGGTAGGCGGCCTTCTCCGGGTACGCACGGCCGTAGACCGGGATATCGGCCCTGCCGCGCTTCGGGGTGGCGATCAGCCCCTCGGTGTCCACGGCCGTCGGCTCGTCGTCCGGGTTGTGGAACCAGGCCTTCTGCCCGAGATACCAGATGGCCGTCCAGTCGCCGGAGCGGCCGGCCACCGCGTACTGCTGGCCCGTCGTGGCGCGGGCCCCGGTGTCGTTCACGCCGGTCGTGGCGGCGTGACCGTCCGGGCTCTGCCCGATGTCGGACACCAGGGGCGCGTCCTCGCGCGGCGCGGTGTGCAGCCGGACCGCGGCCGAACCGTGCGGTGCGCAGGTCGTGCCGGCCTTCTCGCAGTCGGTGTAGACCGGCTTGTTCGCGTCGTAGTCGGGACGGATGGTGACCAGGCCGCCCCAGGGCCCCGCGTCGCGGACGAAGGGCTCACCCAGCAGCTTGAAGTAGTGGTCCCAGTCCCAGTAGGGGCCGGGGTCGGTATGCATGCCCCCGATGGTGGCGGTCGTGGTGCCCGGCACATTGTCGTGGCCCAGGATGTGCTGCCGGTCCAGCGGCACGTCGTACTTGTGGCTCAGATACCTCACCAGCCGGGCCGACGTGCGGTACATCGCCTCGGTGTACCAGGCGTCGGGAGCGGCCAGGAAGCCCTCGTGCTCGATGCCGACGGAGTGCGAGTTGATGTACCAGTTTCCCGCGTGCCAGGCGACGTCCTTGGTCGGCACATGCTGGGCGATCAGACCGTCGGAGGACCGGATCGTGTAATGCCACGACACATACGTGGGGTCCTGGACCAGCCTCAGCGACGTCTCCCAGGACCCCTCGGTGTCGTGGATGACGATCGCGTCGACCCGCTGGTCCCTGGGGCGGTCCGCCTTGTCGTGGTTGCCGTAATCGCCGTCACCGAACTCCTCGTACGGCGCCGGGACCGACTCGCAGGCGACGCTCGAAGGGCACTCCGGCCGGGTCGCCTGCCCCGCCGTGGCCGCCCGGCCCGCGGTGGCGCCCTTGCCGATACGTTTCGCCTGCGCGCTGTCGGCGGTCAGCCCCGGCGCCGCGGCGAGCGTCACCCGCTGCCCGGCATCGGTCGTCCGCGCCTGACCGCTGCGCATCACGTCGTACACCTCGTCGGCGAAGACGGCGCCGCCCTTCGTGTCGTCCTCGCCCGCGTAGTGCGCCACCGCCGCGTACCACTTCGCCGGGTCGGCGCTCGTGCCGAGACCCAGCTTGCGCTGCTCGGCGGCCAGCAGCGCCGCACCACCGAGCACATTCGCCGCGGGATCCGTGCGCAGCTTCGCGGCCGGCAGTCCGGTCAGCTTCGCAGCCAAGGGCAACGTCCGCAGCCGCGCGGGGAGTTCGGCCGGGACGGTCGGCTTCGCCCGGTCGGCGTGCACCGTCCTGCGGGCACGGGAGCTGTCCCCGCGGGGGTCCTCGCCCGCCCCGCTGAACTCCTGAACCACCGAGGACAGGGCCGTGCGGGCGTCGGTGAGATGCATCGGGCCGTAGCCGCCGGAGACGCTCGGTGCGCCGCTGTGACCGTCCCAGCGGGACTCCAGATAGGAGACACCGAGCAGCACGCTGCGCGGTACGTGGAAGCGCGCCGCGGCGTCGGTGAAGGCGCGCTGCAGCGCGTCGGGGCCGGGCTGCCCGGCGCCCGCTGACGGCGCGGCCGAAACCAGCGGCAGCAGCAGCGCGGCGGCGGCGACGGCGGTGGCGGACCTGCGCAGGGCGGAGCGGGGGGTTCTCTTGACGTCTTCCGGGGCGGATCCTCGCAAAACAGCCTCCTCGAAGCCGGCCCGAGCCGGGACGGTATGACGGTGGGTGCGCAAACGGCCATGCGGGTCGGAACCGGACTCTGGAGCCCCTGTCCGGCTTGGGTCCTGTCCGGGCGATGGGGGTCGGACTTAGGCGTACCCGTTCGCCGACGTTCCGTCAATCACCCCGGCAGACCGGGATTTCGCATGTCAGGGGAGTTTCCAAGGAGCCTTCCCGGCCGGGCGCCGGGCCTGCGGGGCGTCAGCGGAATGGACCAATGACCGGGCCGGGGAATGGCGCAATGGCGGGGTGGCGCGCACCCGAAGGCCTACGCCGATGCGGGCGCCGCGCGAAGAGGCGGGCGCGGTCCCGGCACATGGGTGAGCGGCGTGCCCTGGACGGGCGCGCCGCTCACAATCCCCCCTTGAACTCGGCGGTCAGCGCGTGCCGACCGCCGCCCGCACCGCACGGCGTGCCATCTGGCAGTCGTCGTGCAGCCGGCGCAGGAGCAGCCGCTGCTCCTCGCCCGCCGTGGGCATGCCGGGTTGTCCCGGACCCGGTGTGCCCGTCGGCGTGGGTTCGCGCATGGTCCGCTGGACCGCGGTTTCGTAACGCCGGATCTCGCGGGTGAGCACCAGCATCAGGTTCACCAGGAAGGCGTCCCGCGAAGCCGGTCCCGCCGACTGGGCGAGCTGGCTGATCTGACGGCGGGCCACCGGGGCGTCGCCGAGCACCGACCACAGCGTCGCCAGGTCGTAGCCCGGCAGGTACCAGCCCGCGCTGTCCCAGTCCAGCAGAACCGGTCCTGCCGGCGAGAGCAGGACGTTGTTGAGCAGGGCGTCGCCATGACAGAACTGGCCCTGGGTGTGCGACAGGCCGTGCATCAGCTTCTGCAGGTCGCCCAGGTCCCGGTCGGTGAGCAGCCCCAGGTCGTGGTAGCGGCCGATCCGCGTGGGGTAGTCCAGCGGGGCGTCGAACAGCCCGGCCGGCGGGCGCCAGAGGTTGATCCGGCAGATCGCGCCGAGCGCGGCCCGTACGTCCGCGCGGGGAGGCGCCTCGGACGGATGCCGCGCCACGGCCGCGACCCGGCCCGGCATGCGCTCCACGACCAGCGTGCAGTTGTCGGGATCGGCGGCGACCAGCCGCGGCACCCGCACCGGTGGACGGTGTCGGACGAACGCGCGGTAAGCCACTATTTCCTGCCGGAACCGCTCCGACCACGCGGGCGAAGTATCCAGTAAACACTTGGCCACTGCGGTCGTACGCCCTGTCGTGCCCACGAGGATCACGGACTTGCCACTGCGGCGCAGCACCTGGACCGGGTTGAACTCCGGACAGATGCGGTGCACCGAGGCGACCGCGGCGCGCAGCTGAGCGCCCTGAGGGCCGGACAAGTCGAGTCTCCCGCTGAGCGGTTGGCTGCCCATCCCCTGCGCCCGCCGGGTGCGACCGCCGGGGAGCCCGGAGATCGCCCCCGCGGCGGGTGAGGGATCGAGATACGGCCCGCTGCCGGAGGGGTGCGGGCGGTACGGCCGGGTGGGTGTGGTCACGGCGGACGATGCTGCATACATGGGTGAGACAGATCCCTTCGTGCGCCGACGAGTTGCGTGCGCTCCCCGGCCCGGTGGTGGAGAACCCTTGAACTGCCCCGTGCAGGAGGCCGATCCAGGGTCCCTGTGAAGGGCGCGCACCCTGGGGAATGCGGTCCCAGCCACCGGGCCGGGGGCTGCACACCTACAGAACATGCGGGCGCGGGTGGCAGACCATCTGGCGCACCCTGGCGAACCCTGGCGAATGGTCGCAGCGCACGTCACGGGCCGTTAATGTCGCAATCAGTCGAGGAACCTGGGGGCTTGACGTGGACAGGGAGCCGAACACCCGACTCGCGGACCTTTTCGGTCTGGCGGGCTGGTCCAAGGGCGAGCTGGCGAGGCTGGTCAATCGGCAGGCGGCGGCCATGGGCCATCCGCAGCTGGCGACCGACACCTCGCGGGTGCGGCGCTGGATCGACATGGGGGAGACCCCGAGAGATCCGGTGCCCAAGGTCCTGGCATCCCTGTTCACCGAGCGACTCGGCCGTGTCGTAACCATCGAGGACCTCGGGTTCGCAAGAACCGGTCGCTCGGGGAAACGGCAGGCCATGGACGGTCTGCCGTGGGCACCCGAGCGGACCGCAGCGGTCCTCACGGAATTCACGGGAATGGACCTCATGCTCAACCGACGCGGCTTGGTGGGCGCGGGCGCGGCGCTCGCCGCGGGCTCCGCACTCACCGGCGCCATGTACGACTGGCTCCACACCGACCCGGCCCCCACAGCTGAATCCCTGCACGGCGACGCGTTCGCCGCCGACTCCCTCGACGAACTCGACCAGATCGGCCTCGACCGCTACGAAGCGGCCCCCGTCGGGTCGCAGGAGATCGATGCGCTGGAGCACTCGGTCGAGGTGTTCCGCGCCTGGGACGCCGCCCGCGGCGGCGGACTGCAGCGCAAGGCCGTGGTCGGCCAGCTCAACGAGGTCGGCGGCATGCTGGCCTACCGCCACCCCGACCATCTGCAGCGCAGGTTGTGGGGGGTGGCGGCCAACCTCGCGGTGCTGGCCGGCTGGATGTCCCACGACGTGGGCCTGGAGCCCACCGCGCAGAAGTACTTCATCATCGCCGCCCACGCGGCGCGCGAGGGCGGCGACCGGCCGCGCGCCGGGGAGGCGCTCTCCCGCGCCGCCCGCCAGATGGTCCACCTGGGCCGCCCGGACGACGCGCTCGACCTGATGAAGCTGGCCAAGTCCGGTTCCGGGGAGCAGACCCTGCCCCGCACCCGGGCCATGCTGCACACCATCGAGGCCTGGGCGCAGGCCTCCAAGGGCCAGGGCCAGGCGATGCGCCGCACCCTGGGCGAGGCGGAGGAACTCTTCGTCTCCGACAAGGGCGATGTGCCCCCGCCCAGTTGGATGCAGATGTTCGACGAGGCCGATCTGCACGGTATGCAGGCCCTGGCGTTCCGTACGCTCGCCGACCACGACCCGTCGGCGGCCAGGATCGCCCAGCAGCACGCCAAGCGGGCGCTCCGGCTGCGGGAGAACGGCCGGCAGCGGTCGCAGATCTTCGACTACATCTCGATGGCGTCGGCCTGCTTCATCGGGGACGACCCCGAACAGGCCGACCGCTATGCCCGGTTGGCGCTGGTGTCCATCTCCGAGAACTCCTCCCACCGCACCTGGGACCGGCTGCGCGAGATGTTCCGGCTCACCGGTCAGTACGCAACCCACGCCAAGATCCAGGACCTGCGTGAGGAGATCCAGCATGTCCTGCCGAAAGCGAAGACCAAGAGCAAGGCGCCAGGGATTGACCCGGGCCTGCGATCGGCGCTGGGAGACAATTTCACGCTGTGACCGGAGCCCCGGGAGCGTCCAGAACCCCGGCGGACCGACCGAGGGCGGACCGACAGAGGTCAGGGTCTCCGCCGGAGCCAGAGGGCGCCGCGGCGCGGCACGCCGGGGCGCCAACGCACCATCGGAAAACGGCTCTTGGCCGCTGACTCAGTCGGCCCGTCCTGTCGGTGTCAGTCGCCGATCCTGGCGATCAGCACACATGCGTCGGCCTCCCGCTCGGCACTGCCGAACTCCTCGACGACCACACGGACGCTGTCCTGTGCGCTACGGGCCGCGGCGAACCGCGGTGCCAGGGCGAGGAGGCGCTCGGCGCCCTCGTGGCCGGAGTCCGGGGCGTGGGTGCGGCGCGGTGCGAGTCCGTCGGTGTGCAGGACGAGCAGATCGCCGGGCTCCAGCTGCTCGGTGCGCTGGGTGTATGCCGCGCCCGTGGTCGCTCCGAGCAGGACGCCCTCGGGTGGATCGAGCGCGCGCCCCGTGCCGCCGCGGAAGAGCAGCGGTGCGGGGTGACCGGCCTGGGCCCACTCCAGCGTGCGGGTGGCGGGGTCGAAGCGGCAGCACACCGCGCTGCCCAGGGCCGGCTGCGCGCTGGTGTCCAGAAGCTGGTTGAGGAAGCCCATCAGCGGGCCCGGGGGCTGTCCCGCGACCGCCATCCCGCGCAGCGCGCCGAGCAGCATGGCCATGCCCGACGTGGCCGCGACACCATGGCCGGTGAGATCGCCGGCGCTCAACAGCGTCTTGCCGCAGGGGAGTTGCAGGGCGTCATACCAGTCGCCGCCGATCAGGGCGCTGGTGCCGGCGGGGAGGTAGCGCCCGGCGAGATCGAGGGCCGCGGGGCCGCCCTGCGGGAACTGCAGGGAAGCGCGCCACGGAGGCAGCACGGCCTCCTGCAATTCGACCGCCACACGGTGCTCGGTCTGCGCGATCTGCCGTTGGCGTTGCAGGGAGTCACGGGTGTCGCGCACCGCCTGCTGGCTGCGGCGCAGCTCGCTCACGTCCCGTAGCACGGCCCACATGCAGGCGGTGCTGCCGTCGGTGTCGAGCACCGGCTCGCCCACCATGTGCACGGTACGGATGCTGCCGTCGGGACGCACGATGCGGAATTCGCCGTCGATCGGCCGGCCGTCCACCAGGCAGTCGGTGACCATGACGGCCAGACCCTCCTGGTCCTCGTCGAAGACCAGGGACGGGAGTTCGTCGAGGGTCAGCGGGCCGTCGGACGGGTCCCGGCCGAACATCGCGAACAGCTCGTCGGACCAACTCGCCTCGTCGGTCAGCAGATTCCACTCGGCGCTGCCCACCCGGCGCAGCAGTGCACCGCGTTCGTGCGGCGCGGGCTCCGGGGGTGCCACCGGCAGGTCGGCTTCCGCGGCGTCGTCGGCCGCGTCGGTCCGGACGTCGTCGGGCAGGCCTTCTCTCAGCTGGTCGAGGTGGCCGTCGAGGTCGTCGAGGTGGTGGACGGCGAGGTCGCACAGGGCCCGCTGCCAGCGCAGCTGCGGGTCGGTGACGACATCGGTGTCCACCGACGACTCCCGGCGCACCGCGTCGAGGCCACCGCGCAGGCGGCGGGCCTGCGTGATGAGTGCCTCGACCGAGTCGCGCTCGGGTGGCCGGTCGGCTGGGTGGTCCGCGAAGAGAGGGGACGGCATGACGTACTCCGTGATCAGGCGGCGCCAAGGGCCAGGTCTGACAGAAGGGCCGGTGACGACTGTTGCACAGGCTGCGACCGTCCGTAAGGGATTTGGCATTACCCGATACGGTGGTGCATCTGGCATATGCCGCAGGCCTTCCTGGGGCAACCCCGGGGTGAGTCGGCGGAATGACAGCTTCCAGGCTAGGCTGCGCCCGCCGTGCAGCTGTCATGTCCTGCCGATCCATGGTGGGAACGACGCATACGGCCCGCGGTCACCGGCAAGAATGCCGGTCAGCGGAAATCCCGTTGCCAGCCTGCCCCCCGCACCGGATGCTGACCTCATGTTCGATCCAGACATAGCGCCCAGTGGCACCCTCCTCGGCCTCCTTCAGCGAGGCCGCGGCGACGGGACCCTGCATGCCCTCGCGGCGCCGCGGGCCGAGGCGCTCGCGGCACTGAACAGCAGTGTGCTGCGGGATGCCCGGCGCGACTGGCAGGTGGAGAACCGCTCCCTCTACTACGCGCGCCTCTACATGCAGCTCGACGGCGGCCTCGAAGAGATCGAATGCCACCTCTTCCACCCCGACGACCGCATCGACACCTGTGAGGAGCGCACCGGCCTGGCCCTCGCCGTACTCGGCCACCTCGCCTCCTACGGGCGGGACGCCGCGCGCCTGCTGCTGCGCAGCTATGCGGCGGCGGGCAGCAACTGGCGCTGGGCCCTCGACGAGCTGGCGCTGCGGGACGACGACGCCGGGCTGCTGACCCTCGCCCCCGCCGTCCTCGCCCGCTTCCCCGAGACCGAGGAGGGCGAGGCCGAGCTGGCCGCGGCCGTCCGGGACGCCTTCGAGCCCCGGCCCTGGCGCCTGTGGGCGGAGGATCCCCGCTACGGAGCGCGGGTGGCCGCCGCCGGCGAACAGGGCTCCTTCGACCGCTGGCAACGTCAGCTGCGGCCCCGTGGGCCGCGCCCCGGCTGGAGCGTGACCGAGGTCCTGGCATGGGCACAGCAGGGCCTGGACCTGCACCCCGAGGAGCACCGGCACATCGCCGCCGCCCGCTGCCTGGCAGCGGTCGCCGCCCCCGAAGACCGCCCTGAGCTGCTCGCGGCCGCCCACGGCGGCCCGGACGCCGCACGTGCCGCCGCCCTGCACCACCTCGCCGAACGCGGCGACCCGGATGTCCTCGGCCTGATCGAGGCCGTAGCGGTCGACCCCTTGGCATCGGAGCCGCTGGTCGCCGCCGCGCTGGCCTCCTTCGAGCGGATGCGCAGCGTCAGCGCCGTCGCCCGTGCCCGGGTCTGGGCCCGGCGCGACGACCGCCTGGGCGCCTCCGCCGCCGCGATGCTCGCCCGGCGCGGCACGCAGCGGGACAGCGAGCTGGTGCTGGCCGCGCTGCGCAGGACCGTGCGCGAGGACGGGCCGGACGCGGGTGGCCTCTGGGAGCTGGTCGACGGCGCCGGACGGCTCGGCGTCGCCTGTGCCGCTCCCGTACTCCGCCACATCTACCGCGAGACGTCCTCCTCGCACCTTCGCGGCCGGGCCGCCGGCGCGCTCGCCGCCACCGATCCCGGGTTCGCCGCCGGGTTCGCCGTCGAATGCCTCTGGGACTGCGAGGAGACCACTCGCGAGCTGGCCGCCCGGCATGCCGCCACCGGCGACGCCCGGGTCGTCGAACAACTCCGCCGCCTCGCCGCGGACCCGGCCGAGGAGGCCGAGGTCCAGACGGCCGTCCGCAGCAGATTCGGACCGGACGCCTCGGCGGTGTGAGACGGCCGGGCAGGGCAGCCCGTCGGCCCGATTTCCGGCAGGCCCCTGGTGCCGCGCCGTCCTCGCCCCGAACTCGCCGGGCGTATACGGAGGTTGATCCCCGCCGCCATACGGCCGAGAGGGCGGGACGCAGGCGCCCGCGCACTCCCTCCCCCCTCTTGCGGCCCCGCCGTGGCGCCCGGCCTGGGGCGGCGACCTGCCCTTCTCCTCCTTCGATCGGAGGGCCGGGGGCCGGCTCCAGGGGCGTCGGCGGAACGCCGATCAGGGGCCGTGGCAAGCGGTCCTTGCGCAGGCCGGGAGCCCCGTCATTCCGGTCGATCTTCCTATAGGCGCAGGTCAGAGGGCTTGGTGGGGTGCCCGGTGCCGGGCGGCCCTCCGCGTTGCGCTCACATGCACCGGACGCCGCAAGGCCTGTCCTTCGGGCGCACGACGGGATGGTGACGACAGGCCGAGCCCCGTCGTCCGCCGGGCGATGGGCGTACGAGGTCGGGCGGTTCGGCCGGCCGCCGGGAGCGGCGCGCGGGGCGTGTTCGACGCCCCGGCAGACCGGAAGGGCGCTGCGACAATGGCCGGATGACGGGACGCTGGGAGTTCTGGATCGACCGTGGCGGCACGTTCACGGATGTCATCGGCCGACGGCCGGACGGGCGGCTGGCCACCGCCAAGCTGCTGTCGCACGACCCCGGGCGCTACCGGGACGCGGCGGTGGCCGGTATCCGCATGATGCTGGAGCTCGGCCCCGGCGAGGCGGTGCCCGCCGAGCGGGTGTCCGTCGTGCGGATGGGGACGACGGTCGCCACCAACGCCCTGCTGGAACGCGAGGGCGAGCCGATCGTGCTGCTCATCACCGAGGGCTTCCGGGACGCGCTGCGCATCGCCTACCAGAACCGGCCGCGGATCTTCGACCGGCGGATCGTGCTGCCCGAGGCGCTGTACGACCGGGTGATCGAGGTTCCGGAGCGGATCGGCGCGGACGGCACGACGGTCCGGCCGCTGGATCGTGACGCGGTCCGCGCGGCACTGGTCCGGGCCCGCGCCGACGGGCTGCGCAGCGCCGCCGTCGTGCTGATGCACGGCTACCGCCACGACGGCCACGAAAAGGCGGTCGCCGCGCTGGCCGAAGCGGCCGGTTTCACCCAGGTGAGCTGCTCGCACGAGGTCAGCCCGCTGATGAAGCTGGTGCCGCGCGGTGACACCACCGTCGTCGACGCCTATCTCTCGCCGATCCTCGGCCGGTACGTCGACGACATCGCGGCCCAACTCCCCGGCATCCGGCTGATGTTCATGCAGTCCAACGGCGGACTGCGGCAGGCGGCGCACTTCCGGGGGAAGGACGCGGTGCTGTCGGGGCCCGCGGGCGGGGTCGTCGGCATGGTCCGCGCGGCCGCCGAGGCCGGTGCCGGCCACGACCGGGTGATCGGCTTCGACATGGGCGGTACGTCCACCGATGTGTCGCACTACGCGGGCGAGTTCGAGCGGGTCTTCGGCAGCGAGGTCGCCGGGGTGCGGATGCGCGCCCCGATGATGAACATCCACACCGTCGCCGCGGGCGGCGGCTCGGTGCTGCACTTCGACGGCCGCCGCTACACCGTCGGTCCCGACTCGGCGGGCGCCGTCCCCGGCCCCGCCTGCTACCGCGGGGGCGGACCGCTGACCGTCACCGACGCGAACGTGATGCTGGGGCGGATCCAGCCCGGCCACTTCCCCGCGGTCTTCGGCCCGGACGGCGACCAGCCGCTGGACGCCGACGTCGTACGCACCCGCTTCGCGGAGCTGGCCCGGCGCGCGGCGGCCGAGGCGGGTGACGACCGCGGCCCCGAGGAGGTCGCCGCCGGATTCCTGGACATCGCGGTGCTCAACATGGCCAACGCGGTCAAGAAGATCTCCGTGCAGCGCGGCCATGACATCACCCGCTACGCCCTCACCAGCTTCGGCGGCGCGGGCGGCCAGCACGCCTGCGCGGTCGCCGACGCACTGGGCATCGGCACGGTGCTCGTCCCGCCGCTGGCCGGGGTGCTCTCCGCGTACGGCATCGGGGTCGCCGACGCCACCGCGATGCGCGAGCAGGCCGTCGAGGCGGAGTTCGCCGATGCCGGGGCGATGGAGCGGCTGCGGGAGGTGTGCGACACGCTGGCCGACCGGGCCCGGCGCGAACTCCTCGACGACGGGGTGCCGCAGGAGAGCATCAGCACCCACGCACGGGTGCTGGTCCGCTACGCGGGGACGGACTCCACCATCGGCGTGCCACTGGCCGACGGGGACGCGATGGCGGCGGAATTCGTCCGGGCCCACCACACCCGCTACGCCTTCACCATGGACAAGCCGCTGGTGGCGGAGGCGGTGTCGGTCGAGGCGCTCGGCGCGGCGGGCGGCGCCGCCGGCCACGAGGTCGGCTCCCGGCGCCGGGAAGGGGAGCTGCGGCCGGTGTCGACGGTGCGGATGTACACGCGGGGCGGCCGCCGTGACACCGGGCTCTACCGGCGGACGGACCTGAATCCCGGTGACACCCTCAACGGTCCGGCGATCATCGCCGAGGACGACGCGACGACGGTCCTCGATCCGGGCTGGCAGGCGGCCGTCGGCGAGGGCGGGTCGCTGCTGCTGACCCGGGTGGAGTCACGTAACGGCGGGGTGGCGGTCGGTACCGAGGCCGACCCGGTGATGCTGGAGGTGTTCAACAGCCTCTTCATGGCGATCGCCGAGCAGATGGGCGTCCGCCTGGAGAACACCGCGCACTCGGTCAACATCAAGGAACGCCTCGACTTCTCCTGCGCGCTCTTCGACGCCGACGGCAACCTGATCGCCAACGCCCCGCACATTCCCGTGCACCTGGGCTCGATGGGCGAGTCGATCAAGGAGGTGCTGGGGCGGCGCCGTGGCGCGATGCGGCCGGGCGATGTGTACGCCGTCAACGACCCGTACCACGGTGGTACGCATCTGCCGGACGTCACCGTCGTCACCCCCGTCTTCGCGCAGCAGCCGGGGGACGGCGGGACGGGCTCCGCGGACCCGGCCCCCGAATTGCTGTTCCTGGTGGCCTCGCGCGGGCACCACGCCGAGATCGGCGGCATCACCCCGGGCTCGATGCCCGCCTTCAGCACCACGATCCAGGAGGAGGGCATCCTCTTCGACAACTGGCTGCTGGTGCGCGACGGCGAACTCCGCGAGCAGGAGACCCGCGAACTCCTCGCGTCCGGCCCGTATCCCTCCCGCGCCCCCGATGCCAACATCGCCGATCTGCGCGCCCAGATCGCCGCCAACGAGAAGGGCATCCACGAACTCCGGCGGATGACGGACCAGTTCGGGCTCGATGTCGTCCGCGCCTACATGGGGCACGTCCAGGACAACGCCGAGGAGTCCGTACGCCGGATCATCGCCGGGCTGGCGGACGGCTCCTGCCGCTACGAGACCGACAGCGGCGCGGAGATCCGGGTCGCCCTCACCGTCGACCGCACGGCCCGCAGCGCGGTGCTGGACTTCGCCGGCACCTCGCCCCAGCAGCCCGGCAACGCCAACGCGCCCAGCTCGGTGGTGATGGCCGCGGTCCTCTATGTCTTCCGCACCCTGGTCGCCGAGGACATCCCGCTCAACAGCGGCTGCCTCAAGCCCGTCGAGGTCCGCATCCCGGAGGGCTCGATGCTGGCGCCCGCCTTCCCGGCGGCCACCGTCGCGGGCAATGTGGAGACCTCGCAGGCCGTCACCGGCGCGCTGTACGCCGCGCTGGGAATCCAGGCCGAGGGCTCGGGCACCATGAACAACCTCACCTTCGGCAACGACCGGGTGCAGTACTACGAGACGGTCGCCAGCGGCTCGGGCGCGGGCGACGGCTTCGACGGCGCGGACGCCGTGCAGACCCATATGACCAACTCCCGGCTCACCGACCCCGAAGTGCTGGAATGGCGCTACCCCGTCCGCGTCGACAGCTTCGCCATCCGGGCCGGCAGCGGCGGCGCCGGCCGGTGGCACGGCGGCTGCGGCGTCGAACGCCGGCTGCGCTTCCTGGAGCCGATGACCATCGCCCTGCTGACCAACCACCGCAGGGTCGCGCCGTACGGCATGGCGGGCGGCGCGCCCGGCGCGACGGGCGTCAACTCCGTGGCTCGCGCGGACGGTTCGGTGGAATCCCTGCGCGGCTGCGACGCCGCGGAGGTCGGTGTGGACGATGTACTGGTGCTGCGCACGCCGGGCGGCGGCGGGTACGGGCGCCCGGCCGACGGCTAGGTTCCCGCGCGCGGCCTCACCGTCCGGTGCGCCCCGCGGGCAGGAACCTGACCGGGGTCCCCGGCACGGCCTGGGCGGCCGGGGCCAGATGGCGCTCGGGGACGACACCGATGACCGGATAGCCGCCGGTCGTGGGGTGGTCGTGCAGGAAGAGCACCGGCAGGCCGTTCGGGGGCACCTGGAGGGCGCCCAACGGCATTCCCTCACTGGGGAGTTCACCGGACAGGGCGCGCTCCAGCGGGGGGCCTTCGGTGCGCAGGCCGATCCGGTTGCTCGCCGGGGAGACCCGGAAGCGGCCGGTGGCCAGGGTGCGCAGGCCGTGATCGCTGAACCAGTCGTCGCGGGGGCCGGGGAGGAAGGGGAGCACCAGCTCCGCAACCGGCCCGGGGTGCGGCACCGCATCGGCGGCGCCGGCCGGGCCGTGCACAGGGCCCAACGGGAGCACCGCGCCGTCCGTCAGCGGATCGGAACCGAGGCCGGAGAGCAGGTCGGCGGCGCGGCTGCCCAGCACCGGTTCGGTGTCGATGCCGCCGCCGAGGGCGAGATAGCTGCGCAGTCCGTGGGTGGCGGGCCCGGCGTCCAGGACCGCGCCCGCCGGGACGTGCACCGGGGCGCCCCAGGGTGCGGGAGCGCCGTCGACGGTCACGGGGCAGGGGGCGCCGGTCACGGCGACAGTGGTCGCCGAACGGACCCGCAGCGCGCAGCCGGTCAGGGTCGTCTCCAGGGTGGCGGCCCCCTCCGGGTTGCCGACGAGACGGTTGGCGAGCCGGTGGGCGGGTTCGTCGAGGGCACCGGCGCGCGGCACCCCGAGGTGCGCGTGGCCGGGCCTGCCGAGGTCCTGGACGGTGGTGAGCGCACCGGCGCGGACGACCGAGAAGGCGCGGTCGGTCATCGGGGCCGCTCCTTGCTGCGGGAGGTCGCCGGGGTTCCGGCGGGGGAGCCGGCGCCGGAGTCCCGGAGGTCCTGGGGGAGGAAGCGGACGCGGGTGCCGGGTGCGAGCAGCGCCGCCGGTTCGCGCTGCGGATCCCAGAGCACGGTGTCGGTGGTGCCGATGAGCTGCCAGCCGCCGGGGGAGGAGCGCGGGTAGACGCCGGTGTACGGACCGGCCAGGGCGACCGAGCCGACCGGAACCTTGGTGCGCGGGGTGTCCCGGCGGGGGACGTGCAGCGCTTCGGGCAGCCCGGTGAGATAGCCGAAGCCGGGGGCGAAGCCGCAGAAGGCGACGTGGAAGGCGGAGCCGGAGTGCAGGCGGATCACCTCGTCGGGGGTGACGCCCCACAGCGCGGCGACATCGGCGAGGTCAGGGCCGTCGTAACGGACCGGGATCTCGACGGTGGGGCGGTCGACGGTGGTCAGTTCGGGGATGTGCCAGGTGGCGAGTTCGGCGGTGAGCCCGCGCGGATCGGCGAGCCCGTCGAGCAGCACGGTGCGCGCGGCCGGCACGATCTCGCGCACCGGTGGCAGCGTGCCGTCGGCGGCGCGCCGCAGCAGTTCGGCGTGCAGCGCCTCGACCTCCTGCGCCGTGTCCAGTTCGATGAGCAGCCCGTGTTCCCCCACGGGCAGCGGCCTCATACGAAGCTCCGCACGCGGACGCCGGCCGCGGTCAGTTCGGACCGCACCCGCCGGGCCAGCGCGGCGGCGCCGGGGGTGTCGCCGTGCAGACACAGGGAGCGGGCCGCGATGTCGACGGGCCGGCCGTCGAGGGAGGTGACGGTGCGGTCGCGGGCCATGCCGAGGGCGCGTGTGACGACCTCGTCAGGGTCGTGGAGCACGGCGCCGGGCTCGCGCCGCGATACGAGGGTGCCCTCGGCGGTGTAGGCGCGGTCGGCGAACGCCTCGCCGACGACGGGTAGTTGGGCGGCGAGTGCCGCCTCGTGGAGCCGGGAGCCGGGCAGTCCGAGGACCGGCAGGCCGCCGCCCGCGGCGCGGATGCCGTCGATGACGGCGCCCGCCTGCTCCTCGTCCCGCACACAGCGGTTGTAGAGCGCGCCGTGCGGTTTGACGTAGCCGACGGCTGTCCCGGCGGCGCGTGCGAAGACTTCCAACGCGCCGATCTGGTAGGTGATTTCGTCGGCCAGCTCGTCCGGTGGCACGTCCATCGCCCGGCGGCCGAAGCCCGCCAGGTCGCGGTAGGAGACCTGGGCGCCGATGACCACACCGCGCTCGGCGGCCAGTTCGCACACCCGCCGCATGGTGGACGGGTCGCCGGCGTGGAAGCCGCAGGCGACGTTGGCACTGGTGACGACGGACAACAGGGCAGCGTCGTCGGTGAGCTGCCAGCGGCCGAAGCCTTCCCCGAGGTCGGCGTTGAGGTCGATGACGGGAGGGGTCACCGCGTCGCTCATGTGTGTCCGTTCCAGAAGTGCTCGGGGGCCGGTCCGCCGGTGTCCGGCTGTGCGTACCGCGTGCTGCGGGCATGCCGGGGCGGCCCTGATACGGGCGGGGCGGAGCGTGCGGGTCAGGGCCGGCCGGCCCGTATCCGTAGTGACTCTCCCCCGAGGGCACTCGGGCCGACCGGCGTTGAGGCCAACGTAGCGATCGTTCAACGATCCGACAAGAGGTGTGTTGTTTCGTTCTCCCATCTGGGATTGACTTCCGCACACGACACCCGGGCGGGCCCATCGTGCACGCACCGCCCGGAGCAGGGCGAGAGCGGGGAGCGAAATGGCCGGCGGAGTGGCGAAGAACGATCAGCGGCGGCTCGCCGAGATCTCGGGCCTGGAGACGGACCGCGCCCTGCTCGGCCGCTCCAGCACGGCCGAGCGGGTCGCCGACATCCTGCGTGACCGGATCATGGAGGGCTACTTCCCGCCCGGCGTCCGCCTCTCCGAGGAGAGCATCGGCGGCGCGCTGGGGGTCTCGCGCAACACGCTGCGGGAGGCCTTCCGGCTGCTCACCCACGAGCGGCTGCTGGTGCACCAGCTCAACCGCGGGGTGTTCGTGCGCATGGTGACCGTCGAGGACCTGGACGACATCTACCGGGTGCGCACGCTGGTGGAATGCGCGGCGGTGCGCGGCCTGGGGGAGGGGCCCTACGGCGAGGAGACGGTGGCGGCCGTCGACGCGATCGAGGCGGCGGTGCGGGCCGGTGAGACCGCGTCCGGGAACCGGTCCTGGCAGGACCTTTCGACCGCAAATATCCGCTTTCATCAGGCGATTGTGGCGCTGGCCGGCAGCCCCCGCACCGACGAGCTGATGCGCGGGGTGCTGGCCGAACTCCGGCTGGTCTTCCACGTCATGGACGACCCCCGGCGTTTCCACGCGCCGTATCTGACCCGCAACCGGCAGATCGTCGAGGCGCTGCAGGCCGGTGACGCCGTGGCGGCCGAACGGCTGCTGCTGTCCTACCTGGAGGACTCGCGCAGCCAGCTCTCGGGGGCGTATGCCCAGCAGATCGCGGAGGGCTGACGGTCCTCCGCGGGTTCGCTGCCGCAGACCCCTTGTCGGATCGTTGAACAATCGCCTAGCCTCCGCAGGAATCTCATCACCGTCCCCCCGGCTCCCCGTGGGGACCCGAGGGAACCCTGCGGGGTCCCGCACGCGGAAGGCGGATCCATGATCGTGCTCCTCGGTGTGCTCGTGGTCGTGATCGGCTTCGCCACGAAGCGCAATCCGCTCCTGGTCGTGGGGGTGGCCGGTATTGCCACCGGCCTCCTCGGAGGCCTGTCGCCGGGCAAAGTGCTCGCCTCCTTCGGCGAGGGCTTCGCGAGCAGCCGGGCCGTGACGATCTTCGCGATCACCCTCCCGGTCATCGGCCTCCTGGAGCGCTACGGCCTCCAGGAGCAGGCCCGCAACCTCATCGCCAAGTTCGGCAAGCTCACCACCGGGCGCTTTCTGGCGCTCTACCTGGGCATGCGCCAGATCGGCGCGGCGGTCGGCCTGACCAACGTCTTCGGGCACGCCCAGACCGTCCGCCCGCTCGCCGTCCCGATGGCCGAGGGCGCCGCCGAGCGCAAGTACGGCGCACTACCGGAACGGACACGGGAGAAGGTCAGGTCGTTCTCCGCCAGCGCGGACAACATCGGGCTCTTCTTCGGTGAGGACGTCTTTCTCGCCGTCGGCTCCATCCTGCTGATCACCGGCTTCGTCAACACCACCTACGGCACCCACCTCGAACCCCTGCAACTCGCACTCTGGGCGATCCCCACCGCGGTGTGCGCCTTCCTCGTCCACGGCTGGCGACTGCTGCGCCTGGACCGCCAGTTGGAACGCGAACTGCTCACCGCCCATGTCGAAACGGGAGCAATGGAGGCCGCGAAGTGATCAAGGCAGAGTGGTTCTACTGGCTGGTCGGGCTGAGCTTCCTGGTGATGGCCGCCCAGATGACCGCCGACCGCAGCAACCCCAAGCGCTTCGGCACCGGCGCCTTCTGGGGCCTGATCGGCGCCGGATTCATCTACAGCAGCTGGGTCGTCACCAAGCAGGTGCCGGCCGAGCCCCTCGGCGTCGCCGTCCTCGTCATGGCCTCGCTCGCCGGCTTCGGCTTCACCGGACGCGGCACCCCGCGCACCACCACCCCCGCACAGCGCGTCGCCAGCGCCGCAAAGCTGGGCAACAGGCTGTTCGTGCCCGCGCTCACCATCCCGGTCGTCGCGATGATCTGCGCCGTCGGCGTCAAGCACCTCTCCTTCGGGGGCGAACCGCTCCTCCAGGAGGGCAGCGAGACCATCCTCGGCCTGGGTATCGGCGCCGTCGCCGCCCTGATCGTCGGCATGGTGATGCTGCGCGAGAAGCGGATCTCGGTGCCGGTGCAGTCCGGCCGCTCCATGCTGGAAGCCATGGGCTGGGCGATGCTGCTGCCGCAGATGCTGGCCACTCTCGGCGCGATCTTCCAGGTCGCCGGCGTCGGCGACCAGGTCGGCAAGCTCGCCGGGTCCATCCTGCCCGAGGACTCGCTGTACGTCGCGATCGTCGTCTACTGCGTGGGCATGTTCCTGTTCACCGTGATCATGGGCAATGCCTTCGCCGCCTTCCCGGTGATGACCGCCGCCGTCGGCTGGCCCGTCCTCATCGGGCACTTCGACGGCAACCCCGCCGCGGTGCTGGCCATCGGCATGCTCGCCGGATTCTGCGGCACCCTGGTGACCCCGATGGCGGCCAACTTCAACATCGTTCCGGCGGCCCTGCTGGAACTGAAGGACCAATACGGCCCGATCAAGGCGCAGCTGCCCACCGCGGGCGTGCTGCTCGGCTGCAACATCGTGATCATGGCGCTGTTCGCGTTCTGACCCACCGGACCCACCGGACCCACCGGACCCACCGGACCTGCCGAACTTCGCCGGGCCCGCCGCCCGGACGCGCGCCCCACCGCCGGACCGCGGGTCCGACCACCGCCCCCACCACCACCACCGCCGAGGATGACCGTATGACCCGGGTACTGCTGACCGGATTCGAACCCTTCGACGGGGAATCCACCAATCCGTCCTGGCAGGCGGTACGCGCCGCCGCGGCCGAACCGCCGCCGGGCCTGGAGGTGTTCACCGCCGAGCTGCCCTGCGTCTACGGGGCCTCGCGGACGGCGCTGCGGAGCGCCATCGAGGAGACCCGGCCCGAGATCGTGGTGTGTGTCGGACAGGCGGGTGGCCGGCCCGACATCACCGTCGAACGCGTCGCGGTGAACGTCGACGACGCCCGCATCCCCGATGGCGCGGGCGCCGAACCGATCGACGAGGAGATCGTCCCGGGCGGCCCGGCCGGCTACTTCTCGACCCTGCCGGTCAAGGCCTGTGTCGCGGCCGTGCGCGCCGCCGGCCTGCCCGCGTCGGTCTCCAACACCGCGGGCACCTTCGTCTGCAACCACGTCTTCTACGCCCTCGCCCATCTCATCGCCACCGAAATGCCGGAAATGCGGGGCGGTTTCGTGCACGTCCCCTACGCGCCCGAACAGGTCGTGGACCGCGCCCAGCCGTCCCTGCCGGTCGCCTCGGTCGCCCAGGCGCTGCGGGAGATCGCCGCCACCGCCGCGGTCACCCGCACCGACCTCCGCGCCGCGGGCGGCGCAACACATTGAGCGCGGTGAACGGCGCGGTGAACGGCGGCCGTGAAGGCCCGCCCGCACCCCACCCCGCCGGGGTGCGGGCGCGAAGCCGGCGACCGGGCCGGTAAGCTGAGCGGTCGGCCGTCAACCGGATTCCGCAGGTTCCCCCCTTGAGCGGATCCGCGCCGTTTCGTCCGTTGTCACTGCGAGCGCCTACTCTGTGCGACGTGACTTTTCCTGCCCCGAGGGCCGCTGCGCCCCAGCTCAACGGGCCACACCGGCCCGCGCCGGGCCCGGCCGCCGACGAAGGCCTGGCCCGTCGGCTGCGTGCCCTGGCATGCACCGCGCCGCTGCACGACCTCGATGTGCGCAAGGCCAACCTCGCGGGCGAGTACGGCATCTATGCCATGGCGGAGGTGGCGCTCGCCGTCATCGATCTCGTCACCCTCAACATGGACTTCGACACCGGAGCCGACCACGAGGAAATAGTGGCCAGGGTGCTGCCGCGGGTCGCCGCCCAGGCCCCCCGCCGCCCCTCGGGCGAGCACGAGCGGGTCGCCCGCTGGGTGCTGGAGAATCTGATCAACGTCGGCAGCGTGGACCGCGGATTCCGCGCCGTCTACGGCACCTTCAACCCCGAGGGCGAGTACGTCCGCCGCGATTACGACTTCAAGCTCATCGAGGAAGTGCCCGGCGCCGGCGGCACGGTCTACCTCCGGGCCACCGACGAAGCGGTCAACGTCCTGGTCGGCGCGCTCGACACCGACGTCACCAGCGCCCAGATCGCCGCCGAGGTCAAGCTGGAGGTGCTGATCAACCGCGGCCGGCTGGCCGACGCCCAGCTCGCCGCCGAACAGGCCCGCTACCGCACGGTGCAGTACGCCGAGACCCTGCGCCGGACCCTGGACGCCACCCGTCGCAACGTCCGCGCCGTCGACTGGCTGCAGACCGTCCCCGACATGATCACCGAGGCGCTCGACCACGTCGCGGACCGCTACCGCCACGAGAACGCCATCCTCACCAACATCCGCAAGGCCCGCGACGAGACGGAGGAGGCCGAGCACAAGCGGCGCGCCGCCGAGCTCGTCGACATCGTCAAGGACTGCATCCGCCGGCACACCCAGCTCCAGTCCCGCCTGCTGGAGGCCGGCCCGCTCTTCCGCGCCGAACAGGACCGGCAGGCCTTCGCCACGCCCACCGCCCGCTCCGGACTCGACCTCTACGGCCAGCTGCTGGCCCCGCTGCTGCCGCTGCCCGCCGAGCACGCCATCCGCGTCACCGACGCCTTCTTCGCCCACGGGACGGGCCTGCGCACCCCGTCGGCGGTCCGGGTCGGCGATCTCGTCGAGGTGCTGCTGACCCCGCCCATGGAGCGCGAGCACCTCGGCGCCGAGATGCCCGAGCCCGACCTGGTCGCGACGCCCGACGACAGCCGTTTCAGCGAGGAGCAGCTGGACGCCGCAACGGCACTGCTCGACCTGCCCGCCGACGCGCCCCGCCGGCTCTCCGGACTCCTCGCCGAGGCCCGCCGCAAGGACCCCGAACTCCCTTATCTGGTCGCCCTGTTGGCGGTGCATGCCGCCAGCCCGCCGGTCGGCACGGCCTACCGCCAGGGCGAGCAGCAGCTGCTCTTCGCCGTCGACGACGGCACGGAGCTTGCCGACCCCGAGTTCGGCGGCGCCGACCTCATCGTCGGCAAGGCCCTGCTGGACTCGGCCGGGATGGCCGCGGACCGCTCGGAGGTGGCCTGATGCCCGCGCCACCGGCACCGCGGCCGCCGGTCCGCGGGCCGCGCCCGGCCCCGCGCCATCCGGCGGCGCCGTGCCCCCGGCCGCCGTCGAGGCGGCACCACTTCCCCGAGACCGTCCCCCACAAGGAGCTAGTTCCGTGACCGAGTACGCCGCCGCCGACGAGGCGACGCCGCAGCCGGACCCGGTGTCCGGCACCGGAACCGGACGGGGCACGCCGGGCGCCGCCCCCGAAGCGGCCGCGGCCGGCCCCGCGCCGGTCACCCCGGCCGACGCCGCCGACGCCGCACGGCTGGTCTCCTTCGGGCTGCAGCCCAAGCTGATGCCCGCCCGCGACGTCGAATACGCCGAGCTGCTGCGCCGCTACCGTGACGAGCCCTCCTTCGCCCGGCTCGCCGACGCCGTCGCCACCGGCCTCGGGCTGGTCGTCCTGGAGGTGTCCACCCGGGCCGGGATGGCCGTCACCGCCGACGAGGACTCCGTCTTCGCGGTCCGGATGGGCGATTACGCCCGCCGTGCCACCGCCGACTCCGCCGACCGCTTCCTGCACGGCCTGGCCCATCTCGCGGTCGCCGCGCTGGCGTTCCCGCGCCCCGAGGACCTCGCCGACGACGGCTACATCGGCCGGATCACCGTCAACGGCGTCGACGCGTTCGTCCGCCAGGCCTGCCGCAGGCTGGAGGAGCGCGCCGAGCAGGAGGGCGAGAACACCGACCCGACCACCGACGCCCCCGGCCTGGAATCGGCCTGGCGGGTCTACGCCAGGCGCAGCGCCACCGGCGCCACCAAGGACGCCCGGCGGCTGGCCGGTTCGACCACCGGCATCATCGCCAAGGCCGTCACCTTCCTCGTCGACTCCGGCTTCCTCCAGCGCACCGGCGACGACGCCGGCGGCGCCTACCGCACCACCGCCCGCTACCAACTCCAGGTACGCGACATGGCGGGCAGCGCCGCCATGGCCGAACTGCTGGAGCTGGGCGTGGTGCCGGTCGCCGACGGCAGCGCCACGCTGATCCCCGGCGAGGAGTCCGACGACCTCGACCTGGTCTCCGACGCGGGCCTGCCGTTCCACACCGGGTAAGGGGCGCTCGACCGCCGGTGCGCCCCGCACCGGCCCGCCCCCCCACCTCCACCCCCTGACACGACAACGAGAGTCCGCCATGTACGAGCTGTCCCGGGTCCGCCTCTACTCCATCGGCCCGGCCGGTGCGCGTTACGCCGACACCGTGCTGGACCTGCGCGGTGTCGGCGCGACGGTGCCCCGGCCCGCGCCGGCCCAGGCGGACTTCTTCGAGGACGAACCGGTCGGCCCGCCGCGCCGCCCGGCCCCCGCGGGCGTCCTCTTCCTGGAGAACGGCGGCGGCAAGTCCGTCCTGCTGAAGCTGATCTTCTCGGTGATGCTGCCGGGCCACCGCAACACCCTCGGCGGCGCCAGCTCCGGTGTGCTGCGCAAGTTCCTGCTCGCCGACGACTGCGGCCATGTCGCGCTGGAGTGGCAGCACGTCCTCACCGGCGAGACCGTCGTGGTCGGCAAGGCGAGCGAGTGGCGCGGCCGGCAGGTCTCCAACGACCCGCGGAAGTTCGCCGAGGCCTGGTACAGCTTCCGGCCCGGCCCCGGCATGAGCCTGGACGCGCTCCCCGTCGCCGAGGCCACCGTCGTCCGGCCCCGCGAGGAGAGCGGCGAGGGGATCTCCGGGGCCCGGGGACGGCGCCGTACGATGAAGGGCTTCCGTGATGTCCTCACCGAGGCCGGGAAGAACTACCCCAACCTCGACGTCGTCTGGGAAGAGATCCACGAGCGCTGGAACGAACACCTCGGAGTCCTCGGTCTGGACCCCGAACTGTTCCGCTACCAGCGGGAGATGAACGCCGACGAGGGCGAAGCCGCCGGGCTGTTCGCGGTCAAGAACGACTCCGACTTCACCGACCTGCTGCTGCGCGCCGTCACCGACACCCGCGACACCGACGGCCTCGCCGACCTCGTGCACGGCTTCGCCCACAAGCTCGGCCGGCGCGCCGAGCTGACCGCCGAGCGCGACTTCACCGCCGGTTCCCTCGACCTGCTCTCGCGGATCGCCGACTCCGCCGAGCAGCGTGAACGTGCGCGCGAGGTGCATGCCGGCGCCGAACGCCGCACCCGCGCCCTCGCCCAGCGACTGCACGCCCGCGGCACCGAGGAGCGCGGCCGGGCCGCGGAGCTCGCCGAGCAGGTCGCCACCGCCGCGCACCACGTCACCGACGCCGAACGCACCCGCGAGCGCCGCTCCCTGGTCTCCGCCGAAATCGCCTACCGGCACGCCTCCCTGGCCCTGGCCGCCGCCGAGAAGGGCGCCGCGGCCCAGCGCCGTGAGCTGAACGACGCCCGTACGCTGCACAGCGCCTGGCAGGCCGCCGAGATCGCGCTGCGGCACCGCTCCGCCGCCGACCGCTCCGCGCGGGTCGCGGTCGCCATCCGCGAGGCCGAACGGGACGCCGCCCCGGCGCTCGCCGCCCGCGCCACCGCGGCCGCCGACCTGGTCCGAGCGCTCCATACGGCGGCCGAGGTCGGCGAGCGGATCGCCAACGAGGAGGAGGAGCGGTCCGCCGCCCTCCAGGAGACCGGTGAAGCGGCGCACCGCGACGCCACCGCCGCCGCCACCCACGCCCAGCGCGCCCGCAGCGAGGCCGATCACCTCAAGCAGCGGCTCGCCGAGGTCGCCCAGGAGACGACCGAGGCCGTCGAGGCGGGCTGGCTGGACGACACCGCTCCGGACGCCGACCCGGCCCGTGCCGCGCTCGCCGCCTCGGACGCGGAGAAGACCGCGGTCGAGGCCTGGGACACCGCCCGTGAGGCCGCCAAGCAGGCCACCGACCGCGCCCGCGAGGCCACTTCCCGGCACGCCGCCGCCGAGCTGGCCGCGGCCCGCGCCGAGGACGCCGCGCAGGCCGCCGGGCGCAGCCACGACGCCGAACGCCGCGCCGCCGAATCGATCGGCGCGGAGCAGCGGCTCGCCGACCTCCTGGGCCTGCCGCAGTCCGAGACCAAGAGCATCGCGCTGCCCGGCCCCCGCACCTCCGGTTCGGCCCCCCACCCGGCCGCGGATTCCGCCGCGACCGGCGGCGATGCGGGCCCGGCGATCACCGGTCCGCTCACCGCCGAGGAGCTCGACCGTAACGCCGACGCCCTGCACGAGCTGCTGGAGGAGGGCGTCACGGCCGCCGAACGGCAGCTGTTCGACCTGCGGACGGCCGCCGCCGACGATGCGCGGATCCTCGGCGCGCTGGGCGACGGCGGGCTGCTGCCCCCCGGGCCCGATGTGCTGGCCGCCGTCGAATACCTCGGCGAGCACGGCGTCCCGGCACTGCCCGGCTGGCGCTATCTCGCCCAGTCCGTCGCCCCCGCCGACCACGCCCGGGTGCTCGCCGCCCGTCCCGAGCTCGTCGACGGCGTGATCATCACCGACCCGGAAACCCATGCGCGGGCCCGCGAGGTGCTCGCCCAGGCGGCGCTGCTGCCCCGCTCCGCCGTCGCCGTCGGCACCGCCGCCGCGCTGCTGGCCCCCACTCCGGCCCCCGACAGCCAGGACACCGGCGTCTTCCTCGTCCCGCCGAACCCGGCGATGCACGACGAATCCGCCGCCGACGAGGAGCGCCAGGCGCTGCGGGCCCGCGCCATAGAGCGGGACGACGAGATCCGGGTGCTCGCGGCGAGGCTCTCCGGGGACCGCGCGCTGGCCGCCCGGCTCGGCTCGTGGCGTACGGGCTGCCCGCCGGGCCGGCTCGCCGAGCTGGCCGCGACCGCCGAGCAGACCCGTACGGCCGCCGAGGAGGCCGTGGCCGAGCTGGCCGAGGCCCGTGCGGTGCGCGCCGAGACCGACGAGGTCGCGGCGGAGGCCACCCGGGTGCGCGACGAGCGGCAGGAGACCGCGCAGCGTGCCCGGCGCGCCGCCGACCTGCTGGCGGGGCTCGCCCACCGCCTGCGTGAGCGCGCCGGCTGGCAGTCACGCCTGCGCGAACTCGCCGATGAGGCCGCGGAGTTCGAGGACCGGGCCGAGGAGTGCGTGGACCGCGCGCGGGCCGCCGACGAGGACCGCAGGGCCGCCCAGCGCGCCGCCGACGACGCCCGCCGCACCGCCCGCGCGCTGCGCGCCGAGCGCGCCGAGATCGCCGGTGTGCCGGACGACCTGGGCGAGGCGCCCGAGGACGCGAAGTCCTCCCTTCCCGCGCTCCGCGAGGCCTACCGCGCCGCCTCCCAGCTCTACGAGAAGGTCGGCGTCGGCGCCGACCTGCGTGCCGAACAGGCCCGCGCCGAGGGCGACGAGAGCGCGGCTCTCGCCGAGTTGAACCGCCTCACCAACAAGGTCCGCACCCGCGCCGAGGCGCTGCTGCAGAGCCCGGACGCCGCCGACGGCCCGTCCCGGCAGGCCGCCGCCGGCCGCGCGGAAGCGCTGGTGCAGATGCTGGAGACCCGCGCCTCCGCCGCCAGCGAGCAGCTCGGCCGGCTGCGCGGCGAGGCGGAGCGGCTGGCGCCGGTGGACGGCGAGGCGCACACCGAACTCGCCGCGGACCAGGTGCCCGCCGACGCCGACCGCGCCAAGGAACTGCTGCGCACCGCGGGCGGTGAACTGGCCACCGCCACCGAGGCGCTGGACACCGCCCGCGCCCGGCACGAAGAGCTGCTGCGCGGCCATCGCGCCGCCGAGGACGCGGCCGGCGGTTTCGACGAGACCGCCGCCCTGCTGCGCGATCTGCTGCGCGACCAGCAGGACGGCGAGGACGCGGCGGGCGAGCAGGCCGAACCGTACGCCGGCCGGGTGGAGGAGGCCCGGCAGGCCGCCGCCGAGTCCCGTCGGTCGCTGCGCGGCTGCGCCGCCGACCTGTCCGCCGCCGACGCCGCGGTGCGCGAGGCGAGCGACATCCTCGTACGGCACGCCAACTCCACCCGCTACGAACAGGTCCGCACCCCGGCCCGGCAGCAGATCCGGGAGCTGCCCGCCGCGGCCCTCCCCGAGCACGCAGCGAAGTGGGCGGACGCCTTCGCGCCCCGGCTGCGGGTGCTCACCGACGAGTTGGAGCAGCTGGAGCGCAACCGCGACAGCATCGTCGACCGGCTGCGCGGCCTGGTGGAGTCGTCACTGACGACGCTCCGCTCCGCGCAGCGGCTGTCCCGGCTGCCCGAGGGGCTGGGGGAGTGGTCGGGCCAGGAGTTCCTGCGCATCCGTTTCGAGGACCCGGACCAGGCCACCCTCACCGAGCGGCTGGGCGAGGTCATCGACGAAGCGACCCTCGCGGCCGTCAGGAAGAACAGCGACCTGCGGCGGGACGGCATGTCCCTGCTGCTGCGCGGGGTCGCCGCCGCGCTGCTGCCGCGCGGGGTGGCCGTGGAGATCCTCAAGCCGGACGCGGTGCTGCGCGCCGAGCGGGTTCCCGTCGGGCAGATGGGCGACGTCTTCTCCGGTGGGCAGCTGCTCACCGCGGCGATCGCGCTGTACTGCACGATGGCCGCGCTGCGCAGCAACGACCGGGGCCGGGACAAGCAGCGGCACGCCGGCACCCTGTTCCTCGACAACCCCATCGGCCGCGCCAACGCCACCTATCTGCTGGAGCTCCAGCGGGCCGTCGCCGACGCGCTGGGTGTCCAACTCCTCTACACCACGGGCCTCTTCGACACCACCGCGCTCGCGGAGTTCCCGCTGGTCATCCGGCTGCGCAATGACGCGGACCTGCGGGCGGGGCTGAAGTACATCAGCGTCGAGGAGCACCTGCGGCCGGGCCTGCCGCAGCAGGACCCGGACGGGGAGGTGGTGCACGGCCAGATCACGGCGACGCGTATGTACCGCCGTCCTGAAGAGCAGCAGATGCCGGCTCAGCCGGAGTCATCGCCGGATGCGGCTCCTGGGTCTCCGGACGGAGCCGATCGGTGACCCACCGGTGGAATTCGCCGATGTGGTGCTCGCTGGGGACGAGCACCCCGCCGGCCCGGTAGGCCCGTGAGTTCATCGCCGGCTGGGTGCGTTCGCAGGCGGCGAAGTCCTGTGCGTTGACCCGGTGGAAGAGTTCCACGGAGCGGGAGAGGTCGGCGCCGGAGTCGACCACGTCGGGTGCGTACAGCCAGTCGCATTCGACGACGGTGCGGTCCGCGGCCATCGGGAACATCCGGTGCACGATCACATGGTCGGGCACGAGGTTGATGAAGACCTGCGGGCGGACCGTGATGGCGTAGTAGCGGCGGTCCTGCTCCTCGGCGATGCCCGCGAAGGGCGCGAAGCCGCCGCTGCCGTCGACGGTGAAGCCCTCGGCCTCGTCGGCGAACGCAGCGCCGTGCCCGACGAAGTACTGGGCGGCGAAGCCGTCCGCGAACTCCGGTAGTACTTCGGTGAGTTCGGGGTGGATGGTGGCGCAGTGGTAGCACTCCATGAAGTTCTCGATGATCAGCTTCCAGTTGGCCGCCACGTCGTAGCGGATCCGCCGGCCGAGCGCGAGGCCGTCGACGGCGTAACGCTCCACGGCCGCCGGATCGCCCAGCCGCTCGGCGACCGCCGCGATCACCGTCTCCTCGAAGGACGGCGGTTCGTCGGCCAGGCACACCCACACGTAGCCCAGCCACTCCCGCAGCCGGACCGGCACCAGCCCGCGTTCGGTACGGTCCACGTCCGGCATCCGCTGGAGGTTGGGCGCGGCCACCAGCCGGCCGTCCAGGTCGTAGGTCCAGGCGTGGTACGGGCACTGGAGGTTGCGCCGCACCTCGCCGGACTCCTCGGTGCACAGCTGGGCACCGCGGTGCCGGCAGACGTTGAGGAAGGCCCCGAAGCCGCCGCGGCGGTTGCGGGTGATCAGGACGCTCTCCCGGCCCACCTGGACGGTGCGGAAGGCGCCGGGCCGCTCCAGATCGGCGGCGCGGACCGCGCAGAACCAGAGCGATTCGAAGATGTGCTCCTGTTCCCGGGCGAAGACACCGGAGTCGGTGTACATCCGTCCGGCGAGGGTGGCGAGCAGGCTGGAGGACGCGGGTGCGAGGGTCATCGGACACCTCCGTTGGCGGGCACGGCGGGCAGCCGGGCGGGGTCGATCGGCTCGGTGGGGTGCCGCTCTCCCCGGTGGGCGCAGGGTCGGGGAGAGGGGTGCGCGGGCGGGCGTGGGGTGGGCGCGTCAGCGCCGGATGCGTTCCATGGCCGGGTCGAAGAGCGGTTCGGCGCGGACCGTCGCCGGGACCTTCTCGCCGAAGTACTCCAGGTGGACGGCCGTACCGGGCTCGGCCGCGGCCGGCGGCAGCCAGGCGTAGGCGATGGCCCGTCCGACGGAGTAGCCGTAGGCGGCGCTGGTGACATGGCCGGCCGGGACGCCGTCCACGTACACCGGTTCATGGCCCAGCACGATCGCCGCCGGGTCGTCCAGGGTCAGCGGCACCAGCCGGCGCCGCGCGCCCTCGGGCGGGTGCGCGGCCAGCGCCGCCCGTCCGACGAAATCACCCTTGTCCGGCTTCACGGCCCAGCCGAGCCCGGCCTCGTAGGGGGTGTGTTCGGTGGACATGTCCTGGCCCCACGCGCGGTAACCCTTCTCCAGGCGGAGGCTGTTGAAGGCGCTGCGGCCGCCCGCGATCACTCCCAGCGGCTGTCCGGCCGCCCACAGCGTGTCCCACAGCCGCAGGCCGAGGTCCGCGCTGGTGTACAGCTCCCAGCCCAGCTCACCGACGTAGCTCAGCCGCATCGCGGTCACCGGCACCTCGCCGATGTAGGCCTCCTTCGCCCTGAAGTAGCCGAAGCCGCGGTGTGAGAAGTCCGCGCCGGTGAGCGGCTGCACCAGATTGCGGGCGAGCGGGCCCCAGACCCCGATGCAGCAGGTGCCGGAGGTGATGTCGCGGACCTGGACGTCTTCGGGGGCGTGGTCGGTGAGCCAGTCCAGGTCGGCGGGGCCGTTGACGCCGATCTGGAAGCGGTCGGCGGCCAGCCGGGCCACCGTCAGATCGCTGCGTATCCCGCCCGCCGCGTCCAGCAGCAGGGTGTACGTCACCGCGCCCGGCTTCTTCGCCAGCTGGTTGGTGGTCATCCGCTGCAGGAACTCCAGCGCGCCGGGCCCGGTCACCTCCAGCCGTCGCAGCGGCGTCATGTCGTAGAGCGCGACCCGCTCCCTGGTCGCCCGCGCCTCGGCCGCCGCGATCGGCGACCAGTGGCGCGCCGACCAGGCGTCCCGCTCCGGAAGGTCCAGGCCCTTGGCCGACGCGGCGTTGGCCTCGAACCAGTGCGGCCGCTCCCAGCCGCCGGCCTCCAGGAAGTGCGCCCCCAGCTCCTGCTGCCGGGCGTACCAGGGGCTGACCCGCAGCGGACGCGCCCGCTCGGCGGGCTGCAGCGGATGGATGACGTCGTAGACCTCGGCGAACTGCTGCTCGCCGCGCGCGCGGACATACGCCGGTGACCGCTGCGCGCCCTCGAAGCGGGACAGCTCGCAGCCGTGGATGTCCATGCCGGTGCGGCCGTCGGTCATCCACTCGGCGACCGCCTTCGCCGCGCCCGCCGAGTGCGTCACCCAGACCGCCTCGGCCAGCCAGAATCCGCGCAGTTCACGGGATTCGCCGAGCAGCGGCATGCCGTCGGGGGTGAAGGAGAAGACGCCGTTGAAGCCGTCCTCGACGCTGCTGTCCTCCAGGGCGGGCAGCAGCCAGGCGCTGTCCTCCCAGCTCGGTGCGAAGTCGTCGTGGGTGAAGGGCAGCGAGGACGGCATCACGGGAGCGTCGTCGAACGCGGGGACGGCGTACGGATCGACGGGCAGCGGCCGGTGCGCGTAGGAGCCGATGCCGATCCGGAAGCCGCCGGTGGCCGGGTCGTCGGCGGGGTGCTCGCGGAAGTACAGATCGCGGTCCTGGAAGCGCAGGATCGGGCGCCGGCCGTCGAGCCCGGGGACCGCCGACGTCGTCGCGTACTGGTGCGCCAGCGGCAGCAGTGGCACGCTGACGCCCGCCATCGCGCCGATCACCGGCCCCCAGAAGCCCGCGGCCGAGACCACCAGATCCGCCGGGAAGGTGCCCCGGTCGGTGACGACGCCGGTGACGTGGCCGTCCGCGCGCTCGATGCCGGTCACGGTGTGCCGGTCCAGGATCCGGGCGCCCCGGGAGGCCGCCCGCTCGGCCTGGACCCGCGAGGCGGGCAGGGCACGGGCCAGCCCGTCCCCGGGGGTGAAGAAACCGCCCAGCACCTTCGACTCGTCCAGCAACGGCCACAGTTCGGCACACCGGCGGGCGGAGACCAGCTCGCCCTCGATGCCCCAGGACGCCGCGAGACCGGCCTTGCGGTGCAGCTCGGCCCACTGCGCCTCGCTGGTGGCGATCTCCAGTCCGCCGCGTGCGTCGAAGCAGGACTCCCCGTCCTCCGTCAGTCCGGAGAACTTTTCGACGGTGTACGCGGCGAGGCCGGTCAGGGTCCGGCAGGCGTTGGTGCGGAAGACCAGGCCGGGCGCGTGCGAGGTGGAGCCGCCGGGGGCGTGCAGCGGGCCCTGCTCCAGGACCGTGACATCGCGCCAGCCCCGTCTGGTGAGTTCATCGGCCAGTGAGCAGCCGACGATGCCGGCGCCGATGATGACCACGCGGGCCGCGCCCGCGCGGGCGGTCACAGGACCACCACCGAGCGGAGGACCTCGCCGCGCTGCATCTTGGCGAAGGCGGCTTCGAGATCGGTCAGGTCGATGGTCTCGCTGACGAACCGCTCCAGATGGAGTTTGCCGCTCAGATAGAGATCGATCAGCACGGGGAAGTCGCGGCTGGGCAGACAGTCGCCGTACCACGACGATTTCAGCGACCCGCCGCGCGAGAACAGATCGATCAGCGGCAGCTCGATCCGCATCTCGGGGTCAGGCACCCCGACCTGGACCAGCGTGCCGGCCAGATCACGCATGTAGAAGCCCTGCCGCCAGGTCTCGGGGCGGCCCACCGCGTCGATCACCACGTCGGCGCCGTGCCCGGCGGTGAGCGCCCGGACGGCCTCGACGGGGTCCGTACCACGGGAGTTGACGGTGTCGGTGGCGCCGAACCGTTCGGCGGCGTCCAGCTTGCCGTCGTCGATGTCGACGGCGATGACCCGGCGCGCACCGGCCCGTGAGGCGCCGGCGATGGCGGCGTTGCCGACGCCGCCGCAGCCGATGACGGCGACCGTGTCGCCGCTGCCGACCGCTCCGGTGTGCACGGCCGCGCCGTACCCCGCCATCACGCCGCAGCCGATCAGGCCGGCCGCCTCCGGACGGGCCGACGGGTCGACCTTCACCGCCTGTCCGGCGGCGACCAGGGTCTTCTCGGCGAAGGCGCCGATGCCCAGGGCCGCGCTGAGCGGGGTGCCGTCCAGCAGGGTCATCGGCTGGGTGGCGTTGAGCGAGTCGAAGCAGTACCAGGGGCGGCCCCGGCGGCAGGCGCGGCACTGGCCGCAGGGCGCCCGCCAGGCGAGCACCACGTAGTCGCCGGGGGTCAGGTCCGTGACACCGGGGCCGACGGCCTCGATGACGCCGGCCGCCTCATGGCCGAGCAGATACGGGAACTCGTCGCCGATCGCGCCGTCGCGGTAATGCAGATCGGTGTGGCACACCCCGCACGCCTGGACGGTCACGAGCACTTCGCCCGGACCGGGATCGGGTACGAGGATCGGCAGCACCTCTACGGGCGCGCCCTTTTTGACAGCGATGACGGCGCGGGCTTCGTGCGGCATGTCTCACTCCTAAACAGCGCCTGCGGTGATGGCAGGGGCGAGCGACGCGCGTGGAGTCGGCACGGATGCCTGTGAGGGGTTGGGTGGTGCGCTGCGCTGGGAGCGGGGGAGGGCAGTGGACGGCGTTTCCGTCCACACCCCCGGTGTTGCCTATGGCGCGCTGCGTTGCGCCATAGGAGACATGCTGGAAGTCCGCCCGGGATCCGTCAAGAGGTGATTTTTCGCGGCCCGCGCACCCGGCGGAGCCGCGGCGGGGCGCTCAACCCGCGTACCCCATACGGCGGGACAGGTCCGCGGCCGCCTTCGCCGACCGTTCGGCCAGCTCAGGCAGCAGCGCCCGCTCCATGCGGTACGCCGGCCCGGAGACGCCGATCGCCCCGATCACCGCGCCGTCGTGCGCCCGGACCGGTGCCGCGACCGCGTTCAGCCCGATCTCCAGCTCCTCGGTCGAGCAGGCGTAGCCGTCCGCGAAGGCCGCCGTCAGCTGCTCGCGCAGGGCGGCCGGCGTGGTCAGGGTGTTCTCGGTGAAGCGCGCCAGCTTGCGCGTCGCCAGGGTCTCGCGCCGCTCCCGGTCCAGGTGGGCCAGCAGCACCTTGCCGCTGGCGGTGGCGTGCAGCGGGGTGCGGCGGCCCAGCCAGTTGTAGGCGGTGACCGCCGCGGCGCCCCTGGCCTGCATGATGTTGACCGCGGCATCGCCGTCCAGCACCGCGATGTTGGCGGTCTCGCCGGTGTCGTCGGCCAGTGCCCGGCACACCGGCTGGCCCTCCTGCGAGATGTCCAGCCGGATCGCCGCGGCGCCCGCCAGCCGCAGGACACCGGCGCCCAGGTAGTACTTCCCGCGGTCCTTCTCCTGCTCGACCAGGCCGCGGTTCTCCAGCACGCCCAGGATCCGGAACGCGGTCGATTTGTGGACTCCCAGCTCCTCGGAAATCTCTGTCACCCCGGCCTCGCCGAGGCGGGCCAGGATCTCCAGAACGCTCACCGCGCGGTCCACGGACTGGACGGATCCCGCCCCGCCGCGCCGCTCCTCGGACCGGTCATCTGCCGTATCGGTCGTGTTCGACATGGGTCTTTGCGTCACCACCCGTGGCCCCTGAGGGGCACGTCTGAGGGCATCTGCCCGGGGAGCTCTTGACGGCCCGCTTCCCGGCTTGGATTCTGTTGCGCATCGCGCTCTGCGAAGCGTTATTCGAAACTCATGATACCGATCAGCGCGAGGGGGGCCAGATGATTCCCGTCTGCCGCATCGAGGACCTGCCCGAGGGTGAGTCCGTACGGATCGAGATCGACGACACCACACCGGCGATCGCCGTCTTCCACGCCGAGGGCGGCGGTTTCTACGCGCTCGACGACACCTGCAGCCACCAGGACGCCTCGCTCTCCGAGGGGTTCGTCGAGGGCTGCTTCGTCGAATGCCCGCTGCACGCGGCCCTGTTCGACCTGCGCACCGGAGCACCGACCTGCCTGCCGGCCCGCCGGGCCGTCCGCACCCACGAGGTCGATGTCCTGGACGGCATGATCCACGTCCGGCCCGCCGTACGGGAAGAGGCCGTCGCATGAGGACCGTCACGGTCGTCGGGGCGTCCCTGGCCGGACTGTACGCCGCCAGGGCGCTCCGCTCGCAAGGGTTCGACGGCCGGCTGGTCGTCATCGGCGCCGAACACCACCGGCCCTACGACCGCCCACCGCTGTCCAAGGAATTCCTCGCCGGCCGGAAGCCGGGCGCGGACGGGCCGCCCGGGAGCGCCGACGGGGACCCCCTGGGCCAACTGGCCCTGTCCGACGACGAGGAGGAGGCGGAACTGGCGGCCGAATGGCTGCTCGGCACCCCCGCCGCCGGGCTCGACGCGGCCGGCCGCGCCGTGCTGCTCGCCGATGGCCGCCGGATCGCCACCGACGGCGTGGTGATCGCCACCGGCGCGGCGCCGCGCACCCTGCCGGGCCCGCCGCTCGCCGGCGTCCACACCCTGCGCACCCTCGACGACGCGCTGGCACTGCGCGCCGCCCTGCACGCCGGCGCACGGCAGGTGGTGGTGATCGGCGGCGGATTCATCGGCGCCGAGACCGCCTCGACCTGCGCCGGACTCGGCGCCCAGGTCACCGTCGTGGAGGCGGCGCCACTGCCGCTGATACCCCAACTCGGCGCGGACATGGCCCGGTTGTGCGCCGGGCTGCACGCGGACCACGGCGTACGCCTGCTGTGCGGCACCGGCGTCAAGGCACTGCGGGCGGACGGCGGCTCACCGGAGGGCGGCGGGCGTCACGGCCGGGTCACCGGAGTCGAACTCGCCGACGGGCGGCTGCTGGACGCCGACGCCGTGATCGTCGGCATCGGGGCGCGCCCCGCCACCGACTGGCTGGAAAATTCCCCCCTCGCGCTGCGCGACGGGGTGCTCTGCGACGAGGGCGGGGCGACCGCGCTGCCGCACGTCGTCGCCGCGGGCGATGTCGCGCGCTACGGCGCCGACCGCGCCGAGCACTGGACCAGCGCCACCGAACAACCCGCGGTCGCCGTCCGCAACCTGCTGGCCGGCGCCACCGTCGCCCGGCACACGCCCCGGCCCTACTTCTGGTCCGACCAGTACGGCAGCCGCATCCAACTGGCCGGCCGGCGCGGCCCCGAGGACGCCGCACGCATCGTCGAGGGCGACCCCGGCGAGGGCTCCTACCTCGCCGTCTACGAACGCGGCGGTGCGATGACGGCCGCGCTCGCCGTCAACCGGCCCCGGCCCTTCATGCGGCTGCGCCGTCAACTCGCGAAGAGCGCTCCCGGGACTCCCGCTCCTCCTGCCGATGCTCCCGCCGCCGCTCGCGGCGCAACTCCCTAGCCGTACTGCTCGGCTGCGACTGCACGCCGTTGCGCTGCACCCACACCTGCCGGGTCACCCATACGTCCAGCACCGCCCAGGTCGCGACCACGGTGCTGGCGACCGTGCCGATCACGGCGGGAAAGGCGAGCCAGGAGCCCGCCAGGGTGCTCAGGAACGCCACCATGGCCTCGATCAGCGTGATCGCCACGATGATGACGGCACGCACCGCCGCCGTCCGCACCGGATCCGCCATCCGGCGCCGGGTCGCCGGTTCCTCCCGCCACAAGGGACGCCTGCCGGTGTCCATGAACCCGTCACTCTCCCCGCGTCTTCCCCACCTGTCCGACTCCTCGGTGGCTGCCCGGATTTCACCGGATACATGCCCGCGGCGCCGCACCGTCCACCGCCATCGTCACGTACCCGGCCGCCGATGGGTTACCCGGGGTAGAGCAAATCCGGCCAACCGGTCGGGTGCACACGGGATACCGATGAGGCGTCCGAGGCCGCCAACAGGGGTGGGTTGTCCGGGAATCAACGGACAACTCGTGACGATCCCGCCGCGCCCCCATTCCGCAACACCTGGACAGGCCTTCGGGTATGTCACCCGACAGTAGTAGGCTCGCGCCGTTTGTTGACGGAACACCACCCCCGTGCGCCGGGGTTGACTAGGGGAGGCCATGCGCTTTCGCGGGAAGTCGATCCGCCGGAAGATCGTGGCGCTGCTGCTCGTGCCGCTGGTGTCCCTGACCGCCATGTGGGCGTTCGCGACCTATATCACCGGTCACGACGCCAACCAGCTGCTTGAGGTCGGCAACGTCGTACGGAAACTGGGGTCCCCGGCTGAGGACGTCATCCAGCACCTCCAGAGCGAACGCCGCCAGAGCCTGCTGTACCTGGCCGACCGGCGGGGCGCCAACGCGCTGACCGAACTCCGCCTGCGGACCCGGGCCACCGACGAGAGCGTCGACCAGCTGATCGCCAACACCCGGCAGCCGGACGTACGCGAGGACCTGAGCGGCGACGTCGGCACCCGCATGGACACCATCGTCAAGGGACTGGACCGGCTGACCTCGCTGCGCGCCCAGGTCGAGGACAACACCGTCACCCGCGACGAGGCCATGGAGGCCTACGGCGACCTGATCGACCCGGGATACGACTTCCTCACCGCCCTCCACGCCCTGCAGGACGTGGAGATGGACAAGCAGGCTCGCGCCCTGGTCACCCTCGCCCGCGCGCGTGAGGCCTTCGCCCGCGAGGACGCCCTGATGTCCGCGGCGCTCTCCTCCGGCAGCATGAGCACACGCGATCTGCGCGAGGTCTCCGACCGGATCGCCGAGCGCCGGGTCCTCTACAGCACCAGCCTCACCGTCCTGCCCGCCAAGGACCACGGCGTCTACGACGACTACTGGCGTACCGCGACGGCGCGCGAGGTGACCTCCTACGAGGACCGGGCCCTGGCCGCCGGCGCCCGCGACGCCCCCCGGACCGTCAACGCCGAGCGCTGGGACACCGCGGCCGAGAAGGTGCTCGGCGACCTCCAGCGGATGGGCCAGGACGCCGCCGCCCGCTACCAGAAGCGGGTGGAACCGGTCGCGATGGCCGTCGTCCTCAAGGCCGCCGTCGCCGGTGTGCTGGGCTTCGTCGCACTGCTGGTCTCCGTCATCGTCTCCTTCCGCATCGGCCGCCGGCACGTCAGGGATCTGACCCGGCTGCGCAAGGGCGCACACGAGGTCTCCGGTGTCCGCCTGCCCAGCGTCATGCGCCGGCTCGCGGCGGGTGAACAGGTCGATGTGGAGACCGAGGCGCCGCGGCTGGAATTCGGCCAGGACGAGATGGGTCAGGTCGGGCAGGCGCTCAACACCCTTCAGCGGGCCGCCGTCGAGGCCGCCGTCAAACAGGCCGACATGCGCCGCGGAGTCTCCGAGGTGTTCGTCAACCTCGCCCGCCGCAGCCAGGTCCTGCTGCACCGCCAACTGACCCTCCTGGACGCCATGGAGCGGCGCACCGAGGACACCGACGAACTCGCCGACCTCTTCCGCATCGACCACCTGACCACCCGCATGCGCCGGCACGCCGAGGGCCTGGTGATCCTCTCCGGCGCGGCCCCCTCCCGGCAGTGGCGCAAGCCGATCCAGCTGATGGACGTGGTGCGCGCGGCGGTCGCGGAGGTGGAGGACTACGAGCGGATCGAGGTACGCCGGCTGCCGCGGCTCGCGGTGGACGGCCCCGCCGTCTCCGACCTCACCCACCTGATCGCCGAACTCCTGGAGAACGCCACTGTCTTCTCGCCGCCGCACACCGCCGTCCAGGTGCTCGGCGAGCGGGTCGCCAACGGCTTCACCCTGGAGATCCACGACCGCGGCCTGGGCATGGCCCCCGACCTGCTGCTCGACGCGAACCTCCGGCTCGCCGAGACCCCCGAGTTCGAGCTGTCCGACACCGACCGGCTCGGCCTGTTCGTCGTCAGCCGGCTCGCCCAGCGCCAGGGCGTACGGGTCTCGCTGCAGCCCTCTCCGTACGGCGGCACCACCGCCGTGGTCTTCATCCCCGGCACGATCCTGACCGAGACCGCGGGCGGCCGTGACGACGCCGGGCCCGCCGCCCTGGAATCGGGGGACGGCCGGTTCGGCAACGAGCTGGAGCACGCCGCCGGCAAGCTGGCCGCGCTCTCCCAGGCGCCGGTGCCGTTCCCGGAACGCGAGCGCCACAAGCCGGCCGCCCTCGACGGGCCGGTCGAGCTGGAGGCCCCGCTCGGCCTGGACGAGCTGGACTCCCTCGACGACGAGGACAATCTCTTCCGCGGTCGGCCGGCCCCCGGCGGGCCGAGCCGCGGCCGCGCCCGCCGGGGACCGACCGGCCCGACCCCGTCGCCGCCCGGCCCGCGCAGCATCGCGCCCGTACCGACCGGGGAACAGCACCAGCAGACCCGCGACCAGGCGCCCGGCGCCCCCGCACCACTGCCGCGCCGCCCCCGCCCGCCGGTCCTGGTCTCCGACCACGGCCGCACGGTCGACGACGGCGCGGGCGACCGTGACGCCGACGGCCGGGGGAAGGCCGACGGGGCGAACGGGCCCCGGGACGAGGAGACCCGGGCGGACGACACGCGCGCCGGGGACCTCCGGGGCGGGAACGCGCGCGGGCAGGCGGGCGCCGGCAGCTCCGGCCCGGAGCGCGACGGGCGCGACGATGCCGCCACGGGTCCGGCGCCCGCCCCCGAGGCGGCGGAGCCCGCCGGGAGCGCGCCCGCCGCACCGCCCGCACCCGACGCGCCCCTGACCGCCGGAGGGCTGCCCCGCCGGGTCCGGCAGGCCAGCCTCGCGCCGCAGCTCAAGTCGGACCCGGCCCGGCAGGCCGAGGCCGCACGGAGGGCCGCCGAGCCGGTGGAGGACCGGGACGCCGACGCGGTCCGCGCCCGGATGGCCTCGCTCCAGAGCGGCTGGCAGCGCGGCCGGCGTGACAACGACGGGCCCTCGGGCCCCGGAACCCCGGAACCGGAGACGACGGCGCCCGGGACGGCCTCAGCCGAGGCGACCGCACCGGACGCCACGGCGCCGGACCCGGCTGACCCGGCGGGCGACGAGCGCCGCCGCACTGACGACGACGCCCGCGGCGCAGCCGCGCGCGACGACGGCACCACCGCACCAGGAACCACATCGGGAGGGGACGGTCCATGACCGCACCGAAGGCAGCAGCTTCCACCGCACCGGCCTCGGCGAAGGGATCGGGCGAGCTGAACTGGCTCCTCGACGAGCTGGTCGACCGGGTCGGCAGCATCCGCAAGGTACTCGTCCTCTCCAGCGACGGGCTGGCCACCGGAGCGTCGAAGGACCTGACCCGTGAGGACGGCGAGCATCTGGCAGCGGTCGCCTCCGGCTTCCACAGCCTGGCCAAGGGCGTCGGCCGGCACTTCGACGCGGGCCGGGTCCGGCAGACCATGGTCGAGCTGGACGAGGCGTTCCTGTTCGTCAGCGCGGCCGGCGACGGCAGCTGCCTGGCGGTCCTGGCCGACGCCGACTCCGACGTCGGGCTGGTCGCCTACGAGATGACGCTCCTCGTCAAGCGCGTGGGTACGCACCTGGGCACCGCGCCCAGGTCCGGGCACTCCACCTGAGCGCGACGACGGTGACGCCATGAGCGACCAGGACGGCCGGGCCGTACCGGAACGGGGAGCGGCGCGTTGGTTCGACGACGACGCGGGCCCGGTCGTCCGCCCGTACGCGATGACGCGCGGGCGCACCCGTACGGCGGCCGAGGAGCGGCTGGATCTGATCGCGCTGGTCATCGCCGAGTCCCGCGCGGACGGGACGGTCGCCGACCAGACGCTGTCGCCGGAGCATGTGGACATCGTCCGCCTGAGCCGTCGCTCGCCGCTCTCGGTCGCCGAGCTGGCCGCCGAACTCGACCTGCCGGTCGGGGTCGTCCGGGTCCTCATCGGCGATCTGCTGGACGCGGAGCTGGTGCATGTCAGCCGGCCCGTCCCGCCGGCGGAACTTCCGGACGAGAAGGTGCTGCGCGAGGTGATCGACGGTCTGCGCGCGCTGTGATCCGCGCCCGCCCGTACGTAGGACGGTGCCGCCCTCCCGGTTCTCCGGGGCGGGCGGCACCGTCATGTCAGGTGCCGCCCGCCCCGGGTGCTCAGGAGGTCCGAGGGCCGCGCCCGTCCCGGTACGGACAGGGGGAGTGTTGAGCAACGCTCAGCAATGCCCGCCGTTGTTGTACGGTGCTTGTTAAGCAGTTGTCAACAAGAGGAGAGCGCCGCCATGGGCATGGACACGGACGCGACACCGGCCCCCTTCGAGCGCCTGGAGATCCAGGTCGGCCCGCACACCCACGACGCGCTGGCCGCCGGGCCGGCCGACGGCGAGTTCGTGCTGCTGCTGCACGGCTGGCCCGAGTTCGCCGACTCCTGGAACGCCGAGCTCACCGCCCTGGGTGCGGCCGGCTACCGCGCCCTCGCCGTGGACCAGCGCGGTTACTCCCCGCGCGCCCGCCCGGCGGGGATCGCCGACTACGCCGTGCCCGAGCTGGTCGCCGACGCCCTGGCCTTCGCCGACTCCCAGGGCGTGGACCGCTTCCACCTCGTCTCGCACGACTGGGGCGGCATGGTCGCCTGGGCCGTGGCCGGGGCCCACCCGGAGCGGCTGAAGTCCCTGACCGTGCTGGCCACCCCGCACCCGGACGCCCTCAACCGCGCCGCCGCCGAGGACGCGGGACAGCACCAACGGCTGGACTACGTCCGCCGCTTCCGCAGGAACGACGGCGCCGCCGAGGCCGCGCTGCTCGCCGACGGCGGGGAGCGGCTGCGCGCCGTCTACGGCGGCAAGGTCCCCACCGGCCTGGTCGACGGCAATGTGCGCCGGCTCGCCGAGCCGGGCGCGCTGACCGCCACCCTGAACTGGTACCGCGCACCCGAGTCGGTCATCTCGGTGCCCGCCGGGCGGATCGCCGTCCCGACCCTGTTCCTGTGGGGCAGCGAGGACGTCGCGCTGGGGCGCGGCGCCGCCGAGTCGACGGGGGAGTGGGTGGACGGCCCCTACCGCTTCGTGGAGCTCGACGGAGCCAGCCACTGGCTGCCCGAAGAGGTTCCCGAGCTGGTCATACCCGAGATCCTCGGCCACCTCGGCAAGCACGCCTGACGCCCGGCACGGGCCGGAGCGTGCCGTGATCGCTCCGGCTCCCGGCGTGCCCGCACCGCCGTAAACTGCGGGCATGCCCGGCAAGCGAGTCACCCGCCTCACCCCCGACCAGCGCAGGGAGCAGCTGGTCGGCATCGGCCTGGAGATGCTCGCCGACCGTTCCCTGGACGAGCTGTCCACCGACGAGGTCGCCCGGCGGGCCGGCATCTCCCGCGGGCTGCTCTTCCACTACTTCGACTCCAAGCGCGACTTCTACCGCGCCGTGGTCCGCGCCGCGTGCGATCGCTTCGCCGCCGCCACGGAACCGGACGCGACGCTGGAGCCGGTCCCCTGGATGCGCGCCTTCATCGCCGGCTTCGTGGCGTACGTCATGGAGCACCGGCAGGTCTATCTCGCGCTGGTCCGGGGGGCCGCGGGCAGCCACCCCGCGGTGACCGACATCGTCGGTGAGACCCGGGAGAAGCTCGCCCGCCGGGTGCACGACGGGCGGCGCCGCCTGGGCATGCCGGACGCCCCGCGGCTGGAGCTGGCCTCCCGTGCCTGGATGGCCTTCGCCGAGGAAGCCGTCATCGACTGGCCGGTGGCGGAGGCCGATGCCCATGAGGAGCTGTGCGCGTTCGTGGAGTCCAGCTTCGTGAGCCTGCTGGGGTCGCTCGACCGGCCGGCGCGGCTCGGGTAGCCCCGTCCGGCGGTCCGCTCGGCCCAACGTCCGTACGGGGCGGTGATTTTGGGGCGTTTGGTGGCCTCTGGGGGATGCCGGGGTGCACGCGGGCGCACCTCAAGTGAGCGCGCAGCTGAGCACGTTGTACCGTTCCTTTGCAGATGCTGACGGTTTGCTGACCATCAAGGAACAAGCGTGAGTTCCCTCTGCGTACACGGCAATTCAGGAGAAGAGACCCATGGCCTTCGGGCGTTCTGAGCGCCGCAGCCGGTCCGCCGCGGTCGACCCGATGACGCTCAAGATCCTTGTCGCGGGCGGCTTCGGCGTGGGCAAGACCACCCTGGTGGGCGCGGTCAGTGAGATCAGACCGCTGCGTACCGAGGAACGGCTGACCGAAGCGGGACGGCCGGTCGACGACCTCGAGGGCGTGGAGGGCAAGACCACCACCACCGTCGTCATGGACTTCGGCCGTATCACCCTCAAGGAAGAGCTGGTGCTCTACCTCTTCGGCACCCCGGGCCAGGACCGTTTCTGGTTCCTGTGGGACGAGCTGGCGCTCGGCGCGCTCGGCGCCGTCGTGCTCGCCGACACCCGGCGGCTGTCCGACAGCTTCGCCGCCATCGACTACTTCGAGCGCCGCGGCCTGCCCTTCACCGTCGCCGTCAACTGCTTCGAGGGCGCCGACCGGCACCCCCCGGAGAACGTCCGGGAGGCCCTGGACCTGGACCCCGACGTCCCGGTGATGCTGTGCGACGCACGGCACAAGGACTCCGTCAGGGATGTGCTGATCGCCGTCGTCGAGCACGCGATGCGGGTCGGCGCCCGACAGCGCGAGCCCGCACTTCCCTGACGGTGCACCACCCGAGCACGGCCCGTACCCCGCCGTCCGGGGTACGGGCCGTACGCCTGCTGCCGGGGCGGACGGCGCCGGCCCGGTCCTGTCCGGCCCCGGCCGCCCGGACGGTCCCCGGGGCGTGTCCTAAGGCCGCTCGCCGCCGTCCTCGGCCAGCCAGCCGAAGCTGCGCTCCACGGCCTTGCGCCAGTTGCCGTACTCCCGTTCCCTGGCCTGTCCGTCCATGTGCGGCGTCCACTGGGTGTCGGGCTTCCAGTGGGTCCGCAGCTCGTCCAGGTCCTGCCAGACGCCGGTGGCGAGACCGGCCGCGTACGCCGCGCCCAGGCAGGTGGTCTCGCGGATCACCGGCCGGATCACCGGCACGCCCAGTACGTCCGCCTGATGCTGCATCAGCAGATGGTTGGCCGTCATCCCGCCGTCGACCTTGAGCTGGGTGAGCCGCACCCCCGAGTCCTGGTACATCGCGTCCACCACCTCCCGGGTCTGCCAGCTCGTCGCCTCCAGCACGGCACGCGCCAGATGCGCCTTGGTGACGAAGCCCGTCAGGCCGGTGATGACCCCGCGCGCGTCCGAGCGCCAGTACGGCGCGAACAGGCCGGAGAACGCCGGAACGATGTACGCCCCGCCGTTGTCCGGGACACTCGCCGCCAGCGGCTCGATCTCGTCGGCAGACGCGATGATGCCCAACTGGTCGCGGAACCACTGCACCAGCGCGCCCGTGATGGCGATCGACCCCTCCAGGCAGTAGACCGGCGCCTCACCGCCGAGCTGGTAGCCCATGGTCGTCAGCAGCCCGCTCTTGGACGCGACCGGGCGGTTGCCGGTGTTCAGCAGCAGGAACGAGCCCGTGCCGTAGGTGTTCTTGGCCTCGCCGACGCCGAAGCAGGTCTGCCCGAAGACCGCCGCCTGCTGGTCGCCGAGCGCGGACGCCACCGGCACCCCGTGCAGCTGCCCGACGGCCATGCCGTAGACCTCGGCCGAGGACCTGATCTCCGGCAGGATCGCCTCCGGCACGTTCATCGCCGCCAGGATCTCCGGGTCCCACTGGAGAGTGCCGAGGTTCATCAGCATCGTGCGCCCGGCGTTCGTCACGTCCGTGACATGCACCCCGCCGTCGGTGCCACCGGTCAGGTTCCAGATCAGCCAGGAGTCGATGGTGCCGAACGCGATCTCGCCGCGCTCGGCACGGGCCCGCAGCCCCGGCACCTCGTCCAGCAGCCAGGCCGCCTTCGGTCCGGAGAAATAGCTCGCCAGCGGCAGCCCGGTGGCGCCCCGGAAACGGTCCTGGCCGTCCGCGCCGCCCAGTTCGGCGCAGAGCTGCGAGGTCCGGGTGTCCTGCCAGACGATGGCGTGGTGCACCGGCCGGCCGGTCGCCCGGTCCCACAGGACCGTCGTCTCCCGCTGGTTGGTGATCCCCAGGGCGCTGAGCTGGTCGGCGCGCAGCCCCGCCTTGGTGAGCGCGCCCGCCACCACCGCCTGCACCTTCGACCAGATCTCGCTCGCGTCGTGCTCCACCCAGCCCGGCTTGGGGAAGATCTGGCGGTGCTCGCGCTGGTCCACGGCGACGATCGCACCGGCGTGGTTGAAGATGATGCAGCGGCTCGACGTGGTGCCCTGGTCGATGGCGGCCACATACTTCTCGGTCTTCCCGGTCTGCTCCGTCATGACGTCACGTCTCCTGAAGTCCGGTCCCTCGAAGTGGTCTTGGTGGGTGCGGGTGCGGCGCGCCGCCTCAGAACGCCGCCTGGTAGACCAGCCCGGACAGCACCGCACCGATCAGCGGTCCGGCCACCGGAATCCAGGAGTAACTCCAGTCGGAGGAGCCCTTGTTGGGGATCGGCAGCAGGGCGTGCACGATACGCGGACCGAGGTCACGGGCGGGGTTGATGGCGTAGCCGGTGGGCCCGCCGAGCGACAGCCCGATGCCGACCACGAGCAGCGAGACCAGCAGCACATTGATCCCGGAACCGTAGATCCCGGCCTCCTCACCGGGTATCTGGCCCGTCCCGATGCCCTTGTTCTCGCCGAAGAACAGCAGCGGCAGCACCAGACCGATGGTGGCGATGACCTCGGTGGCGAGGTTGGCGACCGGGTTGCGGATCTCGGGTGCGGTGGCGAAGACGCCCAGCGTGGGCTGCGCCGTGCTCTGCTCGGAGTTGGCCGCGAACTGCGCGTAGTACGCCGCCCAGGCGACCACCGCGCCGATCAGCGCGCCGACCATCTGCGCCAGGATGTAGAGCGGGACCTTCGACCACTCGGTGCCGCCGGCCACCGCCGACCCGACGGTCACCGCCGGGTTGAGGTGGCCGCCCGACAACGGTGTCGCGGTGTAGGCGCCGGCGAGGACACCGAAGCCCCAGCCGAAGGCGATCACGACCCAGCCCGCGGACTTCGCCTTTGAGTAGTGCAGGGTGACGGCGGCGCACACACCGGCGCCGAACAGAACGAGTATCGCGGTGCCGATCACTTCACCGACGAATATGTCCCCATTGGAATACATGGCGGCTCCTTGGACCTCGCCCGGGGACGTCCCCCGGTCCTCCGTGCAGGGTCTGTGCCACCCGTGCCGCGGCGCCGGCGGCGTCGGGAGTGCGGGCCCGCGCCCCGTGCCCGCCCGGCATGGGCGTCGAGCGTGCCGGTGCGCCACAACCGCCGGAGAAGGCGGGCAGCACACAGCAGCTGCCACGCGGCCGGGGGTGCCTGAGTGCGGCGACGCCGACTGACACCCGGAAGTGTTCACCGGTGGTGATGGAGCGTCAAGGTCACACACAGCACCTGATGTCGATCGCCCACCCGGCCCCGTCGGCCCGCCCCGGCCCGCTCACCCCCCGGCCCGTACGCCGCCCTGACCGGCCGGGCTGCCGGGGCCCCGGCCGACCGGGCCCGGCACCCGGGCCACCGTCCCCCGACGCCGTTCCATACGGCCCGAACCCGGCCTGCCCAGCACCCAACTCGCCCCCGACAGCGCCTTCGCGGCCTTCTTCAGGGGGGCGAGCGCCGCCGCGGCCTGACCGTGGCCGGTGACGACGCCGGGCGGGCACACCACCGTCGCCAGGGACAGCGTCACCGGCATGCCGCCCGCCGACCACACGGAGTCCAACGCCGCCCCGGCGAACGGTTCGACGCCCGCCGGCTCGGTCAGCACCAGGAAGTCATCGCCGCCGATGTGGCCCACCCGGGCCGCCGGCTCCCGCGCGGCGACCTCGGTGAGCATCCGGCCCACCGCGCGGATCAGCTCGTCGCCCGCCGCGAACCCGGCACCGTCGTTGACCCCCTTGAAACCGTCCACATCGAGCCAGCTGAGCGCGAACGCCCGGCCCCCGGCGATCCGCCGGTCGACCTCGGCGTTGACGGTGTCCGAACCCGGCAGCCTGGTCAGCGGATTGAGCCGGGCCGCCTCCTCCACCCGGCTCTCGGCCAGCGCCCGCAGGATGTCCGCGAGATGCACCACCCCCATGCACCGGCCCTGCTCGTCGACCACCGCCACATCGTCACCCGTACGCGCCCGGTCGCCGTCCGCGATCACATCCAGCACCTGCCAGGCCGTGGCGTCCGCGCCGACCGTCCGCGGCCGGTCCGCGAGCCGCAGCGCCGGCCGGTCGCCGTACAGGGCGTGCCCGTAGCGCCCGGAGAGCGACAGCAGGAACCGGTCGCGGTCGATGGCCCGCACCGGGACCCCGTCGGCATCCACCAGCAGCACCCCCGACACCTCGGGGAATCCGGTGAGATGGCGGCGCACCGCGCCCGCCGAGGCCGACATCGGCAGCAGCGCGGCGGGCTGCAGGAACTGCGCCACCGGCGGGCCCGACGGCGGGCCGGACAGCGCGGGCCCGCCGGCCGCGGGAGCCTGCACGGCCGGCAGATACACCTCGGCGGCCGCCCGCCGCGCGGGCGGAGCGAACAGATGCCCCTGCGCGAGCTGCACCCCGGCGTCCCGCGCCGCCGCGTACTGCCGCTCGGTCTCCACCCCCTCGATGGCCAGCAGCCCGCCGACCTGCTCGCAGAGCTGCCGCATCGCGGCCACCACCGCCTGCCGCCCTCGGTCGCCGGCCGGCCCCGCGCACAGCGAGGCGTCGAGCTTCACGAGGTCCGGCGCGAGGTCGCCGAGCAGCCGCAGCGGCAGATCGCCGTCCCCGACACCGTCCGCACAGATCCGGAACCCCTCCTCGCGCAGCCCCGCCACCGCCTCCAGCAGCGAACGGTGCGGCACATGCGTGAACGGACCGCCCAGATCGAGGGTGACCTCCCACGGCCGCCGTCCCACGTCGTGCACCGCCTTCCGCAACGCCGTCAGCCCCGGAAGCTCCGCGACGGTCGAGGCGAACACATTGACGTGCAGCGGCAGCAGCGTCTCCTGACGCGCGGCGGCGCGCACGGCGAGCGAGGCCAGCTCGGCGTCGAGCCCGGCGTCGCGGTGCGCGGACGCGAGCACATCGATCCCGCCGTCCTCGGGACGGGCGAGTATCTCCAGCGCGGCGACCGAGCCGGTCGCGAGGTTCACGACGGGTTGGAAGGCGAATCGGAGCTGGTCCGTCCATGCAGGCACGGCAGCAGCCTGCCGCCCCGAGGGCGCGAACGGCGGCCGGTTCACGCACTGTTCATGCATCCTTCCGGAGCGTACGGGCCCATGGGGGCGGGCCCGCCCATGAGCCCGGATTCCAGCCGGTGCCGCGTACGGCCCTCGACCGTCCGGTCGATATCGGGATCACCGCACCGCCACCACCGCCGACCCGTGTCCGAACAGCCCCTGATTGGCCGTCATGCCCACGCGTGCGCCGGGGATTTGCCGCTCGGCCGCCTGGCCGCGGAGCTGCCACGTCAGTTCGCAGACCTGGGCGAGGGCCTGGGCCGGTACGGCCTCGCCGAAGGAGGACAGCCCGCCGCTGGCGTTCACCGGCAGCCGGCCACCGAGCGCCGTCGTCCCGTCCCGCAGCAGCTTCGCCGCCTCACCGGGCCCGCACAGGCCCAGGTCCTCGTACCACTCCAGCTCCAGGGCGGTCGACAGGTCGTAGACCTCGGCCAGCGAGAGGTCCTCGGGGCCGATGCCGGCCTCCTCGTAGGCGCTGCGCGCGATCGACGCCCGGAAGCCGGTCTCCGGCGCGGGGACGGCCGCCGCCGAGTCGGTGGCGATGTCCGGCAGATCCAGCACCGTGCGCGGGTAGTGCGGGGTGGCCGTGGACACCGCGCGGATCCTGACCGGGTTCCGCACGCCGCGCCGACGGGCGAAGTCCATGCTGGTCAGGACCAGCGCGGCGGCGCCGTCCGAGGTGGCGCAGATGTCCAGCAGCCGCAGCGGATCGGCGACCACGGCCGAAGCCGCGACCTCCTGCGCGCTGACCTGTTTGCGGTAGCGGGCGTACGGATTGGCCGCGCCCGCCGTCGAGTTCTTCACCTTCACCTGAGCGAAATCGTCGACCGTGTCGCCGTACAGCGCCATCCTGCGACGTGCGTACAGCCCGAAGTACGCGGGGTTGGTGGCCCCCAGCACCCGGAAGCGCAGCCAGTCCGGGTCGTCGGGGCGGTCGCCGCCCGCCGGGGCGAAGAACCCTTTGGGCGCCGCGTCCGCGCCGACCACGAGGGCGACGTCGGCCATGCCGGCCAGGATCTGCGCCCGCGCGGTGTTCACGGCCTGCGCACCGGAGGCGCACGCGGCGTAGACGCTGGTCACCCGGGCGCCCTGCCAGCCCAGCGCCTTCGCGAAGGTCGCCCCCGCGACATGGCCGGGGTAGCCGCCGCGGACCGTGTCGGCGCCCACCACGCTCTGCACCGCGGTCCATTCGAGACCGGCGTCGGCGAGCGCCTCCCTGGCCGCTTTCGTGCCGTACTCGACGAAGCTGCGCCCCCATTTGCCCCACGGGTGCATGCCGGCGCCGAGCACCGCCACGTCGCCGGTCATGCCGCGCCCCCCGCGCCGCGCTCGCCGGCTTCGGCCGTGGACCGGCCCTCGGCCCCGGAGTACGTGACCGGTTTCCAGTGCCAGGTCGTCCAGGTGTGCGTGGCGTCCTCGTTGAGGACCCCCGGCACCAGCTCGACCTCGGCGCCGACCGTCAGATCCGCGACGGTGACGCCCGGCGCCGCCTGCCCGAGGACCACCATGCGCTCCGCCGCCAGTTCCACCGCGACCAGGGTGTAGGGCTGCCACTCGGCGTCAGGGTCGGAGGGGTAGGGGGCCGGCGGGCGGTAGCGCCCGTCGGTGTACGACCAGACCGTGCCGCGCCGGGACAGCGGCAGCTCGGCCAGGTCGCCGCCGCCGCAGCCGGGATTGCGGCAGAACGTGTCCTCGCGCGGGAAGAAGACCGATCCGCAGTCCCGGCAGCGCGTCCCGAGCAGCCGGAAATCGGTGGCGTCCTGGTCGAACCACCCGGGCACCACCGGTGTGCGCGTTCGTGACACGAGCCCTCCCTGAGCCGGGAACTGACGTGGCGTCAGTTAACGTCCCAGGAGTGTGGCACGCTGCCGCACACGGCGGAACCCCGGTTCGGCGGCGCAGGGCGCACCGCACGGCGGAGCCCCGGTACGGCCGCCGCCGCGATCGAGCCGTTCACGGCCCGGTGGCCGCCGGTCGCCCCCGCGGGCGGCCAATCGCCCGCGCCGTCTCCGCCGCCGACGTCAACTCCCGTTCTCCGCGAGCCATTTGCCCGCGATGTCGGACAGCTCCGCGTCCCGCCCCGCGAGCATCATGCGGATCATCTGCGCGTCCCCGCGCAGCGACCACGCCGGGTGCCCGAACGTCGCCGGGTTGTTCCGTTCGATGAGGAAGTGCGCCGGCCAGGCCGTGCCGTACCCGATGACCGGCAGTGCGAGCAGCAGCTCGGGCCGCCGCCGCAGGACGCCGTACGCGGTCACCGCCAGGCCGGTCAGGGTGCCGGTCAGATGCACCCAGCGGGTGGCCGCCTTGGAGTGCATGGCGACGTAGTAGGGCCAGAACTCCTCGTACGAGGCGAAGTCCCGGCGCGCCGCCGCGTCGGCGGGTGCGCCCGCCGTTTCGTGTGTGCCGTCCTGGGTGTGCCGGCCCGTCGTGTGATCTGCCCGTCCGTCAGTCATGCCCGCACGGTAGTGCCGCCCCTGGACGCTGTCAGTACCCGGTGTTATGTTGTTCTCGTTCCGAGAAAGACTCGAAGTGAGAATGACTGGGTGAGAGGGCGGTGGCGGTCGTGGATGCGGAGCGCATGCGAGGCGGAGGCGGCGCCGGCCAGGACGCGGACGACGGCGAGTTCCTCGCGGACTACGACCCGCGTGACTTTCCCGCGATCGCCGTGACCGTCGACATCGTCGTGCTGACCCTGCGCGAAGGGGTCCTGCACCTCCTGCTCGTGGAGCGCGGCGGTCGCCCCTTCCAGGGTGCCTGGGCGCTGCCCGGCGGGTTCGTGCGCGCCGGCCGGGAATCGCTCGACGCGGCCGCGGCCCGCGAACTGGCGGAGGAGACCGGCCTGGACGCCGCGGACCTCGACCGCGTCCATCTCGAACAGCTCGGCTCGTACGGCGAGCCCGGCCGTGACCCGCGGATGCCCGTCGTCACCGTCGCCTACCTCGCCTTCGCGCCCGACCTCCCCGAGGCGCGCGGCGGCGGCGACGCCTCGGCCGCCGCCTGGGTCCCGGTGAGCGCACTCGATGTCGGCGCCCGGCGTACCACCCAAGCGGACGCGGTTCAACCGCAGGCGACTGAACCGGACGCGGCCCGCATGCGTCCCCCAGAGCAGGGCCCGGGGCACGGGACCGACGGGGGTGGTTCCGTGCCCCGGCCCGCAGCGGCCGAAGCGCCGCCCACACCGCTCCCGCTGGCCTTCGACCACGCCCGGATCGTCACCGACGGCCTCGACCGCGCCCGCGCCAAGATCGAGTACACCCCGCTGGCGACGGCCTTCCTCGGCGCCGAATTCACCATCGTCGAACTCCGCGGCGTCTACGAATCCATCTGGGGCAGCCCGCTGCACGCCGGGAACTTCCACCGCAAGGTGCTCTCCGTCCCCGGCTTCGTCAAGTCCACCGGCGCCACCGCCGCCCGCGGCGGCGCCCGCGGCGGCCCGCGCGCCCGCCTTTACCGCGCCGGCGACGCCCGCCTGCTGCACCCGGCGCTGCTCCGCCCCGACCGGGAGGACGACGTCCGATGACTTCCGCGCACGCCCTCCGCGACCGCGCCGCGGCGCGCACCGCGCTGGCCGCCGCCCGCGGGCCCGCCGACCTCTTCCCCACCGGCGGCACCGAAGCCGCGCACACCTTCCGCCGGCTCGCCCGGCTGCTGCACCCCGACACCGTCCCACCCTCCGAACGCCCGCGCGCCCAGGAGGAGTTCACCCGCCTCACCGCCCTCTGGCGGTGCCACGGCGAAGCCGCCGGTCCGCCGACCCTCACCACCCGCCGGCACACCTACACACTGGGCAGGACCCGGGCCACCGGCGGCCTCGCGGTGCTCCGCGAGGCGACGTACGAGCAGAACGAGCCGGACGGACGGGACAGGCGGGACGCGCCCGGCGGTCAGGACGGGCGGGGCAGCAGGCAGCGCTGCCTGCTGAAGATCCCGCGCGCCGCCGGGGACAGCGACCTCATGGAGCGCGAGGCCGCCGCGCTGACCCGCCTGGCGCGACACGGCGAGCCACGCCACCGCGCGTACGCCCCCCGCCTGCTGGAAACCTTCCGCCACCGCGCACCGGACACCGGCGCCGAACGCCGCGTCAACGCCCTCGCCCCGCTCGACGGCTTCCACACCCTGACCGAGGTCCGGGCCGCGTACCCGGACGGACTCGACCCGCGCGACGCCGCCTGGATGTGGCGCAGGCTCCTGGTCGCCCTCGGCTGGGCGCACCGCGCGGGGCGGGTGCACGGCGCCGTCCTTCCCGGTCACGTCCTCATCCACCCCGCCCACCACGGTCTCGTCCTCGTCGACTGGTGCTACAGCACCCCCCTCGGCGACCGCGTCCCCGCACTCGTCGAGCACCACCGCGACGCCTACCCACCCGAGGTCACGGCCCGGCGCCCGGCGACCGAGGCCACCGACATCCACCTCGCCTCCCACACCCTCGGCGCCCTCATGGGGGAGCGCGCTCCCCGGCCGATGCGGGCGTTCCTGCGCGGCTGCACCCTCCCCGCCGAGGCCCGCCGCCCGCACGACGCCTGGCGGCTGCTCGCCGAACTCGACACCCTCCTCGACCACCTCTACGGGCCGCGCACCTTCCGGCCGTTCACCCTGCCGCGGCCCCCGCGGGCCTCGTAGCGGCACGTCCGTCCCGCAGCACCCACGCACCCGCACGCACTCATCACACCACTCAGGGGGACTCACCATGGGCAGCGGAACCTGGTCCACCCACGTCTACGGAGCGGCGGCCAGTTACCGCGCCGCCTCCGGCACCAGCGCCTTCGACTACAGCGACCGTGTCACGTCCTCGGCCCCGCGCCACACCTGGACGGCACACGCCGGACTCGACCCCAACGGCCTGTCCACCCGCGAGAGCCGCGACTCCGACGAACACCCCGCCTCGCTGGCGGTCTCCGTCATGTTCGACGTCACCGGATCCATGCGGGCGGTGCCCCGCACCCTCCAGGCCAAACTCCCCGAACTCTTCGGCCTGCTGCTGCGCAAGGGCTACGTCACCGACCCGCAGATCCTCTTCGGGGCCGTCGGCGACGCCACCTGCGACCGGGTGCCGCTCCAGCTCGGCCAGTTCGAGTCCGACAACCGCATGGACGACGACCTCGGCAACATCCTCCTGGAGGGCGGGGGAGGAGGGCAGATGACCGAGTCCTACGAACTCGCGCTGTACGCCATGGCCCGCCACACCAGCCTCGACTGCCACGAGAAGCGCGGCCGCCGCGGCTACCTCTTCCTCATCGGCGACGAGATGCCCTACGGCAAGGTCAAGGCCCGCGAGATCCGCGCGGTCTTCGGCGACGAGGCCACCGAGGACATCCCCCTCCCCACGATCCTCGCCGAGGTCCGGCAGAAGTTCGACGTCTACTTCATCGTCCCGGCCGGCGCCGCACACGTCGGCAACTCCGCCGTCCTGGGCGCCTGGCGCAAGCTGCTCGGCCAGAACGTCATCGAACTCGACGACCTCGCTGCCGTCTGCGAGACCATCGCGCTCACCATCGGCCTCGGCGAGGAAGCCATCGACCTGGCCGCCGGACTCGACGACCTCGCCGACATCGGCTCCGCCGCAGGTGACAGCGTCGGCAAGGCACTTGCCACGCTCGACCGGGCACGCGGCGGCCTCGCCCACTCCACCGCACCGCTGATCGACACCGCCCCCGACGCCGGGCCGAGCGCCACCACCCGCCTCTGAAGCCGAGCCCCACCCGCCTCTGAAAGGGACCCGCCCGTGCACACCATCGTCGTCGACCTCGGCCACGGCGACGCCGGCAAGGGCACCGTCGTCGACCGGCTCTGCGCCCCGGGAACGGGCGCCGCGCCGGTCACCGCGGTGATCCGCTTCAACGGTGGTGCCCAGGCCGCCCACAACGTCGTCACCACCGACGGCCGCCACCACACCTTCGCCCAGTTCGGCTCCGGCACCTTCAGCGGCATCCCCACCCACCTTTCCCGCCTGATGCTGGTGGACCCCCTCGCGCTGGCCTCCGAAGCCCGCCACCTCGCGGCACTCGGCGTCCCCGCCCCGCTGTCGCTGCTCACCGTCGACCGGCGCGCCGCGCTCACCACCCCGTACCACGCCGCCGCCAACCGGGCCCGCGAACAGGCCCGCGGCACGGACCGGCACGGCTCCTGCGGCATGGGCATCGGGGAAACCGCGGCCTACGCCCTCGCCCACCCCGCCGACGCGCCCACCGCGGGCGACTGCACCTCCCGCACGGCGCTGCGCCGCACCCTCACCCTGCTCCACGACCGCCTCACCGCGGCCCACGGCCCGCTCGACGCACCGCCCGTCGACGCCTGCCTGGACGCCTTCACCGCCTTCGCCGACCACGTCACCCTCGTCGACGAGACCCACCTGCCCCGTGTGCTGCGCCGCGGACCCGCCGTCTTCGAAGGCGCGCAGGGCGTCCTCCTGGACGAGTGGCACGGCTTCCACCCGCACACCACTTGGTCGACCACCACCTTCGACGGCGCGGAAACCCTGCTCGGCGAAGCGGGCCTGCCGTGTGCCGCGCAGCGCCTCGGCGTCGTCCGCACCTACACCACCCGGCACGGACCCGGCCCCCTCGTCACCGAGGACCCGCGCCTGGCGGCCGCGCTGCCCGAGGCGCACAACAGCCACGGCCGCTGGCAGGGCGCCTTCCGCGCCGGCCACTTCGACGCCGTCGCGCACCGCTACGCCCTCGCGGCCTGCGGGGGAGTGGACGCCCTCGCCGTCACGCACCTCGACGCGCCCGCCCGGTACGGCGCCCTGCGCATCGCCCGCGCCTACCGCACCCCCGACGGGCCGCTGCCCCACCTCCCGGCCGCCCGCCCCGGCGACCTGGACCGCCAACAACGGCTGACGCAACGGCTGTTGGCCGCCCGGCCCGACGACTGGCAGTCACCGGGCCGCGATCCGCACCACTGGACCGACGCGATCTCCGCAGCCCTGTCCGCCCCCGTCGCCCTGGAGTCCTACGGACCCACCGCCGCCGACAAGGCAGGCCCGCTCAGTGCCGGACCAGCGACCGCGGGGAGACGGGGAAGTCGAAGTAGGTGTCGGGAAACGTCTCCGGCGTGAAGGTGTAGTGCCACCACTCCTTGTCGTAGTTCACGAACCCGGCCCGCTCCAGGCCGTCCTTGAGGAACAGGCGGTTCGCCCGCTGCTCGCCCTTGATCCGCGGGTCGAGAGTGTGCGCCAGCGTGTCGAAGCAGTCGAAACCGGTGCCCATGTCGAGTGAGTTGTCCGGGAAGCGGTCCGCCTTCGGCCCGTAGCAGGAGGACAGCGGCTCCCCCGGGACATACGGCCGCGTCGGCCGCGCCGGCAGCCGCACCAGCGTCAGATCCACCGTGCTGCCCCTGCTGTGCCCCGACTTCTCCGCGATATAGCCGTCCCGGAACAGCACCGACTTGTCGACCCGCGGATAGAACTCCCCCTTCATCCGCTGATCGTCCAGGTCCTTCGCCCACGCCACGAAGTGATCCACGGCCCGCTGCGGCCGGTAGCAGTCGTAGACCTTGAGCGAATAACCGCGCCGCAGGAACGCCCGCTGCGCCCGGTGCAACGCCCGCGCGGTGGCCCGCGTCACCACGCACATCGGCGCGCGATAGCCCGTCACCCGCACCCCCATGAAGTCGTGCGGCGTGACGTAGCGCATCTCCTGAATGATCGTCGGATCCACCTCCCGCAGCGCCACGAACTCCTTCGGCGCCTTCGGGCCGTCGGCCACACGGGAGCGAGGCGGCCCGGTCGCGCCGTCCGCCGTCGCACTCGACGGGAGGGCGGTGACGGTCATCAGCGCGGCGGCGGCAACGGCGAGGCCGCGCAGCGCGGCAGCAAGTCTCGGCATGGCCCCCGTCTACCAGCAGCGCCCGCCCAAGGGAAGACCGCCGCGAGACCGGCAACGCCCTGTACGGCGAAAGCGCAGCGCCCACGAGGCAACGCCGCACCCACGCAGCCCGCACCACGTCCTATGAGGCAACGCCGCACCCACGCCGCGCCTACGGAGCCTCACCCGGCCCCCGTACCCGCACCGGATACCCCGCCGCGCTCCCGTCCTGCCGCTCCACGACCACCCGGCCGTCCTCCCGCCGCGACACGTAACGCTCCACCGTCGGCCGCCCCCAGCCGTCCCCGGCATCCGCCACCACCAGCCCGCCGCCCCTGCGCCCCGCCGCCGGCTCCCACACCTCCAGCTCCGTCCCGCCGTCCGCCCCCGCCACCGGCAGCACCGCACCCGCCCGCGCCAGCACCGGAATCCGCGACAGCGGAGCCTCCACCACCACCTGCCCCGGGCCCTCGTACGCCCGCCCGGTCACGGTGTCGTACCACCGCCCGCGCGGCAGCCGCACCGCCCGCCGCGTCACCCCCGCCTCCAGCACCGGAGCCACCAACAGCGCGTCACCCAGCAAAAACGCGTCCTCACAGTCCCGCAGCGCCCGGTCCCGCGGCGCGTTCCACCACACCGGCCGCACATACGGCGCCCCCGTCAGCCGCGCCAACTGCCCCAGCGTGTCGAAATACGGCAGCAGCCGCTCCCGCTCGCACAGAGCCGTACGGGCATGCGCCAGCACCTGGGGACCGAACTCCCACGGCTCCCGCCGCCCCGCCCAGATCGCCGAATGCGTCCGGAACAGCGGCAGGTAGGCCGCCAGTTGGAACCACCGCAGATACAGCTCCGGGGACGGCACCGCCGAGAACCCGCCGACGTCCGGACCGCTGTACGGCACCCCGCACAACCCGAGCCCCATGACCAGCGACAACGACGCCCGCAACCCGGGCCACCCGGTCGCCACATCCCCCGACCAGGTCCCGCCGTACCGCTGGAGACCCGCCCAGCCCGACCGGGAGAACAGGAAGGGACGCTCGTCAGGGCGCAGTTCGCACAGCCCCTCGTAACCCGCCCGCGCCATCGCCAGCCCGTAGACGTTGTGCGCCTCCCGGTGGTCGCCACCCCGCCCCTCCAGTGCGTGCCGGGCCGAACGCGGCAGCGTCGGCTCACCGAACGCCGCGAACGACACCGGCTCGTTCATGTCGTGCCAGACACCCGCGAACCCCTGAGCCACCCGCTCCGCATACAGCGCACCCCACCACTTGCGCACCCGCGCATCCGTGAAATCCGGGAACACCGACTCGCCCGGCCACACCACACCCCGCACCTCCCGCCCCCGCGCGTCCCGCACGAAGGCATCGGCCGCCGCCCCGCCCTCGTACACCGCGTCCCCCGGAGCCGCCTTCACCGCCGGATCCACGATCGACACCAGCCGCACCCCGTCCGCGCGCAACTCCCGCGCCAGACCCGGCAGATCCGGATACCGCGCCCGGTCGACGGTGAAGACCCGGTGCCCGTCGTAGTGATCGATGTCCAGATGGAGCGCCGACAACGGCAGCCCGCGCTCCCGGTAGCCCGCCACCACCCGGCGCACCTCACCCTCCCCGCCGAACCCCCAACGGGCGTGCTGATGACCCAGCGCCCAACGGGGCGGCAGCGCCGGCGCCCCGGTCAGCGCCGTCCAGCCCAGCAGCACCCGCGCCGGGGTGCCGACCAGCACCCAATAGCGCAACGGCCCGCCGTCCATCCGCAGCTCACACGTGCCCGGCCGGTCGTGCCCGGAACCCGCGCCCTCCTCGCCCTCCCGCAGCACCAACCGCCCGTCCCACGAGTTGTCGTGGAAGACCAGATGCGTACCGGCGTCCGCCACCACCAGCTGCACCGGCATCGTCAACGACAGCGGGTCATCCCCCGGACCGAACGCACCGCCCGGGTCGGTGTTCCACAGCCGGTACGTGCCGCCCCGCAACCGGGGCCCGCCCGCCCGGCCGCCCAGCCCGAAGAAGCGCGCATCGGCCGCCACCTCCGAGCGCAGCACCCACCGCGACCCGCCCGCCCCCTCACGCCGCGCGCCGTCCTCCTCGCCCGCGCCGTCCTCCCCCTGACCGACCCGGTCCCACCAGCGCGGCGGCAGCTCCCGCCGCAGCATCACACCCCCCGGCGTCCGCACCTCGACCGCACCGTGCCGGGACACCGCCACCCACACCCGCTCCGAGACGACCCGCCAGCCGCCCTCCCGGTCAGGCTCCAGCACCGCCCGCGCATCCACCTCGGGACACGCCCCCTCCAGCGCGTACGACGGCTCCGGCGCCGCCTCGTCCCAGCCGCAGAACACCGCGCCCCCCGCCGCCACCCGCACCCGCAGCGACGACCGCGCGAAATGGATCACCCCGCCACCGGGCTGCGGCTCGGCGCCGCGCACCGCCCCCGGCACCCGCGCCCGCTCGGCCACCCGCCGCGGGAACGCCGACGCATCCGCCCGCCGGCGCCGCCACGCCGTACGCACCGACCGCAGCCCCTGCACCGGACCGACCGCCCTGACCACCCGTATCGACCGCACCAGATCACGCCCGTTCATGCCGGTCAGCCTGTCATTGCCGGCCCCGCGTCGGGGCGCCGTTCAACTGCCGTTCACCTGCGAAGCGTCACCCCCGGCCACCCACTGGCCTGCGGACCGCCGCCCGATGGCCGAAACCGCCCGGGATCCGGGCACCCACCGCCACCCCGTGCCCGCACCACATCCGCAACCCCCCGAATATGGGCGGCCCACCCTGGTGCACATGTCGATCACATGGCATCGTCCTGGCAAGCCGTGTCACGCGCACACCCCCGCCGTGCGCGCCTGACGCACACGACGCGTACCGCCCGGGAGCCGCATCATGACCACCGCACCGCAGTCCGCCCACCAGCCGGAACCCCTCTGGCAGCCAGGACCGGACCGGATCGCCGGCGCACAGGTCACCCGCTTCCACGCCTGGGCCGCCGCACACCACGGCGCACCGGCCCCCACCCCCGGCGACCCGGCAGCGAACTACGCCGCCCTGCACCGCTGGTCCGTCGACGCACTCGCCACCTTCTGGCAGGCCACCGCCGAATGGTTCGACGTCCGCTTCGGCACCCCCTACGACACCGTCCTCGCCGACCGCGCGATGCCCGGCGCCCGCTGGTTCCCCGGCGCCACCCTCAACTACGCCGAACACGCCCTGCGGACGGCCGACGACCCGGCCCGCGCCGACACCCCGGCCCTGCTCCACGTCGACGAGACCCACGAGCCCACCCCCGTCACCTGGACGGCCCTGCGCGCCCAGGTCGGCTCCCTGGCAGCCGAGCTCCGCCGCCTCGGCGTCCGCCCCGGCGACCGGGTCAGCGGCTACGTCCCCAACATCCCCCAGGCCGTCGTCGCCCTCCTCGCCACCGCGGCCGTCGGCGGCGTGTGGACCTCCTGCGCCCCCGACTTCGGTGCCCGCAGCGTGCTGGACCGCTTCCAGCAGATCGAACCGGTCGTCCTGTTCACCGTCGACGGCTACCGCTACGGCGGCAAGGAACACGACCGCCGCGACACCGTCGCCGAACTCCGCGCCGAGCTCCCCACCCTCCGGGCCGTCGTCCACATCCCCCTGCTCGGCACCGACGCCCCCGAAGGCGCCCTGAACTGGTCGGACCTGACCAGCCTCGACACCGAACCGGTCTTCGAACAGGTCCCCTTCGACCACCCGCTGTGGGTCCTCTACTCCTCCGGCACCACCGGCCTGCCCAAAGCCATCGTCCAGTCCCAGGGCGGCATCCTGCTCGAACACCTCAAGCAGACCGGCCTGCACTGCGACCTCGGCCCCGACGACCGCTTCTTCTGGTACACCTCCACCGGCTGGATGATGTGGAACTTCCTCGTCGGCGGCCTGCTCGTCGGCTCCACGATCGTGCTCTACGACGGCAGCCCCGGCCACCCCGACATCTCCGCCCAGTGGCGCGTCGCCGAAACCACCCGCGCCACCGTCTTCGGCACCTCCGCCGCCTACGTCATGGCCTGCCGCAAAGCCGGCATCCACCCCGCACGCGACCTCGACCTCTCCGCCATCACCTGCGTCGCCACCACCGGCTCCCCGCTCCCGCCCGACGGCTTCCGCTGGCTGCACGACTGCTTCGCCGAAGGCGGCGCCGACCTCTGGACCGCCTCCGTCAGCGGCGGCACCGACGTCTGCAGCTGCTTCGCCGGCGCCGTACCCACCCTCCCCGTCCACATCGGCGAACTCCAGGCACCCTGCCTCGGCACCGACCTCCAGGCCTGGGACCCCCAGGGCAGGCCCGTCATCGGCGAGGTCGGCGAACTCGTCGTCACCAACCCCATGCCGTCCATGCCCACCCGCTTCTGGAACGACCCCGACGGCACCCGCTACCACGACAGCTACTTCGACATGTACCCCGGCGTCTGGCGGCACGGCGACTGGATCACCGTCACCGATCGCGGCAGCGTCATCATCCACGGCCGCTCCGACTCCACCCTCAACCGCCAGGGCGTCCGGATGGGCTCCGCCGACATCTACGAAGCCGTCGAACGCCTCCCCGAGATCCGCGAATCCCTCGTCATCGGCCTCGAACTCCCCGACGGCGGCTACTGGATGCCGCTCTTCGTCCACCTCGCCCCCGGCGCCACCCTCGACGACGGCCTCCGCGACCGCATCAAGCGGACCATCCGCACCGAGCTCTCCCCCCGCCACGTCCCCGACGACATCATCGAGGCCCCCGGAGTCCCGCACACCCTCACCGGCAAGCGCATCGAGGTCCCCGTCAAACGCCTCCTCCAGGGCACCCCCCTCGAAAAGGCCGTCAACCCCGGCTCCGTCGACAACCTCGAACTCCTCCGCTTCTACGAGCGCATCGCCGCCGACCGCGCACAGTAGGCCCGCGGCCTGCCGGGCCGCGCCCTGACCAGCGCCGGACCGCCATTGTCAGACCCCGCGATTACTCTCAGTGACAAGTGATGTTCGAGCAACGCACCTCACTGAGGGGGAGTCATGACATCCGCATCCCGGCCCACCGACCCGACCGGCGCCCACCGCACACTGCGCCGCGAAGTCCCCAGCACCGCCGCCGTCCTGGCCGACGAGCGGGACTTCGCGGCCATGCGCCGCTATCGCACCTTCCCGTTCGACGACCACCACAGCTACCTCCAGCAGCTCGAGACCCTGCTGCGCGCCCTCGCCTCCGAAGGCGTACTCACCACCCTCAGCCTCTTCGACCCCGAGGCCTACGAGGAATACTGCGCGGACGCCGGCCTCGACCCCGACCACCCCGACAGCCGCGCCCGTTACACCGCCGAAGTGGCCTGCACCGGCGCCACCTTGCCCTACGCCGGCCAGCCCCTCACCCAGCTGTTGCCGTTACTCCTCGAAGAAGCCGACCGCCAGGCCACCTGGGACCACGCCGCGGACCTCCTCGCCCGCGCCGGCAGCTGCGAAGACTGCGGCGAGAACCTCGCACAGGCCGCCTTCGCCCGCGCCACCCACGCCGTCAAACGCCTCCTCGAAACCCTCGGCGACGGCACCCACCACCTCGTCTGCAGCATCCCGGCAGGCGAGATGCCCCTCCTGGCCGTCCTGCACGCCCACTCCCGCGACGGCGGCCGGCTCCGGCTCGACGAAACCCAGACCCTCGCCTTCTGCACGGTCCTCGCCGCGGGCCTCGCCCTGCGCACCCCTGGTGGCATCGTCACTCGCACCACCACACCCGCCGGCCCCCACGACACCGTCCGCGGCTGGTCCCTGCGCGACACCTGGCCCCGCCCGCTCACCGCGGCCGAGGTCTTCACCGCCTACTGCACCGACGCCGAGACCGGCGAGCCCATCCCACCCGAGCCCGGCGTCGAATACGCCCCCGGGCTCCCCCTCACACCCCCGCCCGAGCCCCACCACCACTGACGCACCGGCGCCCAGGCCGCCAACTCCGGCCGCCACCACCGCAGATGGCCGCCCCGCCACAAGGGCGGGACGGCCATCAACACTCCTGCGACGCACCGTCGCGCGGGATCACTCCCCGGAGAGCACCGCCTGCGCGGCGGCCCGCGCGTCATCGGCCGTGTCCGCGGCACGCGCCGCGGCCGCCGCACGCTCACACTGCGCCAGCGTGTGCTTCGACAGCGTCGAACGCACATAAGGAATCGACGCCGCACCCATCGAAAGGCTGGTGACCCCGAGCCCCGTCAGCACACACGCCAACAGCGGGTCGGAGGCCGCCTCGCCACACACACCACAGCTCTTGCCCTCGGCCTTCGCGGCCTCGGCCGAAGCCGCCACCAGATCCAGCAGCGCCGGCTGCCAGGGATCCTGCAGCCTCGACACCGCACCCACCTGACGGTCGGCGGCGAAGGTGTACTGCGCCAGGTCGTTCGTCCCCAGCGACAGGAACTCCACCTCCTGCAGGATCGATCGCGCCCGCAGCGCGGCGGACGGAATCTCCACCATCGCGCCGAACTTCGCCTGCAGCCCCGCCTCCCGGCACGCGTCGGCAAACGCCTTCGCGTCGATCCGGTCCGCCACCATCGGTGCCATGACCTCGAGATAGACCGGCAGCCCCTCGGCCGCCTTGGCCAGCGCCGTCAGCTGCGTACGCAGCACATCGGGGTGGTCCAGCAGCGTCCGCAGCCCGCGCACACCCAGCGCCGGGTTCGGCTCGTCGCCCGGCGTCAGGAAGTCCAGCGGCTTGTCGGCACCGGCATCCAGCACCCGCACCACGACCCGGCCCTCGGGGAAGGCCTCCAGCACCTTGCGGTACGCCTCGACCTGCTTCTCCTCGGACGGCGCCTTGGAGCTGTCGTCCAGGAAGAGGAACTCCGTCCGGAAGAGACCGACGCCCTCCGCCCCGGCCTCGACCGCGGCCGGCACATCCGCCGGCCCGCCGACATTCGCCAGCAGCGGCACCTTGTGCCCGTCGGACGTGGCACCCGGACCCGACGACGCAGCGAGCGCCGCCTTCCGCGCCGCCGCGGCCTGCTCCAGCGTCGCCCGCTTCTCGGCGCTCGGTTCGACGAAGATCTCACCGGTGCTGCCGTCCACAGCGATCACGGTGCCCTCGACGAGTTCACCCGCACCCGGCATGGCCACCACGGCCGGCACTCCCAGCGCCCGCGCCAGGATCGCGCTGTGGCTGGTCGGCCCGCCCTCCTCGGTGACGAACCCGAGCACCAGCGCCGGGTCCAGCAGCGCGGTGTCGGCCGGTGCCAGGTCCCGGGCGATCAGCACATACGGCTCGTCGCTGTCCGGCACCCCCGGCATCGGCACACCCAGCAGCCGAGCGACGATACGGTTCCGCACGTCATCCAGGTCGGCGACCCGGCCGGCGAGGTACTCACCGGCCCCCGCCAGCAGCGCCCGGTAGGCGGCGAACGCGTCGTACACACCCCGCTCAGCGGTGCTGCCGACGGCGATCCGCCGATCGACATCGGCCATCAGCTCGGGGTCCTGAGCCATCATGGCCTGCGCCTCCAGCACGTGCTGTGCCTCGCCGCCCGCCAGATTGCCCCGCGCGATCAAGTCGGCGGCGACAGCTTCCACGGCCTGCCGGGCGCGCCCCTGCTCGCGCTCCGCCTCGTCCGCGGGAATCTGCTTGGCCGGCGGCTCAAGAACCGCCGTACCCATGTGCCGCACCTCGCCGATGGCGACACCGTGGCTTACGCCGACGCCTCGCAGCGTTGTCTCCATTTCACCCGTCTCCGGTTGATGCGGCGGCCCGTGCCACCGCGGTGAATGTCGTACCTGCCGTCGAGGACGGCGCCCGGCTGCCTACTGCCAGGAGAAGAGCGCGTCGCCCGAGGCGATGTCGCCGTCCTCGCGGACCTCGCCGAGCGAGTCGGCCGAAGCCTCCAGGGCGACGACCGGGCACACCGGCGACTTGCCGGCCTTCTCGACCGCACCCGGGTTCCAGCGCACGATGTCCTGGCCGCGCGCCACGGTGTCGCCCTTGTTGACGAGCAGCTCGAAGCCCTCGCCATTGAGCTGCACGGTGTCGATGCCGAGATGAGTGAGCACGCCGTGCCCGCTGGAGTCGACGACGACGAACGCGTGCGGATGCAGCGAAACCACTACGCCGTCCACGGGCGATACCGCCACGGACGGTTCACGGGACGGGTCGATGGCGGTACCGGGACCCACCATCGCTCCGGAAAACACCGGATCGGGCACAGCCGCGAGTCCGATGGCGCGTCCTGCAAGCGGGGACGTCACGGTGGTCATGGGAAGCCTCCCAGGGGTGGAGATTCATCAGGCCGCCGTCACTACCTGTCCTGGACGGCGCACCGTTCAGAAGCGTAAGTCATAAGAACTGACGGTTCCGCATGAGCAACACCGTGCGAAGCGGTTGATCGGCGCCGAATCGATTTGCCTCGCTCAGAGCAGGGCTGTACTGTCTGAGACCTGCCCCGGAGACCAGGACGCAATCACTGCGGCCAGGAGAGTGGGCGGCACTCCCTCAGAGTCTTGATCGAAATTCTCGAATTGTGCGCTTCTGCATGTCTGCAGAAAAGCAGTGGTTCGAAAGCCCGAAACGGCCTGATAGAGTGTGAAACACAGAAGGGAAGCGCCCGGAGAGCCTGGTGAAACAGGCACAAAGGAAGCGTCCGTTCCTTGAGAACTCAACAGCGTGCCAAAAGTCAACGCCAAATGT
>NZ_JBIWNU010000014.1:0-133640 GCF_044767385.1 Streptomyces sp. NPDC101393 | reverse complement strand
ACAAGGACATGGGCATCGTCACCGACGCCGCCCGCACCGTCGGCGCCGCCCTGCCCGTCGGCGCCGTCGTCGCCTCCCTCGTCGCCTCCCTGCGCGCCCAGGGCGACGGCAACCTCGACCACTCCGCCCTCCTGCGCGGCGTCGAGCGCCTCTCCGGACACACCACCGAAAGCTGAGGCGGCCGGGCCTGACAGCGGCTTTCGCCGAGAGGCGACCGCCGTCACCACCCGCACCCTGATCGGCGACAGCGCGACGAACGGCCTTCCTGCACTCCGCCCGGGGGGCCGTTCCTCGCGTTCCGGCGGGGTCAGGCGGCGTACGGGGCAGTCGTACGCTCCCGCAACGGGCTCGCCGCTTACCGCCTCCCGGTTACCCGTCCAACGGGTTGGTGGCGATGCGGTCGGCGATGCCCCGGCGGACCGAGTCCGCGGCGGAGCTGTGCGGCTTGCGGTCGGCCTGGTTCCGGAAGCACGCGAGGAACTCGGGGCCCAGACCGAGCCGTGGGTAGCGTTCCAGCACCTCTGCGCGGAGCGCCGGCGACAGCGCGTCAGGGCGCTGTCCGGAGATGTCCAAGGAGGTCGAGAACACCAGCAGGTGAGCCTCGGGATCCTTCGCGACGTCCACCTCGTCCCACATGTGCCGCACGATCACCTCGGCGGCTCGTACCCGGCGCTCCACCGGCCAGCCGGCCGCCGCGCCGAAGACCCAGGCCACATGGCCACCGGCCTCGTCGAACGGCACGGTGTGGCTGTCGAACTCCGCGACCAGCCCGATGTCGTGGAACATCGCGGACACGTAGAGGAGTTCCGGATCGAAGGCGATGTCGTTCGCCGCGGCGTAGGCAGCTGCCCAGAGGTAGGCCCGGACCGAATGGTTGAGCAGGGCGGGTGAACAGTAGGCGGTCGCGCATTCCCGTGCGGCCCGGCATGCCCCGCTGTCAGGAATCACAAGGTCGTCCATCGTCATGGCCGCGATTGTGCCGCACGCGAGGTGGAGGCGCGTACGGGTGCCTGCGGGAAGGGAGTTGGCGCCTCCGGGCCAGGACCCGGAACGACGGGAGCCGGGGCGGAACGGACCCGGAGCCGCAGGGGAGCCGGGGCTACTGAGGAGCTCCCGGGACCACCGGAAGGGCCGCCAGTCCGCGCATCAAGCGCGTACGCCGCCACTCCAGCGCGTCGGCGCCCTCTCCCGTGAGCCGGATCTCCGGAAAACGGGTCAGCAGCACCTCGAAGGCGATCCGGGCCTCCATACGGGCCAGCGGTGCGCCGAGGCAGTGGTGCGGGCCGTGGCCGAACGAGACATGACCGGTCGGATGACGGCCCAGGCGTACGGAGTCGGGAGCGTCGAAGCGCGCCGGGTCGCGGTTGGCCGCGCCGGGGGAGACGAGCACGACGTCCCCCGCCTCGATCGGGGCGCCGCCGAGGTCGAACGGTTCGGTGGCGTAGCGGAACGTCGCGAGGGTGATCGGGGCGTCGTAGCGCAGGAATTCCTCGATCGCGGCGGGCAGCAGACCGAGGTCGGCACGCAGGCGGGCCCGGAGCGGGTCGTCCTGCAGCAGGGCCAGCATGCCGTTGCCGATCAGATGGGTCGTCGTCTCGTGGCCCGCGACCACCAACAGCACGGCCAGTGACACCAGTTCGGGTTCGGTGAGCCGGTCCTCGGCGTCGCGGGCGGCGATCAGCCCGCTCAGTACGTCGTCCCCCGGGGCGTCCCGTCGAGCGGCGATCAGCTCGGTCAGGTAGTCGCTGATGGCGTGCGAGGCGCGATCGACGGTGTCCGGATCCGCGGCGGCGAACAGGTCGTTGGACCACCGGCGTACGGCCGCGCGGTCGTTCTCCGGCACACCCAGCAATTCACTGATCACGGAGATGGGCAGCGGGACCGCGAAATCCTCCATGAGGTCAGCGGTGTCGTGCGCGGCCAGCGCGTCGGCGAGCTGCTGTGCGATCGCGCGGATCCGGGGCTCCAGCCCGGCCACGGCCGCCGGGGTGAACGCCTTCATCGCCAAGGTGCGCAGCCGGCCGTGGTGCGGCGGATCGGTGGCGAGCATCGTGCTGCTGACGGCAGGGGCCAGATCGCGGGTGGACGGCCGGCCCGCGAAGTACCGGGCCGTGTCCTTCGACAGCCGCGGGTCGGCCAGTGCGACCCGCGCCGCCGCCCATCCCGTGACGACCCACGTCGTGCGGCCGTTGCCCGTACGCACGCGCTGAACGGGGCCGCGCGCACGCAGCGCGGCGAGCTGGGGGTACGGATCGCGGGAGAACTCCGCCGAGTCCAAGGGACTGTTCACGCTCGGCCTCGTGCAGCTCGTGGTCCGGTGCCCGTCACTGATCGTCGCCCTTCGTCTCGGCGTCGCCCGCCGTGTCCGCTCTCCGCTTCGCGTCCGCCGCACGCGCCGCGTCCGCTCCCCGGGTGGGCGCCACGGCCCGTAGGGCGCCGGCTCCCGGCCGCGTGCCGGCTTCCGGTGCCGCGTCGTTCCGGGTCAGCGCCTTGCGGAAGAGGTGCAGCGCGGTGGTGCGTTCCGCGGAGCTGAGCGTCGCGAGCGGGGTCAGCTGGACCATCGCCTCGACCAATGCGCGACGGACCTGTGTGCCCTTGCCGGTCAGCTCGACGGTCTTGGCACGCCCGTCCGCGGGGTCGGGTACCCGTTCCGTGAGGCCCAGCCGTTCGAGGCGGCCGGCCAGGAAGGTCGCGCTGGACGGATCGCAGTACAGGCGGGCCGCCAGCGTCTTCATCGAGGGGGAGGGGAGACGGGGGTCGAGCGCCCACAGGGCCTCCGCGAGCGGAGCGGTCAGGCCCAGGCTGTCGAGAGTCGTCCTGAGCTGCGCATTCGACCGGCCCATGACCTCATGGACGGCGATGAGCAGCTCTCGCGTCAGGTCGGTCGGTGTCGAGGGTGCCACGGTGCCAGTTTACGAGAGAGTGCTTGGACGCTCGAAGTTCCGCCGGGAGCTGCCCGGCCCGGTTGCCCGTCCGGGCAGCCGGACCGCCTGACGCATGAGGCTGTCGAGGTGCGCGCGCGAGGAGCCCGGCGCACGCTGGATTCATGACCGAGCACCCGCCTGTCATCGTGCATCCGCCGACGCCGTCCGGCGGCCGGCGCGTGACCGTGCGCGGGCAGATCGTCGGCCTGGCGCACGGCCGCGGCGATGTGGCGGAGTTTCTCCGCCGTGCGGGAATCGCCGGGCCGGCCGAGGACATCGGACTGGACGACCCCCGCCTCGTCGAATGGCGCGGCGGCAGCCTGGACGACTGGCCGATGCCGTCGGCGTGACCGCTGCGGTCGGCAAGGCCTGCTCCTGGGCAACGCCCGACCCCTCTGGCGGCGCCCTCTCCTGGGCACCGGTCCTGCCGGGGCCATGACGCGTGCCGCTCTTCCCCCGCCGTCGGCCGCGCGACGACCTGCGCCACCGCCGCGCCCACCCACGCCCGTCCCCAGCCCGCCCCCGCCCCCTCCGCTGCCCACCTTGGTGTCCGATTTCCGCCAGCGCGGGCGTCCCGCCGGCCGCACAGTGGACGGTGTGATGACCGAGGACAGCAGGTACGAGGCGGTACGCAGCCGGGACGGCAGGTTCGACGGCGCGTTCTTCTTCGCCGTGTCGACGACCGGGATCTACTGCCGGCCGAGCTGCCCTGCCACCACGCCCAGGCGCCGCAACGTCACCTTCTTCCCGACTTCCGCCGCCGCCCAGGGCTCGGGCTTCCGGGCCTGCCGCCGGTGCCGCCCCGATGCCGTGCCCGGCTCCGCCGAGTGGAACACCCGCGCCGATGTCGTCGGGCGGGCGATGCGGCTGATCGGCGACGGCGTCGTCGACCGGGAAGGCGTCGCGGGTCTGGCGGCCCGCCTCGGCTACAGCGCCCGCCAGGTGCAGCGGCAGCTGAACGCCGAGCTGGGAGCCGGCCCCGTCGCCCTGGCGCGGGCCCAGCGCGCGCACACCGCGCGGGTGCTGCTGCAGACCACCGGACTCCAGGCGACCGAGGTCGCCTTCGCGGCCGGCTTCGCCAGCGTGCGCCAGTTCAACGACACCATCAAGGAGATCTACGCCCTCACCCCCAGCGCACTGCGCGCGGCCCGCCCGGGACGCGGTACGCGGTTCGGCCCGGTCGCCGCGCAGGCCACGCCCGGGGTGCTGCCGCTGCGGCTGGCATTCCGCGGGCCGTACGCGGCACGGCAGATCTTCGACTACCTGCAGCGGCGCGCGATCGCCGGCATCGAGGACGTGAGCGGGGAGGCCGGCGGGCGTACCTACCGGCGCACCCTGCGACTGCCCCACGGGACAGGTATCGCCGAGGTCGACGAGGCCACCGGCGATGGTTGGCTGGAGTGCCGGCTGCACCTCACCGAATTGACCGACCTCACCACCGCGGCACAGCGCGTGCGGCGTCTGTTCGACCTCGACGCCGATCCGTATGCGGTCGCCGAGCGGCTCGGCGAGGACCCCGTCCTGGCGCGCCTGACGAGGGCTCTGCCCGGCCTTCGCTCCCCGGGAGCCGCGGAGCCTCATGAACTGGCGCTGCGCGCCGTACTGGGTCAGCAGGTGTCGGTCACGGCCGGCCGCAAGCTGGGCGACGCCCTCGTCGCCGCCCACGGAGACCCGACGGCGGAGCCTGCCGGCCCGCTCACCCACCTCTTTCCGCGGGTCGAGGGCCTGGCCGAGGCCTCTCTCGCCGCACTGGGGATGCCGGATGCGCGCCGCGCGACCCTGCGCACCCTCAGCGCCGCGCTCGCCGACGGCACGGTCACGCTCGACGCCGGAACCGATCGCGCCCAGGCAGAACGGGCCCTGCTCGGGCTGCGGGGCATCGGCCCGTGGACGGCGGGCTACATCCGCATGCGCGCCCTCGGCGACCCGGACGTACGGCTGACGGGAGATGTCGCCGTCCGCGCGGGCATGCGCCGGGCAGGCTCCGCCATGGAGCACGCCGACGCCTGGCGCCCGTGGCGCTCGTACGCGATGCACCACTTCTGGAACGTGCCACGCACGGGGGACGAGAGCCCGGCGACGCCGGCCGGCCCGTGACCAGGGGACGCGGTGGTGAGGAATGACCCGGTGGCGCTCAAGGGCCGGTGGTTGGGCCATGGGTCATGGGTCATAGTCCCCGGGCCCTGCGGCTACCGAACCGCGAACCACCTGAACCACCGTCAAATCTGACGAAATGGAAGCGATGGAAGCGATGGAAGCGATGGAAACGATGAACGAGAAGGATGGCGGCATGACTCGTTACGCGACGCTCGACAGTCCGATGGGCGAGCTCCTGCTGGTGGGGGAGAAGTCCGCCACCGCAACGGGCGGCACCGCCCTCGCCTCCCTGTCCGCGCCGGAACAGAAGGGCGGAGCGGTCGTCCAGGACGGCTGGACCCACGACCCCGCCGCCTTTGCCGAGATCGCGCGTCAACTGCGTGCGTATTTCGACGGTGAGCTGACCTCCTTCACCCTTGAACACGTCGCCCGCGGAACGGACTTCCAGCGGCGTGTGTGGAAGGCGTTGGAGTCCATCCCCTACGGGGCCACGACCTCCTACGGACGGATCGCCGCCGAGATCGGTGCCGCGCGTGGCGCGGTACGTGCCGTAGGAACGGCGATCGGCGCCAACCCGCTGCTCGTGGTGCGGCCCTGCCACCGCGTCATCGGCGCGGACGGCTCGCTCGCCGGCTACGCGGCCGGCCCGGAGCGCAAGCAGCTGCTGCTCGGTCTTGAAGGAAACGGGCGGCAGCAGGCCGAAGGGAACGGACCGCATGCCTCCTGAGTCAAGGCCTGTCGTGTTGATCAGGTGGGGCTCGCACACGACGCACGCGCGCCCCACGCCCTCGACGCCCGCCGGAGCACCTCATGTCCACGACCACCTCTCGCCCTGACCTGACCGCCGACCAGGCCTTTCCCGCTGATCGGGCCCGCCCCGCCTCCCCCGGCCGTTCCGCCGCCCGCGTCGGGAAGCGGCTCGCCGCCGCCGACTGGCCGACGCTGACGGAAGAACTCAACAGCCTGGGCTGTGCGTTGACCCCACGTCTGCTCACGCCGTCCGACTGCCGCAGCCTGATCGGGCTGTACGACGAGACCGACCGCTTCCGGTCGACCATCGACATGGCGCGGCACCGCTTCGGCTCCGGTCAGTACCGCTATTTCGCCCACCCGCTGCCCGAACCGGTCCAGGCCCTGCGCGCGGCGCTCTACCCGTACCTGCTGCCCATCGCCCGGGACTGGGCGGAGAAGCTGGGCAGGCCGGCGCCCTGGCCGGACACGCTGGGGGAGTGGCTGGCGATGTGCCACGAGGCCGGACAGGTCAAGCCCTCCCAGATCCTGCTGCGTTACGGGGCGGGCGACTGGAACGCACTGCACCGCGACATCTTCGGCGACATGGTCTTCCCGCTCCAGGTCGTCATCGGCCTCGACGAGCAGGGCCCGGATTACACCGGGGGAGAGTTCCTGCTCGTCGAACAACGGCCGCGCGCGCAATCACGCGGCACCACGACCGTGCTGCAGCAGGGCCACGGCCTGATCTTCACCACCCGCGACCGCCCCGTACGCTCCAGCCGGGGCTGGTCGGTGGGGCCGGTCCGCCACGGCGTGAGCACGGTCCGCTCGGGCCGGCGGCACTCGCTGGGCCTCGTTTTCCACGACGCCTGAGGGCCCCTCGCGACCGACTGGCGAGCGCGGGGCCTTGCGGGGCAGCGATCGCGCCGACGGGTGCCGGAGGGCTGAGCGCCGAGGACTGAGCGCCGAAGAATGAGCTCCGAGGGCTGTGTGCTCTGCGTTGTCAGTGCCCTGCTGTTGACTGTTGCTGACGGGAGTCGGCGTTGCGGATGACGACGACGGGACGGTGCAGTCCGAACGGGGGCGGGAGACCGATGTGTCGACGCATGCGAGCTGGGTGGGCGCCTGCGAGAGGTGTGCGTGAGCCAGATCACCGTCCACCGCATGAGATGTCGTCCCGGTCGGCGGAATAGGGCCCGGACATAGAACGTTCGTCATGCACGTACCGGCGTTGACCCTGCTCGCACTACGTCCCCGATGTCCCTTTCCGTCCCCCGTCTCGCCCCCTCCCGGGCTCGCCGGCCGTCCGTTCGCCCGTCTGGCCGGCCTCGCCCGCATGTTCCACTCCGAGGCTCCTGCCCCGTAATTCCCGCTCCGCCCCGCACACGACCGCTATGCCGCCCTGGAGGCCGCGCGTATGACCCGAACGACGACGGACCAGCTACCCGGGAGGGCGGCGCCCGCCGCCGCGCACCCGTTGCCCGAGGCCGGCGCGGGCGGCCACCGCAGAGCGAGCGGTGGCATCGTTCCGGTCCTCGCCTTCTCCGGCATCGTCGTCGCGGTGATGCAGACGCTGCTCGTGCCGGTCATCAAGGACCTGCCGACGCTGCTCAACACCGCACCCAGCAACGCCACTTGGGTCATGACGTCCACCCTCCTGGCAGGAGCGGTCTCGACGCCCATCATGGGACGCCTCGGCGACCTGAACGGCAAACGGCGGATGATGCTCGCGAGCCTCGCCGTCATGGTCGTCGGGTCACTGATCTGCGGCTTCACCAGCGACCTGCTCACCATGATCGTCGGCCGGGCGCTGCAGGGCTTCGCCATGGGCGCCATCCCGCTCGGCATCGGCATCATGCGCGATGAGCTGCCGCGCGAGCGCCTCGGCTCGGCCATGGCCCTGATGAGCTCCTCGATAGGCGTCGGCGGCGGGCTCGCCCTGCCGGCCGCCGCCCTGGTCGCCCAACACGCCGACTGGCACACCCTGTTCTTCGGCGCCGCCGGGCTCGGCGTGCTGTCCATGGGGCTCACCCTGCTCGTCGTCCCGGAGTCGTCGGTGCGCGCGCATGGACGCTTCGACGTGGCCGGTGCCCTCGGGCTCTCCGCCGGTCTGGTCGCCCTGCTGCTGCCGATCACCAAGGGCAGCGACTGGGGCTGGAGTTCGCCCACCACCCTCGGCCTGTTCGGCATCGCCGCCCTGATCCTGGTGCTGTGGGGTGTGATGGAGCTGCGGATCGCCGATCCGCTCGTCGATCTGCGGACGAGCGCCCGGCGCGAGGTGCTGCTCACCAACCTCGCTTCGATCACGGTCGGCGTGGCGTTCTACGCGATCTCCCTGGTGCTGCCGCAGCTGCTCCAGCTGCCGAAGTCGACCGGCTACGGCCTCGGCCAGTCCATGGTGGTGGCCGGTCTGTGCGTCGCGCCGCTGGGCCTGACGATGATGCTGGTGGCGCCGCTGTACGCGCGCATCGCCGCCCGTCGTGGCCCCAAGGTCTCGCTGCTGCTGGGCATGCTGGTCATCGCGGTCGGCTATGGCGCCGGCATCGGGCTGATGGACGCTCCCTGGCAGACGGTCATCATCGCGGTCGTCGTCGGCGCGGGTATCGGCCTGGCCTATTCGTCGCTGCCCGCGCTGATCATCGGCGCCGTCGACCCGTCCGAAACGGGCGCGGCGAACGGCCTGAACACCCTCATGCGTTCGATCGGCACGTCGGTGTCCAGCGCCGTCATCGGCATGGTGCTGGCTCATATGTCCATGAGCATGGGGCCGGTGACGGTGCCCACCATGGACGGTTTCCGGGTCTCCTTCGGCATCGCCACGGCCGCGGTGCTCGTGGGCGTCGCGGTGGCGGCCTTCCTGCCCTCCCAGCGGAAGGCCGGCCGGCCGACCCTCGTCGCGCAGAGCGGTGACGGGGCGGACGGCGAGCCGGGTGGTGCAGACGGGACGGTGGAAGCGGCCGCGGCGGTCGGGCCGGTGCCCGTTGCCGAGGGGACGGGCGCGGCCACCGATCGCACCGAGCCGTCCGAGCGGTCGGAACCGTCTGAGCCGTCCGGACCGTCCACGCCGTCCTGGGCGCGGCTGGCTGCCGGGCCGGAGGACTCGCTCGGTTCGTTCCCCGCGGCAACTCCCGCATTCCGGGGCCGGGTGCTGGATGCGGCGCGGGTGCCGGTGGCGGGTGCGACCGTCACGCTCATCGATCGCCAGGGCCGGCAGGCCGGCGTCACCCCCGCCGGGGCCGACGGCCGCTATGAGCTGGCCGCCCCCGCGGCCGGCGCCTACGTCCTCATCGGTTCGGCGCCCGGCCACGAGCCGCAGGCGGCCTCGGCCACCTGCCACGGCGAAGCGACGTCGGCCGCACCGGACTTGGTACTCACCGGCTCCGGCCGCCTGGGCGGCTCCCTGGCCGGTGGTCCGGACGGTGCCCCGCTGGCCGGCGGGAACGTCGTCGTCACCGACGGGTGGGGCGACGTGGTGACCCACACCGCGTCCGGGGCCGACGGGAAGTGGGAGGTCCCGCACCTCCCGCCCGGCGCGTACACCCTGGTCCTGAGCGCCGCGGGCCACCAGCCGCAGGCCCGCTCCGTCGAACTGTCCGGCGCTGTCCCGGAACGGCAGGATGTCCGTCTCCGTCCCACGGTCACTGTCCGTGGGACGGTCCGGGGGCCGGACGGCCTGCCGCTGACGGACGCCTCGGTCACCCTCGTGGCCGACGGCTCGGTCGCCGGGCACGCCGTCACAGGACCGGACGGCGGCTTCGCGTTCTCCGACCTGAGCGGCCGTCACTACACCCTGTCTGCCGCCGGCTATCCGCCGCAGGCCGCCCCGGTATCCCTCGCCGGCGGCGCCGACGAGGTGCTCGATCTGGACCTCGTCCAGCCGGGCCGCGCGGCTCACTGACGGGGCGGAGCGAACGCCCGGCCGCCCCTCCCGGCCGCGCCTTGGAGGGGCGGCCGGGGGCGGGCACCCCGGCCCCGGCTCCTGGTCTCCGGGCGCTGTGGGCAGGAGCCTCAGCCCTGGTATTCCGTGAGGTCGATGCTGTGCACGGTGAGGGCGTGGCCGTATTTCGGGTCCGCGGTCTCCCGCTCGAAGTCCATTCCCAGCTTGCGCATCACGTTCTCGGAGGCCTCGTTGCCCAGCCGGTCGATGGCGATGACCCGGTCGAGGCCGCGGTCCTGGAGGGCGAATTCCAGTACGGCCTGCGCGGCTTCCGATGCGTAGCCCTGGCCCCAGAACTGCCGGCCGAGGCGCCAGCTGATCTCGATGTCGGGCAGCGCGTCCGGAAGGTACCCGGGTACGGACAGTCCGGCGAAACCGGCCAGTTCGCCCGAGGCCAGCAATTCGACGGCGAAGAGGCCGAAGCCTTCGTCGTCCCACTCCTCCTCCCACCGCTCGATGGCCTCCGCGGTCCCGTCCAGGTCGAGGACGGCGCCGTCGCCGATCCAGCGCATGACCTGCGGGTCCGCGTTGATGTCCGCCATGGGGGCGAGGTCGTCGTCGCGCCAGCGGCGCAGAAGGAGGCGGGGAGTGTGGATCTCGGTCATGCCGCCCATCCTGTCGAACACGGACGCGTTGCGGTAATCGGCAGTCGCGGGGGAGCCGCCGGCGCACCGCCGCACGGTCGCTCAGCGGCCCCGCAGCTGTGCGAAGGTCGCGTCGAGTTCGCTCTGCACGGCCGGGCCGGCGGCTTCCGCGTCGCCGTGGACCACGGCCTCGCGAGGGCGGCGTGCCCGGCGTCGCCGTGCCGGGGGTCGCGATCGCGCAGGCCGAAGAGGTCGACCAGGGCGATCAGGCCCTCCCGTAATGCCGGGGCGAGCTCGCTGAACAGGTCGGTCAGCACCGGATTGTGCGCGGCGTCGATGACCGTGGCGTGCAGGGCGATGTCCGCGTCGACGAACGCCGCGTCGTCCTCCCCGGCCGCGGTGGCGCGGCGCCGTGCGAGGGCTGCCCGCAGCGCGGTGACATCGGCTTCGGTGCGCCGGGCGGCGGCCAGCCGGGCGGCCTGCACCCTCGACCATGGCCCGGACTTCGTAGACATCGGTGACCGCTGCGCTGCGGAGACGGGTGGGCCAGTCCTTCGTCGGCGCCGTGGCGATCACGAAGACGCCGGCGCCCTGGTGAGGTTGCAGCAGTCCGGCGCCCGCGGGCGCCCCTACGGCTTCGCGCACGGTGGTGCGGCCGACGCCCAGGGGCTTGGCCGGGGTCGTTTCGCCGGGGATCGTGGTGCCCACCGGCAAGTGACCGCAGGTGATCTGCTCGCGCAGCCGTTGGGCGGCCTGTTCGACCAGGGGGCTGGGCCGAAGCGCCTCTAGGGACATCCCGTTTCGCGACCGCTCATGCCCCGACCGCTCATGCCCCGACCTCTCCTGTCCCGACCTCTCAGGTTGTCCGAGGTGAGGTGACGATCGATAAGTCTGCTCGGGCGACCCGCGCGAGCTGGTCGGTGCTCGAGCGGGTCCCGACGGGCCCGTGGCGGGGAGCCGGAGCGCCGGGTCTGGTGGGGCTGCCGGGGCCCGTGCGGCCGGAGGGGCCGGTGCGGGGGACGGCTGAAACCGGTAGTGCGGCATCCGTGGCGCACAAAAATCTGCGAACCTGGGCGGCGCTGCGGAGTTCCTGCTGGTCACGGCGGTATGAGGGGCGCCGTCGCGCCAGGTGTGGTGGGCTCGTTAGTGGCGCATTAGCGCCTCGTTAGCGGACCGCCAGTGCCTGGGGTCACTCTGGAAGAGCAACGGTCGGCCGGTGCACACCCGCAGAGGGCGGAGAGCGCACCCACGAGACGAGGGGGCCACTCATGTCGCTCACCACCAAGACTTTCGGCCGCGGCGGCCGTGTCGCCGCCGGGTCACTGATCGCCCTCGCGGCGCTCACGCTCACCGCCTGCCAGAGCGGGGCGGACAACGCGTCCCGGGCTTCGGCACCGTCCGCGCCGTCGTCCGGCAGCGCGGAGGGCGCCAGTGGTGCGCCGTCGTCCGGCAGCACGGCGCAGTCCTCCGGTGGCAAGTCCGAGTCGTCCGGCAGCGCCGTGAAGCCGTCCGGCGACGCGACGGGCCCCGCCAAGGGCAGCCCGGTCCCCAACGCCCCGAGCGCCTCGCAGGCCCATACGTCGGCGATGGCGACGTCCGACCGTTGCACCGCCGCCAACATGTCGCTGCGCCTGGGCGCTGCCGACATCGGTGCGGGCAACATCCACTATCCGCTGGTGTTCACCAACAAGGGCAAGACGGCCTGTTCGCTGCGCGGCTACCCGGGGGTCTCGCTGATGCAGCGTGACGGTTCCTCGGTCGGCAAGCCCGCCACCCGGGAGGGCGGCGCCGGCGGTTCCGTCCGGCTGCAGCCCGGCCAGAGCGCGCACGCCGTGCTGCACACCGTCAATGACGGCGTCTCGGACACCCCGTGCTGGTCCGCCTCTCAGATCGTCTACGTCTACCCCCCTGGCTCGAAGGAGTCGATGACCACGCACAGCAACGGGCTGCGGGTGTGCGGCGGGCGGTTCACCGTGACGACGGTGGAGGCCGGCTCGCTGGGCTGACGACACGGCAGGAGAGAGCGAACGGGCCGGTCCTGAGGGACCGGCCCGTTCGGCGTGCGCGCACCGTTGGAGCAAGGCCCCGGCCGTCACTCTCCGTACGCCACTGGAATGGCCCCCGATGAGGATCCACGTGCCTGGATAGGTGTTACCAAGGTGAACGGAAGCCGATATGCGAGCTTTCGTTGCATACCTCCTGAGGAGGCATCCCTATGGATGCAGCACCTTCGACCGTGGCCGACAGCTCCGATGTGGCCGGAAAACCGTCCGCCGAGGACGAGTCGCCGATCCATATCCTCTGGATCAACGCGGGCCTGAGCTGCGACGGTGACTCCGTGTCGCTCACCGCCGCGACCCAGCCGAGCATCGAGGAGATCGCCCTCAGCGTGCTGCCCGGTCTGCCCAAGATCGCAGTGCACTGGCCGCTGATCGACTTCGAATGCGGCCCCGTCCAGGGCGCGGACAATTTCATCGAGTGGTTCTTCAAGGGCGAACGCGGCGAGATCGACCCGTTCGTGCTGGTCGTCGAGGGGTCCATCCCCAACGAATCGATCAAGCCGGAAGGCTACTGGTGCGGATTCGGCGATGACCCCGAGACGGGCCAGCCGATCACCACCAGCGAGTGGATCGACCGCCTCGCCCCCAAGGCGCTCGCCGTGGTCGCGATCGGCACCTGCGCCACGTACGGCGGTATCCATGCGATGGCCGGCAACCCGACCGGCGCGATGGGCGTGCCCGACTACCTCGGCTGGGACTGGAAGTCGCATGCGGGGATCCCCATCGTCTGCGTGCCAGGCTGCCCGATCCAGCCCGACAACTTCTCGGAGACGCTGGTCTACCTGCTGCACCAGGCGGCGGGTTCGGCCCCGATGATCCCGCTGGACGACCAGCTGCGGCCCACCTGGCTCTTCGGCGCCACCGTGCACGAGGGCTGTGACCGCGCCGGCTACTACGAGCAGGGCCAGTTCGCGACGACGTACGACTCGCCCAAGTGCCTGGTGAAGCTCGGTTGCTGGGGCCCCGTGGTCAAATGCAACGTCCCCAAGCGGGGCTGGATGAACGGCATCGGCGGCTGCCCCAACGTCGGCGGCATCTGTATCGCCTGCACCATGCCGGGCTTCCCCGACAAGTTCATGCCGTTCATGGACGAGCCGCCCGGCGGCAAGGTCTCCAGCACCGCCAGCGCCGCCTACGGCAGCGTCATCCGCCGTCTGCGGGGCATCACCGCCAGGACCGTGGACCACGAGCCCAAGTGGCGCCACCGGGGCGACCAACTGACCACCGGCTACCGGGAACCGTGGTGAGCGCACGGTGACCGCACGACCCGGAGCCGTCTGACAGTCCCCTCGCGGCCGGCCTCTCCGTCCGACCCTCCCACCTCCCGCGCGCAAAGAAGGGCACGGCACACACGATGGCACCGAAGACAAAGGCGGCCGGTGACGGCAGCGGTCTGACGGAGATGTCCTGGGATCCGATCACCCGGATCGTGGGCAGCCTCGGCATTCACACAAAGATCGACTTCAAGCAGAAGCGGGTCGCGGAGTGCTACAGCACCTCGTCGGTCTTCCGCGGCTACAGCGTCTTCATGCGGGGCAAGGACCCGCGTGACGCGCACTTCATCACCAGCCGCATCTGCGGTATCTGCGGTGACAACCACGCCACGTGCTCGGTGTACGCGCAGAACATGGCGTACGGCGTGAAGCCGCCGCACCTGGGTGAATGGATCATCAACCTCGGTGAGTCCGCGGAGTACATGTTCGACCACAACATCTTCCAGGAGAACCTGGTCGGGGTCGACTACTGCGAGAAGATGGTCCGCGAGACCAACCCCGGTGTCTGGGAGCTCGCCAAGCGCACCGAATCCCCGCACGCGGCCGACCACGGCTACCGCACCATCGCCGACATCATGACCTCCCTCAACCCCATCGAGGGGGAGTTCTACCGCGAGGCGCTCCAGGTCAGCCGCTACACCCGGGAGATGTTCTGCCTCATGGAGGGCCGCCATGTGCACCCCTCCACGCTCTACCCGGGCGGTGTGGGCACCATCGCCAGCGTCCAGCTCTTCACCGACTACCTCAGCCGGCTGATGCGCTACGTCGAGTTCATGAAGCGGGTCGTCCCGCTCCATGACGACCTCTTCGACTTCTTCTACGAGGCGCTGCCCGGATACGAGGAAGTCGGCCGGCGGCGCATCCTCCTCGGCTGCTGGGGCGCGCTCAACGACCCCGACCACTGCGACTTCACCTACGCGAACATGACCGACTGGGGACGGAAGATGTTCGTCACCCCGGGTGTCATCGTCGACGGCAAGCTGGTCACCAACGACCTCACCGAGATCAACCTCGGCATCCGGATCCTGCTCGGCAGCTCCTACTACCAGGACTGGCAGGGCCAGGAGCAGTTCGTCACCCACGACCCGCTCGGCAACCCCGTCGACCCGCGCCACCCCTGGAACCAGCACACCATCCCCGCCCCGCAGAAGCGCGACTTCGGCGACAAGTACAGCTGGGTGATGTCCCCGCGCTGGTTCGACGGCAAGGACCACCTCGCGCTGGACACCGGCGGCGGCCCGATCGCCCGCCTGTGGTCCACCGCCCTGTCCGGGCTCGTCGACACGCCGTATGTGAAGTCCACCGGCCACAGCGTCACCATCGACCTGCCGCGCTCCATGACGAAGCCCGAGGCGCGCTTCGAGTGGAAGATCCCGAAGTGGAGCAACGCCCTCGAACGCAACCGCGCCCGCACCTACTTCCAGGCGTACGCGGCCGCCATGGCACTGCACTTCGCCGAGAAGGGGCTCGAAGAGGTCCGCGCCGGACGCACCCAGACCTGGGAGAAGTTCGAGGTCCCCGACGAGTCCATCGGTGTCGGATTCACCGAGGCGGTACGCGGTGTGCTGTCGCACCACATGGTCATCCGGGACGGGAAGATCGCCAACTACCACCCGTACCCGCCGACCCCGTGGAACGCCAGCACCCGCGACTCCTACGGCACACCCGGTCCCTACGAGGACGCGGTCCAGAACACCCCGATCTTCGAGGAGAACACCCCGGAGAACTTCAAGGGCATCGACATCATGCGCGCCGTGCGCAGCTTCGACCCGTGTCTGCCCTGCGGCGTCCACATGTACGTCGGTGACGGCAAGTCCGTGGAGAAGATGCATGTGCCCACCGGTCTGAGCGGACTGGGCGGATGAGCGCCCCCGCCAAGGCCGCCTCCGCACAGGCCGCTTCAGCGAAAGCCGGCTCCGCGAAGGCCGCCCCCGCACCGGCGGAACCCCGGGCCGCGGTGCCCAACGCCGAGGCGACCGGGCGGCGCGTCGAAGAGGTGCTGGACCGGCTGGCCAAGCGGGGCGACGCCGAGGCGACCTCCGCCGCCGAGGAACTCGTCCGCGTCCTGATGGACTTCTACGGCGCCGGCCTGGCCCGGATCGTGCACCTGCTGGAGCGCGGCACGGACCCGAAGGCCGAAGCGGGGCCCCAAACGGCGCTGCTGCGTGATGAGTTGGTGTCCAGTCTGCTGGTGCTGCACGACCTGCACCCGGAGAACACCATCACCCGCATCGACCGCGCGCTGGACAGTGTCCGCCGGCAGCACCCGGTCGAGAGGGCCGGATTCAACGCGCACACCGGCGAGCTGATCCTGCGGTCCGCGGACTCCGGGGGCTGCGGCTGCCCGAGTACCTCGCAGTCCGCCCAGCAGGCCATCGAGGACGCGATGTCCTGCTTCGCCCCCGAGGTGACCTCGGTGCAACTGGAGTCCCAGGGAGCACAGGCGGAGCCGGCGCTGTTGCAGATCTCCCGCCGCCCGCCGACCACCGCCCCGGCCCCGTGAGCGGCCGGCAGACGGCGCCGCCGCGCCCCGGGGCACCGGCCGCCGGCCGCGGACTGCGCAGATTCCGCGCGCCGCAGCCGCCGGCCCCCGAGCGCTGCGAACTGTGCGGCGCGGTGGTCCCCGACCACCACCGCCACCTGGTCGACACCAAGAAGCGCGCACTGACCTGCGCCTGCACCCCGTGCGCGCTGCTCTTCGAGCGGCCCGGGGCCGCCGCCGGACAGTTCCGTACGGTCCCCGACCGCTACCTCGTCGACCCCACGCACACCCTCGACGACGCCGCCTGGGACCTCCTCCAGATCCCCGTCGGCGTCGCGTTCTTCCTCCGCAACGCCGACCTGGACCGGCTGGTCGCGCTCTACCCCAGCCCGGCCGGCGCCACCGAGAGCGAACTCGACCCGGAGACCTGGCAGACGGTCCTCGGTGCCAGCCGCCTGGCCGACCTCCTCGAAGCCGACGTGGAGGCCCTGCTGCTGCGCCGCCACGAGGGCCGTATCGACTGCTACCTGGTGCCCGTCGACATCGCCTACGAACTCGTCGGCCGGATGCGGCTGTTGTGGCAGGGCTTCGACGGCGGCGCCGAGGCGCGCGCCGCGCTCGACGCCTTCTTCGCCGAGGTCGCCCGCCGGGCGCGCAAGCCGAAGGAGGACGACCGGCCGTGACCGACCTCTCGTTCACCTGCACCTCCGTACGCGCCGACCGGTATGCCGCCGGCCCCACCCTCGTCTTCCGGCTGCGCATCACCGCCGCCGACGACGACGCCCGCGTGCACGCCATCGCGCTGCGCTGCCAGATCCGGATCGAACCGGCCCGCCGCGGCTACGACCCGGACGAGGCGGCCGCGCTGGCCGATCTCTTCGGCGAACGGTCCCGCTGGGGCAGCACCCTCCAGCCCCTCCAGTTCGCCCAGGTCTCCCTCGTCGTGCCCGGCTTCACCGGCGAGACCGAGGTCGACCTGCCCGTCCCCTGCACCTACGACATGGACGTCGCCGCCAGCCGCTACTTCCAGGCACTGCGCGACGGCGAGGTGCCGCTGCTGATGCTGTTCTCCGGCACGGTGTTCGCCGGAGCCGGCGGCTTCCGCGTCGAACCGGTGCCGTGGGACAAGGAAGCGCCCTACCGGATGCCGGTGCCCGTCTGGCAGGAGATGCGCGAGGCGCACTTCCCCGGCTGCGGCTGGCTCCGGCTGCCCCGCGAGACCCTCGATGCGCTGCTCGCCTTCCGGTCCCGGCGCGCACTGCCCTCCTGGGAGGCGGCCGTCGAAGCCCTGCTGGCCTCCGCCGACGCCGCCGAACCAGCCCCGCGGGCCCGGGTCTTCCCCGGTGCCGCCGCCCGCCACGCCACCGAGAGGACCGCGCCGTGACGACCCGCGCCGCGACGACCGATGCCCTGTCCGAGGACATGGCGGCCCGGTTCGACCTCGCCCGCCAGGTCGCGGACGCGGTGCTGTTCGAGGGCTATGTGCTCTACCCGTACCGGGCGTCGGCGGCCAAGAACAAACTCCGCTGGCAGTTCGGCGTGCTCGTCCCGCCCGCCTGGGGAGCCGACAGCGCGGAGCACTCCTTCCAGCGCACCGAAGTCCTCATGGAACCCCGGTCGGGCGCGGAGCTCTCCGTCGAACTGCGCTTTCTGCACGCCCAGCGCCGTACCGTCCAACGAAGCCTGGACGACGGCCGGTTCGAGACCGTCACCGAACTCGAACTGCCGGACCGGGTCCTGGTGCCCTGGGACGAGGGAACGGAGGAGCGCGTCACCCTCGTCGCCGCCGTCACCGAGCTGGCCGGCGACGGCCTCACCGTCCCCTTCTCCGTGCCCGCGCGCGAGGAGACCGAGCCGGTGCACGATGCCGACGGGCACCTCGTCGGCCGGCTGGTGCGCCGCAGCGAGGAACTCAACGGCCTGGTGCGGGTGACGGCGAGCGACATCGACGGGCCGTACGCGACGATGCGGCTGGCCGCCACCGTGGAGAACACCAGCTCCTGGTCGCCGGAGGGCGCCGCCGACCGCGATGCCGCGCTGCCCCGCTCCCTGGTCGCCGCGCATCTTCTGCTCGGCCTCGGCGCGGGCTCCTTCCTGTCCATGACCGACCCGCCGGAGTGGGCCAAGGGCGCCGTCGCCGCCTGCCACAACGAGCACGCCTGGCCCGTACTCGCCGGGGAACCGGGCCGTGCCGATGTGGTGCTGTCCTCCCCGATCATCCTGGAGGACCACCCGGCGATCGCCCCGGAAAGCCCCGGCGCGCTCTACGACTCCCTGGAGATCGACGAGATCCTCGCGCTGCGCACCGCCGCCCTCACCGACCAGGAGAAGCGCGAGGCACGCGGCACCGACCCCCGGGCGGCCGAGGTCATCGACCTCGCCGAGTCGATGCCCCCCGAAGTCCTGGAGCGGCTGCACGGCGCCGTACGGGCCCTGCGCGAGGTCACCGGAGCCGGCCCCACGCCGCCGCCCGACCTGGTCCCCGACGTGCCGGGTGCGCAACCGGGAACCCCCTGGTGGGATCCCGAGAGCGACCGCAGTGTCGATCCGGTGCGCGACCGGATCACCGTCGAGGGGCGGTCGGTCGGCGCGGGCAGCCGGGTGCTGCTCAAGCCGGGCAAGCGCCGGACGGACGCCCAGGACCTGTTCCTGCACGGCCGCAGCGCGCATGTCGAGGCGGTGCTGCACGACGTGGACGGCGGGGTGCACCTCGCCGTGACCGTGGAGGGCGATCCGGGCGTCGACATCCGGCGCGCACAGGGCCGGTTCCTCTACTTCCAACCCGACGAGGTCGCCCCTCTGGAGGACGCGTGAACGCCGACACCCCCTACACCGAACCGCCCGCACGCACCCTGATCGCCGGTGTCGGCAACATCTTCCTCGGTGACGACGGCTTCGGCGTCGAGGCCGTGCGCCGACTCGGCGAACACCCGCTGCCCGACGGCGTCGAGATCGTCGACGCCGGGGTCCGCGGCGTGCACCTCGCCTACCAGATGCTGGACGGCTACCACACCGTCCTGCTGGTCGACGCCTGCGCACGCGGCGCCGAACCCGGCACCGTCCACCTCCTCGACGCCACCACCCCGGCCGCCGCCCGCCCGCAGAACACCGCGCTCGACGGCCACCACATGACCCCCGACACGGTGCTCGCGCTGCTGGACACGCTCAGCGCGGGAACCGACGGCCGACGCCCGCAGCGCGTCCTGGTCGTCGGCTGCGAACCCGCCGACATCGAGGAAGGCATCGGGCTCAGCGAACCGGTCGCCGCCGCCGTCGACGAAGCCGTACAGCTGATCCTGGGCCTCGTCGACGCGACGGAGCCGACCCCCGCACCAGCCGGGCCGCACCCCAGTGAGAGGAACACGACACCATGCTGAAGCTCGCCCTCGGCGGCGCGGCTCTCGCCGCCCTCACCCTCGCCGTCAAGTCCGTGCTGCCCGACGTCAGGCGCTACCTGCGCATGCGCGCCATGTGATCCGACGGCGCTGCACCGAACGGCTTACGTCACCGTGCCGCCCCGGCGAGGCACCCCGGCCGCCCTCCGGCCGAGCCGTCTAATGAGCCCGAGCGGCACCCGGTCGTCCCCGTACCAGAGAGGGAACCGTGCACGAGATGTCCATCGCGCTCGCCGTCATCGACCAGGTCGAAAGCGCGGAGCGGCCCGCCGGGGCGACGGCGGTCACCGGCGTCCGGCTCCTGGTCGGCGAGCTGGCCGGAGTGGTCCCCGACGCGCTGGCCTTCTCCTTCGAGCTCGCCTGCGCCGGTACGGCGCTGGAAGGCGCGGAACTCGACACCGAGATCGTGCCCGCCCGTGCCCGCTGCGGACCCTGCGCCGACACCTGGGCGGTGGGCATGCCGCCGCAGCTGAGCTGCCCGGTGTGCGGCGCCGCCACCGACGAGCTGCTGTCCGGGCGCGAGTTGCAGATCGCCGCCGTGTGCTGGAACGACGCCCCGGTGCCCGCCTCCGCACACCCTTTGACCCACCAGGAGCGCTGAACCATGTGCCGTGTCGTTGACCTGCAGCAGGCGGTGCTCGCCAAGAACGACGCCTGCGCCCACACGCTGCGCGAGGACCTGGCCGCCCGCGGCACCTCCGTCGTCAATCTGCTCTCCAGCCCCGGCAGCGGCAAGACCGCCCTGCTGGAGCGCGAACTCACCCTCGCCCACAGCCGCGGCATCCCGGTGGCCGCGCTCACCGCCGACCTCGCCACCGAGAACGACGCGGTCCGGCTGGCCCGCTCCAAAGTGCCCGTCAAACAGGTCCTCACCGACGGGCTGTGCCACCTCGAAGCGGGGATGCTGGGCGGCCACCTCGACGGCTGGCTGCCGGCGGGCACCCGGCTGCTGTTCGTCGAGAACGTCGGGAACCTGGTCTGCCCGGCCTCCTACGACCTCGGGGAGACGCTGCGCATCGTGCTCGCGTCCGTCACCGAGGGCGAGGACAAACCCCTGAAGTACCCCACCGCCTTCGGCCTCGCCCACCTGGTCGTGGTGACCAAGACCGATATCGCCGAGGCCGTCGACTTCGACGAGAAGGCCTTCCGGGCCAACGTCGAACGCGTCAACCCCGGTGTCGAGATCGTCCTCACGTCGGCGCGCCGGGGCGAGGGCGACGGCGTGCTGCTCGACCGGGCGCTCGCGGCGCGCGACGGCGCTCCGGTGCACCTCCCCGTCATGGCCCGGCAGTCCCACCAGCCGCACGACGCCGACAGCCACACCCACGACGGCGGTCACACCCATGCCGACGGCAGCGCCCACGACCACAGCCATGCGCACGAGCCGCACACCCACCCGCGCCACACCCACGGGGCGGCCCGCTCCCACGCGGACGGTCCCGGCAGTGTGGAGTCGAGCCGCTGATGACCACCGGGCAGGCCCGCGCGGTCCCCGTGGCGGCCGCCGTACGCCGCCGGATCACCGTGCGGGGAGTCGTCCAGGGCGTCGGCTTCCGCCCCTTCGTCCACGCCCTCGCCACCGAACTGGGCCTGTCCGGCCATGTGATCAACACCGGCGACGGCGTCGTCACCGAGATCGAGGGAGCACCCGCTGCCGTCGGCCGCTTCGGTGAACGGATCGGCGCCGACGCACCTCCGCTGGCCTTCGTGGAGGCCGTCGAGGGCGAGGACATCGCGGCCACCGGCGACGCCGGCTTCGCCATCCTCCCCTCCCGTGGCGAAGGCCCCTCCCGCACCCTGGTCTCCCCGGACGCCGCCACCTGCGACGCCTGCCACAGCGAGCTGACCGACCCCGCCGACCGCCGCCACCGGCACCCCTTCCTCACCTGTACGCACTGCGGACCGCGCTTCACCATCGTCACCGCGCTGCCCTACGACCGCGCGAAGACCACCATGTCCGCCTTCCCGATGTGCACCAACTGCCGTACGGAGTACGCCGATCCGGCCGACCGCCGGTTCCACGCCCAGCCCATCGCCTGCCACGACTGCGGTCCCCGGCTGCACCTGCTGACCGCCGACGGGGACGACCCGGCCCGCCCGCCGCGCCCGTCGGCCGCCCCCGACCCCGTCGCCGGGACCCGCCGGCTGCTCGGGGCCGGCGCGATCGTCGCCGTCAAAGGCCTCGGCGGCTACCACCTCGTCTGTGACGCCTCCGACGACGAGGCCGTCGGCCGGCTGCGCGAGCGCAAGGGCCGCGGCGGCAAGCCCTTCGCCCTGATGGCCCGTGACCTCGCCGACATCAGGCACCTGGTGACCGTCGGACACGAGGAAGAGGCCCTGCTCACCGGCCCCGCACGCCCCATCGTCCTGCTGCGCCGCACTCCACGGGCCGAGCCGTCCGCCACCGCGCCGAAGCTCTCGGCGGCCGTCGCGCCCGGCAGCCCCGACCTCGGCGTCATGCTCCCGTACACGCCGCTGCACCATCTGCTGCTCGGGTTGCCGGGCGACCCGCCGGGACCCCGGCTGCTCGTCATGACCAGCGGCAACCTCGCGGGCGAACCCATCGTCACGGACGACGACGAGGCCCTGCGGCGGCTCGCGCCGCTCGCCGACGCCTGGCTCACCCACGACCGGCGGATCCAGGTCCCCTGCGACGACTCGGTGGTGCGTGTCTGCGACGGCGGACCGCTGTTCGTGCGCCGCTCCCGCGGCTACGCACCCTTTCCGGTGACCCTGCCCGTGCCGGTACGGCCCGCGCTGGCCGTCGGCGGCGACCTCAAGAACGTGCTCTGCCTGGCCGAGGACCGCCGCGCCTGGCTGTCCGCGCACATCGGCGACATGGACGAGCTGGCGACCCAGCAGGCGTTCGAGCGCGCCGAAGCGCATCTGGAGACCGTCACCGGGGTGCGCCCGGGGCTGCTCGCCGCCGACCGCCATCCCGGCTACCGCTCCGGCGCCTGGGCGCGGCGCAACGCCGGTGGCAGACCGCTGGTGCGCGTCCAGCACCACCACGCGCACATCGCCGCCGCCATGGCCGAACACGGCCTCGACGGCACCCGTCCGGTGATCGGCGTCGCCTTCGACGGCACCGGCTACGGCGACGACGGCGCCGTCTGGGGCGGCGAGATCCTGCTCGCCGACTACGACGGGTACCGGCGTTTCGGCCAGCTCGGCTACGTACCGCTGCCCGGGGGCGACACCACCGTCCGGCGGCCTTACCGGATGGCGCTGACACATCTGCGCGCGGCCGGTATCGACCGGGCGGCCGATCTGCCGCCGGTGGCGGCTTGCCCGCCGGACGAACTGCGGGTGCTCGAACGGCAGTTGACGCGTGACGTGAACTGCGTGCCCACCTCCAGCATGGGGCGCCTCTTCGATGCGGTCGCCTCCCTGGCCGGGGTGTGCCAGCGCGCCGGATACGAGGCCCAGGCAGCCATCGAGCTGGAGGCGGCGGCGCTCGGCGCGGGCGCCGACCACGGGCCCGGCTACGCCTTCGCGCTGCGGTCCGCACCGCCGGCCGCTGCGGGCGCCGACACGGTGGCCGACCCCGCGCCGGTGCTCACCGCCGTGGTCCGTGACGTCCGCGCGGGCGTCGCCCCCGCGCTGATCGCGGCCCGCTTCCACACCGCCGTCGCCGCGCTCGTCCGGGACTGGTGTGTGGCGGCCCGTGACCGCGCGGGACTGACGACCGTCGCGCTGAGCGGCGGTGTCTTCGCCAATGTCCTGCTGGCCGGGGCCACCGCCCGCCTGCTGCGGCAGGACGGCTTCACGGTCCTGCTGCACCGCCGGGTCCCGCCCAACGACGGAGGGCTGGCACTCGGCCAGATCGTCGTGGCGGCGCGGGCCACCCCGTCCGGCGCGGCGGCCACCCCTTGAACGGCCGACTGCGGTGAGGCGGCCGGAACGTACCCACGACGAGGAGAACCCCCATGTGCCTGGCGGTACCCGGCAAGGTTTTGGACATCGAGGAGCGGGACGGCACCCGTATGGCCAACGTCGACTTCGGCGGTGTGGTCAAGGAGGTGTGTCTGGAGTACGTCCCCGATCTGGCGGTCGGTGAGTACGCGATCGTCCATGTGGGCTTCGCTCTGCAACGCCTGGACGAGGAATCGGCCCGGAAGACCCTCGCCCTCTTCGAAGAACTCGGTCTGCTGCAGGAGGAGTTCGGCGATCCGTGGGAGGCGGCGGCCGGTGGCGCGCCGCCGTGGGCCACCGAGGCGCGGGCGGTACCGGGGGCGGACAGCAGCGACGGAGCGCGGGAGGCGCGGCAGTGAAGTACATCGACGAATTCCAGAACCCGGAGCTGGCCCGGCGGCTGCTCGATGACATCCACGCCACGGTCACCAGGCCCTGGGCCCTGATGGAGGTGTGCGGAGGTCAGACCCACACCATCATCCGGCACGGGATCGACCAACTCCTTCCGGAAAAGGTCGAGTTGATCCACGGTCCGGGCTGTCCGGTCTGCGTCACGCCGCTGGAGGTCATCGACAAGGCCCTGGAGATCGCCTCCCGTCCCGACGTGATCTTCTGCTCCTTCGGGGACATGCTCCGCGTCCCGGGCAGCGACCGTGACCTGTTCCGGGTCCGCAGCGAAGGCGGCGACGTACGGGTCGTCTACTCTCCGCTCGACGCGCTGAAGATCGCTCAGCAGAACCCGCGGCGCGAGGTGGTGTTCTTCGGCATCGGCTTCGAAACCACCGCCCCGCCCAACGCCATGACGGTGTATCAGGCACGCAGGCTGGGCATCCCCAACTTCAGCCTGCTGGTCTCCCATGTCCGGGTGCCCCCGGCCATCGAGGCCATCATGACGTCACCGAGCTGCCGGGTGCAGGCATTCCTGGCCGCCGGGCACGTGTGCAGCGTGATGGGCATGGGGGAGTACCCCGAGCTGGCCGAACGGTTCCAGGTGCCCATCGTGGTGACCGGCTTCGAACCCCTCGACATCCTCGAAGGCATCCGCCGCACCGTCCGCCAGCTGGAACGCGGCGAGCACAGCGTGGAAAACGCCTACCCGCGCGCCGTCCAGGCCGACGGCAACCCCGCGGCCCAGGCCATGCTGGAGGATGTCTTCGAGGTCACCGACCGGGCCTGGCGCGGTATCGGCACCATCCCCGCCAGCGGCTGGCGGCTGTCCTCCCGCTACCGCGACTACGACGCCGAACACCGCTTCTCGGTGAGCGGCATCACCACGCGTGAGCCCGCCGCCTGCCGCAGCGGCGAGGTCCTGCAGGGCCTGATCAAGCCGAACGAGTGCGCGGCGTTCGGGACCACCTGCACCCCGCGCACCCCGCTCGGCGCCACCATGGTCTCCAGCGAGGGCGCCTGCGCCGCCTACTACCTCTACCGCCGACTCGGCGTCACGCCCACCCCGCTGGAGGCGAGCCCCGTTGCCTGACACCACCCTCCCCGCCGCCAAGGGCCCCTCCTCGGCCGACCGTGAAGCGCCCGCCGTGGACATCGCCGGCTGGACCTGTCCGGCACCGCTGCGCGATCAGCCGCGGGTGGTCATGGGGCACGGCGGCGGCGGCGCGCTCTCCGCCGAACTCGTCGAGCAGGTCTTCGCGCCCGCCTTCGGCGGCGCCATCCTCGCCCAGCTCGGCGACTCCGCGGCGCTGAACCTCGGCGGCGTACGCCTGGCCTTCTCCACCGACTCCTACGTCGTGCGGCCGCTCTTCTTCCCCGGCGGCAGCATCGGCGACCTCGCCGTCAACGGCACCGTCAACGACCTTGCCATGAGCGGCGCCAGGGCCGCCTACCTCTCCTGCGGATACATCTTGGAGGAGGGCGTCGAGATGTCGGTGGTCGCCCGGGTCGCCGAGGCGATGGGTGCGGCCGCGCGGGCCGCCGGCGTCGAGGTCGTCACCGGCGACACCAAGGTCGTCGAGGCGGGCCACGGCGACGGCGTCTACCTCAACACCGCCGGCATCGGGCTGATCCCGGCCGGCGTCGACCTGCGCCCGCAACGGGTCGTCCCCGGGGACGTGGTCATCGTCAGCGGTGACATCGGCGTGCACGGTGTGGCGATCATGAGCGTGCGCGAGGGACTGGAGTTCGGCGTCGAGATCGAGAGCGACTGCGCGGCTCTCGGCGGCCTCGTCGAGACCATGCTCGCCGTCACCCCTGACCTGCACGCACTGCGCGACCCCACCCGCGGTGGCCTGGCCGCCGCCCTTAACGAGATCGCGGCCGCCTCCGGTGCCGGTGTCGTCATCCGGGAGCGCGACATCCCCGTCCCTCCGACGGTGGGCAACGCCTGCGCCATCCTCGGTCTCGACCCGATGTACGTCGCCAACGAGGGAAAGCTGGTGGCGTTCGTCCCCCGTGAGCACGCCGACGCCGTGCTCGACGCGATGCGCGCGCATCCGCTGGGCGCCGGTGCGGCGGTGATCGGCGAGGTGGTCGAGGAACACCCCGGGATGGTGGTGGCCCGTACCTCGCTCGGCGGCACCCGCGTGGTCGATCTGCCGCTGGGGGAGCAGTTGCCCCGGATCTGCTGACGGGGAGCGGGACGGCGGCTGTCGTGGTGCGGCCGCCGCCCGCGCCGCCCGGCGTGCGGGTCACAGGGGCCGTGCCGCAACGGCCGTGCCCCGGATGGCCCACCCGGACCGGCTCCCCGCACGACAGTGCTCGTCACGGCTCCTAACGTCGACCCTGTGACCTGCCCGACCACGGCGCAGCGGACGACCCGGGCCGCCTGTCACGCACCGCTCCGTGACATCGAGCCGATGGACACCACGCATGAGCACATCCGCAGAATCGCCTCCCGAAACCCCTCCCGAACCCGTTCCCGCACCCGCCCTGGACTTCCCTCCCGACGTCCCGCTGCGCATCGCCAGAGGCCACGCCGAGCCCGAGGAGCTCGCCGCCCTCACCGTCATCCTGTACACCCGCCTCGCCCACCTGCGGGCCGCGGCCGACCGGCATGAGCCGGAGCCGCGCGCCGCGTCGCGCCACGCCGCCGGCGCCCGGCCCTCCTGCTGGTCGGGCTGCTGGACCTGCGGCTGAACGCGGCAGGCGGGTGCGCGGCAACCCCGGGCACCCGCCCGCCGTTTCCCTCCCGGACCTCCCCGCATGCTTCGCCGTGGGCGGGTAGGAGAACGAAGCGGGGCGAGCCGAAGGCAACCCGTGAGGCGGACACAGGGAAGCAGTACCTAGGCAGGGAGCAGTGGGATGACGTTGCCGTGGCGTGAGGACGAGCACTGGCGTCAGCGGTATCCGCAGCCGGGCCCCGACTGGACGCAGGGCATGCCGCAAGGCCGGTCGGAGCCGCTGACACCGATGGGGCGGATCGAACAGTACGGCCGGATGGGCGGCGCCCTCCGCGGCGGATATCTCGCGCCCTGGCAGCGCAGAGTGATGCACGCATTCGTCATCGGGGCCGTCGTCGTCGCCGTGGCATCGGTGCTGCTGGCCGTCTACGGCTGACCGCTGCCGCCGTGCCCCCGGCCGCTGCCCGCGGATCGCCGGGCCACGGGCCGCTGCGACGACAGCGGTTCGGGCTCCCGCCCCGGTCCGGCGGCGTACCGTGCCGCGAGCGCCGCCGCCACGAGGAATCCCGCGGCGCCGACGAGCACCGCGGTGTGCAGGCCCGCGACGAGGCCGCCGGCGATCAGCGTGCCGAAGAGGGCGACGCCGAGCGCGCTGCCCAGCTGGCGCGCGGCGTTGAACACCGCCGCGGCGGCGCCACCGCGGTCGGCGGGGACGGACTCCATGACGGCGGCGGTGGCGGCCGGCATGGTCAGCGCGGTACCGAGACCGGCGGCGGCCATCGGCACGACGAGCACGGCATAGGGCGTGTCCGGGCCGGCGAACACCCAGCCGGCCAGCCCCGCCGCCCCCACCACGAGGCCTGCCACCATGGGCGGTCGCGGCCCGGTCCGCGCGGTGACACGACCCGCCAGCGCGGAGCCGACGGCGATGAGGCAGACGGCCGGCAGCAGCGCGAGCCCGGTGCGCAGGGCGCTGTAGTGGTGCACCTGCTGGAAGTACAGCGGCGCGAGGAACAGCAGCCCGTAGAACCCGGTGTTGAGCAGCAGGCCGATGACCGTGGAGGCGGAGAATCCCGCGGCGCGGAACAGGGCGAGCGGCAGCATCGGCGCGGGCGAGCGCCGCTCCAGCAGCAGGAAGGCGACGAGCGCGACGGGGAACACCCCGAAGGCGCCGAGGACCACGGGATGCGTCCAGCCCAGCGCACCGGCCTCGATGCCTCCGGTGGCCAGACCCGCCAGGCCCACCGCCGCCGCGGTCTGGGCCCGGAGGTCCAGTCCGCGGCGGCTGCGGTCGGCGGCGGATCCCGGGACGTGGCGCACGCTCAGCATCAGCGCGGTGAAGCCGACGGGAAGGTTCAGGAGGAACACCGAACGCCAGCCCAGCCCGGCGACGAGGACGCCGCCCAGCACCGGCCCGGCCCCGGCGGCGAGCCCCGCCACCATGCCCCAGACGCCGAACGCACGGGCCCGCTCCGCCCGCCCGGGGTAGGCCGCCCGCAAGAGTGACAGCGAAGCGGGGACCAGCAGGGCCGCGCCGACACCCTGGATGAGCCGGGCCAGGATCAGCACCGCCGACGTCGGGGCGGCGGCGCATCCGGCGGACGCGAGCGTGAACACCAGCAGTCCGGCCAGGAACACCGGTTTGCCGCCCAGCCGGTCGCCCAGCCCGCCGCAGAAGAGCAGCAGCCCGGCGAAGACCAGGGTGTAGCCGTCCACCACCCATTGGAGCCCGGTCACCCCGGAACGCAGCGCGTCGCCGATCACGGGCAGGGCGACGGTGACGACGGTGACATCCAAAATGACCATGAAGTACCCGAGGCAGACGGCCACCAGGGGCAGCCGGGGCATCCGGCCACCGGCAGGGGACCGGGGGTTTCCGCTGGGCGCGTCGATCGTGGGCATGCCGTCAGTGTCCGGCCCCAACGCTACGGCGCCTGCCGAAAGGTGCCGGTGGGCCAGGGCTGCCCTCCCGCGGGCCCGGGACCTTTCGCCGTCCGCCGAGACGTCCCCGGCGTACCGTCGAGACATGAGCGCCCGTACCGAAACCGACGTGGCCCACGTCGCCGCGGCGATCGGCGACCCCTCCCGCGCCAAGGTGCTGCTCGCCCTCGCCGGGGGCGGGGCGCTGTCGGCCGGTGCGCTCGCCGCCGAGGCCGGTGTCAGCAACTCCACCATCAGCGGCCACCTCGCGAAGTTGCGCGAGGCCCGCCTGCTGACCGTCGAACTCGACGGCCGGCACCGCTACTACCGCATCGCCACCACGGACGTCGCCCGCGCGCTCGAACAGCTCGCCCTCATCGCCCGCCGCTCCCGGTGCGGTCGCTGAACGCGGACACCCGCGCGAAGGCTCTGCTGCGGGCCCGTCTTTGCTACGACCACCTCGCCGGGCGCCTCGGGGTCGCGGTGATGGACGCGCTCCGGGACGAAGGCTTCCTCGCCGCCGAAGGGGCGCCCCCGGGGGAGGCGCCGCCCGGTGACGCAGCGGGGGACACCGCCTACGTCCTCACCCCGCACGGCCACCGTGAGCTCGGCCGCTTCGGCGTCGACACGGACCGCCTGCCGCGCCGTCGCGCCACCGTCCGCTACTGCGTGGACTGGGCCGAGCAGCGCCACCACCTCGCCGGTTCCCTCGGCGCCGCCCTCACCGCCCGGATGTTCGCGCTGGAGTGGCTGCGGCACGGGAAATACCGCCGGGTCGTCCGCCTCACCGAGGCCGGCCGCGCGGGCCTGGCGTCGACGTTCGGCCCGAACAGTCAACTCTGCTGACCACGGCGCCCGTTGGGCGAATCTCGCGGTGCTGCACCCGGTGCCTTCCGCCGTGCTGTGCGCCGGCCGCGGGCCGCGGTGTGCCGCCTCTGCCGGGCGCGGGGGCGGGGTGGCGTGAGACTTCGGGGTAGCGGAGCGGCAGAATCCACATCGAGGCCCGGCCGACCGGGCCCCTCAGAGCGGAACACTGCACCAAGGAGGACTTTTTCGTGTCGGAGCGTCAGGAATCAGGCGGGGGCGACGGGGCCGGCGCGCCTTCCGGAGTACGCGCGCAGGAGAGCCGATTGCGCAAGGACCTGGGGTTCTGGGGGCTGACCGGCATCGGATTCTCCAACATCGTCGGCTCCGGCTGGCTGTTCGCGGCCCTGTACGCCGCGCAGACCGCGGGCCCCGCCGCGCTGCTGTCCTGGGTCGGCGCCGGTCTCTTGTGCGGCCTGGTCGCCCTGGTCATGATCGAGCTCGGCGCGACCCGACCGGAGGGCGGCGGTACGGTCCGCTGGCCGCTCTTCGCCAGCGGACGGCTGGTGGGCACCCTTGTCGGCTGGTCCGTGCTGCTGTCCGTCGGCGGTACCGCGGCCGAGATCAGCGCCATCATGCAGTACGCCGCGCACTACCTCCCGGACATCTACAACGGCCACACCCTCACCTTCCCCGGGCTGGCGCTCGCCGCCGGACTCAGCGTGCTGCTGACGGCGCTGAACTGGTTCGCGGTGCGGATGTTCGCCCAACTCAACAACCTGATCTCGGTGTTCAAGATTGCCGTGCCGGTGATCACGGTGATCGCCCTCGTCGCCTCCGGCTGGCACTCCGGCCGTCTGACGGACCACGGGGGCTTCGCGCCGTACGGCTACGTCGCCTGCCTGACCGCGCTGGCCGGTGGCGGCATCGTCTACTCGGTCAACGGATTCCAGGCCCCGCTGGACTTCTCCGGCGAGACCCGCAATCCGCGCCGGACGATCCCGGCGGCGGTCCTGACCGGCATCGGCCTCGCCCTCCTGATGTACCTCGCACTGCAGCTGGCGTTCCTCTTCACCGTCCCGGAGAACCTGCTCGGCGGCGGCTGGAAGGGCGTGTCCTTCGAGTCGCCGTTCGGCCAGCTCGCGCTGATCCTCAATCTGCACTGGCTGTCCAGCCTGCTCTACGCGGACGCGGTGATCTCGCCCGGCGGCTCGGCGTACGTCGGCGTGGCGCTCAACGCCCGGCACACCTACGCGCTCGCGAAGAACGGCACCATCCCGCGGTTCTTCATGAAGGTGAACGAGCGGTTCGGCGTACCGCGCCGGGCGCTGGCGATCAACCTTGTCGTGATCATGGTCTTCCTGCTGCCGTTCGGTGGCTGGCAGGACATCGTCAGCGTCATGGGGGACATGTACCTGCTGATCTACGCGGCCTCCGCGGTCGCCGTCGCCGTGTTCCGCGCCGAGCCCGGCGGCAGCACCGCCGGCTGGGTCCCCGGCCTGGACTGGATCGCACCGCTCAGCTTCGTGGTGGCCACCGAATTCGTGTACTGGTCGGGCTGGGACGATCTGCGGTTCGCGCTGCCGCTCGTACTCGGCGGCCTGCTCATCTTTCTGGCGATGCGGCGCTCCCGGCACCAGGCGGGTCTGTCGCTGGCCACCGAACTCCGCACCGGCGCCTGGCTGGTGGTCTACCTCGTCGTGCTGACCGTCGTGTCGTGGCTGGGCACCTTCGAGGGGTCGGGCCGGCTGCCGGCCCCCTACGACTCGGTGGCCGTGGCGGCCATCGCGGTGGCGGTGTTCTTCTGGGCCGTACGGTCGGGCGTCAGCCAGCTGGTCGCCTCGCGGGCCGCGACCGCCTGACGGACAAGGACGGAATGGCGGGGCGGGGCGGGGACGGAGGCCGGTCTTCGCCCCGTTTTCTGCCGTCAAGCGGAAGTCAAACCGCAGAAATATGATGAATTCGGGCACCGCGGCTCCGGTGTGAGCGACGAGGCCCGCAGTCCGCCCCGGGCCGGACCCGCGGCCGGCGGCGGACGGCCAACCGGTGCGGCCGGTCCGGTGCCGGGACGCGCCACGTCAGGAGGCCAGTACGGATATGCCGCGCGGCGAACACCCCGCAGCGGCCCATGAACCGAAGCACCCTGGAGCGGTCCATGTCCCGGCGTCGTCCCCCGCGGTCGGCGAGCGCCGACGACCTGCTGACCACGCTCGGCCGGCTGACCGCCAAGGCACGCGAAGGCGCCGAGCTGCAGCAGGCGCGGGTGGAACTCGCCGAGGCACTCCAACGCGAGATGCTGCCCGCCTCCCTGCCGGAGGTACCGGGCCTGCGGACCGCGGCCGGCTACGCACCGGCGCGGCACGGCCTGGACATCGGCGGCGACTGGTTCGACGGCTTCCCGCTGCCCGACGGGGCGCTCGCCTTCTCCCTCGGGGACGTGCAGGGGCATGACGTCGAGGCGGCCGCGTTCATGGGGCAGATCCGGATCGGGCTGCGCGCGGTGGCCGCCGGCGTCGCCGACCCCGGCGAGGTCCTGAGCCGGGCCAACGACCTGCTCCTCTCGGTGGGCAGCGGCCTCTTCGCCACCTGCACCTTCCTCCGCTTCGACCCGGCCACCTGGGAGCTGTCGAGTGCCCGCGCCGGCCACATCCCCGGCATCTGGGCCACCGTCGACGGACGGTTCGGCCTCGCCGAGGACCCCGGCGGCCTGCCACTGGGCATCCTCCCGGGCGAGCCCTACCCGGTCACCCGCCGTCGGCCGTCGACGGCAGGGGTGTTCGTCCTGCTCACCGACGGGGTGATCGAGGGCCCCTCCTTCCCGATAGAGGCGGGCCTGGCCCACGTGACCCGGTTGGTGCGCGAAACGGCGGGCGACGACCCGGCCGACGTGGCCGAGGGGGTGATGGGCATCGCCGAACTCACCGGGCACACCGATGACGCCGCGGTGCTCGTGCTGCGCTTCGACGCGGCGGCGGACAGGGCCGGGTGAAGCGCGGACGGGTCATGCGTGTCGCGCCCGGCGACCGGCCACCGCCGTTGTCTGATGGCTGATGTGGTGCGTACCGAGGAGTTCCGGCGTCCGGCCGCGGCGGCCCTGAGAATCCTCGGTCTCGCCGCCGTCTACTACGCCGCAGGGCGGATCGGCCTGCTGGAACAGGTCGTCATCGCCGGCGCGGTGGTCACGCCGCTGTGGCCGCCCACGGGCATCGCCCTGGCCTCGCTGTTCATCCTGGGCCTGCGGACCTGGCCCGGGATCGCGCTCGGCACGATGCTGGTCATCCTGACGATCAGCTCGCTCGCCGTCAGCAGCCTGCTCATCATGCTGGGCAACACCCTCGCGCCGGTGTGCTCCTACCTGCTGCTGCGCAAGGTGGGCTTCCGGATGGAACTGGACCGGCTGCGCGACGGGGTGGCGCTGGTGGCGCTCGGTGCCTTCGGCGGAATGCTCGTCAGCTCGACGGTGGCCTCCGTGACCCTGATGGTCAGCGGAAGGCTCCCGGCGAGCGGATTCTGGCCCGCCTGGGCCGCCTGGTGGGTGGGTGACGCGATGGGCGTCCTGGTGGTCGCGCCGCTCCTGTTCGCGCTGCGCACGGTCCGGTGGCCGCGCGCCATCCGTATCTACCGATGGGCCGAAGGCGCGGCACTGCTGGTCAGCGCCGTGGCCGTGTCGCTCGTGGCGACCAGGACCCCGCTCGCGCTGCTGTTCCTCGTCTTCCCGCTGATCGTCTGGGCGGCGCTGCGCTTCCAGCTCCTGGGGGCCGCGCCGGTCGTGCTGCTGGTGTCCGTCATGGCGATCGTGGCCGCCACCCGCCGCATCGGCGCGTTCGAGGGCCAGAGCCTCTTGCAGGCCATGGTCAACCTCCAGGCCCTCAACGGATCCGCGGCGCTGACCGCGCTGCTGCTCTCGGCGATCGTCACGGAGCAGAAAACCGTCCGGCAGAAGATCGAGCAGGCCTGCGAGGAACTGACCGAGGTGGTGGAACGCCTCGCGCCCGGCGAGCGCACCCCCCGTTGGCCGCCCGCCGACGGAAGGAGCCGCTGAGCCCGCGCCTGCCCCCTGAGACGCGCAGGCCCTCCCGCGTCCGTCAGTCCTCCAGCAGCTTCCCCAGGTCGTAGCCGACCGGCTCCTCCAGCTGCGCGTACGTGCAGCTCGCGGGCGTACGGTCGGGGCGCCAGTGGCGGAACTGGGCCGTGTGCCGGAATCGGCTGCCCTCCATGTGGTCGTAGGCGACCTCGCACACCCACTCGGGGCGCAGCGGCACCCACGACAGGTCCTTGCCGCCGCTCCAGCGGCTGGGCCCGCCGGGCATCCGCCGCGACGCGTGGGCCGCCTCCTCGGCCCAGTCGCCCCAAGGATGCTCCGACACGTCGTCCATCCGCAGCGGCGCCAGCTCCTCGATCAGCTGCTTGCGCCGCGCCATCGGGAACGAGGCGCACACCCCGACGTGCTGCAGGTCGCCCTTGTCGTCGTGCAGTCCCAGGAGCAGCGATCCGACCACCGGCCCGCTCTTGTGCAGCCGGTAGCCGGCGACGACGCAGTCCGCGGTCCGGGCATGCTTGATCTTGAACATGGCGCGGTCGCCCGGCCGGTACGGCAGATCCAGCGGCTTGGCGACGACCCCGTCGAGCCCCGCCCCCTCGAACTGCGTGAACCAGGTGCGCGCCAGCTCCTGGTCCTCGGTCGCGGGCGCCGTGTACACCGGCGGCCCGGCCGGCCCCAGCGCCGCCACCAGTGCTTCCCGCCGGGCCGCCTGCGGTTCGTCCAGCAGCGCATCGGAACCCAGCGCCAGCAGATCGAACGCCACGAGCGAGGCGGGCGTCCGCTCGGCGAGCGTACGGACCCGGGAGTCGGCCGGATGGATGCGTTCGAGCAGCTCCTCGAAGTGGAGCCGGCCGTCGTGCGCGATGACGATCTCGCCGTCGACGACGCAGCGACGCGGGAGTTCGGCCCGCACCGCCGTGACCACTTCCGGAAAGTAGCGGGTGAGCGGCTTCTTCGTGCGGCTGGCGATCTCCACCTCGTCGCCGTCGCGGAAGACGATGACGCGGAATCCGTCCCACTTGGCCTCGTACTGCATGCCGGCGGGAATGTCGGTCACCAGTTTCGCGAGCATGGGGGAGACCGGGGGCATGACAGGCAGATCCATGGTCCCGATCCTGCGCCGTGCGTCCGCTTCCCGCGCGTCGGGGAGGCACCGCCCGGCGCGCGGCGCCGCCCTGCGGAACATAGCGTGGAGACATGGCCGCAGGAGCTGTTGAGCTGGACGTCGCCGGGCGCACGGTGCGTCTGTCGCATCCCGACAAGACGTATTACCCGGAGCGCGGGTTCACCAAGCTGGACGTCGCCCACTACTACCTCGCGGTCGCCGACGGGGTGCTGCGCGGCCTGCGCGACCGGCCCACCACCATGCAGCGCTTTCCCGACGGCGTCGAGGGGGACTTCTTCTACCAGAAGCGGGCGCCCAAGGGGCTGCCCGAGTGGCTGCCCACCGCCCGTATCGCCTTCCCCAGCGGGCGGTTCGCCGACGAGATGTGCCCCACCGAACCCGCCGCCGTCCTCTGGGCGGCCAACCTCGGGTGCCTGACCTTCCACCCGTGGCCGGTGCGGCGCGGCGACACCGAGCACCCCGACGAACTGCGGATCGACCTCGACCCGCAGCCCGGCACCGACTTCGCCGACTCCGCCACCGTCGCCCTCGAACTGCGGGAGCTGCTGACGGAGCACGGACTGCGCGGCTGGCCGAAGACCTCCGGCGGCCGAGGGGTGCACGTCTACGTGCCGATCAGCCCCCGCTGGACGTTCACCGAGGTCCGGCGCGCGGCGATCGCCGTGGCGCGGGAACTGGAGCGCCGGATGCCGGATCAGGTGACCTCCGCCTGGTGGAAGGAGGAGCGCGGCGAAAAGGTCTTCGTGGACTACAACCAGATGGCCCGCGACCGGACCATCGCCTCCCCCTACTCCCTGCGCGCCCGGCCCCGCGCGACGGTCTCCACACCCCTGCGCTGGGAGGAACTCCCCGACGTCACACCCGAGGACTTCGACCTGCGAACGGTCCCGCCGCGGTTCGCCGAACTCGGCGATCTGCACGCGGAGATGGACGACCACGCCTTCGGACTCGAATCGATCCTGGAACTCGCCGACCGGCAGGAGCGGGACGACGGGCACGGCGACAAGCCCTATCCGCCCGACCACCCGAAGATGCCGGGCGAACCGGCCAGGGTCCAGCCGAGCCGGGCCAAAAAGCACTGACCGGCGGCCGGTGGACACCGGCGCCGCCCATGACCTGAACGGCGGAAGGCGCCGCTGCCCGCCCCGGCCGTACCTGGCCTGCCGTACGGGACGCGAAGCGGCGTTCGGCGCCGCCCGTCCCCGTGCGGCGACCACGGGGGACGGGCAGCATTCGGCCCGTGGAGAATGACAAGAAACCCCCGGATGCGCAGCCGACGGCACGGGCAGGAGCGGCGAACCAGACGCTCTCCCTCGCGGCCATGCTCTTCGCCGTGTCGATGACGTTCATCGACCAGACGATCGTCTCCATCGCCGCCCCCGACATCACCGACGAACTGCGGCTGTCCTCGTCGGGGATCCAATGGGTCGTCAACGCCTATCTGCTCTCCCTGGCGGCGTTCTTCGCGCTGGGCGGCCGGCTCGCCGACATCGTCGGCCACCGGCGCGTCATGCTGATCGGCACCCTGGTCTTCGTCATCGCCTCCGCGTTGTGCGGCGCGGTACCGAGGGGCGACTTCGCCCAGACCTGGCTGATCCTTTTCCGGGCCGTGCAGGGGTTCGGCGCCGCCTTGATGTTCCCGGCCGCCCTCGCGGTGGTCGTCATGGTCTTCCCCGTCGAACGCCGCGGCCGGGCGCTGGCGCTGTTCTTCGGCCTCTCCGGCGGGCTCACCGCCATCGGCCCGATTCTCGGCGGCTGGCTCACCACCTGGACCTGGCGGGCGATCTTCTGGGTCAACGTGCCCATCGCGGTGATCGCCATCGTCCTGACACTGCTGGCACACATCCCGGGGGACGGCCGCCGGGAGCCGCTGGACTGGCGCGGCGCGATCCTGATCGCCGCCGGTATGGGACTGAGCGTGCTCGGGCTCCAGCAGGCCTCCGCCTGGGGCTGGGACAGCGCCGCCACCTGGGGCTGCATCGTGGGCGGGCTGCTCGTGCTCGGGCTCTTCATCCGCCTCGAACTCCGCACCCGCCACCCCCTGATCACCCTGCGGGTGTTCGCCGACCGGGCCTTTGTGGCCGACAACGCCGTGCTGTTCTTCGCCATGATGGCCTTCGTCCCGGTGTTCTTCTTCGCCTCGGTGTACGCCCAGGTCGCGCTGGGCTCGTCGCCGAACGAGGCCGGTCTGTACCTGCTGGTCTTCTTCATCGGCTTCGGCGTCGCCTCGCAGCTCGGCGGCCGGATCCTGGACACCCGCGGCGCCAAACCCGCGCTCCGGCTCGGGACGGCACTCGGCGCCGTCGGCTTCGGGTTGTGGGCGCACAAGCTGACGGACCTGTCGCTGAGCGCCCAGTGGCCGTACATCGTGCTGGCCGGCGCCGGCATCGGCTTTCTGCTGGCCCCCGCCTCGACGGACGCCGTCAATCGCGCCATCAACGCCTCCTACGGCGAGGTCACCGGCATCACCCAGACCATCCGCAACTACGCCGCCAGCCTCGGCCTTGCCGTGCTGGGCACCGTGCTCACCACCGTCACCACCGACCGGATCGTGGCGAGCCTGGAGGACCGCGGACTGTCCGCCGGCACCGCGCACCGCATGGCCCGCGGCATCGCCGAAAGCCTGTCCGGGCAGGGCGGCGGACCACAGACCGGCAACGGTGCCCCCTCACAGGCCACGCAGGAAGTCATGGACGCGGTCCGCAGGGACTTCGCGGAGGGCAACCAGATGGTCTTCTACGGGATGGCCGCGGCGCTGGTCGTCGCGTTCGTGTGCGCGCATCTGCACCCCGGGACCCGGGTGACACAGGCGCCGCCGGACGCATGAGGACGCGGACCGCCCGAGGCCGGGGCGCTCCGGGGCGCGGGCGGGGCACTTCGTGCCTATCGTTGAGTGCCACCCATCGTGAGCACGGTTGAGGCAGGCGGCACGTGAGCGAACCCGGCATCGACTACGCGGCGGTGTTCCAGGCCCTGCCGGGTGCTGCGCTGCTGCTCACCCCCGAGCTGGTGATCGTCGACGTCAACGAGGCCCATCTGCGGCTCTCGGGGCTTCAGCGGTCCCACCAGATCGGCCGCTACCTCTTCGACGTCTTCCCCGACAACCCCGGCGACCCGGCGGCCTCCGGGGTGCGCAACCTCGAGGAGTCACTGATGCGTGCGGTGGCCACCGGCACGTCCGACGCCATGCCGGTGCGGCGCTACGACGTGCAGGACCCGGACCGTCCCGGCCACTACGCGGAGCGGTACTGGAGCACGGTCAACTCCCCCGTGCTCGGCCCCGACGGCACGGTGCTCCTGCTCGTGCACCGGGTCGACGAGGTCACCGAACTCGTCCGGGCCGTCGGCATGGGCGCCACCACGGACCGCGCCGGTGAACGCCAGCAGATGGAGGCCGATCTCTACACCCGCGCAAGGGAGCTGCAGGACATCAACGAGCGGCTGCGCCAGGCCCACGCCCGCGACCGGCAGGTGGCGCTCGCCCTCCAGGACGCGATGCTCCCGGCGCCCCGGCAGGTCGGTCACCACCGGGCGGCGGTGCGCTACCGCCCCGCCATCGGCGCGCTCAACGTGTGCGGGGACTGGTACGAACTCGCCGACCTGCCGGGGGACCGGATGGCCGTGGCCGTGGGCGACGTCGTCGGCCACGGGCTGGAGGCCGCCTGCGTCATGGGCCAGCTCCGCAGCGCCCTGAGCGCCGCCATTCTGGTGGCCAGGGGGCCCGCGCAGGCCCTGGAGGTGCTCGGCCTCTACGCGCGCACGGTGGACGGCGCCGAATCCACCACCGCGGTGCAGGCCATCATCGACTGGGGCACGGACACCCTCACTTACAGCAGCGCCGGGCATCCACCACCCGCCCTGCTGCACCCGGACGGCACCGTGGTGTTCCTGGACGGCGCCACCGACCCGCCGCTGGGGGCCAGACCCGAGCAGCATGTGGCCCGCCCTGAGGCACAGCTGCCGTTCACCGACGGAGCGATCCTGGTCCTCTACACCGACGGGCTGATCGAACGCCGCGGCCAGGACATCGACGTCGGGCTCGCCTCACTCGCGGGGTCGCTCTCCCGGCACCGCGGAAGCGACCCCGAGGAACTCGCCGACGCCCTGCTGAGGGACCTGCTCCCGCCGGGCGGCACCACCGACGACACCGCCCTGGTCATCATCCGGCTCTGACGACCGCCGCCGGCCGCCCGGCGCGGGGCCGTCGGCGCGGTGCCGCGGTCGGCGCAATCCCGGGCGCGGGGGAGTGGACTTCCGCGGCGCCCGACCGCCGCCGGCGCGGTCGCGGTACCGATCTCCCGGACTCTGACGGTCAGCAGCTACGACGGGACCGGCGCGTGCGCACCGCGACCACGGCGGCCCGGTCTGGGGGACGCGATGTGCTGGAGCGCGACGGCGGATCTGGTGGCGGGCGCCGCCATCTGTGCGCTGGGAGCGGCCGGTGTGACGCGGCTGCGCCGGGCCTGCGATCTGCCATTGGCCGCACTGCCCTTGCTGCTCGGCGCCCACCAGATCATCGAGTCCGTCGTCTGGCGCTCCGGAGGCGGCAGCGGCCCGGCCACGGTGGCCTGGGCGGTCATCGCGCTGCCCCTGCTGGCGGTCTGGGTGCCCTTCGGGGTGCTGCTCGCCGCACCGCCGCGAGCCCGGCGCCGACTGCTCCTCCCGGCCGCCATCGGGACGGCCACCGCCGCCGCCCTCGCGTACTTTCTGGCCACCCGCCCGGTCACCGCCGACATCCGCGGCCACACCGTCGGCTACCTCTTCGACCTGCCGTATGCGCCGCTGCTCGTCACGGGCTACCTCCTGGGCACCGTCGGCTCCCTGCTGCTCGCCGATGATCCGCTGCTGCGGCTGCTCGGCGCGCTGGTCGGGGCGGGGGCGGTGATCTGTGCGCTGCTGTGGCGGCTGGAGTTCGTCTCCACCTGGTGCGCCTTCGCCGCGGTGGCGGCCCTGATGCTGCTCGGCTGGGTGGGCAGGACCCCGCGGCGGCAGGCCGCCTAACCCTCGCGGCCTTCGGCCCGCGACGTGCGCGTGCACGGCCTTGGCCGCAGCCTGGTCCCATGGACGAGCAGCCACCACGGGTGACCGTGCACCCGCCGGGCCCGGACGGGGCACGGCGGGTGACGGTCACGGGCAGGAGACCGGGCACCGCCCACCGGATCGAGGACCTGGTGACCTACCTGCGGCATGCCGGGCTGGACGAGGTGGAGGTCGAGGAGACCGACCTCATCGAATGGCAAGGCGGCGGCCCCGAGGTCTGGAGCGGATAGCAGGTGTCCGCCGGCGGTTCAGCCCGCGGCATTGCCCTCCTGCTCCGCCTGCCGGCGCAGCTCCTTCTTGTCCGGCTTGCCCGCGTCGGTCAGCGGCAGCGCGCCGGTGAACGTGAGGCGGGCCGGCTCGTACATCGCACCGCGCGCCTCGCGCACCATGGCACGCAGCTGCTCCGCGTCGACCCCGCCGCCGGGGGCGGGCACCACCACGGCGTGCACCCGCTCCATGCGGTCGGCGTCCCGGACACCGAAGACGGCGCTCTGCAGGACCTGCGGGTGCGAGTTCAGCAGGTCCTCCAGTTCGGTGGTGTACACATGGCCGCCGACCACGACGATCATGTCCTTGATCCGGTCGACGATGGTCAGGTAGCCGTCGTCGTCGAGGAATCCGATGTCCCCGGTGTGCAGCCAGCCGCCCCGCAGCACCTCGGCGGTCAGCTCGGGCTGCTTCCAGTAGCCCTGCATGATCATCTCGGAGCGTACGCAGACCTCGCCGTGCTCCCCGGCCGGCAGATCGCGCCCGGACTCGTCGCGGATCGCCACCTCGACCTCGGGCAGCACCTTCCCGGCGGAGCGCAGCCGGTCCGGGCGGGCCGGGTCGTGGTCCTCGGAGGTCAGCACGCTGATGCCGCCGGCCTCGTTCTGCCCGTAGCCCTGCAGCAGCACCGGACCGAAGGCGCGTACCGCGTCGGCGATGCGGGCGGGGGACGCCTGGCAGCCGCCGTACGTCAGGGTGCGCAGGCTGGAGGTGTCGGTGTGCGGCGCGTCGGGGTGGTCCATCAGCTGGTAGAGCAGCGGCGGCAGCAGGAACAGGTCGGTGATGCGCTCCTGCGCGATGGTGGCGAGTGCCGCGCCGGGTTCGAAGTCGTCGTGCAGGACGACGGTGCCGCCGTCGTGCAGCGTGCTGTCGGCGATCATGCCGGCGGCGTGCGCGAGGGTCGTGCAGACCAGCTGGCGACGCCCGCTGCCGGGCTCCTCGGTCATGACGCTGCTGAACCACCGCACCTGGTCGAAGGTGGTGCAGATGCCCTTGGGGTGTCCGGTGGTGCCGCCGGTGTGGCGGATGGTGCACACGTCCTGCGGCTGCGCCCGGCCGGCGAACGGCTCGGCCGACTGCCCGGCCGCCAGCTCCAGCAGGTCCTCGCCCAGCTTCGCGCCGCCGAGCGTGAGAACGGCCGGAATGGAGGCCAACTCGGCTATCTCCGCGGCCCGTTCGGCGAAACGGGGGTCGACGATCAGGGCGTGTGTCTCGACGTCGCGGACGATGGCGGCCTGGGCGTCGGCGGACAGCTTGTTGTAGAGGAAGTTGACCCGGCCGCCCGCCAGGTTGGCCGCGTAGCGCGCGGCGATGATCTCCGGGAGGTTCCCGCTCAGCAGCGTGACGGTCCGGCCGCGGTCGACGCCCTGGGCGTGCAGTGCCCGTGCCATGCGGTGGACCAGGTCGCGGAACTCGCCCGCGGTGACCCGCCGGCCTTGATGGACGAGGGCCTCGCGCTCGGGATCGGCGCTAAGTGCATCGAGGTTCTCCTCTACGTAGGTACGGAAGGTCGGGGCGGCGGCTGACATGTGTAGGGCTTCCTCCTGACGCCGGTGTGAGTGTTCACGTACTCCGGCGGTGCGGCATCCGGGTAGTTAGTTGCTAGAGGCAACTAAACCCAGAGTAGCCCCTATTGATCAACAACTCCAAGTCGACGGGCGGCCGTACCGAAGGCTCTCGGCCACACCGGAGCCTCCCCGGCGCCGCGAAATTCTCGATGAAGGAAATCCAGCGTCTTGGAAACTGCTCGCATCGGGGGAAAGATCTCCCGAGCAGGCCGCTCTCCCTGCGGGTCCCTCCCCACTGGAGGGATGATGGAGGGCAGCACAAGCACGGCGAGAGACGGCCGGTGCGCGGAGAGCACCACGGCTGTCGGCCCCGGGAGGCCGACGGAAGGAGTGCTGGATGGGTGCGACCGACGCGTTCCCCGAGGACGTCGCCTCGGTGGGGGCAGGTCCGTCCGAGCCCGGCGGCCTGCTCGACGTGTTGGGCGTGGCCGCCGTGATGCTGGACGCCCGCGGCCGCATCACGCTGTGGAGCCCGCAGGCCGAGGAGCTGTTCGGCTGGACCCCCGAGGAAGCGCTCGGGCAGTCGGCGGCGCACCTCCTCGTCGGTCCCGAACACCTCGACCTGGTACTCGGCCTCTTCTCCCGTGTCATGACCGCGGGGGAGAGCTGGGCGGGCGTCTTCCCGGTACGCCACAAGGACGGCAGCACCCGGCTGGTCGAATTCCGCAATATGCGGCTCCAGGACGAGCAGGGCGCGTCCTACGCCCTGGGCATCGCCACCGACCAGACCGTGCTGCGACGCGTGGAGCGCGATCTGGCGCTGTCCGTACGGCTGGTGGCCCAGTCGCCGATCGGCCTGGCCGTGCTGGACACCGACCTGCGGTTCGTCATGGTCAACCCGGCACTGGAGCGGATCAACGACCTGCCCGCCGAGGGGCACATCGGGCGTCATGTCAGCGACGCCCTGACCTTCCTGGACACCGACGTCATCGTGTCCCGGATGCAGGAGGTCCTCGCCAGCGGGACACCGCTGCTCGACCAGTTCACCGTCGGCCGCACCACCGCCGAGTCCGGTGACGAGGCCTGGTCGGTCTCCTACTACCGCCTGGAGGACCCCGGCGGCCGGGTCCTCGGCCTCGCCACCTCCGTGGTGGACGTGACGGAGCAGCACCGCGCCGCCAGTGAGGCCGCCCGCGCCCGCCGCCGGCTCGCCGTCATCGCCGACGCGTCGGCGACCGTCGGCACCACCCTGGACGTCGACCAGACCGCCCATGAGCTGGCCGATGTCATCGTGCCGGAGCTGGCCGACCTGGCCGCCGTGGACGTCCTCGACGCCGTCCTGGACAGCCGCCGCCCGGCCGGGCTGTCCCGCGGCGGCCCGGCCCGCTTCCGGGCGCTGGCGGTGGCCACGGCGTACCCCACCGACGCGGTCCGCGCCGCCGACCCCACCGGCCAGATCGCCTCCTACGAAGCCGACCGGCTCATCACCCGCTGTGTCACCGACGGCCGCCCCGTTCTCGTGGCCCAGGTCCAGGAGGAGGACCTGCGGCACATCGCCGCCGACCCCGAGGGCGCCGCCCTCCTCGGCCGTGCGGGCCTGCATTCCTACCTCGCGGTACCGCTGATCGCCCGCGGCGAGGTCCTCGGCGCCCTGTCGCTCTACCGCGTCCGCAACCCGCTGCCGTTCGACGAGGACGATGCCGTCCTCGCCGTCGAACTGGCCGCGCGCGCCGCCGTCTGCATCGACAACGCCCGCTCCTACCAGAGCGAACGCCGCACCGCCCTCACCCTCCAGCGCCACCTGATGAACCACCGGCCGCCCCAGCCCACCGGTATGCAGATGGCCTTCCGCTACCAGCCGGCCCAGGCCGCCAGCGAGGTCGGCGGTGACTGGTTCGACGCCATCCCGGTCGCCGGCGACAAGACCGCGCTGGTGGTCGGCGACGTCATGGGCAGCGGCATCAACGCCGCCGCCACCATGGGGCAGCTGCGCACCACCACCCGCGCCCTCGCCGACCTGGACCTCGACCCCGCCGAGGTGCTCCGGCACCTCGACCACATCGCGGCCGGCCTCGATCCGGCCTTCGCCACCTGCCTGTACGCCGTCTACGACCCGCACCGCGAGCTGTGCCGCATCGCGGTGGCCGGCCACCTCCCGCCCATCGTGGTGCGGCCGGGGAAGGCCCCCGAACTGCTCGATCTGCCCACCGGCGCCCCGCTCGGGGTCGGCGGTGTCCGGTTCGAGCAGACCACCGTGCCGCTGCACGTCGGCGATCAGCTGGTGCTCTACACCGACGGCTTGGTGGAAACCCGTGACCAGGCCATCGACACCCGCCTGGACGTGCTCCTCGGCCTGCTCGCCGAGCCCGAGCGCCCGCTGGAAGCGCTCTGCGACTACCTCCTGGGTGCGCTCCGCCACGAGAACGATCACGACGATGTCGCGCTGCTCATCGCCCGCGCCCACGCGCTCGACGCCTGACGGCTCACCTCCGCAGGACCCTCTGAATCCCGCCACCCCCATCGGATCCGGCCACCGCGCTGAGGAATCCGTACGCCCCGCCCAGGCGCGCCATTGCCGCGTAATCCGTGCGTGTCTGGCTCATGAGGAGCGGATCAGGGCCTCAAGAGGCCTTGTACGCAACTGATTTCGTTGCCCATGGGACCTTGACGTACGACCCGGCCGGGGGTTGTATTCGGTCACCGAAGCGAAGCCGGCAGTTTTCCCCGACTGCACCGCTTCGAGGCCCTCACCGCAGAAGGTGCCCCCTTCCCGCCGCCAGCACCGATGGGACACGGATGACTGATACACCCTCCACACCCGTTGCCTCCGCGACTCCCGAGAGGGACCCGCACCGAACGACGGAGGGGAACACCCCCCAACTCACCCGCTCCATCGGTGTGGTGGGAGGCACGCTGCTCACACTGTCCTGCCTGACCCCGGCGTCATCGCTCTTCGTGATCGTGCCGGACTCCTTCGCCTCGCTGGGCACCGGAACGGCCCTCACCATCGCCATCGCGGCCCTGCTCTGCATCGGCGTCGCCTTCACCTACTCCGAGCTGGGCACACTCGTCCCGAGCTCCGGCGGCGAGTACGCCATGGTGGGCACCCTCATGGGCCGGCTCGCCGGATGGCTGGTCTTCGTCCTGTCACTGATCGTGGTCATGATCGTGCCGCCGATCATCGCCCTGGGCACCGCCGAATATCTGGCCCCGATCGTGCATCTCGACCCACAGTTCACCGCGGCCGGCGTCATGCTGCTGGCCACCGCCATGGGCCTGCTCGACCTGCGGGCCAACGCCTGGATCACCGGCATCTTCCTGGTCCTGGAGGTCGTGGCCTGCGCCGTCGTCGCGTTCCTCGGCTTCACCCACACCAACCGGTCGGCCTCCGTGCTCGTACATCCCGTGATCGACGCGGGCCACGGACACAGCACCGCCCTGACCGCCGGCCTCATCGTGACCGGGCTGGCCACCGCGCTCTTCATCCTGCAGGGCTTCTCCACCGCCGTGTACCTCGCGGAGGAGATGGACAACCCACGCCGCAACGTCTCCCGCACCGTGCTGTGGACACTCGGCATCGGCGTCGCCGTCGTGCTCGTCCCGGTGATCGCGATCACCCTCGGCGCACCCGACCTGGCGACCCTCGGCGCCGGAGACGTGGCCGGAATGGTCGAGTCCTGGAGCAACTCGGGCGTCGGCACGTTCGTCAGCCTCTGCATCGCCCTGGCGATCATCAACGCCGCGATCGTGATGGTGATCCAGAACTCCCGGGTGGTCTTCTGCTCGGCGCGCGACGCCGCCTGGCCGAACCGGGTCAACCGCGTCTTCTCGCACGTCGGCAAGCGCTTCGGCTCGCCCTGGGCGGCCACGCTGGGCGTCGGCGTCCCCGGGGCGGCCCTGTGCTTCGTCAACCTCGACACCCTCAGCGAGGTCACTGGCGTGGCCGTCGCCGCGATGTACGTCTTCGTCGCGCTGGGCGCCCTGGTCTCCCGCCGCGGCGAGCACAAGCACCGGCTGGCGTGGCGGATGCCGCTGTGGCCGGCGATCCCGGCACTGCTCGTCCTGGTGCTGGCATGGGTGCTCTGTCAGCAGAGCACCGAGAGCCTTGTCATCACCGGCGCCATCGTCGCGGCGGCGGCCCTGTACTGGGCCTGCTACCTGCGCCCCCGGCAGGAGACCCACTGGGTCATCTCGGTACCCGAGGACGAGCGGGCACCGGCCGCGGAGCCGGACGCCGCCGGCACGGACGGCGATCCCGAGGGTGAGCCCGCGACAGTCCCGGCGTCCGCCTAGGCCGTATCCGCAAAGGCCCGTCTTCCGCCCGGAGGACGGGCCTTTGCGGCGTCCGGTGCGTGCGCTCGGCAGGCCGGGTGCGCGTCCTCGTACCGCGGAGGTTCTCGGGCTTGCGCCCGGTGCGGCGCGAGTGCGTGCCAGGCGTCGCGGGGCCGGGGCACTTACCGGCTCCGGCCGGGGGAGGGACGTTGCGGAAACGGCCCAGGACGTGACGTGGGGATCAGGTCGGCCCCCGCGAGCCCGGCCTCATCCCCACGAAGCTCCTGGGCCCCTCAGGCGAAGACCCGGGGTCCCTCAGGCGGAGCGGCCCTGCCGCTCGCCGCCGCTACCGCCCCGCTGCCCCCTCTTCCCCGGTGGTGCGGGCGAGGGCGAGTGCGTCAAGGAGCAGACAGACGTGGTCGACGGCGTCCCGCCCCGCGGGGCCGTCGGCCACCTCGGCGTCCTCCAGGAGGCCGGCGGTGCCGCGGAGCAGCCCCAGCAGGTCCTCACTGGCGTCACTCGTCGGCCCGGCATGGTCGAGAACGGAGCGGATCTGCTCGCCCGTGAGGGGGCGACCCGTCTCCAGGTAGCGGAACAGCGCCACGGCGGCTCGCCGGTCGGCGTCGTTCGGCTTCCACAGACCGAGCGCGTGGTGGTCGATGAGCGCGGCCGCCTCGGCACGGATCTCCTCTGGAACATGCATGCCCACGAAGCTCTCACACCGGCTCGCCTGCCTGCTGGGAGCCGATCCGGGCGCAGCGCCCGTCCCCGCGCCCGTCAGCCGCCGCCGACGAGCCCGGTTGACCAGGCATCTTGTACGGGTCTTTGCTTTCGCCCGGCCGCCTGGCCGGGGCCGTCGCGGCCACCGGCCCTGTGGCAAGAGTTACACGTCCCGCAGCCCCGCGAGAGATCCGTCATCCGCCGCGGCGGGATCCTGAGGCACACGGACGGCCGCAGGTCGCGTGGACCACGGCTGAGGAGACCCGCGGGCCGCAATACCCCTCCCTTGGCAGAGATTGCCAAGATTCACGCAGCCGCATAGCCGGGAAACATACCCGCTGGTTTACTGGCCCTCTGGTGTCCGAGCCAGGACTACGGGACCATCGAAGCACCTCAGCGGACTGCCCGCGGCCACGTTCGGCGCGACGCCGCCCCGACCCGGGGCCGTGCCTCGCCCGCCGCACCGAGCCACGGGCCGGTTCCCCGAGGAAGGGATCCAGGGCCGCCGGGCCGGGGCCCGCAAACGTCCCCGGCCGGGCCGCGGAAGGGGCGCTGCGCTCCGCATCGCGCGGGTCGCCCACCGTATGCGGGAGGTGTAGAAAGAGGACATGGCCGGACGCTACGGCCGCCCGCGTTCGGTTCTGAAGATGCGAACTGTCGCCGGCCAGGTCTTTCTCCTGCAGGTGGCGATCGTGCTGCTGCTCGTCGCCGCCGCCATGACGGCGCTCGTGCTGCAGTCCAGGACCGACGGGGAGCGCGAGGCCCGCAACCGATCGGTCGCCGTCGCCGAGACCTTCGCCAACGCGCCCGGCATAGAAGAGGCGCTCCGCAGCGCCCACCCCACCACAGTGCTCCAGCCACGCGCCGAAGAGGCCAGGAAACGCTCCGAGGTCGACTTCATCGTCGTGCTGAACACCGACGGCATCCGCTACACCCACCCCCTGCCCGACCGCATCGGCAAGAGATTCGTCGGCAACATCAAGCCCGCGCTCGCCGGCGGCATCGTCACCGAGAAGATCACCGGGACGATAGGCCCCCTCGTCCAGGCCGTGGTCCCCGTCAAGGGTCGCGACGGCACCGTCGTCGGGCTCGTCTCCGCCGGCATCACCATCGACCGCGTCAGCGGCGTCGTCGAGGACCAGTTCCCCCTCCTCTTCGGTGCGGCGGCCGGCGTGCTGCTGCTCACCACCGGCGGCACCGCCCTCGTCAGCAGACGACTGCGCCGCCAGACCCACGGCCTCGGCCCGGCCGAGATGACCCGGATGTACGAGCACCACGACGCGGTCCTGCACGCCGTACGTGAGGGCGTGCTCATCGTCGGCGGGGACGGCCGGCTGCTCCTCGCCAACGACGAGGCACGCCGCCTGCTCGGCCTGCCGTCGGACGTCGAAGGACGCACGATCGACGAGCTGGGGCTGGATCCGGCCACCGCCCAGCTGCTCGCCTCCGGGCGGATCGTCACCGACGAGGTGCATCCGGTCGAGGACCGCCTGCTCGCCGTCAACCAACGGTCCACCGACCAGCACGGCGGTCCGCCGGGCAGCGTCACGACGCTGCGTGACACCACCGAACTCCAAGCGGTCACCGGCCGGGCCGACATCGCCCGAGGACGGCTGACACTCCTCTACGACGCCGGCACCGAGATCGGCACCACCCTCGACGTGGTGCGCACCTGCGAAGAACTCGCGGAGTTCGCCGCGGCCCGCTTCGCCGACATCGTCACCGTCGACCTGGCCCTCCCGGTGCTGCGCGGGGAGGAGCCGGTCGCCACCGGCGCCGACACCGACATGCGGCGGACGGCCGTCGGCGGACACCCCGAGGACACGGGGCTCTACCCCATCGGCAAGACGATCCGGTTCGTCCCGACGACTCCCCTCGGCAGCGGCCTCGTCAACGGTGAGGCGGTCCTCGAACCGGATCTGGCGGCCTTCGCCGGATGGGAGCAGCAGGCCGTCGATCGTGCCCGGCAGGTCGTCGAGAGCGGCATCCACTCCATGATCGCGGTGCCGCTGCGTGCCCGCGGCGTCATCCTGGGCGTCGCCATCTTCTGGCGCTCGGCGAAGCCGGAACCCTTCGAGGAGGAGGACCTCTCCCTCGCCGAGGAACTCGTCGCCCGCGCCGCCGTGAGCGTCGACAACGCCCGCCGCTACACCCGTGAACACACCATGGCCGTGACGCTCCAGCGCAGCCTGCTGCCGCGCGGACTGCCGGATCAGAACGCCGTCGAAGCCGCCTACCGCTATCTGCCCGCCCAGGCCGGGCTCGGCGGGCTCGGGGGCGTCGGCGGCGACTGGTTCGACATCATCCCGCTGCCCGGAGCCCGAGTCGCACTCGTGGTGGGCGACGTCGTGGGCCACGGCCTGCACGCCGCTGCCACCATGGGCCGGCTGCGCACCGCCGTCCACAACTTCGCCAATCTCGACCTGCCCCCCGACGAGCTGCTGTGGCATCTCGACGAACTCGTCGCCCGGATTGACCAGGACGACGCCGTGGACGGCGCCGAGGGCGGGGTCAGCGGTGCCACCTGCCTCTACGCGATCTACGATCCGGCCTCCGGCCGCTGCACCATCGCCCGCGCCGGACACGTCCAGCCCGTGGTGCTGCGGCCCGACGGCACCGCGGAATTCGCCGAGGTGCCCGGCGGCCCGCCGCTGGGGCTGGGCGGGCTGCCCTTCGAGACCTGGGAAGAGCGGCTGCCCGAGGGGAGCCGCCTGGTGCTCTACACGGACGGGCTCGTCGAGGACCGGGACCGCGATATCGACGAGGGGCTGGCGCTGCTGGGCGCCACCCTGGCCGGCCACGTGGAGCGGACTCCGGAGGAGACCTGCGAGGCGGCCCTGCAAGCCCTGCTGCCCGACCGCCCCAGCGATGACATCGCGCTGCTCGTCGCCCGTACCCGCGTGCTGGACACCGCCCATGTGGCCGACTGGGACGTTCCGTCCGATCCCTCCGCGGTGGCCGAGGTGCGTGCCGCGGCGGTCGGCAAGCTCGCGGAGTGGGGCATGGCGGAGGAGTCCTTCACCACCGAGCTGATCCTCAGCGAGCTGGTCACCAACGCCATCCGCTACGCGAGCGGCCCGATCAGCGTGCGTCTCATCCGCGACCGGGCCCTGATCTGCGAGGTCTCCGACCGCAGCAGCACCTCCCCCCATCTCCGGCAGGCGGCCACCACCGACGAGGGCGGCCGGGGACTGTTCCTCATCGCCCAGCTCGCCGAACGCTGGGGCACCCGTTACACCGCGGACGGCAAGGTCATCTGGACGGAGCAGCCGCTGCCGACGGACGCCGCCTCCGGCCATCCGTACGACCCCTGAGCGCGCCCGGCTCCGCCCCTGGGGCGTGTCCCCGACCGGCGCTCCCGCCTCCCTCTCCCGCGCGCAGCAATATTTACATTTGGTGGGCGAATAGGTCCTTTAGAGGGTTTTGGTGGAGAAGATCGATTCGTGTGGACTCTGGTGACGTTGTGTGGGTATGGAGCCAAGAGAGTTGTGGGGACGGCATGCCGTTTTGGCGGAAGCTTTCTGCGCTGGGGACGAACGGGTGAGGGAGGCGCAGGCGCAGCTGGACGAGGCGCAGGCGGACCGTTCGCGGGTGCTCGCGGCGTTTGCGGTGACGGTGGGGAACACGGGAGCCGTGGCCGGGCTGTTCGGGCTGAACGAGCGGGAGGTGCGGGTGGCCCGGCGGACCGTGGGCAAGGACGATGCCCGCGCCGTAGCCGATCAGTTGCTGGCCGCCGCTTCGGATTCCGCGCTGCTGCGGGAAGGCGAGGCGATGGGGGATCCGGGCGACGGGACCGGCGTTTGCCAGGACGGTACGGCGGGTGCTCCGGTGCCGCAGGCCACGACGGGCGCGGTGCCCGGCGAGGGAACGGGCACCAACGGCGCGGGGGAGGCGGGATGGTCGGCGGCCCTCGACGCGGTGCTGGTCGGCAGTTGGCAGACGGGGGTCGATCTGCGGGAGCTGGCCACGGAGTTCGGACTTGATCTGACGCGTTTGCTTGCCAGGGCCCAACAGCTGTCGGCGCAGGGGCGGTTGCCGTCCGGCGCCGTGCACGGCGGGGAGGGGCAGGCGGGACGGCACCGGCGGGGCACGGGCGAGGCCCGCGACGCCGAATGCGCCATCCCCGCCCAGCAGTCGGCGAACTGGAACAGCGCGCCGGGCACCTACGCGGCGGCGGGCTACCCGGCGTCGTCCGCCTGGTACCCCTCCCCGGTGCAGGGGGAATCCGTTCCGGAGATGGCCGCGCTGCCCACCGACTGGGACCACGCCCTCGCCGCATGGGGAACGTTCCCGCCCACCCACGAGGAGCCCACCCACGCCCAGCAGCCCTGGACCCAATACCACCTCAGCTCCTGACGCGGCATCCGGCGCATCCCTGAGCGGTGCGCCGTAACTCCCCCGTCTGCGCGCGGTGGGAGAGCCGGCTCGGCCGTCCCGCGGACGGGGCAGCTCAGCCGGCGTCCAGGGCGATGCCCGGCGCTGTCTGCTCCATGGCGGCGTCGACGGTCTGTGCCGGCAGCACCGCGATCGTCATCGGGCCGACGCCCGGGACCGGAGTGATCAGACCCACGCGCTCCCTTGCGGTGTCGACATCGTTATCGCCCACATTCCCCGGGTGGTAGCCGGCGTCGATGACCACGGCACCCGGCTGGATGTCCGCGCCCCGGAGGAACCGCGGCCGGCCCACCGCGGCGACCAGGACATCGGCCTCCGAGACGACCGAGGCCAGATCCGTGGTCCGCGAATGGCAGTACGTCACCGTGGCATCGCGGGCGAGCAGCAGCATGCCGACGGGCTTGCCGAGAAGGGCACTCCGGCCGACCACGACGGCACGCTTGCCGGCCAGATCGACGTCGTACTCGTCGAGCAGCCGCAGAATGCCGCCAGGGGTGCAGGAAACGAATCCGGGCAGGCCGAAGCTCATCGCGGCGAACGAACGCATCGTGACGCCGTCGACATCCTTGTGGGGAGCGATGGCCTCGAACGCGGCGCGTTCGTCGATATGCGGCCCGACGGGGTGCTGCAGCAGAATGCCGTGCACCTCGGGGTCCCGGGACAGGCCGGTCAGTGTCTCCACCAGCTCGGCAGTGGTCGTGGTGGCCGGGAGGGCCGGCTGACGGGAGCGGATCCCCGCCTTCTCGCACCGCGCACGCTTCATACGGACGTACGTGACGGCGGCGGGATCGTCGCCCACCAGCACGGTCGCCAGGCACGGAGCCGTGCCGGTCCGCCGGGTGATCTCCGCTGCCGTGGCCGCGCTGCGCGCGACGATCCGGCGGGCGAGAGCGGTGCCGTCCATGAGACGGGCGGTCTGTGTACGGGACACGGGCTACTCCTGCGCATCGCGGCGAGTCGCCCAGGCGCGCGGCACATGACGAGGGACGCCGGGCCGCTCACCGGTGGTCTCCACCTCAGCGCCAGTCACGGCCTGCGCCCAGCGTAGGGGAGCCGGAGCGGGTGTGAGGCATGCCTCGGGGGCAGGGCTGGCCACGGACCCCGGCTGGTTGTTAGGGAGGGGGCATGGCTATTGAGATTCCGCCCGTTTTGACCGTGACCGCAGTGAGCACCATCGAATCGACCGATCTGGAGGACGCTCACCGCACCGACTCCTGGATGGTCATCGAGACCGCGGAGCAGGGGCAGTTCCTGCTCAACCTGCCCGGCCCGCTGCCCGAGGCCGTCAAACAGTCCACGTACGTCGCCTCACACCTGGCGGGGGACGGCCGACTGCCGCTCACCGAGCAGGACAGCGCGGCCTACCGCGAGCGCATCGCCGCGCTCGACGCCTGCGAGTAGACCTGCTCTGTGGGTCTGTACTCACAAGCGGAGCGCAGCATTCGGCCTGTTTCCAGAGGTCTCCGACCGACCTGACACCCTGGTCACCCCAGTGGTGGTGAGGACTCGGGACGCCCCAGAAGAAGCACCCCGTCCTGAAGGTCCTGGCCGGCGCCGTCGGCGTCGTGGTGGTCTTCGGGATCGGCGCCGCGGCCGGCAGCGGCGGCGCGGAGGACACCGGCGGCAAGAAGTCCGCCCGACCCGCCCCCGCCGTGACGGTCACCGTCACGGCCGAGGCGAAACTCGCCAAGGCGGCGGCCGGGAAGCCGAAGGGCGCTCCGGAGCCCGCCGAGAAGGGGGCGGCAGAGCCCGGGGACACCATCGGCCAGGGCGGCTGTCTCGTCGGCGAGGACATCGGCGCGGGCACGTAACAAGACAGCAGGCCCCAGCGATTCCGACCTGCCGCTCTGCTACTGGGCGCGCAACAAGGACAGCTCCGGCGAGATGGACACCATCATCGCCCACCGCACTCCGGAGGGCCCCTCCCGCATCACCATCAACAAGGGGGAGACGTTCGAGACCCACGGCTGTGCGGAGTGGAAGAAGGCCGGCTGACACCGGCCTCAGGCGGGGCCGAGTCCGTTGATCAGGGACCGGGCCACCATGTCGGCACCCTGAGCCGGAGTCAGTTCCGGCATCTCGTGTGAGGCGAGGTGGGTGAGGTGGGTGAGCAGCGAGCGGGCCCAGCGGTCCGGGAGGCCGGGGCGGAGGACCCCCTCACGCACCGCGCGGGCCATGAACGCGTCAAGCTGCTCGATCAATTGCCGGAACCGGGCGGCGACCGCGTCGTCCCGTACCTGCTGAAGATCCACCGGCCACCGCCTGGCGACGGTGATGATGCCCTCCGCATACCGGTGCAGCGCCACTGCCACGGGCGCCTCGGCCGGCCGTGCCTGGGCAAGGGCCTGCTCGCAGGCGTCGAGTTTGGCCGCGTGAATGGCGGTCAAAAGGGCCTCGCGGGTGTCGAAGCGGCGGTAGACGGTGCGCCGGTCGACGCCCGCTGCTGCCGCGATCGCCGCGATGCTCGTCCCGGGATCGCTCGCCAGCAGGCGCGCTCCGGTCTGCAGGACCGCGTCCAGATTGCGTGCCGCGTCAGCTCTCATCGTGACCGGAGCATAGGCATGGCCGGGACCGATGAACCAGAACATGACTGGGACCGATACCCCGGAAAGTGCCCTCCGGCTCTTGCGACGGGACGGTTAACTGTCACATAGGTGTGGCACTTGATGCTCGACTGTCCCGCTCGACGGTCCCGCCGTCGCGCCCTTCCTCCTGCCGGGAGTCCTGTGTGCGCCCGATCCGCATGTCCGAGAAGTTGAAGAACGTCGTGGATTCGAGGGTCTTCGTCACCGTCGCGACCCTGCAGCCCGACGGGAGCCCGCACCAGTCGGTGGTGTGGGTGGGCCGCGACGGTGACGATCTGTTCTTCGTGACCGGTGTCGACAAGCTCAAGGTGCGCAATCTGCGACGCGATCCGCGGCTGAGTGTGCCGGTCAACCCTCCGGACGAGCCCTACGGATACGCGGTGATCAGCGGGATCGCACGGTTCGAGAGTGCGGGCAGCCGCGAGCGGATGGACCAACTGGCCCTCAAATACACCGACAAGACCTTTGCCGCGCACCGTCCGGAGGCCCAGGCCGCCCTCCCGGAGCTGGTCACCGTCCACCTCACCCCGAGGAAGATCGCGTCCCGTCTCCTGTGAGCCGAGGAGGCGATGCCCGGCGCATCCGGCTTCGCGAAATCCCCCACTCGCCGCGACCGTGAGATGACCGGCCCCGCGCACCGCAGCCGAAGTCGCCTACCACCAAGGCGACGTGGGAGCTACCACGCCGGCTCTCCCCGCGCGGGCGACGTCATCACCGCGGCGTCCCGCAACCACCGCTACCCCCACTGCCCGTCATGGCAGAGTGAGCACATGCTCATATCCCCGCATCAACGACGAAGACACCTCGCCGCCGCCCTGCTCCTGAGCGCCGCGTTATCCCTGACTGCCTGCGGCCCGCAGCGCGTCGCGGCGAGCGCCCCCAATACATCCCCCAACCCCAGCCCCAGCCCCAGCTCCTCCGTTTCCGGCGCCTCCCCCTACGTGGAACCCGGAGCCAACGACGGAGCCCCGCACCACAACGAGAACAACGCCGGCCGCCAACCCCGAGACATGTCCCCCACCAGCGAGAAGGACGCACAGCGGGAAGCGAAGCGCATCGAACCCGTCCTCAAACGGCTCTGGAAACAGGGGAAGTGGGACCCCGGGACCGTGCGCTCGGAGATGCTCGCGCTCGGCTACAAGGAACGAACCGGCCCCCATGGCGAGCAACTCGGCGGGAACCTCGACGTACGTGGCATGGATCCCCGTGACGAGTCCGGCCACTCGGTCACACCCGAAGGCGCCCAGATCGGGCTGCACGTCCACCAGGACGCCTGCGTCACCGCATTCGTGCAAAAGACCAACTACCAGGTGCAGGTCAACGGGCCGTACCTGGAGTCAGGTTGCTTCACACCGCCCTTCGCCCACTGATGACCCGCGGGGCCCCGACGGCACACTCTCCATGACGCCGCATTCCCTACGGGCCGCCCTGCCTACACCAACGCTCCCGAGGACGTGACGGTGAAGGCCCGTCCTCGTACGGCGAGATCCGACGTTCCGTCGTCGTCGGCCCACGCGATGAAGACGGATTCCGCTTCGCCCCCGAAGGCCGACGCGGCGCAGACCTGGAAGCGATTGCCGTTCGCCGCCGTACTGACCTGCACCTTGCCGCTGAGAGAGAGTTCGGTGGCGGAACACATCTTCGCCATGACGGTGGGGACGGTGTCGAAGGTGGCCGCGCTCTGCTCCACCCAGGCGAGCAGGAAGCGGCCACCCGGCAGAGGTGCGAGGGCCGGACCGGAACGGTTGAAGTCCCGCGGCTGGCCTGCGGTCACGCTGGTGACCTCGTCGCCGTTTCCGTTCGGATCGTAGATGCCGGCTTCCACGGTGGTCTGCGCTACCCCGAGGTCGCTGGGCCCGATGCCGTCGATGTGCGCGACGACGAACTGTCCGTTGTCGAGCAGCGTGATGGCGTTGTCCCCGTTGAATCCCGAAGCGTTGGGCTGGATCTCGCTGCTCTGCGGGGCTCCTTCGAAGTCGAAGACCCTGAAGGTGAGCCGGCCTCCGCCGATCGATGAGGGGTCGGTCGTCCAGGCGATGACGTAATTCCCGTCCGCCAGAACCGTCACGGCCGGGTTCTCATGGAACCCCTCGGTCGTGTTGACCGTGAATTCCGGGCCCGCCTTGGTGCCCTCGGACTGGAAACGCTGGGCACGGATCCGCTGGTCCGCGCGTGAGCCCGCCCAGGTCACGAGACAGCCACCGTCGATCATGTTGGTGACGGACGGCCGGGTCGCCGGGTCGATGCTGGTGCCGTTGACCTGAACTTCGGGCCCCGACGGTTGCCCGTCGACGAATCGCCGCAGTTTCAGCTGCGGGACGGGCGGGGGATTGACGGCCTCTTCCCTCCACACCGCGAAGGAGGAGAACCCCGAGGATTCCACTGTCGGCCACTGCCGCGTCATGTTGCCGCCGGGCGGCGTCGGCGTGCTGACGTGGAACTCTTCACCGAACTTGGTCCCGGTCCTGCCCAGGTTCTGGCCTGTGATGCCGGCGTCACTCCCGTCCGCCCACATGGCCACGTACTGCGCACCCTGCACCGAGTCGACGGACGGCTGGAACTGGGCCCCGCTGGTGGTCGTACTGACCAGAATCTCGTCCATGGCCGTACTCCGTTTCGTCGCTTCGCTTCAGACAACGGGTGCCAGGACCAGGCGCTATGCCAAGCGTGACACGTCACCGACGCCCCTGCATCCGCACTCTCACGACGTACGTCGGGTGCGGATCCTCCACTCGCGACGGGTGCGGGCCCAAGGTGCTCAGACCGTCGGCCAAGCCCGCTCGGCCGCTTCCGGGGAGGCCGCCGACTCCGCCCCTCAGCCCGCCGACTCGCCCGCGTGCGGAGCCAGCGTTCCCGCCGCGATCAGGGCGAACAGGGCGATGCCCAGCAGGATGCGGTAGATGACGAACGGCATGAAGCTGCGGTGCGAGATGAATTTCATGAACCAGGCGATCACGGCGTAGCCGACCACGAAGGCGATGATCGTGGCGAAGATCGTGGGGGCCCAGGCGACGTGACCCTCGCCGGCGTCCTTGAGTTCGTATGCGCCGGAGGCCAGTACGGCCGGGATGGCGAGCAGGAAGGAGTAGCGGGCCGCCGATTCGCGGGTGTAGCCCATCAGCAGGCCACCGCTGATGGTGGCGCCGGAGCGCGAGACGCCCGGGATCAGCGCCATGGCCTGGCAGATGCCGTACAGCAGGCCGTCCTTGACGTTCAGCTCCTCCAGCGTCTTGCGCTGCTTGACGGCGCGGTGCCGGCCGCCGGCCTCGTCGCGGGCGGCCAGCCGGTCGGCGATACCGAGGACCACGCCCATCACGATGAGGGTGGTGGCGATCAGCCGCAGATCGCGGAACGGGCCCTCGATGGCGTCCTTGAGGGTGATGCCCAGCACGCCGATCGGGATCGAGCCGACGATCACCAGCCAGCCCATCTGGGCGTCATGGTCGTGCCGCAGCTCACGGCGGAAGAGGGAGCGTGCCCACGTCGAGACGATCCGCGCGATGTCCTTGCGGAAGTAGATGATGACGGCCGCTTCGGTGCCGATCTGCGTGATGGCTGTGAACGCCGCGCCGGGGTCGTGCCAACCTGCGAACGCCGCGGTCAGTCGGAGGTGCGCGCTGGAGGAGATGGGCAGAAACTCGGTCAACCCTTGGACGAGTCCGAGAACGAACGATTCAAACCAAGTCATGGAAACTACGCTATCCAAGGGTGATCAAGCGCTTACCGGCGCGGGCGGGGAGAAAGCGGACTGCGGCGGCGGATGCGGAACAGATCGCCGCCGACGGGGGGCAGCGTAGCGCCCGAAGATGTCCGCGGGGCCACCAGGCCTTGGACGGTGCGTGCGCGGCGCGGAGGGGGATGGCGGGCCGCGCCCGCCCGCGCACGGGCCGGGGAGGGCGCCGGAGTCACTTTCCGCGCAGGGACTTACGTTTGCACCATGCCACGATCAGCGCGCCCAGACCGCTGACCGCGATGAAGCCCATGGAGATCAGGAACGCCGGCGAGGTGGGGGTCGCGGCCTGCGCGCCCGCGACGGCGTACGCCGCGGTGTTGGGCACGCTGCCCAGCGCCGTCGCGAGGAGATAGGGGAACCAGCCCATGCGCGAGATGGCGGCGCAGTAGTTCGTGGCGCAGAACGGCAGGCCGGGAAAGAGCCGGATCGCCAGCATCGAGCGGAAGCCGTGCTCGCTCAACTGCCGGTCCGCGGCCGTCAGCCAACGGGCGCGCAGCAACGGCCGCAGCGCGTCCTGGCCGAGCAGTCGGCCGAGCCCGAAGGCCAGCCCGGCGCCCAGGACCGTACCGGCGAGGGCGGAGACGAGGCCGGCCTGACTGCCGAAGAGCGCGCCGGCCGCGAGGTTGAGGATCGGCCGCGGTACGAAGGCGGTGGTGCACACGCCGTACGCGAGGGCGAAGACCACCATGGCCGTGGGGCCGGAGTACTGCGGCGGCCAGCCGCCGGCAAGGAGGCGCTGCGGCTGCCACAGCAGCATCGCGGCGGCGGCGCAGGCCAGCAGCACCAGCAGCAGGGCCAGCCGGGACCACGGGGAGAAGAGCACACGCGTGCAGCGCGCGGCGAGGCCGTCGGGCGATGCGGCGGTTTCGAGCATCCCGGGAGCGTAGCCGACACGGCTGTCAAGGGAGTGTCACCGTGCCGGGTGTGCGGCCGCGTTCTGTCCGCGGCCGGTCCATCGGTGGGGGATGTCCGTCGGTCCGTTGTCGGAGGAGCCGTCGGTCCGTCGGTCCGTCGGTCCTCCCGTCCGTCGGTCCGGCGGTGGATTAAATCGGTCGACGACCGAGGCGCTGCCCGGCACCATGAGACGCATGTTCCGGCACGCCTTCACCTCGCTCCCGTCCGCAGCCGCGGACGCGTCGAAGGCTGCCGTCGACTTCCTCGCGGTGATCGCCGCAGCAGACGGCGCACGAAGCTGACCCTCTCCGGATCGTCCGGCGGACCCCACAGGGGGAGGGTCGGTCGGACCGGGGGTCCCCACGGCGCCAAGTCGCCGTCCTCACCGCATTGTTGCGAGGAAGAACACCATGCCCAAGACGGCATACGTGCGCACCAAGCCGCACCTGAACATCGGCACCATGGGTCACGTCGACCACGGCAAGACCACGCTCACCGCCGCCATCACCAAGGTCCTCAGCGACCGGGGGAGCGGCACCTTCATCCCGTTCGACCGAATCGACCGGGCCCCGGAGGAGGCCGCCCGCGGCATCACCATCAACATCTCGCACGTCGAGTACGAGACCGGCACCCGGCACTACGCCCATGTGGACATGCCCGGCCACGCCGACTTCATCAAGAACATGGTGACCGGCGCGGCGCAGCTGGACGGCGCGATCCTCGTCGTCTCGGCGCTCGACGGGATCATGCCGCAGACCGCCGAGCATGTGCTGCTCGCCAAGCAGGTCGGCGTACGCCACATCGTCGTCGCCCTCAACAAGGCCGACGCCGGCGACCCGGAACTCACCGACCTGGTCGAGCTCGAAGTGCGCGAACTGCTGGGCGGGCACGGCTACGACGGGGAGCACGTACCCGTCGTGCGGGTCTCCGGGCTGCGGGCGCTGGAGGGTGACCCGCGCTGGACGGAGGCGATCGACGCGCTGCTGGACGCCGTGGACACCTACGTCCCGATGCCGGAGCGGTATGTCGACGCGCCGTTCCTGCTGCCGGTGGAGAACGTCCTCACCATCACCGGGCGCGGCACCGTCGTCACCGGCGCTGTCGAGCGCGGCACGGTGCGGGTCGGTGACCGGGTCGCGGTACTGGGCGCGGAGACGGAGACGACGGTCACCGGGCTGGAGACATTCGGGAAGCCGATGGAGTCCGCCGAGGCCGGCGACAACGTCGCGCTGCTGTTGCGCGGCCTGCACCGCGACCAGGTGCGCCGGGGCCATGTGGTCGCGGCTCCGGGCAGCGTCACACCGCGGCGCCGGTTCACCGCCGAGGTGTACGTGCTGTCCACCGAGGAGGGCGGCCGCCGCACACCGCTGTCCAGCGGCTACCGGCCGCAGTTCTACATCCGCACCGCGGACGTGGTCGGCGACCTCGACCTCGGCGAGCGCGCCGTCGCCCGCCCCGGCGAGACGGTGACCGTGTCCGTCGAACTCGGCCGGGACGTACCGCTGGAGACCGGCCTCGGCTTCGCCATCCGCGAGGGCGGCCGGACCGTCGGCGCGGGCACCGTGCGCACCGTCGAGGAGTGAGGCGGGGCTGCCCGTAGGCCACCGGCACCGTCACACCGCATGCGCCCCGCGCCCTTTCCCGGGCGCGGGGCGCAGTCGTGGACGGTGCGGCGCCCGGGGCCCGACGGGTGAGCTGGTCGCCCCTCACCGCCACCTGGCCGGATGCGAGACTGCTCGTCCGGGGAGGAAGGGGCGTCACATGGCGGGCACGGAACCGGGCACGGAGCCGGGCGTGGGCAACGGCACGGCACTGGTCCTGGGCGGTGGCGGGCTCACCGGCATCGGATGGGAGATCGGCATGCTCGCCGGCCTCGCCGAGGCGGGAGTCGAACTCGCCGGCGCCGATCTCGTCATCGGGACCTCCGCCGGATCGATCGTCGGCGCCCACCTCGCCGCACGGTCGTCCACACCGGACGAGCTCTACACGCGCCAGCTCGCGGCGCCCGAACGGCGCCCGGGCGCCCGGATGGGGGCGGTCGCGATGGCACGGTTCGTGACCATCGCGGTGCGTTCGCGGAGCACGGCGTCCTTCGGGTTGCGGATGGGCCGCCTCGCGCTGTCCGCCCGTACCGTCCCGGAGGCGGAGCAGCGCGCGGCGATCGCCCGCACCCTGGAGTCCGCCGACTGGCCCGCGCGGCCGCTGGTGATCACGGCGGTGGACGCGGCGACGGGGGAGCGGCACACCTTCGACGCCACCAGCGGTGTGTCACTCGTCGACGCGGTGACCGCGAGCTGTGCCGTCCCCGGCGTCTTCCCGCCCGTCACCCTGGACGGCCAGCGGTGGATCGACGGCGGAGTGCACTCCACCGCCAACGCCGATCTGGCCGCCGGGTACGGCCGGGTGGTGGTCATCGCGCCGATGGCCGTCAGCGGCGGCCCCATCGCCGGCCCGCGCTCCCAGGGCGAGGCGCTGGCCCGCCAGGGCGCCCGGGTGTGTGTGGTGACCCCCGACCGCGAGGCCAGAGCGGCGTTCGGCCGCAATGTCCTGGACCCTGCCAAGCGCGCGGACGCGGCCCGCGCCGGACGCCGGCAGTCCGCCGTCCACGCCGAGGAGATCCGCCGGGTCTGGTCGGACCGGCCCTGACCACCGGCGGCGCACCGGCACAATGGGACGGTGGACGACGCACCTGACCCGATACCCGTCACCCGGACCGTGGACTGCGGCACCGCCAAGCTGATGCCGGATGTCGACCGCCCCCGCTCCTGGCTGCTGACGGTCGACGGCGCACCGCAGTCGTATGTCGACCTCGACGCGCCCACCCACCTGGAATTCGAGTACGTGCGCAGGCTCGCCCACGTCCTGGACGAGGCCGCCGCCCCCGGTGAGCCGCTGGACGTCCTCCACCTCGGCGGCGGGGCGCTGACCCTGCCGCGCTATCTGGCCGCCACCCGCCCGCAGTCCCGGCAGGACGTCGTCGACGCCGATCGCGGGCTGCTCTCCCTGGTGGAGGAACACCTCCCGCTGCCGGCCGGCTCCGGTATCGGGCTGCGCGCACAGGACGCCCGCGCGGCCCTGGAAGCGGCGCCGGAGAACGGCGCCGATGTGATCGTGGCGGACGTCTTCGGCGGCTCGCGGGTGCCCGCACATCTCACCTCGGTCGAGTACGCGCAGGCCGCTGCCCGGGTGCTGCGGCCGCACGGGCTCTACGCCGCGAACCTCGCCGACAGTGCGCCCTTCGGCTTTCTGCGCGGCCAACTCGCCAATTTCGCCACCGTCTTCGACCACCTGGCACTGATCGCCGAGCCGTCCGTGCTGCGCGGCCGGCGTTTCGGCAACGCCGTGCTGATCGCCTCCTGCCAGCAGCTCCCGGTCGCCGCGCTCGCCCGGCGGGCCGCCGGCGACGTGTTCCCGGCGCGGGTCGAGCACGGCGCCGCGCTGCGCCGGCTGATCGCGGGCGCCGCTCCCGTACGGGACACGGAGGCGGTGGCCTCCCCGGTCCCGCCGGACGGGGCCTTCAGCATCGGCTGACCGCGTCGGCCTCGACACCGGCGCCACCGGCCGCCGGCTCCGTCGTACGCCGGGTCAGCTGCCGTACCCCGCGGATGCCCAGCACCCCGGCCGTCAGCAGCGCGATCAGCGCGGAGCAGCCCCAGAGGGCGGCGGTCCGGCCGATCAGGTCCTGCACGGGGCCGGCGAGTGCGGTGGCGAGCGGGACGACGGCGATCGAGCCCAGCCAGTCGTAGGAGGAGACCCGGGAGAACTTCTCCTCGGGGATCTCCTGGTGCAGGGCCGTCATCCAGTTCACCGCGAAGACCTCGATGGTGATGCCCGTGACGAACATGACGAGGGTCAGCCAGGCCGCCGACAGCGGCACGGCCAGCGCGGCCGACGGAAGGGCGAGCGGGAAGACGCAGAGCACGCCGGCGAGCAGCATCCGGCGCGGCTTGAAGCGGGTCATCAGCAGCGCGCCGACCACGGTCCCCACGCCGAAGGCGGCGAGCGCCAGGCCCCACGGCCCGGGGCCGCCCAGATGCTCCTCGGCGACCAGCGGTCCGTAGACCGCCTCGGCGGCCGCGACCACCGCGTTGACGACGGCGAACTGCACCACCACGGCCCATAGCCAGGGCCGGGAGACGACCTCGTGCCACCCGTCGCGCAGATCGTGGCGCAACCCCCGCCCGGCGGCGCGTTCCGGGACCTTGCTGACGTCGAGGAAAGCGCGCAGCGCCCCGGCGAGGGCGAAGGCGGCCGAGTCGATCGCCAGCACCCAGCCGGGACCGACGGCGGCGACCATCGCGCCGCCGAGCGCCGCACCACCGATGTTCGCGCCGTTCATGCCCATCCGGAAGACGGCGAAGGCACGTCCCGCCTGCTCACCGGAGACGGTGGCCAGCACCATGCCTTCGGAGGCGGGAGCGAAGAAGGCCAGCCCGGTGCCGCCGAGCGCGGCCAGCAGCGCCATCTGCCACAACTGCGGGTCACCGGTCAGCACGAGCAGGGCGAACAGACCCTGGGAGACGCAGCTGAGGGCGTTGGCCGCGACCATGACGTGGTGCCGGGGGAGGCGGTCGGCCAGCGCGCCGCCGATCAGGAGGAAGAGGAGGAGCGGAACGGTGCGCGCGGTGGCGACGAGTCCCACGTCCGTGGCGGAGCCGCCTGCCCCGAGCACGGCGAAGGCGGACGCGATCAGCGCGCCGGAGCTGCCGAGGTTCGCGATCACCGTGGCGCCGGTGAGCAGGGTGAAGTTGCGTCCCGCCCAGGCGGGCCGCCGGGCGGTCACCAAGACCGCACCGGCAGGGCGGCTGCCTCTGAGCGGGGACCGGGGGACTCTCCCGGGGTGCGGTGTGCCGGGTGCGGGGTCCGCCCGTGCACGGTCTGCTGCTGTCCTCGCCACATGGGGGTCAACGATATGCGGGGCCGCACGGGAGGAACACGGCGCCTGCGCGGGGCCCGCCGTACCGGCTCCGGGCCACGCTTCCCAAGGCAAGCTACTCGTTGGTAACGTAACGCCATGGCCTCTGAGACCCTGCCGTCTATCGGCGACATGATGACGGCATCCGTGCCGATGGTCCGCACCCTCAACCTCGAGTTCACCGAGACCACCGCCGAGCGTGCCGTGGTCCGGATGCCCGACCAGACCGACTTCCACAACCACGTCGGCGGTCCGCACGCCGGGGCGATGTTCACCCTCGCCGAGTCCGCGAGCGGCGCCATCGTGATGACGGCGTTCGGCGATCAGCTGAGCCGCGCGGTGCCGTTGGCCGTACGCGCCGAGATCGGCTACACCAAGCTCGCGATGGGACCGGTGACCGCGACCGCGCAGCTGGGCCGTCCGGTCGCCGATGTGGTTGCTGACCTCGACGCCGGGCAGCGGCCCGAATTCCCCGTACAGGTCGAGATCACCCGTGAGGACGGCGCCGTCACCGGTGAGATGACCATCGTGTGGACCCTGCGCCCCCACAAGTGAGCTGACCCGAGCGCACCCGCGGCCCGCATCGGGCGAGCGGGACCGTCACCTCTTCCGCCGCGGGGCGTCCGGATCCGTCCTGTCGCCGACCGCGTAGCTGAGCCCTCTTCGTCCCGAGCCGATCGAGTACGCTTCCCTGGCGCGCTGTGGCGGCGCGCCAGGGAATGACCGGCACCGGCGTCACGGATGCCTGGGCAGCGGCCCACGGGGGCCTTACATCATGCGGAGGAAGCGGCGTTGCACATCCAGGAGTGGCTCGAGACGGTACCGGCCGTGAGCGTCTACCTCCTGGTGGGGGTAGTCATCGGAGTGGAGAGCCTGGGCATTCCCCTGCCGGGCGAGATCGTCCTCGTCAGCGCGGCGATTCTGGCCGCGACCCAAGATCACATCAATCCCTACGCGCTGGGTGCCTTCGCGTCAGGCGGCGCGATCATCGGTGACTCCATCGGGTATCTGATCGGGCGCAAGGGGGGCCAGCCACTGCTCAATTGGGCCGGCCGGAAGTTCCCCAAGCACTTCGGCCCCGACCATGTCGCCATGGCCGAGGCGAAGTTCGACAAGTGGGGGATGTGGGCGGTGTTCTTCGGCCGCTTCGTCGCCCTGCTGCGCATCTTCGCGGGTCCGCTCGCGGGCGTGCTGAAGATGCCGTACTGGAAGTTCCTGATCGCCAACGTGCTCGGCGGCATCGTCTGGGCCGGTGGTACCACCGCCCTCATCTACAGCGTCGGCATCGTCGCCGAGCCGTGGCTCAAGCGCTTCTCCTGGCTGGGGCTCGTCGCCGCCCTGCTCTTCGGCGTCGGCTCGTTCCTCGTCATGAAGCGGCGTGCGCAGAAGGCGGCGGCCGCCCGTGAGGCGGAGGCCCCGGTCCCGGCGGCGGTCGACTGACACCGCTCGTACGCTGCCGCCGCCCCGCCCGACCAGCGGAGCGCGGCACAGTCACCGGCCCGGCAGCACCCGCTGCCGGGCCGGCGGCGTTCGCAGCCGCACTCAGGCGGCATCCGCATAGCTCGTGCCGACCTTGAGGCCGTCGATCCAGTTGATGACGCGCTTGTCCGTGACCTCGGTCCCGTAGGTGCCCCAGCGCGTGTCATTGCCCAGGTCGTCCCAGGTACGACCGGCGAATGACGCCACCTTGGCCCCGTTGTAGTACGCCTCGACCCAGCCGGTGCCCGCGTCGTCCGAGGTGTGGATCCCGAGAACGATGCGCTTGTACGTGCCGGTCGTCACGGGAGTGCTCCACTTCAGGTGCCACTCCTCCCCGGCCTCGATGTGGAAGAGCTTGAGCTCTCCGCCCTCGACCTTCATCAGCACCGGGTAGTTCTGCTGCTGCTGGTCGCCGGTGCCGTACGACTTCCACTGGAAGATCGTCGCGGCGTCCGCCGTGTTGGTGGAGGTGTCCCAGCCGAGGTAGTAGGTGTGATCGTTGCGGAAGGTGTAGCGGGAACCGCCGACGGACAGGCCGTGCGCTTCGCAACGCTTGAGCCCCAGCGGCTTGTTGAACTTGAAGACCATGCCCCGTCCGTCGTGGTTGTCCTGTGCGGTGACGCTTCCCGGTGCGTCACACAGGAGCGAGGAGAAGACCGCGGTACCGCCGGCGGCGTCGCCGTTCCAGATGACCGAGGCACTGGCGGGTGAGGCCAGTACGAGCGTGAGCGCCGAGCCGATGACGGGGAGGGCGCCGATGACGCCCGCGCGCTTGTGCATTGCCGTTCCCTTCGGTCGGGAGTGCCGGAGAAACCCGGTCGACCGCAGCCCTGCCGAGCGCAGCCCTGCGGGCCGCGGGTCGATCAGGTTCCTGAACGGTTTGTACCCATGGAAGGTCGAACGCTCAAGCAGTTCAACGAAGTTGATTGTTTCGATCGAATGGAGCGAAGCGTTCGCACGGCGACAGGCTGAGCAGAAGGGCCAATGCGGTGGGGCGAGACGCGACAGGGCGGAACGCGCGGTCAGGGCGCCGACCAGATGTCGGGGCCGCCGTCGCGCCACTCGAAGAGCGCGGCGTCGTCCCAGACGAATTCGGCGGTGGGGAAAGCGCTGGGGAAACCGGCCCGGCGCAGGAAGGCGGCCACATCACCCTTGCGCAGTGCGCGACCGAGGTCCTGTCCGCGGAGCGTGACGCGACGGCCGCCGGTGCAGGGCGGATGCACGATCACGGGTGCGCGGTTCATCCTCCCAGCATGCGACCGACCCGGCGGTTCCGCACACCGAAAGCCGTTTCGATGTCACGCTGGGTAGCTGGGTAGCTGGGTAGCTGGGTAGCCGGGCAGCCGGGCATCGAGGCGTCCATCGGCTCGCGGTCGCCTCCGGTGCCGGTGCCGGTGCCGGTGCCGGTGCCGAGGCCGGGGCCGGGGCGTGGCGGGATCCGTGCGGGCCCCGCTGCCCGACGGGGCCGACGGCGTCCAGGACGGACGCCGGGCGCAGATCAGGACCCGGTACGAACCCGCGTGAAGAACGGTGCGCCCCGGGCGCCGCGCCGCCACCACCGGACCTCCTCGTCGACAGCCCGCCCGCCTTGTCCGTCCGGTCCCTCACCCGCCCGGTCCCGTGCCCCGCGCCGCAGACCGGCCAGTATGTTCCGGGCGCCGGCGATGAACAGGGGGTCGCCGATGAGCTTCTTCGCCGCCAGGGCTTTTCGGCAGGCGCGCAGCGCGGCCGCCGGCTGTCCGTGAGCACGCTCCGTGAGGGCCTGGGCATACAGGACGGTGGAGTACAGCCAGAAGTCGCCGTCGGAGTGCCGGGCCTCCCAGGCGCGGCGGCCCGCGGCCTTCGCCCGTTCGGCGTCGAGCGACGACAGGGCCACCGCGAGCATCGCCCCGCTGTGGGCGGGCCCCGGCCCGAACCACGGATCCGTGGAACGGTGCCGGGCCGCCTCCTCCAGGCACTCCACGGCCGTGCTGACGTCCTCGCGGTAGAGGGCCAGCACCCCGTGGACATGCGCGATACGGGCCAGCCCGTCGGAGTCCGCGTGTATCACGGCCGCCGTCCACGCCTGGTCCAGCAGCTCTTCCGCCGTATCGAGCGCATGCTCCTGCGCGGCCAGCCATCCGACGAGCCACAGCGCGCGGGCCCGTAGCGCGGTGTCCTCCCGGGAGAGCAGCAGCAGCCGGCCGAGATGGGCACGGCCCTCGCGGCGGAAGCCGCAGGCCGCCCACCGGAACCACAGGGACACCGCGATCTCCAGGGCGCTCAGCGCATCCTCGGCGTCCTGGGGCGGACGGGTCAGCGCCGCGTCGAGATGGTGCTGTTCGTCCTCGACGAGGCGGACGGCGAGCTGTTGGTTCGGCCCCTGCCAGGCGACCTGCGCCTCCGCGGCGAGCGCCGCACAGGCCTGGCGGAACCGGCGCAGCGCCGCGGCCTCCTCACCCGCCTCGCGCAGCTGCGTACGCCCGAATTCCCGGGCGCCGCCGGGCAGTCGGTACCGCGGCGGGAGCGCGGCTCCGGTGTCCGGTGCCTCGGCACCCCGCTCCCGTACGCTCTCCAGGACGGAGGCCAGCCGCAGGCGTTCCAGCGAGGCCTGGACCTCGGCTGCAGGAACGTCACTGCTCGTACATACGCACCCCGCGAGCCAGGGGTCGAAATCCCCGGGCAGCACCGAAAGCCGCGCCCACACCCGCCGGTCGGTGGGGGAGCAGAGCGCGTAACCCGCAGCGTGCGCCGCGTAGAGCGAGGTGTGCCGCACGGTCGGGGCCGGCCCCGAGTAGAAGAGCGGGCCGTCCGCGCCCACCTGCGCGGCGAGCTGCGGCAGCGACATCCGGTCCAGCTGCTGGGCCGCCAGCTCGATCGCCAGCGGTGAACCCTCCAGGGACTCGCAGACGGCGACGAGGAGTTCGGGCGCCGCGGGCCCCGTCCGGGCGGCGAGCAGCTCGACGGCCGGGCCCGCGATCCCCTCGCCCAGCGTCACGGGGAGCGGCTCGACGGGGACGACCTGCTCGGTGACCAGCCCGAGACGACGGCGGGTCGTCACCACGATCCGCAGGTCCGGCTCCGCCTCCAACAGCCGCCGCACCAGGCGCGCGCACTCCTCCAGCACCGGATCGCAGTCGTCGAGCAGCAGCGTCGCGCCGCGCTCCACGCAGTGCGCGGCAAGCGCGGCGACGGTTGCCTCATCGGCGGTCCGCGGTGCGAACGCGCCGGTGGTGGCGGCCGCCTGGCCGGGGACGGGCTCCGTCGCGCAGGGGTGTGCCGTACGCCGGGCGATGACGCGTGCCGTGTCCGGCAGACCGGCCGCCCGGACCAGTGCGTCGGTCAGGCCCCCCCTCGGCGATGCCGTCCCAGCAGCCGACCCGGATGACCGTGCCGTCGTGGCGGGCGGTGCGCTCGTCCAGGACGGCGCGGGCCAGCACGCTCTTGCCCACGCCTGCGGCCCCGGTGAGCGTCACCAGCCGCGCGCTGTCCAGAAGGCCGGAGACCCGCTCATGTTCCGCGGCCCGTCCCACCACGGCGGGCGGCGGCGAGTCCTCGGCCCACGCGCTCATCGGTCATCCCCGTCCACGGCACGGCGCCCGCGCCCTTCCGTATGGGCATCAACGATGCCAGAACCGGACGACCGGTAAACGGCTGAGGGCCTTCCCGATCGGGCGAAACCAGGCCGATGTGCTTGACGCGCCCGGTCCACACGGCCTGGCGAGGGGGCGCGGCGGGGCGCCGCCCATTCCCCTCCGCCCTCCTGTGCGTTGCGTTCGCCAAGGTGCCGGGAGGCGGTCGGGGGAGGCCGGGAAGGGGCTGACGCGGTTGGCAAGAGAACGGACAGGAACACCCAATGGCCCACAAGGGAACCATTGTTGAATCTCCGTCAGCCGTCGTATCGAGGCCGTATGGAGATGGACGGCGGCCGTCATCGTGATGCTAAGATCATCACACTTGCCAAGCAGTCTAATAAGCTGCTATGGCATAAGGGAAATTCCGCGCATTGGTCCAGGAAAACCGCCACCCGGGGAGAACTATGCCATTGGCCGGGCCTTTTACGGCTGTCTGGCAGGCGACTGTGCGCGGCTGTTCCTGTACGGCCGGATTCGTGAGCATCACGCCGTGCCCGCGCCCGCCGTGCAGCACTCGGTGGCTTCGTCGTCCGAAGAGAGTCTTATGACGCAATACTTCCAGGATCCAGCGCTCTGGGGTTTGATCGCTGGTACCCCTGTCGCCGCCACCGCGATTATTCGCGGCCGGAAGAAGATCACGGAGCTACGGAGAGAAAAGGAAGGCCTGAAGCAGCACTACGCCAACCTGGAAAATCACTACGCAGACGCCGTGGAAGAGGCCAAGGAACGGGCCGAAGAAGCCACGAAGAATACGCTGAAGGCTGCCATGCGGACGCTTCAGGGTCTTGCGAGTGAGCAGCAGCTGGCGATTTCAAAAATGCAGGAGAATTACGGCGAGCGCCAGATTCTCCAGGATCTCCTCGGCATCGACCACATGAACTCGCAGTTCGCGAGGCGGGCCCAGTCCATTGCCGTGCTCTGTGATGGTTGGCTCGGTCGCCGGCGTACCGCAGCGTCGATCTACGACGTCGTTCGCAGTGCAAAGGGGCGCATCCGCCACTTCACGCGCGTCGAGATCCGCTCGCAGAGTAACTACGCCATCGTGAACCGTGCCGTCGAACCGGTTGCGCTCACGCTCGCCGAACTTCTCGACAACGCCACGAGTTACTCGGCTCCGGAAACGATGATCGAGATCAACATTCGCCCCGTTCCCAAGGGCGTCTGCATCGTCGTGGACGACGCCGGTGTCGGTATGAACGAGGAGGAGAAGACGCGGGCCGGTGCGCTGTTGTCCAGCGACCACTCGCACGGCGTCTCCAGCCTCGGGAATCCGCCGCAGTTCGGATTCACCGTCATCGGTGTGCTCGCCGCCCGCTACGGCTTCAGCGTCTCCGTTGATTCCACCTCTCCCTATGGCGGCGTGCGTGCGGTCGTCCTGATCCCAGACGACCTGCTCACGTCCGTGATCGAGCCCGAGGAGAGTCCTGCTGTGGCCGCTTCCAGCCCGATGCCGGCCGAGGAGAACCCTGCGGCCGTTCCGACTCCGCCGCCGCCGGCGGCGGCTCCTTCGACGACCGCGGGCGGACTGCCGAAGCGCCGCCGCCGCGGAGCCATATCGATTGTTCCGGCCGGCGAGCAGGACGGGGAGACGGCGGCGACGGGGGAGACCAAGGAGAACCCGGACGGCCCGGAAACCCGCGACAGTGCACGAGCCGCTTCTGTCATGGGTGCATTCCAGCGCGGTACGCAATCGGGCCGTCGTTCCACCAATGCAAGCAGTGAAGGGCATGAAGCTCAGTGAACTACGATCTGTCGTGGATGCTTGACAGTGCTCTGGAAGTGCCCGAAGCACAACACGCCATCCTCGTTTCCGCCGACGGCCTGCTCATGGCTCGTTCGAAGGATGTCGGCAGGGACCACGCCGACACCGTTGCTGCCGCAATGAGCGGTATGCAGTCGCTGAGTCGCACGGTCGCCGACTTCTGCGGCGGACCTAACAGGCGACCGCAGTGGCGGCAAACGCTGGTGGAGTTCGATCACGGCTGGGTCTTTCTGATCTCGGCCGGTGAGGGTGCCTATCTGGCTGTCTCGGCAACGCCCGACGTTGATATGGCCGAGATTACCTTCCGTATGCAACAGCTCGTCGGTCAGCTCGGTAAAGCGCTGACCAGCCCTCCGCGTGAGAGGGCAGATATCCAACCATGACAACCCCGGACGAGTCGGAACTGGAACCCGAAGCTGCGGAATTAGTGCGACCGTATGTCATCACCAACGGTCGTGAACTTCTCGACGACAGTGATTTTACACTGATCACACTGGTCACAGTGAACGAGAATCCGCCCCGCACAAAGCCTCTCGATCCCGAAAAGCTCCAAGTGCTGGAGTTGTGCGCGGGAGGTTTCCTTTCGGTCGCCGAAATCGCCGGACACACACGACTGCCGGTAGGCGTCGTCAAAATTTTGGTGTCCGACCTCTCGGAGGAAGGCCATCTCTACTCTCGTGCACCGATACCGACCGCCCAGCGCGTCGACAGGCAAATCCTTGAGGAGGTGCTGAATGGGCTCCAGGCTCGCTTTGGATGACGGCGTCTACCTGCGCAATTCAGTGCAGACCGCTGCGAAGATCCTCGTGGTCGGCCATTTTGCCGTCGGGAAAACCACCTTCATCGGGACCATGTCCGAGATTCCCCCGCTGCGTACCGAAGAGGTCATGACGCAGGCGGGCGCGGGAATTGACGACCCGAAAGGTGCCCCGGGCAAGACCACGACGACGGTCGCCATGGACTTCGGCCGTCTCACGCTCAGCGAGAAGCTGGTCCTGTACTTGTTCGGAACGCCCGGCCAGCAGCGCTTCGTTCAGGTGTGGGAGGACATGACCCGGGGAGCGCTCGGTGCGCTGGTGCTCGTCGATCCCGAGCGCCTTGAGGAGTCCTTCCCCGTGATGGACCTGGTCGAGCACTACGGCATCCCGTACGCCATCGCCGTGAACCAGTTCGACGGGACGCCGACCCACTCTCTCGAAGAGATTCGGGAGGCACTCGACCTGCTTCCCGAGACACCTGTTGTCACCTGTGACGCACGTGACGAAAGGTCATCGGCGGATTCGCTGATCACACTCGTCCGTTATCTACAGTCCCGCCTCAACTAGGAGTTCAGGCATATGCAATCCTCTCCGGAATTCCAGGATCCGCCACCCGGGTGCCCCGCCCACGCCGGCGGCCGGAGCGTGCCTCTGTACGGCCCCGAATTCGCCGCCGCTCCCGGTGCGTTTTATGAACAGCTACGGAAGTACGGCCCCGCCGCTCCGGTCGAGCTCGCTCCCGGCGTGGAGGCCGCACTGGTCACCGACTACGCAGCGGCGCTCCAAGTCCTGCAGAATCCGGATACCTTCGCGCGGGACCCGCGCCGCTGGCGCGCGCTCAACGCGGGGGAGGTCCCCTTGGACAGCCCGGTGCTGCCCATGTTGATGTACCGGCCGAACACCATGTTCTCCGACGGAGCCGTGCACTTGAGGCTGCGTCAGGCGGTGACGGACAGCCTTGCCCGGGTGGACATGCACCGGATGGGCCGGCATGTCGACCGGGTAGCGGCGTACCTCATCGAGCAGTTCAGCAACAGGGGCAAGGCCGACCTGGTCACCGACTACGCCCAGTGGCTGCCCCTGCTGGTCTTCAACGACCTCTTCGGCTGCCCGGCCGAGATCGGGGACCGGCTGGTCTACGGGTTCTCCGGCATCTTCGACGGCGTCGACGCGGAGAAGGCGAACGAGGTCCTGACGGAGTCGCTGTTCGAGCTGGTCGCACTCAAGCGTGTCCAGCCCGGCGAGGACGTCACCTCGTGGCTGATGGCGCACCCGTCGCAGCTCACCGACGAGGAGATGATCCATCAGCTGGTGCTGCTCATCGGAGCGGGCGCGGAGCCGATGCAGAACATCATCTCCAGCGCCCTGCGGCTGCTGCTGTCCGACGAGAAGTATGCGGGCGGCCAGCACTCGGCGGGCCTGCTGGTCGACGACGCCATCAACGACGTGCTGTGGAACAGCCCGCCGATAGCCAACTACGCCGTGCACTACCCCCTGCAGGACGTGGAGCTCTCCGGCAGCAAGCTCGGGGCCGGGGACCCGCTGCTCATCAGCTTCGCGGCGGCCAACACCGATCCGAACCTGTCCGTGGGCCGGCAGACGCTCAGCAAGCGGGCGCACCTCGCGTGGGGAGCCGGCCCGCACGCCTGCCCGGCGAAGGACCCCGCTCTGCTGATCTCCGTCCAGGCCATCGAGAAGCTGCTGAACACCCTGCCGGACATCGAGGTGGGTGTGCCCGACGAGAGCCTCACCTGGCGGCCGGGCCCGTTCCACCGGGCGCTCAATGCGCTCCCCGCCCGCTTCACCCCGGTACGCACCGAGAGTCGGTCATCCATTCCCTATTCCACGCCTGGGCAAAGCACCGGAAATGCACCGGTCGAGGAAGCTCAGGGAAGGTCGCGCAAGAGTAGTTGGTGGAGCGGATTCCTGACCTGGTGGAAGGTGTGATGTTCACGACAATACCGAACTTCCTTACGCTGTATGGGTGCTCGATTACAAGGGTAGACAGGGGTGTCGCTATCACTATGACCGTCTGAAGAAGGAGTCGCTGTGGAGCCCGCCCTGGCCTCCCCGTCCGTCGACCGGCGTTCCGTGGTTTCGCTCTTCTCCCGCCTGCGTACGGCGAGCGGGCAGGCGAATCCGCTACCGCTGTACACGGAGTTGAGGTCCATGGGAGATGTCGTTCCGGCTCCGTGGGGCGGGTACCTGATCACCTCGTTCGGCCTCTGTGACCAGGTGCTAAGAGATCGAGCGTGGCAGGTACCCGACAGCGACTGGCGGGCTCGCCAAGGTGCGGGGGCGCGTTGGAGCGCGCGTTCGTCGCGTGAAATGAGCAGAACTCTTCCTGCACTCAACGGACCGCAGCACACCCGGGTGCGGCGGTCGTTGGGGAATATGTTTGACCGCAAATCCGTGGCGGTCATCAAGGGAGCGATCGAGGGCCGGGTGGAAAGCCTTCTCGATCGACTCGCCGGCGCATTGCGGCTTGGTGATGTCGATTTCAGTTCCATGGTCAGCGAAGAGCTGCCCATGAGTTCGATCGGTGAATGGCTGCACATTCCGCCCGCCGATTACCCCATGCTGCGCGAATTGGCTCATGAGCAGGTATTCACCCAGGAATTGCTGCCCTCGGCGAGCCAACTCGCCCGGTCGGATGCCGCGACCGACCAGCTGCGGAATTACTTCACCGCACTGGTGCAGGACCGCCGCCGGGCACCTGGGGACGACCCCATATCGGCATGGCTCCGTACCTGGGACGACCTCGAATCCGATCGCGAAGCCGCCGACGAAGCCGTTTACCTCCTCGCGCTCCTCGTCTTCCTGGCCGCCCCGGAGACCACCGCGACCCTGCTGTCCACCATGGTCTGGCTGCTGCTGGAGCACCCGCGTCAGCTGGCGTGGCTGCGCGCGCATCCGGACCACGTGCCGGACGCGGTCGAGGAAGTGCTGCGCTTCGACTCCCCGAACCATGTGATCAGCCGGGTGGCCGCCGAGGACACCCTGTTCGCGGGAGTGCGCATCGAGAAGGGGAGCATGGTGCACCTCATGGTCGGCGCAGCCAATCACGACCCGGCGCACCACATCGACCCCGGGCGCTTCGACATCCACCGCAAGGCCGCCCACCTCAGCTTCAGCGGCGGAATCCACTACTGCCTGGGCGCGCCGCTCGCGCGTCTGGAGGCAACCACGCTGTTGAGCGGCCTGCTCGGACGCCTTCCCGGTCTTCCCGGTCTGCGCGTCAGCGCGGCTCCGGTCTGGGCGCCGCGGGTGGGCTTCCGCCGCATCATGGAGCTGCGCGTGGCCACGTCCTGACGTGGTCACCTTCGGGGGAGAACCGGTAACGAGAATCGAGAAGCAGGGAACACCGTGGTGGAAGACTTCAAGGCACTTCGCGTCATACCCGAGGGCCCGGTGCTGAGAGTCGAGTTGAACAGCCCGGAGACCGGCAATGCCGTTTCCGGCCTGATACTCGACGAGCTCCTGGCCGTACTGGGCACCCTGCAGGACGAGACCGGCGTCCGTGTGCTGATCCTCTCCGGTGCGGGACCGGACTTCTGCCTGGGCGGCGACCGCAGGGAGTTCGGTGAACTCCTCGCAGCCGACCCCGGTGGTGCGGAGCTTCGGGTGCTCGCCAACAAGGCGCGCCGGGTCTGCGATGCACTGGCCACGGCGAATGCGGTGACGGTCGCCCGCCTCCAGGGCGGGGTGATCGGGGCGGGAATGGCGCTCGCGTTGTTCTGCGATCTGCGAGCGGGGGCCGACAACTGCCGTTTCCGCATGCCCGAACTGGCCCTCGGGATGCCGCCCGCCTGGGGCGGCGCACTGCCGCGGCTGCTGAACGAGACCGGAGCCGCCCGGATCCGTGAGTTGATCCTGACCGGTGCGAGCTTCGACGCGGCGAAGGCTGCCGAGTTGTCCATCCTTCACAAGGTGGTTGCCGAGGAGGAGTTGGACGACGCCATCAGGCAGTGGACGAAGCCCCTGCTTCGCAGGTCCCCCGTTGCCCTGCGGACCGCCAAGGTGATGATGAACGCGTATGCGGGGGCCAACCGCCTGGCGGACGCCACCCTCTTCGACGCGGAACTCATGACGTCGGTGCTGGCCGCCGCGGCGTCCGACCGGCGCGTCTGAGCGGCCGGGGCCGGGCGCACGGAGGGCGTCGTACCCGGCCCGCGTTCGTGCCGGTCCGTCATGTGACGGACCGGCGGCAACGCCTCTGGCTCAGCTCTCCCCGTCCGTCACCGCGTCCCGGTGCTGTGCCGCCAACTCGACGTACATCGTGGCGTTCAGCTTGATGACCTCCCGCTCCTCGTCGGTCAGCTCTCGCTTGACCTTCGCGGGTACCCCCGCCACGAGTGAGCCGGGCGGCACCTGCATCCCCTGGGGGACCAGCGCCTGTGCGGCGACCAGGGAGCCCGCGCCGATGTGGGCGCCGTTCAGGACCGTGGCGCCCATGCCGATCAGCACATCGTCCTCGACGGTGCAGCCGTGCAGGACGGCGTTGTGCCCGACCGAGACCCGCTCGCCCACGGTCACCGGGAAGCCCGGGTCGACATGCACGGTGCAGTTGTCCTGGATATTGCTGTCGGCGCCGAGGACGATCGGACCGCAGTCGGCGCGCAGCACCGTGTGGTACCAGACGCTCGCCCCCGCGGCCATGGTGACGTCGCCGAGGACGACGGACGTCGGCACGGTGAAGGCTGCCGGATCGAGATCCGGCTCCTTGCCGCCCACCGCTGAGATCAGTGCCCGTCCTGTCATTCCGGCCTCCTTGCCAGTGCTACGCCGCGCCTTGAGCACCGTAGAGGACGGGGCCGGCGTTCGGTGGTGGCAGCGGCCGGTGGGGTGAAGATCACAGCGCAGCGCGCGGCGGGTGGTCCGGCGCGCTGAGTACGGTGTCTCCGTGCCGATAAAGCAGAACGTGTTCTCGTCCTTCGTGGCCTGGCGGCGCCGGACCGTGTCGCGTGCCGTCCATCGCGGCGCGCGCTGGGTGAGGCAGGCCGCGGCCGTCACGGCCGAACGCCCCGGCCCCTACCGCTTCCGCGGTATCGGCGTCGGCGCGCGACTCGCGTTTCCGCAGGGCACGGTCTTCGGCGACCCGTGGATCGAGATCGGCGACCACTGCATCATCGCCCAGGACGTGACGTTGACGGCGGGCATGATGCCCGACCTCGACCTCGGCCAGGAGCCGATCCTGACGCTGGGCAACGGCGTCGTGCTCGGCCGCGGCAGCCATGTGATCGCGGATGTCCCGCTGACGATCGGTGACGACTGTTTCTTCGGTCCCGGGGTCTACGTCACGACCACCAACCACAGTTACGACGACCCCGACGTGCCGGTCGGCAAGCAGTGGCCGCGTACCGAACCGGTTTCCATCGGCTCCGGCAGCTGGATCGGTACGGGCGCGGTCATCCTGCCCGGCGCGCGGCTGGGCAGGAACGTGGTCGTGGCGGCCGGCGCGGTCGTCCGCGGTGAGGTGCCCGACCACGCGGTCGTCGCCGGCGCCCCGGCCCGGATCGTTCGCAGCTGGGACCCGGAGGCGGGCTGGCAGCCACCGCTGCGTACGCCCGCGCCGGTGCCGATTCCGGAAGGCGCCACCCCGGAGCAACTGGTCGCCGTGGCCGAGTGGCAGGCGCGGAGCGAGGCGGCGGACGCGACGTAGGGCGGCGCACGGGGGAGCCCCGGCAGGCGACGCCCCGGCCTACCTCGCGCCGGCCGGCCGGTAGGTGCACACGTGCACGCCCGTGCCGCTGGTGACGGTGGAGACCAGCTCCAGGCTGCGCAGCGTGCCGTCGTCGGGGAAGATCGTCTTCCCGCCGCCGAGGGTCACCGGCAGGATCATGAGCCGGAGTTCGTCGACGATGCCCTCGCGCAGCAGGGTGCGGACGAGTGTGGGGCTTCCCATGACCAGCAGGTCGCCGCCGGGCGTCTCGTGCAGCTTGCGGATGCGGGCGACGGCCTCCTCGCCGGGGATCCGCGTGCTGTTGGCCCAGGTCAGCTCACCCTGGCCCAGTGTCCGGGACACCACGTACTTCGGGAGGGCGTTCATCCGGTCGGCGAACGGGTCGCCCGCGCGCTCGGGCCACGCCGCGGCCATCGTCTGCCAGGTGCGCCGCCCGAACAGCAGCGCCTCGGCCGTGGCCAGCGCGTCGTCGAACGCGCCGCCCATCACCTCCGGATCGAAGAACGGATGGGACCAGCCGCCGTGGGCGAAGCCGCCGTCGGTGTCCTCGTCGGGTCCGCCCGGAGCCTGCACGACGCCGTCCAGGCTCATGAACTCACTGATCGCGATGCGCATGGGACTCGCTCCTCATGGTGTCTGGTGGGGGAGTGCGGCAAGGGAGACCGCGGTGCCGCCCCGGAATCATCGCGCCCGCCCTCGCAAAGTGACACACAGCACATTGTCGCGTGTTCCGGCCGGTCTTCGGGGGTCAGCTGCCCGCGGCGAGCAGCACCGTGCCGACCAGCGCGAGCGAGGCGCCCGCCGTCTGGATCGCGCGCATCCGTTCCTTGAGCAGGCCGAGCGCGGCGAGGGCGGTGACGACGGGGTAGAGCGAGGCGAGCACCGCGGCCATGGTGACCGGACCGTTCTGCGCGGCGACGGCGTAGGTGCCGTTGGCGGCGACATCCGCGATCCCGATGAAGGCGAGCGCGGGCAGGGAGCCGCGCAGGGCCGCGAAACCGCCCTCGGGCAGTGCCGGGGTACCGCGCCGCACCGTCACGTACAGGGCGGCGCCGCCGACGGCGACGTTGCACAGCCGCTGCACGAACAGGGCGAGGAAGAGGCCGGTCACGGTCGTGGACGCCTCCGCGATCAGCGCCATCACCGCGCCGAACCCGAGCGCCGACACCAGCGTGAGCACGATCGTCTGGCGCGCCACCGATGCCCCGCTGATCCGCGGCCCGCCGGCCAGCAGCACGCCGATCACGGCCACGACCATTCCCGCCGCCTGCAGCAGCCCCGGCCGTTCGCCCGCCACGATTCCCACGCCGAGCGGTACGAGGACGGTGCCGATCGAGCCGAGTGGAGAGACCACGCCCATCGGGCCGAGGGCCAGGGCCCGGTAGAAGCACAGCATCGCCGCGGGCCCCACGACGCCGGCCGCGACCGCGAACCACAGCTGCGGCCCGGCCTCCTGGAGGCCGCCGGTGGCGACCACGATGACGCCGAGGACGAGCGCGGCCAGGGACTGCGAGACGACGACCACGGTGAGGGCGTTCAGCCGCCGGGTGAGGAGTCCGCCCCCGAAGTCGGCGAGCCCCCACATCAGGCTGGTGGCCAGGGCGAAGAGCGCTGTCATGGTGAATCCTCGCAGTACAGTGTGCTGAACGCGGAAGTGCAAGACACCGTAGTACAAGGAAAGCGACTACGGAATTTAATATATTGACCTCCGATGGCAGCTCGATGGACGACCCCGACTTGGACGGCCTGTGACGGACCTCGATCAGCTCACGCAGTCGCTCGCGCGCAACCTCAAGCGCTGGCGCACCGAACGCGGATACACCCTCGACGCGCTGGCGGCCCGTGCCGGCGTCAGCCGCGGCATGATCATCCAGATCGAGCAGGCCCGTACGAACCCGAGCGTGGGAACCACCGTCAAGATCGCGGACGCGCTCGGCGTCAGCATCACCACACTGCTCGACTACGAACAGGGCCCGCAGGTACGGATCGTGGCACCGGGTCAGGCCGTCCGGATGTGGTCCACCGACGCCGGCAGTCACACCTCGCTGCTCGTCGGCGCCGAGGCGCCCGGACCGTTCGAGATGTGGGACTGGAAGCTGATGCCCGGCGACGCCAGCAGCTCGGACCCGCATCCCCCCGGGACCGTCGAGCTGATCCATGTCCGCACCGGAACGCTCACCCTCGTCGTGGACGGCGAGGAGCACACGGTGGCCGCGGGCGCCTCCGCGACGTTCGAGGCCAAGGTCACGCACGACTACCGCAACGACGGTGCGGAGCCGGTGGAGATGACCATGTCGGTGCTCATCCCGCCCGCCCGCTGAACCGCCGCCCGGGTCCGCCCGCGAGGCAGGCCGGAATCGCCGTTCACGTCTCGGGACGGCAGGCCGCGCGAGCTGCGGCGACTGTTAGCTTGTGAGCATGCCCGTGCCGATGGATGCATTCGACGATGTCCGGCCCGCCACCGACTGCCTGGACCTGCTGAGCGAGCCCGTTGCCGCCGCGCTCCGCGACTGGCGGGGCAGCGTGCCGGTGGAGGAAATCCGGTTCGTGGACACGGACCCGGAGATCGCGGACACCGGACGTCTCGTCGAGCACTACGGCGCCTGGCTCCTGGAGCAGTCCGCGAACTGCGTCGTGGTGGCCGGCAAGCGCGCCGGCGAGGTCACTCTGGCCGCCTGCCTGGTCCTGTCCCACACCCGGGTCGACGTCAACGGCGCGGTCCGCCGCCAACTCGGCGCCCGCAAGGCGTCGTTCGCGCCGATGGACACCGCGGTCGGCGACAGCGGAATGGAGTACGGCGGGATCACCCCGATCGGCCTGCCCGCCGCCTGGCCGATCCTGGTGGACGCCGCCGTCGCCGATATCCCGTACGCGCTGATCGGCAGCGGCAGCCGCCGCGGCAAGCTCATCGTGCCCGGCAAGGCCCTCGCCGAGCTGCCCGGCGGCACGGTCCTGGAGGGGCTGGGCGTTGCCTGAGGGCTGCCCCGGACGCTGTCCGGCGGCCGACGGACGCTATCCGGCTGCCGGGTGCGAGCGCAGATCCAAGGACAACGCGGTGGAGTGCTCGGTGAAGCCGAGGCTGCGGTAGAGCGCCTCGGCGTCATCGGTGGCGTGCAGGTCGATACGGGTGGCGCCCCGCTCGGCGAACCAGCCCAGCAGCGCCTGTGTGGTCGCGCGGGCATGGCCCCGGCCGCGGTAGCGGGGATCGGTGCAGACGCTGAACACGAAGCCGAAGCGGCCCGAGGGGTGGCCGGGCGCCGGCAGCCGTTCCTCGACCCGGCCGACCGCGCACGCCGCCAGATGCGGCGCCCCGGCCGCGTTGCCGTCCACCACGAACGCGCCCATCGCCGGCTCCGGTCCGGACAGCTCGCGCCGCGCCATCACCTCGGCGTCCTGCTCCCAACTCCCCGGCTGATCATGGCCGTTCATGGCGAAGAACATCAGGCGGCGCAGCCGGACGAGCTCGGCGGCGTCCTCGGGGAGGGCAGCACGTGGCGTGATCATGGGCGGACGCTAACGCACCCGGCGCTCAGCCCGAACGGGGTATCTCAATGGCCGGACAGCGATCCATCACCATGGCGAGACCGGCGGCGCGGGTACGGTCCCAGGCCGCCTCGTCGACGACCCCGAGCTGGAACCACAGCGCCTTCGCGCCGATCGCCACCGCCTCGTCGGCGACCCCGCCCGCCAGGTCGCTGTTGACGAACACATCGACGACATCGACGGGGAAGGGGATGGCGGCCAGCGAGGGATATCCCTGCTCGCCGTGCACCGTCTCGGCCTTCGGGTGCACCGGCACGACCCGCTTGCCGTAGCGCTGCAGGACCTCGGCGACGCCGTAGGCCGCGCGCTGTTCGTTGTTCGACAGGCCCACGACCGCCCAGGTGTCGCCCAGCTCGGTGAGGATCCTGCGGATCGTGCCGCTGTCGCCGTACACGCACTGCCTCCTGCGGATTGAAGGGTTCTGTGCGGATCAACGGCTGCCGCCGTCCGGAGATTCCCGGTCCGGGCAGGAGTTCGGCGGAGAGGACGTCCGGCGGCGTGCGGCCGTCCCGGACAGGCGGACGCCCCGCCCGAAGGGGAAGACGGGCGGGGCGGGTTCTGGTGCCGGCGGATCAGTTCGGGCGGCCGGCCATCCCCGCGCGAACGGCGCTCGCCGCACGGGCCGGCTTGCCGATCGCCATCCCGCCGCTCACCGGCTCGGCCCCGGCCGCGCCGGTCCCCGGGCGCAGCGCCCGCACTGCCGCTTCCGGCAGGCTGTCGACCTGCGCGGACGTGTCCTCGTCCGTTCCCGCACCGGCCGCCGCCAGCGCCGCGCGCAGCTGGTCGGTCTCGACCAGCATGCTCACCGGGCCGGTCGGGTTCAGGTAGAGGGCGTGGCCCGGCGGCAGCTGCTCGACGAGCTCGGCCACCGACCGTCGGTCGTACAGCAGCCGGCCCACCGACTCCAGATGGACCGGCGAGGTGTAGACCGGGATGACCGGGGTGCCCTCGGGGGAAGCCGCGGCAAGCGGGCTGCCGGTCGCGGTGACCAGGACGGACACCTGCGCGCCTGCCAGCGCCGCGGGGACGTCCTCCGCGGGGCCGTAGCCGGTCGCGGCGAGCTGCAGCGCCCTGTCCACGGCGTCGGCGGGGTCGGCCCAGTCCAGCATCTGCGGCGACGGCCGGTACTCCGGGTTGTCCCGCCACTCCTCGATCTCGCCGGTCGGGCCCGACCGCCACTGTCCGATCAGCGCCCACAGCGGTGGCGGACCGTCGCCCGACCACGTCAGATCCACCATGGCCAGCCAGTGGTCGGGCGCGTTCCGTGCCGCCTCGACGACCTCCGGTGGCGGCTCGGGCATGTCCGCACCCGTCACGGGAACGCCCGCCGTCATCGCCGACTGTGTGTCCTTGTCCATGAAGCCTCCGCCAACCAGCCGTTCCGTTCCAGTACGAGCGGGCAACACAGTGCCCACGGGCAGGCGCGGACGTCGTCCCGACGCACCGTGCGGACCCCTCGCGTACGCCGCGTGGCGGTGCGCACTGCCGCCGTACGGCGGACACCGCAGCGCGGCGCGACCACCGGGACCGCAGACGTCCGAGCGTTTCGGGGTCCGCATAGGGTGGTGCGATGCAGGAGCAGTACCGGACTCTCGCCCGCGAGGGTGTCCACGAGATCGAGATCAACAAGTCCCGCTTCCTCTGTGCGCTCGCGCCCGTCGCGACCGAGGCCGAGGCCCAGGACTTCATCGCGCGCATCCGCAAGGAGCACCCCGCGGCCCGCCACCACTGCTTCGCGTACGTCATCGGTGCCGACGGCGGAGTGCAGCGGGCGAGCGACGACGGCGAGCCGGGCGGCACCGCGGGAGTGCCGATGCTGCAGATGCTGGTGCGCCGCGAGGTGCGCTATGTCGTGGCGGTGGTCACGCGGTACTTCGGTGGCGTCAAGCTCGGTGCCGGCGGCCTCATCCGCGCCTACGGGGGCGTGGTGGGCGAGGCGCTCGACGCGCTCGGCACCGTCACCCGGAAGCGCTTCCGGCTGGTGACCGTCACCGTCGACCATCAACGGGCCGGCCGGCTGGAGAACGACCTGCGGACGACGGGCCGCACGGTGCGCGAGGTGACGTACGGGGCCGATGTCCGCATCGAACTGGGGCTCCCGGAGGCGGACCTCGACGCCTTCCGGGCCTGGCTGGCCGACACCACCGCGGGCACGGCGGTGCTGGAGCTGGGCGGCGAGGCCTACGGGGACCTCTGACCCGGTGCGCGGTCCGGCGGCGGAAATCCTGTCCTGACCGGTGCGCGGGGCCGCCGATCGTGTCAGCCTTTTGCGCGGCGGAACAGGGCCGCGATCCGGCGTGCGAGCCGGCACGAGAAAGGGCTGACCATGCCTGACCTCCTCGACGAGCGCGTGGGATTCGTCCGCCGTATCGGACTGTTCCAGGCCACCGCCATCAACATGAGCCAGATGTGCGGCATCGGACCCTTCGTGACCATCCCGCTGATGGTCGCCGCGTTCGGCGGACCGCAGGCCGTCATCGGCTTCCTGGCGGGGGCGGTGCTGGCGCTGGCCGACGGGCTGATCTGGGCCGAGCTGGGTGCCTCACTGCCCGGCGCGGGCGGCAGCTACGTCTATCTGCGGCAGGCCTTCCAGTACCGCACCGGCAAGCTGATGCCGTTTCTGTTCGTGTGGACGGCCATGCTGTTCATCCCGCTCGGGATGTCCACCGGGGTCATCGGGTTCGTGCAGTACCTCGGCTATCTCTGGCCGGGCATGAGCCAGGGCCAGGGCGATGCCGTCGGACTCGTCGTCACCGTCGGCGTCATCGTGCTGCTGTGGCGGCGCGTGGAGCGCATCGCCAAGCTCACCGTCGTCCTGTGGACGGTGATGATCACCTCCGTCGTGCTGGTCATCGTCGCCGCCTTCACCCACTTCAGCCCCGAGCGCGCCTTCACCTACCCCGCGCACGCCTTCGAGCTGACGTCGAGTCACTTCTGGATCGGCTTCGCCGCGGGCCTGACCATCGGCATCTACGACTACCTCGGCTACAACACCACCGCCTACATGGGCGCCGAGATCAAACAGCCCGGCCGTACCCTCCCGCGCGCCATCATCTACTCGATCCTCGGCATCATGACGATCTACCTGCTGCTGCAGATCGGCACGCTCGGCGTCGTCAACTGGAAGGACATGCTCGACCCGGACAGCACCGCGTCCTCCTCCGTCGCCTCCGCCGTCCTGGAGAAGGCCTGGGGCAAGGGCGCCGCCGCCACCGTCACCGTGCTGATCCTCGTCACCGCTGTCGCCTCTGTCTTCGCCGGCCTGCTCGGCGGCTCCCGCGTCCCCTACGACGCCGCCCGCGACCGGGTCTTCTTCCGCCCCTACGGCAAACTCCACCCCCGCCACCGCTTCCCCGTCATGGGGCTGCTCACGATGGGCGTCGTCATGGCGGTCGGCTTCCTCATCGGCCGGCACACGGACCTCGCCACGATCATCCAGCTGCTCACCACCGTCATGGTGATCGTGCAGGCGCTCGCCCAGGTCGCCGCGGTGACCGTGCTGCGCCGCCGCCAGCCGGGGCTGCGCCGCCCCTACCGGAAGTGGCTCTACCCGCTGCCGAGCATCGTGGCGCTCGTCGGATGGCTGGTGATCTACGGCTACGCGGACCGGAACTCACCCGGCCGGCACCCCATCGAATGGTCGCTGGCGTGGGTCGCGGCCGGCCTGGTGGCCTTCCTGCTGTGGGCGCGCTACGAGAAGGAGTGGCCGTTCGGGCCCAAGCGCATCAGCGAGGAGTATCTGCACGGGGCGGATCCGGACGCCGAGGCCCCCGAGGGGCAGACGCAGCCGGCAGCCCGACCGGAGCCGCCGGCGGAGCCCGCCCGCGAGAGCGGCGGCTGATCGCACCCGCGACCGAGGGCCGCCGCGGGACCGGGGCGGAACCGGCCCCCGCGCGACGGGGGCGGGGCCTTGCGCGCGGCGCTGCCCCGCAACGCGTACGGCGTTCCGGGGCGTGCGGCGCGGGTCCGTCGTGACCGTCAGACCGTGCCGGAGGCGGCGGCCTCTTCGCCGATGTCGTCGAGTGCGAGGCGCTCGATGTCCCGGGCGATGAAGAGGTAGCTGACGACGGCCATGGCGGCGGAGGCGCCGACGAAGACGAGGGCGAGGTCGAAGGAGCCGGTGGCGTCGATGATGTAGCCGATGACGATCGGGGTGACGATCCCGGCGACGGCTCCGAAGGTGTTGAAGACGCCCCCGGCGAGGCCGGCGATCTGCTTCGGGGAGATGTCGGCCATGACGGCCCATCCCAGGGCGCCGAGGCCCTTGCCGAAGAAGGACACGGCCATGATGGTGACGACGAGCCAGGACGCGTCGACGTAGTTGCAGATCAGGATCGAGGTGGACAGCAGGAGCCCGACCACGATCGGGGTCTTGCGCGCGGCGGTGAGGGACATACCGCGGGCGACGAGGCGGTCGGAGAGGAAGCCGCCCAGCACGCCGCCGGTGAAGCCGCACAGGGCGGGCAGCGAGGCGACCAGGCCGGCTTCCAGGATGGACATGCCGCGTTCCTGGACCAGATACACCGGGAACCAGGTCAGGAAGAACCAGGTGATGGTGTTGATGAAGTACTGACCGACGAAGACGCCCAGCATGGTGCGGTGGGTGAGCAGCTTCTTGAGGTGCACGAGGTTCTGTTTGGCACCGGTGGTGCCCCCATCGGCGTCCCTCGCGCCGGTGCCGTCCTTGACGGTGTGCCGGTCCATGTCGATCAGCGCGCCGCCCGCACTGATGTGGTCCAGTTCGCCTTGCCTCATGCGGGGGTGGCTGCGCGGCGGGTGGATGACCCGGGTCCACACCAGGGCCAGGATCACGCCGATGCCGCCGATGATCGTGAAGACGTGCTCCCAGCCGACGGCGACCACCAGCCAGCCCATGAGGGGCGCGAAGGCGACGGTGGCGAAGTACTGGGCGGAGTTGAACAGGGCGGCGGCGAAGCCGCGTTCCCTGGTCGGGAACCAGGCGGCGACGATGCGCGAGTTGCCGGGGAAGGAGGGGGCTTCGGCGAGGCCGACGAGGAAGCGCAGCAGGAAGAGGAGGGCCACGGCCGCTCCGGAGAAGAAACCGATGGCGCCCTGCGCCATGGTGAAGACCGACCACAGGAAGATCGCCCCGCCGTAGACCTTCTTCGAACCGAATCGGTCCAGCAGCCAGCCGCCCGGTATCTGGGCGATGAGATAGGACCACGAGAACGCGGAGAAGAGGATCCCGAGCTCGCCGGAACTGACCCCGAGATCTTTCTGCATGGAGTCGCCGGCTATCGAAAGCGTGGCCCGGTCGGCGTAGTTGATCGTGGTGACCACGAAGAGCATGGCCAGAATCCAGTACCGAAGGCGGCCCTGCCCGGTACGGGTGCGAACCGGCTCGTCCTGCCGGTCAATAAGTGTCATGGCGGGTCAATCTCCTCGACCTTGAGGGAGGTGCCTCGCCCCCGTCCCTGTGGCCCGGACCACATTCGGGGGTGGGTGGCAACTGACCGTAGGGCCGCCCTTTGATTCCCGTCTATATCGAATGTTGTATGCGCCGATACCTTTCTTGGATCGCCGAACGGCGACGTGTCCAGCTCTGGATGTTTCTCACAGGTGGGCGAGAAGGCGGTGCAGGGCCGGGTTGTCGTTGTTCCGCCGCCAGGCCAGGGAGAGTTCGACCGCGGCGGGGGCGGCCAGGGTGACCGGTTTGAAGGTCACGCCCGCGTAGCGCAGCTGGGTGGCGGCCTCCGGGACGAGGGCCACACCGCGGCCGCCGTTGACGAGCGCGAGGATGCTGTGGACCTGGCTGAGGTACTGGTGGAAGACCGGAGCGATGCCCGCGGCCCGGAAGACGGAGATGAGCAGTTCGTGGAAGTAGCGGGCCTCGATGGGGGAGTACATCAGCACGTCCAGTCCGTCGAACTCGCTGATGTGGAGGGCCCCGGCCCGAGCGGCCAGCGGGTGATCGGCGGGCAGGGCCGCGAAGATGTCCTCGCGGGCCACCGGGCGGGAGTCCAGGTCGGGGGAGGTGACGGGGGGTCGTACCAAACCGAGGTCGAGGCTGGACTCGGTGAGCGCTTCGAGCTGGTCACGGGTGACCAGCTCGCGCAGCACGATCTCCACATTCGGTGTGGCGGTACGGGCCTTGTCCAGGAGGGTGTCGAGCATCGTGTAGGCGCCGGCCGCGGTGAAGCCGACAGCGAGGCTCCCGGCCAGCCCGGATGACACCTGCCGCACGGCCAGGATCGCCTGCTCGGACTGGCGCAGGACGCGGCGGGCTTCGTTGAGGAAGGTGCGGCCGGCGTGCGTGAGCCGCACGGAGCGGTTCGTGCGGTCGAACAGCTGGACCCGCAATTCGCTTTCCAGAAGCTGGATTTGGCGGCTGAGCGGGGGCTGTGTCATGCGGAGCCGCTCGGCCGCCCGCCCGAAGTGGAGCTCCTCTGCAACGGCCACAAAGTTGGTCAGTTGCGCGAGAGTGAACAACGATGCTCTCCAGGTATCAATGGATGCGTTTTTGGTGTTGGACGTGAATCGTTCGTGATCCTAGCCTCAGTGGAGCCGCACCCGAGCGGTGGAGAGTTGAAGGTCACACGGCCCTTTCTTCATGAGCAATGTCTTCACGCTGAGGAGTTCCGACGATCATGCCGCAGTTTTCACCTGAAGAGGCCGCCCGGAAGATGGGCTCGGGGCTGCTGTCCTTCCCCGTCACGCATTTCCGCGACGACTTCTCTTTCGACGAGGCGGCTTACCGGGAAAACATCGGCTGGGTCGGTGAATTCGCACCCGCCGGACTCTTCGCCGCAGGCGGCACCGGCGAGTTCTTCTCCCTCACCCATGAAGAGGTCGGACGGGTCGTCACCGCGACGGTGCAGGAGGCGCCTGAAGGGCTGCCCGTGATCGCCCCGGCCGGCGGCGGCACCTTCCACGCCATCGCACTGGCCCAGCAGGCCGAGACGTCAGGCGCGGACGCGATCCTGCTGCTGCCGCCCTACCTCACCGAGGCCTCGCAGGCGGGCCTGGCCGCCCACGTCACGGCGGTGTGCCGGGCCACCACGCTCGGCGTCATCCTCTACAGCCGGGCGAACGCCGTCTACGACGAGGCGACCGTCGCCGAACTCGCCGACACCTGCCCCAACCTGATCGGCTTCAAGGACGGCGTCGGCGACCTGGAGCTGATGACCCGCATCCGTGCGCGCCTGGGCGACCGGCTCCTGTACGTCGGCGGCCTGCCCACCGCGGAGATGTTCGCCCTGCCCTATCTGGAGATGGGGGTCAGCACCTACTCCTCGGCGATCTTCAACTTCGCGCCGCGCTTCGCCCTCGACTTCTACGACGCGGTGCGGGCCCACGACACCGAGCAGGTCTTCCGCCGCCTCAACGACTTCGTGCTCCCGTACTGCGCGATCCGGCGCCGGCAGCCCGGGTACGCGGTCAGCATCGTCAAGGCCGGCATGAGGGTCATCGGCCGCCCGGCCGGCCCCGTGCGTACCCCCCTCACCGACCTCACGGCCGCCGAGCTGGCCGAACTCACCGACCTGATCAAGAAGGTGGTCTGACGTGCTCACCGCGGCGGAATCCCGTCTCACCGGGGACCAGTTGACCGGCGGCCACGGCAGCACGGGCGGCGGCGGATCCTTCCACGCCGTCGACCCGCGCACCGGCCTGCCCCTGAGCCCGCAGTTCAGCGCCGCCTCCCACGAAGACGTCGAGCGGGCCGCCGCCCTTGCAGCCGAGGCCTTCGACACCTACCGGCACACCACGCCGGAGGTACGGGCGGCGTTCCTGGAGGGGGTCGCCGACCACATCGAATCCCTGGGTCCCCTCCTGACGGAACAGGTGCGGGCCGAGAGCGGTCTGCCCGCCCTCCGGGTGGCGAGCGAGACCGCCCGCACCACCGGCCAGCTGAGGCTCTTCGCCCGCCTGGTCCGCGAGGGCAGCTGGCGAGACGTGCACATCGACCCCGCACAGCCCGACCGCGCCCCGCTGCCACGCCCCGATCTGCGCAGCCGCCGGATCCCCCTCGGGCCGGTCGCCGTATTCGCTGCCGGCAACTTCCCCCTGGCGTTCTCCGTCGCCGGCGGCGACACCGCCTCCGCGCTCGCCGCGGGCGCCCCGGTCGTCGTCAAGGCGCACCCCTCCCACCCGGGAACCAGCGAACTGGTGGGCCGCGCCGTCCAGGCCGCGGCGCGCGAGAACGGGCTGCCCGAGGGGGTCTTCGCCCTGCTGCACGGCCCCGCCGACGACCTCGGACACGCCCTTGTCACCGACCCGCGCATCAAGGCCGTCGGCTTCACCGGCTCCCGCCGGGGCGGACTGGCCCTGGCCGCGGCAGCCGCCGCCCGCCCCGAGCCGATCCCGGTCTTCGCCGAGATGTCGGCCACCAACCCCGTCTTCCTCCTCCCGCACGCCCTGCGGCAGGGCGCCGCCGACCTGGCGCGTGACTTCATCGCCTCCATGACCAGCGCGACCGGCCAGATGTGCACCAGCCCCGGCATCGTCCTGGCCGCGGAGAGTGCGGACCTGGAGACGTTCATCCAGGCGGCGAGCACCGCGGTCGCCGCCTGCGCCGCCCCCCCGATGCTGTCCGCCGGCATCCACGACGCCTACGAGCAGGCCCTCTCCCGGCTCGCCGCCATCGACGGCGTCACCGTCCGGGCCCGTGGCACGGACGCCCCGGAGGTATCCACCGCAGGGCGGGCCGCCGTCCTTTTCACCGACGCCGCGACGTTCCTCGCCCACCCCGAGCTCCAGGAAGAAGTCTTCGGACCGGCCGCCCTCATCGTGCGGGTCCCCGCCGACCGCAGCCTGCAGACCCTGGCCCGCGCACTGGACGGCCAGCTCACCGCCACCCTCCACGCGGCCGGCGCCGACCGGGAACAGGCCGCCGCCCTGCTGGACATCCTGGAACTCAGGGCGGGACGGATCATCGTCAACGGCTGGCCCACCGGCGTCGAAGTGGGCCACGCCATGATCCACGGCGGCCCCTACCCCTCGACGACCGCACCTGCCACCACCTCGGTCGGCACCGGGGCCATCACCCGATTCCTGCGCCCGGTCAGCTACCAGAACCTGCCCGCGGACCTGCTGCCCCCTGATCTGCGCGACGACAACCCGCTGCACCTGTGGCGCCGTATCGACGGCAACCCCACCCGCGACTGAACCCCGCACCCCGTCGTATCCGTCCCTCTCACAGTCAGGCAGTGGTGACCACGATGACCACGACCACGCACGCCGCGGCCCGCGCCGCGTTCCAGGCCGGCGAAGCGACTCTCGACACGATCTGCTGGATCAGGCTCTCCTCCGTCCACCTCCCGCTCGCCACCCCCATCAGCGATGCCAAGGTCCTCACCGGGCGGCAGCGTCCGATGACCGAAGTCGCTTTCCTCTTCGCCGAGATCGGGACCAAGGGCGGACACACCGGGCTCGGCTTCAGCTACGCCAAACGCGCGGGCGGCCCCGGCCAGTTCGCGCATGCCAAGGAGATCGCTCCCGTCCTGATCGGTGAGGACCCCAGCGACATCGGCAAGCTCTGGACGAAGCTCTGCTGGGCCGGCGCCTCCGTCGGCCGCTCCGGTCTCTCCACCCAGGCCATCGCCGCTTTCGATGTCGCCCTGTGGGATCTCAAGGCCAAGCGCGCCGGCCTGCCGCTGGCGAAGCTGCTGGGGGCGCACCGCGATTCGGTGCGCTGCTACAACACCTCGGGCGGATTCCTCCACACCCCCGTCGAACAGGTCCTGGACAACGCCACCGCCACCCTCGCCAGCGGTATCGGCGGCATCAAGATCAAGGTCGGCAGTCCGGACCGTCGTGAGGACCTGCGCCGGCTGACCGCGGTGCGCGAGCACGTGGGCGACGACATTCCCCTCATGGTCGACGCCAACCAGCAGTGGGACCGCCCCACCGCCCAGCGCATGGGACGCGCCTTCGAGGAGTTCGGGCTCGTCTGGATCGAGGAGCCCCTCGACGCCTACGACGCCGAGGGGCACGCCGCCCTCGCGGCCTCTCTCGACACCTCCATCGCCACCGGTGAAATGCTGGCCAGCGTCGCCGAGCACTACGAGCTGATCCGGCACAAGGCAGCCGACATCCTCCAGCCCGACGCCCCGCGCATCGGCGGCATCACCCAGTTCCTCAAGCTCGCCGCCCTCGCCGAGCACCACCACCTTTCCCTCGCACCGCACTTCGCCATGGAGATCCACCTCCACCTCGCCGCCGCCTACCCGCACGAGCCCTGGGTGGAGCACTTCGACTGGCTGGAGCCCCTCTTCAACGAGCGCCTGGAAACCAGCAACGGCCGTATGCATGTCTCCGCCCGCCCCGGTCTGGGCATCACCCTCACCGACCGAGCCCGCGGCTGGACCCAGGAGACCTTCGAAGTCGGCACCCCTGGCTGACGCCCTTCGCCCCCACGGTCTGCTGCCGGCAGCCCGGCCCGCCCGGCCCCCCCGGCAGGGCGGGCCGAGCCGCTGTGCACGGTCCGCGCCGACTCCGGCGTCGCCACGCCGTGCCCGTCCCGCCCGACCGAAATGGCCGAGTTGAGTGCTTTGGTGCGTCCGCGACACTCCGGATCGCGACCGACCTCCACCGTCCACCGGCCCCGGACCCGGGTGCGAGAATGAGGGCCGTGACGGATGGGGTGTCGCGGAAGCCGGCCTGAACACGGTCTGCTCGTGGCCCCGGCTGACCCGGTGCCGGCCAAGGCGCCTCGGAGGGAGAAACGTGCAGGTCGGAGCGGTCAGTTGAGATTTCTGCACACCTCCGACTGGCATCTGGGGCGGTCCTTCCACCGCGTGAGCCTGCTCACCGCCCAGCGCGCGTTCCTCGACCACCTCGTCGAGACGGTCCGCGACCGCGAGATCGACGCGGTCCTCGTCGCCGGGGACATCTATGACCGCGCCGTCCCGCCGCTGTCCGCCGTAGAGCTCTTCGACGACGCCCTGCACCGCCTCGCGGCCCTCGGCGTCCCGACCGTCATGATCTCCGGCAACCACGACTCCGCCCGCCGGCTCGGTGTCGGCGCCGGACTGATGCAGCACGCCGGAATCCATCTGCGGACCGACCCGGCGGACTGTGCCACCCCCGTGCTGCTCGCCGACGCGCACGGCCCGGTCGCGCTCTACGGACTGCCGTATCTCGAACCGGCCCTGGTGCGCGACGCGCTCGGTGCCGGGCGCGCCGATCACACCGAGGTGCTGGGCGCGGCGATGGACCGGGTACGCGCCGATCTGGCCGAGCGCCCCGAGGGCACCCGCTCCGTCGTGCTCGCGCATGCCTTCGTCACGGGGGGAGCGGTAAGCGACAGCGAGCGGGACATCACCGTCGGCGGTGTCGACTCCGTCCCCGCGGCCGTCTTCGACGGCGTCGACTACGCGGCTCTCGGCCACCTGCACGGCTGCCAGACGCTCACCGAGCGCATCCGCTACTCCGGCTCCCCGCTCGCCTACTCCTTCTCGGAGACCGATCACCGCAAATCGTCCTGGATCGTCGACCTCGACGCGGCGGGTGCCGTGCACGCCGAGCGGGTGGACTGCCCGGTGCCGCGCCCACTGGCCCGGATCCGGGGACCGCTGGAGGAACTGCTCGACGACCCGTCGCTGGAGCGCCACGAAGCGGCCTGGGTCGAGGCGACGCTCACCGACACGGCCCGCCCGCAGGAACCGATGGCGCGGCTCGGCAAGCGCTTCGCGCACCTCGTCAGCCTCGTCTTCGACCCCGACGAGGGGCCCACCCGTTCCCTGGCCTCGTACGCCCAGCGGCTGCGCGGACGCAGCGATCAGGAGATCGCCGAGGACTTCGTGGAGCATGTGCGGTCCGGCCGGGCGGCCGACGCGGACGAGCGGGCCGAACTGCGGTCGGCAATCGATGACGTACGGGTCGACGACACCGTGCAGGAGGTGGCGCGATGAGGCTGCACCGGCTCTCCGTCACGGCCTTCGGGCCCTTCGGCGGCACCCAGACCATCGACTTCGACCGGCTCTCACGCGAGGGCCTGTTCCTGCTGCACGGGGCGACGGGAGCGGGCAAGACCTCGGTGCTGGACGCCGTGTGCTTCGCGCTCTACGGCTCGGTGCCGGGCGCCCGGCAGAGCGGCCAGGCACTGCGCAGCGATCTGGCCGACCCGCTGACCCTCACCGAGGTCGTGCTCGAACTGACCGTCGGGGAACGGCGGTTGAAGATCACCCGGCTGCCCGAACAGTCCCGCCCCAAGAAGCGCGGCAGCGGCACGACCCGGGAGAAGGCACAGAGCCGGCTGCGGGAGTTCGTGCCCGACGGCGACACCGGCCGGTGGAAGGCGCTCAGCCGCTCCCACCAGGAGATCGGCGAGGAGATCGGCCAGCTGCTCGGCATGAGCAAGGAGCAGTTCTGCCAGGTGGTACTGCTGCCGCAGGGCGACTTCGCGAGGTTCCTGCGCGCCGACGCCGAGGCCCGCGCCCGGCTGCTCGGGCGGCTCTTCGACACCCGCCGGTTCGCCGCCCTGGAGGACCAGCTGAGCACCCGCCGCAAGGCCGCTGCCGACCGGGTTGCCGTGGGTGACGAGCGGCTGCTCGCCCTGACCCACCGGATGGTGCAGGCGGCCGGGGACAGCGCCGACCTCGCCGACCCGTCCGTTCCGGCGCCGGAACGCTCCGCGGCCGCGACACCGACCGCACCGGCACGCGGGCGCGGCCGGGCCGCGGCGACCGTGCCGGAACAGGCCGGGCCCGCGGCCCGCCCGCCCAAGACCGTGCCGGGTGCGCGGACCGGATCCGCCGGCGCGGCCCCGGACACCCCGGCGCTCGCCCCCGGGGAGCCGGGCTTCGCCGACGCCGTCCTGGTCAGAGCCGCCGTCGCCCGGGTCTTCGCACGCGAACGGCTGGCGAGCGCCGGATCCGCGGTGCATGCCGCGGAGGTGGCCGAACGGGCCGCCGCGGTACGGATGGACGAGACCCGCGAGCGGCACCGGCTCCAGCAGCGGCACGCCGACGCCCGCCATCGCGCGGACCGGCTCGATGCGCACGCCGACGAGCGGGACCGCATCCACAGCAGGCTGGAGCGGGGCCGCGCGGCCGCCGAGGTCGCCCCCGCCCTCGCGCTGAGCGCCGCCGCACGGCACGAAGTGGACGCCGCCCAGCGCACCGAACGGCAGAGCAGGGCCACCCTGCCGCCCGACCTCGCCGAGGCCGAGGGTGACCGGCTCGCCGCGCTGGAGAGGCAGTTGCGGCAAGACCTCGGATCGCTCGGCGCGGCCCGGCGGGCCGAGCGCCGGGCCGCCGACATCGGCCAGGAGCGGGCCGGTCTGGACCGTGAATCGCGCGCCGACGACCAGACGCTGCTGGACGCGGCGGAGTGGCTGGCCGGCTGGGACACCGTCCGCCGCGGCCACGAACGGCGTATCGAGACGGCCCAGGAGGCGGCGACCCGTGCCGAACAGCTCGGCGCCCTGATCACCCCGGCCGCCGAGCGGCTGGAAGCGGCCCGGCGCCGTGACCGGCTCGCCGCGGAAGTACGCGACACCGAGCGGGAGTTGCTCACCGTGCGCGAGCGGGCCACGGCGGCGCACGGTCACTGGCTCGACCTCAAGGAACGACGGCTGCGCGGCATCGCCGCCGAACTCGCCGAGGGCCTGCAGCAGGGCCGGCCCTGTGCGGTGTGCGGCGCGACCGAGCACCCCGAACCGGCCCGCGCCGGCGCCGGGCACATCGACCGCACGGCCGAGGAAGCCGCCCACAGCGCGCACCGCCGGGCCGAGGACGAGCGCCAGGAGGCGCAGTCGCGCAGCCAGTCGGCCAAGGAAGCGCTGGCCGGCGCGGCCGCCACCGCAGGGGACACCCCCACCGGTGAGCTGGCCACCGAAGTGGAGGAGCTGCGGGCCGATTTCGCCCGCGCCCGTGCGGCCGGAGCCGACCTGCATGCCGCCCGCGAGACCCTCGGGCGCGCCGAACGCGAATACGAGCGGCGACGCACCGAACAGCAGCAGGCCGAACGCCGGGTCGCCGCCCGCACCTCGCACCGTGAGGCGCTGGACCGTGAACGGGCCGCGCTGGAAGAGGAGTTGAGCCAGGCCCGGGGGGAGTGCGCAAGCGTGGCCGACCGGGCGGGACGGCTGGAGCGGCAGGTCGCCCTGCTCGCCGCGGCGGCCGAGGCGTCCCGTACCGCGCGTGCCTGCGCCGCCCGCCTCAAGGAAGCCGACGCCGCACTCGCCGATGCCGCCCGCCACGCCGGCTTCGACACCCCGCAGGCCGCAGCCGAGGCCCGGCTGCGGGACGACGAATGGCGCGCGCTGCAACAGCGGCTCGACGCATGGCAGGCCGAATCGGCCGCCGTCCTGGCGGAGTTGGCCAACCCGGAGATTCTGGACGCGGCCGCGCTGCCGCCTGCGGACCCGGACGCCGCGCGCGGCGCTCTGGACGCCGCGGGGGCGCGGCTGCGTGGCGCGTCGGCGACCCATGCCGCGGCGCGCGAGCGCTGCACGGAACTCGACCGGCTCTCGGCCGCCGCCGAGGCGGACGCCCGCGGGCTCGCCCCGCTGCGCGCCGCCCACGACCGCATCGCCCGGCTCGCCTCGCTCACCTCCGGCACCTCCAGCGAGAACGAACGCCGGATGCGCCTGGAGTCGTATGTCCTCGCCGCCCGCCTCGAACAGGTCGCGGCCGCCGCCACCGCCCGGCTGCACCGGATGTCCGCCGGCCGCTACACCCTCGTGCACTCCGACGAACGGGCCGGTGGCGCCCGGCGGTCAGGCCTCGGCCTGCATGTCATCGACGCCTGGACCGGCCGCGAACGCGACACCTCCAGCCTCTCCGGCGGCGAGACCTTCTTCGCGTCACTGGCGCTGGCCCTCGGCCTCGCCGACGTCGTCACCGACGAGGCGGGTGGCACCCGGCTCGACACCCTCTTCATCGACGAGGGATTCGGCAGCCTCGACGAGCAGACCCTGGACGAGGTGCTCGACGTTCTGGACTCCCTGCGCGAACGGGACCGCAGCGTCGGCATCGTCAGCCATGTCGCGGACCTCCGAGCCCGCATCCCGGCCCAGCTGGAGGTCGTCAAGGACCGAGCGGGCTCGACGGTGCGCCACCGCGTCCGCGGCTGAACCAGGCGCTCAGAGGGTGGCCGCGCAGGTCAGGGGCCGACCGCGCGGCGGGGCAGCGGCGAGGAGTAGACGACGCTGGTGGTCACCGCGCCGAGGGCCCCGATCCGGCCCGACACCTCCTCCAGATGCTTCATCGAACGCGAGGCGACCTTGAGGAAGAAGCAGTCGTCGCCCGTGACGTGGTGTGCCTCCAGTATTTCCGGCGTCGTCGCCAGCAGGTCGCGGAGCGTCTGGTCGTGGCCGCCGGGATAGCGCAGCCGGACGAAGGCGAGCACCGTCAGCCCGACCCGCTCCGGATCGACCACGGCTGCGTATCCGGATATCACCCCGGCGTCCTCCAGGCGCCGTACCCGTTCGGTGACGGCGCTGGCGGACATCTTCACCGCGCGAGCCAGTTCCGCGTAGCCCGCGCGGCCGTTGTGTTGCAGGACATCGAGGATGCGCCAGTCGGTGGCATCGGGGGAATAGCCGGTCATCCGTGCTGTCTAACAGTGGATTCACCGGCAGATCAAGGGTTTGGCCGGTGATCATCGCCTCGCCGTAGGTCCGGCACACCGCGGATTCCCGGTCGGCCGCGCGCGGAATCCGGTGGCGGCCGGGGCGCCCCGCCGCGACCGTGCGGTGCGGACCTTTCCCGGAGGACGGTCGGTGCGCCGGACGATTCGGCTCGGCTCATCGCCCGGGTCGTGACCGACGAGGCCCGCGGGATCACGGGCGAGGTCATCAACTCCGAGGGCGGCTTCAGGCGTTGACGCCCGGGGGTGAGTCCTCGGTGACGTCGAACTCGTACGTCAGCTGGCCCTCGTGTTCCCCGGTGAAGCGGAAGCCGGCGCGTTCCAGGACGCGCCGAGAGGGCACATTGTCCGGCTCGGTCTGGGCGCACACCGTACGGACCTCGGGGCGCGCCGCCGCCCAGCCGGCCAGCAGACGGGCCGCCCGCGTCGCCCGGCCGGCGCCACGGGCGGAGGGGGAGAGGTCGTAGCCGATCTCGACGCGGCCGGCAGTGTCCGGCGGACCGTGGAAGCCGATGCTCCCGAGCGCTGTGCCGGTCTCGGTGTCGGTGAGGACGAAGACGCCCCAGCCGGGGTGGTGGAGCCCGGCGGCGACGGCCCGGACGACGATCCCGGCACCGCCGGACGTCGCCTCCGGGGGTGCGCCGTCGATCCAGGTGAATCCGGCCGCATCGCCGTCGGCGATCCGGGCCGCCCTGCTCGGCAGCAGGGCGCGCAGGGTCACCGGGCCTGCCGTGAGGGTCAGCGGCCCGCCGGCGCCCGCGGTGACCAGCGCCTCGAACAGGGCATCGGGGTCGGCCCCTTCGGGCAGGTCGCTGACCTGTCCGTCGCCGACCTCCATCACGCGCCAGACCCCGTCGGTGCGCAGCGCCAGATCCGTGGTGAGGAAGCGGCGGCCGAACTCCCGTACAACGGGCGCCACATGGGACAGGTCCGGGTCCGGACGCAGCTCCGGCGTGTCGGGGTGGGGGCCGATCAGCACCGGCTCACCGTCCACCCACCAGACCCGGGCCTCGCCCACCGGATCGAACGTCTCGAAGGCGCGCAGGACCACGCCCCCGGTCAAGAACTCCTCCTGGAGCGCGACGAACCGGCCGACCACGGAGGCCAGTCGCGCGGTGTCGGCCGCGTCGGGGACGAAGGCGGCCTCCTCCCACTCGTGCTTCCGGGACTTCACCCAGTCCTTGACGACGACCGGCCGGTCACCGAACGGCTCGGCCAGCCGCGCCAGCTCCGGCCCTCGCGGGGCCTGGTGCGGCGCACAGGGCAGCCACACGCTGGAGGGCGTGAGCGCGCGGAACGTGCCGTACCAGCCGGGGAGTTCATGGGCGGTGCGATAGGCCGCCGGGTCGGTGAGCAGTCGGCAGCCGCGGGCCGTAAGGGCGGCGGCCAGTTCGGCGTAGCGTCCGGCGGGCAGCATCCAGCCGCGGTACCAGGCCCCGCCCGCGTCGCGCGGTACCCGCGCCACCGCCCCTTCGGCGTCCCCGGCGAGCAGCGCCTCGTGGTCGAGAACGGCGGTCGCCGCGCCCGCGGCACGGGCCGCGGCCGCCTGCGCGGCGAAGTGCGGGTCGGGGCGGCGGGGGCGCAGCGGATCGCCGGCCAGGAGAAGGAGCGGGCGGTCCGTGCTGCCTGTCGCGGAGGTGTCCACTCCCATGTCTCCTGACCCCTCGGACCGCGTGATGTTCGGCTGCCCCGGTGCGGGGCGGCGGACGGCCACCGCGTGAGGCGGGGTGGCCGTCCGCCGTGGCCGCGGCGGTGCGCGCGGCCGTGCGGACTCAGAGCGACGACAGCTCGCTCAGCAGGTCGTCCAGGCCCAGCGAGCCCTGCGACAGCGCCGCCATGTGCCAGGCCTTGAGGTCGAAGTCCGCGCCGTGCCGCGCACGGGCCGCCTCCCGGCCCGCCAGCCAGACGCGCTCGCCGAGCTTGTAGCCGATCGCCTGGCCCGCCAACCCCTGATAGCGGATGATCTCGCTCTCGACGAAGTCGGCCGGCCGGCTGCAGTGGCTCGCGAGAAACGCGTGCGCCAGCTCGGGCGTCCAGCGCTCGCCCGGGTGGAAGGGCGAATCCGCCGGGATCTCCAACTGCAGGTGCATACCGATGTCGATGATGACGCGGACCGCCCGCATCATCTGGGCGTCGAGGTAGCCGAGCCGCCGCTCGGCGTTGGTCAGGAAGCCCAGCTCGTCCATGAGGCGCTCGGCGTACAGCGCCCAGCCCTCGGCGTTGGCGCTGACGATGCCCACGGTCGTCTGGTACCGCGACAGGTCCTCGGCCACATGTGCCCACTGCGCCAGCTGGAGGTGATGGCCCGGCACGCCCTCGTGGTACCAGGTGGAGACCAGGTCGTACGCCGGGAAGCGGGTCTCGCCCATCGTCGGCAGCCAGGTGCGGCCGGGACGGGAGAAGTCCAGCGACGGCTGGGTGTAGTACGGGGCGGCGGCGCTGCCCGGCGGGGCGATCCGCGACTCGACGCGGCGCACCCGCTCGGCGAGTTCGAAGTGCGTCCCGTCGAGCGAGGCGATGGCCTCGTCCATCAGCGACTGGAGCCACTGGCGGGTCTCCTCGACGCCCTCGACGGCCTCGCCGTTCTCGTCGAGCCAGGCCAGCGCCTCCCACGGGGTCTTCGCGCCCGGCAGGATCTTCTCCGCCTCCGTCTCCATCTCGGCCAGCAGCCGGTGGAACTCCGACCAGCCGTAGGCGTACGCCTCGTCCAGGTCGAGGTCGGCGCCGTTGAAGTAGCGGGCGAGGCGACCGTAGCGCTCGCGGCCGACGACGTCCGGCGCGCCCGCGACCGCGGGGGCGTAGACCTCACGGAACCAGTCGCGCAGCTCCACCAGGGCGCCGGTCGCGAGGTCGGCGGCGCCGGTCAGCTCGCCGCGCAGCGCGTCCGGGCCCGGGGCGGTGAACTCGGCGAACCAGCTGCGGTCCGTACCGATCCACTCACCCAACTGGCCGATGACGGTGGACACCTGGAGCGGGCCCGCGCGGAGGTTCCGCTTGATGCCGGCGTCGAGCGAGGCGCGGTAGCCCTCCAGGGCCGCCGGCACCGCGCGCAGCCGCTGCGCGATCGCGGCCCAGTCGTCGTCGGTTTCGGCGGGGGTGAGCTGGAAAACCTCGCGGACGGCGTGCAGCGGCGAGCTGAGGTTGCTGACCGCACGCAGGCCCTCGCCGGCCTCGTGCACCGCCAGCTCCGCGGACAGCCGCTCGCGCAGCAGCCGCGCGCAGATCTGCTCGGCCGCGGCGTCCGCGCCCGGCCGGGCCTCTGCCGCGGCGAGCTTCTCCAGGGTGGTGCGGGCGAGCTGGGCCGTCGCTTCCTGGCCCGTCGGCGAGAAGTCGGGCAGCTTTCCGGAGCTCTCGGCGATGCCGAGGTAGGTGCCGGTGATCGGGTCCAGATCGACGAGGGCGTCGACGTACGCGTCGGCGACCTGGCGGGGCAGCGTGCCGCCCGCGGAAGGAGTGGTGAGGGACATGCGGGCCATCTTCGTACGGAAGGCCGCGTTCCGTCACCATCAATAGAGCGGACGTTCCTGTCGCTTTACGGTCTCGTTGCCCGGCCGGCTGCCTGACACCCGCCCACGGGACCGGCCGCCGAGCTGTGCCGGCGGCCGGTAGGGGGATTCTTGTGAAGGGGACGGGCTCAGCGGCGGCCGGAGCCGTCCGGTGTGCGTACCGCCTCCCGCGCGGACCGGTGGGCGGGCACGCCCGTCGGGCGGGCGGTGATCACCAGGGTGCCCTCCTCGATCTGGTAGTCGAGGGGCAGGCCCAGACCACGCATCGCCGCCACCATGCCGGTGTTGGACGCCTGGGTGACGGCGTACACGCTCTCGCAGCCGGTCTCGGAGGCCATCGCCATCAGCCGGCGCAGCAGCTCGGCGCCGATCCCGCGCTGCTGCCAGGCGTCCTCGACGAGCAGTGCGACCTCGGTCTCGTCACCGTCCCAGAGCAGATGACCCAGCGCCACCAGACGGCCGGACGTGGTCTCCACCGCGAGGGTGCGGCCGAATCGCGGGCTCAGCAGATGGCCGAGGTAGCGGTCGGCGTCGGTGACCGGGCCGTGGTAGCGCAGCGCGAGGGTGTCGGCGGAGCAGCGGTCGTGCATCTCGCGGGCGGCGGCCCGGTCGGTGGTGTCGGCGCGTCGGATCGTGATGGCGTTGCCCTCGGGCAGCGTCAGCACATCGCGTCGTGGCGGCACCCGCTGACCCAGCCTCGTGTCCAGGTCGACCAACGCCCGCACCCGGGCGAACTCGGTGGGTGTGAACGGCAATTGCGGCCTTTCGATGGTGAGGGACCCCCCGGAGGGGTCGCGGAATGTCATGGTGTGTTCGTCCAGCACGCCCTCGGCGGGCACCTGCTCGGCGAGCGGCCGGCCGCGCAGTGACCGGGCGGGCACCGAGTGGATGGTGCAGCGGCCCAGCAACTGGCGCAAAGCCAGCGGGAGTTCGGCCGAATCGAGTGCCGTGCGGGTGGCCAGACCCAGCATCCGGGTCGGCGCGTCGACCAGGTCGTGCGCGTCCGCCCGCTCCAGCCAGGTCTGCGCGCCGCCCGAGCCGGCCACCGTACGGGTCAGATCGGCGGGCGCCAGCAGGGCGGGCGCCCGCAGCAGGAACTCGTCGACCGTGCCGTCGGACAGCGGGTGGGTCTGCAGGCTGAGGATGTCCACCCGCTGCGCGGCGAGCGCCGTGCACAGGGCCGCCAGGCTGCCGGGCTCGTCCTGGACCGTGGTCCGCATCCGCCACAGCGCCGTCTCCTGGCCGCCGGCCTTGGGGGCCTCGGCGGGGGAGTCCGACGCCGCGGCGCCCGTATCGGTCGGCGGGGGTGCGTGTCCGTGGCGGCGTGACCACCACAGGTGGAAGCCCGTCGCGGCCAGCAGGGAGCCGGCCGAGGCGTACAGCATCACCGGACCGGCGGGGCCGTGGGCCACGGTGTTGGCCACGGAGTCCGCCACGCCCACGGCGGTGAACAGGGCGGCCAGCTCGACGATGTCCTTGCGCCAGTGGTGGCGGCGGGAACTGTTGGGAGAGGTTGCTTCAGTCATGCAGACAGCCTCGCCGACGGGTGTTGCCTGGTCGCCAACACATTGTGTCCGACGGGTAAAAGACGCAATCGACGCATTGGCCCCTACTGTCCTACCCGTCCGGGTTGCAGCACCTTACGGAACAGCACCTCTCCACCCTCCTGACGCAGTCGCACCGTCAGCTCCCCACTGCCTCCGTCGATGTCGATCTCGCCGAAGTACTGCGGACTCTCCGCAGGGGAGGTATTGGCACGGTCCGGCGCCTTGATGAACGGTTGCTCGGGCCCGAATGTTCCGTCCAGCTTCAAAGAAGCGAAACCGCCCGCGTTGAGCGGCCCGGACACGAACTCCCAGAACGGCTCGAAGTCCTTGAACGCGGCCCGCTCCGGCGCGTAGTGCTGCGCCGAGGTGTAGTGGACGTCCGTCGTCAGCCAGACGGTGCCCGTCACCCGCTCGTGCTTGATGTGCCGCAGCAGCTCCGCCAGTTGCAGCTCCCGTCCCAGCGGCGCGCCCGGATCGCCCTGCGCCACCGCCTCGAAGTTCGTCTTGCCGTCCGGCACGACCAGCCCCAGTGGCATGTCGGAGGCGATCACCTTCCACACCGCACGCGAGCGCGACAGCTCCCGCTTGAGCCAGCGCAGCTGCTCGGCCCCGAGAATCCCCTGCGGGTCATCGGTCTGCCGGCCCGGCGAGTTGGCGTTGCGGTAGCGCCGCATGTCCAGCACGAACACGTCCAGCAGCGGGCCGTACCGCACCACGCGATAGACCCGGCCGCCCCGGTCGGCCCGCAGTGTACGGATGGGGAAGTACTCGCTGAACGCGCGCAGCGACCGCGACGAGAGGACGTCCGCGTCCTTCTCCGTGTACCGGTCGTCGTCCAGCAGCTGTCCCGGATACCAGTTGTTGTGCACCTCGTGGTCGTCCCACTGGGTGATCGTGGGCACCTGGGCGTTGAACCGGCGCAGATTGTCGTCCAGCAGGTTGTAGCGGAACGCGCCACGGAACTCCCCGAGCGTCTCCGCGACCTTCGCCTTCTCCTCGGTCGTGACATTCCGCCAGATCCGGCCGTCGGGCAGCGTCACCTTCGCCTCGATCGGGCTGTCGGCGTAGATGCTGTCGCCGCTGCACAGGAAGAAGTCAGGGTTCCGGCGCCGCATGTCCTCGTAGATGCGGTAGCCGCCACGGTCCGGATTGATGCCCCAGCCCTGCCCGGCCAGGTCTCCCGACCAGTGGAACCGCAGGCCACTGTGCCCGCGGTGCTCCGGCGCGGTGCGGAACGTCCCGGTGACCGGCTCGCCCGAGCGACGCGGGTCGTCCGGATCGGCCAGCCGCACCCGGTAGTGGATCTGCTCACCGGACGGCAGGCCGTGCAGGGAGGTGACGCCGGTGAAGTCCGTGCCGGCACCGATCACCGGCCCGTGCCAGGTCCTGGCGTTGTGGAACGACTCGGTGGCGGCGGTCTCCACCACCATCCGGGCCGGCCGGTCGGAGCGCACCCACACCAGCCCCGACGACGTCGTCACATCACCGACCTGCACCCCCCAGTCGGCGCTCGGCCGCCCGCTGCGGGCCTGTGCGGGCGCGGCGCAGGACAGCGCGGGCAGCGCCAGCGCCGCGGAACCGGCCGCGGCGCCGTGCAGCAGCGAACGCCGTCCGAATCCCGGTCCGAATGCCGTGCCGGATCCCTGCGCCATCCGAAAAACCTCCGTCTGCTCGTTCCGTCGCGGTGACGTCCCGTTCGTACCGCTGCCCGATGCCCCACGGACGAACGGACGGTGAACTCCACCCGCCCGTCCTGGTGGCGGACCGCCCATGGTCGCAAGACCGCCGTCCGATCGCCAGGACGGCGGCACGACCCATACGCACCAATCCGGCACCCGGACGCCCACGCGCCGCACCGGCTCCCCAACGGGCGGACGCCGCGCGCGAGGTCCGCAGGCGGCGGACGCGCAGCCCGCGACGCGACGCGCCGGCCGGGCGCGGCTACGGAACCGGCGCCCGCCCTCAGCGCACCGTGTCGAGAATGACCCGCGCCACCAGCGCCGGATCGTCGTTCATCGGCACGTGTCCGCAGCCCGGCAGCCGCACCAGCCGGGCGCCGGGAATCGTGTGCTTGGCGCGTACGCCCTGACGGCGCAGCAGCAGGCGGTCCCGGCTGCCCCAGCCGATCGTCACCGGGACGTCCGGGACATCGCCGGTGAAGCGCACGCCCCGGCCTGCCGCGAGCGTCGGGGCGAATCCGGGGGCCTCGCGCAGCGCCCGGGTCTCCGCGGCCACCGCGTCGGCCGAACGGCGCCCGGGGTGGGCGTAGATGGTGCCGGTCAGGGAGGCCCGCCCGATGGCGGACCGGGCCAGTGACTCGACCACCGGCTGCGGCAGCGCGTGGGCGCCCGCGTGCATCCCGCGCAGCACCCCGAAGGCGTAGCGGCGCTCGGCCTCCGTCCAGAAGCCCGCCGGGGAGAGCGCGGTGACCGACCGTACGGCCCGTGCCCGGCCCAGTTCGAGTGCCAGCAGCCCGCCCAGGGAGTTGCCCACCACGTGCGGACGCTCGACGCCCAGTTCCGTGAACGCCGCGGCGAGCAGCGGGACCACTGTCGACAGGTCGTACGAGGAGCCGCCGGGCAGCGCGGGTGAGGCGCCGAAACCGGGCAGGTCGAGGGCGATGACCTCGTGCGAGGCGGCGAGGATGTCGCAGACCGGCCGCCAGGCCTGGAGGTGGTGACCGATGCCGTGCAGCAGCACGATGGGCTCACCGGTGCCCTTGCGCTCGTACGCGACGGTGAACGGCGGCCGGTCCGCGGGGCTGACACGGGCGTAGGAGACCGGGGCGGCCATGGGCGCTCCTCAGGGTTGCGTGCCGGCGCTCCCGCCCGGAGGTCGGGGCACGGCGCGGGGCGGCAGGGACGTGCGCAGACACGATGCCAGCAAAAGCTACTGAGGGGTATACGGCGGCGGATCCGAGCGCCCGCCACCGCGCCCACCCCGCCCGCGGCACCCTCGCACGGTGTGCCGCACACCACCCCCCGGACCGCCGCGTTTCCGCCGTTTCCGCTGGACAACACCGCGGCCGCCCGGTGGGATGGAGGGGTGCTGACCGATCCTGCGACCGATGTCTTCGAAGAGCACCGCCCCGTGCTGCACGGCGTGGCCTACCGCATGCTCGGCCGGGTGGCCGACGCCGAGGACGTGGTCCAGGACGCATGGCTGCGCTGGTCCGCCGCCGACCGTGCGGAGGTACGCGAACCGCGTGCCTATCTGGTCCGCGTCACCACCCGGCTCGCCATCGACCGTCTCCGGCAGGTCCAGTCACGCCGTGAGACCTATGTGGGCCCGTGGTTGCCGGAGCCCGTCGTCACCGACATCGGCGGCACCGCGCCCGACATCGCGGAGCGGGCGGTGTTCACCGAATCCGTGACGCTCGCGATGCTCGTCGTCATGGAAGCCCTCTCCCCGTTGGAGCGCGCCGTGTTCGTGCTGCGGGAGGCCTTCGGCTATCCGTACGCTGAGATCGCCGACGCCCTCGACCGCAGCGAGGCCGCCGTGCGCCAACTGGCGGGCCGCGCCCGGCGGCACGTCGAGGAGGGCAGGCCGCGCTTCGAGGTCGACCCGGACCGGCAGCGGACGCTGACCGAGCGGTTCATCGCGGCGGCCGCGGGGGGAGACCTGGACGGGCTGCTGACCCTCCTGGCCGCCGACGCGCGGCTCGTCGGGGACAGCGGCGGAAAGTCCAAGGCGCCGCTGCGGATCATCGAGTCCGCCGACAAGGTCGGCCGTTTCCTCGTCGGCGTCGCGCCGACCGGGGGACCGGGCATGGAGTTCACCCTGCTCGAACTCAACGGCGGCATCGGGCTGTTGGCGCACTACGGCGGCAAGCCGGACACGGTCATCCAGCTCGACATCGAGGACGGGCTGATCCAGACCGTCTACATCGTGCGCAACCCGGACAAGCTCGTCTCGCTGGCGTTCGACTGAGCGGCCGCCGCCCGCAGACCCCGGCGCGGACTCGACAACACGACCGGCGCCGCGCCGCCGGTCGCACCGTCAGCCGCCGGCCGTCCCGCCGCCCTCGGTCGTTCGGCCGCCGCCGCCATCGACGCCTGCGCCAGCACGATCGCATCGGCGTCCCGCACCTCGTCCACCGCAGCGGCGACCGCCGCCAGACAGCCCTCGGTGTCCCCGGCCTCGAACCGCTCCCAGGCGCCGGGCACGAGCACCGTACGCACCGTCACCTCGCGCCCGGCCCGTTCGGCCTCCTCGGTGATCAGATCCGCGGTCGGGCCCAGCGTGCTCTCCAGCGCGGCGAGCACCGTGATCCGCGCTCCGGCGGCGACGGCGGCCGCGGCCATCGGACGGTCCACCCGTAGGACGGGCAGCCCGAGCGCGGCGCCGGCCGCCTCGGCCACCGCGCCGATCGTCGAGCAGGTGCAGAGCACCGCGCGCGCCCCCTCCCGGGCCGCTCCGGCGAGTGCCCCGGACACCTCCTCCGCCACCGCTTCGGGGCCCTGCTCCCGTGCGCGGTCCAGGAGTTCGGGGCGGACGAGATGCCGCAGGGGCAGCCCCGGGGCGTCCTCGTCGCGCAGCGCGTCGAAGACCGGGACGTGGACGGGCGAGGTGTGCAGCAGCGCGAGCATGCACGCAGGCTAGCCGGTGGCGTACGCGGTCGCCCGACGGGCCCGAGGGCGCACCAGGGCCGCAAAACCCGAGGGCTGATTGGTCTTGACCAAGGGTGGGGGCGGCCATATCGTCGGGATACTGCAACAACCTTTAATAAAGAAGCGCTCATATTCCGGATCGCGTGCGGGCAGGTGCAGGAACGGCTCCCGCGCGAGGCTCCGGAGGGCGGCGGACCGCGGTGCGAGAGCGCCGGATGTGCCATGGCAGCGCAGCCCCGCGGGGCAACGGCCAGTGCGGAGGACAGGGTGGGGACCACGCAGCTCGAAACGGTGCCGGAGCCGAAATACTGGCACCTCAAGACCGTGCTCAGCGAAGCGCTGGACTCGGAGTTCGCCGTCGGCGAGGTTCTGCCCAACGAACGTGACCTCGCGGCCCGGTTCGGCGTCGCGCGCGCCACCCTCCGGCAGGCGCTGGAGCAGCTGGAGCTGGAAGGCAGGCTGCACCGCCGCCGAGGCGTGGGCACCACGGTCGCACCGCCGCGCGTCGGGGTGGCCGTCGACCCGGCCCGCCACACCTGGCCCGGCGCCGCCGGCGACGACTGGCAGCCGGTCGACGCCGTCGAGACCGAAGCGGTGCCCGCCCCGATCGCCCGCCTTCTGGAGACCGCCCCCGGCGACCGCGTGCAGATCGTGCGCCGCAGCCGCGTGACGAACGGCCAGCCCGTCGCCGCCGAGCTGCTGTACGTACCGTCGGCCTCGGTCCCCGGCTGCTCGGAGGTGGCCGCGGTCAGCGCCCAGAGCCGCGCCCGCGCCGTACTCCACGAGCTGCAGGGGCTGGAGCTGGAGGGCCAGGACCGCACCGTCGAGTTGGGCTCGGCCCGCGCGGAGGACGCCAAGCAGCTCGACCGGTTGCCCGGGGCCCCGGTGCTGGTCGTCACCACCCGCTACTTCTGCGCGGGGCGCACCACCGCCGTCGCGGTCTCCACCTACCGCGCCGACACCTGCCGCCTCACCTTCGGCGAGAGCGAAGCGGTCGCCCTGCTGGCGGGCTGAGACGCGAGCGCGGGCGGACATCCGGGCCCGGAGCCGCCGCAGCCGCCCGCGTCCGCACGGGCCCGTACCGAACCCGCTTCGGTACGGGCCCGTCGTCCTGCCCGGCCGCCTCAGCGCCGCCCCGTCACCGTGCCGTCCACCGCGAACAACTCGCCCTCGACATGGTCCAGGGCCAGCCGCAGCGCGCCGGTGGCCACCGCCGCCTCACCCAGCATCGACAGGGTCACCTCCGGCGGGCGCAGGCAGTAGCGCGCCAACTCGCCGCGCAGCGGCTCCAGTACACCGGCCTGCCCCGCCGCCCAGCCGCCGATCACCACCAGCTCCGGATCCAGCGCGAGCACCAGCGCGGCGACATCGTGCACCAGCCGCTGGATGAAACGGGCCACCGCCTGCCCGGCGCGTACGTCACCGCCCCGCGCCAGCGCGAACACCCGGGCGACCTGCGCCTCGTCCAGGGGATGCAGTGGCTCCCCGGTCGTCGACAGCAGCGTCTCCGGGGTCGCCTCGCGCCCCAGCAGATGCAGCGCGCCGATTTCGCCGGCGGCCCCACCGAACCCGCGGTGCAGTCGGCCGCCGATCAGCGAACCGGCCCCCGGACTCAGTCCCGCCAGCACCATCACGATGTCGTCGGACCCGGTCGCCGCGCCCTTCCAGTGCTCGGCCACGGCGGCGGCATTGGCGTCGTTCTCGACCAGCACCGGGCAGCGGAACGACCGCCGCAGCCGGTCACCGAGCGGCAGCCCGGTCCAGCCGGGCAGCGCGGTGCCGAGCCGTACGGTGCCGTCGGCCTCCACGATGCCGGGACCCGCCACCCCCACGGCGCGCAGCGAACTGCGCGCCACCCCCGCCCGCCGCAGCAGATCGGCCACCACGGTGCGCACCCGCTCCAGCCGTTCGTCGGCGGGCGCGGACTCCTCCACCGGGCGCTGCGCCGAATCCAGCACCCGCCCGCCGAGGTCGGAGAGCAGGGCCGATACGCGGTGCGGTCCGATCTCGATGCCGAGCAGATGCCCGGCCTCCGTACGGAACCGGAACCGCCGGGCCGGCCGTCCTTGACGGCGGGTTCCGCCCTCCTCGGCGACGGCCTCGACGACCAGACCGGTCTCGATGAGCCCCTCGACCACGCCCTCGACGGTGGGCCGGGACAGGCCCGTCACCTCGACGAGATGGGTGAGCGTGGGGGAGTCCGCGGCGCGCAGCGCATGCAGCACCACCGCGGAGTTGATCCGTCGCAGCAGGGAGGGGTCCCCGCCGGTGAGCCGCCCCAACGTCCGTCCTCCTCGCGTCGCGTGTCTGGCGGATCGTAGCCGGTCAGCGGGTGTGCGGCGACCCCCGGTGAGCCGCCGGACGCGCTGCGGAACGGTGGCCGGGGCGCGGGTCGTGGCAGGCCGTGGCGGTTCGAAGGCCCTGACGGGCGGCCAATTGTCAGACCCCAGCGGTTTACTGACGGTATGACTGGCGCACCGCTCACCACCACCGCCCGGCAACTCGCCCTGATCGACGAGCTGCGGGGCCGCGCGTTCCCGTCGCAACGCGGCCCCTCCGCCGCCGGCGAGAGCGGGCCGGGCTTCCACCTGGCGCGGATATGGCAGAGCCCGCCGCTGTGGGACGCGGACCCGGCGGAGGTGGTGGAGGCCCGCGAGGACTGCGCGGCCGAGCTGGCAGCGCTGACCGCGGTGCTGTCCTTACGGTGGGGCGAGCCCGCCGCTGTGGAGCTGTCGGCGGAGCTGGAGCGGACGGCGATGGGTCTGCCGGTCGCGCCGCCGCTGGACGTCCTGTGCGCTCTGGTGCCGCGGGTCCACACCTGGCGGGTGGCGGGCCGCTGGGTGGCGGTCGGCGCCGGGCAGAGCGGCCCCGAACTGCCGTGCCAGGTGCTGGCGGCGGTGGCGGACGCCAGGGGGCCGGGGTGAGGGGGAGCGCGAGGCGTGACGGGGTGAGGGGCGGGCCGGGGCGGGCTGTGCTGCGGCGGCTGCTGGTCGCGCGCCGGGCCCGGGGCCCGTCAGGGCTCGCCGAAGGCCGCCGCGCGGAGCCGGCCGTACTCCTCCGCCATGGTGGCAAGCGTCCAATGGGCGTTGAGACCACTGGGGTTCGGCAGCGCCCAGATCCGTGTGCCGCCCAGGGTGTGCTCCTGGGGGCCGATCGCGGCGTGCTTGTCGCCGAAGGCGACGCGGTAGGCCGTGACGCCCGCGACCGCGAGCCACCGCGGCCGCAGCCGGTCCACCTTCTCGGCGAGCAGCCGCCCGCCCTCGCGATACTCCTCGGCCGTCAGCTCGTCGGCCTTGGCGGTCGCCCGCGCCACGACGTTGGTGATGCCGAGGCCGTGGGCGAGCAGCTCCTCCTGCTCGGCCGGCCGGAACTGCCGGGGCGTGAAGCCGGATGCGTGCAGCACGGGCCAGAAGCGGTTGCCGGGCCGGGCGAAATGGTGACCGGTCGCCGCGGTCATCAGCCCGGGGTTGATCCCGCAGAAGAGCACCCGCAGGCCGCTCGCCGCCACGTCAGGGACGAGACGGTCGCGAGCGGCCTGCAGTTCCTCAGGGGTGAAACCCACGTCGGATGCCCTTGTCGGAGGTACGCGTCAGAGGATCGAACCCGGGGCGTACGCCGCGGCCTCGGGGTGCTGCTTGGCGATCTCCTCGATGCGGGCCACGACCGAAGCGACCTGGTCGGCCGCCGCACCGGTGAAGGACAGCTTGTCCGCCATCAGGGCGTCCAACTGCGCCTTGTCCAGCGGGATCCGGGAGTCCGCCGCCAGCTTGTCCAGCAGCTCGTTGCGCTCCGCGCCCTGCTCGCGCATCGCGAGCGCCGAGGCGACCGCGTTCTCCTTGATCGCCTCGTGCGCCTCCTCGCGGCCGACACCCGCGCGCACGGCGCCCATCAGCACCTTCGTGGTGGCGAGGAAGGGCAGGTAGCGGTCCAGCTCGCGGGCGACGACGGCCGGGAAGGCGCCGAATTCGTCGAGCACGGTCAGGAACGTCTCCAGCAGCCCGTCCAGCGCGAAGAAGGAGTCCGGCAGCGCGACCCGGCGCACCACGGAACAGGACACATCGCCCTCGTTCCACTGGTCGCCGGAGAGCTCCCCGGCCATCGAGGCATAGCCGCGCAGGATCACCATCAGACCGTTGACGCGCTCGCAGGAGCGGGTGTTCATCTTGTGCGGCATCGCCGAGGAGCCGACCTGACCCGGCTTGAAGCCCTCGGTCACCAGCTCGTGCCCAGCCATCAGCCGGATCGTCTTGGCGGTGGAGGAGGGCGCGGCGGCGAGCTGCACCAGCGCGCTGACGACGTCGTAGTCCAGCGAGCGCGGGTAGACCTGGCCGACGGAGGTGAACGCCTGGCCGAAGCCGAGGTGCGCGGCGATCCGCTGCTCCAGGTCGGCGAGCTTGGCGCCGTCGCCGCCCAGCAGGTCGAGCATGTCCTGCGAGGTGCCGACGGGGCCCTTGATGCCGCGCAGGGGGTAGCGGGACAGCAGGTCCTCCAGCCGCCCGTAGGCGACGAGGAGCTCGTCGGCGGCGGTCGCGAAGCGCTTGCCCAGCGTCGTGGCCTGCGCGGCGACATTGTGCGAGCGGCCCGCCAGGACCAGCTCGGAGTACTGCGCGGACAGCGAGCCGAGCCGCGCCAGCACGGCGACCGTACGGTCGCGCATCAGCTCCAGCGACAGCCGCACCTGCAGCTGCTCGACGTTCTCGGTCAGGTCGCGCGAGGTCATGCCCTTGTGGACCTGCTCATGGCCGGCGAGGGCGTTGAACTCCTCGATCCGGGCCTTGACGTCGTGCCGGGTGACCTTCTCGCGCTCGGCGATCGAGCCCAGGTCGACGGTCTCCAGGACCCGCTCGTAATCGGCCAGCGCCTGCTCGGGGACCTCCACCCCCAGGTCCTTCTGCGCACGCAGCACGGCAAGCCACAGCTTCCGCTCCAGCTTGACCTTGTACTCGGGGGACCACAGCACGGCCAGCTCCGCGGAGGCGTAGCGGCCGGCAAGAACATTGGGGATGCGAGGCTTCGCAGACACAGCAGTCACGTGGCCAGAGTCTACTGGCGATTTACGCAGGCCAGCGCCCCGGTCCCGGCTGTGCTTTCCTCCAAGCCGCACAGTCCGGCCGTGCGGACGCCCTGCGGCCGGTCACCCCTCGTACGGCAGCAGGTCGGGGCGCTTGGCCGGCCGGCCGTCGCCCGACGAGCGGCCGGTCAGCCGGCGCCCTATCCACGGCACCAGATATTCGCGGGTGAACCGCAGATCGGCGGCCCGCCGCGCACCCCAGCCCGGCGGTGCGCCCGGGGGGAGCGGCTGGTCCCAGTCGGACTCGGCATCGAGGCCGAGTGCCTGCCAGACCGCCTCCGCGACCCTGTGGTGGCCCTCGGCGTTGAGGTGCAGCCGGTCGTCCGCCCACAGCCGCTGATCGGACAGCGCCCGCGACGCGTAGAGGTCCACGACCATCGCGCCGTGCCGCTGTGCCACGGTGTCGATCTGTGCGAACAGCTGCTCCATGCGCGGCCGGAAGCGTTCCAGCACCGGACCCTGCCGCCCCGGGCTGCGCATCAGCACGAGCTGCCCGCCGCCCTTGGCCAGCAGCTCGGCGGCGGCCGCGAACTGCGCGCACACCTGGTCCACATCGCACTTCGGCCGCAGGACGTCATTGAGCCCGCCGACCATCGTCACCAGATCGGCGCCCATCGACGCCGCGGGGCCGCACTGCTCGTCGAGGATCTGGCCGATGAGCTTGCCGCGCACCGCGAGGTTGGCGTAGCGGAAGCCGGGTGCCTGCGCGTCGGCACCGCGCAGCCGCGCCGCCAGTCGGGCGGCGAGCAGATCGGCCCAGCCGCGGTAGGAGCCGTCGGGCAGTCCGTCCGACATGCCTTCGGTGAAGCTGTCGCCGACCGCGACGAAACTGGTGTAATGGGCATTTATTTTCATGGCGCCGAGATTTTATCCCGAAGCCCGGGCCGGGTTGTCGTCAGGTGGCGGAAGATCGGCGCATGCAGACACCGCCGAGCGACTTTCCCGCAGAACCGGTGCGGCTGGAGGGGCAGGGCCTGGTGCTCAGGGAATGGGGCGAGAGCGACCTCCCCGTCTTGGCCGAGCTGTACGACGACCCGGAGATCAGCCGCTGGACCCCCGTTGCCTCGCCCTTCGACGAGGCGGCCGCGCGGGCCTATGTGGCGAGCGCTCGGGAGGCCCGCTGCGCCTGCCGTCGGATCCAGTGGGCGGTCACCACCGACGGGGGTGAGCCGCTGGGCGAGGTCCTGCTCTTCCGCGCCGGTCCGGACGACCGGGACATCGAGATCGCGTACGGCATCGGGAGCCGGTTCCGGCGCAGGGGACTGGCCGGTCGCGCGCTGGGATTGGCGACGCACTACGCGTCCGGCCGGTTGCGGGCGCGGCGTGTACTGCTCCGGATCGAGGCGGACAATCTGGCGAGCACCGCCGTCGCCCGGTCGGCCGGGTTCCGTCTCACCGGCGACGCGCTCCTCGTGCGGGAGGTCAAGGGGCGTCGAGTGGTGCTGCGGACCTGGTGCCACCGGCCTTCGCGGTGAGCCCGGAGTCCGCCATGGAGAGGGCGGGGCGCGTCGTGAACGCGCCCCGCCCCTGTCGGCAACCGCGGCCGCCGGCCCGGTTCAGGCCGCCGGTGGCCGCTGCAGCACCAGCTGCCTCAGCACGTCCTCCATGGTCACCAGGCCGGCCAGCGTTCCGTCGTCGCCGATCACCGCTGCCAGGTGCGTACTCGAACCGCGCATCGCCGTCAGGACGTCGTCCAGCAAGGTCGCGGCCTTGACCCGGGCGATCGGGCGCAGCGCGGCGACGGTGAACGGCATATCGCGCGGCGTGGCGTCCAGGGCATCCTTGACGTGCAGATACCCGAGGATGCGGCGGGTGTCGTCGACGACCGGGAAGCGTGAGAAGCCGGAATCGCCGGCCATCCGCTCCAGGCCCTCCGGCGTGATCCCCATCCGGGCGGACACGACCTTCTCCACGGGCAGCACCACGTCCCTGACCGGGCGGCGGCCCAGCTCCAGGGCGTCCCGCAGCCGTTCCTTGGCGCGGTCGTCCAGAAGGCCCGCGTCCCGCGAGTCCTCGACCATCTTCGCGAGCTGATCGTCCGAGAAGGTCGCGGCCACCTCGTCCCTGGTCTCCACCCGCAGCAGTTTCAGCAGGCCGTTGGCCAGCGCGTTGATGGCGAAGATCACCGGGCGCAGCGCCCGGGTCAGGGCGACCAGCGGCGGGCCCAGCACCAGGGCGGTGCGCACCGGCTCGGCGAGCGCCACGTTCTTCGGCACCATCTCGCCGAAGAGCATGTGCAGATACGTCGCCAGGGCCAGTGCGATCACGAACGAGATCGGGTGGATCAGGCCCTCCGCGATCCCGACGGCGTGGAACACCGGCTCCAGGAGATGCGCGATCGCCGGTTCGGCGACGGCACCCAGCACCAGCGTGCACAGCGTGATCCCGAGCTGGGCGGCGGCCAGCAGGGCCGAGACGTGCTGCAGGCCCCACATCACGCTCCGGGCACGGCGGTCACCCTGCTCGGCATGCGGTTCGATCTGGCCGCGGCGTACCGAGATCAGGGCGAACTCGGCGCCGACGAAGAAGGCGTTGACGACCAGCGTCAGCAGGCCGACGAACAACTGGACGGCGGTCATCGGCCCGCCTCCGCTTCCCGGTCGTAGGAACTGCCGGGCAGCGGGGCGTGCAGCAGCACGCGCGCCGCCCGGTGGCCGGAGGCATCGAGCACGTCCACCGACCAGCCGGCGACCTCCAGGGTGTCGCCGTCGACCGGGATGCGGCCGAGCTCGGTGGCGATCAGGCCGGCCAGCGTCTCGTACGGGCCGTCGGGCAGCCGGAGCCCGATCCGCTGCAGCTGGTCGGTACGGGCGGCGCCGTCGGCCTGGTAGACGCTGCGGCCGTCGGCGTCGTTACCGGCCGGTGCCAGATCGGGGTTCTCCAGCGGGTCGTGTTCGTCCCGGACCTCGCCGACCACTTCCTCGACGATGTCCTCCAACGTCGCGACGCCGGCGGTGCCGCCGTATTCGTCGATGACCACGGCCATCGTGCGCTTGCCGGACAACCGGTCCAGCAGCCGGTCCACGGTCAGCGTCTCGGGAACGAGCAGCGGCTCGCGCAGCAGCTCGGCGACGGGGTGGCGGGGGCGGCGCTCGGCCGGGATCGCCAGCACGTCCTTGATGTGCGCGACACCGACGACGCTGTCGAGGCTGCCGCGGTAGACGGGGAAGCGGGACAGGCCCGTCGCGCGGGTGGCGTTGGCGACGTCCTCGGCGGTCGACTGCACCTCCAGGGCCATCACCTGTACCCGCGGCGTCATGACGTTCTCCGCGGTGAGGTCGGCGAGGTTGAGGGTGCGGACGAACAGCTCGGCGGTGTCCGGCTCCAGTGCGCCCTCCTTGGCGGAGTGCCGGGCCAGCGCGACCAGCTCCTGCGGGCCGCGCGCGGAGGCCAGCTCCTCGGCGGGCTCCAGGCCCATCCGGCGCACCATGTGGTTCGCGGTGGTGTTGAGATGCCCGATCAGCGGCTTGAAGGCGGCGCTGAAACCGCGCTGGGCGGTGGCGACCTTCTTGGCGATGACCAGCGGACTGGAGATGGCCCAGTTCTTCGGTACCAGCTCGCCGACGACCATCAGGACGACGGTGGAGATCGCCGTGCCGAGGACCAACGCCACCGAATCGGCAACGGACCGGGACAGGCCCATGGCGCCGAGCGGTCCGGCCAGCAAAGTGGCGATGGCGGGCTTGGACAGCATGCCGATGACCAGGCCGGTGACGGTGATACCGAGCTGGGCGCCGGACAGCTGGAAGGTGAGGCCGCGGACGGCCTTCAGGGCGCTGTCGGCGCCGCGGTCGCCGCGCTCGACGGCACGCTCCAGATCGCTGCGCTCGACGGTCGTCAGGGAGAACTCGGCCGCGACGAAGACACCACAGGCCAGGGTCAGGAGGAGCGCCACGGTCAGCAGGAGCAGCTCGGTCATCGGGTCACCTCCATCCCATGATCGAACAGGATCGGGAGGTTCGCGCTCTCTTGGGAGGGCGTTCGACAACTAGGAGGTTCGCCCATGGCTGGACGCTCACACACCTTTCACTGGGGGAGGGGACTCACCATGGTAAAGGATCAGCAAAGGGGTAGGTGGGGCGGTGAGCCCCGCCCACCGGGCGGGGCTCCGGGGGCTTCTCAGCCGTCGAGGTGCTTGACCCAGCGGCTCCACTGCGGCTCGGGCGCATAGCCCGACGCGCGCCACGCATGCTGGGCGAGCGCGTTTTCGTCCAGCACCATCGCGTCACCCCGCCGGCCGCCCAGCGCGGTGAACCGCTCCTCGGCCGCGGTCAGCAGCGCGCCGCCGATGCCCGCTCGGCGGTGGTCCGGGTGGACCGCCAGCCGGTAGAGATGGCAGCGCCAGCCGTCGAAACCGGCTATCACCGTTCCCGTGAGAAGGCCGTCGCGCTCCGCGAGGAGCAGAGCCCCGGGATCTCTGGTGATGAGTCGCGTTACCCCGTCGTGGTCGTCGGAGATGCTGGTTCCTTCGGCGGCTTCGCGCCAGAACCGCAGTACGGCGCCGACGTCGGAGAGGGTGGCGCAGCGGACGTGAAGATCGCTCATGGGTCGAGCCAAGCAGAGCGTCCGCCTGTTCGGCCAACGGCTTCCGTACGCGGTCGAGCTCGCGGCGGCAGGTGTCAGGTGGCAGGCGGCGACCCGTAGGGAACACCTGGCCGTGGATCCGCATGTACCGCATGTACCGCATGTACCGCATGTGCGGCAGCGTGCCGGGAAAGCCGCCGCGGGGCGTACTCCCGCCCACCCCGCGGGAGTTGGCGAGCGGCAGGCCTAGGCGCCGGTCGCGGGACGGCGCTCCGCTGAAGGGCGGGTGAGGTGTGTGTCGAGCCAGGTGCGTCCTGCGGCGAGGTGCCTGGCCAGGTGGGGTGAGTCGCTGAGCGGAGCCGCCAGGAAGTCCAGTACGGCGAGCAGGCGGGCCGGGTCGGTGGAGCGGGCCGTGAGGAACGCGGCGGCGAAGGACAGGTAGTCGATGAACACCCGCGGATCGTCCACGAACGCGCCTGCGGCGAGGGAGTCCAGGAGCTGTCCGAGGGTTTCGGTGGTGGCTTCGTCTTGGCGGTGGGTGGGGTCGCGCAGGTCGGGGAAGCGGTCCTGCAGGCTCTGCACGACGTGGCGCAGAAGTGCGGAGCGGCGGCGGGCGAGATGGGCGTAGGCCTCGGTGGAGCCGGCGTCGAGGGACGGCTCGCCGGTGAGGGGCGGCGGCCACTGACGGCGCAGCAGGGTGTCGGCGGTCGGTGCGTCGGGGGCGTAGAGATCGGCGCCGAGCGCGTACGCCCAGGTGCCGTCGGGACCGAAGCCGCAGCCACCGGCGAGAACCGGCACGCCGGCCGGACGACATGCCTGGATGAGCCCGTGGGCGAGCGGCAGCCGCATCGGCAGGGTGCAGGACAGGGCGACCACGTCCGGAGCGTTCTGGTGGAGGTCGGAGACCAATTGGGCGGCGGGGACATGGCCACCGAGGAATCGCACGTGGAAGCCGCGCACCCGCAGCACTTCGGCGAGCAGGCGGGCGGGCAGCGTGTGCCATTCACCGTCGCTGCACGTCACCAGCACCGCGCCCGCCGTACCCGCCGGGCCCGGTTCGGGGATCGCGGCGGCAACGGTGGCGACGGACCGCTCGCTGACGTGGGTGGCCGCGTGCTCCTGCGCCACGGTCCATTCACCGGACGCCCACCGCGTGCCGACCCGCTGCTGAGCGGGCGCCACCAGCCCCAGCAGGACATCCTCAGCCCGCACGCCGTCCTGGAGCAGGCGCACGGTCAGCGCTACCGCGCCCTCCTCGTCGGCGTGGACGAGGCAGTCGTCGAAAGCGGCCCGGACGTCGCCGGTGATTCCGGGGCGGTCGTGGCTCATGGGAGGGGCCGCCTCGGGAGCGGGCCGGGCGGGGCCTGGAGGGCCAGTACGGCGATGTCGTCGTGGGGGCGGCCGGCCAGCCACTGGGTGGTGAGGAGCTCCACCCGCTCGGCGACCGCGCCTGCCGGCATGCGCAGGCAGTCGGCCAGCGCGCGGGACAGCCGTTCGTCGCCGTACAGCTCCCCTCCGGTCGGTCCGCCCCGTGCCTCGGTCACCCCGTCGCTGTAGAGCAGCATCAGCTCGCCGGGGGCCAGGTGGGAATCCGTCCGGCCGAAGAACGGATCGGGCAGGATGCCGACCAGCGTGCCGTCGATCGAGACCTCCTCCACCCGGCCGTCCCGGCGCAGGATCAGCGGGGGAAGGTGGCCTCCCCCCGCGGTCACCACGGTCAGACCGCCGTCCGGGGACGGGCGCGCGGATCCGTTCACCAGGGTGGTGAAGCGGCTTTCGTCGCCGAGCAGCGCCTGATTGAGCAGGTGCAGTGCCCGCACCGGGTCAGGCTCGGTGAGTTCCAGGGTGCGCAGACTCTGCCGCACGAGTCCGGCCAGGACGGCCGCCTCCGCGCCCTTGCCGCACACATCGCCGAAGAAGAAGACCACGCCGTCGCCGGGATGCGGGGCGACGCGGTAGAAGTCACCGCTGATGCGCAGCGCCTGTGCGGCCGGCCGGTAGGCGGCACCCAGCCTGACGGCCTCGACCGCAGGCAGCGGGTCGGGTGCCAGGCTCTCCTGAAGGACGGCGGTGGTCCGTGACTGCTGGGAGTAGAGGGACGCGGTGGCCAGCGCGAGACCGGCCCGCTCGGCGAACTGCCACGCCAGCTTGACGTCCGTCGCTGCGAAGCCCGCCCGGCCCGGACCCCGGATCAGGATCAGCGCGCCGGCCGAGACGCCGTTGCCGGAGAGCTGGATGACCAGTGCCTCGCCGCCCTCCCCGGGGTCCGCGGGTAGGGCGGCCGCGAGGCCCTCCAGCTCCTGCACGGAGGTGGCAGCGGGGTGAGGACGCAGGCCCGAGAGCGCGTCCGCGACCGCCGGCACCCGCGCCAGCGTCTTCGCGGACACCTGGCCTGCGTCCTCCGCGCCATCCGGCCCGGCCCGGTGCCACTCCGTGCGGCGTCCGTGCACCGGCAGCACGACGACCGCGATATCGGCCAGCTCCGGCCGGGCGATCCGCACCACGGAGCGCACGGTACGGCCATGGTGCAGAGAGGCACCGAGCCGTAGGCCTGCCTCCTCCAGGAACGCCGACCGCTGCCGCTCCGCCAGCAGGGTGTCCGCACAGGCCCGTACGGCGCTGACGTCACGCACCAGCCACATCACCTGGTCCCGGCAGGTTTCCCGGTGCCCGAGGAGTGCGCGGCCCTCGAAGGGGGCATCGAAGCTGTCCGCCCCCTGTTCCGTTGCCAGGGCGAGCGGGCCCGCCATCGAGGTGCTGAGCGTCGCCCCGACCCGCAGCAGGGGGAAGAGGCGGCCGGCCGAGGTGGTGTACGCGCGCACCACACCCGCCGCGTCGCAGGTCACCACGGCCTGGTCGGCCGGGTTCACCAGGTCCAGGAGCTGTAGCGGGTCCACCGGTTCCACCGGGCAAAATTCCGACCGCCCGCGGGGCGACTGCCCGCACGACGGCTCCGCCGGAGCTGAGCGGCCCTCGCCCCCGGCCTCCTCGCGTCCGGTCTCCGTCATCGGTGGTGGCTCGCGTCCACGTGCGCGTACGGCGGTGAGAGGTGGCCGGAAGCTCTCGCGCGGGGCCCCTCGTCGTGGGGCGCCGCGGGTGGTGGGGGGCGCTGTGCGACGGTGCGCACCGCAGTGGTTCCCATCCGGCGACCGCCGCTTCTCCCGCCCCAGTCGTGCGCTGCGACCTGGCCCGCTTGCCCTGCCGCTTCCTACCCGGGCCCCTTGGCTCGTCCGGACTCCGGCCGGCCCGTTGACACGGCCTCTTCTCGTCGAAGGGCTCTTCGAGTCCACCTCGATTCCACGCTACGCTCCGCCGCCCGATAGCGATATTCACGAGCGGCCTCTCGCGGGGGCCAGGGCGGAACCTCCGGGCCGCGGGCCGGTCGCGCGCAGCGGGCGGGAGCCGGTCCGCGGAAGGTGCCCGTGCGTGCCGCCTGACGGGAAGCCCGTGCACGCCTCACCACGAGCGGCGCGTGAAGAGCGGTACCTACGGTCGGGGCGGGCCCCGACCGTAGGTACCGGGCGGCGTCAGCCGGCCGTGCCGAAGTCCTGCGTCCAGTAGTCGCCGGGCTGCGCGAGTCCGACGCCGATCTCCTTGTACGAGCAGTCGAGGATGTTGCGCTTGTGGCCGGGGCTGTCCATCCAGCCCTTCATCACGCTCTCGGGAGTGGCGTATCCGTAGGCGACGTTCTCGCCGTAGCTGTTCCAGTCATAGCCGGCGGCCTTGATCCGGTCGTCCGGAGACGAGCCGTTGGAGCCCGTGTGGGACATGTTCCGATGGTCCGCCATGTCCTTGCTGTGAGCCTGGGCGGCCTTTGTGAGCTTCGCGTTCACGGTCAGCGGCTTGCACCCGGCCTTGCTGCGCTCGTCGTTGACGAGTTCCACCACGCGGGCCGTCGCTCCGGATGCGGGGGCGGTGGATTTCTTCGAGGCGCTCGGCGCCGCGGAGGGCGCCTTCGAGGCGGTGGGCTTCTGTGCTGCGGTGGACTTCTGCGGCGCGGCCGCGGCGGCCTTTTTGCCCTTGGTCTTCGTCTGCCAGTGAGCGTGGGACGCATTCTTCCACTGGCCGTGGTGCTGCCTGCCCTGGCTCTCCTGCCCGTCCTTGCAGGCCATGGCGACGGAGGGCACGCCCACGGCGCCAATGGCCAGGGCTGCGACGGCTATTCGCCGGTAATGCCTCTTCCTGCGATGCGTCCTCATGTCTGACCTCACTCGGTGAATGCGAAGCGAACCGGCGCGGTTCGCTCTGCCTGATCTCCGCCCCTGAGCTGCGGAGATGCCGTGGGCCGACATTCTTGGACCGCCATTCGGGCAAGGCAATGGGCACATCTACTACTCCGTTTAGTAGGTGCCGCCACCCTTGCCATGGCTGTCCGGGCATGCTGTTCCCGGGTCGGACTCTCCCCGGTATTCCTGCTGTGTCGTCAGGAACCGTTATGCGCTCGATGCGCGGACGAAAGAAAGCGGCGGACCGCCGGCTCTCCGTCCGGGCGCGGGAAATTCCCAGCCCAAGGCGGACAAGTCCCGTATGTCCCTGAGGAGGGCATCTACTATTCGCGATAGTAAGAGCCCGTCCTGGTTATGACGGATGTCACTCGGTCCTGAGGTGTGACGGCGGGGCGGTCGCGTACGGGACCTCGGATCTGCCCGCCGTCGCTCGTCCGGGTCCGGGCGGGACGGCAGTCGCACGACTCCGCCGGCGGGGCGCGCAGGCCCCTGCCGAGCGGATCGTGCGCTCCGGTCAGCTGCCGGCCAGCTCCTCGATCACCGGCGCGAACGCCTCCAGGAACGGGTCCAGAACGGTGATGTAGGAGAACCCGAACCGCTCCCGCCGCTCCCGCAGCTGCTCGGCCATCTGCGCGGGCGTACCGATCAGCAGCGTCGGGGCGTCCAGCACCTGTTCCTCGTCGAGGCCGATGCCGAGCCCCGCGATCTCCCGGGCGACGGCGACGCGGTCGTCGGTGACCCGCACCTGCTGGACGAGGATGTTCAGCTCCGCGGGCTCGGCGCGGTCGGCGGCGTACTCCTGGTACCGGGCCACCGAGGTGGCCAGCTCGTCGGCCGGCAGCAGGTTCAGCGTGCCCTCCGGCTTGCCCGGGGCCTGCCGGCCGCCGGTGAACGCCGCGATCTCGGCGTGCCGGGCGGCCAGCCGCAGCATGCGCGGGCCGTTGCCGCCGATCAGCAGCGGCGGCCGCGGCAGCTGGGTGGGCCGCGGCGCGTACTCGGGATCGCCGACCAGCCGGTCCAGCTCCTCGACGGTGCGCTCCAGATGGTCGACGCGTCGGCCGGGCGTCTCCCAGGGCAGACCGGCCGACTCGAACTCGTCCCGGACGTATCCGGTGCCCAGGCCCAGTTCGAGCCGGCCGCCGGTGAGCGCGTCGGTGGTGGCGACCTCGCGGGCCAGTAGGGCCGGGGTGTAAAAGCCCGTGTTGAGGACGAAGGTGCCGACCCGGGGGCGCTCGGTCGCCTCCGCCGCGGCGATCAGTGCGGGGAACGGCGCCGGCATGCCGAGATGGTCGGGGACCAGCAGCACGTCATAGCCCAACTCCTCCGCCTGGCGGCACTTCCGTCGCCAGGACTGCCCCGAGTCGATGGTGAGCATGTTGACGCCGAAGCGGAACGGACGTGGCATGAGGGCCCCCTTGAGATGCGCGGTCAGCGTCGGTCGTGACCGGCTCGGATCATGGAACCAGACCCGTACGGAGGGACGTTGGCCGGTGTACCCGCAGCGCGGTCGTTGCCGCACGGCGGGCCCTGTGGGCGGGGCCGTGGCCGGGGAGGAGGGTGTCTCCGATGGCCATGGGGGCTTCTTCGCGGGTCCGTGTCGGGTCGCGCGGCCGGTGCCCGGTCCGGGACGGCGCCGTCCCGGGCGCGCTCGAAACGCGGCGGACGATGGCAGAAGGTGCGGCGCAGTGATGTCCTGGTACGGCTCCGTGGAGCGGCCGGGAAGGCGCCGGCGCAGCCGATAGTCCCCGGCTATCGCCCGCATTCGCAATCCATGGATGGTGTGCGGCCGCCGACTGGGTGAGCCTGGCCGGGACCGAGACGTCCGACGAAGGGGCAGGACATGGCCTACGTTCCGCAGCGGCAACCGGTGGCGGCGCATCATCTGCTGAACTTCATCGACGGCCGCTGGAGCCCGGCCGAGTCCGGACAGACCAGGACCGATGTCAACCCGGCCGATCTGGGCGACCATGTGGGGGAGTTCGCCGAGTCCGGCGGCGTGGACACCGACCGGGCGGTGGACGCCGCCGCGACGGCCCTGCCCGCCTGGCGGGCGCGCGGACCGATCGAGCGGGCCACGTTTCTGACCGCGATGAGCCACCAACTCGCCGAAAGGGAAGCGGAGTTCGCCGCGGCGATCACCCGGGAGCAGGGCAAGCTGCTGAGCGAGGCGCGCGGCGAGGTGGCCCGAGCCCGCGCCGTACTCGACTTCACCGCGGGACAGGCCCGGCTCCTCGGCGGGGTCACCGCGCCCGCCGAGGAGGACCGCACCTTCGCCTACACCTTCCGCCGCCCCATCGGCGTCGTCGGACTCGTCTCGCCCTGGAACTTCCCGCTCGCCATCCCGGTCTGGAAGGTCGCCCCGGCCCTGCTCTCCGGCTGCACCGCGGTCCTCAAGCCGTCCCCGCTCACCCCCCTGACCGCGGCCCTGCTCGTCGACGCGGCACAACGGGCGGGCCTCCCGGACGGTGTGCTCAACCTCGTCCAGGGCGACGCGGCGGCAGGCGAGGCACTCGTCGCGCATCCGGACGTGGCCGGTATCAGCTTCACCGGCTCGCTCGCCGTGGGGAGGGCCATCCATACCGGCGGCGCGTCCCGGCTGCTGCGCACCCAGCTCGAACTCGGCGGCAAGAACGCGGTGATCGTGCTGGACGACGCCGACCTCGACCGGGCGGTGGACGCGGTGGCACAGGGCGCCTTCGGCCAGGCCGGTCAGCGGTGCAGTGCCACCAGCCGCGCCGTCGTCGACCACCGGGTACGGGACGCGTTCCTGGACCGGCTGGTGGACCGGGTCGCCGGGATGCGGGTCGGCCCCGGCGACGACCCGGCGTCGCAGATCTGCCCGGTCGTCAACCCCGCCCGGATGGAGGCCGCGCTGAACGCCGTCGCCGGGGCGCGGCGGGACGGCGGCAAGGTCCTCTGCGGCGGCGAGCGCGCGGACGATCCCGGCCTGCCGGACGGCTGCTACGTCCGTCCCACCGTCATCCGGGATGTCCCCTGGGACAGCGAACTCGCCCAGGAAGAGGTCTTCGGCCCGGTCCTCGCGGTCATCGACGCGGACGGGTTCGATGACGCGCTGCGGATCGCCAACTCCGTCAAATACGGCATGTCGGGCACCGTGTTCACCGCCTCCCAGTCCCGGGCGTTCGAGGCCGTGGACCGCTTCGAGGCCGGCATGCTGCACGTCAACCGGCCGGGCGTCGGTGCGTACGCGCATCTGCCGCACGTCGGCGCCAAGGCCTCGCAGTACGGCCCGCCCGAATGCTCACCGCAGGTCTGGGACTTCTACACGCAGTGGCACTCGGCCTGCATCAGCTACTGACGGAAAGCCGTGGATCCGCGGCTTCCGCCCCGTCGGAACTGCCGCCGCCGCATACCTACGACCGGGCCCCGGCCGCCGCACGGCGGCCGGGGCCCGGTCGTGCCCGGGGGAGCTCAGCGCGCCAGCACCTCCTCCGCCAGCCCGAACGACAGCGTCATCCCGGCGCCGCCGACGCCATTGACGACCGTCACCCCCGGTTCCGGATCGACGACCAGCTCGGTGCGGCCGTCGCGCAGTGAGGGGTAGCAGCCCGTCCACCGCTCCGTGATCCGCGGATCGGGCAGCCGCGCGAAGCCCCGCAGATACGTGGTGATCGCCTCGTTGATCTCCTCACTGGCGAACGGGTCGTGGGTGGCGGCATAGGCATGGCTGTCGCCGATCGTCAGCCGGCCGTCCGCGGTCTGCGACAGCAGCACATGGATGCCGTGCTCCCGGTGGAACGGCAGCTCCTCGCGCATCCGGGCATCCAGCGCGGCCCGCGCCGTACAGTCCTCGAACGCCGCGTAGTGCAGCAGCGTCAGCCCGCCGCAGAGCATCGGCCCCAGCTGCCAGCCGTCCGGCTGCACGCCCGTACGCAGCATCTGCAGTTTGCAGCGCACCAGGCCGCTCGCCGCGAAGACCTCCGGATACAGCGTCGCGAAGTCGTTCCCGCTGCACACCAGGATCCGGTCCGCGCGCCACTCCCCGGCGGTGGTGGACACCGTCGGCGCCGCGATACCGCGCACCGCGGTGCCGAACCGCACGTCCACGCCGTACTCCTCGGCGAGATACCCGGCAACCGCCGGGATCGCCTGCCGCGGATCCACATTGACCTCGGTGGGGCTCCACATCGCGCCGATCAGCCCCTCCTCGCGCACCGCCCGGCCGCGCTTCACCGCCTCCGCCGCGGTGATCATCGTCGTGCCCCGTTCACGGGCCGGAGCGGTGGTGGCGACGAACTCCTCCAGCACCGCGAGCTCGTCGGGCCGCTGGGCCAGGTGCAGGGATCCGGTCGGGGCGGCCCACAGGCCCGTCTTGGCGCTGATCTCCTGCCAGATGTCGCGGCTGCGCAGCGCCCGCTGGTAGATCGCGCCGCGCTGCTGGCCGACCGCCCAGATCATGCCGAAGTTACGGATCGAGGCGCCGACGGCGTGCTCATCGCGTTCGAAGAGCACGACGCGGTCGCCACGGCGGGCTGCGGCGAGCGCGTGCGCGAGGCCGACTATGCCGCCGCCGACGACGACGGTGTCGACATGGTTGATCGCCATGAATGTATCCCTCTCTGAAGGCGTGGGAGACGCGGGAGACGTGGGAGACGCGGGGTGGCTACAGGAGGTAGGGGGAGAGTCGGGTCAGGCGGGTGCCGGGACGCGGTTCCACTGGGGGAGCATCAGCAGCCCCGCCAGCAGGGCGGCGCCCGCGAAGCCGTAGAAGAGGGTGGTGCCGGCGAGGAACCCGGGCAGCAGGCCGCCGAGGATCGCGCCCACCGAGCCGCAGCCGTTGACCAGCCCGGCGGCCGTCCCCGCGCCGCCCGCACTGCCGAAGTCGACCGCGGCGACGCACGAGATCATCGCGTCGGCGGCATAGACGGACAGGCCGATCAACGCCAGCACCGCGATCATCACGCCCGTGCTGCCGGTCGCCGTCAGCGGCATGAAGAGCAGGAGCGACACCGTCAGAATTCCCAGTGCCAGCACACATGGTGGCACCCGCCGGGACCGGAAGACCGTGTCGGACAGCCAGCCGATCAGGACCGGGGCGAGGACCCCGGCGACCCCGAAGGCGATCGGGATGAGTGTCGCGCCCACCTTGCCGACCTCCGGCAGCCGGCGGCTGACGATCACCGGGCCCCAGAGCAGAATCGCGTAACGGGCCGGTTTGAGCAGGAAGTAGGCGGCGCCGAGCGTGAGGACCATCCGGTCCTGGAGAGTCTCCCGGTACAGCGCGAGCGGCGCACGCTTCCCGGCCGGTTCCGCCGCGGGAGCCGCCTCCTCGGAGCCCGCCGCAGCCGGCGCTCCCTCCGGGGGCGTATCGCGCTGGAAGAGCAGGAACGCGCCCAGCACCACGGCGAGGGTGGCCGCCCCGGCGAAGAACGCGGCATGCCAGCTGTCGAAGACCGAGTACGCCCACCAGCCGAGGAACGGCGGCGCGGCCAGCCCGCCGAAGGCGTAGTTGCTGCTCCAGACGCCGAGCACCTTGCCGCGTTCGCGTACCGGGAAGAAATTGCCCATGTTCTTGCACAGCGGCGCCCAACCGGCGGACTGCGAGAGCCCCTGGACGACCATCGCGCCACCGAACACCAGCAGCGCGCTACTGACCCCCATGGCGCAGGAGGCGACGATCGCGCCGAGCATGCCGCCGACCACGACGACCCGCGGCCCGAAGCGGTCGGCCCACATGCCCCAGAGGAACTGCCCCACGGCGTACGCCGCGAGATAGACCGCATCGATCACCCCGAGCACCCGCTCGGTGAGGACGGCGTGGACGCCGGGGGCGGGGTCGTCCAGGATCCCCAACTTGGCGACGGAGAAGGCCTGGCGGGCGAAGTAGAAGCCGGCATAGGCGATCCAGGTGATCGCGAAGATCTGCCGGCGCCAGCGGGTGGCGCTCTTGAGGGCGGCACGGGTGCTGAGAGGTGGTGGGGGAGGGTCGTGCGGGACGTGCTGCGGTGCGAGGTCGGCCATGGCGGTGTCCTGTCCTCGGCGTGGAGGGGGAGGTAGGGGAGGGGAAAAGAGTGAGGGGAGGGGAGGGGAGGGGCGGGGGTGCGGCGGGTGGGGAGAACGAGGCCCCGGCGCGCGCCTCGGCGGCGCGCCGGGGCCGGGAGCGGGGTGGGAGGGGAGCGGCAGGCCTGCCGGGTCAGCCGGCCGGCGTCCGCCCGGCGGCGAGTGCGGTACCCACCCAGTAGCTGTCGAAGTTGCGCAGCCGGTGTCCTTCCGGCAGCTCGCCGACCGGCGCGTTCACCAGGAACGGGACCCGCTGTTCGGTCAGCCCGCCGTGCGAGCGGAGCGGTTCGGTGAAGCCGGAGATGTCGTGCCGGGCGGGAGTGGTGCCCAGCGCCGTATTGCGCTCGGCGATGACGACGAGTTCACCGATCCGGTCGCCGGGCAGTTCGAAGCGTGCGCAGGCCTCGTCGCGGGTCAAGACCGTCGCCACGCCCTGGATGTCTTCGAGTTCACCGGCCAGTGCACGGGTGCCGGCCTCGTCGAGCGAGGCGGGCAGATGCACCGTCGCGTACGAGCCGAGCGCCCCGTGGTGAACCGTGTACGGGTCGGTGATCGGCAGCACCACACGCGCCGCGCCCACCCCCAACCGGCGGTCCAACCGGTCCTGGAGAAAGACCACTTGGGCGTCGCCCGCGCCGTCGGTCTTGGCGTTCATCCCGTGGTCGGCGGTGACGACGAGGACGGCGCCGAGTGCGTCGATCCGGGCGAAGTAGCGGTCGAGCATGGCGTAGAAGTCATTGGCTACTGGCGAGCCGGGGGCGTGCTTGTGCTGGATGTAGTCCGTCAGCGACAGGTACATCAGCTCGGGCCGGTCCCGCTCCAGCACGTCCACGCCCGCGGCCAGCACCAGTTCGCTCAACTCGGCGCTGTAAACCGACGGCAGGTCCATGCCGGCCCGTTCCAGGACCTTGTCGATGCCGTTCTCGTCCTCGGTGACCTGGTCGGCCTTCTCCGCCGAGAAGCAGATGCCGTTCTCCAGGCCCTGGCCCAGCAGCCGCCGGAGCTTGTCCTTCGCGGTGATCACCGCCACCCGCGCGCCCTGTTGGGAGAACGCCGCGAACAGGGTCGGGGCGCGCAGCAGGGCGGGATCGTTCATCATGACCTCGCTGTCCGAGGCCGGGTCGTAGAAGTAGTTGCCGCAGATGCCGTGCACACTGGGCGGTGCGCCGGTCGCGATCGAGAGGTTGTTGGGGTTGGTGAAGGACGGCATCGTGCAGTCCGCACGCAGATCGCTGCCGCTGAGCAGCATCTGCTCCAGGAAGGGCATCCGCCCGTCCGCGACGGCCCGTTCGTGATAGGCGTCCTCGCTGCCGTCGATGCACACCACGACCACCGGGCGCTGAGGCCAGGCGTAGTCGCGTCCGTTCACCCGCAGCTGTCCGGCACCGGCTTCCTTCATGTACGGATCCACCCCTGAGGTCGACGTCGGAGGGCGGTGGGATCCGCCCTGCCTCATGGGTAGCACCGGCCGTCAGCGCCGTAGAACCACCGAAATCGCTATACCGGCCATAGCCTTTTCCGCGCGTACGACCGAGCTCCCGGACATCGCGCCTACGTCGCGTCCCCCGGGCCGCTGTCCGCCCCCGCGGCGTCGAGCCCGCCCCAGATCTCGCCCGACAGCTCCACCGCGGCCGCGACCTCACCCGCCGCGCAGGCCTCGATCAGTGCGTCGTGCCGCTCGGCTGAGGCGCGCGCCGCCGCGCTGGAGAAGCGGCGCCGCTCCAGCCTGCGCAGCAGCGGGGTGTAGCGGCGGACGGTCTCGGCCAGCGCCGCGTTGCCGCAGACCTCAAGGGGGACGGCGTGCAGCGCGTCGTCCGCCGCCAGCGCGGCCATCGCGTCCTCCGCATCCAGCGCCCGGACGAACGCGGCGTTGGCCGTCCGCATCCGCCCGAGATGTTCCCCGGTCATCAGGGGGACCGCCTCGCGCACGGCGAGTGCGTGCATCGCCTGGACGACGGCGAGCGCGTCCCGGGTCTCGCGCGCCACGACCGGTGCGACCCGGGTATAGCTCTGCGGTTTGGAGACCACCAGGCGTTCGGCGGTCAGCCGGGCGAGCGCCTGGCGGACCGGGGCGCGGGACAGCCCCAGCCGCTGGGCGAGTTCGGCGTCGCTGAGCTTGGCCCCGGGCGGCAGCTCGCCGGAGACGATCGCTTCCAGCAACGCGTCGTACGCCTCGTCGCGCAGCAGCCTTCTCGGCACCGGTTCCAGTGCGGTCACGCCCTGATCCTAAGCGCCGACCCCGGCCGGTGGGCGCACCTGGAGGGTGATTAACATTTCAGATATCAATTTCCGCCAGCGGTCCGCCTCCCCCGATACCGGGGGTGGGCCGCCGGCCGGCGGTGGACCGGACGGCGAAGCGGCAAGGCCAGTGAGGAGATGGACCGTGTCGGCATCATCACGGACAGCGGGACGGGCGGCCAGGGGCGGCGTCGCGAGACCGATGGCCCTGGGGATCGTCGCCGCCGCCTGCTTCGCCACCACCTTCGTGCTCAACCGCTGGATGAGCGTGTCGGGCGGCTCCTGGATGTGGAGCGCGAGCCTGCGCTACCTCTTCATGGTCGTGCCGATGGTCGTGCTGGTGGCGGTCCGCGGCGGACTGCCCGGCGTCCTGCACAGCCTGCGCACCAGGCCGGTGCTGTGGCTTTGCTGGTCGACGGTCGGCTTCGGACTCTTCTACGCGCCGCTGACGTGGGCGGGCGAGGCCGGCGCCGGATGGCTGGTCGCCTCGACCTGGCAGCTGGTGATCGTCGCCGGCATCGCCATCGGCGCGCTCGGCGGCGGCCGCGTGCCGCTGCGCACCCTCGGCGTCTCGGCGCTGATCGTCATCGGCGTCGCCCTGGCCCAGCTCCAGCACGCTCGGGGGGCGGGCGTCGGCACGGTCCTCCAGGTGGTGCTGCCGGTCGCCGTCGCCGCCGTCGCCTACCCCCTCGGCAATCGCCGGCTCCTCGGTGTCGACGGGCTGGACGGTTTCCAGCGCACCCTGGCGATGACGCTCGGCTCGCTGCCGCTGTGGATCGCACTGGCCGGTACCGCGACGGCCACCCACGGGCCGCCCACCGCAGGGCAGTTGACGCAGTGTCTGATCGTCGCGCTGGTCTCCGGCGTGATGGGCACCACGTTCTTCTTCCGCGCCACCGACCTGGTACGCCACCACCCCGCCGCCCTGGGCGCGGTCGAGGCGACCCAGGCGGCCGAGGTGCCGTTCACGCTGCTCGGCGAGGCGCTGGTGGTGGGCGTCGCGGTGCCGCGGCTATCGGGCTGGGCCGGACTCGCGCTCATCGTCGTCGGGCTGTGCGTGCATGCGCTGGGCCAGATATCCGGCGGTGCTCACGGCCAGCAGCAGGACGACGGTGCCGAGCGTGAAGGCCTCGAACGCGGTCCGGGAGACGCCCCAGGTCGTCCGGAAGTCGTAGCCGAGTCCGAAGAGCGGCTCCAGGGTGCCGGGAAACAGCGCCACCCATGAGCCCAGCAGGATCCATGCGTAGACGAACACCGTCGCGATCGTGAATCCCGGGGTGCCGAAGGGGACACGGTAGGGGCGTGGCACATCGCGTCGGCGCAGCCGCAGCACGAGCAGCGCGGGCACGATGCACAGGTAGGACAGCAGCAGCGTGGTGATCGCGACGGACAGCACCACCCCGAAGACGGCCGAGGCGTCGCCGCCCGCCAGATTCATCGCCGCGGCCATGAAGACCGTGGCGGTGATGCCCGAGAGAACGTTCATCCGCACCGGCGTCCCCAGACGCGGGTGGAAGGCGCCGAGCGACCGGCTGAAGAACCCGCCGTCGGCCGCCGCCATCGCCTGCATCCGGTCGGCGACGATCATCCACGCACTGCCCTGGGTCAGCAGCGCGAAGGCGAACAGTGCCGCGGTGGCCGTCAGCAGTGGCCCGCGCAGGCTCCCGTACACGTCGAAGACCAACCCGGCGGCATCCATGAAACCGCCGATCCCGGTGACCGCCCCGGCCGGGGCCGCCGAGAGAATGGCCAGCACCGGAAGCAGATAGCAGCAGGTGGCGATCAGCCCGGCGACGCCGATCGAGACCGGCACATCGCGCTGCGGATCGAGCATCTCGTCGCCGGCCGCGTTGGGCGCCTCGAATCCGACGTAGGCGAAGAGCAGCACGGGCACCAGCGCCAGGAAGCCCGCGCCGGTGGGGGAGAAACCGGTGCCCTCCAGCCCGCGGAAGCCGTGCCGGACCCCGTAGGCGACGGCCGTGCCGGTGAAGACGGCGAGGGTGAAGACCTTGGCGGCCGCCCCGGCCGTGGTGACCCATTTGCCGCGGCGCAGCGAGACGACGGCGGTGAGGATGGCGGCCCAGATGAAGATCAGTTTGAAGAGGTAGTCGGCGACCGTGCCGGAGCCTAGCGGGAAGACGAAGCCGTCCCAGGCCTGCGCGGCGACGAAGGCCAGCGAACCGCCCAGCCAGACGGGGTTGGTGACCCAGTAGAACATCGTGGTCAGCGCTGCCGCCGCGCGTCCGAAGGACAGTTTCACCCAGACGTAGGGGCCGCCCTCCTGCGGGAAGGCCGCGCCGGTCTCGGCGAAGATCAGCGCGTACGGCAGCAGGAAGACCGCCGCCACGACGCCGACCCAGGTGACGGCCTCGCCACCGCCGGTCGCGATCTGCCCGATCACATCGAAGGAGATCACGGCGGCGACGCTCATCGCCATGATGTCGAAACGGCGCAGGCTGCGGTTCAGGTGGAGTGCGGGGGCTGGGGCGGACACGGCAGGGGTCCTCCTGGTGGCGAAGCGGCGGATCACATCGTCCGGTATCCGCTCCACCGGTATCGGGAGCGGCGCGCACCCACCTGCCGCACCCGTCCGGTCCGTCCCACCCCTGTCCCTCAGGGACATCGCTGGCTAGGCTCGTCGCGCGGTCGATCATGGATTGCCGAGCGGCGCCGCGCAGCGTGCGGCGGCCATCGAGGGAGGGCCATGGAACTCAACCTCCACCGACTGTGGATCTTCATGCAGGTCGTCGAACACCAGGGGTTCTCCGCGGCCGCCCAGAAGCTGTACATGAGCCAGCCGTCCGTCTCCAACCAGGTGCGCCGGCTCGAACAGTCGCTCCACGTCACCCTCGTCGACCGCTCCGGGACCCGCGCCCGGCCGACCGCCGAGGGGGAGGTGCTGGCCGAGTACGGCAAGCGGGTCTTCCTGCTCGCCGAGGAGGCCGTCGCCGCCGTCCAGCAGGTCGGCGGACTGGTGGCCGGGCGGCTGCTGATCGGCGGTTCGACCACCGTGGGAACGTATCTGCTGCCCGCGCTGTTGGCCCGCTACCAGCGCCAACACCCCGGCATCGACTGCGACGTCTTCGTCGGGAACTACGAGGCCGTCCAGGAGCAGCTGTTCGGCGGCGGCATCGGTGTCGCGGTGGTCGCCGGCACCCCGCACGGCGACCGGCTGGTCGTCGAGTCCGTCCTGGACGAACGCCTGGTGCTGATCGCGGCTCCCGATCACCCCCTCGCCGAGCGCGCCGACCTCGCCCCCGACGACCTCACCGGCAGCCGCTTCCTGCTCCGCGAACCCGGCTCGCAGACCCGGGAGCTGCAAGAACGGGTGCTGGCCGACTGGGGGCTCGGCGCCGCGCCGCGTGCCGACATCTGGGGCCCCGAAGCGGTCAAGCAGTGCGTGGCCGCCGGGATGGGACTCGCCCTGATCTCCGAGCACGCCGTCGTCGACGAGGTACGGGCCGGCACCCTCGCCGTCCTGCCCGTCACCCCGGCCCCCGAGCCCCGCCCCATCAGCCTCGTACGCCGCAGGGACCGGCTGCTCTCCCCGGCGGAACGCGCGTTCCTGGACGTGCTCCGGGGGCTGCGCCACTGGCCCGGCAGGACGGGTGAGGCGGAAGCCGGATGAGGCGGACGGACCCCACTTGCCGGTGCTAGCGGGTGCGCGCTAGCTTAGGAGGGTGGCGAAGACACAGCTGAATGTCCGTGTGGACGAAGCCACCGCCGAAGCGGCGCGAGAGCGCGCCCTGCAGCGGGGAGTGAGCATGAACCGCTATATCGAAGAACTCGTCCTCAAGGACGCCGGAGAGGTCGGCCAGACCTTCGTCGAGGCCGCCTCCGACTTCATGAAGCAGTACGAACGAGTCTTCGCCGAAGAATTCGGCCTGGACCCGAGCAGCGACCGCGGCCCCTCGAAAGCCACGGACCGGGAAGGACAGCCGGGCCCCACGTGACACTGCGCATCGACCTCGCCTGGCTCCTCCTGATCGCCGAACAGCACACCCCCGGAGACCCCCAGGTCACCGACTGGGGCGCTCTGGTGGCCGCCGTCAGCCGCCACGACGCGGAGATCCTCGGCGTCCCCGTCTACACCGAACCACAGGACCGCGCCGCGGCACTCCTCCAACTACTCCTGCGGGTACCGGCGTTGGAGCGCTCCAACGCGATGTTCGCGACCGCCGTCGCCTACGGCTACCTCGTCGCGAGCGGTCTGAAGATCGCCACCTCCCCCGAGCGGGTCCGCGACCTCGCCCGGCTCGTCAAGGAGGGCACGACCGACGTCCACGCCATCGCGGAGGAACTGCGCACCTGGACGGTGTGACGGCCGCGGGCACGGACCCGGTGACGCGCACGGACACGATCGCCTTCAGGGGGGTGCCCCCCGCCCTGCTCAGTCGTCGATCGGCCGCCGCGCCATCCCCATCACCACGGGCGACGTGGGAAGCGTCGGCCCGCGCTCCGGCACCCGCAGCCGCCTCGCGTGCACCACCTCGAAGCCCGCCGCCCGGATCTCGGCGAGCGGATCCCGCCAGGTGTGACAGCCGCCCATCAGCAGCGGCCAGACCGTGCGGTCCAAAGACCACTGCGCTGCCGCGAGCCCCCGCCCGGCCGCCCGCCCGTGCTCGAAGAACCGCAGCTCACCGCCCGGACGCAGCACCCGCCGCAACTCCGCCAGCGACCGCCGCACATCACGCACCGAACACAGCACCAACGACGCCACCGCCGCGTCGAACGCCTCGCTCTTGACCGGCAGCGCCTCCGCGACTCCCGGCACGAGATCCACCGGCACGCCCGCATGCGCCGCCGCCTTCCGCGCCGCCGCCCGCAGGGTGGCCTCCGGCTCGATCGCCACCACCTCCGACACCGTCCGCGGATAGTGCGCGAAGTTCAGTCCGCTGCCCGCGCCGACCTCGATGACCCGGCCCATGGATCCCGTCAGCAACTGCTTCCGCAGGGCCGCCACGCCCGCCCGCTCGTCCGCCGCGGGCCCGCAGCACCGCGCGTAGAAGCGGGCGAAGACCGGATGGTGCACGGTGTCCCGCGAAACTCTCCTGCGCTGCAACATGACGGACCCTTTCGCCGGCGATGCCCGCTCGTGCTGTCAGTCTCCCCGCTGGAACGCGGCCGAGACCCGCGACGCCGCGCCGGAAGGGACCGGCGGCCCGCACCCGGCAGTCACGCGGTCCCCCTCCCGGCAGCCACCGGGCCGCCTGCCCGCACATCATGCGGATGCCCGAACGCACACCCGGGGCCGCCCCCTAGAATGACGCCTCGGCCGCACCGGCGCGGACCGGCCGGGCCGGCCGTTTCCCCCTCCGTACGCGCCTGCCCGCCGTCCCACGACCGGCCGCGCCGCACCCCGTACGCCCGGACATCCGGCACCCGAGGACCAGGACGCAAAAACGCATGCCCCACCACCCCGCGCAGGCGGACCCCCGCCCCACCCCTGACGAGCCGTCGGCCGCTGCCACACCCCCACAGACCCCCTCCCCGGCAGGCCATCAGCGCACCGAACCCGACGCCTACGCCCGCAAGGCCGTCCTCGCCTCCGCCGTCGGATACGGCCTCGAAGGCTTCGACCTCCTCATCCTCAGCTTCGCCCTCTCCGCGCTCACCGCCGGTCTCCACCTGACCTCCACCGAGGCGGGGTCACTGACCACCATCACCCTCACCGGCTGCGTCGCCGGCGGCCTGCTGTTCGGCGTGCTCTCCGACCGCCTGGGCCGCATCCGGGTGCTGTCCTGGTCCATCGTGCTCTTCGCCGTCTTCACCGGACTGACCGCGCTGTCCCAGGACTTCACCCAGCTCGCGGTCTTCCGGTTCCTCTCGGGCATGGGCATCGGCGGTGAATTCGGTATCGGCATGGCCCTGGCCGCCGAGGCCTTCCCCAGCCGCAAACGCGCCCGCGGCACGTCCTACGTCGGCCTCGGCTGGCAGACCGGCGTCCTGGCCGCCGCCCTCGTCTCCGCCCCGGTCATCAACGCCTGGGGCTGGCGCGCCCTGTTCGCCCTCGGCGTGCTGCCCGCCGTCGCGGCATTCCTCTTCCGCCGCACGATGCACGAGCCCGCGGCGTTCACCGAGGCCGCCCGCGCGGCACGGCCCGCCACCGCCCCGCTGCGCAGCCTCCTCGACACCCCGGCGGCCCGCCGCACCACCCTCGGCATCCTCGTGCTGACCTCGGTACAGAACTTCGGCTACTACGGCATCATGACGTGGCTCCCGAGCTATCTGTCCGAGGAGTTCGGCTACAGCCTCACCAAGTCCGGCGCCTGGACCGCCGTCACGGTCGTCGGCATGGCCCTCGGGATCCTCGCCTTCGGCCACCTCGCCGACCGGATCGGCCGCCGCCCCACCTTCTGGATCTTCCAGGCCGGCTCGGTCCTCGCCGTCGTCGCCTACGCCACCCTCTCCGCCCCCACCGCGCTGCTCATCGGCGGCGCCGTCATGGGCGCCTTCGTGAACGGCATGACCGGCGGCTACGGTGCCCTGATCGCCGAGCTCTACCCCACCCACGCGCGTGCCACCGCCCAGAACGTCCTCTTCAACCTGGGCCGCGGCGTCGGTGGCTTCGCCCCGCTGGTGGTCGCCCTCGTCGCGGACTCCTACGGCTTCCAGAAGGCCATCGGCCTGCTCGCCGTCATCTACCTTCTGGACATGGCGGCCATGTTCCTGATCCCGGAACGCAAGGGAGCCTCGCTGGACTAGGGGCTGTCGTGGGGGTGAACCCCCCCCCCCCCCCCCCCCCCCCCCGGGGGCCCCCCCCCCCCCCCCCGGGCGCGCCCCCCCCCCCGGGCGCCCCGGCCAGACA
>NZ_JBIWNU010000013.1:0-154201 GCF_044767385.1 Streptomyces sp. NPDC101393 | reverse complement strand
GATTCGGTCCGTTTCCGGCTCGAATTCAGTTCCGATTACCCGTCGGAGGGGTTTGTTCGCGCCTTTCGGCGTGATCACTACTTTAGCGGAATTCCCCTGCGGCTCATAATCGGGCCGTGGGGTCGAATTTCGGCAACGCGAAATGGACCCCGTTGAGGGAAGCGTTCTCAGTAGTTGGTTGTGCCGTCCGGCGGCCTGCGCAGATAGCGCTGCCCGTGTCCAACGGCTCGGGCCACATTAGGCGTTGCGGCGGCCCGGGTCAAGTCGCTGTCCTGGTGCGGCGGCGCGGGGTGTGCGGGCGGTACGGGCTGACCGTCGGATCGTCGGCGATCCAGTAGCGCCAGGGGTGTTCGGCGCCGTCGCCGCCGACTCCGGTGCGCGGTCCGTTGCGTACCTGGTCGGGGGCTGCGGGGCGGCCGTGCAGGACGGCGAGCGGGGCATCGGCGTCGCCGCAGAGGTCGAGGCCGTTGAGGGTGCGGTCGATGTCGAGGGCGGTGGCCAGGCGGGCGGGGCCCTTGGCCAGCTCGTTGGTGTTGCGGGCCTTGGGGCGGCGGTCGGCGGCGAGCGGCGTACCGGTGAGGATCTCGCCGGCGCGGAGGAGGACGCCGCTCGCGCGTCCCTCGGGACCGCAGACCAGGTTGAGGCTGAACCACATGCCGTAGATGAAGTAGACGTACGCATGGCCGGGAGGGCCGAACATCGAGGCGTTGCGGGCCGTGCGGCCGCGGTAGGCGTGGGAGCCGGGGTCCCCTTCACCGTCGTAGGCCTCGACCTCCGTCAGGCGGAGTTCGATGGTGCCGTCGGGGGTGTGGCGTACGAGTGTGCGGCCGAGGAGGTCGGGAGCGACGTCCACCACCGGGCGGTTGAAGAAGTCGCGGGTGAGAGGAGTGCGGGCCGGTACGTCAGGCATGCGCACCGAGGGTAGTGCAGACGTTATGGACGGCGGCTGGTCATGGGGACTCTCCGATTGGGAAGGTGTGGCAAGCGGAACCGGCCTGAGCCGTTTCGCGTTCGTAGGTATCGAGCCGAGATCTCGGCTGTACAGAGAACACAGGCGTACCGCCTGGGAGGGACGAGCATGGGATTCAAGAAGCTGCTGGCGAGCATGGGGGCCGGGGGCGCGTCGGTGGAGACGGTGCTCTTCGAGGAGAACGTCGTCCCGGGCGGTGTCGTGCAGGGTGAGGTGCGGATCCAGGGCGGGTCCGTGGCGCAGCAGGTCGAGGGGCTGTCCGTCGGGCTCCAGGCGCGCGTCGAGGTGGAGAGCGGGGACGAGGAGTACAAGCGGAACATCGAGTTCACCAAGCTGCAGGTGGGCGGGGCGTTCGAGGTCCAGGCGGGTGCGGCGCACACCGTGCCGTTCGGGCTGGAGATCCCGTGGGAGACGCCGATCACGACGTTCCTCGGCCAGCATCTGCACGGGATGAACATCGGGGTGACGACGGAGCTGGCGATCGCCCGCGCGGTGGACTCCGGTGACCTCGACCCGGTGAACGTGCACCCGCTGCCGGCGCAGCAGGCGATCCTGGATGCCTTCGGGCGGCTCGGGTTCCGTTTCAAGGCGGCCGACCTGGAGCAGGGGCACATCCGGGGGACGCGCCAGAAGCTGCCGTTCTACCAGGAGGTCGAGTTCTTCGCGCCGCAGCAGTACCGCGGGCTGAACCAGGTCGAGCTGTCGTTCATCGCCGACGACCGTGAGATGGACGTGGTGCTGGAGATGGACAAGAAGCCGGGGCTGTTCACCGGTGGCTCGGACTCGTACCGGTCGTTCACCGTGGGTCTGAACGACTTCGAGGGAACCGACTGGGCCGGTTACCTCAACCAGTGGCTGGCGGAGGTCGGCGGTCAGCGGAACTGGCTCTAGCCTGGCCGGACAGGTGTCAGCAAGCAACCAGGAGGTGTCGAGGTGTCCGAGCTGAAGCGGCGGCCGCTCCCGCACGATTTCCACCCGCAGGTGCCGGCGTTCACGGTGTCGAGCGATGAGGTGGAGCCGGGTGGGACGCTGCGGCCGGAGCAGGTCCAGGCCGAGGGGAACCGTTCGCCGCAGCTGCGGTGGGAGGGTGCTCCGGCGGGGACGAAGAGCTACGCCGTCACCTGCTACGACCCGGACGCGCCGACGGGCAGCGGTTTTTGGCACTGGTCGCTGTTCGACATTCCGGCGTCGGTGACGGAGTTGCCGGCCGGCGCCGGGTCCGGGGAGATGAAGGGGCTGCCCGAGGGCGCCGTTCATGTCCGTAACGACGCCGGGACGCGGGAGTTCGTGGGTGCGGCGCCGCCGCCCGGGGACGGTCCGCACCGCTATGTCTTCACCGTGTACGCGGTGGACCAGGAGAAGCTCGGCCCGGATGCCGATGCGTCGCCTGCTGTGGTGGGCTTCAATCTGCGGTTCCACACGGTCGGGCGGGCGCAGTTGATCGCCGAGTTCGAGCGGCCCGCGGAGGGCTGAGTCCCCGATAACCCTTTGCGCCCCGGCGCTTCCCGCACGCAGAGTGGTACGTGGCTGACGGCCTGCGAAGGCCGTCGGGCAGCCGGTACCGCAGTGGCGGGGGCGGCGGGGCGCAGGTGTGTCGCCCGCCTCCCCCGAGCTCTTGAGGAGCAGGGGGAACCCCCATCCGGAGTCCGCCTTCGTGCCGGACGTCCGCGCCGGCTGCCGTGCGCTCCGGGTCCCGCATGTTCTACGGGGGCGGGATCCGGGGCGTTCCCGTGCGTGCGGCGCGGTCGGTGCCGCCCTGCCCTCGTCGGCGCTACGGGGCGCCTCGCCCGATACCTCGGCGACTGAGTCCATCACCCCCTGTTCATTTCCTGATTACCCGTCATTTCCCTTCTGGCGTGCGGATATTGCGTTGTCGTGGGAATCGGTTCCCCTGCACAGTGGAGCCACTTCGCCGCGGGGGCGAACGGGGTCCGGGAGGTGGACGGGATGCGCGAGACGCTGGTGCTGAATGCGAGCTTCGAGCCGCTGTCGACGGTGTCGCTGCGGCGTGCGGTGGTACTGGTCATGCAGGACAAGGCCGTGGTCGAGCACGCGCATCCGGGGCTGCGGATCCGTGCCGCTTCGGTCGATGTGCCGGTGCCGCGGGTGATCCGGCTCAGCAGGTACGTACGGGTGCCGTTCCGAAGACGGGCGCCGTGGTCGCGGCGTGGCGTGCTGGTGCGCGACCAGCACCAGTGCGCGTACTGCGGGCGCCGGGCGACGACCGTGGACCACGTCGTACCGCGGGCCCGCGGCGGTGGGGACACCTGGCTCAATACCGTCGCCTCGTGTGCGGAGGACAATCACCGCAAGGCGGACCGTACGCCCGAGCAGGCGGGGATGGCGTTGCTGCGGCGGCCGTTCGAGCCGACGCCGGCGGACGCGATGCTGTCGGCGCTGGGGGTTTCGGTGCGGGAGGAGCTGCCGGACTGGCTGGCGCTGCCTGCGTAGACCGTCGCCCGACTCCCCTTATTTGAGGAGGAGTTGGGCGATGGCCGCCAGTCCTACGACGACGATGACGGCGCGCAGGGCGGTGGGCGGCAGGCGCCGGCCCACCGTCGCGCCGATCTGACCGCCGAGGGACGAGCCGACGGCGATGAGCAGGACGGCGGTCCAGTTGAAGTCGGCGACGAAGAGGAAGAAGACGGCGGCGATGCCGTTGACGACCAGGGCGAGGACGTTCTTGAGTCCGTTGATGCGCTGCAGGTCCTCGTTGAGGAGCAGGCCCATCAGGGAGAGGTAGAGGACTCCTTGGGCGGCGCCGAAGTAGCCGCCGTACATGCTGGCGAACAGCAGGCCGGTGAGCAGGGCGATGCCGCCGTCGCGGTGGACGGTGGTGCCCTGGCGTTCACGGCGGGCGCGGAGCGCGGTGGCGAGCCGGGGCTGGGCGATGACGAGCACCAGCGCGATGGCGATCAGGGCGGGAACGATCGCGTCGAAGGCGTTGGACGGCAGCGCGAGCAGCAGGATGGCGCCGATGAGGCCGCCGGTCATGGCGGCGGCGCCGAAGCGGAGGATGCGGCGGCGCTGGCCGCGGAGTTCCCGACGGTAGCCGATGGCTCCGCTGATCGAACCGGGCACCAGGCCGAGAGTGTTGGAGACGTTCGCGGTGATCGGCGGCAGGCCGACGGCCAGCAGAACCGGGAAGGTGATGAGGGTCCCTGATCCGACGACGGTGTTGATCGTGCCGGCGCCGAGTCCCGCGGCGAAGACGGCCGCTGCTTCCCAGAGGGTCATGCTCATGGTCACGTGAACTCCCCCGTGCATGATCGGTGCGCTTGCGCTCGATCATGCACCAGGGAGTGCCGCGGTCAGTCGATGGGGGGCGCTTCGCGGTTCGGCGAGCTGGGCTTGGGGATGGTGCCGCCGCCGCCCGTGGGGTTGAAGTTGCCGAGGGCGCCACCGAGTCCCTTGAGGGCATCGCCGATCTCGCTGGGCACGATCCAGAGCTTGTTGGCGTCCCCCTCAGCGATCTTGGGGAGCATCTGGAGGTACTGGTAGGAGAGCAGCTTCTGGTCCGGGTCGCCGGCGTGGATGGACTCGAAGACCACCCGGATCGCCTGGGCCTCACCCTCGGCGCGCAGCGCGGCGGCCTTGGCGTCACCTTCGGCGCGCAGGATCGAGGACTGCTTCTCACCTTCGGCGGTCAGGATCTGGGACTGCCGGACACCCTCGGCCTGGAGGATGGCGGCGCGCTTGTCACGGTCGGCGCGCATCTGCTTCTCCATCGAGTCCTGGATGGAGGTCGGCGGCTCGATGGCCTTGAGCTCGACGCGGTTGACGCGGATGCCCCACTTGCCGGTGGCCTCGTCGAGGACGCCGCGCAGCGCGGCGTTGATCTCCTCGCGGGAGGTCAGGGTTCGTTCGAGGTCCATGCCACCGATGATGTTGCGCAGGGTGGTGACGGTGAGCTGCTCGATGGCCTGGATGTAGCTGGCGACTTCGTACGTCGCGGCGCGGGCGTCCGTCACTTGGTAGTAGATGACGGTGTCGATGTTGACGACGAGGTTGTCCTGGGTGATCACCGGCTGCGGCGGGAACGGCACGACCTGTTCGCGCAGGTCGATGCGGTTGCGGATCGAGTCGATGAACGGGACGACGATGTTCAGGCCGGCGTTGAGCGTGCGGGTGTACCGGCCGAAGCGTTCGACGATGGCGGCGCTGGCCTGCGGGATGACCTGGATCGTCTTGATGAGTGCGATGAACACGAGCACCACCAGGATGATCAGGACGATGATGATCGGTTCCACAGCGGCTCCCGTGCCCTTCGTTGCTGGTCCGTGCCGGCCGTTCGTGACCGGCTTGGCGGTTGATCAGTCTTTCAGAGTCGCGGCCCGTCGCGCAGCGTGTTCAGGTCAGATGGCCACGGCGGGAGAGTGCCCTTGCGTCAGATGATGAGGGCGGTGGCGCCTTCGATCTCGACGACGTCGACCGTGCGGCCCGGTTCGTAGACCTGGTCGGCGTCGAGGGCTCTGGCGGACCAGACTTCGCCCCCGAGCTTGATGCGGCCGCCTTCGCCGCCGTCGACCCGCTCCAGGACCGTGGCGCTCTTGCCCTTGAGGGCGTCGACGCCGGAGGCGAGGGTCGGGTGCCGGCCTCTGTGGCGGTTGGCGACGGGGCGGACGACCGCGATCAACGCGACCGACACCACCGCGAACGCGACGAATTGCAGCACGGTGCCGCCACCGACAGCTGCGGTGACGGCACCGGCGACGGCGCCGACCGCGAGCATCCCGAATTCGGGCATCGCGGTCACGACGAGAGGAATACCCAGTCCTACGGCGGCGATCAGCCACCACACCCATGGATCCACGCCCTCATGGTAGATCCGCGGAGCGGCTCGGGACAGGGCGCGATCGGTCAGCTCAGCGGCAGACCCTGCGCCGTCCAGCGGTCGTTGCCGTTGCGCTCGACGATCAGTGGGAGACCGAAGCAGTGGGAGAGGTTGCTGGAGGTCAGTTCGAGATCGAGCGGCCCGGCGGCCAGCACCTTGCCCTGGCGGATCATCAGGACGTGGGTGAAGCCGGGGGCGATCTCCTCGACGTGGTGGGTCACCATGATCATCGAGGGGGCGTACGGGTCGCGGGCGAGGCGGCCCAGGCGGCGCACCAGGTCCTCGCGGCCGCCGAGGTCGAGGCCGGCGGCCGGCTCGTCCAGGAGGAGCAGCTCGGGGTCGGTCATCATGGCGCGGGCGATCAGGGTGCGCTTGCGCTCGCCCTCGGAGAGGGTGCCGAACTTGCGGTCGAGGTACTCGGTCATGCCGAGGCGGTCGAGGAAGGCGCGGGCGCGCTGCTCGTCGACGTCCTCGTAGTTCTCCTGCCAGCTCGCGGTCATGCCGTAGGCGGCGGTGAGCACGGTCTGCAGGACGGTCTGGCTGCGCGGCAGCTTGTCGGCGAGGGCGATGCCGGCGATGCCGATGCGCGGGCGCAGGTCGAAGACGTCGACCCGGCCGAGGTGCTCGCCGAGGATCGTGGCGGAGCCGGTGCTCGGGAAGAGGTAGCTGGAGGCGATGTTCAGGAGGGTGGTCTTGCCGGCGCCGTTGGGGCCGAGGATCACCCAGCGCTCCCCCTCCTTCACCGACCAGGAGACCTGGTCCACCAGAGCCCGTCCTTCGCGGACCACCGATACGTCCACCAGCTCCAGCACATCGCTCATGAGCGCGTTGTCTCCCATTGCTTCTCGGTCGTCTCGTGCACCTGTAGGCGCATCCCCCCAGCAAACCTACGCCACTCGATGTCAGTGGCGTTCCCTAGGCTGGGGACCATGCTCGATGAACCTCGATCAGGACGGCTGGCGGCATGGGGAAATGCCCTTTTGGCCGGACTTATCTCACCTGATGACGCGGTGCACCGCATCGCGGACGACGATGCGGTGCACCGCGTGGAAGACCTCCCCGGAGAGGCGTCGCCGGTCGGGCTGACCCTCGCGCTGGGGCGGCTGCGGAACCTGGGGGCCGTCGGCCTGCGGGTGGCGCTGCCGGCGCCGGGGCATCCGCTGGGGCTGAGCGGTCCGCCGGATTTCAATGCGCGGGCGCTGGAGGCCGGGGAGGCGGTGGTCGCCGCCGGGGCCGGCCTGGGGCTGGTCCCGGAGATATACGAGGCCGGGCCCGAGGGCGGCAGCGGTCCGGACGTGCATGTGGAGGTGGTCTGGCGCTGCCTGCCGGTGCGGGAGGGGCCGCCGGCCGATGTGCCGTCGCTGGGTGAGGCCGAGCGGGAGCTGGCGGAGGCGCTGCGGGACGCGACCGAGATGCTGGCGAAGCTGGACGTGGCCGGATCGGGCCCGGTCGCCCGTGCGGCCCTCGACGCGTACCGCGCACGGGCCGAGGCCGGTCGTCAGGTGCTGGCGCCGGGATATCCGCCCCGTGCGGTACGGGTGTTGGAGCTGGCTCAGCGGGTGGGTGCGCTCATCGGTATCGCCCAGCAGGCGGGCGGTGACGGCCGGGAGCACGGCGGGGCGGTGAGTTCGTCGGAGATCGCGGCCCGTGCCGAGGCGCTGCGGCCGGTGGAGCGTACGGCCCGGCGGGCGCAGGTGGCGGCGTACAACTCCGCGGTGGAGGAGCGGGAGCGGCGGGGGTGAGCCGGGCGGGGCGAGAGGTCTGAGGGGCCGTCGGCCGGGGCCCAACCGGTCCGGCCCCGCAGCTGGTTGGCTGCGGGGCCGGGACGGGTGCGCCGGGTGGGCGCGGCTGCGTCAGATGTTCTCGCAGTCGTTCCCGAAGGCCGGGTTGAGGACACCGACGACGCTGACGGTGTTGCCGCAGGCGTTCACGGGGATGTGCACCGGGACCTGGACGAGGTTGCCGGAGCCGACGCCGGGCGACTGCACGGCCGCGCCCTGGGCCAGCGGCGCGCTGTGCGCCGAGGCGAGGCCGGCACCTGCGACGGCGAGGCCGCCCGCCATCATCGTGATCGCCGCGGCCCGCTTGATGTTCTTCACTTCGCTTGCTCCTCGTTGCCGTTTGCCGTGGCCAGCCGCCACGACTGCACTGGAGAACGGCCCGGCGCGGACGGGGATACGCCAAATGGGCTACATCTACACGACAGTATGAATCTCGCACCGGAAGACGACGTTCCGATTCCTGGATGACCAGGGAAACGGCGGGGCCGTGGGGCCCGGCACCGACGGGGCCGGGCCGGGCCGGGTCAGGCGCCGATGCCGTGCCGGACCGCCCACAGCGCCGCCTGTGTCCGGTCCGCGAGGTCCAGCTTCATGAGGATGTTCGAGACATGGGTCTTGACCGTCTTCTCGGACAGCACCAGCGCGCGGGCGATCTCGCGGTTGGACCGCCCGTCCGCGATCAGGCCGAGCACCTCACGCTCCCGCTCGGTGAGTGAAGTGCCGCGCCCCTGGCCGTTGTTGCCCACGTCCTGGGAGAGCAGAGCGCCGGCGACCTCGGGCTGGAGGAGAACGTGCCCGGCGTGGACGGAGCGGATGGCGCCGGCCAGCGCCTCCGGATCGACGTCCTTGTACACATATCCGGCGGCGCCCGCGCGCAGGGCCGGCACGACCGTGCGCTGCTCGGTGAAGCTGGTGACGATCAGCACCCGTGCGGGGTTGGTCAGCTCGCGCAGCTTCCGGAGCGCCTCGATGCCGTCCATACCGGGCATCTTGACGTCCATCAGAACGACGTCGGGACGCAGTCGTTCGGCGGCGGCGACCCCCTCGGCGCCGTCGGAGGCCTCCCCCACCACCTCGATGTCGTCCTGGATCTCCAGGAAGGTCCGCAGGCCGCGGCGTACGACCTGGTGGTCGTCGACGAGCAGGACGCGGATCGGCCGGCCGTCGCCCGCACGCCGGCCGGAGCCTTCCCGGGTGCCCTCCGGGGGGAGCCCCGTCGCACCGCCCCTGTCGGTGTCAGCCACCGGGTACCTCCATCTCGACAGCGGTGCCCTTGCCGGGCTCCGACTCCACGGTGAGCTTTCCGCCGACGCCGCCGGCGCGGTCACGCATCGAGACCAGGCCGAGATGCCGGCCGGCCCGGCGGACCGTGCCGGTGTCGAAGCCGCAGCCGTCGTCGGCGACGCGCAGCAGCGCCCCCTGGCCGTTCCGGGTGAGGGTCACCTCGACGTGCTCGGCCCCAGAGTGCCGCAAGGCGTTGTGCAGCGCCTCCTGGGCGACCCGGAGCAGCGCTTCTTCCTGGGCGGCGGGCAGGGCGCGGACGCCGTGGGCGGCGAAGGTGACATGGGCGCCGTGCGCCCGGTCCAGCACCTGGGCCTGCGAGCGCAGGGTGGCGATCAGGCCGTCCTCGTCCAGGGCGGCCGGCCGCAGTTCGACGACGGCGGCGCGCAGTTCATCGGCGGCCTCCGCGGCCAGCTCGGCGACCTGGTGGAGTTCGCCCTTGGCGCGGGCCGGGTCGCGGTCGACCAGTGCGGTGGCGGCCTGGGCGGTGAGCCGGAGGGAGAAGAGCTTCTGGGCGACGGCGTCGTGCAGCTCGTGGGCGAGCCGGGCGCGCTCGCCCGCGATGGTCAGTTCGCGGCTGCGCTCGTAGAGGCGGGCGTTGGTCAGGGCGATGGCGGCGTGCTGGGCGAGTATCCCGAGCAGCCGCTCGTCCTCCTCGGTGAAGCCGCAGCCGTTCCCGTCGGGCGGCGGGGTCGTGCAGCGCTTGTTGGCGAGGAAGAGCGCGCCGAGGATGTCGTCGCCGTCGGCGACCGGCAGTCCGATGAAGTCGGACATGTCGGGGTGGGCGGACGGCCAGCCGCCGAAGCGGGGGTCCGCGCGGACGTCGGCGAGGCGCTCGGGGGTGGCGTGGTGCAGCATCGCGGCGAGGATGCCGTGCTGGCGGGGCAGCGGGCCGATGGCCTTCCACTGCTCGTCGCTGACGCCGTCCACCACGAACTGGGCGAAGCCGCCGTGATCGTCGGGGACACCGAGGGCGGCGTATTCGGCGTCCAGCAGCTCGCGGGCCGAGGCGACGATCGTCTTGAGGACGTCGCGAACCTCCAGATGCCTGCTCATCGCCAGGATCGCGGTGCTCACCGCGGGGATCCCGGCACCCGGTCCGTTGCTCATGGCTTCACCGTACCGGCGCGCTGACCGGCACGTATCGGTCCTGAGGAAGCGTCTGCCTCCGCCCAGCGGACTAGGCCCCATGCCCTGATCCGGCCCGTCCGGCGGCCGGCGCCCGCGAGCCGCTCCGGTTCCTACGGCGAGGGCATCGGGTGCCCGGAGGCCCCTCCGGCGTCCCCGGGGCTCGCGGGGCTCGCGGGGTGGCCCTTCCGGCCGCGTCCGGGGCCCGGACAGCGGCCGGAGACGGAAGCAGTGACGGGATCATGCCGGTGGCGATCATCGCGGGAGCCTCGAAGGGGCCGGGCCGGGCATTCGCCGGGTCGCCGGCCGGGCGCGGCTGGGCTCTGGCGGCATCTTGTGGGATCTGGTGGTGGACGCCGGATCCGCGGGGCCGCTGGAAGCCGCGGCGGAGGAGCTGCGGACGGCGGAGCGCGGGTGTCGGCGCTGCCCGGGGGCGTGACGGACGCCGCACACCGTGCGGAGCTGGTGGCTGCGGCCCGGGGCCGGGCGGGCTCGACCTGCTGGTGAACCACGCGAGCGTGCCGGCTGCCGAGCCGCTGGTGCGGCCGGCGGACCGTCCGCCGACCGGGTTGCGGGAGGCGCTGGAAACGCAGGTGGTGGCGCCGCCGGGACTCACCCAAGGGGCTTTGCCGCTGTTGCGCGCCTCGTCTTTTTTGTCCCCTTATATAGGGGATGTCACCGAAGCTTCCACTGAAGCGGATACGTCCCTCTACATAGGGACAGGTGGGGCGGGTGGTGAGGTGGCCCTCCCCCGGGCAGTCGGCGCGGTGCTGAACATCAGCTCCGGGGCGGCCGTGGAGGCGTATCCCACCGTGGGCGGCCACGGGTCGGCGAAGGCGACCCTGGACCACGGTCTTCGCGGTGCATTCGCCGGACGGCGGCAGCGCGGAGACGCCGAGTGCGGCCCGCCCGTTCACGGCGCCGCTGGTGGCGCGGCTGGTCAGTCGCGGGGTGCGGATCGCGCCGATCTCGCTGCACACCGGGGTCGCGTCGGCGGAGGCGTTCGGACCGCCGCATGCGGAGCGGTTCGCGGTGGCGCCGCCGACAGCGTGGCTGGTGAACGCGGCGCGGGCCCGGCGCCGCCCCGGGCGGGGTGCCGCGGTCGGGCGGATCGTGACGGCGGGGACGACGGCCGTACGGGCGCTGTAGTCAGCGGCCGGGCCGGACCGGCGGGGGCGCGCCGCGGCCGGCTGGACGGATCTCGTGGGGACGCGGGAGCGGGGGTGCGGGCGATGGACGGCCTGCTCACGGGGCTGCACGAGCCGACCGTCTCGCATCTGCTGACGCTGGAGGCGGTGGTGAAGGCAGTGACCGGCGGGGCGGACGGGGCTCAGGAGGCGGTGCTGCGGCGGGCGTACGCGGCGGCCGTGCGGCGGCGCTACCTGTGGCACGAATTCGGGGATGTCCATCCGGTGCCGCCGTCCTGAGTTCCAGACTCGGTGCATGACGCATTCCACAAGGAGCTGGACCCCGACCCACGGCGACCCCTACCGGCCGGTGCCGTACCGCCCCGCGCGGATGCCGGCCGCGGAATCGCTGGCCCGTGCCGCGGAGCTGCGGGAGCGGATGGACCGGCGTCGCACGGTGCGGCAGTTCGCCACCGATCCGGTGCCCGCGCAGGTGGTGCGGGACGCGATCGCCTGCGCGGCCACCGCGCCGTCCGGGGCCCATCAGCAGCCGTGGACGTTCGTACTGGTCAAGGACCCCGAGGTGCGGCGCAGGATCCGGGTGGCGGCCGAGGAGGAGGAACAGGTCTCCTACGAGGGGCGGCTGGGCGAGGAGTGGCTGGCGGCGCTGCGGCCGCTGGGCACGGACGAGGTCAAGCCGCATCTGACCGACGCGCCGCAGCTGATCGTGGTCTTCCAGCAGCGGCACTGGCTGGGCGAGGACGGCAGCAAGCGCAAGCACTACTACGTCGACGAGTCGGTGGGCATCGCGGTCGGCATGCTGCTGTCCGCGCTGCATCTGTCGGGCCTCGCGGCACTGGTGCACACGCCCAGCCCGATGCGGTTCCTGCAGGAGGTACTCGGGCGGCCGGCCAACGAAAAAGCCTTCGCGGTGATTCCCGTGGGCTATCCGTCGCCGGAATGCGAAGTGCCCGATTTGGTCCGAAAGTCCCTTGACCAGGTGATGGTCGAAGTCTGACGCCCACAGACTGTGCGTTTGCAATTACCAACGGCGAGATAAACCTCGCCGAAATGTGACGCCGCGCATAGGACCCAGGTCACTTACGACCCGGGTTAGTGGTCCATCAGATCCGTTGTGAGCTGGGAAGCAACCGTTCCGGACGCATTCCACGCTCCCCGGGTTCCACTAACCCGGATCGTACGTCACACCTTTGCCCGGTTAATTTTCGGCCGCTAAGAATGGCTCCCGTCGCTCGGCGCCGTGGTCAGAACTCGGCGTTATCCGCCAACCAAGGCCCCTTGTGACGTCCCCCATTGGAAGAGGTCGACCCATCATGCCCAAGCACGCCCTTTCCGGATTCCACCGCCTGACCCGGACCCGTAAGCTTTCCGTCGCCGGCGTTGCCGCGGCCGGTGCCGCAGCTCTGGTTTTCACCGTCGTGCCGGGTGCTGACGCCGGTCAGGGCAAGGCCGAGGCCACCACCGTCGAGCACGTGAAGCCGGTCGCCTTCAGCGCCGTCGGCACGGCCGCGAAGACCCAGCAGGCCACCATCACGAAGCAGGCCGACGCCACCGCGGCGAAGGCCAAGGCCGAGGCCGCCGCCGCGGCCAAGAAGAAGGCCGAAGCCGAGAAGGCCGCCAAGGCCAAGGCCGCCGCCGACGCGAAGGCCAAGGCCGAGAAGGCGCGCAAGGCGAAGGAGGCCGCGAGCCGGTCCGCCGAGCGCGCGCCCGCCCCGGCCCCGAAGCCGGCGCCCAAGAAGTACGCGGACAACCTGGACGGCTGGATCCGCGAGTCGCTGGACATCATGGCGAAGCACAACATTCCCGGGTCCTACGACGGGATCCACCGCAACATCATCCGGGAGTCCGGCGGCAACCCGATGGCCATCAACAACTGGGACATCAACGCCCAGAACGGTGTGCCGTCCAAGGGCCTGCTCCAGGTGATCCAGCCGACGTTCGACACCTACCACGTCGCGGGCACCCCGAACGACCTGTACGACCCGGTGGCGAACATCGTCGCGGCCTGCAACTACGCCGCCGCCACCTACGGCTCGATGGACAACGTCAACTCGGCCTACTGAGCCGGAGTTCACGCGGCCTTCCGCCGCACGCACCACCGCCGAGGGGCGGCACCCGGTGTCGGGTGCCGCCCCTCGGCGGTGGTGCGCGGTGCGGCACGCGCTACTTGCGCATGACCTCCGGCTCGTGGCGGCGCAGCAGCCGCGCGACGACGAAGGCGAGCGCGACACCGAGACCGATCAGGATGATCATGTCCATGATGTAGACGCCGGTCTGGTGCTTCCACAGCGGGTCCGGATTGCCCGGCTCCCACGGCAGCAGCGTGTTCATGTCGGCGGTCGCGCCCATCGCGCCGACGGCCCAGCGCGACGGCATCAGCCAGGCGAACTGCGCGACGCCCACGGTGTCGAACAGCTGGAAGAGCACGCCGGTGAAGACGACCTGGACGATGGCGAACATGACCAGCAGCGGCATGGTCTTCTCAGCCGTCTTGACCAGCGCGGAGATGATCAGGCCGAACATCATCGATGTGAAGCCCAGCGCGATGATCGCCAGTGCCATCTCGACGGCCGGCAGGTTCTCCAGCACCAGGCCCTCGTCGGGCATCGGGCGGGTCCAGAAGCCAATGACCGCGATGATCACGCCCTGGAAGGCCGTGACGAGCCCCAGCACGATCACCTTGGACATCAGATACGCCGACCGCGACAGGCCGGTGGCCCGTTCGCGTTCGTAGATGACCCGCTCCTTGATCAACTCACGGACGGAGTTGGCCGCTCCGGAGAAGCACATGCCGACCGCGAGGATCAGCATGATCGTGCTGGCGTCGCGGTTGGTGCGGCCCTTCGCCACCGGGCCGTATCCGAGGCCGAAGTCGCTGGGGATCAGAATCGAGACCACGCCCAGCACCGCGGGCAGGATCACCATCAGCCCCAGGAAACCGCGGTCGGAGGCGAGCACCGAGACATAGCGCCGCATCAGGGTCCACAGCTGCGAGCCCCAGCTCTGCGACTTCTGCATCCGGGCCGGCGGCGGCTGGATCTCCACCGACTGCGGCGCGACGGCGTCGATGTCCGCGGCGTACATCTGGTAGTGCGGGGACCCGCGCCAGCGGCCCATCCAGTCGTAGTCACGGTAGTTCTCGAAGGCCGAGAAGACGTCCGCCCAGGTGTCGTACTGGAAGAAGTTGAGCGCCTCCTCGGGCGGGCCGAAGTAGGCCACGCCGCCGCCCGGCGCCATCACCAGCAGCTTGTCGCAGATGCCGAGTTCGGCGACGGAGTGGGTGACGACCAGGACGGTGCGGCCGTCGTCGGCGAGGCCGCGCAGCAGCTGCATGACGTCGCGGTCCATGCCCGGGTCGAGGCCGGAGGTCGGCTCGTCCAGGAAGATCAGCGACGGCTTGGTCAGCAGCTCCAGGGCCACCGACACACGCTTGCGCTGGCCACCGGAGAGCGAGGTGACCTTCTTGGTCTTGTGGATGTCGAGCTTGAGCTCGCGCAGCACCTCGTCGATACGCGCCTGGCGCTCGGACTCCGCTGTGTCACCGGGGAAGCGGAGCTTGGCGGCGTAGTTGAGGGCCTTCGCGACGGTCAGTTCCTTGTGCAGGATGTCGTCCTGCGGGACCAGTCCGATGCGCTGGCGCAGCTCGGCGAACTGCTTGTAGAGATTCCGGTTGTCGTAGAGGACATCGCCCTGGTTGGCGGGGCGGTAGCCGGTCAGTGCCTTGAGCAGCGTCGACTTACCGGATCCGGACGGGCCGATGACGGCGATCAGCGACTTCTCCGGGACACCGAAGGAGACGTCCTTGAGGATCTGCTTGCCGCCGTCGACGGTGACCGTGAGGTGGCGGGCCGAGAAGGAGACGTCGCCGGTGTCGACGAACTCCTCCAGCCGGTCGCCGACCAGCCGGAAGGTGGAGTGGCCGACGCCGATGATGTCGTTCGGCCCGATCAGCGCCTTACCGGACTTGGTGACCGGCTGGCCGTTGACGTAGGTGCCGTTGTGGCTGCCCAGGTCGCGGATCTCGAAGCGGCCGTCGGGGGTGGCCCGGAATTCCGCGTGGAGGCGGGAGACCTGGAGGTCGGAGACGACGAGTTCGTTCTCCAGCGCACGGCCGATGCGCATCACCCGGCCCGCGTCGAGCTGGTGGAACGTGGTCGGGCTGCGGTCGCCGTGCGCCTGCGGCACCGGGGCGCCCGCCTTCTGCGCGGGCCGCTCGTGGGGCGCCATGCCCTGCGCAGGAGGCTGCTGGGCCTGCTGAGGGGGGATGTACGGCGGCTGCTGCCCCTGCGGCGGGGCCTGCCAGCCCTGCTGGGCCGGCGGCTGCTGCACGGGCGGCTGCCCGGCCGGCGGCTGGAACGCGGGCGGCTGCTGCGCGGGCGGCGCCTGCCAGCCCTGCGCGGCCTGCTGCTGCGGCGCCATCGCGGGCCGCGCGCTGTAGGCGTCCTGCCCCGCGCCGGCCGACAGGCTCACCCGGGGACCGTCGGTGGCATTGCCCAGGTGCACGGTCGCGCCGGGGCCGATCTCCATCTGCTGGATCCGCCGGCCCTGGACGTACGTGCCGTTGGTGCTGCCGTGGTCTTCGATGATCCAGCTGTGGCCGGCCCACCGCACGGTGGCGTGCCGCCAGGAAACCCTGGCGTCGTCGAGCACCATGTCGCCCTGCGGATCACGGCCCACGTTGTAGGACCGGGACGGGTCGAGCGTCCAGGTCCTTCCGTTCAATTCGAGTACGAGTTCAGGCACTCCATGCCCCATTACATAGTCCCCCGAGTGACGCCCTGTATGGGAATCCAGGGATGGCGAACATCGCTAGAACTATTTCAGGCTCGGCCCCCCGACCGGAAACCGGGACAGGCGCGGGGCACCGAGCGCTCTTGTCGACACCCGCCAAACACCCCGGAGAGCAGAGAAGCACCCACGGATGGGGACGTATCGCTCGATGCCTGACGTTCCCGGCAACCCGGTGTCATCCACACAGCCGTACGGCCCACGGCGGATGCCGCGCAGGTCCGGCGGGGCGAGCGGGCGGCGCCCACCGGGTCGGCGATGAGCTGCGCCTTTCCCGCGCTGCGGGGCGCGGAGGGGCCGCCGTGCGGGCCCGGAGCGGCCCGGCCCGCCGGGTGTCCGGGCCGGCCGGCGCGGCGCGCGGCCCCTGCCGCGGCGCCGCCGGCCCCACGGCCCGCAGGCGGCGCCCGGACGACGGTCGGAGCGCCGCCCGCGGCCTTCCGCCGGAGACCGGCCCGGGACCCGAACTCCGCGCCTCAGCAGGGTCGTTGGACGCGAGATGGCCGCGTGGGGCGACGGCCGGGCCGAGCCGGACACGAGTCGGTAACGATCGGAGGTGGACGTCCCCGGCGCGGGCACCTGGGGGCGGCCCCGCGAGGGAGCGGACGAGGGAACGCGCCGGTCCGAACCACGGACACCTGTACGGGCCGCTCCGCCGGGCGGTTACCGTAAGAGCACCATGAGCGCATCGCAGATCCCGCCTGCCACCGCCGTACCGGGCGATGACGTACCGACCCTTCTCGTCAAGATCTTCGGGAAGGACCGGCCCGGCATCACCGCAGGTCTCTTCGACACCCTCGCCGCCTACTCCGTCGATGTCGTGGACATCGAACAGGTGGTGACCCGGGGACGCATCGTGCTGTGCGCGCTGGTCACCGCCCCCTCCGCCGCACAGGGCTCGACCGGGTCGTCGGAGGGCGACCTGCGGGCCACCGTGCACAGCTGGGCCGAGTCGCTGCACCTCCAGACGGAGATCATTTCCGGCCGGGGCGACAACCGTCCGCGCGGCACCGGCCGCTCCCATGTCACGGTGCTCGGCCACCCGCTCACCGCGGAGTCGACCGCCGCCATCACCGCCGCCATAACGTCCACCGGCGGCAACATCGACCGTATTTTCCGGCTCGCCAAGTATCCGGTGACCGCCGTCGAGTTCGCGGTCTCCGGCGCGGCCACCGACGTACTGCGCTCGGCGCTGGCCCCCGAGGCGGCGGAACTCGGCGTGGACATCGCGGTGGTCGCGGCCGGACTGCAGCGCAGGGCGCAGCGGCTGGTCGTGATGGACGTCGACTCGACGCTCATCCAGGACGAGGTCATCGAGCTGTTCGCGGCGCACGCCGGCTGCGAGGCCGAGGTCGCCGAGGTGACCGCCGCCGCGATGCGCGGCGAGCTGGACTTCGAGCAGTCGCTGCACGCCCGGGTCGCACTGCTGGGCGGCCTGGACGCCTCCGTCGTGGAGGCCGTACGCAAGGAGGTGCGGCTCACCCCCGGGGCCCGGACCCTCGTGCGGACCCTCAAGCGGCTCGGCTATCAAGTCGGCGTCGTATCGGGCGGGTTCACCCAGGTCACCGACGCGCTCCAGGAGGAGCTGGGGCTGGACTTCGCCTCCGCCAACACCCTGGAGATCGTGGACGGCAAGCTCACCGGGCGGGTCACCGGCGACATCGTGGACCGGGCCGGCAAGGCGCGCCTGCTGCGCCGCTTCGCGCAGCAGGCCGGGGTCCCGCTCGACCAGACCGTGGCGATCGGCGACGGCGCCAACGACCTCGACATGCTCAACGCGGCAGGGCTCGGGGTGGCGTTCAACGCCAAGCCGGTGGTGCGCGAGGCGGCGCACACCGCGGTGAATGTGCCCTTCCTGGACACCGTGCTGTATCTGCTGGGCATCACCCGCGAAGAGGTCGAGGCCGCGGACACCCACGTCGGCTGAGGAGCCGGCCGAGCGCACCGCCCCGCAGGAAGCGGGGGCGGACGGACAGGAGAAGGGCCCCGGTGTGCACCGGGGCCCTTCTGTCGTCTCCGGGGTGGCGGGTCCGCGGCCGGAGCCCGCGTCAGCGGCTGTGGCTGTGGCTGTGGGGCCGGCGGCTCATTCGTGCGGCGGGAGGTAGGCGACGAGCCGGCCGGCGCCGTGCTCGACGGACTTCCAGGAGCCGTTGAACTCGATCACGGCCAGCGTCGCGGTCGGGAATCCGGCGCGGTTCATCCGCGGCAGCAGATCGCCCTCCGCCTCGCCCGCGAGCGCGTCGGCGAGGGCGTGCATTCCCGGGTTGTGCCCGATCACCAGCAGGTCGTGCACCTCGTCGGAGGTCTCGTTCAGCAGGGCGATGAGCTCGCCGAGCGAGGCTTCGTAGAGCCGCTCTTCATAAACGGTCCTGGGCCGGTGCGCAAGCTCGGAGACGAAGAGCTTCCAGGTCTCGCGGGTGCGGGTGGCGGTCGAGCACAGGGTCAGATCGGGGGTGATCCCGGCTCCGGCCAGCCGGCGGCCTGCGGCGGAGGCGTCCAGACGGCCGCGGTCGGCGAGCGGACGCTCATGGTCGCTGTTCTGCGACCATTCGGCCTTTGCGTGTCGGAGAAGGACAATCCGGCGGGTGGTGTCGGCGCTCATGCGTCCCAGCTTCGCACGAAAGGCGGCACGGGGCGCGGGGTGTTGGAGGGCTCCCCTCTGCCGGGTGACAGCGGGGCGCGAGCGCTGTCAGGCACCTGTGCGGACGATTCCGGCGAGGAATTCCAGCAGCGGGGCCAGGCTGTGCGGAGGGCTCGCGGCACTCGCCCCGGACGGGCTCGCCACGAGCGTCAGCAGGACGACGAAGCACGCCACGGGAAGGGCCAGCGCCCACCAGGGCAGCCGCCTGCGCAGGCGGATCCCGCCGGCGGAGGCTTTCGGCCCGGAGGGAGGCGGGGACACGGCGGACACGGTGATCGCCTCCGTGGCGGATCGAAGGGGTGCGCGGCCGGGGTCGGCGGTGCGCCACCGCGCGGTGCGGTGTACTTCGAAGCTACGGACCACCGGCGGGCTTTCCCACCCGGGAAACCACCCACTTACCCCTGACCCTGGCCCCCTAGGGGACGGGGGGCTCTCCCCACCCCGGGCCGGTCAGGGCGCACGGTCAGGGTGCGGCGATACTCGCGATGACCGCGATGACGACGGTCACCGCGAGCATGGCGCCCAGGACGAGGAGGAACTTCTTCTGTCCGCCCTGCGGATTCGGTTCGAGCACTGGCATGGGCCCAGTCTCGCACTCAGGTCTCGTCCTCGATACGGCGGTCCCGGCCTGCCAGCACCCCCACCGCGATCTGCGGCACCATGAGCCCGGCCATCAGCGCGATGGGCAGCCCCCAGCCACCGCTGTGCTGGTAGAGGGTGCCCACGAGCAGCGGCCCCGGGATCGAGATCAGATAACCGACGCACTGCGCGAAGGCCGAGAGCTTGACGACGCCCGCGGAGCTGGACGACCGCATCCCGATCATCGTCAGGGCCAGCGGGAAGGCGCAGTTCGAGATGCCCATCAGCAGCGCCCAGGCCCAGGCGCCGGCGGCCGGTGCCAGCCACAGCCCGGCGTAGCCGGACAGGCCGCAGACCCCGAGCACCACGACCAGCGGTCCCTGGTGCCGCATCCGGGAGGCCAGCCGCGGCAGCACGAAGGAGAGCGGCACGCCCATCGCCATCGTGACGGCGAGCAGCACGCCCGCGGTACCGGCGGAGACTCCCGCGTCGCGGAAGATCTGCGGCATCCAGCCCATCGTGATGTACGCGGCGGTGGCCTGCAGCCCGAAGAAGACGGCCAGCGCCCAGGCGGTCGGTGACGAGGTGATCCGTACGGGGGGTTCCGCCGAGGTCGCGGCGCCGCCCGCGGACACGCCCACGCCGGGCATCCGCTGCCGTACGACGGCGAGCCAGGGCAGTACGGCGACGACGGCGAGGGCCGCCCAGACGGCCAGGCCGAGCCGCCAACTGCCGCCCAGCGCCGAGGTCATGGGGACGGTGAGCGCGGCGGCGAGCGAGGTGCCCAGCGCCAGCGCCATGGAATACAGGCCGGTCATCGAGCCGACCCGGTCGGGGAACCAGCTCTTGATGACGACCGGCATCAGGACATTGCTGACCGCGATGCCGGCCAGCGCGAGCGCGCTGGCCGCGAGGAAGCCGCCGGTGCCGCCCGCGAAGGGCCGTACCGCGACGCCCACGGCGATCGCGGCCATACCGGAGCAGACGATCGCGCCGGGGCCGAAGCGCCTGGCCAGCCGGGGCGCGGCGATGCCGAAGGCGGCGAAGCACAGGGCGGGCACGGAGGTCAGCAGGCCGGCGACGGTACCGCTCATGCCGAGGCCGTCGCGCACCTCCTCCAGGAGCGCGCCGAGGCTGGTGATGGCGGGGCGGAGGTTGAGTGCGGCGAGGACGAGACCGGCGATCACGAGCCGCGGCAGCCACCGGGCGACGGGCCCGGTGGGCGCGGTGGCGGCCGGGGGTGCCTGCTCGGGGGCCGGCTGCCCGAAATCGTCGGCCGAGCGGTTCGTGGGGGTCTTCCGGGGCCCGGCCGCGGGGCCGAGGGTCGCGAGGTCTTCGTCTGCCATAGGACTCATCATAGAATCATGGGATGAATGCCTGTCCACTCGTTGCCGCTAGCCTCGGGCGTCCCGGGCGGCACCACGGGCCGCAAGGCATCCCCGCCACCGCCCGTCCGCCCCACGACTCCGGAGCGCCGCAATGCCCCTGACCTCGCCCCGCCGGTCCGCGCTGGCAGACCAGGTGATCGCGCAGCTGCGCGCCCAGATCACATCCGGCGAGTGGCCCGTGGGGTCGCGTATCCCGACCGAGCCGGAGCTCGTCGAACAGCTCGGGGTGGCCCGCAACACCGTCCGCGAGGCGGTCCGGGCGCTCGCCCACAACGGCCTGCTCGACATCCGGCAGGGCTCGGGCACCTACGTCGTCGCCACCAGCGAACTGGCCGGCGTGATGAACCGCCGCTTCGCCGACGCCGACCCCGGCCACGTCGCCGAGCTGCGCAGCGCCCTGGAGGCGGAGGCGGCCCGGCTCGCCGCGCGCCGTCGCACCCCGCAGGACCTGCGGCAGATCGACGCGTTGCTGGAGCGGCGGGAGAGCGCCTGGGAGTCCGGTGCGGCGGAGAACTTCGTGGAGGCGGACGCGACCTTGCACATGGCGATCGTGGCGGCCTCGCACAACGACGTGCTGGCCGAGATCTACGCCGACCTGGGCGGTGTGCTGCGTGACTTCCTGCGGGCCGATGTCGGCTCGGTGCTCCGGCCGGAGGCACATATGGACCATGCCCGCCTGGTGGAGGCGATCCGGGCCGGCGACGGCGAGCTGGCCGCCACCGAGGCGAGCGCGCACCCCTTCGGCTGCCGGCTCACCGTCCTGCGGCGCGGCTGACCCGGGGCCGCCCGCCCCGCGACCGCGTACGGGGCCTTCCCCCTACGCGTACTGCCCGCCCCGGCGGACCGGGACGGGCAGTACGGATGCTTGGCGCAGAGGCTGCGGGCGTCAGGCGCCCATCATGTGCACGCCGCCGTCGACGTGCACGATCTCGCCGGTGGTGCGCGGGAAGAAGTCGGACAGCATGCCGACGACGCCGCGGCCGGCCGGCTCCGGGTCGGCCAGGTCCCAGCCGATCGGGGCGCGGTGGTTCCACACGTCCGCCAGCTCCTCGAAGCCGGGGATGGACTTGGCGGCCATCGACTTGATGGGGCCGGCCGAGACCAGGTTGCAGCGGATGTTCTTCGCGCCGAGGTCACGCGCCAGGTAGCGGTTGGTGCTCTCCAGCGCCGCCTTGGCCACGCCCATCCAGTCGTACTTGGGCCAGGCGATCTGCGCGTCGAAGGTGAGGCCGACGACCGCGCCGCCGTGCTCCATCAGCGGCAGGCAGGCCATGGTCAGCGACTTGTAGGAGTACGCCGAGACCTGCACCGCGGTGCCCACGTCCGACCACTGGGCCTCCAGGAAGTTGAAGGCGCCCTGCGGGCCGAAGGCGATGGAGTGCACGATGCCGTCGATGCGGGCATCCTCGCCCTGGTGCTCGCGGATCTTGTCGGCGAGCCCGTCCAGCTGCTCCTGGTTGGTGACGTCCAGCTCGATCACCGGGGCCGGCTTGGGCAGCCGCTTGGCGATCCGCTCGACGAGCGAGAGCCGGCCGAAGCCGGTGAGGATGACCTCGGCGCCCTCGTTCTGGGCGACCTTGGCCGCCTGGAACGCGATGGACGACTCGGTCAGAACACCCGTGACCAGGATGCGCTTGCCTGCAAGGATTCCACTCATGCTGATCAGTGACCCATGCCCAATCCGCCGTCGACAGGAATGACGGCTCCAGTGATGTACGCGGCCTCGTCGGAGGCCAGGAAGCGGACCGAGGCGGCGATCTCCTCGGGCTGCGCGTAGCGCGCGAGCGGAACCTGCTTCTCGATGTTGGCGCGCTGCTCGTCGGTGAGCGCACGCGTCATGTCGGTGTCGACGAAGCCGGGGGCGACGACGTTGACGGTGATGTTACGGCTGCCCAGTTCGCGGGCGAGCGAGCGGGCGAAGCCCACCAGACCGGCCTTGGAGGCCGCGTAGTTCGCCTGGCCGGCGGAGCCCAGCAGGCCGACCACCGAGGAGATCAGCACGATCCGTCCCTTACGGGCCCGCAGCATCGCGCGGTTGGCGCGCTTGACCACCCGGAAGGTGCCGGTGAGGTTGGTCTCGACGACCGAGGTGAAGTCCTCCTCGGACATCCGCATCAGCAACTGGTCGCGGGTGACGCCGGCGTTGGCCACCAGCACCTCGACCGCGCCCTGCTTCTCCTCGATCTCCTTGTATGCCTGCTCGACCTGCTCGCTGTCCGTGATGTCGCACTTCACGGCCAAGAACCCCTTGGGGGGTTCGCCCGAGCGGTAGGTGATGGCGACCTTGTCGCCTGCCTCGGCGAAGGCGTGGGCAATGGCGAGGCCAATGCCGCGGTTGCCTCCAGTGACCAGAACCGAGCGGCTCAAGAGATCACCCTTTCCGTTTCCTGTCCGTCTTACTGCGTTCGCTACGAAACTATCGGTCGGCGGGCCCGGAAGGGGAATCGAGCCCGGACAGGGCCGCGCGGCGCGGACTGTCGGGTCCCCACAGAATGCCACCGGGCAGCCCCTCCTCGGCGCCGCCCCGCCCCGTTGCCGGTGGCCGACACACAGCGCCCGCCGGCAGGTGCGGTCTGGGCCGATGGCGCGCCGCAGGGCATGATGCAGGCGCCTACTACGGGAGGACGCCGTGCCCGCTTCACCCCATGACGTTGACGAGACCTTCCTGGCGCTGCCGCTGCGCGCGCTGGCCGACGCCGCGCTGGCGCGGGCCCGCGCACTGGGCGCCGAGCACGCCGATTTCCGCCTGGAGCGGGTGCGCAGCGCGTCCTGGCGGCTGCGGGACGCCCGCACGTCCGGGACCTCGGACCGCACCGACCTCGGATACGCGGTCCGGGTGGTGCACGGCGGGGCCTGGGGGTTCGCCGCCGGGGTGGACCTGACGATGGACGCGGCGGCGCGGGTGGCCGCGCAGGCGGTGGCGATGGCCAAGCTTTCGGCCAGGGTCATCGAGGCCGCCGGGTCCCGGGAGCGGGTGGAGCTGGCCGCGGAGCCCGCGCATCCGGACCGCACCTGGGTCTCGTCGTACGAGATCAACCCCTTCTCGGTGCCGGCCGGCGAGAAGACCGGGCTGCTGGCGGAGTGGAGCGAGCGGCTGATGGCGGCGCCGGGCGTGGCGCATGCGGATGCGTCGCTGCTGACCGTCCAGGAGAACAAGTTCTACGCGGACACCGCGGGCACCGGCACGACCCAGCAGCGGGTACGGCTGCATCCGCAGCTGACGGCGGTCGCGGTGGACCCCTCCAGCGGCGAGTTCGACTCGATGCGCACCCTCGCCCCGCCCGTCGGCCGCGGCTGGGAGTACCTCACCGGCGACACCTACGACTGGGACGGCGAGCTGGCCCGGATCCCGGAGCACCTCGCCGAGAAGATGCGCGCGCCGAGCGTCGAGTCCGGTGCGTACGACCTGGTGGTGGACCCGTCCAACCTGTGGCTGACGATCCATGAATCGATCGGGCACGCCACCGAGCTGGACCGGGCGCTGGGCTACGAAGCGGCGTACGCGGGCACCTCGTTCGCCACCTTCGACCGGCTCGGGAAGCTCGCGTACGGCTCCGGGCTCATGAACGTGACCGGCGACCGGACCGCCGAGCACGGTCTCGCGACGATCGGCTACGACGACGAGGGAGTGGCCGCGCAGTCCTGGGACCTGATCAAGGACGGCACCCTGGTCGGCTACCAACTCGACCGCCGCATCGCGAAGTTGACGGGCTACGAGCGCTCCAACGGCTGCGCCTACGCGGACTCCCCCGGCCATGTGCCGGTCCAGCGGATGGCCAACGTCTCGCTGCAGCCGGCTGCCGGCGGGCCGTCCACCGAGGACCTCATCTCGGGTGTGCGGCGCGGCATTTACGTGGTCGGCGACCGCTCCTGGTCGATCGACATGCAGCGCTACAACTTCCAGTTCACCGGCCAGCGGTTCTTCCGGATCGAGAACGGGCGGCTGGCCGGGCAGCTGCGCGATGTCGCCTACCAGGCGACCACCACCGACTTCTGGGGTTCGATGACCGCGGTCGGCGGCCCGCAGACCTATGTCCTGGGCGGCGCCTTCAACTGCGGCAAGGCCCAGCCGGGCCAGATCGCGGCCGTCTCGCACGGCTGCCCCTCCGCCCTCTTCGAGAACGTCAACATCCTGAACACCACCCAGGAGGCCGGCCAATGAGCCCTCGCAGCAGCAGGCCGCACGAGATCGTCGAGCGGGCCCTGGAGCTCTCCCGGGCCGACGGCTGCGTGGTCATCGCCGATGAGGAGTCGAGCGCCAATCTGCGCTGGGCGGGCAACGCCCTCACCACCAACGGCGTCACCCGCGGCCGGACACTGACCGTCGTCGCGACCGTGGACGGCGGGCAGGGCACCGCGTCCGGCGTGGTCTCGCGGTCCGCGGTCACCGCCGACGAGCTGGAGGGGCTGGTGCGGGCCGCGGAGGCCGCCGCGCGGAGCGCCGGCCCGGCCGAGGACGCCCAGCCGCTGGTCGGTGGCGTGGCGGCGTCCGCCGACTTCACCGACGCGCCCGCCGAGACCTCCTCCGACGTCTTCGCGGCGTTCGCGCCGGCGCTCGGCGAGTCCTTCCGGCAGGCCGGTGCGGGCGGCCGCGAGCTGTACGGCTTCGCCCACCACGGGGTCGTCTCGTCCTACCTGGGCACCTCGGCCGGACTGCGGCTGCGGCACGACCAGCCCACCGGGACGCTGGAGCTGAACGCCAAGTCCCCGGACCGCAGCCGCTCCGCATGGGCGGGCCGGGCGACACGCGACTTCACCGATGTCGACCCGCGGGAGCTGGATGCCGAGCTGGCCCGGCGGCTGGGCTGGGCCGAGCGGCGGATCGAGCTGCCCGCCGGGCGGTACGAGACCCTGCTGCCCCCGACCGCCGTCGCCGACCTGCTGATCTACCAGCTGTGGTCGTCCGCGGCCCGGGACGCCGCCGAGGGCCGTACGGTCTTCTCCAAGGCGGGCGGAGACGACGGCGCACCGGCCGGCGTGCGCACCCGGCTGGGCGAGAAGCTCTCCGAGCTGCCGCTGACACTGCGCAGCGACCCGCAGGCGGCCGGGCTGGAGTGCGCGCCGTTCGTGCTGGCCCACGCCTCCGGCGACGACGCGTCCGTCTTCGACAACGGACTGCCGCTGACCGCCACCGACTGGGTGCGCGAGGGAGTGCTCAACCGGCTGCTGACGACCCGGCACAGCGCCGCGCTGACCGGGCTGCCGCTGGCGCCCGCGATCGACAACCTCCTGCTGGAGGCGGGGGGTTCGCGCTCGCTGGACGAGATGGTGGCGGCGAGCGGCCACGACGGGCCGGCGCTGCTGCTGACCTGCCTGTGGTACATCCGCGAGGTCGATCCGGCGACGCTGCTGCTGACCGGGCTGACCCGGGACGGCGTCTACCTGGTCGAGCGCGGCGAGGTGGTCGGCGAGGTCAACAACTTCCGCTTCAACGAGTCCCCGGTGGACCTGCTGTCGCGGGCGGTGGAGGCCGGCCGTACGGAGCGGACCCTGCCGCGCGAGTGGAGCGACTACTTCACACGGGCCGCGATGCCGGCCCTGCGGGTGCCGGACTTCCACATGAGTTCGGTCAGCCAGGGGGTGTGACGGGGCGGGCCGAAAGCGCCCCGCACCCGGGCCCACGCGCGAAAACCCGTGCGTGGGCCCGTCCGCTCTGGCAATAGACTGTGCGCTTGTCCTCCCGATTCCAGAACACCGATCGATCAGGAACGCCATGACACGCCTCGGCGAATCCGTCGCCCGCGCCACGACCCTGCTCTCCACCGACCTCTCCGCGGACGCCACGGTCCAGGAGCTGCTCAAGGAGACGGGCGCCCGGCGCTATCTCGACCTGACGGACCTGCCCGCCAAGGAGCAGGCCGAGCTGATCGCCTCCCGTACGGTCGAGGTCCTGCCCGGCGTGGACAAGCTGGCCGAGCGGATCGAGGAGCGCCGGGCCGCGGGCCGCGGTCTGCACATCAAGCTGGGCATCGACCCGACGGCGACCGATGTGCACCTGGGGCATGCGGTGCCGCTGATCGTGCTGAGCCGGTTCCAGCGGCTGGGCCACGACGTCACGCTGATCATCGGTGACTTCACCGCCAAGATCGGCGACCCGTCGGGCCGTACGGCCGAGCGCCCGCCGCTCACCGACGAGGACATCGCCCGGAATCTGGCCAGCTACCGCGAACAGGTGCGCCCCTTCTTCGACTTCGAGAAGGTCAGCTTCCGGCAGAACAGCGAGTGGCTGGCGCCGTACACCTTCCCCGAGCTGCTCTCGCTGCTCTCCCAGGTGTCCGCCTCGCAGCTGCTGCAGCGCGAGGACTTCCGCAACCGCCTGGAGCACGGCTCCGGTCTGACGATGACGGAGCTGCTCTACCCCGTCGCGCAGGGCCTGGACTCGGTGGCCCTGGAGTGCGATGTGGAGCTGGGCGGCTCGGACCAGCTGCTCAACCTCCAGATGGGCCGCAAGCTGATGGAGCTGCGCGGCCAGCAGCCGCAGCTGGCCGTGACCATGCCGCTGATCGAGGGCACGGACGGCACCGGCGCCAAGATGTCCAAGTCCAAGGGCAACTACGTCGGGCTGACCGCTCCCGCCGACGACGTCTTCGGCAAGATCATGTCGGTTCCCGACCGGCTGATGGAGCCGTACCTCAAGGCGTGGACGGAGTGGACCGACGAGGAGATCGCCCTCGTCCTGGCGCGGGTCGCCGACCGGTCGCTGCACCCGATGGACCTCAAGAAGGTGCTGGCCGGGGAGGTCGTGGCGGCGCTGTACGGGCTGGACGCGGCGATGGCCGCGCGAGCCGGGTTCGTCGCCCAGTTCTCCAAGAAGTCGTTCGGCGACGTCGAGTCGCTGCCGGTCGTCGATGTCGCCGCACACGGCGCGGAGACGGTGGCCGCGGTGCTGACGAAGGTGCTGGAGTTCACGCCCAGCGCCTCGGCCGCCCGGCGGCTGGCCAAGCAGAACGCGCTGCGCCTGGTGGTGGAGGGCGAGGACGGCCAGCAGACGGTGGTGCTGGCCGAGGGTGATGCGGTGCGGCCACTGGCCGAGGTGCTCGACGAGAAGCTGGTGGGGAAGCCGGGGGCCGTGTACCTCAAGGCCGGCCGCAAGCTCGCCCATCTCGAGGGCCGCTGACCCGCACACCCAAAGGCGGCCGGTGCGCGGAGCGCGCACCGGCCGCCTTCGTGTGCCGGAGGTCAGGTGGCCTGTCTCTTCCTGCCGCGCATCGCCGTCCACAGGCGGTCGCCGATGGCGACGATGACGATCGCGCCGCCCAGCTGGAACGCATGCCGGATCCAGTCGATGCCCTTGGTGTCATTGACCCCGATGCCGGTGGCCAGCCAGTTGCCGAGGAGGCTGCCCAGCATGCCGAAGATCACGGTCAGCCAGAGCGGGATCTGCTGCTTGCCCGGGATGATCGCCTTCGCGATCAGACCCAGGACCAGGCCCAGGATGACGGCCCACAACCAACTCATGTCGCCTCCTCGTGCTGCGCGGTGCAGGTAACCGTGCTCCGCCAGTGTCACTCCGCATCACCTACGTCGCACGCCGGAGCTGCGGGTACCTCCGCTGTCCCGCACGACCTGGCTCTTCGGTGGCACGACCCGGTCTCGAAGGCGGCGCAGCCGCGGCGTACCGTGGGATCTGCCCGGAAAGCGGGGAGAATCCGGCACGACGACCAGGTGGTGGAACGTGATGCGGAAGCAGAGCAGCACCGAGGCCTTCCGGATCACGGGGGCTCGCCAGGGGCTGTCCGAGGACGTGCGCGGCCGGCAGCGGCGCTATGTGATCTCGATGCTGGTGCGGACGGTGGCGGTGGTGCTCACCGCGGTGCTGTGGAACGTCGAGCGGCCCATTGCCATTGCGACGCTGGTGCTGGGCATCGGGCTGCCCTATGTGGCGGTCGTCATCGCCAACGCGGGCCGGGAGAACGTCCCTTCGCTGCCGTCGACGTTCGTGCGGGCACCGACCCGGCCGATGCTGCCACCGGGTGGCGAGAGCGCTCCTGCACAACCCTCGCGGGAGTCCGCGGCGGCCGACGGGGCACAGCCGCGGCGCGATCCGAGCTGACCATCAACCGGTCTGCAAAGCTCAAGAAAAGCTCAGATCAATCATGTGGTTCCGGTGCACCCGGGCACATCCCCCGTGACATACTGCGTACGCGCTCCGCATCCCCCGTCGGAGCGATGGACCGACGCCGGGCGGCTCCCCCCGTGGCTGCCCGGCGTCGCCATGTCCGGGCCCGGATGCGGGACGTAGGGTTGAGGCCGTGAACTCCCCGAATCTCCCGAACTCCGCCGAGAGCGCCGTCATCTGCTCGGCCAAGGGCTGCCGCGCGGCAGCGGTGTACGTCCTCGCCTGGAACAACCCGAAGCTGCACACTCCGGACCGGCGCAAGACCTGGCTGGCCTGCGAGGAGCACCGGGAACACCTCTCGCACTTCCTGAACCTGCGCGGCTTCCTCAAGGACGTGGTGACCCTGGAGGAGTGGGAGGCCTCGGGCGCGGGACGCTGAGTCCCCGCAGACGCCCGGCAGACGCCCGGGGGCCCTCCCCCTAGCCGCCGATGGCGCTCATCGGGCGGTCGGGCTGGAGGAAGGTGGGGTCGTCCAGGCCGGAGCCGGCCTTCTTGCCCCACATCGCGAGCTTCCAGATGCGGGCGATCTCGGAATCCGGCGCGTCCGAGCGCAGGGCCGCGCGCAGGTCCGTCTCCTCGGTGGCGAACAGACAGGTGCGGACCTGGCCGTCGGCGGTGAGGCGGGTGCGGTCGCAGGCACGGCAGAACGGGCGGGTGACGGAGGCGATGACGCCCACGCGGTGCGGCCCGTCGTCGACGATCCAGCGCTCGGCGGGCGCGGCGCCGCGGGCGTCCTCTCCCTCGGGGGTCAGCGCGAAGCGGGTGCGCAGCGAGGTGAGGATGTCACCGGCGGTGATCATGCCGTCGCGCTTCCAGCCGTGCTGGGCGTCGAGCGGCATCTGTTCGATGAAGCGGAGTTCGTAGTCGTTCTCGACCGCCCAGGCGAGCAGGTCGGGGGCCTCGTCGTCATTGAGGCCGGGCATCAGGACGGTGTTGACCTTGACGGGGGTCAGGCCGGCGTCGCGGGCCGCCGCCAGGCCGCGGAGCACGTCCTCATGGCGCTTGCGGCGGGTCATCGTCCGGAAGACGTCCGGCCGCAGGGTGTCGAGGGAGACGTTGACGCGGTCCAGGCCGGCGTCGCGCAGGGCCGCGGCGGTGCGCTCCAGGCCGATGCCGTTGGTGGTCAGCGACATCTGGGGGCGGGGGGCCAGGGCGGCGACGCGCTCGACAAGGCCGACGAGGCCGGGGCGGAGCAGGGGTTCACCGCCGGTGAAGCGGACCTCTTCGATCCCGAGCTCGGTCACGGCGATGCGGATCAGCCGGACGATCTCGTCGTCGGTGAGCAGGTCGGGCTTGGCGAGCCACTGCAGTCCCTCTTCCGGCATGCAGTAGGTGCAGCGCAGGTTGCAGCGGTCGGTCAGCGAGACGCGCAGGTCGGTGGCCACGCGGCCGTAGGTGTCGATGAGCACTGGGCCCCCTCCCCGAGTTGGCAGATCCGGTCCGTTCGCTTTCGAGCCTACGCGATGGGTGTGACAGCGAGCAGGGCTCAGAAGCACGAGGTGGGCGGGGTGCCCTCGTAGATCTCTACGAGGGCACCCCGCCCGGGGACTGTGCGGATGGCTCGGCGCCGGTCCGGACGGGTCAGTGGGCGCCCGTTCCGGTGAGGGAGCGGACCTCCAGTTCGGCGTACTTCTTGACGTCCGGCTCTTCCTTGGAGAGCAGCGATCCCAGCCAGCCGAGCAGGAAGCCCAGCGGGATGGAGAACAGGCCCGGGTTCTCCAGCGGGAAGACGGCGAAGTCCACACCGGGGAACATCGAGGTCTCCTTGCCGGAGACGACCGGCGAGAAGAGGACGAGGAGGACCGAGGAGGCGAGGCCGCCGTAGATCGACCACAGGGCGCCCTGGGTGGTGAAGCGCTTCCAGAAGAGGCTGTAGAGGATCGTCGGGAGGTTGGCGGAGGCGGCGACCGCGAAGGCGAGCGCGACCAGGCCGGCGACGTTCAGACCGCGGGCGAAGACCCCCAGGACGATGGCGATGGAGCCGATGCCGACGGTCGCCCAGCGTGCCGAGCGGACCTCCGCCTTCTCGCTGGTCTCCTTGCCCTTGCGGATGACGTTGACGTAGATGTCGTGGGCGAAGGACGAGGACGAGGCCAGCGTGAGGCCGGCCACGACCGCGAGGATGGTGGCGAAGGCGACCGCGGAAATGACCGCGAGCAGCACCGCGCCTCCGGTCGATCCCGGGCCGCCGCCGATCACCTCGGCGAGCTGCGGGGCCGCGGTGTTGCCCGCCTTGTTGGCCGAGGTGATCTCGTCGGGCTTGATCAGCGCGGCGGCGCCGAAGCCGAGCGCGATGGTCATCAGGTAGAAGACGCCGATGATGCCGATCGCCCAGTTCACGGACTTACGGGCGGCCTTCGCCGTGGGGACCGTGTAGAAGCGGATGAGGATGTGCGGGAGTCCGGCGGTGCCCAGGACGAGGGCGATGCCCAGCGAGATGAAGTCGATCTTCGAGGTGGCGCTGACGCCGTACTTCAGGCCGGGCTCCAGGAAGGCCGCGCCCTTGCCGCTGTTCTCGGCGGCGGCGCCGAGCAGCGTCGAGATGTTGAAGTGGAACTTGAGCATCACCAGGAAGGTGATCAGCAGGGTGCCGGCGATCAGCAGCACCGCCTTGACCATCTGGACCCAGGTGGTGCCCTTCATCCCGCCGATGGTGACGTAAAGGATCATCACGACGCCGACGAGGACGACGACGAGGATCTTGCCGGCCTCGCTGGTGATACCGAGGAGCAGGGTGACCAGGGCGCCGGCGCCGGCCATCTGCGCCAGCAGGTAGAAGATCGACACGACGATGGTGGAGGTGCCGGCCGCGGTGCGCACCGGGCGCTGGCGCATCCGGTAGGCGAGGACGTCGCCCATCGTGAACCGGCCGGAGTTGCGCAGGGGTTCGGCCACCAGGAGCAGGGCGACGAGCCAGGCGACGAGGAAGCCGATGGAGTACAGGAAGCCGTCGTAGCCGAAGAGCGCGATGGCTCCGGCGATGCCGAGGAAGGACGCGGCGGACATGTAGTCGCCGGAGATGGCCAGGCCGTTCTGGAATCCGGTGAACTGCCGGCCGCCGGCGTAGAAGTCCTCGGCCCCCTTGGTCTGCCGGCCGGCCCACACCGTGATGGCGAGGGTGGCGACGACGAAGACGGCGAAGAGGGTGATGATCAGCGCGCGGTTCTCATTCGCGCCGCCCGCCGCGAGCTGGAGGGCCAGGGGCTGCTGCGTGAGGTTCATGCGTCGCCCTCCAGGCGGGACTTGATGGCCTCGGCCTTGGGGTCGAGCTTGGTGGCGGCGTGCCGGGAGTACCACCAGGCGATGAGGAAGGTGGTGGCGAACTGCCCGATGCCGAGCACGAAGGCGACATTGACGTTGCCGAACACCTTGGTGGCCATGAAGGCGCCCGCGTAGCTGGAGAGCAGCACGTACACCAGGTACCAGAGGATGAAGGCGATGGTGACCGGGAAGGCGAACGCGCGTTGGGTGTGGCGCAGTTCGGCGAATTCCGGGCTCGACTGCACCTCGATGAAGTCGGGCGGCTCGTGCGGCCCCGGGTCGGTGGGCGGTGCGGTGCTCACGGAATCTCCTGATACGTAGTGGCTGGTGGGAAGCCCGGCGATAAGGCGCGCGTAAGTGACGCGGATCACGCATGCTAGGCCCGTGACACGGGATGCGACAGGGGGGCGTTGGTTGAAATGCCGACGGAATCCGGCGGGGGGCGAAGGAATACGGCCGGCGGCCGCCACCGCCGGGGGCATGCTTCGTTGTGCCGGATGTGAATCCGCCGCTTCCGCAGGCCCCGCAGCCGCCCGGCCCCCACCGTCGCCCGTACGGCAGCGTTCGGCTGCCGGCCCCGGTCACCGCCGCCCCGGCGGCCGGCCGGCGGGCCGCGGCGGCCCCGCGCCGGTGGTACGGCCCCCTCGTCGCCCTGCCCCCGCTCAGCATCGGCACGCTGCGCCGCCAGGCCTGAGCCGCGCCCTCGCGGCGCTCCCCCGCACACCGGTCACCAGATGCTGACAGAGCATCAGTTTGCGATCCCTAAAGGGTTTTCTTCCCATTCCATTGCTGTACGTCGGTGATCGCCGATAACTTCACGTTCATGCATCCGCCCGTACGCAACCCGCGTGCGGGCGGTCTCACGGATGATGTGGAGTACCCATGGCACATCCCCGATCCAGACGGATGCGGGCGCTGGCCGTACCGCTCGGACTGGCTCTGACGGCATCCCTCGGCTTCCTCCCGAACGCGGCCACCGCCGCGTCCCAGGACGCCGCCCCGGCCGCCGCGGTATCGACCGACGGCCCGCTGCTCTCGTACGTCGTGAACACCACGCCGGGCCATGCCGCGGTCGGCAAGGTCAAGAAGGCGATAGCCAAGGCCGGAGGGAAGGTGATCACCGCCCATGAGCAGATAGGCGTGATCGTCGTCCATTCGGCCAACCCCGGTTTCGCCGAGTCCATCCGGACGGTGCGCGGCGTGCAGTCCGCCGGCGCGACCCGTACCGCGCCGCTCAAGGCGTCGGGCACCACCGACATCGGCAAGCCGCAGAAGGTCGAGCTGCCCAAGGCGCAGCTCAAGGCGGCCGGCGCGGCGGCGAAGGCGGAGGGCAAGGAGCCGCTGGAGCCCCTGCAGTGGGACATCCCCGCCATCAAGGCCGACAAGGCCGCGAAGGTGAACCCCGGCAGCAAGAAGGTCACCGTCGCCATCATCGACACCGGTGTGGACGACACCCACCCGGATCTGAAGGCGAACTTCTCGGCCAGGCAGTCCGCCAACTGCGTGGGCGGCGTGGCCAATACGGCCAAGGGGTCCTGGCGCCCCTACGACCCGGAGAACGACTACCACGGCACGCATGTCGCCGGCACGATCGCCGCGGCCCGCAACGGCGTCGGTGTGTCCGGAGTCGCCCCGGGCGTGAAGATCTCCGCCATCAAGGTCAGCGAGCCCGAGACGAGCCTGTTCTACGCCGAGAGCGTCGTGTGTGCCTTCGTCTTCGCGGCCGACCACGGCGTCGAGGTCACGAACAACAGCTACTACGTCGACCCGTGGATGTTCAACTGCAAGGATGACGCCGACCAGGCCGCCATCATCGACGCGGTCGGCCGGGCCGCGAAGTACGCCGAGCGCAAGGGCGCGGTCAACGTCGCCGCGGCCGGCAACTCCAGCCTCAACCTGGCGGCCGACAAGCTGGTCGACACCGGGAGCCCCAACGACTCCACCCCCGTCGAGCGCACCGTCGACCCGAAGACCTGCTGGGACGTTCCCACCCAGCTGCCGGGCACGGTGACCGTGGCGGCGACCGGTGTGCACAAGCTCAAGTCGTACTACTCGAACTACGGCCTGGGCACCGTCGACGTGGCGGCCCCGGGCGGCGACTCGAAGCAGGTCCCCGAGCTGCCCGCCAAGAACGGCAACATCCTCTCCACGATGCCGGGCGGTGACTGGGCCTACCTGGCCGGCACCTCGATGGCGTCCCCGCACGTCTCGGGCGTGGTGGCGCTGATCAAGAGCGCGCACCCGAAGTCCAGCCCCCAGGAGATCCAGTGGCTGCTCAAGCAGCAGGCGGACAACCCGGGCTGCCCCAAGGATGACGCCACCTGCACCGGCACGAAGCATGTCAACAGCCACTACGGCTACGGCATCATCGACGCGCTGGACGCGGTGAAGAAGTAGGCACGGCACCACCTTCAAAGGGCCGGGCGGGTCACCGCCCGGCCCTCTCGCGTACCCGGTGGCCGGCCCCGGTCAGCCCGGGTCGCGGCCCAGGTAGGCGGCGAGCCGGTCGGCGGCGCCCGCACCGGGCGGCACCGGGCGCTCGGGGCCGAACGAGCCGCCCTCGGTACGCGGGACGGCGCCGTGGATCCGGTGTGCCGCGGCCAGGGTCTCCTCGGCGACCTCCGGCGCCAGGTCCGTCGGCGCACCGATGGCGCGTGCCAGATCCCCTCCGTGCGCGAGGAGTTCGACGACGACCTGCTGGACGATCATCGCTCCGGGCGCGGCGTACGGCCCATAGGTGCGGTGCAGCATCCCGCTGTCCCTGAACGCGGCGTGCGCCTGTCGCACGGAGTCCTCGAAGGCGGCGATGTGGTCGGCGCCGAGATGGTCGCCGGTGTGGTCGGTGCGCGGGGCGTCCTCGGCGATCGATGCGGCCATCAGGTTCTCCCACACCATGTGGTCGAGCAGCTCGCGCACCCGCCAGCCGCCGCACGGGGCCGGCAGCGACAGGTCCTTGGGCCGCACGGCGGCGACCAGCGCGCCGAGCGCGCCGGTGACCCGCTCGTACGCGTACAGCACACGGGCCGGGTCGGTGGCGTCGAAGACGGTGCGGTTCAGGTCCATGGGCCGCGCGTGCGCGCGCAGTGCGGCCGCGGTCCAGTTGCCGGCGATGTCCCAACGGGGCGGGGCGGGGCGGGCCGCCCGGTGATCGTGCAGAGCAGCTGCCAGTAGCGCTCCACGGCCGGTTCCGCGCCGGTCTCCAGCTGTACCAGCAGGCGGGCGCGGGCCGCCGGGCCGTCCTCGGTGGGCGGGTCCGTGGCGGCCGCCTGGGTGGGGATCCAGGCGACGATCAGCTCGGCGACGAGCGGTTCGGCGGCCGGGGAGTCCGGGGCGATGCCGGACGCGGCGGCCGCCTCGCCCCGCTCGCGCATCAGCTCGGCCACCCGTAGCAGGGCCGCCCCCTGGCCGGCGTCCGGCTCCCCCGCCGGTGCGCTGCGGGCGCTGAACTCGGCGAGCCGGCGCAGCGCGGCCGACAGCTCGGGGTCGCGGGCCATGTCGGCCAACTCGATCCAGGCGCCGACCTGTTCGGGGGTGGGTCGTCGGGCAGGTCGGGGGTGGCGGCCGGCAGGCCGCTGCGGTAGGCGGGCGCGTGCACCCCGTCGAGCGCTTCGTCGATGAAGTCCGCGACGATCCGGCGGCGTTCCCGGGTCGACAGGCGGGCCAGTTCGCTCATGTGCACCAGCTCCTGCGCCGCGGTGCCCCGTGCGGCCGCCGACCGCAGCACCGCGCGCGGCAACCGGAGGGTGCGGATCTGCGCGTCGAGCGCGTCCGCCCAGTGTGCCGCCGTCTCGGCGACGCCGCGTTCGCGCTGCAGGACGGCGCGGATCGCCGCCAGTCCGACGCCCAGTTGGCGCAGGCTGCGCACGATTTCCAGGCGGGCCGGGGCGTCCGGGCCGTACAGCCGGTAGCCCGCGGGGGTGCGGGCGGCGGGCGGCAGCAGGCCGCGGTCCGACCACGAGCGGAGCGTCTTGACCGGGACGCCGGCCGGGCGCGCCAGTTCGCCGATGGTGAGCAGGTCCCTGCTGTCGTCCTCGTTCATGCCCTCCACTGTCGGGTCTCCCACGGGGGGAGACTCAAGCAGGCGCGGGGGCCGGTGCGGGCGCGGGGGCCGTTTCGGTGCGGGTGGCGGCCCTGCGCAGCCCGTCGGCCAGGGCGTACTGGCCGGCGATATAGGTGAGCATGATCCAGAACTGCGGGGCGGGGAGCTGCGGCCAGTGGGCGATGCCGGTGGCGATCAAGGTGTCGGAGAGCAGGAAGAGCAGTCCGCCGAGAGCGGCACGCCCTCCCGCCCGCAGTGTGCCGAAGGCCATCGCGGTCAGCAGCAGGCTGTAGCCGGCCACCGGGATCCGCAGCTCGTCCGGCAGGTCCGGCCACAGCAGCGCGACGGTGGCCGCCCAGGCGATCGCGTACGCCCCGCCGGCCGCCCTGATCCGGCTCCGCCGTCCGTCGGCGGGCGTCCTGTGGCGGGCGGACAGCAGCAGGTAGCAGACGTGTCCGGCGGCGAACGAGCCCATGCCCAGGAGGAAGAGGGTGTCGCCGCCGATCTGGAGGAGGGTGTCGCCGCCGCAGCCGAACAGCAGCGCGACGGCCAGCAGCGGCGGTCCGCCGCGCAGCAGGACGTGCGCGGCGAGCAGCGGCATCAGGGCGGGCTTGGTGAGGTGGACGACGGTGTCCGCGACGGCCCCGGCGCCGCCACCGGTGCCCGCGGCCGCGACGGTCAGCAGGCCGGCGAGGTGGACGGCGGCGGTGACGGCGAAGAGGGCGAGCAGGACGCGTGCGGCGCGTGCCCGGGACCTCGGTGGGGTCATGTGGCACTCTCCCCGACGGCACTCCGCTGGGTGTTTCCCGTCATCCCGGCGGCCGGGACGGTCGCCGAACCTGCGGGTATTTCCCCGGACTTGGCGTCCGTGGGCGGCGCGGTGACGTCGGCCTGCGGCACCTGCGCGGCTCCCGCGGGCTGCCAGCCCGGTCCGCCGAAGATCCGCCCGGCGCGCTCGCGCCAGCTGTCGGCGTTGCGGACGTCGCGGGCGATGGCGGCGTATTCATGGGTGGCCACCCGCACCGGGTTGAAGGTCTCGATGTTCTTGGTGAGGCCGTAGACGGGGCGCTCGGTCTCCGGCGCGAACGAGCCGAACATCCGGTCCCAGATGATCAGGATCCCGCCGTAGTTGCGGTCCAGGTAGCCGCCCTGCGAGGCGTGGTGCACGCGGTGGTGGGAGGGCGTGTTGAGGACGAACTCGAAGGGGCGCGGCAGCTTGCCGATCCGCTCGGTGTGCACCCAGAACTGGTAGACGAGGTTCGCCCCGGAGCAGAAGGCGATGGCCGCCGGATGCACCCCGAGGGCGATCATCGGGACGTAGAACGGCCAGACGGTCCAGGTCGTCCACGGCTGCCGCAGGGCGGTGGTGAGGTTGAACTTCTTGCTGGAGTGGTGGACCACGTGGCAGGCCCACAGCAGACGGATGACGTGGTGCCCGCGGTGCGACCAGTAGTAGAAGAAGTCCTGCGCGAGCAGCATCAGCAGCAGGGTCCACCACAGCACGGGGACGCGCAGCGGCGTGAGTTCGTAGACCGCGGCGTAGATCGCCACGATCGGTATCTTCCACAGCGCGTCGAAGGCGAGGCTGCCGAGCCCCATGCCGACGCTGGTGGCCGCGTCCTTGGCTTCATAGCCCTCGGAGTCGTCGTCGGGGTGCAGGCGATAACTCACCATTTCCACCACGGCGAGCAGGACGAAGGCGGGTACGGACCACAACAGGACATCGGGCAGGTGCGGCATGTCCCGCACCATAGAGGCGGTGACGGGCCTGCCGCTAGAGGTTGTTACCGAGAAGTATGTAAGACGCTCCGTCAGTTGCGACGGGGCGCGACCCCAGGGGCGACGCGCGGACGGCAGGGCGGGATCCGAAACCGGCGAACAGGACATGAAGGGACATCATGGGCGCCGGGGGTGAGTTGACGGGGTGCGCCGGACCGCCGGCGCGGGTGACGGCGGTTCGGTGGCTGTCAGTGTCGGCCCGTATCCTCATTGACCATGCTCGAAGACCGCATGGCAGCAGCCCACTCGATCGCGCCGAAGATCGGGCAGCAGCCGGGCCCGCAGACACCGCCGGCTCCCTGGCCGACCGCATATCCGCAGGGATACGCCGTGGTCGACGTCGAGACCACCGGCCTGGCCCGCGACGACCGGATCATCTCCGCGGCCGTGTACCAACTCGACGCGCAGGGCGAGGTCCAGGACCACTGGTACACCCTCGTCAACCCGCAGCGGGATCCCGGTCCGGTCTGGATCCACGGCCTCACGAGCGACGTGCTGGCCGACGCCCCGCTGTTCCCGGAGATCGTCCCCGAGCTGTCCAAGCGCCTGGAGGACCGGGTGCTGGTCGCGCACAACGCGATGTTCGACTGGTCGATGATCGCCCGCGAGTACGCCCGCGCGGCGGCCACCGCCCCGGTACGCCAGCGGCTGTGCACGATCGCGCTCTCCAAGGAGCTGCGACTGCCGCTGCCCAACCACAAGCTGGAGTCGCTCGCCGCGCACTACGGCGTCGTGCAGGAACGCGCCCACCACGCCCTGGACGACGCCCGGGTGCTCGCCGAGGCGTTCCGCCCCAGCCTCCACCGCGCCGCGCGCGAGGAGGTGCGGCTGCCACTGCTGAGCTGCCAGCCGCTGACGGAGTGGTCGGACACCCCCGCGCCCCGGCAGCACCCCTCCGCCCCGTCGTACCGCCCCACCTCCTGGCGGCCCGCCCGCAAGCGCCCCGCCTGCCCGTATCCCAACCCGGGGCGCTATGTCACCGGCGGCCGGCTCGTCCAGGGGATGCGGGTCGCCTTCTCGGGGGACACCTCCGTGGACCGCGAGCTGCTGGAGGACCGCGCGACCGAGGCCGGGCTGCATGTCGCGACGAGCATGTCCCGGCTGACCAGCCTGCTGGTGACCAACGATCCGGACGCGCAGACCTCCAAGACCGCCAAGGCCGCGTCGTTCGGCACGGTCGTGATCGACGAGGCCGCGTTCATGCAGCTGCTGCGGGATGTCGAGCCCGCGGGCGGGGCGCCTGCGTCCGGGTGAAGCCGGGCCAACACACCCGTCAGCGCCTCGCCCCGTACGGCCCCCGACCGCACCCTGTGGCGCATGGCACGTTGCGAGGTCTGCGGAAACGAATACGGCATGACGTTCGAGGTGCACGCGCAGGGCGCGGTGCACGTCTTCGACTGCTTCTCCTGCGCCATTCACCGCATGGCGCCGATCTGCGAGCACTGCCGGTGCCAGATCATCGGCCAGGGGGTCGAGGTCGAGGGCCAGTGGTTCTGCGGCGCCCATTGCGCCCGCTCCGAAGGGCGGGTGGGCATCGTCGACAGAGTCTGATCCCGCCCGCTCCCGGCCCCCGGCAGGCCCCCTGCCCGGGGGTCGCCGCACGTCTGCGGGTACCGTCGGAGCGTGTACCGCTTCCTGTTGTCCCGGCAGTGGGTGATCCTCACCCTCATGGGTCTCGTCCTGATCCCCGTCATGATCAAGCTGGGCTTCTGGCAGTTCCACCGGCATGAGCACAAGGTCGCGCAGAATCAGCTCATCGCGGCCAGCCTGGCGGCGCGCCCGGTCCCGGTCGGCGAGCTGACCGCCCCCGGCCGCACCCTCCCTGAGGACGACATGTGGCGCACGGTCAGCGCCACCGGCACCTACGACACGCGGCACGAGGTCGTCGTCCGCCAGCGCACCGCCGCCGACGAGCAGAGCATCGGTTACTACGTCCTGACCCCGCTGGTCCTCGGCAACGGCGACGCCGTGCTGATCAACCGCGGCTGGATCTCGGCGGGCAACGACCTGACCAGATTCCCGGACGTGCCCGCCGCCCCCCGGGGCAAGGTCAGCGTGACCGGCCGGATGATGGCCGACGAGACCACCGCCGAGAGCGGCATCAAGAACACCAAGGGCCTGCCCGCCCGCCAGGTCATGCTGATCAACAGCGCCGAGCAGGCCGAGCGGCTGGGCCGGCCGGTGCTCGGCGGCTACATCGAGCAGACCGCGCCCAAGCCGGCCGGCGGCAAGCCCGAGCTGGTCCCCGAGCCGGACCACGACAGCATCGGCCCGCACATGGCATACGCCGTGCAGTGGTGGCTGTTCGCGGCGGCCGTGCCGGTGGGCTGGCTCGTCCTCGTACGCCGCGAGCGCCGTGACCGGGCGGAGGCCGCCGCGAAGGAAGCGGAGACGGCCGGGGCCGAAGAGGCCGACGAGAACGGTGAGGCGCCCACGGACACCGTGGACGCTGCGCCCGCGGACGAACCCGGAGAAACTGAGCCTGCCGGGGACGAAGCGACTCCGGCGCCGGCAGAAGCCGTAGCCCGGACAGCCGCCACCACCGAGTAGCGCACCCGCCGGGCGGGAAGGGGCGCTTGAGTGCACCCACATATCGAGGACTACGCGCTCATCGGCGATCTGCAGACCGCCGCCCTCGTCGGCCGCGACGGCTCCATCGACTGGCTGTGCCTGCCGCGCTTCGACTCCGCCGCCTGCTTCGCCGCCCTCCTGGGCGGCAAGGACAACGGCCACTGGCGGCTGGCCCCGGCGGCCGCCGGGGCCAGCCCGACACGCTCCTACCGCGGCGATTCGCTGGTCCTGGACACCGTCTGGGAGACCCCCACCGGCACCGTCAAGGTCACCGACTTCATGCCGCAGCGCGACCGCGCACCCGATGTCGTACGGATCGTCGAGGGCGTGCGCGGCAGCGTCGAGATGCGCGGGGTGCTGCGACTGCGCTTCGACTACGGGCGGGTGGTGCCCTGGGTGCGGCACTCCGAGGCCTGCCGGGTGGCCGTCGCCGGTCCCGATTCCGTGTGGCTGAGCACTCCCTCCGAGAGCACCACCTACGGGAAGGACTTCAGCACCCGCTCGGATTTCACCGTCTCCGAGGGGGAGCGCGTCGCGTTCGTGCTGACCTGGCACCCGTCGCACGAGCCCCGGCCGCTGCCGATCGACCCCTTCCAGGCACTGGAGGAAGGGCTGCAGGACTGGCACGACTGGGCCGCCCGCTGCCGCTACGACGGCCCGCACCGCGACGCCGTGATCCGCTCGCTGATCACCCTCAAGGCCCTCACCTATGCGCCCACCGGCGGCATCGTCGCGGCCCCCACCACCTCGCTGCCCGAGGAGCTCGGCGGCGTCCGCAACTGGGACTACCGCTACTGCTGGCTGCGCGACGCCAGCCTCACCCTGAACTCCCTGATCTCCGCCGGATATCTGGAAGAGGCCGGCGCCTGGCGGGACTGGCTGCTGCGCGCGGTCGCCGGCGACCCCGCCGACCTGCAGATCATGTACGGGCTGAGCGGCGAACGCCGGCTGCCGGAGGCCGAACTCCCCTGGCTGTCCGGATACGGCGGCTCGGCACCCGTACGGATCGGCAACGCCGCCGTCGACCAGCGCCAGCTCGATGTCTACGGCGAGGTGCTGGACTCCTTCCACAGCGCGCGCATCGCGGGCCTGCCCTCGGAACCGCACGCCTGGAACATCCAGCGCGCCCTGGTCGACTACCTGGAGTCCAACTGGCGCGAACCCGACGAGGGGCTGTGGGAGATCCGCGGGCCGCGCCGGCACTTCGTGCACTCCAAGGTCATGGCCTGGGTCGCCGCCGACCGCGCGGTCCGCACCCTGGAGGCCCACCCCAAGGCCGGCGGCGACATCAAGCGCTGGCGGGCGATGCGCGACGAGGTCCACCGTGAGGTCTGCGAGCGGGGCTACGACGCCGAACGCCGCACCTTCACCCAGTCCTACGGCTCCGCGGAACTGGACGCGGCGACCCTGCTGATCCCCCGCCTCGGCTTTCTGCCGGGCGACGATCCACGCGTCGTCGGGACCGTCGACGCGGTACGCAAGGAGCTGTCGCACCAGGGCCTGGTGCGCCGCTACAGCACCGAGGGCAGCAGCTCGGTCGACGGACTGCCCGGCGGCGAGGGGACGTTCCTGGTCTGCTCGTTCTGGCTGGCCGACGCCCTGGCGCTGACCGGACGCCGCACGGAGGCCGCCGCGCTGTTCGAGCGGCTGCTGGCGCTGCGCAACGACGTCGGGCTGCTCGCCGAGGAGTACGACCCGGCCGCGGAACGGCTGCTGGGCAACTACCCGCAGGCGTTCAGCCACATCGGCCTGGTCGGGACCGCCTTCACCCTCCTCGACGGGGCAGGGGCAGACTAGGGCCATGGATCTTGGACTCACCGACCGGACGTACATCGTCACCGGAGCGACCCGTGGCCTCGGGTTCGCCACCGCCCGCGCACTGACCGCCGACGGCGCCAACGTCGTGATCAGCGGGCGTACCGAGGAGGCCGCGGCCGAGGCCGCCGCCACCCTGGGCGAGCGCGCCCTGGGCGTCGGCGCGGACAACGCCGCGCCGGACGCCGCCGCGCGCCTGATCGCGGCGGCCCGCGAGCGGTTCGGCCGCTTCGACGGGGTGCTCATCAGCGTGGGCGGCCCGCCGCCCGGCTCCGCCGCCGACAACACCGACGACCAGTGGCAGGCCGCCTTCGAGTCGGTCTTCCTCGGCGCGGTGCGGCTGGCGCGCACCGCCGCCGCCGAACTGACCGAGGGCAGCGTCATCGGCTTCGTGCTCTCCGGCTCCGTTTACGAGCCGATCGGCGGCCTGACCATCTCCAACGGGCTCCGCCCGGGGCTCGCCGGCTTCGCGAAGTCGCTCTCCAACGAACTGGGCCCGCGCGGCATCCGCGTCGTCGGCGTCATGCCCGGCCGGATCGCCACCGACCGGATGACCCAGCTCGACGCGCTCTCGGGCGACCCGGAAGCGTCCCGGGCCCGCAACTCGGCGGCGATCCCGCTGGGCCGCTACGGCGAGCCCGAGGAGTTCGGCCGGACCGCGGCCTTCCTGCTGTCGCCGGCCGCGTCGTACGTCACCGGGGTGATGGTGCCGGTGGACGGCGGAGCCCGGCACGGCTTCTGACAGGCACGGACGGGCGGACGGGCGGACGGGCGGACGGGTGCTAACTGACCCGCTCCGCCCGGTGCTTGACCGCCCGCAGCCGGATGTCCGCAGGCAGCTCGTCGAGCCCGGCGGAGCCGCGCGCGTGCTCCACCGCCTCGTCCGCGAAACGCGCCACGACGGCGCCGGGGTCGGCGTGCGGAGCGAGCGCCAGGACGGCGCGCACCCGCGGTTCGGAGCGCCGCCCGGTCAGCAGCACCCGGGCCCGGTCGACACCGTCCAGCGCCTCGGTCTCGGCCGTCACCACGCCCTCCAGCGCCCGGCCGCGCAGCCGGGCGCCCTCGCCGTCGCCACTGTCCACCAGGAGCTGGTTCAGCCGGTGCTTGCGGAACTGCGACAGCAGCCACCACAGCAGCAGCAGGACGATGACGGCCAGGGCGGCGATGACCACGGGCCACCACCAGCCGCTGCCCGTCCAGCGGGTGCGGTTGTGATCCGAGAGCAGCACGTCGTCCGGATGCGACCAGGGCCAGCCGCCCGGCAGCGTGAAGTGCCATTTCGCCGGGAGGTCGAGACCGCCCATCAGGACCGACCCGCCGGCCCCGAACAGCACCGCGCCGGCCAGGCCCATCAGGACCCGGTTGGTGGTTCTGCGTACCGTACGCATCGCGCGCTCACCTCTTCTTCGGGCGCCGGACGCCGACGGACAGACCCAGCCGGTGCGCGAGCCCCAGCTGCCGCAGCCCGTCGCCGAGCGCCGCATCGAGATCTCCGCGCACCTCGTCCAGTTCGCGGAAGTGCGAGACGGCCCGCGCCTTGGCCTTGCGGCGGGTGACCTTCATCCGTACCGACTGGACGCCGGAGACCTGCACGGCGCGGTCGCGCAGCACCAACTCGGCGGCCGAACGGTCGAGACCGGGCCGGATGCCGTGAGCGGTGCGCCGCATCGGCAGCAGCTCGCGCAGTCCGGGGGTGAGGGCCAGCACCAGCAGCCAGAGGCCGATCAGGATCGCGGCGGAGGCGACGCCCAGCACCCAGGGGTTGTCGAGGTGGCGGGTGGCCAGTTGGTCGGCGAGCTCTTTGCGCCAGGCCATCGCGGGGCGGTCGGCACGCACCGCGGCCACGTCGTAGAGCATCAGCCCGGAGGCGCCCAGCAGGACCAGCCCGAGGATGACGGCCGGCACCCGGCGGGCCGACCAGAAGCGCCCGGCCCGGCCGCCGTCCGCCGCGGCCGGACGGTCGCCGGCCGGCGTGGGCTGCCCAGGGTCGGCCGTGGCGCCCTGCGGTGTACCGGGTGCGGTCAGCCGCCGGGTGTCCGGCGGCTGAGCGTCCTGGTCACTCATCGCACCCTCCCCCGGCCCTCGTCGTCCAGCAGCGGAGAGCGCAGCCGCTCCACCTCCACCTCGACCTCCGGCACCTCCATGTTCGCCAACGCCTTCACCCGCTCGGTCACTTGGCGGCGCACCGCGCGGCACTGCGCACCGATGTCGCAGGGGTAGCCCAGCACCAGCGAGACCATGACGCGGGCCTCGCCGAAGGGCTGCCGGCCGTCCCGCCGGTGGATCGTCACCATCGCATGGGCGTCGGTGCGCAGGGTGGACGAGGCGTCGCGCAGTGCCTCACGCGCCGCCTGCGCGGCGATCTTCGCCACGACCCGGTCTGCGATTCTGGTCGCGCCCCGCTCCCCCGCCGGTACGGCAGTGACAGCGGCGGCCGGTGACACCGTCGCCATCCGGCCTCACCGCCGCCGGTCGTCGCGGTCGCCCGTACGCGTACGGAAGAACTCGCCCGGCTCCAGGTCCCCGTCCAGGAACCTGCCCGCCACGAACCCGATGGCGCCCAGCGCCGCCACCAGGACGAAGGCCCCGAAGCCGCCGAAGTATCCGGCGAAGCCCAGCGCCATACCTGCCAAGAGGCCGACCACGGCCATGCTCATCGTGCGCTCCTTCGCTACCACTGCGGACGGAACCGATCCCCGCGGCCCGGACTACTGCAGGCGCGACTCCGACTCCTCTTCCTCGTCCTCCTCGTCGGGCAGCTTGACGTCACTGACCGCGATGTTGACCTCGACGACCTCAAGACCGGTCATCCGCTCCACGCCCGAGATGACGTTCTCCCGGACGGCGCGGGCGATATCGGCGATGGAGACGCCGTAATCCACCACGATCTCCAGATCCAGCGCCGTCTGCACCTCACCGACTTCGGCCTTCACCCCGCGGGTCGCGGTCGAGGACCGGCCGCCGCCGGGGACCTTGTCCCGGACGGCACCGAGGGTACGGGCGAAGCCGCTGCCCATGGCGTGCACACCGACCACCTCGCGCGCCGCGAGGCCGGCGATCTTCTCCACGACGCCGTCGGCGATGGTCGTACGCCCACGGGACGCGGGGTCGCCGCCGCCCCGCTTGCCGCCCAGCGTCTTCGCGCCGTCTGACTGCTGCTGGATCTCGCTCATCGCTGTTCGACCCTTTCCGGGGGGAGGTGCTCTCTGCCCGCTCCGGTATCACAGTAGGCAGGGTTCCCGGGGGCCGCTCCAGGGATGTGGCAGCCGGGTGTACCACCCGCCCCGTCCGGCGCACCGCCGTGGCGTACCGGCCGGTCTGCGGCAGGGTGGGAGCACAGTCCGGAGAGGGGTGACGGGTGTCCGTGAACCACTTGGCGCAAGCGGTGCGAGCACAGCTCGGGATCGGCCGGGTGCTGCCGCTGGGCGGGCCACGGGACGGGGCCTGGATCACCGAGCGCGCGGCAACGGAAGTACTGCGGCGGACAGTCGGCACGCCGCCCGGGGTGCACCTCGGTGCGCTGCGGCTGACCACCGCGGACTCCGCGGCCGCCGTGGATCCGCCCGCGGTGCCGGCGCCGCCGAGCGCGCTGCCGCCGGGGCCGCTGCGGATCACCGCGGATTTCTCCGCCGTCGCCGACCGCCCGCTGCCCGCCATCGCCGAACGGCTGCGCGCGGCACTGCTGGAGGCGGCCGACCGGGAACTGGGGCTGCTGGTGAGCGCCGCGGACCTGCGGGTCAGCGGGCTGCTGGAGGACGGGGAAGGAGCGCGGGAGGACGGCCGGCACGCGGCGCCCGACCGTACGCCGGGACCGGACGGGGGTACGGAACCGCCCGGCCCGATCGCCGCCGCCGCGCTGGGCGTCCCCGGGGTCGCCGGGCTCGCGCCGGTGCTCGGCGGCGGCTCCCGCGCGGTGCGGCTCGCCGACGGGCACGCCCTGCTGCAGCTGGCGTTCACGGCCGGCCACCGCGCACTGGACGTCGCCCTCGCCGTACGGGCGGCGGCGCGGTCCGTCGAGCCGCCGCCGCTGACGGTCGCCGTGCTGGTCACGGCCGTGGAACGCGGCTGACCCGCACCCGTGGGACGGGTGCGGGTCAGCGGCGCCGCCGGTCCGCGGCACGATCCACGGGCCGGGAACTACTCCCCCACGCCCGCCAGATCGCGCAGCCGGCGCCCCTGGGCGGCCCGCTCGGCCACCCGCTGCTCCTCATAGGTACGGTCCGCCGCGCCGGCCAGCAGGGCCTTGGTCTCGATGACGGCGTCGCGCGGGGCGGCGGTGAGCGCCGCGGCCAAGTCGGCCACCGCGGCGTCGAGTTCGTCCGCGGGCACGACGAGGTTGGCGAGGCCGACCCGCTCCGCCTCGTCGGCGTGCACGAAGCGGCCGGTGGCGCAGATCTCCAGTGCACGGGCGTAGCCCACCAGACCGGTCAGGGGGTGGGTGCCGGTCAGGTCCGGCACCAGGCCCAGGCTGGTCTCGCGCATGGCGAACTGGACGTCCTGCGCGACGACGCGCAGATCGCAGGCGAGGGCGAGCTGGAAGCCCGCACCGATGGCATGACCCTGCACGGCGGCGATGGACACCAGGTCGTTGCGCCGCCACCAGGTGAACGCTTCCTGGTACTCGGCGATGGTGGCGTCCAGCTCGCTGTCCGCACCGCGTGCCAGGTCGATGAAGGACGGCTCGCCGTCGAAGCCTTCGGGCGTGAACGCCTGCCGGTCGAGACCCGCGGAGAAGGACTTGCCCTCACCACGCAGGACCACGACACGGACGTTTCCCGGCAGCAGGGAACCCGCTTCGGCCAGCGCCCGCCACATGGCAGGCGACTGGGCATTGCGCTTGACGGCGTTGGCGAGGGTCACCGTGGCGATCGCGTCGTCCACGGTGAGCCGCACACCGTCCTTGTCGAGCAGAGTCATGGGGGCGCCTCCGAGTCAGCCAGTCGCACCTGCGTGCGTAAGTGACTGAACGGTAACCTCCCGGTCGGCTGCTCGACCGACCGGGGGGACACCGTTGATACCCGGAGGTGCGGTCGTCAGGCCGAGGCGGCCTTCTTGCCCCTCGTGGCTCCGCCACGACCGCGCAGATTCACACCGGATTCACTGAGCATCCGGTGCACGAATCCATAGGAGCGGCCGGTTTCCTCGGCCAGCGCCCGGATACTTGCTCCGGAGTCGTACTTCTTCTTCAGGTCTGCCGCGAGCTTCTCGCGCGCGGCGCCGGTTACCCGGCTGCCCTTCTTCAGAGTCTCGGCCACCCGTGCCTCCTCGTGGGAAGTGCGCTCTGGACTCTCATGATCACCCCTCCCCGGCTTCCTGGCCACCCATTCCGCAAGGTCTGTACGACATCGTTTCCCGCTCGACGCCCCGACACAGCCGTCGGAATGCCTCATTCCGCCGTACCCGCTTGCGGCCAGGGCATCACTTTCGGCCAGAAATGGCAGGTCAGGTGTGGTGTGAGGGCAAAGATGAAGGCCGGGCCCCAGGGGCCCGGCCTTGCACCGCAGGCTCGCCGATGTACGAGCCGTTCTCACTCAGATGATGGATCACACGTCGGCCGAATGATCCAGATCGCCTTGATCAGGCGAGCGCGACCAGGTCCGCGTAGTCCTGGCCCCACAGGTCCTCGACACCGTCGGGCAGCAGGATGATGCGCTCCGGCTCCAGGGCGTCGACCGCTCCCTCGTCGTGCGAGACCAGGACGACGGCGCCGGTGAAGGTGTGCAGCGCGCCGAGGATCTCCTCGCGGCTGGCCGGGTCGAGGTTGTTCGTCGGCTCGTCGAGGAGCAGGACGTTCGCGGAGGAGACGACCAGGGTCGCCAGCGCGAGCCGGGTCTTCTCGCCGCCGGAGAGCACCCCGGCGGGCTTGTCGACGTCATCGCCGGAGAAGAGGAACGAACCCAGCGTCTTGCGGATGGCCACCAGATCCATGTCGGGGGCGGCGGAGCGCATGTTCTCCAGGACCGTGCGGTCCGGGTCCAGCGTCTCGTGCTCCTGGGCGTAGTAGCCGAGCTTGAGGCCGTGACCGGGGCGGACCTCGCCGGTGTCCGGGGTCTCGACGCCGGCCAGCAGCCGCAGCAGGGTGGTCTTGCCCGCGCCGTTGAGGCCGAGGATGACGACCCGGGAGCCCTTGTCGATGGCCAGGTCGACGTCGGTGAAGATCTCCAGGGAGCCGTACGACTTCGACAGGCCCTCGGCGGTCAGCGGCGTCTTGCCGCACGGCGCCGGGTCCGGGAAGCGCAGCTTGGCGACCTTGTCGGAGGCCCGCACCGCGTCCAGACCGGCGAGCAGCCGGTCGGCGCGCTTGGCCATGTTCTGCGCGGCGACGGTCTTGGTCGCCTTGGCCCGCATCTTGTCGGCCTGGGAGTTGAGGGCCGCGGCCTTCTTCTCGGCGTTCTGCCGCTCACGCTTGCGGCGCTTCTCGTCGGCCTCGCGCTGCTGCTGGTAGAGCTTCCAGCCCATGTTGTAGATGTCGATGTTCGAGCGGTTGGCGTCGAGGTAGAACACCTTGTTGACGACGGTCTCGACCAGGTCGACGTCGTGCGAGATGACGATGAAGCCGCCGCGGTAGGTCTTGAGGTAGTCCCGCAGCCAGACGACGGAGTCGGCGTCGAGGTGGTTGGTCGGCTCGTCGAGGAGCAGGGTGTCGGAGTCCGAGAAGAGGATCCGGGCCAGCTCGACACGGCGTCGCTGACCACCGGAGAGCGTGTGCAGCGGCTGGCCGAGGATGCGGTCGGGCAGTCCGAGGCTGGCGGCGATGGTCGCGGCCTCCGCCTCGGCGGCATAGCCGCCCTTGGTCAGGAACTCGGTCTCCAGGCGCTCGTACTTCTTCATCGCCTTGTCGCGGGTGGCGCCCTTGCCGTTCGCCATCCGGTCCTCGTTCTCCCGCATCTTGCGGAGCACGGAGTCCAGATCACGGGCGGACAGGATGCGGTCGCGGGCCAGCACGTCCATGTCGCCGGTGCGCGGGTCCTGCGGCAGATAGCCGACGTCGCCGGAGCGGGTGACCGTGCCGGCGGCGGGGATGCCCTCGCCCGCCAGCACCTTCGTGAGGGTCGTCTTGCCGGCGCCGTTGCGGCCGACCAGGCCGATGCGGTCGCCCTTGGCGATGCGGAAGGAAGCGGACTCGATGAGGATGCGGGCGCCGGCGCGCAGCTCAAGGCCGGAGGCGGTGATCACGGAAAAACTCCAGGGCAGGAAGACGGCGGATTGGACGGACGGTCCGAGAGCGGTCGACGCCGTCTAATGAACCCAAAGGAGAACTGCCATACAGGCAGTCTAACGGTGCTGCGCAACCATTTTTCCCGGGCGGCTCCCGCGGGCGCCGCACCCGCCGGGCACCCGCCGCACCCACCTCTCCCGTCCCGCTCGTCCCCCGATCGGTCCCCGCGGGCCCCGCGGATCCGGGCAGCGGATCCGCGGGGGGCGGGGTGGCGCCGGCGGGTCCGGTCGCCGGGCCGAGTGTGCTGTTCACCGGTCATGCCGCCACCGCCCGGGGAACCCCGACCGCCGCGGGCGGCCCTGCTCCTCGCGGAGTGCGGGCGGGGAACGGCCGCCGCGGGTGCTTGCGGGTGCGATGTCAGACCCCGCTGCGAGACTGTGACACAGATCTCCATGAGCGGGATCGAAGGAACCGGAGAGAGGGATGGTGACGGCCATGACCAGCGCCGCCGGCGGTGCCCCGACGATCTACCCGACAGTGCTCTACCGCGATGCCCAGGCCGCGATCCGGCTGCTCACCGAGGCCTTCGGATTCGCCAAGGACGCGGTCTACGAAGGCGAGGGCGGCGCGGTGCTGCACGCCGAGCTGTCGTACGGCAACGGCAAGGTGATGCTCGGTTCCAAGGGGCACGGCGGGGTCTTCGACACCGCGATGGGTGACGCCGGGCCGACCGGCGTCTATGTCGTGGTCGAGGACACCGACGCGCACTTCGCGCGGGCCGAGGCCGCCGGGGTGGAGATCCTGATGCCGCCCAAGGACCAGGACTACGGCTCGCGGGACTACATGGCCCGGGACGGCGAGGGCAACATCTGGAGTTTCGGGACGTACGTCCCCGGCGCCTCGGCCTGAGGCAGGGAGGGGACGGGGGACGGGGCCGGACGCCGGTCGTTACCGATCCGGCCGCCCGCGCCCCGTGCGCCCGTGTCAGGAGCCGCCCGTGTGGACCTGGAACGCCGCCCGTCGTACGGCCTTGGCGAGCGCCGGGTCCGGGTGGGCGGCCGCCAGCGCCACCAGCACCTGCACGGTCCGCGGATGCCCGATCGCGCGCACCTCGTCCAGCAGGCGCGGCACCGAGCCCTGTACCGCCGAGTCGAGGTGCCGGACCAGGAGTTGGCTCTCGCCGTGGTCGGCCACCGCCGCCGCGGTGTCCACCCACAGCCAGGTGGACTCCTCGCGGGTGAGCACATCGGGGGCGGTCTCCGGGTCGCCGCCCTCGTGCTCGACGAGCCACAGCAGGGCGTACGGCCGCAGCGCCGGCTCGGTGGAGGCGGCGCGCACGGCGGGTTCGGCGGGGGCGCCGACCGCGCGCAGCGCCTCGAAGGCCAGGCCGCGCAGCAGCGCGTCCTCACCGCGGGCCACGGCAAGCAGCTCCTCCACGGCCGCGCCCACGGAGCGGGCGGCGAGCCAGGCACGGTATTCGGTGCGGGCCGGGCCGGGGGTCAGCCGGGCGCAGCCGCGCAGCATCGCCTCGGCGGACTGCTCGATATGGCCGGCCGGGCTCTGCGCGGCGACACAGATCTGCTCCAGCTTGACCCAGACCGACCAGTTGCCGAGCGGCGTCAGCTGGGCCTCCGGCCCGCCCGCCGGCTCCTGCGGCACCAGCGCGCCCACGGTCGTCAGAGCGTCCAGCGCCCAGCCCAGGAGCTGCCCGAGCGACGCCCCCGCGGCGTCGTTCACCGCCCCGTCGGCGCCGCTGCCCGGCCGGGCCGGGCCGGGTCCGTAAGGGACCTCGCAGCGCTCCGTACGCAGCTCGGCGACGCGCTGGTCGAGCATGTCCAGCAGCACCGGAAGCCGCACCGGCCCCGCCGAGAGGTGCAGCAGCGACAACAACTGCGGTACCGCCTCGACGACTTCCGCGACGATCGTCGGCCCGGCGCCCTCCGGTGTGGGGCGGGCCAGCGACCAGGCGTCGAAGAGCGCGACCCAGCCGCGCAGCGCGGCGGTGTCGTCGCGGTCCCAGGCCCGCAGCCGCCAGCCGGGGCGGGCCAGGCCGCCGTGGAGTTCGATGAGCCCGGAGAGCCGCGCCCGGTCCCAGTCGGCGCGCACCTGCTCCGGGGCCAGCCGCAGTGCCTCGGCCGCGCGCGCCACGGCGGCGGCCGGCAGGGCGCCGTCCGAGCCGGCCCGCAGGCCGGTGCCGGTGCCGCCGGCGCCGTCGGCCCAGCGGGCCAGCCGGGCGGCGCCGGCCAGGACGGCGCGGGCCTGCCGGGCCAGTTCCGCGGGCGGCGGGGTGCCCTCGGGCGGGCGGGGCGCCGGGCGGGTGGTCCGGGTGGTCACCGCCCGTCGGGCGGCCGCGATCGGTTGGCGGGGGACGAGGCGGAGCCGGGAGTCGCGCGGAGTACGGGACGTCACAGGAGCAGTCTTGCCTCTGACGGCCCGAAAGCCCAATCGGAACCCGGCTTGCGATCTACCCGGGCGGCACCGCCCCGGCGACCCATCCCCGATGTGGGGAGTTGTCCCCCCGGATGCCCTCCGGATGCCGGCCGGACGACTGCCGGAGGCCCGCCGGACAGCTTCCGGACGGGTTCGGGAGGGTTCCGGCGGGGTCAGGAAGGTTTCCGTGTCCCTGCGGGACGGCTGCCGGCCCGCGGGTCCGCCGGGCGGGTGCTACATCAGCGGGGTCAGGAAACGGCGCAGTGCCTCTTCGTACGCGGCCGGGTCGGCGTTCCACATCGCGGCGTGCGGGGCGTGCGGGACCGGCTGAAGGGTGATCAGGTCCGCGCGGCGGGCCGCGAAGGAGCGGGAGACGGCCCAGGGGGCGATGGTGTCGTCCGGGCCGTGGAAGAGGAGGGTGGGCGCGGTCAGCCCGGCGGGGTCGACGGCGTCGGCGGGCCGGTCCACGGGCAGGCCGGTCCGGCCCTCGGCGGCACGTACGACCAGGGGCAGCAGGGCCCGCGGGACCCTGCGGGCGGCGGCCAGTGCGCGGACCGTGGCGTGCCGGTCGAGGACCGGGGAGTCCAGGACGATGCCGCTGATCCGCTCGCGCAGGGCGGAGTTGAGGGCCGCGCGCAGGGCCATGGTCGCGCCGGTGGACCAGCCGTGGAGGACGACATCGCGGGCGCCGTAGCGGATCGCGTAGCGGATCGCGGCGTCCAGGTCGCGCCATTCGTTGTCGCCGAGGTGATGGATGCCGTCGGCGGTGGACGGGGCCCCCACGTCGTTGCGGTAGGCGAGGTCGAGGACGGGGAGCCGGTGGCGCCGCAGGAACGGCATGATCACCATGGGGTGCTCGCGGGTCGTGCCGAGGCCGTGCACGGTGATGACCCAGGTCTCGCGGACCCCGGGGACGAACCACGCGGGGAGTGCGCCGAGTTCGCCGGGGATGTCGACGTCGGCGCAGTCCAGGCCGAGGGCGTCGCGCGGATTGCCGATGTGCACCTGCGGGGTCAGCCGCATCCGCATGCCCGGTGCGAGAGTGCCGTGGGTGACCCGCTCCAGGCGGCGTACCACGGTGTCGGCGGGGTGCGGCAGGTGGCGTACGACCGGGCCGACCACCGCGTGGCAGCCGGAGCCGGTGAGCCCGTAGGTGCCGGGGCGCAGGGAGCCGAGACTGCGGGTGAGGGTGATCAGGTCGTCGGTGGCGGAGTGCACCGTGAGACGGGAGTCGCCCGGCAGGGGGTGGTCGGGCGACGGTTTCAGGGCAACATCGCTGGCGTACCGGCCGACCGCCACCGCGGCCGCCCCGGCACCGATCACGGTGGTGACGGCCGCAGCCGCCGCAGTACCCAGGCGCACCTCCCCAGTGTGCGCAGCGGCGGCCACAGCGGCCAGTGGGCGACGGCGGGCGGGTGATGGTGCCCGCTGCCGGGCGCCGGTCCGGCACGCGCCGCGGCCGCCGGGCCGGCACCCGGTTCGACGCCCGGACCGGCCGCGGGTCAGCCGCGCTGGCCGTAGCCGCGCAGCTGCGCACCGGCCTCGTCGAGCTGGGCGGCGGACAGCAGGCCCGGCGTGTGGCCGGGGACGGAGCGGGCGGTGAGCCAGACGCGGCACATCCACTCCAACTGGGCGGTGCGGTCCAGTGCCTGGCCGAGGCTGTCGCCGTACGCCATGGTCCCGTGGTTCGCGAGCAGGCAGGCGCTGCGGTCACGCAGCGCGTCGAGCATGTGCGCGGCGAGTTCGTCGCTGCCGTACAGGGCGTAGGGGGCGACCCGGACGGGCCCGCCGAGCGCCGCGGTCATGTAGTGGATCGGCGGGAGTTCGGAGACGAGGGTGGAGACGGCGGTGGCGTGCGGGGCGTGGGTGTGGACGACGGCGGCGGCCGGGGTGCTGCGGTGGACCGCCAGGTGCATCGGGAGTTCGCTGGTGGGCCGGAGAACGCCGGTGACCTGCCGGCCTTCGAGGTCGACGGCGGTGAGGTCGGCGGGCCCGAGGCGGTCGTAGGGGACTCCGCTGGGGGTCACCAGGACGAGATCGCCGACGCGTACCGAGACATTGCCGGAGGTGCCGACGACCAGGCCGTCGGCGACGGTGCGGCGTGCGGTGGCGATCAGGTCGGCCCAGGCGGCGGCGATGCGGTCGAGCTGGTCCTTCATGGGGTCCTCCGGCGCGGTGCGGCGAAAGCGGATGCGGTGCGCGACACCGTACGGGCAGGCGGCGGCAGTACGGCACGGCCACCGGGGCCGGGATCCGCGGCAGGGAGGGCTCCTGAGGGCCGCGCCGGCGGTCGGCCCGGGAGGGCGGTCCGGGCATCCGGCAGTACGCCCGGAGGGGCCCGCTGCCGGTGATCCGGACCGGTGGAAGGGGGCGGTGGCAGAGCTCACGAAGGTCGCCGGGGGATGATGCGGAAGTGACGGCAGAGGCACCTCCGCGTGAACCCTCCGGGGGCGTCATCACCCGGCTGGCCCCAGTTCACTTTCCGTTCACCCACTCTCCGTACGGTCCCGAGCGTCACTGCCCACCAAACTGATTGCCTGGGTGAATGGAACACATCACGCTTCTCATCGGGATCGTGATCGTCACGGCCTTGGTGTTCGACTTTACGAACGGCTTCCACGACACGGCCAACGCGATGGCCACCACCATTTCCACCGGGGCACTCAAGCCCAAGACCGCGGTGGCGATGTCAGCGGCGCTCAACCTTGTCGGGGCATTTCTGTCGGTGGAGGTCGCCAAGACCATCTCCGGCGGGATCATCGACGAAAGCGCCGGCATCAGACCAGAAGTGATCTTCGCAGGACTGGTCGGCGCCATCGTCTGGAACCTGCTGACCTGGCTCGCCGGACTCCCCTCCAGCTCCTCCCACGCCCTCTTCGGCGGCCTGATCGGCGCCACTGTGGTGTCGGTCGGCCCCAGCGGTGTGCACGGCGACGCCGTCGTGATGAAGGTCCTCATCCCGGCAGTGGCCGCACCGGTCGTCGCGGGCCTCGCCGCGATGGCGGCGACCCGGCTGACGTACCGCCTCGCCCGAGGTCGCGACGAGGCGGACACCGCCAAGGGCTACCGCGCCGGCCAGATCGCCTCGGCGGCCCTGGTCTCGCTCGCCCACGGCACCAACGACGCGCAGAAGACGATGGGCGTGATAACTCTCGCGCTGATCACCGGCGGAGTGGTCGCCCCGCACGCCGACCCGCCGCTGTGGGTCATCGCCTCGGCCGGTATCGCCATCGCCCTCGGCACCTACCTGGGCGGCTGGCGGATCATCCGCACGATGGGCAAGGGCATCACCGACATCCGGCCGCCGCAGGGCTTCGCCGCCCAGACGGGCGCCGCGGCCACCATCCTGGCCTCCTCCCACCTCGGCTTCGCGCTCTCCACCACCCAGGTCTGCTCCGGTTCCGTGATGGGCTCGGGGCTCGGCCGCAAGGGCGGCGTGGTGCGCTGGTCCACGGCGGGCCGCATGGTCATCGCCTGGTGCCTGACGCTGCCGGCCGCGGGTCTGGTCGCGGCGGGTGCCGCGTTCCTGGCCGGGCAGGGCAATTGGGGCGTGGCGACGGTCGCCGTTCTCGCGCTCGCCGTGTGCGGCGCGATCTGGGCCGCCTCCCGGCGCAAGCCGATCGACCACAGCAACGTCAATGACATCGAGCCGGCGGGCGTGGTGACCACCGCGCTGCAGACCGTCTCCCCTCCCCCGGCAGGTCAGGTGGCCCCGGCCGCCGCCGAAGCGGACACCGCCGCCACGGCACCGGTGCCCGCCGCCGACAGCCGGACGGTGCCTGCCACCACCCGGCGTGCCAAGGCCGCGACGGCCTCCCGCTAGCGGCCCAGCCAGCTAAGGACTCCAGCAATGAACATCGAATGGGCAGCACTCGGCCAGGTCTTCGGCGTCACCCTCGTGGTGACGGTCGGGATCGTGGGTCTGTTCACCGTCGGCATCATGGGTACGTCGCGCAAGCCGCAGCGGGACGGCGCGGCGGCCGTGGCGCCCGGGGTGGGCGCGCGGTCCGTCGCGGCGGGCGCGTTCGCGCTGTGCGCGGCGGCCGTGGGGTACGGCATCTACCTGATCGTCGCCACCTGAGTCAGGGGCGCTCGCCCTCAGGACGACACCGGACGAGGCGTTCGGCGGACCACCGCATCAGCGGCGGCCGCTGAGCGCCTCGTCCGCTTCTTTGGCCAGCGCGTCGGCGATGGCCGTGCCGCCGCGGCTGCCCAGGTATTCGGAGACCCGGATCTGCACGACCTTGCTGAAGGTCTGGTAGTGGGCGCTACGCGGCCGTGGCTCGGCCGCCCGCAGCGCCGCGTACAGCGTCCGGGTGTACGGCGGCTCCTGGTCCGGCCAACGGGCCGGTGGCCGGGTCGCGCCGTGCTCACCGCGCTGGGCGTCCCCGGGCGGCAGCGAGCAGTCGGGCGCCTTCGCCGCGGGCCGGTACGCCGAATCGCGGGTCGCCGCGAACCCCCGCTCCAGCAGGCAGCGTTCACTGCTCGGGCCGGTCAGCGCCTCGATCAGCTGCCGGGCGCCCTCCGGGTGGGAGCTGTCGGCGGCGATCGCGAGATTCTGCCCGCCCAGGACCGACATCCGTTTGCCGTCGGTGGGGCGGCCCGGCAGTTGGGCGACGTCGAACTGGACGCCCGGGGTGAGTTTCTCGGCGACCGAGGCGTACTCCACGGGCCAGTTGCGCATGAACAGCGCGCGGCCGTCGGCGAACCAGCGGCGGCTCTCGGTCTCGTCCATCGTCGTCGCCTCGTGCGGCATGATCGAGTCGAGCCGGTCCTTGACGTCGGCGACGCCCTGCTGGAGCGCGCCGACCTGCTCGCCCTTGGTGAAGCTGACCGCGTCCGGGTCGCCGCCGTTGGCCCAGGCGGACTCCAGGGTGTTGACGGTCAGCCCTTCGTACGGGCGCAGCTGGGCCACCATGCCGTACATCCGCCTGCCGGTGCCGGCGCGGTTGTAGGCGTCCGCGACCTGGCCGGCGACGTTCTTCAACTCGCCCCAGTTGGAGGGCGGCCGGTCGTATCCGTAGTCGTGCAGGATGTCCTTGCGGTAGAAGAGCAGACCGGCGTCGGTGTTGAAGGGGACGCCCCACACCTTGCCGTTGTGGTCGGCCGTCTTGACCACGCTGTCGAGGAAGTCGGCGTCCAGCTCCTCGCCCCAGGGGCGGATGATGCCCGCCTCGGCGAACTCCGCGGTCCAGGCGACGTCGATGTTGAGCACGTCATAGCCGCTGTTGCCGGACTGGCCGGCCGCCAGCAGCTGGCTGCGCTGGCCGTCGGCGGTGTCCGGGAGTTCGACGATCCGCACGGTGCGGCCGGTGCGCTTCTCCCAGTCGAGGATGAGGTCCTGGCGGACGCCGGAGCTGCTGAGGTCACTGCCGGTGGCCAGCACGATGGCACCCTTCTCGGGGCCGGGCCCCGGCCCCGACGTGCAGCCGCTCGCGGCGGCCGCCAGCGTCAGGCAGAGCAGAGCGGCGGGCGCGGCGCGGCGCGGGGCGTTCACCGGTCCTCCTTGCCGGCCGTACCGACGGAGGCGACGAGCCCGGCCAGCAGGTCGGGGGCGGTGGGGCCGGTGGGCACGCACTGTCCACCGGAGGCGTCGGCCAGGCCCTGGAAGGCAAGGGTGTCGCAGCCGGCCTTGCCCATCACCAGTGTCAGCACGGGCACTTCGGGAGTGCCCTTGAGGAGCTTGTTGAGGGTCTGCTCCACGCCCGCGGCGCGCCGCGGGGCGCCGTCGTCCTGGTCGACGATGAGCACGACGGCCTTGTTGGCCCCGGCGGAGTCCTTCAGTTCGCGGACCGCGGCGGTCAGCGCCTCCTCCATCGCCGCGCCGTGGGCGACGAGTCCGCCCTTCGCGATGCGGTCCAGCGCGGCCTTCCCGGGGGCGGGGTCGGCGCTGCCCAGCGGGACGGCCCGGTGGACCGCTGCGGGGTCGGTGGGGTGCGCGGGGTCGGGGAAGGTCCACAGGCCGTAGGTGTGGTGGGCGCCCACCATTTCCAGGGTGCGGTCGGCCGCGCCGACGGCGACCGGCAGTCTCCCGCCGTCCGCCATGGAGGTGGAGGTGTCGAAGAGGATCAGCAGCCGGCTGGACTTCTGGGCCTTGTCGTAGCGGTCCAGGACGCGGCTGACCTGGTCGCCGCCCGCGGTGTAGCGGATGACGGGGGCTGCGGGGTCGGCGTCGGAGCGGGTGTTGAGCAGGGGGGAGCCGGGCTCCGGGCGGGGCACCTCGCCGTCCTTGTCCGGCACCCCGCGGTAGCCCTGCCCGACGAGGATGTGCTGGCCGGCTCCCGGGTCGCGCAGCCAGCCGGCGAAGCGGTCGGTGGCGGCCTGCCGTGGGGTGGCGTCGTCGGCGCCGGACCAGTCGACCCTGACCAGGGGGTGATCGAGCGCCGGAACGTTCTTGGGGTAGTAGGCGGCGTAGCGGTCCTTGGGGGCGAGCGCGGTGTCCAGGGCCGGGCAAGTGCCGACCGGGTGGCCGAGGTTGTAGTCGACGAGCGACTTCTCGGAGACCAGCGGCGCCGACCGGTCGCCGCTGCCGGCCGTGCCCGCTCGCCCCTTCGCACCCTCCGCACCCCCCGCGCTGCGGGCGTCCTTGCCGTCCGTGCCGTCCGTGCCGTCCGTGCCTTCCTCGTATGGGCGGAGCGAACACAGCAGTTCGGTGCTGCCCGCGTACTGGCTGCCCGGGGCGGACAGCCGGCTCTCGGCATCCTGGGCGAGCGAGCGGTCGGGGGTGCCCGCCGGACCGATCCGGGAGCCGTCGCCCGCGAGGTAGAGGCCGATGGTGTGCAGCAGGCCGGTGCCGGACAGGACCGGGCTGGGGCGGAGGAGCTCCAGATCGCGGTGGGCGCTGTCGGTGCCGGTGAGCAGGTCCTTCCAGGAGGCGCCGACCCGTTCGACGTCGTCGAGCCGCTTGTCGGCGGGGATGCCGACGACCAGCGGGCTGTAGGCGACCGGGCCGGTGTTGTGCAGGGTCGCCGGGGAGCCATCGGGCAGCACCCGCCGGGCCTCCTCGTAGTCGGCGGTGGATTCGGGGATCCACAGGTCGGGCTGCGGTCCCGGCCGGTGGAGCGGGTCGGCGCCCTTGGCGTCCCGCGCGCCCGCGTTCGCGCCGTGCGCCTCGCCCTGCCAGCGGTCGGCGGCGGCGAAGCCCGCGCCGACCTGGTCCTTGGCGGCGGAGTAGACGGTGATCTGGGCGCGCCGGCAGCCGTCGGGCAGGTCCCGTTCGCCCTGCAGCGGCCGGGTGTTGAGGTCGGACATCTCGTAGGAGAAGGCCGCGCTGCGCAGGGTGGGTTCAGCCTCGGGGGCGGTCAGCAGCCGCAGTTCGAGTGCGGGCGGGCAGGCCGGCGGCGTGCTGACGGCGTTCAGCGCGACGACACCGCCGGTGAGGAGCACCAGCGCCGTCAGGAACACCATCAGGACGCGCCGCCAGCGCAGGATGCGCACTTTCCACCAGCGGCGTAACCGGATCCGCAGCGGCGTCCTGGGCCGGACCTCGGGGGTGGCGAAGGAGAGGATGACGTCGTCGACGGTGTTCTGTTTGGCCGAGCGCGGCTCCCATACGTCGCCCATCGGCGTCTCCTCGCCGGCGAGCCGGTCGCGCAGGGCGCGGACGAGGTCCTCGAAGGTGACGAACGCCTTGCCGGGTATGCCGCGTTCGAGGATCTGCACGGCGGCGCGGGTGAAGAGGGTGCCGCCGGCCGGCTCCTCGCCGCTGAAGATCCGGCGGTTGGGCTGCGCGGCCATCAGCAGCGACATGGGTGTGCGGCTGGAGTGGAAGGCCTCGCCGGCGTTGCCTGCATAGCAGCACTCCAGGACGATCACGATCCGGTCGGCCCGCGCATTGCCGAGGTAGGACAGCACCAGGTCCTGCCAGGAGACGGTCTTGTGGCCGCCCTTGGCCGCCGAGCCGCCCACCATGAGCTGGAGGTCACCGCCGTCGGGGCCGACGCGTCCGTGGCCGGAGAAGTGGACCAGCAGCAGCCCGCGCGCCTCCCTGGTGACGGCGTCCAGCGCCCTTTCCAGCTCCCACGGCTCCTTGGGCCGGCAGATGACGACCTCGTCGCCGGTGAACAGGTCGGTGCCAGGGGCGGTCAGGACGCGCTCCAGCTGCTCGGCGTTGTCCTTCACGGCGGGGAGCTCGGGCAGATGCAGGTAGTCGCTGACGCAGATCAGCAGCGCACGGTTGTCCTTGCCCCGCGCGTCGTATTCGGACATCCGGCTCAGCCCTCGGAGGTGTTGCCGCCCTCGGCCGCCGGGCTGCCGGGATCGGGGCGTCCGGGCGCCGCGCCGTGCGGGAGACCGTCGCCGACCTGCCGCAGACCGCCGCCGGCGCCGCCCGCCTCCAGAGCGGGCTGCTCGCCCGCGGCGCGTTCCTCCCTGCGCCGCCGCAGCCATTCGCGCAGGGCGATGCCCAGCCCCTTGGCCACTTCGGCGGCGGCCGCGCCGACGACGACCAGGATCAGGTCGTCGACGCCGACGGCCATGTCCCCGCGGCCGGGCCGGTCCGCACCGCCCGTCGCGTCGTCCGGCCGCGCCCGCTGTTCCCATGCGTGCGGGCGGCGCGCCAGCCAGGGTTCGCGCTCCAGCCAGGCCTTGAGGTCGGCGTTGTCCTGCTGCGGATTGTTCGTGCCCGTGATCCGTAGGCGGATCTCTTGACGGTCAGCGTGCTGCGGCATCCCCCGGCCCCCTTCCGGCGGGCCATCGCCCGCCGTGCACCAGATAGTGACGCGGGATCAGGTCAGGGGGCAACAGTCCGTGACACACCCGCCACCCTGTGGCGTGCGCCACAGTGCCTGTCACATGGCTGCGGTGCAGGTCAAGGGTGAGTTGACGGGCATTCGCGGGGCGTGGTGGACTGCCGGGGCCATTCGGCGACAGATGAGGAAGTCCGGTGAGAATCCGGCGCGGTCCCGCCACTGTCACCGGGGAGCGTTCCTCCACCAAAGGTCACGGTCCGCTGCGCGCAGGCCCGTCGGGTCGCACGTGTACGGACTGGAAGGCCGGGGGAAGTGCCGATCCGGGGAGCCAGGAGACTCTGGTCGCCGTCACGTCGAGCCAGGGCGCGGACCCTGAGTGAGGACATACCGCCATGCCCGGCCGCAGTACGAGAACCCGTCCGGCAGTCCCTGTCGCAGCACCCCTCCGAGGCATGACGGCGGTCTGATCCGATGCGCGCGGAACACGTCACGTACGCGTGCGGCGCGGCCCTCGGCTTTCTCGGCGACCTGATCGTGGCGGATCCCCGCCGCGGCCATCCGGTGGCCGCTTTCGGCCGTGCCGCGGGCGCCGTCGAACGCCGGCTCTGGCACGACCACCGCGGCCACGGGACGCTGCACGCCGTGCTGTGCGCGGGCGGCGCGGCCACCGGCGCGGCGCTGCTGCGGCGCGCCGTACGCGGTCCGGCGCCTTCCCCGGGCTCCCCCGGCTCCCCCTCCGTTCCGTTCTCCCTCCGCACGGGTGCCGACATCGCGCTGACCGCGGCGGCGGTGTGGGCCGTGCTGGGCGGTACGTCGCTCGGCCGCGAGGCGCGGGCCATCGGCGGCGCGCTGACGGCGGGCGACCTGGACCTGGCGCGCGAGCGGCTGCCACATCTGTGCGGCCGCGATCCGCAGGCGCTGGACGGGCCGCAGATGGCCCGCGCGGTGGTCGAGTCGGTCGCCGAGAACACCTCCGACGCCGTGGTGGGCGCCCTGGTCTGGGGCGCGCTGGCCGGGGTGCCGGGGCTGGTGGGATTCCGGGCCGTGAACACCCTCGACGCGATGGTGGGCCACAAGTCGCCGCGGTACCTCCGGTTCGGCTGGGCCTCGGCCCGGCTCGACGACCTCGCCGGCTGGCCCGGCTCCCGGCTGACCGCCGCGCTGACCGTCCTCGCGGGGCCCGACCGGCGCGGCGCGCTGCGGGCCTGGCGGGCGGACGGCGGATCCCATCCGAGCCCCAACGCGGGCCCGGTGGAAGCGTCGTTCGCGGGCGCGCTGGGCGTACGCCTCGGCGGCACGCTGGCCTACGGCGGGCGGATCGAGCACCGGCCGCAGCTCAACGGCGGGGCGCCGCCGGTCGCTGCGCCCGACATCGCACGTGCGGTACGGCTCTCGCGCCGGGTGAGCGCGCTGACGCTGGCGACGACGGTCGCGGGACGGCTCGCGGTGGGCGCGCTGTACGCCCGGCACAGGAAGAGGAGGCCCCAGTGAACGGCCAGCACGGGCAGCACGGGCAGCGCGAGCGGTCGGGCGGGGCGGTCGGCGGTGGCCTGTTGGTCGCCGGGACGACGTCCGACGCCGGCAAGAGCGTGGTCACGGCGGGCATCTGCCGCTGGCTGGTCCGGCAGGGCGTCAAGGTCGCGCCCTTCAAGGCGCAGAACATGTCGCTGAATTCGTTCGTGACGCGCGAGGGCGCGGAGATCGGGCGGGCCCAGGCGATGCAGGCCGCGGCGGCCCGGGTCGAGCCGACCGCGCTGATGAATCCGGTGCTGCTCAAGCCCGGCAGCGACCGCAGCAGCCAGGTGGTGCTGCTGGGGCATCCGGTGGGTGAGCTGAGCGCCAAGGGGTACTTCGGCCACACCGGCAGCGGCACGCCGGGCGGCGAGGCCCCGTACGCCGGGCGCCGCGAGCAACTGCTCGGCACGGTGACGGACTGCCTCCAGGAGCTGCGGCGCACCCATGACGCGGTGATCTGCGAGGGCGCGGGCAGCCCCGCCGAGATCAATCTGCGCCGCACCGACATCGTCAACATGGGGATCGCGCGGGCCGGCCGGCTGCCGGTCGTCGTGGTCGGCGACATCGACCGGGGCGGGGTGTTCGCCTCCTTCTTCGGCACCACGGCGCTGCTGTCGAAGGAGGACCAGTCGCTGATCGCCGGGTATCTCGTCAACAAGTTCCGGGGCGATGTGTCGCTGCTGGAGCCGGGTCTGGACATGCTGCGCGAGATCACCGGGCGGCCGACGCTGGGCGTGCTGCCGTTCGCGCACGGGCTGGGCATCGACGAGGAGGACGGCCTGCGGGTCTCGCTGCGGGGCGCGGTGCGCGAGAGCGTGGTCGCGCCGCCGTACGGCAGGGACGTGCTGCGGGTCGCGGTCGCCGCGGTGCCGCTGATGTCGAACTTCACGGATGTCGACGCGCTGGCCGCCGAACCGGGCGTGGTGGTGCGGTTCGTGGACCGGGCCGAGGAACTGGCCGACGCGGACCTGGCAGTGCTGCCGGGCACCCGGGGCACCGTCCGGGCGCTGGAGTGGCTGCGCGAGCGCGGCCTCGCCGACGCGATCGCCCGCCGGGCCGCCGAGGGCCGCCCGGTGCTCGGCATCTGCGGCGGCTACCAGATGCTCGGTCAGCACATCGAGGACGAGGTCGAGTCGCGGGCGGGCGCGGTGCCCGGCCTGGGGCTGCTGCCCGTACGGGTGCGGTTCGCGGTACGCAAGACGCTGGCGCGGCCGGTCGGTTCGGCGCTGGGCGAGCCCGTGGAGGGCTACGAGATCCACCACGGGGTGGCCGAGGTCGAGGGCGGCGAGACGTTCTTCTCCGACGGGGAGGGGCAGAGTCTGGACGGGTGCCGGGTCGGCTCCGTCTGGGGCACGCACTGGCACGGCTCACTGGAGAGCGACGGATTCCGGCGGGCGTTCCTGCGCCGGGTCGCCGCGGACGCGGGCCGGGCGTTCGTGCCGGCCCCCGACACCTCGTTCGGCACCCTGCGGGAGGAGCAGCTCGACCGGCTCGGCGATCTGATCGAGGAGCACGCGGACACCGACGCGCTGTTGCGGCTCATCGAGAAAGGGGTGCCCGAGGGGCTGCCGTTCGTCCCTCCGGGGGCGCCGCGCGGTCCGGAGCGCACCGCACCGCACCCGGGCGTCGACACGCCCGGTCACCGCAATTCCCTTGAAGGGGGTACCCGTTAATGGCCTCGGCCCCATACCCATTCACCGCGGTCGTCGGCATGGACGACATGCGGCTGGGCCTGCTGCTCAACGCCATCTCGCCGGCCATCGGCGGGGTGCTCGTCCGGGGGGAGAAGGGCACCGCGAAGTCGACGATGGTGCGCGGCCTCACGTCGCTGATGCCCGCCGTGGACGTCGTCACCGGCTGTCGTTTCGCCTGCTCCCCCGCCGCCCCCGACCCCGGCTGCCCGGACGGGCCGCATGAGCCGGGCGCCGCGGAGGACCGCCCGACGCGGATGGTCGAACTGCCCGTCGGCGCCTCCGAGGACCGTCTGGTGGGTGCGCTGGACATCGAGCGGGCGCTGTCGGAGGGCGTGAAGGCCTTCGAGCCGGGCCTGCTGGCCGACGCGCACCGCGGGGTGCTCTACGTCGACGAGGTCAACCTCCTCCACGACCACCTCGTCGACCTGCTGCTGGACGCCGCCGCCATGGGCGCCTCCTACGTGGAGCGCGAGGGCGTCTCCGTACGGCACGCGGCGCGCTTCCTCCTGGTGGGCACCATGAACCCGGAGGAGGGCGAGCTGCGGCCGCAGCTGCTGGACCGCTTCGGCCTGACCGTCGAGGTGGCCGCGTCCCGCGAGCCGGACCAGCGGGTCGAGGTCGTCCGGCGCCGGCTGGCGTACGACGCCGACCCGTCCGGCTTCGCGGCCCGTTGGGCGGCCGAGGAGGACGCGCTGCGCGCACGCATCACGGTGGCGCGGGAGGTGCTGCCGGAGGTGACGCTGGGCGACAAGGCGCTCCGGCAGATCGCCGCGACCTGCGCGGCGTTCGAGGTGGACGGGATGCGCGCGGACATCGTGATGGCGCGGACCGCGACCGCGCTGGCGGCCTGGGCCGGGCGCACCGACGTGCTGGCCGAGGACGTCCGGCAGGCCGCGCTGCTGGCGCTGCCGCACCGCCGGCGCCGTAATCCCTTCGACGCGCCCGGTCTCGACGAGGACAAGCTCGACGAGACCCTGGAGGAGTTCGGCGGCCAGGACGGCGATGACGACCCCGAGCCGGAGGGCCCGGACGGCGGACCCGAGGGCGGGCCCGAGGGCGGGCCGGACGGCGGACCGGACGGCCCCGGCGGGCAGCCGCCGCAGGACGACGGAGCGCAGGACCCGGCGCCTTCGGCCCCCCGCGAGCCGGAGCCGGAGACGGGCCCTGCGGACGCCCCGGAAACCGACGGGCCCGCGGAAGCCCCCGAGCAGCAGCCGGCCGAGCAGCCCGCGGCCGGGCCCGCGGCGCAGCAGTCGGCCGTCGGCGCCGGCGACCCGTTCCGGGCCAAGCGCCTGGACGTGCCGGGCCTCGGTGAGGGTGCGGACGGCCGCAGGTCCCGGGCGCGCACCGCGCACGGCCGGACGACCGGGGCCCGGCGGCCCCGGGGCGCGCTGGGCAAGCTGCACCTGTCGGCGACCGTGCAGGCCGCGGCCCCGCACCAGCGGGCGCGCGGCCGCGACGGCCGGGGCCTGGTGGTGCGCAGGGACGATCTGCGCGAGGCGGTACGCGAGGGGCGGGAGGGCAATCTCGTCCTGTTCGTCGTGGACGCGTCCGGTTCGATGGCGGCGCGGCAGCGGATGAGCGCGGTCAAGGGCGCGGTGCTGTCGCTGCTGCTGGACGCCTACCAGCGCCGGGACAAGATCGGCATGATCACCTTCCGGGGCAAGGGCGCGGAGGTGGCGCTGCCCCCGACCTCCTCGGTGGAGGCGGGCGCGGTACGCCTGGAGTCGCTGCCGACGGGCGGCCGGACGCCGCTGTCGGAGGGGCTGCTCAAGGCCCACGAGGTGCTGCGGGTCGAGCGGATGCGGGACGCCACCCGCCGTCCGCTGCTGGTGGTCGTCACCGACGGCCGGGCGACGGGCGGGCCGCAGCCCGTGCAGCGGTCCGGCCGCGCGGCGCGGCTGCTGGCCTCCGAAGGCGTCGCCTCGGTCGTCGTGGACTGCGAGTCGGGCCCGGTCCGGCTGGGGCTGGCCGGCGAGCTGGCGCGCGAGCTGCAGGGCACCGCGGTCACCCTCGACGAGCTGCGCGCGGACAGCGTTTCGGCGCTGGTACGGGACGTCCAGGGCGGCCGGGAGGGCCGTGGCGGGCACCGCGCCGCCCCGCAGGAGACCGTCGGCGGGCACCGCGCCCGCACCACCGTTCACACCCAGGGATCCCGGAGGGTCGCGTAATGCCACAAGGACAGCCGTCCGTCGTACCGAACGACGGGCTCACCACCCGCCAGCGCCGCAACCGCCCGCTGGTCTTCGTCCACACGGGCGTCGGCAAGGGCAAGTCCACCGCCGCCTTCGGGCTCGCGCTGCGGGCCTGGAACCAGGGCTGGCCGGTCGGGGTGTTCCAGTTCGTGAAGTCGGCGAAGTGGAAGGTCGGCGAGGAGCGGGCGCTGAAGGTGCTCGGCGCGACCGGCGAGGGCGGCAGCGTCGCCTGGCACAAGATGGGCGAGGGCTGGTCGTGGGTGCAGCGCGACATCGCCTCCAGTGAGGACGCGGCGCGCGAGGGCTGGGAGCAGGTCAAGCGGGACCTCGCCGCCGAGACGTACAAGCTGCTGGTGCTGGACGAGTTCGCCTATCCGATGCACTGGGGCTGGATCGACCCCGAAGAGGTGGTGTCGGTGCTGCGCGAGCGCCCCGGCACCCAGCACGTCGTCATCACCGGCCGCAACGCCCCGCAGCCGCTGGTGGACTTCGCCGACCTGGTCACCGACATGTCCAAGGTCAAGCACCCGATGGACGAGGGCCAGAAGGGCCAGCGGGGCATCGAATGGTGAGCCACGCGTGAAGAGCACCACGGGCTCCGCGGGCGGCGGCACGGGCGGCGCGGCGGGCCGGGCCGTCCCGCGGCTGGTCATCGCCGCGCCCTCTTCGGGCGCCGGCAAGACGACGGTGGCCACCGGCCTGATGGCGGCCTTCGCCGAGGCCGGCCTCGCGGTGTCGCCGCACAAGGTCGGCCCCGACTACATCGACCCCGGCTACCACTCGCTGGCCACCGGGCGCCCCGGCCGCAACCTGGACGCCTATCTGTGCGGCCCCGACCGGATCGCCCCGCTGTTCCTGCACGGCGCGGCCGGCGCGGACCTCGCGCTGGTCGAGGGCGTGATGGGACTGTTCGACGGGGCGTCGGGGAGGGGCGAACTGTCGTCGACGGCGCAGGTCGCCAAGCTGCTGCGGGCGCCGGTGGTGCTGGTCGTGGACGCGTCCTCGCAGTCCCGGTCGGTGGCCGCGCTGGTGCACGGCTTCGCCTCCTGGGACCCGGAGGTACGGCTGGCCGGGGTGATCCTCAACAAGATCGGCTCGGACCGGCACGAAGAGCTGCTGCGCGAGGCCATGGAGTCCTCGGGGGTGCCGGTGCTGGGCGCGCTGCGCCGCACCCAGGAGGCCCGTACGCCCTCCCGGCATCTGGGACTGGTGCCGGTCGCCGAACGGCGGGCCGAGGCCATGGAGTCGGTGCGGGAGCTGGCCGCCCGGGTGCGCGAGGGCTGCGACCTCGACGCGTTGCTGGCACTGGCCCGCAATGTGCCCGAACTGGCGGACGCGCCCTGGGACCCGGCGGCGGAACTGCCGCCGTCCGGTGCGGGATCCGCCGCCGGCCCCGGCAAGCCGCTGATCGCCGTGGCGGGCGGCGCCGCGTTCACCTTCTCGTACGCGGAGCACGCCGAGCTGCTGGCCGCCGCGGGCGCCGAGGTGGCCCCCTTCGACCCGCTGCGGGACGAACAACTGCCGTCCGGCACCCAGGGGTTGGTGATCGGCGGCGGCTTCCCCGAGGTGTACGCGCCGGATCTGTCGGCGAACGCGCCGCTGCGCGCGGCGGTGGCCGCGCTGGCCGCCTCCGGTGCTCCGGTGTCCGCCGAGTGCGCCGGGCTGCTGTATCTCTCCCGGTCCATCGACGGGAAGCCGATGTGCGGGGTGCTGCCCGGCGAGGCCCGGATGTCCGAACGGCTCACCCTCGGCTACCGGGAGGCGGTGGCGCTGGAGGACAACGCGCTGGCCGCGGCCGGGACGCGGGTGCGCGGCCACGAGTTCCACCGCACGGCACTGGAGCCGGGCGCGGGCGCCCGCCCGGCGTGGGGGCTGACGCATCCGGAGCGCCGGGTCGAGGGCTATCTGCACGGCGGGGTGCACGCCTCGTACCTGCATGTGCACTGGGCCGCAGAACCGTCGCTGGCCGGGCGGCTGGTCGAGAGCGCCGCCCGGAGCACACCGGTGGGCGCCCCGGGCGGTGCCCGGTGACGGGCGCCGCGGGCCCGGCCGCGCCCGCCGTCCTCGACCACCTCGTCTACGCCACCCCCGACCTGGACCGGACCGTCGCCGAGGTCGCCGCGCTGACCGGTCTGCGCCCGGTGCCCGGCGGCAGCCATCCGGGGCGCGGCACCCGGAACCATCTGCTGGGGCTGGGCGCCGGGGCGTACGTCGAGATCATCGGCCCCGACCCGGAGCAGCCGGCGCCGGAGGGTCCGCGCTGGTTCGGTATCGACGCGCTGGCCGGCCCGCGGCTGGTGACCTGGGCCGTGCGGGTCACCGGCATCGACGGCCACGTCGCGCGGGCACGGGCACTCGGCCACGATCCGGGCGACCCGGTGGCGATGTCCCGGCGGGCCCCGGACGGCGGCCGGATCGGCTGGCGGCTGACGCCGCCCGCCTCCGGTGCCGACGGCGTGCTGCCGTTCCTGCTGGACTGGGGCGACACCCCGCACCCCACCGCGGCGGACGGCCTCCCCGTGCTGCCGCTGGTCTCGTTCACCGCGACCCACCCCGAGCCGGGTGCGGTTCAGGCCGGGCTGGCGGCCCTGGGAGTCCACCTGCCCGGAGGTCCGGTCACGGCGGGGCCGGCCGCTCTCCGCGCCGTCCTGGCGGGGCCGCACGGCCCGGTGGCGTTCGGCCGGGGAGCCGTCGGGGTATGAGCGTCGCCGGCGGCGGGCAGCCGTCAGCTCGCGATGCCGACCACCAGCCAGATGAAGCCCGCGCCGGCGATCGTGCAGGCCAGGGTGGACAGCGCGGGATGTTCGTGGTGTGCCTCCGGGAGGATGTCGGAGGTGGCGAGGTAGAGCAGCACACCGCCGAAGAACCCGAGATAGATCCCGAGCCAGTGCTCCGGAAGGGTGAACAGCAGGGTGGACGCGGCGCCCACCAGCGGCGCCACCGCGTCCGCGCCCAGCATCACCAGCGCCCGGCGCCGGGCGTTCCCGTAGAGGCTGGTGATCGTGTACGTGTTGAAGCCGTCGGCGAAGTCATGGGCGATCACGGCGAGCGCCACGGCCACCGCCATGTCCCGTCCGACCTGGTAGGCCAGCCCGATCGCGAAACCGTCCATGACGCTGTGCACCACCATCGCGCCGGCGGCCGTCAGCCCCACCTGCGGCACCCGCTCGTCCGGGTCCATGCCGTGCGCGGCCTTGCGCACCGCGAGCAGCCGTTCCAGGGCGTGCGCGGCGAGGAAGCCCAGCACGAAGCAGAGCAGCCCGGCCGGCACCCCGAAGACCTCGTCGCCGGCGGCCTCCAGCGCCTCCGGCAGCAGATCGAGGCCGACGACGCCCAGCATCAGCCCGCCCGCCAGGCCCAGGATGAGGTGCCGGCGGTCGGTGACGTGCTGGGCGACCCAGCCACCGAAGAGCGTCATCACGAACGCGCCCAGTGCGATGGCCACCGGCACGGTTCCACCCCTTTCCCGGGGATCCGCCCTGACGTGGCGGGTGTCGTCAAAGTCTGGCCCGGCCCGCGGCGACCGGCACGCCGCCCCGCGGAGCCACCGGACCGGGTACCCGCGACCGGTCACCGCGCACGCCTCGAAGGACACCCCGGATGACGGCCGCCGGGCGCACGGGGGACGGCACGGCACTGGTCGTGGGCGTCGGCGCGAGCCGGGGCGTACCGGTCGACGAGGTGCTGGAGCTGATCGCGGCAGCGCTCGCCGCGGCCGGTGCGGCGCCGGGTGCGGTCGGCGCGCTGGCCACGGTGGCGGCCAAGGCGGCCGAGCCGGGGCTGGTGGCGGCGGCCCGTCGGCTCGGGGTGCCGTTGCGGTCGTATCCGGCGCGGGACCTCGCGGGCGTACGGGTGCCGGCGCCGTCCGCCGCCGCGTGGGCCGCCGTCGGGACGCCGAGCGTCGCCGAGGCCGCGGCGCTGCTGGCCGCCGGGCCGGGCGCCCAACTCGTCGCCGGCAAGCGGAAGTCGGCGCCGCGGACCGGGCCCGCGCGGGCGACCTGCGCGCTGGCCGCCGCGGCGGTCACGGGCGCCGGGCAGGGCGCGCCCGCCGGGCCCGCGGCCGGGGCCGATATCGTCATCACCTCCCGTAGGGGATGTCCCCCCGGTCACCGTGGACCGGCCTGCGGTGCCCGGTGCCGCGCCTCGCACGGCGGAGCATCGCCCTCGGACCCGGTGTCCGCGGATGATGCGACAACGCCGCGAGACGCGGTGCCGGGTGCCGCAGGGCCCACGGCGACCGGGGAGGCACCCCCTGACCCGCCCCGCAGCGGCGGCCGTCGGCACGGCCACCGCTCACCAGCGAGAACCCGGTACCAAGGAGATGTTGTGACCACCCCTCCCGCTCTGCTCATCGCCGGTCACGGCACCCGCGACGAAGGCGGGGCCGAGGCCCTGCGTGCGCTGGTGCGTGAGCTCGGCGAGCGCCACCCCGAAGTGCCCGTCGCCGGCGGGTTCTTCGGCCCCGCGCCGGCGGAGCTGCCACTGGGCGACGCCGTCGCCGAGCTCGTCGGCCGGGGCGTGACGCGGCTCGCCGCCGTCCCCCTGCTGCTGGCCCCGACCGGGCCCGTACCGGGCTCCCTCGCGGCGGCCCTGGAGCGCGCCCAGCTGGACCACCCCGGGCTCGACTGCGCCCACAGCGGCGAGCTGGGCCCGCATCCCCGGCTGTTGGACGCGCTGGAGCGGCGGCTGGACGAGGCGCTGGGCGGCGGCGCCCGGCGGCCGCAGGACCGGGCCCGGACGACGGTGCTGCTGGTGGCGCGCGGCGCCACCGACCCGCACGCCAACGCCGAGGTGGCGCGGGCCGCCCGGCTGCTGTGGGAGGGCCGCGGCTTCGCCGGCGTGGAGATCGCGTTCGTGTCGCACACGGCGCCCGATGTCCCGGCCGGGCTGGACCGCTGCCGGACACTCGCCACCGCGTCCCGGGCCGCCGGCGGCCGGGGACGGATCGTGGTGCTGCCCTACTTCCTCTTCCCCGGCGGCCTGTTGGAGCGGCTGTGGATGCAGACCGAGGGCTGGTCCGCCGCACATCCGGAGACCGAGGTGCTGGGCGCCCAGGTGCTCGGGTCCCCGCCGGCGCTCGCCGACGTGGTCATGGAGCGCTACCGCGAGACGGTGGCGGGCGACCCGCTGCTGGGCGGCGCACCCTGCGGTTGCCGGGCGGCGGCGGAGGACGCCCGGGACGCGGACGGCGCACCCGACCGGCGGACGGCCGGCCCGGATGCCGACGAGGACCGGGGTGACCATGTCCGCGCGCACTGAGACGGCCCGGCGCGCGGCGGCAACGCCCGCGGCCGGGCCGGCCCCCTCCCCCGAACCTGATCTGCGCCACCACGGTGACGCCGAGGTACGGGGCGCCGACGGTTCGCTGACGGACCTGGCCGTCAACGTCCGTGACCACACTCCCCCGGCCTGGCTGAAGGCCCGGATCGCCGCGTCGCTGGACGGCCTCGCCGCGTACCCGGACGGGCGGGCCGCGCGGGCGGCCGTCGCCGCGCGGCACGGGCTGCCCGTGGAACGGGTGCTGCTGACCGCAGGAGCGGCCGAGGCGTTCGTGCTGATCGCCCGCGCCGTACGGGCGCGCCGGCCGGTGGTGGTGCACCCGCAGTTCACCGAGCCCGAGGCGGCGCTGGCGGACGCCGGGCACACCGTCGAGCGGGTGCTGCTGAGCGAGCGGGACGGCTTCCGGCTGGACCCGCGCGCGGTGCCCGAGGACGCGGACCTGGTCGTCATCGGCAATCCGACCAATCCGACGTCCGTACTGCATTCCGCGGACGCGCTGGCCGGGCTGGCGCGGCCCGGCCGGACCCTGGTGGTGGACGAGGCGTTCATGGACGCGGTGCCCGGCGAGCGGGCGTCCCTGGCCGGACGCACCGACCTGCCGGGCCTGGTCGTGCTGCGCAGTCTCACCAAGACCTGGGGGCTGGCCGGTCTGCGGATCGGCTACGTCCTGGCCGCCGAGGACACCGTCGCCGCCCTGGAGCGGGCACAGCCGCTGTGGCCCGTCTCCAGTCCGGCGCTGGCCGCGGCGCAGGCCTGCTGCGAACCGGCCGCGCTCGCCGAGGCGGCCACGGCCGCACTGGAGATCGCCGGGGACCGGACCCATCTGCTGGCCGGACTGGCGAAGTTCGCCGAGATCCGGGTGGTACGACCCGCCACGGGGCCGTTCGTGCTGATCCGGCTGCCGGATGCGGGCGCGGTGCGCGCCGGGCTGCGGGCCCGCGGGTTCGCGCTGCGCCGCGGTGACACCTTCCCGGGGCTCGGCCCCGACTGGCTCCGGCTCGCCGTCCGGGACCGCGCCACGACGGACCGCCTGCTGGCCGCCCTGACCGAGGTACTCGCCGCGAATCCCTGAGGGGTGAGGTGACCGGTGCGGACCCCGTCGGGCCCGCACCGGTCACCTCGGGCCGTATCCCGCACCGGCGCCCCCACGGCACCGGTACGGGATACGGGGCCTGTCTAGCCGCGGCCCGCGCGGCGGCGGGCGTAGGCGAGCGAACCGGCGCCCGCGGCGAGCAGCAGGGCCGCGCCACCGGCGAGATACGGGGTGGTCGAGCTGCCGCCGGTCTCGGCGAGGTTCTGCGGGGCGGGGCCGGCGTCGCTCCGGTCGGTGACCTCGGTGGCCTTGCCGCCGGCGGTGGCGCCCGTGGTGCCGCCGGCCTCGGGAGGCTCGGGTGCCTTGCCGCGCGGGGCGGTGCAGGTGGCCTCGGCGAGCGTGACGCGGCCGTTGACCTCGGCGACGTTCAGCTTCAGAGGGTTGATGTCGACGTTCAGGTCCAGGGCGGTGGCCGCGGCGCTCCGGGACGTGACGCTCCGCTTGGACAGGTCGAGCCGTACGGTGCCCACCCCCGGCACCTTGACCTCCGTCGTACCGCCGGCGGTCAGCGTGACCTTCTTGCCCAGGACCCGGACCTCGCCCAGCACATTCGACTCGGCCCGCGGCTTCCGGCCCGCCTCGCACACCGCCTTGGCGGTGACCTGGCGGACCTCGATCAGGGACAGCAGCGGCAGGCCGGGGACGTGCACCTTGGCGTGCGCCACGTTGGCATACCCCTCGGCCTTGTGGCGGTCGGCGGTGGCCCGCGCGGTGGCGACGTCGGCCCGCAGCACGCTGAACGGCCGGCCCCGGTCGATGCCGTCCAGGTTGACGCTGAGCGCGGTCTTGTCGGCGGAGCCGGGTGCGTGCACCTCGTTCAGCGCGACGCGCAGCGGGACCTTGACCGTCTTGTTGAGCAGCCCGACGTCCAGGCCGGTGCGCAGGACGACGGCACCCGAGGTGCCGCGGGTGGTGCCGTGGTCCCCGGTGGCCTGCGCGGGGGCGGCGCCGAGCAGGACGGCGGGGCCGGCCGTCAGCACGGTCGCGACGAAGGTCGCGGCGAGCCCGCGGGCGGGGCGGCGGACCGGCAGCAGGGCGGTGGGACCGGCCGTCCGGCCGCCTCTGGGCATGCCGGTGGAGCTGGTGGGACTGGTGGACACGTGAGTGGAACCCCCACAAGAGAAATGGAGCCGCCGACCGCGCCAATGGGGGACATCACGCGGGCCGACGACCTCGACCCGCACATCGTGTCCGCACCGAGGGTGAACGGGCAGCCACGTGCGGTGAGTTCATCCCAATGGGTGGTTTCCGCGCCTGTATTCGATTCCTGTGTCGGCCCGCGCCCCTCCCGTCACAGCCGTCCCACCTCCGGGGTGACGCGGTCCGGCGGGCGCACGGGACCGGGCCACGGCCGTTGACGCCGCCCGTTGACGGGGCGCCGGGCCGGGCCGCGGGCCGCCCCGGCGTCCACCATCCGAAATCCGTTGTCCCGTACACGAAGACGCCGGTTAGGGTGCCGCCGTGTCGACCGAGCAGACGAACCAGAGCAACGAAACGGCCGCCGGCCCCGCGATACCCGCGCCGCCCGCCTCCGACCTGCCCGCATCCGATCGCGCCGCGCGCCGCGCCGTGACGGTCTTCCCGCTGCTGGTGATCGCCGCGGGGGCGGTCGGGCTGCTGTGGCCCTCGCAGTTCACCGGCTGGGCGCCGGCGGTGCCGTGGATGCTCGGCGTCGTGATGTTCTCGATGGGGCTGACGCTGACCCTGCCGGACTTCACCGCCGTCGCCAAGCGGCCCTGGGCGGTCGGCCTCGGCCTGGTCGCGCACTACGTGATCATGCCGGGTCTCGGCTGGCTGATCGCCACCGTGCTGCACCTGCCGCCGCAGCTCGCGGCCGGTGTCATCCTCGTCGGCTGCGCCCCCAGCGGCACCGCGTCCAACGTCGTGACGTTCCTGGCCCGCGGCGATGTCGCCCTCTCGGTCTCGGTCGCGACGGTCTCCACCGTGCTCGCCCCGCTCATCACGCCGCCGCTGACCCTGCTGCTCGCCGGGCAGTTCCTGGACGTGGACGCCGGCGTGATGGTGACCGACATCCTCAAGACGGTGCTGCTGCCGGTGATCGCGGGCCTGCTGGTCCGCGTCGTCGCGGGCCGCTTCGTCGACAAGGTGCTGCGGGCGCTGCCCTGGATCTCCGCCGTCACCATCGCGGCCATCGTGCTGGCCGTGGTCTCCGGCAGCGCCGCGGCCATCAAGGACGCGGCGGCCCTGGTGCTGCTCGCCGTGGTGCTGCACAACGGCCTCGGCCTGGCCCTCGGCTATGCCGCCGGGAAGGTGGCCCGGCTCGGCAGGCCCGCGAGCCGCGCCATGGCCTTCGAGGTCGGCATGCAGAACTCCGGCCTCGCCGCCTCCCTGGCCACCGCCCACTTCAGCCCGGCGGCGGCGCTGCCCGCCGCGGTCTTCTCGGTGTGGCACAACGTCTCGGGTGCGGTCGTCGCGGCCTGGATGGCCCGGTCGTCGCGCCGTACGCCGTAGGCGGCAGGCGGCAGGGCCGGAGGGGTTCTCCGGGCTCCCCGCGCCCCGGGAGCCCGTGAGGCGTGTCCGAGGGGCGTCATGGAGTCGCCCCGGCCCGGCTCCCCGGCACGCCGCCGTGCGTCCGGCGCCCCTCAGCCGATCACCTTGCCGCGCAGCACCACCCGGCGGGGCGCGGCCAGCACCCGGACGTCGGCGCGCGGATCGCTCTCGTAGACGACCAGGTCCGCCGGGGCGCCCTCGGTGAGGCCGGGGCGGCCCAGCCAGTCCCTGGCCCCCCAGGTCGTCGCGGAGAGGGCCTCGACGGCCGGCAGACCGGCCTTCATCAGCTCGGCGACCTCCTGGGCGACCAGGCCGTGCGCGAGCGAGCCACCGGCGTCCGTACCGGCGAAGATCGGCACCCCGGCGTCATGAGCGGCGCGCACGGTGTCGTAGCGGCGGGCGTGCAGCCGCCGCATGTGATCGGCCCAGCGCGGGAACTTCCCGGCGCCGGCGTCCGCGAGCTGCGGGAACGTGGCGATGTTGACGAGCGTGGGGACGATGGCGACGCCGCGCTCGGCGAACAGCGGGATGGTCTCCTCGGTCAGGCCGGTGGCGTGCTCGACACAGTCGATACCCGCCTCGACGAGCGGGGCGAGGGAGTCCTCGGCGAAGCAGTGGGCGGTCACCCTGGCCCCCAGCCGGTGCGCCTCGGCGATGGCCGCCTCGACGGCGCCGCGCGGCCAGCAGGACTCCAGGTCGCCGGTGGAGCGGTCGATCCAGTCGCCGACGAGCTTGACCCAGCCGTCGCCGCGCCGGGCCTCCTGGGCGACGTACGCGACCAGGTCCTCCGGCTCGATCTCATGGGCGAAGTTGCGGATGTAGCGGCGGGTGCGGGCGATGTGGCGGCCCGCGCGGATGATCCGCGGCAGCTCCTCGCGGTCGTCGATCCAGCGGGTGTCCGAGGGCGATCCGGCGTCCCGGATCAGCAGCGTGCCGGCGTCGCGGTCGGTGAGCGCCTGCTTCTCGCTGGTGGCCTCGTCGACCGGGCCGTGGGCGTCGAGGCCCACGTGGCAGTGGGCGTCCACCAGGCCCGGCAGCACCCAGCCCTCGACGGTGGTGAGCTCTCGTGTCCCACCCGGCCGCTCGTACGTCACCCGGCCGCCGACGACCCACAGCTCGTCGCGCACGTCGTCCGGTCCGGCCAGGACCCTCCCCTTGAGGTGCAGCGCCGCACCTTCACTCATGGACGTCATACGCCAACTTTAGGCGGGGCGCCATGCGGGGCCGGGGCGGCCTTCCCCCGGGCGGGACACCGAAGCGGACACCGAAGGGGACACCGAAGCGGCGAGACTGCGGGTCTTCACTGCGGGCCCATTACCGGAAACCCCGTCAACTACCCTGATTTCCTTGGCGTACGCCTTCAGGTGAGCCTTCCTCAGGCGAATTCCCAATTCCTCAGAAGCGTAGCTTCCCGTATTCTTCTGCCCGGTTTTCCGGGCCTCAAACGCTAAGGTTTCGCTAGCGTCAAGAGCCATAATTCGGACCCGTCTCAGGGACGTTACGCACCTGTGACCGACTACACAAGTGGTCCGATTCGTCACGATCCTCCTGGTCAAAATGGTACATCCGGCAGCCCGATCGCGCGCTCGGGCGCCCCCGCGCGATAACATAGATCCGCCGTTTGCGTAACCCCTGCTCGCGATGCAATTTCCCTTTTCCCTGGGTAAATTTAATTCCCATGACCGCCGCACAAGCAGACCATGCACGTGCCCGTAGCGATATCAGAGAATTGCCGGAGGGCTTCAAGCTCGACACCCCACGCGTGGAGGACGGAGCCGCGATCTGGCGTATCGCCCGCGACTCCAAGGCACTGGACCTCAACTCCTCCTACAGCTACCTCCTGTGGTGTCGCGACTTCGCCGCCACCTCCGTCGTCGCACGTGACGCGGAGGGCGAGCCGGCCGCCTTCGTCACCGGCTACCTCCGCCCCGACCGCCCGGAGACCCTCGTCGTCTGGCAGGTCGCCGTCGACGACGCGCACCGCGGCCAGGGCCTGGCGGCAGCGCTGCTGGACGGGCTCACCACCCGCACCACGCGTGACCTGGGCGTCCGCCACGTCGAGACCACCATCACGCCCGACAACGCCGCCTCCAACCGGCTGTTCGCGTCGTTCGCGGAACGCCACGGAGTGCAGATCAAGCGCGAGGTGCTCTTCGACGCCGGGCTGTTCCCCGAGCAGGGGCACGAGCCGGAGGTGCTGCACCTCATCGGTCCGTTCGACCCTCCACCGGCCGGCCCCGGGCGCTGACGGCCTCCTGGCCCGCGCGGCACAACGCCGCGCACGCCGTGCGGAACCGGCACACCCCGCAGGACCGCCGGGTCCGCCCAGCCCCCTCAGACTTCTCCCTCCTTTCGCCACTCATCTCCCTGGAGCATGCTGTGACCATCACCCAGCCCGACCTGAGCGTCTTCGAAACCGTTGAATCCGAGGTGCGGAGCTACTGCCGTGCCTGGCCCGTCGTGTTCGACCGTGCGCAGGGCAGCCGCATGTACGACGAGGACGGCCACAGCTACCTCGACTTCTTCGCCGGTGCGGGGTCGCTCAACTACGGCCACAACAACCCGGTCCTCAAACGCGCGCTGATCGACTACATCGAGCGGGACGGCGTCACGCACGGCCTGGACATGTCGACGACGGCCAAGCGGGCGTTCCTGGAGTCCTTCCAGAACATCATCCTGCGGCCCCGCGACCTGCCCTACAAGGTCATGTTCCCGGGCCCGACGGGCACCAACGCCGTCGAGGCCGCGCTGAAACTGGCCCGCAAGGTCAAGGGCCGCGAGTCGATCGTGTCCTTCACCAACGCCTTCCACGGCATGTCGCTCGGCTCGCTGGCCGTCACCGGCAACGCCTTCAAGCGCGCCGGTGCCGGTATCCCGCTGGTGCACGGCACCCCGATGCCGTTCGACAACTACCTGGACGGCGCCTACCCGGACTTCCTGTGGTTCGAGCGGCTGCTCGAGGACCAGGGCTCCGGCCTGAACACCCCCGCCGCGGTGATCGTCGAGAGCGTCCAGGGCGAGGGCGGCATCAACGTCGCCCGCGCCGAGTGGCTGCGCCAGCTCGCCGAGGTGTGCAAGCGCTGGGACATGCTGCTGATCGTCGACGACATCCAGATGGGCTGCGGCCGCACGGGTGCCTTCTTCTCCTTCGAGGAGTCGGGCATCGTGCCGGACATCGTCACCGTCTCGAAGTCCATCAGCGGCTACGGCCTGCCGCTCGCGCTCACCCTGTTCAAGCCCGAGCTGGACGTCTGGGAGCCGGGCGAGCACAACGGCACCTTCCGCGGCAACAACCCGGCCTTCGTCACCGCCGCCGCCACGCTCGACACGTACTGGGCCGACGGCCAGATGGAGAAGCAGACGCTCGCCCGCGGTGAGATCGTCGAAGCGCATCTGAAGGCCATCGTCGAGGAGCACCCGGAAGCCATCGCCGAGTACCGCGGCCGCGGTCTGGTGTGGGGCCTGGAGTGCGTCGACAAGCCGCTCGCCGGAAAAATCGCCAAACGCGCCTTCGAGCTGGGTCTGCTCATCGAGACCTCCGGCCCGGAGAGCGAGGTCGTCAAGCTGCTTCCCGCGCTGACGACCACCCCCGAGGAGCTGGACGAGGGCCTCCGCACCCTCGCCCGCGCGGTCCGCGACTGCGCCTGAACGGCCTAGAGCTCCTTACCGTTTCACAGAAAGGCACCGACTCACCGTGATCGTCCGATCCTTCCAGGACATCGAAGGCACCGACCGCCACGTCAAGGCCAAGTCCGGCACGTGGGAGAGCAAGCGCATCGTGCTCGCCAAGGAGCGCGTCGGCTTCTCCCTCCACGAGACCACTCTGTACGCCGGAACCGAGACGTCGATGTGGTACGCAAACCACATCGAAGCCGTACTCTGCGTAGAGGGCGAGGCCGAGCTCACGAACGACGAGACCGGCGAGAAGCACTGGATCACGCCCGGCACGATGTACCTGCTCAACGGCCATGAGAAGCACACGATGCGGCCCAAGACGGACTTCCGCTGCGTCTGTGTCTTCAACCCCCCGGTCACCGGCCGCGAGGACCACGACGAGAACGGGGTCTACCCGTTGCTCACCGAGCCCGAAGCGGGCTAGGCCCATTCCGCCTGCCCCGTCCGGCAGCTCAGGAAGGCACAACACGAGCAGGTAACGCAGAGCACGTACGAGAGGAGAGGAAGGCAACACCATGACCACCGCACCCGAGCGCACCGCCGACCTGTACCCGACCCGTGGAGCCACCGAGGTGATCACCCCGCGGGAGGACCCGGTGGTGTGGTCGCAGCCCGGTGCTGCTGGCCCCTTCCAGCAGTCCGAGCTGAGCGACTTCGAACGCGACGGCTTTTTCGCCATCGGGGAACTGCTCACGGCGGAAGAAGTCGCGGTGTACCGCGCGGAGCTGAACCGTCTCGTCCTGGACCCGACGATGCGGGCCGACCCCCGCTCGATCGTCGAGCCGAAGTCAGGGGACGTACGGACGGTCTTCGAGGTGCACAAGATCAGCGAGGTGTTCGCCAAGCTGGTCGCCGACCCGCGCGTGGTCGGTCGGGCACGTCAGATCCTCGGCTCGGACGTCTACGTCCATCAGTCGCGGATCAATGTGAAGCCGGGCTTCGGTGCCTCCGGCTTCTACTGGCACTCGGATTTCGAGACCTGGCACGCCGAGGACGGTCTGGCGAACATGCGCACCGTGTCGGTCTCGATCGCGCTCACCGAGAACTACGACACCAACGGCGGCTTGATGATCATGCCCGGGTCGCACCAGCAGTTCCTGGGGTGCGCGGGTGAGACGCCGAAGGACAACTACAAGAAGTCGCTGCAGATGCAGGACGCGGGCATCCCCTCGGACGGCGCGCTGTCGGACATGGCCGACAAGCACGGCATCCAGTTGTTCACCGGCAAGGCCGGCTCGGCGACGTGGTTCGACTGCAATGCGATGCACGGCTCGGGTGACAACATCACGCCGTACCCGCGCAGCAACGTCTTCCTCGTGTTCAACAGCGTGGAGAATGCGGCGGTGGAGCCGTTCGCCGCCCCGGTCCGGCGCCCGGACTACATCGGCGCCCGGGAATTCACACCGGTGAGATAGGCACGGCTCGACCTCCGGTACGTGTACGGACGGCGCGGCCGCCGCACAGCATCGTCTGTGCGGCGGCCGCGCCGCGTTTTCTTCGAGGGAGGGGTGGCGATGGGTGCCGACCGGCTGCCCGGGGTCGTGCTGCGCGACCATGTGCGTCAGGTCCCGCTGGATCACGACGATCCGGACGGGGAACGGCTGGAGGTGTACGGGCGCGAGGTCGTCGCCGCCGGCCGCGAGCACGAGCGGCTGCCGTGGCTGGTGTACCTGCAGGGCGGTCCCGGCTGCCCCGCGCCTCGGCCGCTGGGACGCGAGTCCTGGCTGTCGCGGGCGCTGGACGACTACCGCGTACTCCTGCTGGACCAGCGCGGCACCGGCCGCTCGACGCCCGCCAACCGGCAGACCCTCCCGCTGCGCGGCGGCCCCCGGGAACAGGCCCGGTATCTCGGCCACTTCCGCGCCGACGCGATCGTGCGGGACGCCGAACTCTTCCGCCGCGATCTGGCCGGGGACGGTACGCCGTGGAGCGTGCTGGGCCAGAGCTTCGGCGGTTTCACTGCCGTCGCCTACCTCTCGCGGGCTCCCGAAGGGCTGCGCGAGGCCTTCGTCACCGGCGGTCTGCCCGGTATCGACGCCGGGGCCGAGGACGTCTACCGGGCGGCGTACCCGCGGGTCGCCCGGAAGAACGCGCAGCACTACGCCCGCTATCCCGCGGACATCGAGGCGGCCCGCCGCATCGCGGCCCGGCTGCGCGAGCACACCGTACGGCTGCCGGGCGGCGGGCTGCTGACCGCCGAGGCGTTCCAGGCGCTCGGTCTGATGCTGGGCAGCGGCACCGGCTCGCACACCCTGCACCACCTGATCAGCGAGGCCTGGGTGACCGGGCCCGCCGGCCCGGAACTCGCCGATGCGTTCCTGCACGCCGTCGAGGGCCATCTCTCGCACGCCGCCACCCCTCTCTTCGCGGTCCTGCACGAGTCGATCTACGGGCAGCGTTCGGTGGATCCGCGGCCGACCGGCTGGGCGGCGGCGCGGGTGCGGGAGGCGTTCCCGGAGTTCGATGCGGACGCGTCGCTGGCCGGGGACGGGCCGCTGTATTTCACCGGCGAGATGATCTACCCGTGGCTCTTCGACACCGACCCGGCGCTGCGGCCGCTCAAGGAGACGGCGCAGGCGCTCGCGGAGCGGGCCGACTGGCCGGATCTGTACGACGCGGGGCAGTTGGCGGCCAATGAGGTGCCGGCGGCGGCCGCGGTCTACTTCGACGACATGTACGTCGACACCGTCCACTCGCTGCGCACCGCGGAGCGGATCCGCGGGCTGCGGACGTGGGTGACCAATGAGTGGGAGCACGACGGGCTGCGGGTGAGCGACGGCGCGGTGCTGGACCGGCTCATCAAAACGGTGCGCGGAGAGCTGTGAGGCGGGGCCGGGGTGCGGCGTGGCACCCCGGCCCGGCCGGGCTCAGGCCTCCAGGGCCGGGTAGTCGAGGTAGCCGGTGTCGTCACCGCCGTAGAAGCTCGACCGCTCGGGGGTGTTGAACGGGCCGCCGGCCGCGAGCCTCCGGGGCAGATCGGGGTTGGCGAGGAACTGCCGTCCGAAGGCCAGCAGATCGGCGCTGCCGTCCTCGATGAGCCCCAGGTCCTCGGGGCCCGTGGGCCGGCCGCCGTTGGCGGGGTTGAGGACGAAGGTGCCGGTGAAGTGCTTGCGCAGCCGCGCCAGCAGGTCGTTGTCGGGAACGTCGCAGATGTGCAGATAGGCCAGCCCGAGCGGTTCGACAGCCTGCAGCAGCGCGGTGTAGACCGGCTCCGGGGCGGGCTCGTCGATGCCGTTGAAGGGGTTGCCGGGCGAGAGCCGCAGACCGGTGCGGTGCGCGCCGATCTCCTCGGCGACCGCCCGGGTCACCTCCGTCGCGAAGCGGATCCGGCCCTCGGTCGAGCCGCCCCAGCCGTCCGTGCGCAGATTGCTGTGGGGCGCCAGGAACTGGTGCACCAGATAGCCGTTGGCGCCGTGGATCTCCACTCCGTCGAAGCCCGCCTCGACGGCATTGCGCGCCGCCGCCGCGAATTCGGCGACGGTCGCGTGGATCTCGTCGTCGGTCAGCTCGCGCGGGACCACGCAGTCCAGCATGCCGTCCGGGGTGAAGACCTGGGCGTCGGCGGCCACCGCTGAGGGGGCGACCGGGACCAGGTCGTCCGGCAGCACGACCGGGTGGCCGATCCGGCCGCTGTGCCACAACTGCGCGAAGATCTTGCCGCCTGCCTCGTGGACCGCCTCGGTCACCCGGCGCCATCCGGCTATCTGCTCCGCGGTGTGCAGTCCGGGAGTGAGGGGGTAGCCCTGGGCCACGACCGAGGTCTGGGTCGCCTCGGTGATGATCAGGCCGGCCGAGGCGCGCTGGGCGTAGTAGGCGACCATCGAATCGGTCGGCACTCCGCCGGCCTCGGTGGCGCGGCTGCGGGTCATCGGCGCCATGACGATGCGGTTGGCGAGCGGGGTGCCGGCGAGATCGACGGGGTCAAAAACGGTCGTCACTGAGAGGCCTCTCACAGAATGGTCGAAGACGGCGTTACGGGGCGTCAGCCGGTGCTCCCGGCATGACAGTTCCCCCTCGTCCCAGCACTCCGGGCGGGCCCGGCATTCCCGTTATCCGAGCAGGTCCAGCAGGCGGTCCGCGTCATCGGTGGAGTTGTAGAGGTGGAAGGCCGCGCGCAGCAGTCCGCCGCGTACCGAGACCTTGACCCCCTCGGCGGCGAGCCGGGCCTCCGCATCGGCGAGCCCCGGGGCGGAGACGATCGCCGAGCCGGGTGCCGGCAGCGGCGCGTGGCCGCGCTCGACGAGACCCGCGCGGTAGTGGTCGGCCAGGGCGGTGTTGTGGGCGTGGATGGCGGCGACGCCGATCTCCTCGATCAGCGCGAGGGAATGCCGGGCGCCGATGTAGGAGTAGAGGGCGTGCGGTTCGTCGAAGCGCCGGGCGGTAGGGGCCGGTTGCCGGATCGGTCCGTAGCAGGACTCGTCGAAATCGGCGCCCGCCACCCAGCCCGCGTGCCGCGGCTCGGGCCATCCGGCCGTGCCGCGGCCCTCGGGGTCGCCGAAGGCCATGAAGGTCGTACCGCGCGGGCACAGCAGCCATTTGAAGGCGCCCGCGGCGACGAAGTCGTAGTCGTCGGCGCACAGCGGCAGCCAGCCGGCGGCCTGGGTGACATCGAGGTAGGTGCGCGCGCCGTGGGCACGGGCCGCGGCCCGCACCGCCGCCAGGTCGGCGACCCGGCCGTCGAGCGACTGCACCGCGCTGAACGCGACCAGCGCCGTGCCGGGGCGCACCGCCGCCGCGAGGTCGTCGAGCGGCGCGGTGCGCAGCTTGATGCCGGGGTGCGCGGCGAGCGGGTTGACCAGGGAGCTGAAGTCGCCCTCGGGGACCAGGACTTCCGAGCCGGGCGGCAGGGTGCCCGCGACGAAGGCGGACTGCACCGCGACCGAGCTGCCCACGGCCACGCGGTCCGCCGGGATGCCGAGCAGCCGGGCGAAGGCGGCCCGGGACGCGTCGGCCGGGCCGAAGTAGTCGCGGCCCATGGTGCCGTGGGAGGCGGCTTCGTCGAGTGCCGCGCGCAGGGCGTCAGCGGTCCGCCGGGGAAGCAGTCCGCCGGACGCGGAATTCAGATAGGTCGTCTCGGGCGCGAATTCGGCCCCGCCGAGTGGCTCACGTCGCTGCATGCCCCCACTCTGCTCGGCGATCCGGCCCGCGTCCATGGCGAATCCGCTTCGCCGGCCCGCAAGGATTCCTTATCCGTGCAGGCCGGGCGGGGTGCGGGCGGATCGCGGCGGCGTCATCTGCCGGGCACGGCGCAGCCGTCGTCCCCGCATGTCCCGGCGTCGTCGGACGGCAGGATCCGCACGGCGCCGTCGGCGTGGGCGCGCTCCAGGGCCTGCCGGAACACCTCGGCGGGCTGACCGCCGGAGATGCCGTAGCGCCGGTCGATGACGAAGAACGGCACTCCGGTGGCGCCCAGCTCGGCGGCCTCGCGCTCATCGGCCCGCACCGCTTCGGCGTACGCCTCCGGGTCGGCCAGCACCCGCCGGACCTCGTCGGCGGGCAGTCCCGCGCCGACGGCGAGCTCGGTGAGCTGGGCGGGGTCGCCGAGTGTCCTGGCCTCGGCGAAGTTGGCGCGGTAGAAGGCGCCGAGCAGGGCGTCCTGGACGCCGTGCGCCTTGCCGAGGTGGAGCAGCCGGTGCAGATCGAAGGTGTTGCCGTGGATGCGGTCCGAGCGGTAGCCCAGCCCTTCGCCGGCCGCCGCCTCGGCGACCCGCGCCTCCATGGCCGCGGCCTGCTCGGGGCTCACGCCGTACTTCGTGGCCAGCATGTCGAGGACCGGGACGTCGGTGGCGGCGGGCGCCTTCGGGTCCAGCTCGAAGGAGCGGTGCACGATCTCGACGTCGCCGCGGTGCGCGAATCCGGCGAGCCCCGCCTCGAAGCGGGCCTTGCCGATGTAACACCAGGGGCAGGCGATGTCGGACCAGATTTCGACGCGCATGTGCTGACTTTCCACGCGGGGGATGTGTGCCGGGTGCAACCTCGCGGGATCCCCGGCTATTCCGTGGGTACGTTCCGGGCATGACCATGCCGCAGGAGTCCTACGGGTTCTGGGAGACCACCGGGGCCGGCAAGACCTTCACCCATCCGCTGGACCGGGAGCTGCTGACGCGGTACGTCCCGCCCGGCGCCCTGGTGCTGGACGACGGCTGCGGATACGGGCGGCTGACCGCCGAAGTGGCCGGGCTGGGCTACCGGGTGCGCGGGGTGGATGTATCGGCCGCCCTGATCGCGCGCGGGCGGCGGGAGCATCCCGGGCTGGATCTCGTGCGGTGCGCGTCCGTCCCGCTGCCGTTCGAAGCCGCTTCGTTCGATGCGGCGCTGCTTTTCGCGGTGCTCACCTGTGTCCCGGACGACGCGGCGCAGGAGGCGCTGACGGTGGATCTGGGACGGCTGGTGCGGCCCGGCGGGGTGCTGTATCTGAGCGATGTGCCGCTGCAGGAGGACGCCTTCCACCGGGAGCGGTACGCGCGGCACGCGGAGGCGGGCGGCACGTACGGGGTGTTCACCACGCCCGACGGCGGGGTCTTCCGGCACCACCCGCCACAGCGGCTGCGCGGGCTGGTGCGGGCGGCGGGGTTCGCGGTGGTGGAGGAGCGTACCGACGAGGTGGGGACGCTGGACGGGCGCACCGTGCGGCGCCTGCAGCTCATCGCCCGGCGGGCGGCGGGTCCGTCCGAGGGACCAGCGGGAGCAGCAGGGTGAGGTGGGTGGCGTCCGGGGCGGGGCGGCGGCCTGGGTCGGGCTGCCAGCCGAGGGCGGCGTAGAAGGCGCGGGCGCGGTGGTTGTGCCAGAGCACGTCGAGGACGGCGCGGGAGCAGCCTGCCGTGCGCCAGGCGTGCAGGCAGGCCGTGTGCAGGGCGCGGCCGACGCCGGTGCCCCAGTGGCCGGGGTCGACGTGCAGTTGGTGGAGCGTGACCGTGGCGCCGCCCGGAGTGAGGGCCTGCCGGCCTGCGGGCTCCGCGGATTCCGGCGGGCGCGGCGTGTGGCTGCCCGCGCCGCGGTGGTAGGAGGCGGCGCCGATGACCGTGCCGTCCCGTTCGGCGCACAGGGCGGAGGTGTCGCCGCGGTCCAGGACGCGGCCCCAGGCGGCGCGCAGGCGGGCGTGCTCGGCCGGGGTGTCGAAGGGGCTGCCGGGCGCCCGGCCGTGCTGGTACGCGGCGCGGGCGGCGGTGTGCAGGGCGGCGATCGCCTCCAGGTCGGCGGCGGTCGCCGCGCGGACCCGCAGGGCGGGGCCGCCGGTGTCGGTGCGCACGGGGCCGGTCGTCCGTGAGCCGCTACGCGCCCTCGGGCCGGCCGTCGACGCGCCGCGGCAGGCCGAGCGGGTTGTCCTCGCGCAGCTCGGGCGGCAGCAGGGCGGGCGGGGTGTCCTGGTAGGCGACCGGGCGCAGCCAGCGTTCGACGGCGGTGCCGCCGACGGAGGTGGAGGTGGAGGTGGTGGCCGGGTAGGGGCCGCCGTGGTGCTGGGCCGGCGCGACCGCGACCCCGGTCGGCCAGCCGTTGACGACGACGCGGCCGGCGAGCGGGGTGACGTCGGCGAGCAGCCGGGCGCCGCGCCCGTCGGCGTCGGTCCCGGCGCACTCGTCGTCGCCGAGCTGGAGGGTCGCGGTGAGGTTGCCGGGGAGCCGGGCGAGGACGGCGGTGATCTCGGCCTCGTCGGCGTAGCGGGCCAGGACGGTGACCGGCCCGAAGCACTCCTCCAGGAGGAGGTCGTGCGGCCCTTCGCCGGCGAGGCGGGCGGCGGGCACCGCGAGGAAGCCGGCGCTGACGGTGTGTTCGCCGCCGGCGCCCGGGGTCACCGGTGCGTGGACGTCGGGGAGGCCGGCGCGGGTCCGGACCCCGTCGAGGAACGCGTCGCGCATCCGCTGGTCCAGCAGCACGCCCGCCTCGGTGTCGCTGACGGCCGCGGTCAGCGACGTCAGCAGCCGGTCGCCCACCTCGCCCTCCGGCGCGAGGACGAGGCCGGGCTTGACGCAGAACTGGCCGACGCCGAGCGTCATGGCACCCGCCAGCCCGGCGCCGATCTGCTCGGCGCGTTCGCCCGCAGCGGCCTCGGTGATCACGACGGGGTTGAGGCTGCCCAGTTCGCCGTGGAAGGGGATGGGCCGCGGGCGGGCCGCGGCGGCGTCGTGGAGGGCACGGCCGCCGCGCACCGAACCCGTGAAGCCGGCGGCGGTGATCAGCGGATGGCGCACCAGGTCGATGCCCGCCTGGAAGCCGTGCACCAGATTCAGCACGCCCTCGGGCACTCCGGTGTCGGCGGCGGCGCGGCGCATCAGCGCGGCGCAGAGTTCGGAGGTGGCGGGGTGGTCGGGGTGCGCCTTGACCACGACGGGGCAGCCGGCCGCGAGGGCGCTGGCGGTGTCGCCGCCGGGCACCGAGAAGGCCAGCGGGAAGTTGCTGGCGGCGTAGACGGCGACGGCGCCCAGCGGGATCTTGTAGCGGCGCAGGTCGGGCCGCGGCGGGGCGAGGGCGGGGTCGGCGTGGTCGATGAGCACGTCGAGGAAGGCGCCCTCGGCCACGCTGTCCGCGAAGGCCCGCAACTGGTAGGTGGTCCGGCTCAGTTCGCCGGTGAGCCGACCGGGACCGAGTGCCGTCTCGGCGTCGGCGGCCTCGATGACCCGGTCGCCGGCCTCGTCGAGGAGATCGGCGGCGCGGCGCAGGAAGGCGGCGCGGACGGTACGGTCGGCGAGCGCGGCGCGGGCGGCGTGCGCGGTGCGCACCGCTGAGTCCACCTCTTCCGCTGTGGCCTCCACCGCAACCTGCTCACGGCGCTTCCCGTTGCGGGGGTCGACACTCCAGACTGGTGCTGCTGCCGCTGCTGCCACCGTGCATTCCTCCCGGGCCAAGTCTTGCCGCACCATGGATCGCGTTCGATATGCTGAACATCGTCCCAGCTGGTGAATATCAGGGACTCTATGGCTGTCCGAACAGAGGGGTCAAGGGCGATGTCTGCTGCCGATACCGGTGGATCGCAGGTCAAATCCGCGGTGCGGACGGTGGAGTTGCTGGAGTACTTCGCGGGCCGCCCCGGGATGCACAGCCTGGCCTCCGTACAGGAAGCCGTCGGCTACCCCAAGTCCAGTCTCTACATGCTGCTGCGCACCCTTGTCGACCTCGGCTGGGTGGAGACCGACGCCACCGGCACCCGCTACGGCATCGGCGTCCGCGCCCTGCTGGTCGGCACGTCGTACATCGACGGGGACGAGGTGGTGGCCGCCGCCCGCCCGACGCTCGACCGGCTCTCGGACGACACCACCGAGACCATCCACCTCGCGCGGCTGGACGGCGTCAACGTCGTCTACCTCGCCACCCGCCAGTCGCAGCACTATCTGCGGCCGTTCACCCGCGTCGGCCGCCGGCTGCCCGCGCACTCCACCTCGCTCGGCAAGGCCCTGCTCGCCACCTATACGGACGACCAGGTCCGCGCGATGCTGCCGCCGGACCTCGCGCCGCTGACCGAACACACCCTCACCGACCGCGAGAAGCTGATCGAGGAACTGCACACGGTCCGCGAGCAGGGCTACGCGGTAGACCGCGAGGAGAACACCCTGGGCCTGCGCTGCTTCGGCATCGCGATCCCCTACCGCACCCCGGCGCGGGACGCGATCAGCTGCTCGGTGCCGGTGGCGCGGCTGACCCCGGCCCACGAGCAGATGATCAAGGACACGCTGTTCGACGCCCGGGACCGCCTGACGCTGGCCACCCGGCGGCTCTGACGCCGCGGTAGCGCCTCCCGCGGGGGCGCGACGGTCACGACGCCCGGGGAGCCGGGCACGCTGCCGCGTACGGCGCAGCGGCGGCCACCGCCCCGCGGCCACCGCACTGCCGCCACACCCGGCCGACTACACCCCGTCACCCGAACACCCCAATCCGTCACCGGGGGTGTCCGTACCAGGAGAGCCCCTCCGACCTGCCGCTTTCCCTGCATTCCGGACGCCGGGCCGGCCGCCGGGGGGCCTTCTGACAGTACGTCAACAGGCCCGACCCGCGCCGGACGGCTTACCTCGGACACAAGAAGCGCGGAGCTTCCCCGACTCCGTGGTGGCGCAGCGGTGTGCCACCTCCGCGTTTCGTGGAGGTCCTCAGATGCGTTCCACCCGGCTTCTCACCGGCGCCGCGCTGTCCGCCGCCGCTCTCGGTCTCTCCACCTCCGCGGCGTTCGCCGGTGACTTCGGTGCGGTCGAGGCCTCACCCAGCCCTGCCCGGCCCGGCTCCACCGCCTCGCTGTCCACCACGGACTGCGGCAGCAGCCACTCCGCGAGCGTCGACGCCAGCACCCTGGGCGCGGGCGACGTCACGCTCACCCCGGGGGCGAGCAAGGGCTCACTGGTCGGCGAGCTGAAGATCAAGCCCGGGACCGAGCAGGGCAACTACGGCATCGGCGGCGAGTGCGAGAACGGCAAGGAGATCACCGGCACGGTCAATGTCGGCGCGCGCAGCGGCGCACGCGAGGCCACGGGCGGGATGGCGAAGGAGACCACCGGCACGACGGGTGGGACCACCGCAGGCAGGACGAGGGGGGCCACCGGCACGACGACCGGAGGCGCCACCGCCGGTGGAACGGGCGGGAACACCGGCACCACGCCGGGCGGGACCGCCACCGGGGGCGCCACTGCGCCCAGGGGCAAGGTGGCCACCGGTACCGGCACCACGAGCCAGGGCTCCCACAGCAGCGAGATCGCCGCGGGCGCCGGTGCGCTGCTGGCCGGCGCCGGCGCCTGCATCTGGGTCCTGCGCCGACGCCGCGCGGACGGCCGGGCCTGACCTGGCCCGCCACGACCGGGCTGCCGTCAGCAGCCCTACCGGGCCGCAAACCGTCCAGCGCTCCTCGGGAGGTGTGCAAACACTGCCATGGGAACCAGCAGCCGCACCGGGCTCGGACGGATCACCACCGCCGCCGCCCTCCTCGCCCTGAGCGCCGGGGTCTGGCTCCTCACCGACGGCGCCGCGAGCACCCCGCCACCCCAGCCGTCCGCCGCCGAGAGTTTCGCCGCCGGCCGGCCGCGCCCCGCCCCGTCACCGGCGGCCGTGGCCCCCCTGCCGCCATCGGAGCCGGTCCGGGTCACGGTGCCGTCCGTGCGCATCGACGCGCCCTTGATGAAGCTGGGCCTGGCCGCGAACGGCTCCCTCGGCGTGCCGCCGGACAAGGACACGAACCTGGCGGGCTGGTACGCGGACGGCACCGCGCCCGGGGCCCTGGGCACCGCACTGGTCGCCGGCCATGTCGACAACCGCGCCGGCCCCGCCGTCTTCTACCGCCTCGGCTCCCTGAAGAAGAACGACACCGTCCGCATCCTGCGCAAGGACGGCCGGACAGCGGTGTTCGGCATCGACGCCGTCGAGGTCTACGACGGCCGGAACTTCCCCGACCACAAGGTCTATGGACCGGCCCGGCGTTCCGAGCTCCGCCTGATCACCTGCGGCGGCGGCTTCGACAAGAAGGCCCAGGAGTACCTGGGCAACGTCGTGGTCTTCGCCCATCTCACCGGCAGCCGGAACCCGGCACCCACGGGCCGCGCCCGGCCCGCCCGCACTCCGGCCCCGCCCTGGCTGTCCGGTCTGCGCACCGTGCCCCCGCCGGACTGACCGGCCGGCGGACCGTCAGGACGGGGTACGGGCGGCCGGAGCCGCCAGGCCGCGCAGCGCCTCCCGTACCGCCGTCAGGTCGCCCTCGCCCGCCAACCCCGCGTGGTAGAGCCGCAGTTCACCGGCGCCGAGCGAGGCGGCGTGCGCGGCATCGGCGGCGAGCGTGCCGGGGCTGCCGCCCATACCGGAGACGACGGTGAGATTGGCGGCGACGGTGCCGGTGCCACGGTGCGCCGCGAACGGGCCGAGCGCGTCGGCACGCGCCGCGTCGTCACCGGTGCACGGCACGACCACCCCGTCGGTGTGCGCGAAGACGTCCGCCGGGTCGACGCCGACGTTGGCGCCGCAGCGGTGCGCGGCGGGATCGGCGTGCAGCAGCACCCGGAACTCCCCGGCGGCGGCCTCCCGTACGGCGCTCACGGCCGCGCGCCGGAGGGTGGCGGCGGCCCGGTCCCGCCAGGCGCGCACCACGCCCGCACGCTCCTCGCCGAGCAGCGCCTCGACCGTGTCCCACTCCCCCGCACGGCCCGGTGCCCCGTGCGGGGCGCCGCCGCCCGCCCACAGCGGCCGCAGCGCTCCCCGAACCGCGGCCCTCAACTCCTTCTCCGGCAGGCCGAGTCCGGCATAGCCCGCCGCGCAGACCGTGCAGAAGCACAGCGACATCAGATACTGCGCGGCCCCGGAGAGCGGCACCCCGCCGGTCTTGTCGTGGCCGTGCAGATGGGCCATCCCGTACCAGCCGCAGGACTCCAGCTCGGTACCGCGGGCACCGGGCCGTACGGCCGCCTCGGCGGCGAGGTCCACGAGATACGCGCGCACCTCGGGGCGGGCGATGCACGGCGCCCACGGATACGGGTCGCCGTAGGCGTTGCGGACGACGGAGGACGGATGGTCCGCGCCCAGCCGGGAGTTGTGGGCCAGCACGACCCAGGTGTGCACCTCCAGACCCGCGTCGGCGAGCGCCCGCGCCGCCTCCTCGAAGGGATCCTCAGCGGCCATCCAGTCCTGGGTGTACGGCCGCAGGTCCCGCCCCGCCCAGCGTGCGGCGTCGGGCGGGTAGAGGACGGCGGCGTGCCGCGCGGTGACGATGCGGTGACGTGGGTGGCGGGGGGTGAGGGCGCGGGTGGAGTGGTAGGCGGAGGCCAGGGTGACCTGCTGGACGCCGAGAGCGGCGATCCGTCCGGCGGCCTCCGGATCGCCGACGACGTCCCAGGGGTAGAGGAAGGCGGCGGTCCGCATCAGGCGCCGTCCTCCGCCGGGTCCGCGACCAGGGCCAGACCCCGGTCGATCAGCGCGGAGAGCTCCTTGACATGCGCCGGGCCCGGGTCGTCCAACGGCGGCCGGACCCCGCCGACGTCCAGACCGCGCAGCCGCACCCCCGCCTTGACCAGCGAAACGGCATAGCCGCGGCCCTGGTTGCGCAGTTCGACCAGCGGCCGGTAGAAGCCGTCCATCAGCCGGGTGACGGTGGCCTCGTCGCCGGTGGTCAGCGCCCGGTGGAAGGCGAGCGCGATCTCGGGGGCGAAGGCGAAGACGGCCGAGGAGTAGAGGCGGACGCCCAGGCCCAGGTAGGCGGGGCCGGTGAGTTCGGCGGTGGGCAGGCCGTTGAAGTAGAGGAATTCCTCGTCGGTGGCCTCGGTGCGCACCGCGCTGATGATGCGCTGCATCAGATCGAGGTCGCCCAGGCCGTCCTTGAGGCCGATGATGCCCGGCGTGCGGGCCAGCGAGACGACGGTGGCCGGTGTGAAGACGGCGTTGTCGCGCTGGTAGACGATCACGGGGAGGGGGGTGGCGGCGGCGACTTCGGTGTAGTGCCGCAGCAGCCCTTCCTGCCCGGCGACGACGAGGTAGGGCGGCATGGCCAGCAGCCCGTCGGCGCCGGCTTCGTGGGCGAGCCGGGCGAACCGGGTGGCGAGCGCGGTGCCGTAGCCCGCACCGGCGACCACCGGGACCCGGCCCGCGACCTCGTCGACGGCGGCCCTGACGCAGTCGGCGAACTCCTCGGGGGTGAGCGCGTGGAATTCACCGGTGCCGCAGCAGACGAAGACGGCGGCGGCACCCGCGTCGACGCCGGCGCGCACATGGGTGCGGAAGGCCTCCAGATCCAGGGCGCCGTCCGGGCCGTACGCGGTCACGGGGAAGAACAGCAGTCCGTCGAGGCGGTCGGCGAGCGGCGAGTCTGAGGTCACGGGCTCTCCCTGGCATGCTCGTACAAGCCTCGGCCTGTACATGTCCCTGATCTGCGTCCATATTTCTGAACGCCGCCACGCTAGAACAGTCCCCCCGCACCGGTCAAGGGCCCGAATCCCGTGCCCCACAAGCGGATTTGGCCGGTCCGTCAGGCATCTTGACCGGCCACGATCCGGCTCCCTACGTTGTCCACACATCTGAATGCTGTCCGCGCATACACCCGCTGCGCACAGCCTCCCCGCCCGGCCCCGAGGAGTCCTCGCCCATGACCGCACCCCGCACAGTTCTGCTCACCGGCGCCGCCGGCGGGCTCGGCACCCTGATGCGTGAACTGCTGCCCCCACACGGCTACCGGCTGCGGCTCTTCGACCAGCGGCCGGTCGACGGCGCACCGGACGCGATCACCGCCGATCTGGGCGACAAGGAGGCGCTCCGCGAGGCCGTACGCGGAGTCGACGCGATCATCCATCTCGCGGGCATCTCCCTGGAAGCCCCGTTCGAGAAGATCCTGCGGTCCAACATCGAGGGCACCTACCACCTTTACGAGGCCGCCCGCGAGGAAGGCGTACGCCGCATCGTCTTCGCCTCCTCCAACCACGCCGTCGGCTTCACCCCCCGGCCCGCGGGCGGCACCGACACCGTCCCCGTCACCACCCCGCGCCGCCCCGACACCTACTACGGCCTCTCCAAGGGCTTCGGTGAGGACCTCGCCTCCCTCTACTGGGACCTGCACGGCATCGAAACCGTCTCGCTGCGCATCGGCTCCTGCTTCGCCGAACCGACGAGCGTACGGATGCTGTCGATCTGGCTGAGCCCGCCCGACTGCGCCCGCCTGCTGCACGCCGCCCTGACCGCCGAGGACGTCGGCCACACCGTCGCCTACGCCGCCTCCGCCAACACCCGTCTGTGGCTGGACCTGACCACGGCCCGCGCGCTGGGCTACGCACCGCAGGACGACTCCGAGCCGTACGCCGCCGAACTGATCGCCGCCCAGGGCGAACTCGACCCCGCCAACCCGGAGCACGCCCATATCGGCGGTGCGTTCTGCACCGACCCGCCGATCTGGCCGTACTGACCGCACCGCGGAACATCCGGCCACCGACGGAACTCACCTCCGCTCCACGGCGTCCTTGACTGGGAAGAGCGCATCATCACGCAGGAACGAGGAAACGCATCATGGGTATCGTCAGCTGGATCGTCCTGGGACTGATCGCAGGTGTCATCGCCAAGGTCCTGCTGCCGGGACGCGACCCGGGCGGGCTCGTCGGCACGACCCTGATCGGCATCGCCGGCTCCTTCATCGGCGGCTGGCTGTCCACCCGCATCCTGGACCGCCCGATACCCAAGGACTTCTACGACCCGTCCATGTGGGTCGCCGCGGTCGCCGGCGCACTGGTCCTGCTCATCGCCTACCGCCTGCTGTTCGGCAACTCACGCGACCGCCGCTGACGGCGGCGCGGCCGGCCATATCCGGGGCGGAAGTAATGGAACCGTAAAAGCGAATCGTTCGTTACTGCTGGCATGACCGCTATGACTCCTGGCTCGAACCTCCCGCTCACCTCCGCGCGGGTGGCGGTGGACGTCACCGCCCCCGTGCGGCTGGATGTGTCGGGCCTGCTGCTCACCGCCGACGGCAAGGTGCGCTCCGACGACGACTTCGTGTTCTACAACCAGCCCAACGGCCCCGGTGTGACCCACAGCGCCGCCGCCGGCGGCGGTGGCGACACCATCACGGTGGACACCGCCGCGGTGCCCGACGGCATCGAGAAGATCGTCGTCACCGCGAGCCTCGACGCACCCGGGGCGACGTTCTCCGGCACCGAGCCCACCGGCACGGTCCGCAACGCCGCGGACGGCAGCGTCATCGCCTCCTTCACCCCGCCGCAGCTCGGCGCCGAAACCGCCCTCGTCGTCGTCGAGATCTACCGCCGCAACGGCGCCTGGAAGGTCCGCGCCGTCGGCCAGGGCTACGCCAACGGCCTCGCCGGGATCGCCACCGACTTCGGCGTCAGCGTCGAGGAGCCGGCCGCGCCCGCGGCTCCGGCCGCCCCCGCCGCCCCGCAGGCGCCCCCGGCCCCGGCCGCCCCGCAGGCCGCCGCACCCGCCGCGCCGCCGGCCCCGCCCGCCGCACCGCCGGCCGCCGCGGGCAAGATCAACCTCGACAAGGGCCGGGTAAGCCTCCAGAAGAACCAGACCGTCTCCCTGGTCAAGGGCGGTCAGCCGCTGCTCAGCTCCGTCAAGATGGGCCTCGGCTGGGAGCCGGCCTTCCGCGGCAAGAGCATCGATCTGGACGCCTCCGTGATCGCCTACGGCCCGGACCGCAAGAAGGTCGACAACTGCTTCTTCGGCAAGCTGCAGATCCTCAACGGCGCGATCCAGCACTCCGGCGACAACCTCACCGGCGACGGCTCGGGAGACGACGAGGTCATCACCGTCCACCTCGGCGGGCTGCCCCCGCAGGTCACCGGCCTGGTCTTCACGGTGAACTCCTTCTCCGGCCAGAAGTTCTCGGACGTCGCCAAGGCGTACTGCCGGCTGGCCGACGCGCAGACCGGCGAGGAGCTGGTCCGCTTCGACCTCACCGGCGCGGAGCCGCGCACGGGCGTGATGATGGCCAAGCTCATCCGGCAGTTCTCCGGCGAGTGGGAAATGACGGCCATGGGCGAGTTCGTCGACTCCCGCACGGTCCGCGGCATGGTCAAGCCGGCGGCCCAGGCTCTCTGAGCGTCGCCTGCGGCTTCCCCGGGGCGTCGGGGTACGCCGGGTGCGTACGCGTTGCCGTCGGCGTTCGTGGTTACGGGTCGGGTGGCTTGGGTGGGGTGGGTTCGGTGTGTGGGTGGTGGGGCCGGAGGGGGGCCGCCCCGGGGTGTCTCCTCGACGCATGTGCCCTCGGGTACGTGGTGTAGACGGGGCCCCGTCTGGCACCTGTCGCTGCGGGGACACCCCGGGGCGGCCCCCCTCCGGCCGTCCGCCGTCGCCGACTCTCCCGCCGTACCCATGACCGTATGACCGTCCAGAGACGGAGACACGACAGACCTACGCCCCGGGCCCGTAGTTCGCTCACGCTCCGGCCCGTTTTGCTCGCCATGTGCGGGCCCGTTGCTCGCTCATGTGAGGGCGGGTGTGGTGTGCCCGCGCGAGCCCGGGGTGGTGTGTCCGCGCGAGCCCGGGGTGGCATGCCTGTGCGGGCCGGGATGGTGTGCCGAACCCGGCTGGTGTACCCGCACCAGCCTGGTTGGCGTGTCTGTGCGGGCCGGGGTGGTGTGCCTGCGCGGCCCAGGCGGTGTGGGGGTCTTGGTGGTGTGGGGGTCTTGGTGGTGTGGGGGTCTTGGTGTTGTCGTGACGGGTCGTGGGTCGGTGGGCGGTCGGGGGCGTGCGTAGGGCCGGAGGGGCCGTACCGGGGGGTCCCCGCAGCGACAGGTGCCGGACGGGGGCCCACTTCTGCACGTAGCCGAGGGCACATGCGTCGAGGAGACACCCCGGTACGGACCCTCCGGCCCCCACCACCCACACACCCCAACCGGCCCTCGGCCCCGCCGCCCCCCTCACACCGGCGGCGCGAACCCCGTACGCGACGACGCCCCACCCGCGGCCCCGCCACGCCCCACCAGCCCAGCGTTGCCGGCCGCGCCGCCACAGGTGCCCAGGGCTCAGCCCCGCCCCACCAGCCCCGCCACCCGGGCCAGCCGCTCGTACGACTCGATCAGCGCCTCCCGCTCGTACGTGCTGGTGGTCACCAGCACCTCATCCGCCCGGCTGCGTTCCAGCAGCACCCCGAGCGCCTCGGCCACCTCCTCCTCCGTCCCGTGGACATGCCCCCGCATCGCGTCCTCGTAGAACCCCCGCTCCCGCTCCGTCATCCGCTCCCCACCGGAAGCCGCCCCCGCCGGCCGCAGCGGCGGAAAGACCCCGTGCGTACGGGAGTGCGCCAGCGCCCGCGCCTCCGGCACCAGCAGCCGACGCGCCGCTTCGGTGGTCCCCGCGACCGCGACCGTCCCCGAGATCACGACGTGCGGACGGGGCCAGAGCGCCGAGGGCCGGAAGGCCGCGCGATAGGAGTCGATCGCGTCGAGCATCTTCTCCCGGCCGCGCACATCGCCGATCACCAGCGCCAGCCCGGCCTCCGCCGCCACCCGCGCCCCCGCGCCCGTCGCGAGGACGAAGGCGGGCAGCCGCAGCCCCTCCGCGGGCCGCGCGTGGACCTGCGGATGCGCGGTCTGGGCTCCGGTGAAGTAGCCGAGAAGTTCGTCGAGTTGCTCGCCGAAGTCGGCCGTCGCGTCCTTGTCCGTGCCGAGTGCCCGGCGGATGCCGTCGGTGAAGCCGACGGAGCGTCCCAGGCCCATGTCGATCCGGCCGGGGAAGAGCGATTCCAGGACGCCGAACTGTTCGGCGACGACCAGCGGACGGTGGTTGGGCAGCATCACGCCGCCCGTGCCGACCCGGATCGTGGACGTCGCCGAGGCGACCGCCGCGGCCAGCACCGTGGGCGCGGAACCGGCGACCCCGGGCACGCTGTGGTGTTCGGAGACCCAGAAGCGGTGGTAGCCGAGCTGCTCCGCCTGCCGGGCCAGGGCCACGGTGTCCTGGAGGGCCGCCGCCTCCGGGTGGCCCTCTCTGGTGCGGGAGCGGTCCAGGATCGAGAATTGGGTTGTCCGTATCGTCGAGCTCACCCCTCCTTCAACGTCCGCACGCGCTCAGGATTCCGCCCGCCCGCCACCGGCCGTCACCGCACGGCAGCCCACGGCACGCATGAGGAGCGTTCGATGACGCAGCAGTCGCCCCCGGCCGACGACGCGGCCGGACCGCCCGGTCGCTCCGGTCACCCGGACGGCGCAGCGCAGCCGGACATCCCCGAGCGCGTGGCGGTGACGTACGGGGAGCTCGACCTCAGCACCGTTCCCGCGTTCGCCGGCGGGTTCATCAATTTCGGTTACTGGGCGCAGCTGCCCGGTGTCGCGGAGCGGCCGCTGACCGAGGCGGACCGGATCCGCAGCGAGCAGGACCTCTACCGCCTGGTGCTCAGCAGCTTCACGCGGCCGCAGGGCCGCGCCGCGCTGGAGGTCGGCTGCGGGCGGGGGCTGGGCTGTGTGCTGGCGCTGCGGGAGTTCGGTCTGGGGTCGGTGATCGGTCTGGATGCCCATCCGGACCAGATCGCCCGCGCCCGCCGCACCCACGCGGCCCTGCTCGGCCGGGAGGCGGGGGAGCCCGCCGAGGGTCAGGGCCCGCCCGTGGGCCGGCTGGATTTCGTGCAGGGCGCGGCCCAGCGGATTCCGCTGCCGGACGCTTCGGTCGACTGCGTCTTCTCCGTCGAGGCCGCGCAGCATTTCCGTGATCTGGCGGGGTTCGCCCGGGAGACGGCCCGGGTGCTGCGCGCGGACGGCCGGCTGACGCTGACGACCTTCTTCGCCCGCGACCAGGACGCGGCGGGCGCGCTGCCCGGACTGCTGCCCCCCTTCGCGAACGGTCTGGACGTGCCGCACGTGGTCGACGACGTCACGGCGGCGCTGTCCGGGGCGGGGCTGCGGGAGGTGGCGGTGCAGGCGATCGGGGACGGCGTCTGGGAGCCGTACGACCGCTATATGGCGCAGCAGCCGGACCAGCGCGACGGGTGGCCGCGCCGCTATCTGACGGCGTACGAGTCCGGTCTGCTGGACTACTACGTCGTCACGGCGGCGGCCGCCCCGTCCCCCTAGCGGTTGTGCCGGTGCCGCTTCCAGGGGCCGGTGATGGCCAGCATGATGCCGGGCTCCTGGATGTTGGCGAACAGCGTCCGGCCGTCGGGGGAGAACACCGGTCCGGTGAACTCGCTGAATTCCGGCTCGTCGGCGGTGCCGATGTTGAGGTCGTTGCGGGCGATGGGGTAGGTCCGGCCGTCGTCGGTGGCCCCGAAGAGGTGCTGTACGCCCTCGCCGTCCTCGGCGATGATCAGCCCGCCGTAGGGCGAGACGGTGATGTTGTCGGGGCCGTCGAACGCGCCGTCCTTGCCGGGGTCGGGGTTGACGCCCAGCAGCACCTTGAGGGTCAGGGTCCGGCGTCGCGGGTCGTAGAACCAGACCTGTCCGTCGTGCTGGACGGGGCTCTCCTCGCGGGCGAACGAGGACACGAAGTAGGCGCCGCCGTCCGCCCACCACATGCCCTCCAGCTTGCGGGCGCGGGTGATGTCGCCGTCGTCGAACTGCTTGCGTACCGAGACCGTGCGGGCGTCGCGGTCGGGGACCTCGATCCAGTCGACGCCGTAGACCGTGCCGGCCCGGGTGGCGCGCGAGAGGTCGTCGACGAACCGGCCGCCGGAGTCGAAGCACTTGGGGGCCGCCAGCACACCGGCGTCGTCGGCGAGGGTGCGCAGCTGTCCGCGGCCGTGCCGGAAGCCGTGCGGCGGGGTCCAGCGGTAGAGGAGGCCGTTGGGGGTGTCGGCGTCCTCGGTGAGGTAGACGTGGCCGCGCCGGGGGTCGACGACGACCGCTTCGTGGGCGTAGCGGCCGAGCGCCTTGACGGGCCGGGGGTCGCGGCCTGCCCGCAGGTCGTGCGGGTCGACCTCGAAGACATAGCCGTGGTCCTTGGTCATGCCGTTGTGGCCGGCCTTGTCCTCGTTCTCCTCGCAGGTCAGCCAGGTGCCCCAAGGGGTGTGTCCGCCGGAGCAGTTGGTGGAGGTACCGGCGATGCCGACGCGTTCGCCGACCGGGGTGCCGTCCTTGGCGACCTCGACGACGGTGCAGCCGCCGGCCGCGGCCGGGTCGTAGACCAGCCCTTCGGTGAGCGGCACCGGGTGCGGCCAGTCGGCGCGCGGGCCCTTCAGCTCGTGGTTGTTGACGAGGAGGGTGGTGCCGCGGTGGCCCTCGAAGGTGCCGGTGCCGTCGTGGTTGGAGGGCGTGGACTCGCCGCTGTCGAGCGTGGTGACGCCGGTGCGGGTGATGATCCGGTACGCGAAGCCGGCGGGCAGCGCGAGGATGCCGTCCGGGTCCTCGACGAGCGGGCCGTAGCCGATGCGGTGACGGTCCTCGGCGCCGTCGGGGCCCGCGTCCGGGAGTTCCGCGCCGAGGGCCCCGGGGGCGGTGGCCAGTACGCCGACGCTGCCGGCCAGCGCCACCCCCGCGCCGGCGACGGCGGAACGCTTGGCGAAGTCTCTACGGGTCAGCGGCATAGTCATCTCCAAGATGGCCGGTCGGTGCCTGCGCAGCACACGTTCCCGCCCGTCACCGAATTCCAGTTGAACGCGGTGCGACTTCCAGGAAGCACTTAGGGCCTGTCCGGCGGACAGGCCCTGCGCGGCCGCTGCCGCTGCTCGTGGTGCTCCGGGGGTCAGTCCCCCTGGCGGGAGCGTGCCTTGAAGGCGGCCTTGCGGGCCTCCTTGGCGGCCTTCTTGTCCGGGTGCAGCCGGCCCATGGCCTCCAGGACGTCGGCGGTGGCCGGGTGGTCCACCCGCCAGGCGGCGTCGAAGAAGCCGCTGTGCTGGTCGGTGAGGCCCTGGACGAGGTCGCGCAGCTCGGCCGCGGTGTCCTCGTCCTCGCTGTCGAGCTGTGCCGCGATGGTGTCCACCGTCAGCCAGAAGATCATGTCCTGGGACGGCTCGGGGATGCCGGGCAGGGCGCGCTCGGCGAGCCAGACCCGGGACAGGCCGCCGAGCTGCCGGTCGTCGAGCACCTCGCGCAGTGCGGGCTCGGCGTCCGGTGCGACCAGCGAGAGGGTCTGCTGGGCGGCGAGCCGGCGCAGCGGGGCGCGCTCGTCGTCCCCGCGGGCCGCGGCGAGCAGGTCGCGGGCGGCGTCGGCGGGGGTGCGGGCGGCGAGCCACTGCTCGGACTCGGCCTGGGCGAGCGTCTCGGGGTAGTCGGGGAGCGCGTCGAGGAGGACGTCGGCGCCCTTGTCGGTGAGGTCGCCGACGGCGGGGGCCTGGACTCCGGCGTCCAGCATCCGGGCGCGTACGGCGTAGATGCCGAGCGGGGTGAGGCGGACCAGGCCGTAGCGGGAGACGTCCTCCTCGTCCTGCGGCTCGGCGGCCCTGACCGTCTCGCCGTCCTCGTCCAGCTCCTCGATGAGGGCCTCGTCGACGGGGGTGTAGGCGACCAGGCCGATCGGCTCCAGCACCCGGAACTGGTCGTCCAGGCGCATCATCGCCGCGGAGACCTCTTCGAGGATGTCGTCGGTGGGCTCGTCCATGTCGTCCGGGACGATCATGGACGCGGCCAGCGCCGGCAGCGGGACGTCCTGGTCAGGGCCTTCATTGAGGGCGGTGAGGAGGTAGAGGTTGCCGAGGATGCCGTCGAGCAGTTCGGCTTCCTCCTCCGGGTTCCAGTCGATCGCGTCGAGGTCGAGTTCGCCGCCGTCGGCGAGCTGGTCGGCGATGTCGGAGAGGTCGGGGGCGACGGCGTCGGCGAGCACGGTCTCCATGCCGCCGAGCCAGATGTCGAGGATGTCCTGCGGGCTGCCGGAGGTGAGCAGGCCGAGCTCCTCGCCGGGGGTGGCGGTGCCGACCGCGGCGCCGTCCGGCAGGTCCGCGGCGTCCTCCCCGGCCTCCTCGTCGCCCTCGTCGATGTCCACCAGGCCGGTGTCCACGGCCAGCTGCCAGGCCTCGGCGGTGTACGCGACGCCGTCCTCGTCACCGTCCAGCCCGAGGTGCGCGGTGGCGGCGCCCAGCGACTCCTGGAGGATCTCGCCGCCGACGCCCACGGGGACACCCCGCTCGGCCCAGCGGGCGAGCTTGGCGGCCCTGGCCATCAGGGGCGCGCTCAGCGCGTCCCGGGCCAGCTCCGCTTCGGAGTGCAGCCGCACCGGCGGCAGGGTGGGACGGTCTGCGGACATCTGGGGCTCAGCTCCTCGAACGGACTACGGGCTCGTGCGCCGACCAAGCGTAGACGGAAATCTTCCTATCTCGGGCAGTTCTCCCCCCGGACGGGCACCGGCCACCGGGTGAACCTTGACAACTCCCTTGGCCACACAAGAGATTGACGCGCGTAGAGAGCGCCGGTCCCGCTCCGCACGGATCTGTCCCACTCCCCCACTCCCCGGAGGCATTCATGCCGTCCCGTCGTTCGCTCCGCAGGCCTGCCGCCATCGGCGCGGTGGCCTGCGCCGCCCTCGCCACCGGACTGCTCACGTCCCCGCAGTCCGCTTCCGCGGCCGGCGCCCGCATCCACGACATCCAGGGCAGCACCCGAATATCCCCGCTGGCCGGCAAACAGGTCAGCGGTGTGCCCGGTACGGTCACCGCGGTCCGGACGTTCGGATCGGCACGCGGTTTCTGGGTCCAGGACCCGCACCCGGACGACGACCGGGCGACCAGTGAGGCCGTCTTCGTCTACACCGGCAAGGAATCGCCGAAGGTCGCCGTCGGTGACGCGGTCACCGTCGACGGCACGGTCAGTGAGTACTACCCGGGCGGCAAGGACGCCGGCCTCCAGTCCGTCACCGAGATCACCGACGCCACCTGGAAGGTCACCGCCTCCGGCGCGGAGCTGCCGGCCACCTTCAAGCTCAACGCGGCCTCGATTCCGGCCCGTTACGCACCCGACGCGGGCGGCAAGAGCATCGAGTCGCGCGCCCTGCGCCCGTCCTCGTACGCCCTGGACCGTTACGAGTCCCTGGAGGGCATGCGGGTGTCGGTGTCCGACGCCCCGGTCGTCGGCCCGACGAACACCCACCACGAGCTGTGGGTGACCGCCGAGCCCAAGCACCAGCGCACGGCCCGCGGCGGCGCCCTCTACAGCTCCTACGGCGACCCCAACGGCGGCCGCGTCAAGGTGGCTTCGCTGATCCCCCTCGCGCAGCAGCCCTTCCCTGTCGCCGATGTCGGCGACAAGCTGACCGGGACCACGTCGGGCCCGCTGGACTACGACAACTTCGGCGGCTACACCCTCCAGGCGACCGAGTTGGGCAAGGCCGCGGGGAAGAGCCCGGACCCGGAGTCCACCCGCAAGCAGGCGGACAACGAGCTGTCGGTGGCCACCTACAACGTCGAGAACCTCTCCCCCACCACGCCGCAGGCCAAGTTCGACCGGCTCGCGAAGGCGCTGGTGCACCATCTGGCCGCGCCCGACGTGGTGGCCCTGGAGGAGGTGCAGGACGACAACGGCGCCACCGACGACGGCACCGTCACCGCCGGGAAGACCCTGAAGAAGCTCACCGAGGCGATCAAGGCGGCCGGCGGGCCCGCGTACGAGGCCCGGCAGATCGACCCGGCCAACGACAAGGACGGCGGCGAGCCGGGCGGCAACATCCGGGTGGCGTTCCTCTTCAACCCCGACCGGGTGGCGTTCAAGGACATCGCCGGCGGTGACGCGACCACGCCGGTGAAGGCGGTCGGCGACCACGGCAGGGCCACCCTCTCCGCCTCACCGGGCCGGATCGCGCCCACCGACCCGGCGTGGAAGGAGAGCCGCAAGCCGCTGGTCGGCCAGTTCGCGCTCAGGAGCCGCCCGGACAGCCGGGTGTTCGTGATCGCCAACCACTTCAACTCCAAGGGCGGCGACCAGGCCCTGGACAGCCGCTTCCAGCCGCCGGCCCGCAGCTCGGAGACCCAGCGCACCGGGCAGGCCAAGCTGGTCAACGCCTTCGTGAAGGACCTGCTGGCCAAGGACCCCAAGGCGGATGTGGTGGTGGCCGGCGACCTCAACGACTACCAGTTCTCGCCCGCGCTGAAGGCCCTGACGGACGGCGGTGCGCTCACCGACCTCGTCGGCCGGCTGCCGCGCGCCGAGCGCTACGGCTATGTCTACAGCGGCAACTCCCAGGTGCTGGACCACATGCTCACCAGCCGCCACCTGACCCGCACCGATTACGACATCGTGCACATCAACGCCGAGTACGCGGATCAGGCGAGCGACCATGATCCGCAGGTGCTGCGCATCCGGCCCTGAGAAGGGGCCGTCACTCCTGTGGCCCACGTCCGGATCGCCAACTCCCCCTGAGGGTGCGGTACTGGGCAGGTAAGCAAATCGGCCAGACAAGGAGTCATCATGCCGAAGGCCCCCAACCGTAAGTCGGGCAAGGACCGCGCTCCCGAGCGGCGCACGGACCGCGAGCGGAAGCCGCAGAGCCCTGAGACCGCCTCCGAGCGGACCCAGGACCTCAAGTCGCGGTCGCGCAACGCCTGACCGGTGTTGAGCCTGTGATGCCTGAGCGGCCGCCGCGCCTGAACAGCGCGGCGGCCGCTCTCGCGTTCCGGCACGGCCGCCACGGCTTCTGCGTAGCAGTGCTTAACGGAGAAGCCGGCACAACTAAGTGGACGTGAAATGATGGACGGAGTGACACTCCCGGCATGAACACCGCGACCCCACCCTTCGCACCGGACTTCGGCCGCACGGCCGCCGCCATGATCACCCCGTTCACCGCCGCCGGGGAGCTGGACCCCGAGGGCGCGCAGCGGCTCGCCACACACCTCGTGGACGGCGGCTGCGACGGCCTCGTCCTGAGCGGCACCACCGGGGAGTCCCCCACGACCACGGACGCCGAGAAGGAAACCCTGCTGCGGGCCGTCGTCGAAGCGGTCGGCGACCGGGCCCGGATCACCGCGGGCATCGGCACCAGCGACACCCGGCACACCCTCGCCCTCGCCCACAGCGCCGAACGCGCGGGCGCACACGGCCTGTTGGTGGTCACGCCGTACTACTCGCGGCCCACCCAGGAGGCCGTCGCGCACCATCTGCGGACGGTCGCCGACGCCACCGGCCTGCCGGTGATGCTCTACGACATCCCGGGCCGCACCGGCACCGCGCTGACCGCGGACACCCTGCTGCGGCTGGCCGCCCATCCACGGATCCTGGCCGTCAAGGACTGCGCCTACGACCCGCTGAAGTCGGCGAAGGTGCTGGCCGGCACCGGCCTGGCCTACTACTCGGGGTGTGACGAGCAGATCCTGCCGCTACGGGCCCTGGGCGCCACCGGTTGCGTCAGCACCGCCGCCAACGTGGCGCCCGGAGCCGTCCGCGCCGTGCTGGACGCCTACGACGCCGGGGACACGGCACAGGCCGCCCGCCGCCAGCTCGGCCTGGTGCCCCTCATCGAGGCGATGACCGGCGGCGAGGCCCCCGGAACGGTCACCGCGAAGGCCCTGCTGAACCATCTCGGACTGCCCGCGGGCCCGGTCCGCGGCCCGCTGCTGGACGCCGGGCCGCAGCTCACCAGCCGGCTGGCGGACGCCCTGCGGACGACCCGGGGCCGGTCGGCGGATGCGGGTACGGCGCCGGCGGGGACTGCGGTGCCCGCTGCTGTCCCGGGGTAGCCGGGAAGGGGGCGGGGGCCTGTCCGAAGCCGCCCGCCGCCGGGGCGGCCCCGCCGTACGGCGATCCGGTCCCGAGCTGGTCCATGCCGTCCCCCGGCGCCGCCGGCGGCTCCTCCTCGCCCGGCACCAGGTCCCGTACGAGCAGCGTCGCGCCGGCCACCGCGCCCGGCATCAGGAACACCGCGACGAAGGGGACGAGGAAGAGCAGCACGACCGGGACGCCGAAGCCGATGGCGAGCGCCTTGCGGCCGCGCATCAGCCGCAGACGTTCCCGGACGGGGATGTCCCGGCGCTGCATCGCGACCGAGGTCAGTTCGACGGCGAGGAAGAAGCCGGAGACGCAGAAGCCGAGCACCGGGATCACGGTCTGCCCGATGACGGGCAGGAAGCCGAGGGCGAAGAGCACCACACCGAAGCCGGCGGCCCGCAGCAGCACATGGACGCTGTCCCGCAGGGCGATCCAGATCTCCTGCCACAGCGGCCGGTCCGGGCTCGGCGGACAGGCCCCCTCGGACTCCTCGACCTTCTCCGACAGCGCTTCGTAGAAGGGGTCGCCGATCAGCAGGGTGACGGCGGTGAAGGTGAGCACCGACAGCATCAGCCCGCCGGCGAACAGCAGGGCCACGAACAGCCCGCGCAGCAGGGCCTGCCAGGGCGCGCCCCAGCCATCGGCGAACGGTGTCGCCCAGGCGGCGATGTCGCCGGACCAGATGGCGAGCACGGTGAGCACCGCGGCGTACAGCACGAGGGCGATCAGCGCGGGGATCAGCCCGAACCCCCACCATCGGCCGTGCCCGGCGACCCACCGCTGGCCCTTGCCCAGATACCGCATCCCCGCTACAAGATCACGCATGGGTAAAGCCTAACGGCGCCCTGCCCGGCTTTTGTCACGCCCATGGCAGCCGCAGCGGATCCGTTACGCGCGCGGCCCGGTGGGGATCCCCCACCGGGCCGCGCGAAGTGATCGCCGTCGATCGTGAGCGATCAGTTGTGGCTGTGCAGCACCTCGTTGAGGCCGCCCCAGACCGCCTTGTTGGGCCGCGCCTCGACGACGCCGGTGGTGGAGTTGCGGCGGAAGAGGATGTTGTCGGCGCCGGACAGCTCCAGGGCCTTGACGACCTGGCCGTCGGGCAGCGTGACGCGGGTGCCCGCGGTCACGTACAGGCCCGCCTCGACGACACACTCGTCGCCGAGGGCGATCCCGATACCGGACTCGGCGCCGAGCAGGCAGCGCTCGCCGATCGAGATGATCTGCTTGCCGCCGCCCGACAGGGTGCCCATCGTGGAGGAGCCGCCACCGATGTCCGAGCCGTCGCCGACGACGACGCCCGCGCTGATCCGGCCCTCGACCATGGAGGTGCCGAGCGTGCCGGCGTTGAAGTTCACGAAGCCCTCGTGCATGACGGTGGTGCCGGCGGAGAGGTGCGCGCCGAGCCGCACCCGGTCGGCGTCCGCGATGCGCACACCGGCGGGCGCGACGTAGTCGGTCATCCGCGGGAACTTGTCGACGCTGGTGACCTGGAGGTGCAGTCCCTCGGCGCGGGCGTTCAGGCGCACCTTCTCCAGCCGGTCGACGGCCACCGGGCCGAGCGAGGTCCAGGCGACGTTCGACAGCAGACCGAACTGGCCCTCCAGGTTCTGGCCGTGCGGCTTGACCAGGCGGTGGCTCAGCAGGTGGAGGCGCAGGTAGACGTCGTGGGCGTCCAGCGGCTTGTCGTCCAGGGAGGCGATGACCGTACGGACGGCCACGACCTCGACATCACGGACCGGGTCGAGGCCGACGGCCTTCGGCGCGGCGGCGCCCAGCAGCTCGGCGGCGCGCTCGTCGTCCAGCCGTTCGGTGCCGGCGGGGCCGAGGTCGGCCGTCGCGGCGATCAGCTCGGGCGCGGGGAACCAGGTGTCGAGAACGGTGCCGTCGGAGGTGACGGTGGCGAGCCCGGCGGCGACGGCGCCGGTGGTACGAGAGGTAGCAGCATCGGTCATGCCGAAAACTTAACCGGAGGGCGCCCGCCGAGGCGAACCGGTCTCAGCGGCCGGGCGGCCCCGGGGTCGCGGCGCCGTCCGCTCGGCCCAGCACCCCGCCCAGCCCGGCCCGCACGGCGGCGCGTTCGAAGGGCAGCCCGGTCAGCAGGTGCTGCAGCATCAGCCCGTCGGCGAGGGCGACCACGGCCCGTGCGGTGGGCACGTCCCCGGTCCGCCGGCCGAGCAGCCGCACCATCTCGTCCAGGCACTCGGCGGCGATCGGCCGTACCGCCGCGTGCCGCAGCGCCGCCAGATACAGCTCGTACTCCAGCTCCACCCGCGAGCGGTCGCCGGACAGGGTCTCCTCGATGAGCCGGGTGACCTCGTCGGCGAGCGGTACCGCCGGGTCGATGGAATCGACCCAGCGTGCGAAGCCGGCCAGCCATTCGCCGTTGACCTGCCGCAGGGCGGCGACCAGCAGATCGTCGAGCGTGGCGAAGTGATAGGTCGTCGAGCCGAGCGGGACGTCGGCGGCGGCGGCCACGGTGCGGTGGCTGAGCGCGGCGATCCCGCGCCGGCCGACGATGCCGATCGCCGCGTCGATGATCCGCTGGCGGCGCGCGGGGTCGTAGCGGCGGGCCATCAGTGCGCCCCGCCCAGGTTGAGCACCGCGACGCCGGCGATGACCAGCAGCAGGCCGAGCATCTTCAGCGCGCTCGCGCTCTCGCCCAGGAAGACCATGCCGATCGCCGCGATCACGGCGGTGCCGGCGCCGGACCAGATCGCGTACGCGGCGCCGATGCTCATCGTCCGGAGGGTCCGGGCGAGCAGGGCGAAGGCGATGAGGTAGCCCACCGCGGTGCCCAGGGACGGCCAGAGCCTGCTGAAGCCGTCGCTGTATTTCATCGCGGTGGTCGCGAGTATCTCGGACGCGATCGCGCCGGCCAGCGTCACATAGACCATGCGTACGAGCGTACACAACGTTGCGTACGGTCGTACACAAGCACGGGCGGGCATGCGAAACGGCCGTGCCCGCCGGTGAGTCCGGCGGGCACGGCCGTGAAACCGTTCACCAAGGGCGCCTCAGGCGGCGCCCAGGGGGCGATCAGACGTTGAAGCCCAGCGCGCGCAGCTGCTCGCGGCCGTCGTCGGTGATCTTGTCCGGGCCCCACGGGGGCATCCAGACCCAGTTGATCTTCAGTTCGTTGACCAGACCGTCCGTCGCGGACTTCGCCTGGTCCTCGATGACATCGGTCAGCGGACAGGCCGCCGAGGTCAGCGTCATGTCGATGGTGGCGATGTTGGCGTCGTCGATGTGCACGCCGTAGATCAGGCCCAGGTTGACGACATCGATGCCCAGCTCGGGGTCCACGACGTCGTACAGCGCCTCGCGGACCTCTTCCTCCGAGGCCGGCTTGGTGGTGGTCGGGGTGTCGGTCATGCGGTCTTCGCCTCCTCCGAGAGAGCCTTGGCCGTGGCGTCCTTCCAGGCCATCCAGCTGAGCAGCGCGCACTTCACGCGCGCGGGGTACTTCGAGACACCGGCGAACGCGACAGCGTCCTCCAGCACCTCTTCCATCGCCTCGTCCGGCTCCAGCTGCCCCTTGGACTGCATCAGTTCCAGGAACGTCTCCTGGATCTTCTGCGCGTCCCCGAGCTGCTTGCCGACCAGGAGATCGTTGAGGACCGACGCACTGGCCTGGCTGATGGAGCAGCCCTGGCCCTCGTAGGACACATCCTCAATGGTCGCGCCGTTGAGCCGCACCCGCAGGGTGATCTCGTCACCGCAGGTGGGATTGACGTGGTGCACCTCGGCGTCGCCGTCCCGAAGACCGCGCCCGTGCGGGTGCTTGTAGTGGTCCAGGATGACTTCCTGGTACATGGAATCCAGCTTCACAGCTCAGTCAGTCCTCGTCCTCATCCGCTGTGCCCAATGAACCGGCGGTTGTCTCTTAACCGAAGAAGTTGCGGACGTGCTCCAGGCCCTCGACCAAGGCATCGACCTCGCCGGGAGTGGAGTACAGATAGAACGACGCTCGCGTGGTCGCAGGAATTCCGTACCGCAGGCAAACGGGCCGGGCGCAGTGATGGCCCACCCGGACCGCGAGGCCCTGCTCGTCCAGCACCTGGCCCACGTCGTGCGGGTGGATGTCGCCGAGTGTGAAGGAGAGCGTCGCCCCGCGGTCCTCGGCCGTGCTCGGACCGATGATGCGCAGGTCGGGGACCTCCAGCAGCCGCTTGACGGCGTACTCGGTGATCGCGTGCTCATGCGCGGCGATCTTGTCCATGCCGATCGCGGAGAGGTAGTCCACGGCCGCGCCGAGGCCGACGGCCTGGGCGATCGGGGGCGTACCGGCCTCGAACTTGTGCGGCGCGGGGGCGTAGGTCGAGGAGTGCATCGACACGGTCTCGATCATCTCGCCGCCACCGAGGAACGGCGGGAGGTCCTCCAGCAGCTCCTGGCGGCCCCACAGCACACCGATGCCGGTCGGGCCGACCATCTTGTGGCCGGTGAAGGCCACGAAGTCGGCCTGCAGCGCCTGCACGTCCAGCACCATGTGCGGGGCGGCCTGCGAGGCGTCGATGCAGACCAGCGCGCCGACTTCCTGGGCGCGCCGGATGATCGCCTCGACCGGGTTGATCGTGCCCATCAGGTTGGAGACCAGGGTGAACGAGACCACCTTGGTCCGCTCCGTGATGACCTCGTCGATGTTGGAGAGGTCGAGCCGGCCGTCGTCGGTCAGCCCGAACCACTTCAGCTTCGCTCCGGTGCGCTGCGAGAGCAGCTGCCACGGGACGATGTTGGAGTGGTGCTCCATCTCCGTGATCGCGATCTCGGTCTCGCGGTCCACGCGGTAGGGCTCGTCGGCCCAGCCCAGCATGTTCGCGACGAGGTTGAGCGACTCGGAGGCGTTCTTCGTGAAGATCACCTCGTCGCGGCTCGGCGCGTTGATGAAGGCCGCGACCTTGTCGCGGGCGCCTTCGTACAGCGCCGTGGCCTCCTCGGCGAGCACGTGCACACCGCGGTGGACGTTGGCATTGTGCTGCTCGTAGTACTCGTTCAGCGCGTCGAGCACCTGGCGCGGCTTCTGCGAAGTCGCCGCGTTGTCCAGGTAAACGATCTTCTTCCCGTCGTGGACCACGCGATCCAGGAGGGGGAAGTCCTTACGGATCGCCTCTGTGTCGAGGAGGCCCGGCATCTGTGTCACGCTCGTGCCCTTTCGTTCGCTTCTCCGCCCACGAGGCGCACCTGCGGGGAGCAGGTCGTCCGCAGGCCGGTGGCCTCGCGTGCTCCCCCAGCTATCGCTGAGAGGTGCCCCCAGCTCACAGGCTTGCGCCGCCCTTCGTGTACTCCTCGTAGCCCTCGGCCTCAAGCTTGTCCGCGAGCTCGGCGCCACCGGACTCGGCGATCCGGCCGTTCGCGAACACGTGGACGTGGTCGGGCTTGATGTAGCGCAGGATGCGCGTGTAGTGGGTGATCAGCAGGGTGCCGACCTCGCCGGTCTCGCGGACGCGGTTGACGCCCTCGGAGACGGTGCGCAGCGCGTCGACGTCCAGACCGGAGTCGGTCTCGTCGAGGATCGCGATGGCCGGCTTGAGCAGCTCCAGCTGGAGGATCTCGTGGCGCTTCTTCTCACCGCCGGAGAAGCCCTCGTTGACGTTGCGCTCGGCGAAGGCGGGATCCATGGAGAGACGCTCCATGGCCTCCTTGACCTCCTTGACCCACAGCCGCAGCTTGGGGGCCTCGCCGCGGATGGCCGTCGCGGACGTCCGCAGGAAGTTGGAGACGGAGACGCCGGGCACCTCGACCGGGTACTGCATGGCGAGGAAGACGCCGGCACGGGCGCGCTCGTCGACGGACATCTCCAGGACGTTCTCGCCGTCGAGGGTGACCGTGCCACCGGTGATCGTGTACTTGGGGTGGCCTGCCAGCGAGTAGGCGAGGGTCGACTTGCCGGAGCCGTTGGGGCCCATGATGGCGTGCGTCTCGCCCTGCTTCACAGTCAGGTCGACGCCCTTCAGGATCTCGCGCGGGCCGTTCTCGGCCTCGACGGAGACGTGCAGGTCGTGGATCTCAAGCGTTGCCATGGGGAACTCAGGACTCCTGGGTGACGGAGACGAGCACGTCGTCCCCTTCGATCTTTACGGGGTATACGGGGACGGGGCGCGTCGCGGGAAGACCGGACGGCTTGCCGGTGCGCAGGTCGAAGCTCGAGCCGTGCAGCCAGCACTCGATCGAGCAGTCCTCCACCTCGCCCTCCGAGAGGGAGACGTTCGCGTGCGAGCAGATGTCGTTGATCGCGAACACCTCGCCCTCGGTGCGGACCAGGGAGACCGGCGTGCCGTCGAGTTCCACCCTGGTGGGGGTGTCCTCCTCCAGCTCGCTGAGCGCCGCTGCGCGTACGTACGTCATGCGGCGGACGCTTCCAGCTCAGCCTCGATCTTGGTCATCAGGCGGGCCTCCACGTCCGGGAGACCGATCTGCTGGACGAGCTCGGCGAAGAAGCCGCGGACGACCAGCCGGCGGGCCTCGTCGGCGGGGATGCCGCGGGCCATCAGGTAGAACAGCTGCTCGTCGTCGAAGCGGCCGGTCGCCGAGGCGTGTCCGGCACCGACGATCTCGCCGGTCTCGATCTCCAGGTTGGGGACCGAGTCGACCCGCGCGCCGTCGGTGAGGACGAGGTTGCGGTTGAGTTCGTAGGTGTCCGTGCCGGTGGCGGACGCCCGGATGAGGACGTCACCGATCCAGACGGCGTGCGCGTCCTGGCCCTGCAGCGCGCCCTTGTACGTGACGTGCGAGCGGCAGTTCGGCGCCTCGTGGTCGACCATGAGGCGGTGCTCCTGGTGCTGGCCCTCTTCGGTGAAGTAGAGGCCGTAGAGCTCCGCCTCGCCGCCGGGGGCCGCGTAGGTGATCCGCGGGTGGATGCGGACGACGTCCCCGCCGAAGGTGACGACCACGGACTTGAACGAGGCGTCGCGGCCGACGAGGGCGTTGTGCTGGCCGACGTGGACGGCGGTGTCGTTCCAGTCCTGGACGGAGACGACGGTCAGCTTGGCGCCGTCACCGAGGAGGTAGTCGACGTTGGCGGCCAGCACGGCGTCGCCGGTGTGGTCGATCACGACGACCGCCTCGGCGAACGCGCCCAGCTCGATGACCTGGTGGCCGAAGGCGGTGCCGCCCTCGCCGTGCACAGCGATCCGGATGGGCTCGTCGAGCACGGTGTCCTTGGGGACCGTGACGACCGAGGCCTTCTCGAAGCCGCTGTACGCCTGCGCGGCGACCCGGTCCACGGGCTTGCCGGCCTTGCCGACGCGGGCGTCGTCGCGGTCGACCAGCTCGTGGGTGACGCCCTCGGGCGCGGTGATGTCGATCTTCAGGTCGGCACCACCGGCGACGGCGGTGCCGTCGTGCAGGCCCCGCAGGCGCGCGAGGGGCGTGAAGCGCCACTCCTCCTCGCGGCCGTGCGGCACCGGGAAGTCCGCCACGTCATAGGACGGCGGGGCGCTCATCCGGGTGGCGACGGTGGACTCCGCGGCCACCGCGATGGAGCCGGTGGTCGTGGAACCCGCCGGGATGTTCTGAGCCTCAGCCATGGCTGTCGTCGTGCTCGCTTTCTGCAATCAGGGAGTCGGTCGCTGCGGGGGGCCGGGGGTCAGCCGACCGAACCTTCCATCTGCAGCTCGATCAGCCGGTTGAGCTCCAGTGCGTACTCCATCGGCAGCTCACGGGCGATCGGCTCGACAAAGCCGCGCACGATCATCGCCATGGCCTCGAACTCCGTCAGGCCGCGGGCCATCAGGTAGAAGAGCTGGTCCTCGCTGACCTTGGAGACGGTCGCTTCGTGACCCATCGACACGTCGTCCTCGCGGACGTCGACGTACGGGTAGGTGTCCGAGCGGGAGATGGTGTCCACCAGCAGGGCGTCACAGAGCACGTTGGACTTGGAGCCCGCGGCGCCCTCGCCGATCTCGACCAGACCGCGGTAGGAGGTCCGGCCGCCGCCTCGCGCCACCGACTTGGAGACGATGTTGGAGGAGGTGTTCGGCGCCATGTGGACCATCTTGGAGCCGGCGTCCTGGTGCTGGCCCTCGCCCGCGAAGGCGATGGACAGGGTCTCGCCCTTGGCGTGCTCACCCATGAGGTAAACCGCCGGGTACTTCATGGTCACCTTGGAGCCGAGGTTGCCGTCGACCCACTCCATGGTCGCGCCCTCATAAGCGACGGCGCGCTTGGTGACCAGGTTGTAGACGTTGTTCGACCAGTTCTGGATCGTCGTGTAGCGGCAGCGGCCGCCCTTCTTCACGATGATCTCGACGACCGCGGAGTGCAGCGAGTCCGACTTGTAGATCGGCGCCGTGCAGCCCTCGACGTAGTGGACGTAGGCGTCCTCGTCGACGATGATCAGCGTCCGCTCGAACTGGCCCATGTTCTCGGTGTTGATCCGGAAGTAGGCCTGCAGCGGGATGTCGACGTGGACACCCTTGGGGACGTAGATGAACGACCCGCCGGACCACACCGCGGTGTTCAGCGACGCGAACTTGTTGTCGCCGACCGGGATGACCGTGCCGAAGTACTCCTGGAAGAGCTCCGGGTGCTCCTTCAGCGCGGTGTCCGTGTCCAGGAAGAGGACGCCCTGCTCCTCCAGGTCCTCACGGATCTGGTGGTAGACGACCTCGGACTCGTACTGCGCGGCGACACCGGCGACCAGGCGCTGCTTCTCCGCCTCGGGGATGCCGAGCTTGTCGTAGGTGTTCTTGATGTCCTCGGGCAGGTCCTCCCAGGAGGCGGCCTGCTGCTCGGTGGAGCGGACGAAGTACTTGATGTTGTCGAAGTCGATGCCCGACAGGTCGGAGCCCCAGTTCGGCATGGGCTTCTTGCCGAACAGCTTCAGGCCCTTGAGACGGAGCTTGAGCATCCACTCCGGCTCGTTCTTCTTGGCCGAGATGTCGCGGACGACGGCCTCGGAAATACCGCGCTTCGCGGAGGCGCCGGCCACGTCGGAGTCGGCCCAGCCGTATTCGTACTTGCCCAGGCCCTCGAGCTCGGGGTGAGCAGTCTCCGTGGGGAGCGTCATGCGGGGTTCCTCCCGGCCGTGCTTGCAGATGCTGTGATGGTCTTGGTGTTCTTCGGCGCTGTGGTGCGGTGAGCGGTCCTGCCGGCCTTCGGGATGAAGGTCGTGCACACCCCGTCGCCGTGGGCGATGGTGGCAAGACGCTGTACGTGGGTCCCGAGCAATCGGGAGAAGACCTCGGTCTCCGCCTCGCACAGCTGCGGATACTGCTCGGCGACATGGGCGACCGGGCAGTGGTGCTGGCAGAGCTGTTCACCGAGCTGGGAATTGGGCGCGCTGCGCGCCGTAGCAGCGTACCCGTCCGCGGTCAATGCCTCGGCAAGGGCCTGGGTACGGGCCTCGGGCCGGGCGGCCTCGACCGCCTCGCGGTACCCCTCGGCCTGACCGGCGAGCCGTGCGCGGGCGAACGCGGCGACCGCCGCCTCGCCCTTCTCGCCGCCTCCCGCGCTCTGCGCGATCCAGCGCAGCGCGTCGGAGGCCAGCTCGTCGTAGGACTGGTCGAAGGCGTCCCGCCCGCAGTCGGTGAGGGCGAAGGCCTTGGCCGGGCGGCCGCGGGTGCGCGCGCCGTAGACCCGCTTCTCGCGGGGCTCGACGACACCCTCCGCGGCCAGCGCGTCCAGGTGCCGTCGGACGGCCGCCTGGGTCAGCTCCAGGCGCAGCGCCAGCTCGGCTGCGGTGGACGGACCGTGGTCGAGAATGGAGCGGACGACCCGATTGCGGGTGCCCTGCTGCTCGTCGTGCGGAGCTGCGGCCGGGTGGGGGGACTGCGGGAATGCGGTCCGGGCGGCCTGCTCGCTCCGGTCGGGCGCGGAGGCGGCCGGCCCTGCGGTCGTCTCGACCGCGGGCCCTTCCTGATCCTCGCTCGCGTATTTCACAACGCCATTGTTGCGTAATTCGTCAAGGCGATACAACCCTCGTCCGGATCACGGACTGGTGGTCTCGATCACTTAGGGTTACCTAATCCGAGCGGCTGCCGGGCCCCGCACCGGTCCGGGGCACCTCTCCGCCGGCCGCACCGGCACCGGAACCCGCGCGCCCGGACACCGCCATCCTGACTACCCGCACACCGCCGGGGCCCCGCTCCCGGGCGCCGGGCCCCGCTCCGTAGACTGCCCGGCATGCGAACCGAGCCTGCCGCCGAGGTCGTCGGCCTGGTCAAGCGATACGGGACCAAGACCGCCGTGGACGGGCTCGACCTGACCGTCGCGCGCGGCGCGGTGACCGCGGTCCTCGGCCCCAACGGCGCCGGCAAGACCACCACCGTCGAGACCTGCGAGGGCTACCGCCGCCCGGACGCCGGCACGGTCCGCGTCCTGGGCCTCGACCCGGTCGCCGACGCCGCGGCACTGCGGCCCCGGATCGGGGTGATGCTCCAGTCCGGCGGTGTCTACCCGGGCGCCAGGGCCGAGGAGATGCTGCGGCACACCGCCACCCTGCACGCCCACCCCCTCGACGTGGATCACCTCATCGAACGGCTGGGCCTGGGCAGCTGCGGCCGCACCGCCTACCGCCGGCTCTCCGGCGGCCAGCAGCAGCGGCTCGCGCTGGCGATGGCCGTCGTCGGCCGGCCCGAGCTGGTCTTCCTCGACGAGCCGACGGCCGGCCTCGACCCGCAGGCCCGGCACGCCACCTGGGACCTGGTGCGCGAACTGCGCACGGACGGCGTCAGCGTCGTGCTGACCACCCACTTCATGGACGAGGCCGAGCAGCTGGCCGACGACGTCGCGATCATCGACGGCGGCCGGGTCATCGCCCAGGGCAGCCCGGACGCCCTGTGCCGGGGCGGCGCCGAGAACACCCTGCGCTTCACCGGCCGCCCCGGCCTCGACGTCGCCTCGCTCCTCAAGGCGCTGCCCGCCGACAGCGCCGCCACCGAAATCGTCCCCGGCACCTACCGGGTCAACGGCAAGGTCGACCCGCAGCTCCTCGCCACCGTCGCCTCCTGGTGCGCGCAGAACGGCGTGATGCCCGACGCCATAGCCGTCGAACGGCACACCCTGGAGGACGTCTTCTTGGAGCTGACCGGTAAGGAGCTGCGCGTATGACCGTCACCGAGGCCACCACCGGCACGTTCACGCCGCGCCCCGGGGCGGCCCCGCTGCCCCGGATGATCCGCGCGCAGGCGGCCCTGGAGACCAGGATGCTGCTGCGCAACGGCGAGCAGCTGCTGCTGACCGTCATCATCCCGACGCTGCTGCTGGTGCTGTTCTCCGCCGTCGACATCATCGCGGTGCCCACGGACACGGCGGGCGGCGCGGGCGGCTCCGTCGACTTCCTGGCCCCCGGCATCCTGGCGCTCGCCGTGATGTCCACCGCCTTCACCGGGCAGGCCATCGCCACCGGTTTCGAGCGGCGGTACGGCGTGCTCAAGCGGCTCGGCGCCTCGCCGCTGCCGCGCTGGGGCCTGATGACCGCGAAGACCTGCGCGGTGCTGGTCACCGAGGTGCTGCAGATCGCGCTGCTGACCGTCGTGGCGCTCGCCCTGGGCTGGTCCCCGCACGGCAACCCGCTCTCCGTGGTGCTGCTCCTCCTGCTGGGCACCGCGGCGTTCTCCGGTCTCGGCCTGCTGATGGCGGGCACGCTCAAGGCGGAGGCGACCCTCGCGGCCGCCAACCTCGTCTTTCTGCTCCTCCTGGTCGGCGGCGGCGTGATCGTGCCGCTGGAGAAGTTCCCGGAGGCCGCGCAGTCCGTGCTCGGCCTGCTGCCGATCGCGGCGCTGTCCGACGGGCTGCGCGACGTCCTCCAGCACGGCGCGGGCCTGCCCTGGGCGGACCTGGGCATCCTGGCGGCGTGGTCGGTGCTGGGCCTCGGCGCGGCGGCCCGCTTCTTCCGCTGGGAGTAGCCGCCGGGGGCGTTCCGTTGCGATACGCACCCCTCGTGAAAGTTTGCACAAAGGGCCGCCTACGATTGCTCCCGTGCCGAACACGCTGAATCCCCTTGAGCTGATCGCCCGCCGCTGGCAGCCGTCCGCACGCTTCGTGCAGCGGGCCGCACTCGCCGCCGTCGTCATGGCCGTCATCATCGTCATCACCGGCGGTGCGGTGCGGCTGAGCCAGTCCGGCCTCGGCTGCTCCACCTGGCCCCGGTGCACCCCGGACAGCCTGACGCCGACCGCGGCGATGGGCATCAACGGCCTGATCGAGTTCGGCAACCGCATGCTGACGTACGTGCTCTGCGCGGTCGTCGGCCTCTTCATCATCGCGGCCCGCGCCCGCGCGCCCCGGCGCCGTTCGCTGACCCGGCTCGGCTGGGCCCAGTTCTGGATCGTCATGGGCAACGCCGTCGTCGGCGGGATCACGGTCCTCACCGGCCTCAACCCGTACATCGTCAGCGCGCACTTCCTGCTCACCACCGGCCTGCTCACGGTGGCCGTGGTGACCTGGCGGCGGGCCTGCGAGGGCGACGAGGAACCGCGTGGCGTGGTCGTCCGCCCGGTGCGCCAGCTGTCCTGGGTGCTGCTCGCGGCGACGGCGGTGCTGACGCTCGTGGGCACGGTCGTCACCGGCACCGGCCCGCACGCCGGCGACGCCAAGAAGGTCCACCGCATCCCGCTGGACTGGCAGGAGATCACCCAGCTGCACGTCGACTTCGTATACGTCGTCGTGGGCCTGACCGTCGCGCTGTGGTTCGTGCTCCGCGCCGTCAAGGCGCCGGCCGCCCCGCGCCGCGCCGTGCTGGAGCTGTTCGGCTGCCTGCTGCTGCAGGGCGTCATCGGCTACACCCAGTATTTCCTGGGACTGCCGGAGATCGTCGTCGGACTGCACATGTTCGGCTCGGCGCTGGTCTGGATCGCCGTCCTGCGGATCGTCCTCGCGCTGCGCGAACGCGGTCCGCTGCCGGTCGTGCCGGCGCCCGCCGGGGACGAGGAGACGCCGGCGGCTCAGCCGGCCGCCGCCACCTCCGCCGCCGGCCGGTAGATCCGCCGCGCGGTGCCCGACCCGACCATCTCGATGATCCGGCGCCCGTCCTGTGCCGTGCACAGCCCCTCGTCCGTCCACTCCCGCAGCGTCCGCCGCATGGCGCGGACGAACAGCCCGGCGCCGGTGACGTAGAGCTCCGGCAGCCCCCGCGCGCCGGAGGAGAACAGCAGCTTGCCGAACGGTGCCCGGCCGAGGGTCTGTGCGGGGTCCGGCCCGGCGTCCGCGTAGACGTGCGCGTGCGCGGCGGCCAGACTCGCCGCCTGCGGGTGGTGCGGCGTCCCGGGCAGCAGCACCAGGTCCGCACCGATGCCGGCGGTGGCCCGCAGGAACTCCGCGAGCGGCCGCGGATCGTGGCAGTGCAGCTGCACCGGCAGCCCGGTCGCCATCGCGCTCCACAGCAGATGCCGTCCGAGCACGGGCCCGACCGGCCGCTCCCCGGGCCGGCGGCCGCGCAGCCAGCGGTCCGCCGCGCGCCGTACCTCACCCGCCTCCGGGGCGTGCCCGTCGCAGTAGGTGGCGCCGGAGGCGAAGGCGGTGGCGTGCTGGGCCGCGGCGTACAGGGCCTCCGCCGTGTAGCCGAGGAAGGAGTCGACGCTGCCCGAGGTGTCGGCGATCTGCTGGGCGAGCGCTTCGAGCCGTACGACCTCGTGGGCACGGGCCTCGGCCGCGGCGGCCAGTTCGGCCGCCGACGTCAGATCGCCGGTGCCGTCCGCCTCCACCAGGAACGTGCCGATGCCCGCGCCGCGCAGCAGCAGACGGCCGGCGCGGAAGGCGCCCAGCTCGCGCCGGCGGGCCAGATAGCGGGCGGGCGGGCAGTGCGGCTCGAGGCCGAGCAGCGGGGGGCACCATCTGCGTATCGCGATGCCGGTCCAGCTGTCGAAGTAGCTGGTGCCCGCGGGGGCCGGGCGGTGCGCGCCGGCCGCGGCGGCGAGGTGGGCCTCGAAGGAGCCGAGGCCGAGTTCGCCGTGCAGCGCGCCGTGGCTGTGCTGATCGATGAGCGGCGGAAGGTCGTCCATCCGCTCCTCCTCGCCGAGAGCCCACCGTGCGCGGCGAGAGTGCCGCGTCCGGTGGGCTAACGGACGGGAAGGTGGTCAGGTATCGGGCGCGGATCCGGCGTGCGCCCCGGCGCGCGGCGCCGGGTCCGGCCGCGCGGGGGCCTCAGCTGTTGGCCGGGCCGCCGACCTGGATGCCTGCCATCCGGGACCACTCGTAGGGGCCCGTACGGACCTTGGCGGCGAGGTCGCCGTCGAAATCGTCCTGGAGTGCGACGCCCGCCGCTTCCACGGCGTCCTCGGCGGAGCCGAAGCTGTCGGCGACGAGGTTTCCCCACTCGCCGTTGGCGCCCACGAGGGCGATGCGGGTGCGGCCACGGCCTATGTGGGCGAGCTGACCCTCGGCGCTGCCGCCGTGCGAGTCGGCGAAGGCGCGGATCTCCTTGGCGAGCCTGGCCGTGCGCCGGCCGGCCCGCTTGCCGGCCCGCGTCGCCTTCGCGTCGGCCGCCGTCTCCACCTGCTCGTCCGCCTGCTGGGTGTCTGCCATGCCCGCATGCTACCCGCCGGTAAGGCGGTTGCGGGGGTGGCGGTCCCCACATCCGCGCGCGGAAGTGGGGACGGGGGGACGGGTGCTAACGGAGGAAGGGGTCCACGGCGACGGCGACGAAAAGCAGCGAGACGTAGGTGATGGACCAGTGGAACAGCCGCATCTCCTTGAGCTTGGCGCCGGTGATGCCGGACTTGGCACGGGACTGGAGGCCGTGCGCCTCCTTGAGCCAGAAGGCACCGCAGAGCACCGCCACGACGGTGTAGAACCAGCCGGTGTAGCCCAGCGGCTGGAGCAGCAGCGAGACCCCGACCATCGCCCAGCTGTAGGCGACGATCTGCCGGGCGACGACCTTGTTGCCCGCGACGGCCGGCAGCATCGGCACACCGACCCGCTCGTAGTCGTCCTTGACCTTCATGGACAGCGGCCAGTAATGCGGCGGCGTCCAGAAGAAGATGACGAGGAAGAGGATCACCGCTGCCCAGGAAAGCGAATTCGTGACGGCGGACCAGCCGATGAAGACCGGAAGGCAGCCGGCGATTCCGCCCCAGACGATGTTCTGCGTGGTGCGCCGCTTGAGAATCATCGTGTAAACGACGACATAGAAAAGCAGCGCGCCGAGCGACAGCATCGCCGACAGGGGGTTGACCAGGAACCAGAACCAGGCGGTGGAGCCGACCGCGAGCACGCTGGCGAAGACCAGGCATTCGCGCGGCGAGACCATGCCCGTGACCACCGGCCGCTGCGAGGTGCGGTCCATGAGGGCGTCGATGTCGCGGTCGATGTACATGTTGAAGGCCGCGGCGCCGCCGGCGGAGAGGTATCCGCCGACGCAGGTGGCGAGCACCAGCCACAGGTCGGGAACCCCTCCGGCCGCAAGGAACATCACCGGGACCGTGGTCATCAGCAGCAATTCGATGACCCGTGGCTTGGTCAGCGCCACGAATGCCTTGACCCGGGCCCCGAACGGCCGGTCGCCAGGACCATCGGGACTCCCGGGGACCCGAGAGAGCGCCCCCGCAGGACGGGATTCGACGGCCGTCACGCACACCCCTGGAAGTAACATCTGCGGCTTCCGCCGCAGAGATAAGGCCAGCAAGCTCCGCCGTCCGTGATGACCCGGTAAAGGCTTGCACTTACCACGCCACTTTAGACGTTGCGGATACAGCGATCTTCGCGGGGGTGGGGTCGTGTTGGGCGCGGGGACCGGGCAGCGCCGACCGCCCGTCAGGGCGTGCATCCGGCGGCGGCCCGGCACCGGGGCGCCGGCTTTCGCCCACCGTTCGCCCGCCGTTCAAGAGGCGAACGCGCACCGCGCCCGGCAGTCTGGTCGTGTGGCGTCACATCCTGGCCGGGAATGCCTGATGTCCCGATTTGGTTGCCCGGAGCATCGAGCTGTCGCCGTGACGGGTCGCCGCCTGAGCGCCGAAAACTTCGACTGAGCGTCGAAAAGACGCACGCCCTTGCGGGGGTAGGCTCGACACCGCCTGGCGGACATACCGTCCCCGGCATTCGACATGTGGAGAGGAGCCCTGACTCAGGGTGAGCACCAAGCCGACCACCACAGATCTCGAGTGGACCGAACTGGACCAGCGGGCCGTGGATACCGTCCGTGTCCTGGCCATGGATTCCGTGCAGAAGGTCGGTAACGGCCATCCCGGTACGGCCATGAGCCTGGCACCGGCCGCCTACCTTCTCTTCCAGAAGCTCATGCGGCACGACCCCGCGGACGCCGAATGGACCGGCCGCGACCGGTTCGTGCTCTCCGCCGGCCACTCCAGCCTGACCCTGTACATCCAGCTCTACCTCGCCGGCTACGGCCTGGAGCTGGATGACCTCAAGGCCTTCCGCACCTGGGGTTCGAAGACCCCCGGCCACCCGGAGTACGGCCACACCACCGGCGTGGAGACCACCACCGGCCCGCTGGGCCAGGGTGTCGCCAACGCCGTGGGCATGGCCATGGCAGCCCGCTTCGAGCGTGGCCTGTTCGACCCCGAGGCGGCTCCCGGCACCTCGCCCTTCGACCACACCATCTGGGTCATCGCCGGCGACGGCTGCCTCCAGGAGGGCATCTCCGCCGAGGCGTCCTCGATGGCCGGTCACCAGAAGCTCGGCAACCTCGTCCTGCTGTGGGACGACAACCACATCTCCATCGAGGGCGACACCGAGACCGCGGTCTCCGAGGACACCCTCAAGCGCTACGAGGCCTACGGCTGGCACGTCCAGCGGGTCGAGCAGCTGCCCAACGGCGACCTGGACCCGGCCGGTCTGGCCAAGGCCCTGCAGGCCGCCAAGGCCGAGACCGAGCGCCCGTCGTTCATCGCGGCCCGCTCGATCATCGCCTGGCCCGCCCCGAACGCCCAGAACACCGAGGCGGCGCACGGCTCGGCGCTCGGCGACGACGAGGTCGCCGCGACCAAGCGCGTGCTGGGCTTCGACCCGGAGCAGTCCTTCGAGGTCTCCGACGAGGTCTTCGCGCACACCCGCGCCGCCCTCGACCGCGGCCGTGAGGCCAAGGCCGAGTGGGAGAAGTCGTTCGCCGCCTGGCGGACCGCCAACCCCGAGCGGGCCGCGGAGTTCGACCGGATCGCCGCGGGCGAGCTGCCCGAGGGCTGGCAGGACAAGCTGCCGTCCTTCGAGACCGGCAAGGCCGTCGCCACCCGCGCCGCCTCCGGCAAGGTGCTGCAGTCCCTCGGCGCGGTCATCCCCGAGCTGTGGGGCGGCTCCGCCGACCTCGCCGGTTCGAACAACACCACGATCGACAAGACCTCGTCGTTCCTGCCGAAGGGCAACCCGCTGCCGGGCGCCCACCCGTACGGCCGCACGATCCACTACGGCATCCGCGAGCACTCCATGGCCGCGGAGATGAACGGCATCGCGCTGCACGGCAACACCCGCATCTACGGCGGCACCTTCCTGGTGTTCTCCGACTACATGCGCAACGCCGTCCGGCTGTCCGCACTGATGCACCTGCCGGTGACGTACGTGTGGACGCACGACTCCATCGGTCTGGGCGAGGACGGCCCGACCCACCAGCCGGTCGAGCACCTCGCCTCGCTGCGCGCCATCCCGGGCCTCAACGTCGTGCGCCCGGCCGACGCCAACGAGACCGCCATCGCGTGGCGCGAGATCCTCAAGCGCTACACCAAGGAGTTCGGCGTGGGGGCCCCGCACGGTCTCGCGCTGACCCGCCAGGGTGTGCCCACGTACGAGGCCAACGGGGAGGCGGCCAAGGGCGGTTACGTCCTGTTCGAGGCCGCGGGCCCCGACGGGAAGAGCGCCGAGCCCGAGGTCCTGCTGATCGGCACCGGCTCCGAGGTCCAGCTCGCCGTCGAGGCGCGTGAGCAGCTGCAGGCCGCCGGCGTCCCGACCCGGGTCGTCTCGATGCCCTGTGTCGAGTGGTTCGACGCGCAGGACCAGGCGTACCGGGACAGCGTGCTTCCCCCGTCCGTCAAGGCCCGTGTCGCCGTCGAAGCCGGCATCGGTCTGACCTGGCACCGCTTCGTCGGTGACGCCGGGCGCATCGTGTCGCTGGAGCACTTCGGTGCCTCGGCCGACGCCAAGGTCCTCTTCCGCGAGTTCGGCTTCACCGCCGACGCGGTCGCGGCCGCTGCCCGGGAATCGCTCGAAGCCGCCCAGCGCTGACGCCCGTATACGACAAGTAGGAGATGCAAAACCCATGACAGACGCACTCAAGCGCCTCTCCGATGAAGGCGTCGCGATCTGGCTGGACGACCTGTCGCGACAGCGCATCACGTCCGGCAACCTCGCCGAGCTGATCGACCAGCAGCACGTCGTCGGCGTCACGACGAACCCGTCGATCTTCCAGAAGGCGATCTCGGACGGCCACGGCTACGACCAGCAGGTCGCCGACCTCGCCGCCCGCAAGGTCACCGTCGAGGAAGCCATCCGCATGATCACGACGGCGGACGTCCGCGACGCCGCCGACATCCTGCGGCCGGTCTTCGACGCCACCGGCGGCCAGGACGGCCGGGTCTCCATCGAGGTCGACCCGCGCCTGGCGCACCACACCGCGCCGACGATCGCCGAGGCCAAGCAGCTGGCCTGGCTGGTGGACCGTCCCAACACCCTGATCAAGATCCCGGCGACCAAGGCCGGTCTGCCGGCGATCACCGAGGTCATCGGCAAGGGCATCAGCGTCAACGTCACGCTGATCTTCTCGCTGGAGCGCTACCGCGAGGTCATGGACGCCTACCTCGCGGGCCTGGAGAAGGCCAAGGCCGCCGGCCTGGACCTCTCGCAGATCCACTCCGTCGCCTCGTTCTTCGTCTCCCGTGTGGACAGCGAGATCGACAAGCGCCTGGAGAAGATCGGCACGGACGAGGCCAAGGCGCTCAAGGGCAAGGCCGCGCTGGCCAACGCCCGGCTCGCCTACGAGGCGTTCGAGGAGGTCTTCTCCTCGGACCGCTGGGCCGCGCTGGACCGCGCACACGCCAACAGGCAGCGTCCGCTGTGGGCCTCGACCGGTGTCAAGGACCCGGCCTACAAGGACACGCTGTACGTCGACGAGCTGGTCGCGCCCGGCACGGTCAACACCATGCCGGAGGCCACTCTGGAGGCCACCGCCGACCACGGCCAGATCACGGGTGACACCGTGCGCGGCGGGTACGCGCAGGCCAAGGCCGACCTGGAGGCGCTCGCCAAGGCCGGGATCTCGTACGACGACGTCGTGCAGCTCTTGGAGGACGAGGGCGTCGACAAGTTCGAGGCGGCCTGGAACGACCTGCTCAAGTCGACTGAGGCAGAGCTCAAGCGCCTCGCTCCTTCGGAGGGCTGACCAACTTGTCCAGCAGCAATCCGCTGCGTGACGCACAGGACCGGCGGCTCCCGCGTATCGCGGGGCCGTCCGGCCTTGTCATCTTTGGCGTCACGGGCGATTTGTCCCGTAAAAAGCTGATGCCTGCCGTCTATGACCTGGCCAACCGCGGTCTGCTTCCGCCGGGTTTCTCGCTCATCGGATTCGCCCGCCGCGAGTGGGAGAACGAGGACTTCGCGCAGGAGGTGTACGAGGCGGTCAAACAGCACTCCCGTACACCCTTCCGCGAGGAGGTCTGGCAGCAGCTCGTCCAGGGCTGCCGCTTCGTCCAGGGCAACTTCGACGACGACGACGCCTTCGAGACGCTCAAGGACACGATCAACGAGCTCGACAAGGCCCAGGGCACCGGCGGCAACTTCGCCTTCTACCTCTCCGTACCTCCCAAGTTCTTCCCCAAGGTCGTCCAGCAGCTCAAGAAGCACGGGCTGGCCGACCAGAAGGAGGACTCCTGGCGCCGCGCGGTCATCGAGAAGCCCTTCGGCCACAACCTGGAGAGCGCGCAGGAGCTCAACAAGGTCGTCCACGAGGTCTTCCCGCCCCACGAGGTCTTCCGGATCGACCACTACCTGGGCAAGGAGACGGTCCAGAACATCATGGCGCTGCGGTTCGCCAACACGATGTTCGAGCCGCTGTGGAACCGCAGTTATGTCGACCACGTCCAGATCACGATGGCCGAGGACATCGGCATCGGCGGCCGGGCCGGCTACTACGACGGCATCGGCGCCGCACGCGACGTCATCCAGAACCACCTCCTCCAGCTGCTCGCGCTGACCGCGATGGAGGAGCCCGCCTCCTTCGACGCCGACGCGCTGGTCGCGGAGAAGACCAAGGTGCTGGGCGCCGTCAGGCTGCCGGCAGACCTCGGCAAGTCGACGGTGCGCGCACAGTACGCGGCCGGATGGCAGGGCGGCGAGAAGGCCGTCGGCTATCTGCAGGAAGAGGGCATCGACCCCAAGTCGAAGACCGACACCTACGCCGCCGTCAAACTCCAGGTGGACAACCGCCGTTGGGCCGGCGTCCCCTTCTACCTGCGCACCGGCAAGCGCCTCGGCCGCCGGGTCACGGAGATCGCGGTGGTCTTCCAGCGCGCTCCGCACTCCCCCTTCGACCACACCGCCACCGAGGAGCTGGGGCAGAACGCCCTGGTCATCCGGGTGCAGCCGGACGAGGGCGTGACCGTCAGGTTCGGCTCCAAGGTGCCGGGCACCTCGATGGAGGTCCGGGACGTCTCGATGGACTTCGCGTACGGCGAGTCCTTCACGGAGTCCAGCCCCGAGGCCTACGAGCGGCTGATCCTCGACGTCCTCCTCGGGGACGCCAACCTCTTCCCGCGACTGGAAGAGGTCGAGCAGTCCTGGCGCATCCTCGACCCGATCGAGGAGTACTGGGACCGGAACGGCAAGCCCGCGCAGTATCCGGCGGGCACCTGGGGCCCGGCCGAGGCGGACGAAATGCTCGCACGAGACGGACGGAGCTGGCGTCGGCCATGAAGATCGATCTGACGGAAACCACGGCCAGCAAAATCAACAAGGCGCTGGTCCAGGGCCGTCGCGCCGTCGGCACCCCCGCCGTCGGCATGGTGCTCACCCTCGTCATCGTCACCGACGAGGAGAACGCCTACGACGCCCTGAAGGCGGCCAACGAGGCCTCCCGCGAGCACCCCTCGCGCACCCTGGTCGTCATCAAGCGGGTCAGCCGGTCGCCACGCGACCGCGCCAAGGCCCGCCTGGACGCCGAGGTCCGGGTCGGCGCGGACGCGGGCACCGGCGAGACGGTGGTGCTGCGGCTCTACGGCGAGGCGATCAACCACGCCCAGTCCGTGGTGCTGCCGCTGCTGCTGCCGGACGCCCCCGTCGTGGTCTGGTGGGCCGTGAACGGCCCGCTGGACCCCGCCAAGGACCCGCTGGGCGCGCTGGCCCAGCGCCGTGTCACGGACGCGTACGCCTCCGAGCAGCCCATCCAGGAGCTGTCCGGCCGCGCGGACAACTACACCCCCGGTGACACCGACCTGTCCTGGACCCGCATCACCCCGTGGCGCTCGATGCTCGCGGCGGCGCTGGACCAGGTCCCCTGCACGGTCACCTCGGCCGAGGTCGAGGGCGAGGAGTTCAACCCCAGCTGCGAGCTGCTCGCCATGTGGCTCGCCGGCCGGCTGAACGTCCCCGTCAAGCGCACGGTGTCGGCCGGTCCCGGTCTGACGGCGGTCCGCATGGAGTCCAGCAGCGGCACGATCGTGCTGGACCGCCCGGACGGCTCGCTCGCCACGCTCTCCATGCGCGCCCAGCCGGACCGCGCGGTGGCGCTCAAGCGGCGGGAGACCTCCGAGCTGCTCGCCGAGGAACTGCGCCGGCTCGATCCGGACGACACCTACGCCGCCGCGCTGAAGTTCGGCGTGGACCGGCTCGGTGAGCCCGCCGGGGCGACGCAGGGCCCCGGTGAGCCCGCCGCCGAGGAGAGCACCCCGGCCAAGCCCGCGGCGAAGAAGGCGCCCGCCAAGAAGGCAGCGTCCAAGTGAGTGCTCCGCAGGTGGTCGTCCACCGCGACAAGGAGCTGATGGCGAAGGCCGCGGCGGCCCGGCTGATCACCAAGATCGTGGACGCGCAGGCAGCCCGCGGCTTCGCCTCCGTCGTCCTGACCGGCGGCCGCAACGGCAACGGGCTGCTCGCGGCCCTCGCCGAGGCGCCCGCCCGGGACGCGGTCGACTGGTCGCGCCTGGACCTGTGGTGGGGCGACGAGCGGTTCCTGCCGGACGGCGACCCGGAGCGCAACCACACCCAGGCCCGCGAGGTGCTGCTGGACAGCGTCCCGCTGGATCCGGCCCGGGTGCACCCGATGGCCCCGGCGGGCGGCACGTACGGCAACAACGCGGACGCCGCCGCCGAGGCGTACGCGGTCGAGCTGGCCGCCGCCGCGGGACCCGAGGACCACGGCCCGGTACCGGCCTTCGACGTGCTGCTGCTCGGCGTCGGCCCCGACACTCATGTCGCCTCGCTCTTCCCCGAGCAGCCCGGCGTGCGCGAGGGCGAGCGGATGGTGATCGGTGTGCACGGCGCGCCCAAGCCGCCGCCCACCCGCGTCTCGCTGACGCTGCCCGCGATCCGCGCGGCGCGTGAGGTCTGGCTGCTGGCGGCCGGCGAGGACAAGGCGGGTGCCGCGGCCATCGCGCTCTCCGGCGCGGGTGAGGTGCAGGCCCCGGCGGCGGGCGCCAAGGGCCGCCGCCGGACGCTGTGGCTGCTGGACGAGGCGGCGGCATCACAACTGCCGCGCGACCTGTATCCGCCGGCGTCGGCGTGAACGGCTGAACTGCTGAACGGCAGCGGCCCCGTCCTCCTTCGGGAGGGCGGGGCCGCTGCCGTTGTCCGGGTGCCAGCCGCCGCAGCGCCTGGCCTCGCTCAACGCCCGCGCAGCTCGCGGTACTTGGCGACCAGGCCGGCCGTCGAGGCATCCAGCCCCGGCACCTCGGCGCCGTCCGTCAGCGCGGGCTCCACACGCTTGGCGAGGACCTTGCCGAGCTCCACGCCCCACTGGTCGAAGGAGTCGATGTTCCACACCGCGCCCTGGACGAACACCTTGTGCTCGTACAGGGCGATCAACTGGCCCAGCACGGACGGGCTGAGCTCCTCGGCGAGGATCGTCGTGGTGGGGTGGTTGCCCTGGAAGGTCTTGTGCGGCACCAGTTCCTCGGCCACGCCCTCGGCCCGCACCTCCTCGGGCGTCTTGCCGAAGGCCAGCGCCTGGCCCTGCGCGAAGAGATTGGCCATCAGCAGGTCGTGCTGGGCGACCAGCCCCGGCTGCAGATCGTCGACCGGCCGGGCGAAGCCGATGAAGTCGGCCGGGATCATCTTCGTGCCCTGGTGGAGCAGTTGGTAATAGGCGTGCTGGCCGTTGGTGCCGGGCGTGCCCCACACGACCGGGCCGGTCTGCCAGCCCACCGGATTGCCGTCCCGGTCCACGGACTTGCCGTTGGACTCCATGTCGAGCTGCTGGAGGTAGGCGGTGAACTTGGAGAGGTAGTGGCTGTAGGGCAGTACGGCGTGCGACTGGGCGTCGAAGAAGTTGCCGTACCAGACGCCGAGCAGGCCCAGCAGCAGGGGGGCATTCTCCTCCGGCGGGGCGGCGCGGAAGTGCTCGTCGACGAGGTGGAAGCCGGCCAGCATCTCGCGGAAGTGCTCCTGGCCGATCGCGATCATCAGCGACAGGCCGATCGCGGAGTCGAAGGAGTAGCGGCCGCCGACCCAGTCCCAGAACTCGAACATGTTGTCCGTGTTGATGCCGAACTCCGCGACCTTCTCGGCGTTCGTCGACAGCGCCACGAAGTGCTGGGCGACGGCGTCGGACCCGGCTCCCAGGCCGGTCAGCAGCCAGTCGCGGGCCGAGGTGGCGTTGGTGATCGTCTCGATGGTGGTGAAGGTCTTCGAGGCGATGATGAAGAGCGTCTCGGCCGGGTCCAGGTCGCGCAGTGCCTCGTGCAGGTCGGCGCCGTCGACGTTGGAGACGAAGCGGAACTGCATATCGCGGTGGCTGAAGGCGCGCAGCGCCTCGTACGCCATCGCCGGGCCCAGGTCGGAGCCGCCGATACCGATGTTGACGACCGTCTTGATGCGCTTGCCGGTGTGGCCCTTCCAGTCGCCGGAGCGGACCCGGTCGGAGAAGGTGGCCATCTTCGTCAGGACGGAGTGCACTCCGGGGACGACATTCTCCCCGTCGCTCTTGACGACCGCCGAGTGGGGCGCGCGCAGTGCGGTGTGCAGCACCGAACGCCCCTCGGTGATGTTGATCTTCTCGCCGCGGAACATCGCGTCCCGCAGGGCGCCGACGCCGGTGGCCTCGGCCAGCTCGCGCAGCAGTCGCAGGGTGTCGTCGGTGACCAGGTGCTTGGAGTAGTCCAGGTGGAGGTCGCCGACCTGGAGGGTGTAGCGCTCGGCGCGGGACGGATCCTTCGCGAACAGCTCGCGCAGCCGCACCTCCCCCAGCTGCTCCCGGTGCTTGTTCAGCGCGCTCCACTCAGGCATCTGGTCGAGCCTGCTGCGGCCTTCTGCGTTCATCTCGGACATCAGCCTTCTCTGTCTCGTACCGGCCCCGCCACCCTCCAACCTAATTGATCAGAGCGCGGTATGAGGTGTCTGTCCGCTCTGGGACGAAGGGCTGTCGGGCAGATGACGGGCGGATGTCCGACCGCGGCGCACACGGACGCGACCGGCCCGGCCGGAGGGGACATCTCACCCTCCGGCCGGGCCGGTCATCGCGTCTGCGGGTCCGTCAGATCTCGCCGCGCAGCTTGGCGAGCGCCTCGGCGAGAATCGCCTCGCCGTCGGCGTCGCTACGGCGCTCCCGGACGTAGGCAAGGTGGGTCTTGTACGGCTCGGTGCGCGGCGGGGCCGGCGGGCTGTCCCGGTCCTTGCCGGCCGGAAAACCACAGCGCGGGCAGTCCCAGGTGTCCGGAACCTGCGCATCGCCGGCGAAGCTGGGTACCGTCTCGTGCCCGTTGGAGCACCAGAAGGAGATGCGGGTCCGCGGCGCGGACTCGCCGCGCTCGGCCTCCCCCATCGGCCCCGCCCCGACCCGACTTCCTCGGATCGCGTTGCCACTTGCCACGGTCGTAACTCCCTGCGTAATGGTGCTGCAGTGCATCTCACAGCAGCTGCGCTGCGGGCGCTCCAGTCTACGTAAGGCCCAACGCGCGTCCAGTGACAGGAGTTACCCGTCCAAGGACGCCGCCCTCATGATAGGCCGCGCCTCCGACGGTATGTCAGTTACCGAGTTTCATCAGGACACCGAGGACGACAATGCAGGCGAACCACAGCAGACCGATCACGATGGTGATGCGGTCGAGGTTCCGCTCGGCGACCGAGGAGCCGCCGACCGAGGACTGCATGCCGCCACCGAACATGTCGGACAGGCCGCCGCCCTTCCCCTTGTGCATGAGCACCAGCATCATCAGCAGCAGGCTGAAGACGATGAGGGCGATCGAGAACCCGATGACCACGGCTGGACCAACTCTCTAGGACTGACGGACGGAACGATGACTCCGTCACCTGGGGTGACGGTGCCACAACACGAGATCGAAATATTGCGGGGCCGGGCGGCGCGCTGGACGCCGGACCCGGCCCCGACAGGGTACGACGGGCCGGGCCCGTCGTCATAGCTCCTACTGGTCGCGGAAGCGGACGATCTTGACGAACTCGTCCGCGTCCAGTGCCGCGCCGCCGATCAGGGCGCCGTCGACATCCGGCTGCGCCATGATCGCCGCGACGTTGCCGGACTTGACCGAGCCGCCGTACTGGATGCGGACCTTGTCGGCCAGCTCCTGGCTGTAGAGCTCGGCGAGACGGCCGCGGATGGCTCCGCAGACCTCCTGCGCGTCCTCGGGGGTGGCGACCTCGCCGGTGCCGATGGCCCACACCGGCTCGTAGGCGATCACGATGGTCTCGGCCTGCTCGGCCGGGACGCCGTCGAGACCGCCGTCGAGCTGGGCGAGGGTGTGCGCGACCTGGTTGCCGGCCTTGCGGACGTCCAGGCCCTCGCCGACGCACAGGATCGGGGTGATGCCGTGCTTGAACGCGGCCTTGACCTTGGCGTTGCAGATCTCTTCGTTCTCGCCGTGGTACTGGCGGCGCTCGCTGTGCCCGATGGCCACGAAGGCGCACTTGAGCTTGGAGAGCATCTGGCCGGAGATCTCGCCGGTGTAGGCACCGGAGTCCTGCGCCGAGATGTCCTGGGCGCCGTACTTGATCTTGAGCTTGTCGCCGTCGACCAGCGTCTGCACCGACCGCAGGTCGGTGAAGGGCGGCAGCACCGCGACCTCCACCGCCTCGAAGTCCTTGTCGGCGAGCGCGAAGGCGAGCTTCTGGACGTGCGCGATGGCCTCGAGGTGGTTGAGGTTCATCTTCCAGTTGCCCGCCATCAGCGGGGTACGGCCCTCGTTAAGAGCAGTCACGTTCTTCAGTCCTCCAGAGCGGCGAGGCCGGGGAGCGTCTTGCCTTCGAGGTATTCGAGGCTGGCGCCACCACCGGTAGAGATGTGGCCAAATGCGTTCTCGTCGAAGCCCAGGGCGCGCACGGCCGCCGCCGAGTCACCGCCGCCGACGACGGTGAAGCCGGGGCTGTCGAGCAGCGCCCGCGCGACGGACGCGGTGCCGCCGGCGTAGTCGGGGTGCTCGGCGACGCCGACCGGGCCGTTCCAGAACACCGTCCTGGCGTCCGCGATCTTCGCGGCGAACAGCTCGCGGGTCTTCGGGCCGATGTCCAGGCCCTCCTTGTCGGAGGGGATCTTGTCGGCGTCGACGGTGACGAAGTCGGCCGGGGCCTTGGTCTTCAGGTCGGGGAAGTCCGTCGAGGCGAGGATGTCGACGGGGAGCACCAGCTCGACGCCGTTCTTCTCCGCGCGCGCCATGTACTCGGTGACGGTCGGGACCTGGTCCTCCTGCAGGAGCGAGATGCCGACCTCGTAGCCCTTGGCCTTGAGGAAGGTGTACGCCATCCCGCCGCCGATCAGCAGCCGGTCGGCCTTGCCGAGCAGCTCGTCGATGACGGCGAGCTTGTCGGAGACCTTGGCGCCGCCGAGCACGACGACGTACGGCCGCTTGACGTCCTCGGTGAGCTTCTTCAGGACGGTGACCTCGGCGGCGATCAGCTCACCCGCGGCGTGCGGGAGGCGGGCCGGGAGGTCGTAGACGGAGGCGTGCTTGCGGTGCACCGCACCGAAGCCGTCGCCGACGTACAGGTCGGCCAGCTCGGCGAGCTGGTCGGCGAAGGCGCCGCGCTCGGCGTCGTCCTTGCTGGTCTCGCCCGCGTTGAAGCGGAGGTTCTCCAGGACGGCGACCTGGCCCTCGCCCAGGCCGTCGACGACGGACTTGGCGGAGGCGCCGACGGTGTCGGTGGCGAACGCCACCTCCCGGCCCAGCAGCTCGCCCAGCCGCTTGGCGGCGGGCGCCAGCGAGAAGGCCGGGTCCGGAGCGCCGTTGGGGCGGCCCAGGTGCGAGGCGACGATGACCTTGGCGCCGTACTGGGCGAGCTTGGCGATCGTCGGCTGGACGGCGCGGATGCGGCCGTCGTCGGTGATGGTCGTGCCGTCCAGCGGCACGTTGAGGTCGGCGCGGACGAAGACCCGCTTGCCCGCGACCCCTTCTGCGGTGAGATCGTCGATCGTCTTCATGCGAAGTGACTCCGTTGCTTCAGTCAGTCATGGGTCGGGGCCCGTACGACGCTTCATCGCGTCCTACGAGCCCCGTCCTCACATCTCGGTGCCTGCGGCGGTGCCGGCAGGGCTGCGGGCACCGCCCGGCATCACGTCAGCTGACGATCAGAGCTGGCCGCCGACGAAGGTGGTCAGGTCCACCAGGCGGTTGGAGTAGCCCCACTCGTTGTCGTACCAGCCGACGACCTTGACGCTCTTGCCCTGGACCATGGTCAGGGAGGAGTCGAAGGTGCAGGACGCGGGCCAGTTGACGATGTCCGAGGAGACGATCGCGTCCTCGGTGTAGTCCAGGAAGCCCTTGAGCTGGCCCTCGGCGGCCTTCTGGAAGGCGGCGTTGACCTCGTCCTTGGTCACCTCGCGCTCCAGCTCGATGACCAGGTCGGTGACCGAACCGGTGGGGACCGGCACGCGCATGGCGATGCCGTCGAGCTTGCCGGCGAGCTCCGGGATCACCAGCGCGGTGGCCTTGGCGGCACCGGTGGTGGTCGGGATGATGTTCTCGGCGGCGGCGCGGGCGCGGCGCAGGTCGCTGTGCGGGAAGTCCAGAATGCGCTGGTCGTTGGTGTACGCGTGGACCGTGGTCATCATGCCCTTGACGATGCCGAAGTTCTCCAGGAGAACCTTGGCCATCGGCGCCACACAGTTGGTGGTGCAGGAGGCGTTGGAGATGACGTGGTGCTGGGCCGCGTCGTACTTGTCCTGGTTGACGCCCATCACGATCGTGATGTCCTCGTCCTTGGCGGGCGCGGAGATCAGGACCTTCTTGGCGCCGGCCGCGAGGTGCTTGGCGGCGTCGGCCTTCTTGGTGAAGATGCCGGTCGACTCGATGACGATGTCGGCGCCGAGCTCGCCCCAGGGGAGGTTCGCCGGGTCGCGCTCGGCCATCGTCTTGAAGGTCTGGCTGCCGACGGTGATGGTGTCGTCGGTGTGGCTGACGCTCTGCTTGAGGCGACCCAGGATGGTGTCGTACTTGAGCAGGTGAACCAGGGTGGCGTTATCGGTCAGGTCGTTGACACCGACAATCTCGATGTCCGCACCCTGCTCCAGGAGCGCGCGGAAGTAGTTACGACCAATGCGGCCGAATCCGTTGATGCCTACGCGGATCGTCACGAACCGATCTCCTCGTTGGTGCGCCGGCGCGATACCGGCGAGCTGTATGGGATGTCCCCGACCGCCTCCGACCCTACCCCCAATGCGAGACGTACGTGACATTGACAGGAGGCCCTCTCACTGCCTCCCGGAGAGGCCTCGCACGGACCGCACCGCGCCCCCGGAATCACCTGGGACACCGGGGGCGAGCGGGGCGGGAGGAGGCTTTCGGGGAGCGCCGGTCAGCCGACCATGCCGTCGGCCAGCTCCTCCGAGAGATTGGACTCGGTGCCGGGGATGCCGAGGTCCTGGGCACGCTTGTCGGCCATCGCCAGCAGCCTGCGGATCCGGCCCGCGACGGCGTCCTTCGTCAGCGGCGGGTCGGCGAGCGCGCCCAGCTCCTCCAGGGAGGCCTGCTTGTGCTCCATGCGCAGCCGGCCGGCCGCCGCGAGATGCTCGGGGACCTCCTCGCCGAGGATCTCCAGGGCCCGCTGGACCCGGGCGCCGGCGGCGACCGCGGCCCGCGCCGAGCGGCGCAGGTTGGCGTCGTCGAAGTTGGCGAGGCGGTTGGCCGTGGCGCGGACCTCGCGGCGCATCCGCCGCTCCTCCCACGCGAGCACCGACTCGTGCGCGCCGAGGCGCGTCAGCAGCGCGCCGATCGCGTCACCGTCGCGGACCACGACGCGGTCCACGCCGCGCACCTCGCGGGCCTTGGCGCCGATGCCGAGCCGGCGGGCGGCGCCGACGAGCGCGAGCGCCGCCTCGGGCCCCGGGCAGGTGACCTCCAGGGAGGAGGAACGGCCGGGCTCGGTGAGCGAGCCGTGCGCCAGGAAGGCGCCGCGCCAGGCCGCCTCGGCGTCACAGGTCGCCCCCGAGACGACCTGTGGAGGCAGGCCCCGGATGGGGCGCCCGCGCCCGTCCACCAGGCCGGTCTGCCGGGCGAGCTGATCGCCGCCGGCGACCACCCGTACGACATAGCGGCTGCCGCGCCGCAGGCCACCGGGGGCCATCACCACCAGGTCGGAGGAGTGTCCGAAGATCTCCAGGATGTCCTTGCGCAGCCGCCGGGCAGCGATGCCCGTGTCCAGCTCCGCCTCGATCACAATGCGTCCGCTGACCAGGTGCAGACCACCCGCGAACCGCAGGATCGACGAGACCTCCGACTTCCGGCAGCAGGTCCGGGTGACGGGGAGCCGGGAGATTTCATCCTTCACCGCAGCCGTCATCGCCATGGGCCGATCCTTCCATGCATCCGAAAAATACGGTCGTACGCGGCTGCCAGCAGCTCCGGGTCGTGCCGGTCCGGGGCTCCCCCGGCCGTCAGCCGGGAGTCGTCCACTTGTGCGGCGACCGCCGCCAGCTCGACCTCGCTGCCGACGAGCTGCTTGGCGGCAACCGTCAGACCTTCGATGTCGGGCACGGCGGCCTTGTCGGCCAGCACCACGTCGAAAGCGAGTTTAGGTGCGTGTCGGGCCAAAACCTCCAAATGACGCTGCGGGGAGAAGCCATCGGTTTCGCCCGGTTGGGGCGCAAGGTTGAGCGAAAGGACTTTTCGGGCCTTGGTCTCCTCCAGTGCCTCGCGCAATTCGGGCACCAGAAGATGCGGGATCACGGAGGAGAACCAGGAGCCGGGGCCGAGCACCACCCAGTCGGCGTCGCGCACCGCCGCGACCGCCTCGGGGACGGCCGGAGGGTCCTCGGGCACCACATGGACGGACTGCACCTCGCCGCGGGTGAGCGCGACGGTGGCCTGACCACGGACCGTGGAGATCTCCTCCGGCCTGCTCTCGTCGTGGCCCTTGACCTGGGCCTGGAGTTCCAGCGGCACCGCCGACATCGGCAGCACCCGGCCGTGCGCGCCGAGCAGCTTGCCGACCAGGTCCAGCGCCTGGACGTGGTCGCCGAGCTGCTCCCACAGGGCGACGATCAGCAGATTGCCGACGGCGTGGTCATGGAGCTCACCCTCGCTGGCGAAGCGGTGCTGGATGACCCGGGACCATGTCTGGCCCCAGTCGTCGTCGCCGCACAGGGCGGCCAGCGCCTTGCGCAGATCGCCGGGCGGCAGCACGCCCAGCTCGTCGCGGAGCCGGCCGCTGGAGCCGCCGTCGTCGGCGACGGTGACCACGGCGGTCAGGTCGCCGGTGATGCGGCGCAGCGCGGTCAGCGAGGCGGACAGGCCCATACCGCCGCCGAGCGCCACCACCTTGGGGGTGGCGCCCTTGGTCATGCGGCCGCTGGGAACGAGTCTGCGGACCCGGCGCAGCCGCAGCGCACGGCTGGTCACTCGCGCCCCATGTCCCGGTGGACGATGACGGTTTCGACCCCTTCGGAGACGAGCCGGCGGCCCAGCTTCTCGGACATCGCGACGCTGCGGTGCTTACCGCCCGTACAGCCGACGGCGATGGTCACGTAGCGCTTGCCCTCGCGGCGGTACCCCTCGGCGACGAGGCGCAGCAGCTCGGCGTAGCCGTCCAGGAACTCCTTGGAGCCGGGCTGGTTGAAGACGTAGTCGGAGACCTCTTCGTTGAGGCCGGTGAACGGGCGCAGCTCGGGGACCCAGTGCGGGTTGGGGATGAAGCGGCAGTCGATGACCATGTCGGCGTCGACGGGCAGGCCGTACTTGAATCCGAAGGACATGACCGTCGCGCGCAGCTCGGGGACCTCTTCGCCGGCGAACTGGGCGTCCATCTTGGCGCGCAGCTCGTGGACGTTGAGGCTGGAGGTGTCGATGACCAGGTCGGAGTCGCCGCGCAGCTCGCGCAGCAGGTCGCGCTCGGCGGCGATCCCGTCGACGATCCGGCCGTCGCCCTGGAGGGGGTGCGGGCGGCGCACCGACTCGAAGCGGCGGACCAGGGCCTCGTCCGAGGACTCGAGGAAGACGACGCGGCGCTTGACGTTCTGCGAGTCGAGGGTGCTCATCGACGCCTTGAGGTTGTCGAAGAAGCGGCGGCCGCGGACGTCGACGACGACGGCGATGCGGGCGACGTTGCCCTGCGAGCGGGCGCCCAGCTCGACCATGGGCGGGATCAGCTCGGGCGGGATGTTGTCGACGACGAACCAGCCGAGGTCCTCCAGGCACTTCGCGGCGGTGCTCCGGCCGGCGCCCGACATACCGGAGATGATCACCAGCTCGGGGATCGCGGCGCTCTCGCCCTGGTCGGACTCGCGCATCGTGCCCGTACTCACCTGTGCACCGTCTCTCTCGGTTTCCTGCGTCTCGTGCGGTGTGCTCATCGGTCCTGCCCCCCTTCTGCTGACAACGCGGCCGGTGGGGCCCCGTCATCCTCAATGATCTCTCCTGTGGCGGTGTTCACCGCGGGGGCGGTCGGTGTCGCCCCGGCCAGTGCCGCGGCGACGGTCTCCGCGGTCTTGCGGCCGACGCCCGGGACCTCGCAGATCTCGTCGATCGTCGCGGCCCGCAGTTTCTTCAACGATCCGAAGTGCTTGAGCAATGCCTGGCGGCGGCTGTCACCGAGTCCGGCCACGGCATCGAGCGGCGAGGACTTCAGGCGCTTGGCGCGCTTGCTGCGCTGGTAGGTGATGGCGAAGCGGTGGGCTTCGTCACGGACGCGCTGGAGGAGGTAGAGGCCTTCGCTGCTGCGGGGCAGCACGACCGGGTCCTCGTCGTCGGGCAGCCAGACCTCTTCGAGGCGCTTGGCCAGGCCGCAGACGGCGACGTCGTCGATGCCGAGTTCGTCGAGCGCCCGGCGGGCGGCGGCGACCTGCGGGGCGCCGCCGTCGACGACCACGAGCTGGGGTGGGTAGGCGAAGCGCTTGGGGCGTCCGTCCTCGTCGGTGGGCCGGCCGTCCATCGGATCGGGCTCCTGCTCGGCGGCGGCCGCGGCGTCGACGGCGGCGGTGACGCTCAGCTCGTTGCCGTCACCGGTGGTGCCGGTGCCGGCCCCGGCGGAGGTGTCCTTGTCCGACGTGGCCCGCCCGTCGGCCGCGGCCTCGCTCCCGGGGTCCTCGGTCCATTCACCGGACTTCTGCTTCTCCTGGAGGTAGCGCTTGAAACGGCGGCCGATGACCTCGTGCATGGACCGGACATCGTCCTGGCCCTCGAAGGTCTTGATCTGGAAGCGGCGGTATTCGCTCTTACGGGCGAGGCCGTCCTCGAAGACCACCATCGAGGCGACGACGTCCTCGCCCTGGAGGTGGGAGATGTCGAAGCACTCGATGCGCAGCGGCACCGAATCCAGGCCGAGCGCCTCGGAGATCTCCTCCAGGGCCCGGGAGCGGGTGGTCAGGTCGGAGGCGCGCTTGGTCTTGTGCAGTCCCAGGGCCTGCTGGGCGTTGCGCCCGACGGTGGCCATCAGGTCCTTCTTGTCGCCGCGCTGCGGGATGCGCAGCGACACCTGGGAGCCGCGGCGCTCGGAGAGCCACTGCTGGATCGGTTCGACGGGCTCGGGCAGTGCCGGGACCAGGACCTCCTTGGGAACCGCGTCGCCCGTCTCCTCGCCGTACAGCTGCTGGAGGGCGTGTTCGACGAGGCCGGCGGTGGTGACGGCCTCCACCTTGTCGGTGACCCAGCCGCGCTGGCCGCGCACCCGGCCGCCGCGGACGTGGAAGATCTGCACGGCGGCTTCGAGTTCGTCCTCGGCGACCGCGATGAGGTCGGCGTCGGTGGCGTCGGCGAGCACCACGGCGCTCTTCTCCATCGCCCGCCGCAGCGCCACTATGTCGTCGCGCAGCCGGGCGGCGCGCTCGTACTCCATCTCCTCGGCCGCGTCCTGCATCTTGCGCTCCAGGCGGCGGATGTACGCGCCGGTGCGGCCGGTCATGAAGTCGCAGAAGTCCTCGGCGAGTTCGCGGTGTTCCTGGGCGGAGATCCGCTCGACGCAGGGGGCGGAGCACTTGCCGATGTAGCCGAGCAGGCAGGGGCGGCCGATCTGGGCGGAGCGCTTGAAGACACCGGCGGAGCACGTACGCACCGGGAAGACGCGCAGCATCAGATCGACGGTCTCGCGGATGGCCCAGGCGTGGCCGTAGGGGCCGAAGTAGCGCACGCCCTTCTTCTTGGCGCCGCGCATGACCTGGACGCGCGGGAACTCCTCATTGAGTGTCACCGCGAGATACGGATAGCTCTTGTCGTCGCGGTACTTGACGTTGAAGCGCGGGTCGAACTCCTTGATCCAGCTGTATTCGAGCTGGAGGGCCTCGACCTCGGTGGAGACGACGGTCCATTCCACGGAGGCGGCGGTGGTGACCATCGTGCGTGTCCGCGGATGGAGGCCGGCGAGGTCCTGGAAGTAGTTGGCCAGGCGCTGGCGCAGGCTCTTGGCCTTGCCGACATAGATGACCCGGCCGTGGTCGTCGCGGAACTTATAGACCCCCGGCGAGTCGGGGATCTGTCCCGGCTTGGGTCGGTAGCTGCTGGGGTCTGCCATGACCACCACCCTACTGACCGCCACCGACATTCACGGGGCCCGGACCGCTCCGGGCCGCCGCCGAAGACGCCCGTGGCGGGTGGTGGATCGCAGGGGCCGCGGCGTGGCGCCGTCGACGGGCCGGGGCCCCTGCGGGTTCAGGGTGGCTGCCGGTGGCGTCCGGCCGCTGTCCGCTCGCGGGGAGGCGGTCGGATCAGCGGCGGACGCACACCGGACGGCCGGTCAGCGGCCGCGCCTGCGGCGCACGGCCCCGGCGCCGAGCAGACCGAGGGCGAGCAGCGCAGCGGCGGCGGCGACGGTCGAGGCGGCGGCCTGCGGGAAGCTGTCCCCCGCCTGCGCGCCGGCCTCGGTGGGCTGCCCGCCGGGGCCCGCCTGCGCCGCGGGCCGCGAGGCGGGCCCCGGGGCGGACCCCGGGGCGGCCTGCGGGCCGTAGCCGCCGGCCTCGCCGCGCTTGTCGTACGCCGAGCCGGGGAGCTTGTCGCCGTACGCCTTCACCACCCGCTCGCGGTAGGCGTCGACGGTGGTGCCGTGGGCGCCGACCGCCTTTTCGGCGTCCGCGTCCAGGGGTTCCACGCGGTTGCCGCGCTGCACGTACCAGGCGTCGATCTGCGGTTCGTGGAAGACCGTGCCCGCCTTGTCCTTCGCGGCCCCGGCCGCGGCGTAGCGGGTCTCGTCGTCGCCACTGGCGATGTTGACGACCTTCCAGGAGCCGCCCTGCCGCGCGGTCCAGACGGAGGCCTTGCGGCCGTCCGCGGCGACGGCCTTGCCGGCGAGGAACTCCAGCCGGGCGACGGGGGCCCCGGCCTTGCCCCGGACGAAGTCCGGCGAGAGGACGTAGACGGGGACGGAGCCGCCCTCCAGGCGCGGGGCGTCCTGCGCCGTCGGGGCGGCGGCACGGGCGCCGCGGCGGGCGCCCTCACTGGCGAAGAAGCGGGCGAGGGTGTCCAGCGTCGCGGGGGACGCGGCCGCTTCGTGGGCGGCGGCGACGCCGGCGCGGGTCGGAGCCGTGGGCGGGGCGGGGGCATCGGCGGCCAGCGCGGAGTGCGGGGCGAGCGCGAGCAGAGCGGTGGCCAGCGTCCCGGTGGCCGCGGCGCGTACGGCGGTGCGCTTCGTCATGGCGTCAGGCTCCTATCCGGTAGAGGGAGTGCGTCCAGGAGAAGTCGCTGCCATTCACGTAGTAGCCGAAATCGCCCCAGTTGTAGCGGCTGTTGGAGCCCCACGGGTCGCCCCAGTAGACCCAGTTCTCGGCCGCGTCGTAGCCGTAGATCACGTGCATGTGGCCGCCGCCGGAGGACCACTGGATGCGGGTCTCGATGGGGCGCCTGGCGTTGATCTCGCTCTGCACGGTGCCGTAGTTGAGGTAGCCGGAGATGTAGGACCCGGAGTTGATGCCCATCCAGTCGAAGGCGTTCTGCACATTGCCGAGGGTGGCCTGGTTGTTGGGGCAGCTGGTGTTCTGCTGCCGGCCGAAGGCCGCGTTGCAGAACTGGTTCTGGCTGTAGTTCTTGCCGTACCAGGACGCGATGGTGTTGCCGGAGCCCGCCCAGCACCAGTTGGACTGCTCCTGCGCCTGCATGGAGATGTCCAGGCGGTTGGCGGCCGACGCGGTGGGGGTCGCGGCGGCGGGGCGGTGCGCCGAGGGCGCGGGGGCGGCCGAGGCCGTCGCGCCGGTGAACACGGTGAGTGAGGCGGCGGTGAGCGCCGCGGCCGACAGCCATCTGCGGCGTGTACGGCGTGCGAAACGTGCACGGGTCATGGCGTTCCTCCCGAACAGAGGGGGGTGAGGGGGAGAGGAGCGCATCCGGATGCTGTGAGGAGCATCGGGTGTTGTCGGAGGCGGGTCAACACGCTTCAATGCGGGGTGACACGGGGGTGTGAACGAGCGGGCCCGGTTGTGAACAGCCGGTGCCCGGCGTACTGCAGTGAACGGGCGGGGAGAGCGCGCGGCGTGCGAACCGGTTGTGAATGTTCACCCGCGCGCCGGAGGATCGAGGAAATGGCACAGAACACCCCCGAGTCGGCCGAGCTCGAACAACTGCTGCGCACCGGCCCGTTCCATCTCGCACTGCGCAGCGCGCTCACCGCACGCGGCCTCGCCCTGCAACGCGTCCAGCACAAGCTCGCACAGCGCGGCATCAAGGTCGGGGTGACCAGCCTGAGTTACTGGCAGCAGGGGGCCAGACGCCCGCAACGGCCGGAGTCGCTGCGGGCGGTGCGCGCCCTGGAGGAGGTCCTCGACCTGCCCGCGCGGTCGCTGCACCGGCTGCTGGTGCCGGAGGGCGGCGCCCGACCGGAGACCGAGCGCCCGGCCACCCGCTCGTACCGCTCGCTGGTCGCGCCCGCCGGCACCCTGCAGCAGCTGTTCGCCGAGCTGGAGACGCCCGCGGACGGCGGGCTGCACACCGTCGGCCATCACGAACGGGTGCTGATCGGGCCGGAGCGGGAGCTGAGCGCCCGCGAATCGCTGCAGGTGGTGCGCGCGCACCGGGACGGCATCGACCGCTATATCGCCATACACCGGGGCGACACCGGCTGTGATCCGTCCCGGGTGACGGTGCGGGCGGCGGAGAACTGCCGGCTGGGGCGGGTGCGCGGGGACGCCGGTTCCGGGGTGGTGGTCGCCGAGCTGCTCTTCGACGCCCGGCTGCGGGCCGGCGACACGCACGTCTTCGGCTACGCCTTCGAGGACGGCAGCGGCGGGCCGAGCGCGGAGTACGTCCGCGGCTTCAGTTTCGCCGGCGGCCAGTACGTCCTCCAGGTGCGCTTCGACGAGGCGGCGCTGCCGGCGCGTTGCCGGCGCTTCGCGCAGGTGTCGGCCGGCGCGCCGCGCAGCGCCCAGCAGGAGCTGACGCTGAGCGGCCGGCACCGGGCGGTGCATCTGGTGGAGCAGGGGGTCCGGCCCGGGATCCTGGGGATCGGGTGGGACTGGGGGTGAGCGCGGGACGGGCCTGGCGGTGGGTGCCGGCCCGCGATCGGCGGGCCGTGAAGGGCCGGTCCCTCAGCCCGCGATCAGCTTGCCGTTCCTGTCCTTCACCGGGACCTCCGGCAGCGGCTGTGACGCCGGGCCTTCGAGGACCTTGCCGGTGGTGACGTCGAAGCGGCTGCCGTGGCAGGCGCAGTGCCCCTCTTCCTTCTGGACCTCGGCCAGCACGCAGCCCGCGTGGGTGCACTTGGCGCTGAAGCACTTGAACTCGCCCTTGGCGGGCTGCGACACGACGAGACGGTCCTCGCGGTAGAGCTTGGCGCCGCCGACCGGCACCGCGGCGGCGGCCCCCAGGTCGACCGGATCGGTGGGCACCGCCGGCGCGTTGCTGCCGGACTCCCCCGGCGAGCAGGCCGCGGCACCGAGACCTGCGACGCCGGCGAGCGCGGCCCCGCGCAGCACGGTGCGACGGGCGGGGGGGCTGGCTCATGGCGGCTCCAGAGGTCACGGGGTCAGGGGCGGGCGGCTCCCGACGATACCGGCACAGATCCGTCCGCTTCCGGCGGGGCGGCGGGCCCCGAGCGCCCGCGCAGCAGTTCCTGTTCGATCTCCTCCAGGCTGCGGCCCTTGGTCTCCGGCAGCAGCTTGTGGACGAAGAGGAACGCGAGCAGGGTCGTGGCGGCGAAGAACAGGAAGTTCACCCCCGCGCCCCAGGCGTGCAGCAGGGAGGGGAAGACCAGCGCCACGATCATGTTGAACAGCCAGTTGAAGAGCACACACAGGCTGACCGCCGACGCCCTGACCCGCATCGGGAACAGCTCCGGCAGCATCACCCACTGCACCGGGCCCCAGGAGATCGCGAAGGACGCGATGTAGAGCGCGATCCCCAGGAGCGTGAGGGCGGAGAGCAGCGCGCCGTATCCGAGTCCGGAGAGATGGGTGACGGCCAGCACCACCATGGCCACGCACATGCCCAGCGCCCCGGCCAGCAGCAGCGGTTTGCGGCCCTTGCGGTCGATGAGCCGCATGGCCGGCAGCGTCATCAGCATGTTGAGCAGGCCGATGCCGACGTTGGCGAGGATCGCGCCGTCGGAGCCGAATCCGATGTCGGTGAGCAGGGTCGGGGCGTAGTAGATGATCGTGTTGATGCCGACGAAGTTCTGGAAGAGGACCAGCAGCATCCCGACGGCGAGCACCGGCCGCAGCCGCGGCGACAGCAGCCGCCGCATGGTCAGCGGCTCGGTCTGCTCCCGCTCCACGCGCTCGGCCCGTTCGATCTCCGCCAGCTCCTCCCCCGCCGGCCCGGCGCCGCCGCGCAGCCGCGTGAGCACCGCGCGGGCCTCGTCGTTGCGGCCCTTGCCGACCAGCCAGCGCGGGCTCTCCGGCTGGGTGATGATGCCCAGCGCCAGGATCGCCGCGGGGACCACGCCCAGCCCGATCATCCAGCGCCAGGCCTCGGCACCGGCGAGCAGGTAGTCGGTGCCGTACGCGACGAAGATGCCGACGGTGACCAGCAGTTGCATCAGGGACGTCAGCCCGCCGCGCAGGTGCTTGGGGGCGAGCTCGGTCAGATAGAGCGGGACGACGACGGAGGCGATGCCGACGCCGACGCCGATCACGAAGCGGAAGGCGATCAGCGAGGCAGGGCCGAAGGCGAACGACGCACCGAGGGTGCCGAGGATGAAGACGCCGGAGGCGGCCAGGATCAGCCGGCGGCGGCCCCAGGAGTCGCACAGCCGGCCCGAGAGCCCCGCGCCCAGCATCGCGCCGACCAGGAGACCCGAGACGACCAGGCCCTCCAGGAGCGGGGTCAGCGCGATGTCGTTCTTGATGAAGAGCATGGCGCCGGAGATGACGCCGGTGTCATAGCCCCACAGGATGCCGCCGAGCGCCCCGAAGACCCAGATCAGCGCGTTCTTGATGCGTCCGGGCACGGCGCTCAGCCCTGCTGCGGAGCGATGTGGATCTTGCGGGCGGTGCCCGCCCGGAAGCGGGCCACCGCCTCGTCGAACCCGTCCAGCCCGTAGACGTCGCTGACCAGCGGGTCGAGGTCGAGCCCCGAGGCGAGGACGTCGATGGCGGGCTGGAAGCTGTGGTGCACCGCCATCGAGCCGATGATGTCGATCTCGTGGTGGTAGACGCGGTAGGGCGAGAAGGACGCGGCGCGCGCCGGGTCGGCGACGCCGAACTGGAGGAACGTACCGCCACGGCGCACCCGGCCCAGACCGTCCTCGATGGCCGCGATGACGCCGGTCGCGTCGACGACGACCTCGAAGCCGGGAGTACGCCCGAGCCGGTCGGCGCGGGTCACGGCCGCGTCGACGCCGAAGGACTCGGCGAACGCGAGGCGCTCCTCGTTCAGGTCCACGACGGAGACCGAGGCGGCGCCGGCGTTGCGTACCAGCGCGGCCATCATCAGGCCCATGGTGCCCGCGCCGTAGATCAGATAGTGCTCGCCGGGGCGGCGCGGCAGCCGGTTGAGGCCGTGCACGGCGCAGGACAGCGGCTCGACGAGTCCGGCGGCGGCCTCCGAGAGGCCGTCGGGCAGCGGGTAGCAGCAGCTCGCCGGGACGGCCACGAGTTCGGCGAAGCCTCCGTCGCGGGTGACGCCGATGGCACTGTAGTTCTCGCAGAGGTTGCCGCGGCCGATCCGGCAGTAATGACAGGCCCCGCACGGCATGTTGGGGTCCACCGCGACCCGGTCGCCGACCGCCGTGCCGTGCACCTCCTCGCCCACCGCCACGATCTCGCCGGTCAGCTCGTGTCCGGGGACCAGCGGATAGGGCACGGCGGGCAGCTCGCCGCCGAGGATGTGCATGTCGGTGCCGCACAGTCCGCAGGACGTGACGCGCACGACCACCTCGTGGGGCGCGGGGCGGGGGTCGGGCAGTTCGGTCACGGCGGTGCTGCCCGGATTGCCGGGTTCGGTGACCACGAGAGCGCGCATCCGCGCCTCCTCACGACGTCGTGCGGGTTCGGTGGTCGGAAGGTAGCCTCTGCGTAAACGCTTACGCAAGCGTTTACGTATGTGGTCTGATGTCCTTGCCGACAGAGGACCGGCCAGGCCCCCCAGGAGGCCGTGGACCGCGGACCGCGGGCCGCGCACCACCGCATGGCCACCATGCGGGAGGCTGGGTCCCGGCCGACGGCCGGGGCACCGCAGGGGTGCGCACGCTCGGGGAGGAAGAGCCGGATGACAACGATGGTGGATGTGGCACGGCGCGCGGGCGTCTCCGTCGCCACGGTCTCGCATGTGCTCAACGACACCCGGCCGGTACGCCCCGACACCCGCGCCGCGGTGCTCGGCGCCATCGACGAGCTGGGCTACACCCACAACACCCTCGCCCGCTCCCTGGTCACCTCCCGCACCCGCTCCATCGGTCTCGCGGTCTCCGCCATCAGCAACCCGTACTTCACCGAGATCCTCCAGGGCGTCGAGGCCGGCGCGCTGGAGGCCGGCTACAGCCTGCTGATCGCCGACCCGCACGACGACCCGGAGCACGAGCGCAAGGTCGTCCAACTCCTGCACGAACGGCGGGTGGACGGCATGATCGTCGCGCCCTCGGCGGAGCCGGCCGGAATGGTCGAGTACCTGACGCGGCGCGATGTCCGCACCGTCTTCCTGGACCGGCTGGTCGGCGACGAGCACGACCAGGTGTGCGCCGAGAACACCGGCCCGGTACGCCAACTCGTCGAGCATCTGGCCGACTTGGGGCACACCCGGATCGGCCTGGTGGCGGGCCTGCCCGGCCTGAGCACCACCGGCGAACGCGTGCAGGGCTACCGCGAGGGGCTGCGCTCGCGCGGCCTGCCGTTCGCCCCCGAGCTGCTGGCCGGCGGCAATTCCGAGGCGGAGGGCGCCCAGGACGCCACCCGCCACCTGCTCGCCGCGCCGGAACCGCCCACCGCCGTCATCACCGCCAACAACGCGATGACCATCGGCGCGCTGCGCGCCCTGCGCGACCGCGGCCTCCAGGTGCCCCGCGACATCGCGCTGGCCTGCTTCGACGACTTCTCCTGGGCCGACCTGTTCTCACCGCGGCTGACCGCGATCGCACAGCCCAGCAAGGACATCGGGGCCGCTGCCGTACGCCTGCTGCTGGAACGCCTGGAGCAGCCGGACCGGCCGCCGCGCACCCTCCGCCTCCCCTGCACGTTCGTGCACCGTACGTCGTGCGGCTGCCCCGACCCGGGCGCAGCGGACGCGCAGCCCTCCCAGGCCCTCCAGGAAAGGAACCGCACCCCGTGATCGTCGTCGCCGGCGAGGCGCTGATCGACCTCGTCCCCAGCCCGCAGAACCCGCCCCTGGACGGCCAGTTGCCCGCGCTGCTGCCCCGGCGCGGCGGCGGCCCCTACAACACTGCGGTCGCCCTGGGCCGGCTGGGCTCCCGCGCCGCGTTCTGCTCACGGGTCTCGCACGACGCCTTCGGCGAGGCGCTGCTGGACGGGCTGCGGACCGGCGGCGTGGACACCTCCCTGGTGCAGCGCGGCGACGAGCCGACCACCCTCGCCATGGCGGACATCAGCCCGGACGGCTCGGCCGGCTACGGCTTCTACGTCGACGGCACCGCCGACCGCCTCTTCACCCTCCCGCCCGCCCTGCCGGACGGCACCCGCGCGCTCTCGCTCGGCACCTGCTCGCTGGTCCTGGAACCGGGCGCCAGTGCGTACGAGGCGCTGCTGCGGCGTGAGTCCCGGCGGGGTGTCTTCACGACGCTCGACCCGAACATCCGGGCCGGTCTGATCGCCGACCCGGCCGCCTACCGCACCCGCTTCCACTCCTGGCTCCCCGATCTGGCGCTTCTGAAGCTGTCGGAGGAGGACGCGCTGTGGCTGGCGGGGGGCGAACCGGGCAGCGGTGGTGCGAGCGGCGCGTGGGACAAGATCACCACTGCGGCCAGGGGGTGGCTGGCGGCCGGGCCCGCGGCGATCGTCCTCACCCGTGGCGGCGAGGGTCTGACGGTGCTCTCACCCGGCGGCGAGGTGACGGTCCCCGGCGAACGGGTCGAGGTCGTCGACACCATCGGCGCGGGCGACACCGTCAACGCCGCGCTGCTGCACCGGCTGGGCAGCCATGACGCGCTCTCCTACGCCGCCGTCGCCTCGCTCGGCCCCGACGACTGGCGCGACATCCTCGGCTACGCCGCCCGCGCCGCCGCCATCACCTGCTCGCGCGCCGGCGCCGAGCCCCCGTTCGCCGCCGAACTCGCGGCGTAGGGGCGTAGGGCAGTAGGGGCGGAGGGCACAGGCGCGCAGGGGCAGTTCAGGGGCGTGTGAGGGGAGGCGGCGGGGGAAGCGTCGGTGCCTGGGCGGAGACGAAACGGGCCTCGCCACTCCCCGGCCGGGGAGTGGCGAGGCCCGTTTTCCTGCCGAGCCACGGCATGCCGTACGACGCACCGCGGACCGACGACCGACGACCGTGGCGAGACCGTCAGGAGGCCGCCCGGCCGCCCCGTCGGGTCGCCGCCTTCTTGGAGACGGTCTTGGCCACGGTCTTCTTCGCGGTCGTCTTCGCCGCCGCCGTCCGGGCCGCCGTCTTCTTGGCTGCCGGCTTCTTCGCCGCCGCGGTCTTCTTCACCGGCTTCCCCGAGGAGGCGGCATCGCTGACGCGGTCGCCGAGGATGTCCCGCAGGAACTTGCCGGTGTGGCTGGCGGGGACCGCCGCGATCTCCTCGGGCGTCCCCTCGGCGACGATCAGGCCGCCGCCGTTGCCGCCCTCGGGGCCCATGTCGACGACCCAGTCCGCGGTCTTGATGACATCGAGGTTGTGCTCGATGACGATCACGGAGTTGCCCTTGTCGACCAGCCCGGACAGCACCCTGATGAGCTTGCTGATGTCGTCGAAGTGCAGGCCGGTGGTGGGCTCGTCGAGGACGTAGACCGTACGGCCCGTGGACCGCTTCTGGAGCTCGCTCGCCAGCTTGACGCGCTGCGCCTCACCGCCGGAGAGGGTCGGCGCGGACTGGCCGAGGCGGACATAACCCAGACCGACCTCATGCAGCGTCTTCAGATGCCGGGAGATGGTCGGCACCGCCTCGAAGAAGGACAGCGCCTCCTCGATGGGCATGTCCAGCACCTCGGCGATGGACTTGCCCTTGTAGTGCACCTCGAGCGTCTCGCGGTTGTAGCGCGCGCCGTGGCAGACCTCGCACGGCACGTACACGTCCGGCAGGAAGTTCATCTCGATCTTGATCGTGCCGTCACCGGAGCAGTTCTCGCAGCGGCCGCCCTTGACGTTGAAGGAGAAGCGGCCGGGCAGATAGCCGCGGACCTTGGCCTCCATCGTCTCCGCGAAGAGCTTGCGGACGTGATCGAAGACGCCGGTGTAGGTCGCCGGATTGGAGCGGGGCGTCCGGCCGATGGGCGACTGATCGACATGGACGACCTTGTCCACCAGGTCGTCGCCCGCCACCCGGGTGTGCCGGCCGGGCACCGACTTGGCGCCGTTCAGTTCGCGCGCCAGGTGGGTGTAGAGGATGTCGTTGACCAGCGTCGACTTGCCGGAGCCGGACACCCCGGTGACGGCGGTGAGCACACCGAGCGGGAAGGAGGCGTCGATGTCCTGGAGGTTGTTCTCCTTCGCGCCGTGGACCGTCAGCTGCCGGGACGGGTCCGCGGGCCGGCGGATGTCCGGCGTCGGGATGACCTTCTTCCCGGACAGGTACTGGCCGGTGATGGAGTCCTTGTTGGACAGCAGTTCCTTCATCGGGCCGCTGTGCACGACCTTGCCGCCGTGCTCGCCCGCGCCGGGACCGATGTCGACGACCCAGTCGGCGACTTTGATGGTGTCCTCGTCGTGCTCCACGACGATCAGGGTGTTGCCCATGTCGCGCAGCCGCACCAGGGTCTCGATCAGCCGGTGATTGTCGCGCTGGTGCAGACCGATCGACGGCTCGTCCAGGACGTAGAGCACGCCGACCAGGCCGGAGCCGATCTGGGTGGCGAGACGGATGCGCTGGGCCTCACCACCGGAGAGGGTGCCCGCGGCGCGGTTGAGCGAGAGATAGTCCAGGCCGACATCAACCAGGAACTTCAGCCGTTCGTTGACCTCCTTGAGGACCCGCTCGGCGATCTTCTTCTCGCGGGCGTTGAGCTTCATCTCGCGCAGGAAGTCGGCGCAGTCGCTGATCGACATGGCGGCGACCTCGGCGATCGACTTCTGCTGCACCGTGACGGCGAGCACGATCGGCTTGAGGCGCGTCCCCTCACACGTCGGGCAGGGGACGACCCGCATATAGCCCTCGAAGCGCTCCCGGCTGCTGTCGCTCTCCGCCTCGGTGTGCCGGCGCTTGACGAACGGCACCGCGCCCTCGAACGGGGTGGTGTAGGCCCGCTCGCGGCCGTAGCGGTTGCGGTAGCGCACCTCGATCTGGGTGCGGTGGCCGTGCAGCAGTGCCTTCTTCGCCCGCTGCGGGAGGCCGGCCCACGGGATGTCCGTACGGAAACCGAGGGCGTCGGCCAGGGCGCCGACGAGGCGGCCGAAGTACTCCTTGGTGTGGCCGTGCGACCAGGGGTGGATCGCGCCGTCGTCGAGCGACCGGTCCTCGTCGGGGATGATCAGCTCGGGGTCGACCTCCATGCGGGTGCCGATGCCGGTGCAGTCCGGGCAGGCGCCGAAGGGCGAGTTGAAGGAGAAGGAGCGGGGCTCCAGCTCCTCGAAGGAGAGGTCGTCGTAGGTGCAGTACAGATGCTCGGAGTACATCCGCTCGCGCTGCGGGTCGTCGGCGTCCAGGTCGACGAAGTCGAGGATGACCATGCCGCCGGAGAGCCCGAGGGCGGTCTCCACGGAGTCGGTCAGCCGCCGCTTGGCGGTCTCCTTGACGGTGAGGCGGTCGACGACCACCTCGATGGTGTGCTTCTCCTGCTTCTTCAGCTTCGGCGGCTCGGAGAGCTGGATGGTCTCGCCGTCGACCCGCGCCCGGCTGTAGCCCTTGGTCTGGAGGTCGGCGAAGAGGTCGACGAACTCGCCCTTGCGCTCGCGCACCAGCGGGGAGAGCACCTGGAAACGGCTGCCTTCGGGCAGCTCCAGCACCTTGTCGACGATGGCCTGCGGCGACTGCCGGGCGATCGGGCGCCCGCACTCGGGACAGTGCGGCTTGCCGATCCGGGCGAAGAGCAGGCGGAGGTAGTCGTAGACCTCGGTGATGGTGCCGACCGTGGAGCGCGGGTTGCGCGAGGTCGACTTCTGGTCGATCGAGACCGCGGGGGACAGGCCCTCGATGAAGTCCACATCGGGCTTGTCCATCTGCCCGAGGAACTGCCGGGCATAGGAGGAGAGCGACTCGACATAGCGCCGCTGCCCCTCGGCGAAGATCGTGTCGAAGGCGAGCGAGGACTTGCCCGACCCGGAGAGTCCCGTGAAGACGATCAGGGAGTCGCGGGGGAGGTCGAGCGAGACATTCCGGAGATTGTGCTCGCGAGCGCCACGGACGATGAGACGGTCGGCCACGCCGGTCGGCACCTTTCTTGGAGAGGGGCGGGAGAGCCGCGGCTCTGCGTCCGCCGCTCGGTGGGTGAGCAGAGGCGGCGGAGCGGAGCGGAGCCCCCGCCCCAGGGTATGGGGACCGCCGCGGCACTGTCTTTTTGATGCCACACACGAGCCTATAGCACGCGCATTCGATTTACGGAGCTCGTAAGCCCTCTTCACCCAAACGTGTGGCGGGCCCACAACCTTCCCGCCCCCGCCCGCTCCCCGCAGGCTGCCGCTGACCTGCCCTTCCGCCCCTCAGCCCCCGTCCGGCAGTGCCCGCGCCAGCGCATCGAAGGTCCGGCGCAGCACCGATTCCTGTTCAACGGCGACACCCTCCGCGGGGTCACCCTCCAGCTGCCGGGCCGCGGCTCCCGCGTAGGCCGCGCGGTAGGCCGCGACGATGAGCGCGGCGGCCAGCCGGACATCCTGACGGCGACCGCCGGCGCCCGGACCGTCACCCGGCCCCGTCTCCCTTCCGGCCTCCGCCGCCTCCGCGAGCAGCCCGGCCAAGGTGCCCTCCAGCTCCTCGACCGCCTCGCGCGCCCGGGCCCGCAGCGCCGGCGAGTCCAGCACTGTGCGCCAGAAGTAGGGGAAGCCCTCCCCCACTCCACCCAGCGGATGCCGCCGCTCCAGCAGGCCGAAGGCGAGCCGGCGCAGCGCGTCGAGCGGCGTCTCGCCGGCCGCCCGCTCGCGGATCGCGCGGGTGACCAGCTCCTGCCCCTCGGGGATCCGGTCGAGGAAGAGGTCCTCCTTGCGCGGGAAGTAGTTGAAGACCGTCATCGTGGACACCTCGGCGGCGCGGGCGACCTCGGCGACGGTGACATTGTCGAAGCCGCGCTCGACGAAGAGCAGCGTGGCCTCACCGGAGATCCGCTGCCGGGTACGCAGCTTCTTGCGCTCGCGCAGCGTCAGCCGCCCGCCGTCCTCCGCATAGCCGGCATCCGGCTCCCCGCGGTCCGGTCCCGCCGCACCGTTCACACCTGCCACCTCCGTCACGTCGCCGCCCTCCTCCGCCATGACCTGAATTTTAGCCGCAACAATTTTTTAGTCACTACAATGATGCGTATGAAGCATGCCGCGGACACACACGACACAGACGTACTGGACACGGGCCAGGACGCAGCGGGCCAGGATGCAGAGATAGCCGACGTCGTCGTGGCAGGGGGCGGCCCGGTGGGGCTGATGCTCGCCTGCGAACTCGCCCTGGCGGATGTCAGGGTCGTCGTCCTTGAACGGCTGACCGACGTCGATACGACGATCAAGGCGGGGGCGATCAACTCCCCCAGCGCGGAGGCCTTCTACCGACGCGGGATGCTGCCCAGGCTGGCGGAGATACAGCAGGCCGCGCTCGGGAAGTTCCGTTCGTTCATGCGGCAACGGCAGGCGGCGGGCGCCTCCCAGGTGCGGCAGCCGCCCAAGTTCGCCGGGCACTTCGCGGGCATCATGCTGCGCGGCGACCTCCTGGACGAGTCCGACCCGGACTTCGGCAGCGCCGGCCCCGCGGGAGACGTCGGCCTGGTCCCGCAGGCGGAACTGGAACACCTGCTGGCCGCCCGCGCCGCCGAGCTGGGCGTCGAGCTGCGCCGCGGTGTGCGGCTGACCGGCTTCGACGCCGACGCGGACGGTGTCCGCGTGGACACGTCGGACGGGCCGCTGCGCACCGGCTGGCTGGTGGGCTGCGACGGCGGGCGCAGTACGGTCCGCCGCCTCGCCGGCTTCCCGTTCCCGGGCACCGCCCCCGAGATCACCGGGCGGCAGGCCCTGGTGGAGCTCTCCGGCTCCGACGCGCTGGGCGTCGGCTGGAACTGGACGGACACCGGGACGTACGCGCACGGTCCGGTGCCCGGCCGGATCCTCACCGTGGAGTTCGACGGTCCGCCGGCCGACCGCCAAGCACCGGTCACCGCCGAGGAGTTGCAGGGCTCGCTGCGGCGCGTATCCGGCGTGCCGGACGTCACGGTCACCAAGGTGCACTCGGCGACCCGCTTCACCGACAACGCCCCCAGGTGCCCGACTACCGCTCGGGGCGCGTCCTGCTGGCCGGTGACGCGGCGCATGTGCACTCGCCGTTCGGCGGCCAGGGGCTGAATCTGGGCATCGGTGACGCGATGAACCTGGGCTGGAAACTGGCCGCGACGGTGCACGGCCGGGCTCCGGAGGGCCTGCTGGACACGTACACCGCCGAGCGGCATCCGATCGGCGCGTGGGTGCTGGACTGGAGCCGCGCCCAAGTGGCGCTGATGCGGCCGGAGTCACACACCCAAGCGCTGCGCGGAGTGCTCGCCGAGCTGACGGACACCGTCACCGCCACCACCTTCTTCGCCAAGAAGATCTCCGGCGTCCAGCAGCGCTACGACCTTCCCGGCGGGCATCCGCTGACCGGCCGCAGCGCCCCCGACCTGGAACTGTCCGACGGCAGCCGGCTCGGCGCGCATCTGCTCGGCGGGCAGGCCCTGCTGCTCGACCTCGCCGACGACGCCGGCCTCCGCAAACGGGCGGCGGGATACGACGGGCGGGTGCGGGTGCTGACCGCCGGCTGTCCGCAACGGCCGTACCTCACCGGACTCCTGGTACGCCCGGACGGCTGCACCGCATGGGCGTTCGGGTCCGCGGAAGCGGATGTGGAGGTTCCGCAGGAGGCTCCCGGCACTCCCGGCGGGCTCGACGGGCTGGAGGCCGCACTGCGCCGGTGGTTCGGGGCGCCCGATGACGCGGCGGGCTGAGGTGCGGCGCCCGCCCTCCCCCACCCCCGCGTACGCCCGGCATCGGCGCCGATCGACTCCCGAACGGGCCTCCGGGGCGTTAGCGTCGGACCATGACCCAGACCCCGCCTGACTTCCCGCACGACGTGGCAGCCGTCCACGAGGCCACCGACCGGCTTCTGGTGTCGGTGGCCAAGCTGGACGACGAAGCGATCGGTGAACCGTCCCTGCTCCCAGGGTGGACCCGCGGCCATGTCCTCGCCCATCTCGCGCGCAACGCCGACGCGTTGGTCAACCTCCTCACCTGGGCGCGTACGGACGTGCCCGCGCAGATGTACGTCAGCGCGACGGCCCGGGACAGCGATATCGCCAGGGACGCCGGCCGCACCCTGGACGCGCATCTGGAGGACCTTCGGGAGAGCGGCGCACGGTTCGACGCGGCGGCCGCCGCCCTCCCGTACGCGCGCCGGACCTTCGAGGTCGAGATGCGCAACGGCGTGGTCGAGCGGGCCGACCGGCTGCCGCTGCGGCGGCTCGCCGAGGTCGAGCTGCACCACCTCGACCTCGGCATCGGCTACTCCCTCGACCAGCTCTCGCCCGCGTTCGTCGACGCCGAACTGGCCTTCCTCGCGGAGGTGAAGTTCGCCGGGCAGCCGAAGGTGCCGGCGCTGGAGCTGCGGACCGACGACGGCCGCAGCTGGCGCACGGGGCGCACGGACACCGCAGCGGACGGGGAGGGGCCGGTGGTGGTGACGGGGTCCGCCACGGCGCTGGTGGGCTGGCTCACCGGTCGCAGCGACGGCGGCGCACTCGACACCGCGGGCGCCGCGCTGCCCACCGTCCCGCCCCTCTAGGGAGTGGACTCCGGCGGAGCCCCGTGCGGCCACGGACCTCCGCCGGGACTCCGCTGCCCGGTACGGGCCTCTAGAGTGAACGCATGGGTTACAGCGGAGCGGTAAAGGTCGGCGGACCGGCCGACGTGCACGAGTTGACCGACCTGATGATCTCGAAGGTCGCGGTCGGTCCGATGAACAACAACGCCTATGTGCTGCGGTGCCGTGCGACCGATGAGCAGCTGCTGATCGACGCGGCGGCCGAGCCGCACACCCTGCTCACGCTGATCGGCGACAGCGGCATCGCGTCGGTCGTCACCACGCACCAACACGGTGACCACTGGGGCGCGCTGCGCGAGGTCGTCGACGCGACGGGCGCGCGGACGTATGCGGGGCGGTATGACGCCGAGGGCATCCCGGTCGCCACGGACATCCCCGTCGAGGACGGCGATGTCCTCAGCGTCGGCCACGTCCGGCTGACCGCGCGCCATCTGGTCGGCCACACCCCGGGCAGCATCGTGCTGATCTACGACGACCCGCACGGCGCGCCCCATCTGTTCACCGGGGACTGCCTCTTCCCTGGCGGCGTCGGCAACACCCACGGCGATGCCGAGAACTTCACGAGCCTGCTCGACGGCGTCCGCGGCAAGCTCTTCGACGAGCTGCCGGACGAGACCTGGGTCTATCCGGGGCACGGCTCCGACACCACGCTCGGCGCGGAGCGGCCGCATCTGGACGAGTGGCGCGAGCGCGGCTGGTGAGCGCCTCCTCGCACCGCTGACGGCGTGGACGGGGGGGGGGGGGGGGGGCCCCGGGGGGGGGGGGGGGCGGGCGCGGGGGGGGGGGGGGGCGCGCGGGGCCCGGGGGGGGGGGGGCCGCGCCAGCGGGGGCGGGGGGGGGGGGGGAGAGCGGGCGGCGCGGCG
>NZ_JBIWNU010000012.1:0-195983 GCF_044767385.1 Streptomyces sp. NPDC101393 | reverse complement strand
GGGGGGGGGGGCGCGGGGCCCCCCCCGCGGGGGGGGGCGCCGGGGGGGGGGGGGGGGGGGGGGGGGGGGGGGGGGGGGGGGGGGGGGGGCGGGGCCCCAAGCCGGCAGGACCGCCGCCCGCCCGCCCATCCCCCACGCCCCACACCCCACGCACCCCCACTCACCCCACCCCAGCTCACTCCCGCCCGCGCTCCCACCCTCGCCCACCCCTGCCCGCCCTCACACCCTCGCCCACCCCCGCCCGCCCTCACACCCCCGCTCGCCCCGCCCGTCCGTCCTCACTCACTCCTCGCCCGCCGCCTTCTCCGCTCCGCGGAGGAGTTCTCCCAAGAGGCGGATCGCGCCGCGTTTGTGGAGGGGGTCGTTGCCGTTGCCGCATTTGGGGGACTGGATGCAGGACGGGCAGCCGGCGTCGCATTCGCAGGAGGCGATGGCGCTGCGGGTGGCGGCAAGCCATTCGGCGGCGGTGTGGAAGGCGCGTTCGGCGAAGCCCGCGCCGCCGGGGTGGCCGTCGTAGACGAACACGGTCGGGAGGAGGGTGTCCGGGTGGAGGGGGACGGAGACGCCGCCGATGTCCCAGCGGTCGCAGGTGGCGAAGAGCGGCAGCATGCCGATGGAGGCGTGTTCGGCGGCGTGCAGGGCGCCGCCGAGCTGCTCGGGATTGACGCGGGCGGCGTCGAGTTGGTCCTCGGTGACCGTCCACCACACGGCGCGGGTGCGCAGCGTACGGGGCGGCAGGTCCAGTTTGGTCTCGCCGAGGACCTCGCCGGAGATGAGTTTGCGGCGCAGGAAGGAGACGACCTGGTTGGTGACCTCCACGGATCCGAAGCAGAGCCGGGCGTCGCCCCAGGGGATCTCGGTGTCGGTTTCCAGGATGGAGATGGCGGTGGTGTCGCGGGCGGTCGTCGAATAGGGCGGGTTGGCCTGCTCGACGAGGGCGACGTCGTCCGCGAGGTCGAGGTGTTTGACGAGGTAGGTGCGGCCCTGGTGGAGGTGGACCGCGCCGTCGTGGACGGTGGTGTGCGCGGCGCCGGCGTCGACGGTGCCCAGCAGCCGCCCGGTGCCGTCCTCCACGATCTGTACGGGCGAGCCGCCCTGGCCGCGGATGTCGGTGAGGTCGGCGGCGCGTTCGCGGCGCGTCCAGTGCCAGGCTCTGGCCCGTCGGCGCAGCAGGCCGGCGGCCTCCAGCTGAGGCATCAGGCCGGCCGTAGCGGGCCCGAAGAGGTCGAAGTCCGCCTCCGTCACCGGGATTTCGGCGGCGGCCGCGCAGAGGTGCGGGGCCAGCACGTAGGGGTTGTCGGGGTCCAGGACGGTGGATTCGACGGGCTGGTCGAAGAGGGCCTCGGGGTGGTGGACGAGATAGGTGTCCAGCGGATCGTCGCGGGCCACGAGGACGGCGAGGGCGCCCTGCCCGGAGCGGCCGGCCCGGCCGGCCTGCTGCCAGAGGGAGGCGCGGGTGCCGGGGTAGCCGGCGATGAGTACGGCGTCGAGGCCGGAGACGTCCACGCCGAGTTCGAGTGCGGTGGTGGCGGCCAGGCCGAGGAGTTCGCCGCTGTGCAGGGCGCGTTCCAGGGCGCGGCGTTCCTCGGGCAGATAGCCACCGCGGTAGGCGGCGATGCGTTTCGGCAGCGAGCGGTCGACCTCCGCGAGCCGCTCCTGCGCGATCAGCGCGATGAGTTCGGCGCCGCGCCGGGAGCGGACGAAGGCGACGCTGCGTACGCCCTGGACGGCGAGGTCGGTGAGCAGTTCGGCGGTCTCCGCGGTGGCGGTGCGGCGGACCGGGGCGCCCTGTTCGCCGTGCAGTTCGGTCAGTGGCGGTTCCCAGAGGGCGAAGACCACCTCGCCGCGCGGCGAGGTGTCCTCCGTGATTTCCACCACGGGCAGGCCGGTGAGCCGGGTGGCCGCCATGGCCGGTTCGGCGGCGGTGGCGGACGCGAGCAGGAAGACCGGTTCGGCGCCGTAGCGGGCGCAGACGCGGCGCAGCCGGCGGATGACCTGCGCGACGTGCGAGCCGAAGACGCCGCGGTAGGAGTGGCATTCGTCGATGACGACGTAGCGCAGTGCGCGCAGGAAGGAGGACCAGCGGGGGTGGGCGGGCAGGATGCCGCGGTGCAGCATGTCGGGGTTGGTCAGGACGTAGTTGGCGTACTGGCGTACCCACTCGCGTTCCTCGACGGGGGTGTCGCCGTCGTAGACCGCGGGTCGTACGGCTGTGCCGAGGGGGGTGGCGAGGTCGCGTACGGCGCGTCGCTGATCGGCCGCCAGGGCTTTGGTGGGCGCCAGATACAGCGCTGTGGCGCCCCGCCCGTTGGGGGCCTCGGAGCCGTCCAGGAGGGTGGAGAGGACCGGCGCGAGGTACGCCAGCGACTTGCCCGAGGCGGTGCCGGTGGCCACGACGACCGACTCGCCACGCAGTGCGTGTTCGGATGTGCGTGCCTGGTGAGCCCAGGGACGCTCGATTCCGGCCGAATGGATGGCAGCGATCACTTCCGGCCGGATCTGTTCGGGCCAGTCGGCATGGCTGCCGATCCTCGGGGGCAAGTGCTCCGTATGAGTGATGCGTGCAGCGCGGGTCGCGCCCCGGGTCAGACGGTCGAGAATCATGCCTGGGGAGGGGCTGGCGCCCGCGTCCGGCGGGAGTCGATTGGAGGCCATCGGCACCGAGTGTGTCACCGGAGTGACGGACAATGCAGGCAAGGCGTCGTGCACGCCTGCCGGTAAGTGATTGAATGCCATCGCGGCTGCCGATCCGCCCCTACCTTCGGTGGGGAGGCCCCAGGGGGGCGACCGCTCGATAGCAAGGTGCTGGAGGATCCGTGGACCTGTCCCTGTCGACCCGGACCGTTGGCGACCGTACGGTCGTCGAGGTCGGTGGCGAGATTGATGTATACACCGCGCCCAAGCTGCGGGAGCAGCTGGTCGAGCTTGTGAACGACGGAAGCTACCACCTTGTGGTGGACATGGAACGTGTCGACTTCCTCGACTCCACTGGGCTCGGCGTGCTGGTCGGCGGACTGAAGCGGGTGCGTGCCCATGAGGGCTCGCTGCGCCTGGTCTGCAACCAGGAGCGCATTCTCAAGATCTTCCGAATCACCGGTCTGACCAAGGTGTTCCCGATTCACACCTCGGTCGACGAAGCCGTCGCAGCTACCGACTGACGGTTTCGCGGTGCCCCGCGCCCAGGCGCGGGGAGGAAGTAGTGGGGGGTTCCGGACGTAGCGGTCCGGCCCCCTGCGTTGCACGCCCGCATATCGAGGGGGATGGCATGGCCACCGTCGAACTCCGTTTCAGCGCTCTTCCCGAGCACGTCCGGACCGCGCGTCTGGTCGCTGCTGCTGTGGCGAGGCGGGCCGGTGTCGACGAAGCCGTCCTGGACGAGGTGCGACTCGCCGTCGGTGAGGCGTGCAGCCGCGCTGTGGGGCTGCATGTCAGCAATGACATCGCGGCTCCGGTGTGGGTCCTGCTGATCGAGGACGAGAAGAAGTTCTCGATCGAGGTGGGCGACGAGGTGCCCGGTGGCCCCGGCTCCGGTTCGCATGGCGACAGCGAGGGTGAGGGCGAGGACGAGATGGGTCTCGCGGTCATCAGCGGGCTGGTCGACGACGTCGAGGTGACGTCCGGCGAGCGCGGTGGCGTGATCCGGATGACCTGGCCCACGGCTCCGGCTCCGGCCCTGTCGTAATCCGCCTGTCCGGCCCGCCGGTAGCCCGTCAGGGTGGGCCGTGCTGAGCCGTACGGATGACGTCGCAGGTTCCCCTCCGTCCCCGTGTTGCCCTCCCTTCTTGCCGTCCTGTGAGCACGTCGGTCTTGCTGCCGTCGTGCTCTCTTTCGTTTTGCGCTGAGGGCTCGCCCGGCCCGGCGGTGAGCGTCGTACGTCACCCGGGTGGTCCAAGAGTGCCGGTGGGTTCCGCGGGGTTCCGGAGTGTTCCGATCCGGACTCGTTCCGGTGGTTCTCGCGAGGGCGCCCGGGGGGCCGGCGGCCGGCTGGCGTACCCCGTTCGGCGGTTGCGGCCGGTCTCCATCGTCCCGGTTGTCCCGGCGGCCACTGGCGGCTCATGTCGTCGTGCGACGTCTTTGAGCAGCGGCGATCAGTAGTACAGCGAGATCATCAGGCCGTGGTCAGCGAATTCGTCGCTTTCCTTCGTCCGGGCGAATTATCCGGCCGCCATCCTTTTGATCTTCCCGGCCACCGGCGAATTCCCTTTGACGCGTACTGTTTTGATCCGGTGGGGCTCCCTACAATCCGTCCACATCTTGCTCAGGACGCCTGAGCGTGCTTCCGCGCGCCCATGTGCCAAACGTCAAGGAGGACGAATGGCGGGGCCTTACACCCCTCAGTTGCTGGACACCCCCTCTCTTCTGGCCGGACCGTCACTGACGACGGGCAACCGTGGCATCGTGCTGGTGATCGCCGTCGTCGCCTTGGCGGCACTGGCCGTCGCGGCGGTGCTGGTGCGTCAAGTCCTGGCGGCCGGCGAGGGAACCGACAGTATGAAGAAGATCGCAAGGGCGGTGCAGGAAGGCGCGAATGCCTACCTGGCACGGCAGTTGCGGACACTTGGCGTATTCGCCGTCGTGGTCTTCTTCCTGCTCATGTTGCTGCCCGCGGACAACTGGACGCAGCGCGCGGGACGCAGCGCATTTTTCTTGATCGGCGCCGGATTCTCCGCGGCCACCGGCTATATCGGCATGTGGCTCGCGGTGCGCAGCAATGTGCGGGTCGCGGCTGCCGCCCGGGAGGCCACTCCGGCCGAGGGCGACACCGCGGAAAGGGATCTGACGGCCGTTTCGCACAAGGCCATGAAGATCGCTTTCCGTACGGGTGGCGTCGTCGGCATGTTCACGGTGGGGCTCGGCCTGCTCGGCGCGTCCTGCGTGGTCCTGGTGTACGCGGTCGACGCGCCCAAGGTGCTGGAGGGCTTCGGCCTCGGCGCCGCGCTGATCGCGATGTTCATGAGGGTCGGCGGCGGCATCTTCACCAAGGCCGCGGACGTCGGTGCCGACCTCGTCGGCAAGGTCGAGCAGGGCATTCCCGAGGACGACCCGCGCAACGCCGCGACCATCGCGGACAACGTGGGCGACAACGTCGGTGACTGCGCCGGTATGGCGGCCGACCTGTTCGAGTCGTACGCGGTGACGCTGGTCGCCGCGCTCATCCTGGGGATGGCGGCCTTCGGGGACGCCGGGCTGGCCTTCCCGCTGCTGGTGCCGGCGATCGGTGTGCTCACGGCGATGGTCGGCATCTTCGTCGTCGCGCCGCGGCGCAGCGACCGCAGCGGCATGACGGCGATCAACCGCGGCTTCTTCATCTCCGCGGGCATCTCGCTGGTCCTGGTGGCCGTCGCGGTGTTCACCTACCTGCCGTCCACCTACAAGGGCCTGGCGGGCGTCACCGATCCGGAGATCCTGGCGCATGCCGGTGATCCGCGGATCCTGGCGCTGGTGGCGGTCGCCATCGGCATCGTGCTCGCGGCGCTGATCCAGCAGCTGACCGGGTACTTCACCGAGACCACCCGGCGGCCGGTGCAGGACATCGGGAAGACGTCCCTGACCGGGCCGGCGACCGTGGTCCTCTCCGGTATCTCGATCGGTCTGGAGTCGGCGGTCTACTCGGCGGTGCTGATCGGTCTGGCCGTCTACGGGGCGTTCCTGCTGGGCGGTGCGTCGATCATGCTGGCGCTGTTCGCGGTGGCGCTGGCCGGTACGGGTCTGCTGACCACCGTCGGCGTGATCGTGGCGATGGACACGTTCGGGCCGGTGTCCGACAACGCGCAGGGCATCGCGGAGATGTCCGGCGATGTCACCGGCGACGGCGCGCAGGTCCTCACCGACCTGGACGCGGTCGGCAACACCACCAAGGCCATCACCAAGGGCATCGCCATCGCGACGGCGGTGCTGGCGGCGGCCGCGCTCTTCGGTTCGTACCGGGACGCGATCGCCACGGCCGTGAAGGAAGTCGGCAGCGCAGCGAGCGGGATGGGCCTGAGTCTGGACATCTCGCAGCCGAACAACCTGGTGGGGCTGATCCTCGGCGCCTCGGTCGTCTTCCTGTTCTCGGGGCTGGCGATCAACGCGGTGTCGCGGTCGGCGGGCGCGGTGGTCTACGAGGTGCGGCGGCAGTTCCGCGAGCACCCCGGGATCATGGACTACACGGAGGAGCCGGAGTACGGGCGGGTCGTCGACATCTGCACCAAGGACGCGCTGCGCGAGCTCGCGACCCCGGGGCTGCTGGCGGTGCTCACCCCGATCGCGGTCGGTTTCTCGCTCGGGGTCGGCGCGCTCGGCTCGTTCCTGGCGGGGGCGATCGGCACCGGCACGCTGATGGCGGTGTTCCTGTCGAACTCCGGTGGTGCGTGGGACAACGCCAAGAAGCTTGTCGAGGACGGCAACTTCGGCGGCAAGGGCAGCGAGGCACACGCCGCGACGGTCATCGGCGACACGGTGGGCGACCCGTTCAAGGACACCGCGGGCCCGGCCATCAACCCGCTGCTGAAGGTCATGAACCTGGTGGCCCTGCTGATCGCGCCCGCTGTGGTCAAGTTCTCATACGGCGACGACAAGAACGTCGGCGTACGGGTCGTGGTGTCGGTGCTGGCGATCGCCGTCATCGTGGGCGCGGTCTACGTCTCCAAGCGCCGCGGTATCGCGGTGGGTGACGAAGACAACTCCGGAAATCCTGAGAACTCCGGAAAGACCGCCAAGTCGACGGAGACGGTGGCTGCCTCCTAGCCGGCGGCGGCCCCGTGGAGGGCCTGCTGACGGCTCAACGGGCGGGTGGACGGCGCACTTTGTGTGTGCCGCCCACCCGCCGTCTTTGTGCTCGGGTGGCCCTGTACTCCTTGGTGCAAATGGCTGCAATGAGAGCCGGAGGGGATGCCCGACTCGCGGCCCAGGCCCTTTGGACGTGTATGTTCCGGGGCCGAGAGCCATGGAAGGGACCAATCCGGTGAACAAGAAGCTTGTGGCTGCACTGTCCGGCGGAGCGGCACTGATGCTCGCGCTGACCGGTTGCAGCGATGACAGCAACGAGAAGCTCAACGACTGGGCGAAGAAGTTCTGCGATTCTGGGCAGTCCCAGTTCCAGCAGATCCAGGATGCCAACGCCGCCATGCAGACGGCCGATGACGGCAACACGGACTCCAAGAAGATCCAGCAGACGGACTCGGCGGCCTTCCAGAAGATCTCCAACGCCTACGCCTCGCTCGCCAAGTCCCTGGAGAAGGCGGGCCCGCCGCCCACTGACGACGGCGGCCAGGCCCAGAAGAACGCGGTCAAGGAGCTCAACTCCCTCTCCAAGGGATACGGGGACCTCCAGAAGCAGGTCGACGATCTGAACACCAGCGACAAGCTGAAGTTCGCGGAAGGCCTGCGGAGCCTCTCCAACGGCATCAAGACGCTCAACGCCCAGAGTGAGGCCGCCTTCAAGAAGTTGGAGGCCGGCGACGTCGGCAAGGCCATGGGCAACCAGAAGGGCTGCCAGAACCAGAACGCGTCCGTCGCACCGTCGCCGTCCTAGAAGCCGCGGCGACGACCTGAAGCGGGCCGGCAGGACGGCCCGGAGAGCTGACCGGCCGACGGCCCGGCGACGCGCCCGAGAAGGGGCGCGGCGCCGGGCCGTCGCCGATTGTCGGTGGTTGCCCTGACAATGGGGGTGTGAGTACGCACCTCCCCACCGCAGATGCCCAGGACCCCGAGAGCAGCGCCCGCACCGACCGGCTCCGCCAGGCGCTGCTGGCCGCCGATTTCACCGCCGACGGTCTGCTGGACCTGCTCGGCGCGCCGGCCTATGCCGCCTTGGCGCGCAGCGAGAGCGTCCCCGCACTGCGGGCGACGCGCGGCGACAGCCCGCTGGAGACCCTGGTGCGGCTGTTCCTGTTGCAGCGTCCGGTGGAGCTGCGGCGGGCGCGGGCGGCGCTGCCGGTGGCCGACTGCCTCGCCGACGGCTGGCTGGTCCAGGACGGCGAGGAGGTCCGCGCCGCCGTGGACGTCCGGCCGTACGGCGGCCCCGAGGGCGAGGACTGGTGGATCGTCTCCGACCTGGGCTGCGCGGTCGGCGGCTCCGGCGGCATCCGGGGAGTGGACGGTGCGGACCGTTCGCAGTTGGTGCTCGGGGTGGGCGGCGCGTCCACGACCCTTTCCGGGCTGACCGTGCGTACGCCCGTCGCCAAGGCCCTGGACCTCGGTACGGGCTCCGGCATCCAGGCGCTGCACGCCGCCCAGCACGCGAGCGCCGTGACGGCCACCGACCTCAACCCCCGGGCGCTGCGGATCGCCGCGCTGACGCTGGCGCTCTCCGGGGCGCGGCCGGCGGATCTGCGGGAGGGTTCGCTGTTCGGCCCGGTGGGCGACGAGACGTACGACCTGATCGTGTCCAACCCGCCGTTCGTGATCTCGCCGCTGGGCCCCGACGGCGGCCGGCTCACCTACCGCGACGGCGGGATGGGCGGCGACGACCTGTGCCGCACCCTCGTCCAGCAGGCCGCCGCCCATCTGAACGACGGCGGGTACTGCCAGCTGCTGGCCAATTGGCAGCACGTGGCGGGCGAGGAGTGGCACGACCGGCTGCGGTCGTGGGTGCCGCGCGGCTGCGACGCCTGGATCGTGCAGCGCGAGGTGCAGGACGTCACGCAGTACGCCGAGCTGTGGCTGCGCGACGGCGGCGACCACCGTGCCGGTGACGACGCCTACGCCGCGCGCTACGACGCCTGGCTCGACGAGTTCGAGGCGCGCAAGACCAAGGCCATCGGCTTCGGCTGGATCACGCTGCGCAAGTCCGGGTCCGCCGATCCGTCGATCACCGTCGAGGAATGGCCGCACACGGTCGAGCAGCCGCTGGGCGAGTCCGTGGTGGGGCACTTCGCCCGCCAGGACTATCTGCGGGGGACGGACGACGCGGAGCTGCTCGCCGGCCACTTCCGGCTCGCCGACGAGGTGGTGCAGGAACAGGTCGGTCTGCCCGGGGCGGAGGACCCGGAGCATGTGGTGCTGCGTCAGAACCGCGGAATGCGGCGGGCCACCAAGGTGGACACGGTCGGCGCGGGCTTCGCCGGGGTGTGTGACGGTTCGCTGCCGGCCGGGCGGATCCTGGACGCCATCGCGCAACTCGTCGGCGAGGACCCGGTCCAGCTGCGGGACCGTACGCCCGGCGCGATCCGGATGCTGATCGAGCAGGGCTTCCTGGAGCCGGTGGCCGCGGACGGCTGAGGCCGTACGGCCCGGAGGGGCGCCGTTCATCCGGCGTTCTCCCGGGCGCCGCACCGGGGTGCCAGGCTGCCCGCATGGAGAGTGGACCCGAGGCCTTCGCCGGTGCGGCCTTCGCCCTGTTCGGCGCCGGACTGCTGTTGTGGACGGGCGCCCGAGTGCGGGTGGGGGCGCCGGTCGCCGAGGGCGCGGGGCGGGCCGTGGGGGTGGCGACCGGGGTGGGGTTCGGGGCGCTGTTCCTGGCCACGGGCTGCTGGTTGCTGGGGGCGTTGTAGGGGGCGGGGAGGGGCGGCGGCAGCGGGGGTTGGCTTCGCCAGGTGGCGGGCCGGTGGAATTCGGTCATATCGGTGGGCGTCACCGGGGCCCTTTCCGCTGGCTCTTCCCCTTGCCGCGCCGGGCGGGCCCTTTCGGGCCTGGCCGGTTCCGTCCCCCGCGGCCGAAGTGCCGTGCGGCGAAGGAACCTTCGTACGGCGTCACCCGTGTTCCTCAGTGAAGGTCATCGCCGGATCCGGTGGGCGGCCATGAGCCGCCGTCAGCTTCCGTCGGCGTCCAGTGGTGCCCCATCAGGTCCCCACAGTGAGGATTCCCCATGAACCGTGCCGTCCGCTACGCCGCCGTCGGCGTCATCGCCGTCGCCCTGCTCGCCGGCGGATCGGCCGCGGCCTTCGCCGCGCCGGCCGACCTGCACTCGCCCACGCCTCTCGTGGCCACCGCGCCCGCCGAGGCCCAGCTCACCGCCAAGGCCTCGGCAACCACCGTCCAGGCCTGGCAGGAGTTCCGGATATCCGGTGCCGCCAAGGGCATCAAGGCGGGCACCAAGGTCACCGTGCAGCAGAAGCAGGGCAGCAAGTGGGTCGCGCTGCCCGCGCAGGCCCCGGTCAACGCCACTGGTACGTATGCGGTGCGCGTCAAGCTCGGCCTCAAGGGCGTCAATCAGCTCCGCGTCGGCTCCGGCGCCACCGTCTCGCCGGTGGTCCAGGTCACCGTCCGCTGACACCCGGCGAGACGCCGGTCGGTCCGTCAGCCGACGAGGTTGCGGCCGATCATCCAGACCGCGGCAATGCTCAGCATCACCGCATTGCCGCGGGCCGTCAGCCGCGGCCGGTACACCCGCCCGCGCAGCCCCGCGACCAGCTTGCGCAGGAGGAAATAGCCCGCGACCGGCAGTCCCAGCGTGAGCAGCAGGGCGTTGTCGTGGAAGGCCGTGACGACGTCGGCGTGCATCAGGTCGTACGCCATCCGGGTCCCGCCGCACACCGGGCACAGCAGCCCGGTCGCCCACCGGAGGGGGCAGCCGGGCAGCAGCTGGCCTCCTTGGTGCGGGTTGGTGTTCCAGAGGTAGACGGCGCCCAGGGCACCGGCGCCGAGCACGGCGGAGGCCGTCAGCGCGGTGCGCCTGCGGATCGACTCGGGTGCGCGCGGCGCGGGGGTGGCCGGCGCGGGGAATCCGGGAGCCGCCGGCCGGTCGGGCAGAGCGGGCTCGGTGGGACTCACACGCTCAGCGACCTTGCGTAATTGACCTGGTTGAGCACGTACATGACCTGCTCGGGCGACTGCACCGGGATCATCGTGGAGTGGTGCCGGCCGCCGCTGTTGACCGTCACCTGGACGAACCCGGTCGTGGTGCGTTCCTTCATCATCAGGAAGAGCAGCCCGAGCAGGCAGAAGAGGAAGAAGACGATGGCGAGCACGATGGCGTGCGCCGGAATCTTCTCCTCCGTCCGCGACATGTCGGTGGCCGTCCACACCGCGCCCTTGAGCGGCATCGGGCCGGCCGGCGTCATGATCGTGTCGCCGGTCACCGCGATGTCGCCGAGCGAGAGCGCCATTCCGGCTCCGCCCTGCGGCTGCTGGGGCGGATAGCCGGCGGGCTGTCCCGGGAAGCCGGCGGCGGGGCCGGGCTGGGGAGCGGTCGGCGGCGGGGTGGCGCCCGGGTAGCCGTAACCGGGCTGCTGCTGCGGCTGCGGAGGGGGCGCGGCCTGCGGGTATCCGTAGCCGGGGTCCCCGGGCGCGCCGCCCTGGGGGTAGCCGTAGCCCGGAGCGGCGGGCTGCTCGCCCTGCGGCTTGGCGTACGGATTGTCGTCGGGCTGTTCCTGCGGCGGGCCGGGATACTGGTTCGCCATGAGTGTTCTGACCCCCGAGGTTGCTGATGACAGGTGATGGCAGCGACGCGGCTCGCAGCAAAGAGAGCCGTGCCCATCCTGCCAGCCGTCATCCCTGCCCTACCAAGACAACGGCGACATCCGGCACCGCCTTGTGACAGTGCCGGCCACCGGCGGCCGGAAGGGGCCGCGGTGGTGATCGTCACTGTGTGAGATCACCGGGCGCGGACGGGGCGTCGCCGGCCGGGGGCCGCGGACCGGGGCGGACGGGGCGGCGGCCCGGTGGCGGGTGATCGTCAAGGCGGTCCCGGGGACCGTGCCGGGGGGCGGCGACACGGGCGAGGGCGACTGCCGGGCGCGGTCCGGGCGGCATGAAGGTATGTAGTCGGGTTACCGTTCGAGTGGCGTTGCGGGGTTTTTCCGTTTGACACGGGGGCGGGAGGTACCGTCACACTCCGCAGCGTCAAGCGTCACCGCAGTGCGCTCCGGGCGTCCGGCCCGGGGGTTCCCACAAGCGTCGACCGGAGAGAAGAGCGAAGTTGTCCCCGACCAGCGAGACCGCAAGCGGCGGCCGCCGCCGACTCGTCATCGTCGAGTCGCCTGCCAAGGCGAAGACGATCAAGGGCTATCTGGGTCCGGGATACGTGGTCGAGGCCAGTGTCGGGCACATCCGCGACCTTCCCAATGGCGCGGCAGAGGTCCCGGCGAAGTACAAGGGCGAGCCCTGGGCCCGTCTCGGTGTGAATGTCGACGCCGACTTCCAGCCGATCTATGTGGTCAACAGTGACAAGAAGGACCAGGTCAAGAAGCTCAAGGAGCTGCTGGCCGAGTCCGACGAACTCTTCCTCGCCACAGATGAGGACCGCGAGGGCGAGGCCATCGCCTGGCACCTCCAGGAGATCCTCAAGCCCAAGGTCCCCGTCCACCGCATGGTCTTCCACGAGATCACCAAGGACGCGATCCGCGAGGCCGTCGAGAACCCTCGCGAGCTGAACCAGAAGCTGGTCGACGCCCAGGAGACCCGCCGCATCCTCGACCGCCTCTACGGCTACGAGGTCTCGCCGGTCCTGTGGAAGAAGGTCATGCCCCGGCTGTCGGCCGGCCGTGTGCAGTCCGTCGCGACCCGGCTCGTCGTCGAGCGGGAGCGCGAGCGGATCGCCTTCCGCTCCGCCGAGTACTGGGACCTGACCGGCACGTTCGCCACGGGCCGGACCGGCGACGCCAGCGACCCCTCGACCCTCACCGCCCGGCTGACCACCGTCGACGGGCGCCGCATCGCGCAGGGCCGTGACTTCGGCTCCGACGGCCGGCTCAAGAGCGAGGCCGTCCAGCACCTCGACGAGGCGAACGCCCGCGCGCTCGCCGCGGCCCTGGAGAACACCGACTTCGCGGTCCGCTCCGTCGAGTCCAAGCCCTACCGTCGCTCGCCGTACGCCCCGTTCCGTACGACCACCCTCCAGCAGGAGGCCAGCCGCAAGCTCGGTTTCGGCGCGAAGTCGACGATGCAGGTGGCGCAGAAGCTGTACGAGAACGGCTTCATCACCTATATGCGTACGGACTCCACCACGCTCTCGGACACCGCGGTCTCCGCGGCCCGTGCGCAGGTGACGCAGCTGTACGGCAGCGACTATCTGCCGGACAAGCCGCGGACGTACGCCGGCAAGGTCAAGAACGCCCAGGAGGCGCACGAGGCGATCCGCCCCTCCGGGGACCGCTTCCGCACCCCGGCGGAGACCGGCCTGAGCGGCGACCAGTTCCGTCTGTACGAGCTGATCTGGAAGCGGACCGTCGCCTCCCAGATGAAGGACGCGGTCGGTAACTCCGTCACCGTCAAGATCGGTGGCCGGGCCGCCGACGGACGGGACGCCGAGTTCAGCGCGTCCGGCAAGACCATCACCTTCCACGGCTTCATGAAGGCCTATGTGGAAGGCGCCGACGACCCCAACGCCGAGCTGGACGACCGCGAGCGGCGGCTGCCGCAGGTCGCCGAGGGCGACGGTCTCTCCGCGCAGGAGATCACCGTCGACGGGCACGCCACCAAGCCGCCGGCCCGCTACACCGAGGCCACGCTCGTCAAGGAGCTGGAAGAGCGCGAGATCGGCCGCCCGTCGACGTACGCGTCGATCATCGGCACGATCCTCGACCGCGGATATGTCTTCAAGAAGGGCACCGCGCTCGTCCCGTCCTTCCTCTCCTTCGCCGTGGTCAACCTGCTGGAGAAGCACTTCGGCCGGCTCGTCGACTACGACTTCACCGCCAAGATGGAGAACGACCTCGACCGCATCGCACGCGGCGAGGCGCAGTCCGTGCCGTGGCTGCGGCGCTTCTACTTCGGTGAGGGCGACGACGCCGGTGCCGCGTCGAACGCCGGCAACGGCGACGGCGACCACCTCGGCGGCCTGAAGGAACTGGTCACGGACCTGGGCGCGATCGACGCCCGGGAGATCTCGTCCTTCCCCGTCAGCGCGGACATCAAGCTGCGGGTCGGCCGCTACGGCCCGTACGTCGAGCGCGGTGAGAAGGACTCCGAGGGCCACCAGCGCGCCGATGTCCCCGACGACCTCGCGCCCGACGAGCTGACCGTGGACTACGCGGAGGAGCTGCTGGCCAAGCCGAGCGGCGACTTCGAGCTGGGCATGGACCCGCACAGCGGCAACCAGATCGTCGCGAAGGACGGCCGCTACGGCCCGTACGTCACCGAGATCCTGCCCGAGGGCACCCCGAAGACCGGCAAGAACGCCGTCAAGCCGCGCACCGCCTCGCTCTTCAAGTCGATGTCCCTGGACACCGTCACGCTGGCGGACGCGCTCAAGCTGATGTCGCTGCCGCGGGTCGTCGGCAAGGACCCCGAGGGCGTGGAGATCACCGCGCAGAACGGCCGCTACGGTCCGTACCTCAAGAAGGGCACCGACTCGCGCTCCCTGGAGACCGAGGACCAGCTCTTCAGCATCACGGTCGACGAGGCGCTGGCGATCTACGCGCAGCCCAAGCAGCGCGGCCGGGCCGCCGCCAAGCCGCCGCTCAAGGAGCTGGGCACCGACCCGGTGAGCGAGAAGCCGGTGGTGGTCAAGGACGGCCGGTTCGGCGCGTACGTCACCGACGGCGAGACCAACGCGACGCTGCGCCGGGACGACGACGTCGAGACGATCACGCCGGAGCGCGGTTACGAGCTGCTGGCGGAGAAGCGTGCCAAGGGCCCGGCGAAGAAGACCGCCAAGAAGGCCGCGAAGAAGGCGCCGGCGAAGAAGACCGCGGCGAAGAAGACGACCGCCAAGAAGACGGCGGCGAAGAAGACCGCGGCCAAGAAGACGACCGCCAAGAAGGCCACCGCGAAGACGGCGGCCGCGAAGAAGACGGCGGCGTCGGTCGAGGACTGATCCTCCTGGGGCTCCGCGGGCCCCGGCTCCTGAGCCGAAGCGCGGGACAAGGGCGGGCAAGGCGGACAGTGTTCCGTCGGGCCCGCCCGTTTGTTCGGGCGGGCGCCCGGGAGCGGGTGGCTGCCCGATAGGCTGGCGAGATGACGCGTGCCGAGCAGCCAACGGTCGTGACCCCCACTTCAGGCGCCCTTGCCGCGGATTCCCGCGAGCGCGCCGTGCGAGCCCTGCTCCGCTTCCCTCCCATGAAGCGACTGTGGAGCGCCCAGTTCGTCGGGGGCATCGGCGATGCCCTGTCCATGCTTGTCCTGGTACTGCTCGCCCTTCAGGCGGCGCTGTACGTACCGCTGGGAGGCGAGGCCGTCTTCGGCGGCGGCTATCGGGGCGCCGCCCTCGCGGTCACCGCCGTCTTCGCGGCCCGGATGCTGGCGACCCTCCTCTTCGGGGCGGTCCTGCTGGGGCCGCTGTCCGCCCTGACGGCGCCCTCCGGGCCGCTGGACCGGCGCTGGACGATGATCGGCGCGGACGGCGTACGGCTGGCGCTGCTGGTCGTCGCCCCCCTCTGGATCGACTGGTCGCCGGGCGACGCCCTCGCCTGGCTGCTGGTCACCGTCTTCGTCGTCGGCGTCGCCGAGCGTTTCTGGACCGTGTCACGGGAGAGCGCGGCGCCGGGACTGCTGCCCGCGCCGCCCCCCGAGGGCGCCGCCGTGCGCCCGCTGCCCGACAACATGGACGCGCTGCGCCGGCTGTCGCTGCGCACCGGCTTCGTCGCGCTGCCCCTCGCGGCGGCCGCGCTGGTCGTCGTCACCCTCATCGGGAAGCTGCTGGGCACCGGCATCGAGTGGTTCGACGCCCACGAGGCCGCGCTCGGCTCGTACGTCGCCGCCGGGCTCTTCGCCGCTTCCGTATCGATCCTCTACTTCATCGAACTCCCCGGTGCCCCGACGCCGCGGCCGCGCTCCCCGTTGGAGGGACTGCGCCGTCCGAAGCACGGCAAGGGCGTCGACAAGGGGCGTACGGGCGCGATTCCGCTGCTGGTGGTCGCCTGCGCCGCGGTCGCCGCCGCCATCGCCGCCGCTGTCTCGCTCGCCGTGCTGCACGCCTTCGACATCAACGGCGGCCCGGCCACCTTCGCGCTGCTCGTCCTCGCCCTGACCGGCGGCACGGTCGGCGGGATCCGCGGCGCCCACAAGGTGCTGCCCGCCCTCTCCCGGCGCCGGCTGCTGGCCCTGGCGCTCGCGGTCACCGGCCTCGCGCTGCTGGCCATGGGCCTGGTCCCGGACGCGACGACGGTCCTGCTGCTGGCGCTGCTCGCCGGCGTCGGCGCGGGCATCGCCGCCAACACCGGGCATCTGCTGCTGGAACAGGAGGCGGAGGAGTTCCGCGCCGCCCGCACCACCGAGCATCTGCACGCCGTCGTACGCCTCGCGGTCGCGCTGGCCGCCATCGTCGCCCCGCTGCTGGCCGCACTCATCGGCCCGCACAGCGTCGGCAACGGCACCTTCGACTTCTCGCACGGCGGCGCCGCCTTCACCCTGATGCTGGTCGGCGCGCTGCTGCTGCCGGTCGCCGCCTGGGTCCTCGGCAAGGTCGACGACCGGCAGGGCGTCCCGCTGCGGCGCGATCTGCGCGAGGCGCTGCGCGGCGGCGAACCGGACCAGGCGCCCGCGGCCACCGGTTTCTTCATCGCCCTGGAGGGCGGCGACGGCGCCGGCAAGTCCACCCAGGTCGAGGCGCTCGCCGAATGGATCCGCAGCAAGGGCCACGAGGTCGTGGTCACCCGTGAGCCCGGCGCCACCGCCATCGGCAAGCGGCTGCGCTCGATCATCCTGGACGTCTCGACGTCCGGGCTCTCGGACCGTGCGGAGGCGCTGATGTTCGCCGCCGACCGCGCCGAGCACGTCGACAGCGTCATCCGGCCCGCGCTGGAGCGCGGCGCCATCGTCATCACCGACCGCTACATCGACTCCTCGGTCGCCTACCAGGGCGCCGGGCGCAACCTCGCGCCCACGGAGATCGCCCGGATCTCCCGCTGGGCGACCGACGGCCTCGTCCCCCACCTGACGGTGCTGCTGGACGTCTCGCCGGACACCGCACGGGAACGCTTCACCGAGGCCCCGGACCGTATGGAGTCCGAGCCCGCCGAATTCCACCAGCGGGTACGCGCCGGATTCCTCACCCTGGCCGCCGCCGACCCGGCGCGCTACCTGATCGTCGACGCGGGCCAGGAGCCGGAGGCTGTCACCACGGTCGTACGGCACCGCCTCGACCAGGTGCTCCCGCTGTCCGAGGCCGAGGCCAAGGCCCAGGTGGAGGCCCGCAAGGCCGCCGAGGAAGCGGCCCGCCGCAAGGCCGAGGAAGAGGCCGCGCGCAAGGCCGAGGAGGCGCGCCAGGAACGCGAGCGCCAGGAACAGCTCGCCAAGCTGCGCGCCGAGGAGGAGGAGCGCAAGCGCCGCGAACTCGAAGAGGCCAAGGCCCGGGAGGCCGCCCGCCAGGCCGAGGAGGCGCGGCTGCGCGCCGAGGAGGCACGCAAGGCGGCGGAGGAGGAGCGCCAGCGGCGCGAGGCCGAGGAGCAGGCCCGCCAGGCCGAACAGGAACGGCTGCGCAAGCAGGCCGAGGAGGAGGCGCGGCTGCGCGCCGAGGCCGAGGAGCGCCGTCTGGAGAAGCAGCGCAAGGCCGAGGCGGCCCTGCTGCGCGCCGAACAGGCCCGGGTGGCGGCGGCCGAAGCGGCTGCGGCGGCCGAGGCCAAGGCCGCGGCGGAAGCAGCTGCCGAGGCGGCCGCGGCGGCCGAGTCCGCGGATGCGCCGACGGCGGAGACGCCGGTCGCGGATCTGCGGAAGCGGGTGGCGGAGACGGAGAACGGCACCGATTCCGGTGCCGGTTCCGCCTCGGGCTCCGGCTCGGCTTCCGGTCCTGACAACGAGCGGACGGCGTCGCTGCCGCAGCCGGGGGCGCGGCACGCCTCCGGATCCGCCGACGAGACGACCGTGCTGCCGGCCTACGGCACCGGACGGGACGCGGACGAGACCGCGGTCCTGCCGCCCGTACGACCGGATGCCGAAGGCGGCCCGCAGGGCCACGCGCACGAGGGACCCGAGGCGCACGGTGACCCGGCGGACCGCGTACCGCCGTGGATGTTCCGTGCCGGCGACCGGAGCGGCGAGCGGGGCGGTGACCCGAACGACGCAGCGGCGCGGCAGCAGTCCGCACCGGCCGAGTCGGGAGTGGAGCGGACGGCCGAACTCCCGCAGATCGACCCGTCCACGGGCCGTCCCGTGGAGCCTCCGCAGCGCAGCCGCCCCCGCCCCGAATGGGCGGAGGAGACCCCGCTGGACGACCTCCCGACGCTCGCCGACGAGCTGCTCGGCCCGCGCGGCGACGAGGACGGGGACCACGGCGCGGACGGTCGCGGGCCTCGCGGACGGCGCGGGTAGCACCACTCGGGCGCGCGCCGGGAGCGCAGGACGGCGGCGCCCGGACCGGTCTCGACGACGGCCGTGGCCGCAGCGGAAGGACAGCTGCGGCCACGGCCGTTTTCCCTGCGGACGGCCGCACGGCCGGCGTCCGCACGCCGGCTCCGGATTCGTTTGTCAGTGGGTTGCACCACAATGGGTGGAACGCGGGCGCGCTGCGGTGCGCACCGCGGCGTGAGACGTGCGGGCAGGGCCGCGAGACGTGCAGGGCAGGCGGAAGGGAACGGCGGACAACGATGGCGGTATGGGACGACGTGGTCGGCCAGGGCCGGCTGACGGAGCAGCTCGCCGCGGCCGCGCGCGATGCGGACGCCCTCGTGTCCTTTGACAGCGCGGCCGCCGCGGCGCCCCGCGGCACCCCGGTGCCGGCCGATCCGACCGGCTCCTCGCAGATGACCCACGCCTGGCTGTTCACCGGCCCGCCCGGATCGGGCCGGTCCACCGCCGCCCGCGCGTTCGCCGCCGCGCTGCAGTGCGTCAGCCCGGACCGCGCACTGGGCGGCGCCCCCGGCTGCGGCTTCTGCGACGGCTGCCACACCTCCCTGGTCGGCACCCACGCCGATGTCGAGATCGTCCGTACGGACCTGCTCTCCATCGGCGTCAAGGAGACCCGCTCCCTGGTCCGCCGCGCCTCCCTCTCCCCGGCCGGCGGCCGCTGGCAGGTGATCGTCCTGGAGGACGCCGACCGCCTCACCGAAGGCGCGGGCAACGTCCTCCTCAAGGCCGTCGAGGAGCCCGCGCCCCGTACGGTCTGGCTGCTCTGCGCGCCCTCCATCGAGGACGTGCTGCCCACCATCCGCTCGCGCTGCCGCCATCTGACGCTCCGTACGCCGCCGATCAGCGCCGTCGCCGATGTCCTCGTGCGGCGCGACGGCATCGCACCGGAGGCCGCCGACCTCGCCGCCCGCGCCACCCAGGGGCACATCGGCCGGGCCCGCCGCCTGGCCACCGACGAGCGGGCCCGCGCCCGCCGCTCCGCGGTGCTGAAACTCCCGCTGCGCATCGACGACATCGGCGGCTGCCTCAAGGCCTCCCAGGAGCTGATCGACGCCGCGGGCGAGGACGCCAAGCAGGTCGCCGAGGACGTGGACACCAAGGAGACCGAGGAGCTGCGCGCCGCGCTCGGCGCCGCCGCCGGCACCGGCGGGCGGATGCCGCGCGGCACGGCGGGCGCCATGAAGGAGCTCCAGGACAAGCAGAAGCGCCGCTCCACCCGTACGCAGCGCGACAGCCTCGACCTGGCCCTGACCGACCTCACCGGTTTCTACCGCGATGTGCTCGCCGTCCAGGTGGGCGCCTCGGTGCCGCTGGCCAACGCCGAGGCCCGCGACAGCATCCAGCGCATCGCCACCGCCTCGACCCCGGAGCGCACCCTGCGCCGGATAGAAGCGGTCATCGCCTGCCGCGGCGCGCTGGACCGCAATGTGGCGCCGCTCCTCGCGGTCGAAGCGATGACCGCGGCCCTCCGCGCCGGCTGATCACCGCAAGGCCCCCGCCGCCCGGGACCGCAGCACCACCCCCCGGAAAGGAGTCACTCATCGCCCTCGCCCGGATACGCTCCGTGTCAAGCCTCCTGCCGGCGGGCTCCACCCCGCGCCCCACCTCCGTCGGCTCGCCGTACCGCCGTACCGCTGCCTTGCCGTCGCCGCCGAAGCCGGTCCAGGGACCGGGACCGCTTCCCGCACCGGGATCGGTTCCGTGGCCGGGACCGGTTCAGGGACCGAGAACGAGGGACCGCTCATGGCCACCAGCCGCCTGCTCCGCCCCGCCGCTGCCGTCTTCGCGGCCACCGCTCTGCTGATCTCCGGCTGCTCCGCCGGAAGTTCGTCCCCGGACCCTGACGCGTCCGGCGTCGCGCGAGGGGGCGGCGCCGAGCGCGCCGCCGACGACGGCGACGCCCCCGTCCTCAACCCCCTGCCGACGGCCGTTCCCGGCAACCTCCGCCCGTACTACGACCAGAAGCTGAGCTGGCACGACTGCGGTGTGGCCGGCTTCGAATGCGCGACGATGAAGGCGCCGCTGGACTACGCCAAGCCCGGTGCCGACACGGACCTGAAGCTCGCCGTCGCCCGGAAGAAGGCCACCGGCCCCGGCAGCCGGATCGGCTCCCTCATGGTCAATCCGGGCGGCCCCGGCGGCTCGGCGATCGACTACCTCACGCAGTACGCACCGCAGCCCGCCGCGGTCCGGGCGCGCTACGACATGGTCGCGATGGACCCCCGCGGCGTGGCCCGCAGCGAACCGGTCGAGTGCCTCTCGGACAAGCAGATGGACAGCTACACCCAGACCGACGCGACCCCCGACAACCCGGCCGAGGTCACCAAGCTCACCCGCTCCTACCGCGCCTTCGCGAAGGGCTGCCAGGCCCGCTCCGGCAAGCTGCTCGGGCACGTCTCCACCATCGAGGCCGCCCGCGACATGGACGTGCTGCGCGCCGTCCTCGGCGACAAGAAGGTCACCTTCGTGGGCGCCTCGTACGGCACCTTCCTCGGCGCGACCTACGCCGGCCTCTACCCCTCCCGCGTCGGCCGGATGGTCCTCGACGGCGCCATGAACCCGGCGCTCGACTCCCGCACCATCAACATCGACCAGACCACCGGCTTCAACACCGCCTTCAAGGCGTTCGCCGACGACTGCGTCAAGAAGAAGGACTGCCCCCTCGGCACCAAGAACGCCGAGGACGCCGGCAAGCAGCTCTCCGCCCTCTTCAAGAAGCTCGACGCCCACCCGGCCGAGACGGGCCAGGCCCGCCCGCTCACCGAGTCCCTCGCCACGACCGGCGTCATCGCCGCCATGTACGACGAGCAGTCCTGGCCGCTTCTGCGCGAATACCTCGCCCAGGCGAAGGCCGGCGACGGCCGCGGGCTGCTCACGCTCTCCGACAGCTACTACGAGCGCGACCTCGACGGCACCTACGCCAACCAGATGTACGCCAACCCCGCCGTCAACTGCCTCGACCTGCCCTCCACCTTCAACAGCCCCGAGCAGGTGCGCGCCGCCCTCCCCAACTTCCGCAAGGCCTCACCGGTCTTCGGCGACCAGTTCGCCTGGTCCGCCCTGAACTGCGCGTACTGGCCCGCCAAGCCCACCGGCACGCGCCACCGCATCGAGGCCAAGGGCGCCGCCCCGATCGTCGTCGTCGGCACCACCCGCGACCCCGCCACCCCCTACATCTGGGCCAAGGGCCTCGCCGACCAGCTCGCCAGCGGCACCCTCCTCACGTACGTCGGCGACGGCCACACCGCCTACGGCCGCGGCAGTGACTGCATCGACAGCGCGATCAACACCTACCTCCTCGACGGCACCGTCCCGCCCAAGAACAAGCGCTGCACGTGACCCACTTCACTCCCCACGGCCCCCACCCCCACCCTCCCTCCCGCCCCCCTGACCAGCTTCTCAACGGGTGACGAAGCACCCCCGCACAATGTGTAGACTGGGCCGCGCACCACGCCGCCTTAGCTCAGTTGGCCAGAGCAACGCACTCGTAATGCGTAGGTCTCGGGTTCGAATCCCGAAGGCGGCTCTGTGGAAGCCCCAGGACTCACTCGCCGTGACCTGGGGTTTTTTCATGCCGGGGGCGCGGCGGAGCGCACGACGGGGATGCCGTGGGAGTGCTTGCGTGAGCGATGCGTGAGCGGAGCGGGCACCGCCCGTTGGATCGGACGTCACGTAGGCGAGGTCGACAAGACTCTGACCAGGAGAAACAGGACTCGGTGTGTGATCACCCGACACCGCCCAGCGCACTGACGGTGCCGCTGTCGGCCGATGAGCAGCTTTCCCTCCGACGGGGGGACCGTTTAGAGCTAACAGCCATACAGGACGGCTCATAGGGCACTTGAGGCACCGCTCCCTCGCCTGAAAGCATCCGATCATCTGAGTAATGCATAACGGGGGGCGTGTTTCGCGTGGGTGTTGTGCTGCCGGGTTGGGCGGATGAGCTGCTCGACCTGATCGGTGTGTCGTGGCCGAACGTGGACGAGGACGACTACCGCGAGATGGCCAATGCCATGCGAGAGTTCGCCGACGACATCGACGAGGGCGCGAACGAGGCACACACCGCCATCCAGAGCCTGGTGGGCTCGGCGGGCGGCTCCCTGGCTGTCGAAGCGCTCAATGCCCACTGGGGGAAGATCAACGGCCAGCATCTCAAGGGGCTGGCCGACTGCGGGCGCATGGCAGGCACCGCGATGGACGGCGTCGCGATCCTCATCGAGGGCGCCAAAATAGCCGCCGTCGTCCAGCTGGGCATCCTCGCGGCAGAGGTCATCGCCGCCCAAGCCGCTGCCCCGTTCACCCTGGGGCTCTCCGAAGTCGGCGCGTTGGGTGCGACGCAGGCGACCCGGATGATCGTGAAGCGGCTGTTCAAGGAGGTCTGCCAGCAGGTCGCCGAACAGGTCATCAGCATCGCGCTGACCCCGGTGGAGGAAGCGCTGGCCGCGATGGTCGGCGACTTGGTCGTCCAGCTCGGCGCCAACGCCCTCGGCGTCCAGGACGGAGTCGACCTCGGGCACGCCGCCAAGGCCGGCAAGGAAGGCTTCAACCAGGGCGTCAAGGACGCCAAGGACTCCGCCAAATCAGCCGCCGACAACCCCATGGAGCTCCTCAGCGCCGGCGGCCACCGCGGAGGCGGGGGAGGGCTCGGCGGTGGCGGCAGCAGTTCTGGTGGCAGTGGCGGGTTCAGCTTCGACAAGGACGAGCACGACAAGGCCGTCACTAGCCTGGAGAGCGCGGGCGGCACGTTCCGCAACAAGGCCGGCGGGAAGATCGGCCGGGCCAAGAGCCACCACGGCCGTACCCGCGGCAAGGACTTCATCGCCGATGCGGCGAACACGATGCTCGACAAGGTCATCGACGGCATCGAGGACGGCGTCAAGAAGACCGCCAAGCACCTCGACGACAACATGACCCGCGGTATCAAGCAGATGGCCAAGAATCACCACGAGAACGACAAGGGCCTGGCCGACCACTTCAAGGGGCTCGGCAAGGACGGCAAGAAGGACCCGAAAGCGCCGGGAGGGAGCGCCGGCGGGACCGGTAATCGGGTCGGCGGCAAGAAGGGAGGAAGGAACACATCAGGATCGAGCCTGCGTGGCGGAGCGGCAGAGCCGCACAAGACCAGCGTTCCTGCGGACAACCGCAACTGTCGAAGCGACCCGATCGACATTGCCTCGGGCGAGATGGTCCTTGCGCAAGAGGATGTCAGTCTGCCGGCTGTGTTGCCGCTGTTGCTCTCGCGAACCCATGTGTCCTCTTACCGTTGCGGCGGCTGGTTCGGCCCGTCCTGGTCCTCGACTCTCGACCAGCGCCTGGAACTCGACGACGAAGGCGTCGTCTTTGCCACTGACGACGGCATGCTCCTTGTCTACCCGGTCCCCACGGATGATGAGTCCGTCCTTCCTGTCGAGGGTCCTCGATGGCCGCTCAGCCGTGACCCGGAGACGGCCGGTGGGCTACGTATCAGCGACCCGCACGAGGGACGCACCTGGCACTTCGACAAGCCGGCGAACGTCACGGGTGTGTCGCAAGAGCGGATAGACGATTCACAGCTCCCGCTGACGGGGATTTCCGATCGGCACGGGAACCATATCGACATCGACTATTCCGATGACGGTTCCCCCAGCGAGGTCTGGCACAGCGGCGGATATCGGATCGCAGTCGAGACCGACGGGCGACGGATATCTGGCTTGCGTCTGCTGGGTGCGCGGAGCTCGGACGCGGTAGCACTGGCAGCCGAGGCAAACCCCGTTGTGGGCGATGAGGGCGACTCCGAGGGGGGACTCCTCTTGACCGCATTCGCCTACGACGCCAACGGGAACCTCATCGAGGTCACTAACTCCTCCAGTGTGCCGATGCACTTCACATACGACCAAGACGGCCGGATCACCTCCTGGGCTGACCGCAATCTGCATCGGTACGACTACGTCTACGACGGGGCAGGTCGCTGCGTTGAGACCCGGGGAGAGGGCGGGTTCCTCGACGCTGTCTTCGCCTACGACGACAAGGCGCGCTGTACCCGGGTGACCGATGCGCTGGGACGGGTCACCGTCTACCAGCTCAACGACCGTGGCCAGACGACAAGGGAGACCGATCCATCGGGTGCGACCACCAGCTTCGGATGGGACCGGTACCACCGACTACTGCGGCGCACAGACCCCTTGGGCCGTACGACCACGATGGAGTACGACGCAGAGGGCAACACCACCGCCGTCACCAGGCCCGATGGCTCGCGGACGACCGCTGTCTACAACGACTTCCATCAACCGTTGCTCGTGGTTGGTGCCGATGGCGCCGGCTGGCAGTACGCATACGACGATCGTGGAAATCTGCTACAGCTCACTGATCCTGCCGGGGCGGTCACCCGCTACGAGCACAACTCTTTTGCCCATCTCACAGCCGTCACCGATGCCATGGGTCAGACAACCCGTCTCACCACCGACTCCGCAGGGCTGTCAGTAGCCACGACCGACCCTGTGGGGGCCGTGACCACGTGTGAGCGGGACCCCTTCGGCCGACCGCGGATGGTGACCGATCCGCTGGGAGCAGTGACGACCTACGGCTGGACAGTCGAGGGACAGCCGGCTTGGTGCACCCGGCCCGACGGCCACTCCGAGCGGTGGTTCTATGACGCTGAGGAGAACCTTCTCCAGCACGTCGACCCCGCAGGCGGAACCACTTCCTTCGAATACACCTTCTTCGATCGGGTCTCCTCCCGCACCGGCCCTGACGGGGCCCGGTTCACCTTCGACTACAACGCTGAGTTGCAACTCACTGCTGTCACCAACCCCCATGGACTGCAGTGGCGCTACGACTACGACTCGCTGGGCAGGGTGCTGCAGGAGTCAGACTTCAACGGACGAAGCGTCAGCTACACCTATGACGTTGCCGGCCGGCTGACCTCGCGGACCAACGGCGCGGGCCAGACCGTGCGCTACATCCGCGACCTGCTCGACCGCGTGATTCGAGAGAGCACGCAGGTCGGAGTGACGCGCTTCCACTACGACGCTGAAGGCCGCCTGTTGTACGCGGCCAATGGCGCCACGGACCTCGTGTTCACCTATGACCCGGCAGGCCGCTTGTTGGCCGAGCAACAGGGGGCGGCCGTAATCGAGTTCGGATACGACAGCCTTGGCCGGCGCAGCTTGCGTCGTACACCTGGTGGCGTGGAGAGCCGATGGACCTACGATGCGGCGGGCCGACCGGCAACGCTGACCAGCGCTGGGCGAGAACTCAGGTTTGGCCACGACCTTTCCGGTCGGGAGGTCCACCGCAAGCTCGGTGCGGCGGTCCTCTCCCAGACTTGGGATCCGGCCAACCGCATGACATCCCAGACCGTCACCAGTGCGTCGATGCCGGCCGGTGCCTCCACATCTGCGACTGCACTGCGACACCGCACCTTCGCCTACCGCCCGGACGATCAGTTGGTCGGCTTCACGGACACGGCGCTGGGGACGAGAGCCTTCGAACTGGATCGGGTGGGACGGGTCACCAGTGTGTCGGGACACAACTGGTCCGAGACCTACGCCTACGACACTGCAGGCAACCTGACCGCCGCCGGTTGGGGGGACACCGGGCAGACGGTTCAGCACGACACCGCAGGGGTCAGGTCGTATAGCGGCACCTTGCTCCGTCAGGCGGGCCGCACGAGCTACGAGTACGACGGCCAGGGGAGGATCGTCAAGCAATCCCGCAGGCTGCTCTCTGGCGGCGTCCGAACCTGGCACTATTCCTGGGACGCGGACGATCGCCTCACCACGGTCACCCTCCCGGACGGCACCGTTTGGTGCTATCACTACGATCCCCTAGGCCGACGCGTCGCCAAGCAGCGACTGGGCGACGACACCACCACTGTGGTGGAGCAGACCACGTTCACCTGGGACGGCACCGTATTAGCCGAGGAAGTGCGCAGCGGTCAAGGGCCCTCCGGTGTCCAGGTCACCAGTTGGGAGTGGGACCGGGACAGCCACCGAGTCCTGACCCAGGTCGACCGGACCGGCAGCGTCTCCGGACCGTCGCAGGAGGATTTCGACCAACGCTTCTACTCCATCGTCACCGACCTGGTCGGCACGCCCACGGAACTTGTCGATGAACGCGGTGGGATTGCCTGGCACTCCAGATCCACCTTGTGGGGAGTGCCTCTGCATGCTGATCCCCGCGAGGTGGTGGGGTGCAACCTCGGCTTCCCAGGTCAGTACTACGACAGCGAGAGCGGCCTGCACTACAACCTGTTCCGCTACTACGACTCACGCACCAGCCGATACCTCAGCCCCGATCCGCTCGGGCTGGGGCCCGCACCGGACGCACACGGCTACGTGGACAATCCCTTCGCAGAGATCGACCCGCTCGGCCTGGCGAAGAAGAAGTGCCCGGTCATCATCGAACGCTACGGCAGCGAGGCAGAAGCGAAGGCCAGCGCGGCGGTGAAGCCGAACGGCGGCCTCGTGCCAAGGCCCGGTCACGAACGGCAGCCCAAGTGGACTGCCCAGACCGGCAAGGTCAACCCCGGAACGTTGGGCAAGAGCAAGAACTACACCCACAAAGTGGAGTTCCACTGCAAGCCAGAGGTGTTGGCCTGGCTGAAGCAGTACGAGATCAAACCAACCAACGAGCCAGGACGCTACGCGGTGCCAGCTGACAAAATCGACGAGTTCAACAAGTACGTGGAGAAGACGACGGTACAGCCGCTCGACTCTGGCGGCTCCCGTAGGAGGAGACGATGAATCCGCGATCGTCGGGCGGACGCCTACGCAATGCCCTGCTGCGCGTCGGAGAGGGGAGGCACGTACCCGAGGCCGACCTCCGTAGCACGGTCGAATCCGCGCTGTGTGAATTGGCAGAGGAGACGCTGGGCACGCACTCCAGCATCGGGCTCGTCACCGTCGGCGGCGAGGACCACAGCTGGGGGCGGAGCCTCGGCCTGCGCCTCGCGGACTATGACGTGGGGCTGCCAGAGCTGCTCCTGAGCGCCGACGAGAGCGATCTGCCGCCACAGGTGTGGGAGAGCTGCCCGGCGCTGGGCCAGGACGAGTGGGAAGCTGCACTGCTGGTCTCCAAGCTCATCCTCATGGTGCTTGAGTCGGAGCCCGAGCCTGTGCCTGACAATGCCGCACAGTGTCCGAAGGGTGTCCCGAGGCCGGCCAGAACGATGGCCAGAGAGCGTGTTTGCCAGTCGCTGACCGCGGTAGCGGAACGCGCAAACCTACTCCAGGACGAACTCACGGCACATCTGCGGACCACGCTTCTGGACTTCGCGTCGGCGACTCCTGACAACCAGGAGGCTGCTCAGCACATTGCGGTATTGCACACAGGAGAGCCGCAGCATGCGGCGCGCATGTGCCTCAGCCGCTCGGGGTACTCGCTCGCGCAGGTACTGCTGAGCGCCGATGGCTCTCCTATCCCTGATTCCGTGCTTGACGCATTCCCGGACTTGAACCAGGAGGAATGGAACGCCGTTATCCAAGCCACCGGGTTGACCCTTTTGGCCTTCGAGGCTGAACCAATCCGTCCGACAGGGTAGCTCGTGTCGCGCTGAAGGACCCGTTTGGCGATTCCTTCGCCAAACGCTTCACCATGAACCCCGATCCCGGCAACCCGTGTCGCGGTGTTCACGAACTGGGCCCCAGCGAGGGGATCAGTTACTTTTCGGCTGGACGAACGTCCATGTTGACTGTCTGACCTGGACGGCACCTTAGGCGGGGATTCTGGGTAGCGCGCCGGGTGCCCGGTCTGTGCGGACCGGACGGACGTAGTGCTTCGGTCGTGGTTCGAATCCCCAAGGCGGCTCCGGCGAAAGGCCAGGTCACACAGCCCGTGACCTGGCCTCTTGGCTTCTCTGGGCATGAGGCGTCACACGACGGGGTGCGGTGGGATGGCTTGCGTGAACGATGCGTGAGCGGAGCGGACCGGGGATCTACCTTTCGGGCTTCTTCCGCTCGGCCTTCTTGCCGGATTTCTTCTTGCCCTTGGCCTGAGCTTTCGCCTCGCCCTTGGCCTTCTTGCCAGCTTTCGCGGCCTTGCGTGCCGTCTTCTCCGCCTCGACCTTCCGCTGGAGCGGTACCGGCTTGGCGGTGGCCTCGGCGGCGTTCTTGCCGACTTGGGGCAGGACGCTCTGGTAGATGTCCCGCGTGATCCGGGTGTCGCTGTGCCCGAGGGTGTCCGACACGATCTTGATGTCGATGTCGGCGGCCAGCATGAGGGTTGCCGCGCCGTGGCGCAGATCGTGCAGGCGGATCGGCGGGAGACCGGAGGCGGCGACGAGCCGCTCGAAGAGGTCGGTCACCTTGCCCGGGTGCAGCCAGGAGCCGTCCTCCTGCGTGAAGACATTGCCGGTGTCCACCCAGGCCGAACCCCACTCCTCGCGGGCTTCTTCCTGTCGCTCACGGTGGCGCTTCAGAACGTCGACGGTGTCGTCGTCGAGCGCGACCACGCGGTACCCGCTCTCGGACCTACGATCGATGCCGCGATTGTCGTGCTCGCCGAACGCCCAATCGCTGAAGCTGCTCGCCCATCACGCGACGTCGGTCAGCCAACGGCCGCAGCAACGGCACCGCCCACGAAGCAGTGGCGCCCCCGCAGTTAGCCGCCCAACACGCCGCTGAACGACCGGGGCTCCACTGCGGTCGTACAGCGAAAGGGCGTGCGCTCGGTAAATCGCCCCCTGTCGGAATCTGGCCGACAGTGGCTCAAATCTTGTCCCGGGCCTCCTGGCGGGCGGTGCTGCACTGTGGCTGAAACGCACTCCCACCAGGGAGATTGTCAGTGCCGTATGCGAAGGTCGCCATCTGGGAGCCGAAGCATTGTCGGCGGCTCGCGACGGTTTACGAGTACACGGTCAAAGGGGGAGGCACGACATGGCCGGCGACGGCTTCGACATAGACACCGACCAACTCAAGTCCGCCGCTCCAACGTTCCACCGAGAGGCTATGGCCCTGGAACGCGCGACGACCAAGCTTCGCCACACGCTGGGCGGGCTGGGGGAGCCCTGGGGTGGTGACGAGCAGGGGAAGAAGTTCGAGCACGTCTACGCCCCGCATCAGGCGCAGATCGAGAAGGCGGCCGCAGCTCTGGTCAAGGGCCTGTCCAGTATCACCAAGGCCATGAACGACATGGCCGCCAACCACGAAGACGCTGACCACTCGGCCAAGTCCGGCTTCGAGGGCGGTAAGTGATGGGTGCTGCCGACAAGGCCAAGGAGATCGTCCAGGACCTGACCGGCATGTGGTGGCCGGAGGGCGATGAGGACGAACTCCGGGAGGCCGCCCGCGCTTGGCGCACCTTCGCGGATGATGTCGAGGACTGCACGGCCGCCTGCCACAAGAAGGCCCAGGACGTCATCGACAACAACAAGGGCAAGTCGATCGACTCGTTCGGGGAGTTCTGGCGCAAGTACCACGGTGGCGGCAAGGGCTACCTCGACGATGTGGCCACCGCCGCCCGCGACATGGCCAAGGCCCTGGACAAATACGCCGACCAAGTCGCCGATGCCAAGAAGAAGATCGAGCACGAACTGGAGATCGCCGGCGCGGTCCTGGTCGCGGGTACGGCCCTGGCCCTCTTCACCGGCGGCATCAGCGAGCTCGCGGCGGCCGGCGCGACCGAGGCGATCGTCGCCGCAGCGAGTACGGCGGGCGTCGCCGTTTCCGCCACCGTCGCCGAGATCGCCGGAACAGTCCTGGCCACTGCTGCCATCGGGGGCATCGAAGCCATCACCGTCGACGTGGTCGTCGCCCAGGGCGGCCGCAACCTTCTGGGTGACCAGCAGGGAATCAATTTGAATGAGATCAAAGAAGCGGGAGCAGGCGGGGTCTTACTTGGGGGCGCCCTGGGCGGCGCGGGCCGTGCTGCGAAGGCCGTAGGCGGCGCTGGCGGCTTCAAAAATGCCTTCGGCAAGATGAATCTGGGTCTGGGTGGTCCACGCCTTGCGATGGCTGGGGAGGCGCCCTTCGGTCCTGTCGGCCCGACCGGCGGCCCCTTGATGCGCAACGCGGAGGGGAGCGGCGGAGCCTCCGGGACCCCAAAGGCCAGTGGCTGGGAAGCCTCAAGCAACATAAAGGGGCCTGGGGCCGGGAAGACGCTCAAGCGGCCACACGATCGGCACACCGTTGGCGGCGCAGGGCGAGCAGGAAAGAACATCAAGGAAGATAACACGATCATCCTCCCAGGATATTCTCAGGAGGTTGAGAAGGATATCGCTGGCATCGCAGAAGGGAAGGCTACCTGGTTGCCGGACGGTGAGCGCTATGAAATTAATGGGCGCACGTACGGCGTCCATGAGAACGGAACCGTTTACCCTGCCAAGGGTTCAGGTTTTGTGGAAATGGACCGGAACGAGTATGCGGCGCTATCGCAGATCGTAAAGGCTAAGGGGGATCTGTCGGCGTCTCCGCAACTCACACGGAACCCCCGTTTCGTGAATAATCCAGAAGCCGTCGAAAAAGCCCTGGCCATTTACAACGGGACTTACATACCATGACGTACAATCTTTTCCTCGTCGATAGCCGCGACCCCAATGTCATGGCCGAAGCTCTTGCGGCGGCCTTCAGGATCCCGGCGGCAGAGGTGGACGTTGCCGACGCTGACGGCGACCAAGAAGACCGAAACTGGGAGGCCCTGGCCTCCTGTGAATATTCGCATGTATTCGGGAATGTGTCGCTATCTCTGGATGTTTACGCACAGGATTCGGTGGGGCAGCAGCCTTCAGAATCCGATTTCTCCGCAGCGCTTGCGCGCCAGCTCGGAACGCCTGTCTTGTACCCTCCTCAGGAGAGCGCTATGAGCGCCCACTGGTTGGTGACCCCAGATGGCTTGACGACGCGGGCCCGGCTGAGTGAGTCAGACGATGACGAGATGACGTTCACGGTCACAGCCGTTGAGGCATTCGTTGATCGTTTGCCAGACGTTCCTGTGATGCATCTCCCGGAAGTGGTGCGCGAGCAGAAAATTGCTACGCCTCTGGCCGATTCCTTTGCGGAATCCCTCCAGTCGTTGGAGGGGGAGGATGTCGACGAGGCGAATGGTTCCCCGACCACAACGGACGTTGCTGAGATGGCGCGGATCGCCAAGTCATACTTGGGAGCCTGGGAAAAGCTGTCTCGGCGTGCAGAAAACGACTGGGAGCCATCTGGTTGGTACCCCGTGGAGTTCTACCGGGAAGTGCTCGGATACCGTGATGACATCGAGGGGTATCTGCGCCAACTGCCTGAGAACGTGGCCACGCTGTACAAGCGCTACGTCGACAAGGTTGACAGTCTCTATCAGGAGCTGACAGTCGACGACGAAGAACACGTTGTCGTTGATGGCCGCGATGAGCCGAATGCTGGTTCGGTGCAGAAGGCATGGTGGTGGTACCGCTGCCCCGATCCCATGCCCTGGCCCAGCGAGTAAGGAAGAGCGCCTCCGCTACGAAATGTGCCGAGCGGAGGCGCTTTCTGCTGAGCGCTGGGCAACTACATAGCTCAACGCTCAGGCTGAGGTCTTCAGCGAGGAGCCACCCCGGGCGTGCGGCGGCCGATAGGTCTTCCGCGGAGGCAGTTCGCCCCCTACGTCGCGGCGGTAGTTCTCCTGGGCTCGCGCGCTGGCGCGACGATCGCCGATGTCCACCAGGGACGCCTTTACCGGGTGCGGCCCGGAGGCTGCGCGCTTGGGCACCTCGGCTGCGGGAGGCTCGGGGAACTGCTCGAAGTCCTCGGTGTCCTTGAGGTCCTCGGCATCCTGCTCCTCGGCGAGACTGGCAACCACACCGACGACGGCAAGGCTCATGGCCCCGACGGCGAGGATCTTCGTCTTGTGCTTCTTGAGCAGGTTCTTCGCGGCTTTGGCGAAGGAGGTGGGCGCGCCGTCCTCGGGGGTGGGCTCGCTGGACGTGGACGCATTCACCCGCACAGAACTACCGCATCCATCCCTCACCTGTCAGGCAATCACCTGACATCGCCCGATCAAGTTCGTTAGTCGTAAATGCAAGAGCAACCGATCAGCAGCGTCTCTCCCTCCCGCTCTTTCGATACGACCATCGAGAGCTGGGTGCCCGCCCACGCCGATTTGAACTGGGCCAACATGACCGCGCCGACGTTCTGCCTCTTCGACTGGGAGGACTGGGGCAACGCGCCGTGAGGGTTGGGCTCGGCTTCGCTGTGGGGGAATTCGCTCGACGTTCCGGCTCTGGCCGACCGCGTATGGCAAGAACGAAGGCGCGACTTCGAGAGCCGTGGCGGCAAGCTGATGACGCTGTTCGTGTGCTCGAGGATCCTGGGGCCGGACGCGCACCCGGAGGACCCCCGTCTTACGCCCGCTCGCAGTGTGGCGGAGCGCGTCGTCTCGGAGCTTCAGGCGGGCTGACCGTGCGATCGGGCCCGAAGGAGGTTCCGGTACTCCTCGATTGCCCGCTCGTCGACCTGGCCTGCCAGAGCGTCGAGCAGGTCCTTTAGATGGGCAGGGGGTCGGTTCCCACGGCAACCGTGCCGACTTTGGGGAGGTCGTAGGCAGTCCGGAATGCCGCCTGCACTGGAGAGAACACCACATCCGGTTCGCGCCCGAGACCCCGGACTGCCTTCTCCACGGCCTCGTACAGCCGTCCGGGAGCCAGGGTGTGCTCCGCCCCGCCCGGTCCCGCGAAGTAGCCCACCTTCGTGGGCAGCCGGAACTTCGGCAGCAGATCGCCGGCCGTCCGAGCCAGGACCTCATGGGAGCGGAAGCCGAGATAGTTCGAACTGGTGTCGATGCTGGTGACACCGAGGTCCAGTGCTCCGGTCAGGAGACGGCGCTCGTGACGAGACCGGTGTAGCCCGAGGACGATTCGGGGGTCAGCGTCGCGCATATCTCCTCCTTCACCAGGATCTCGGCGACCTCCGTCTCTTCCGCTCCGACAACGGCTGCTGCCTGCTCCACCGAGACCGGCCTGCCGCTGAGCAGGAGCCGCAGTGCGGGCCCGGCTTGGGTCGCGAAGGTGAGTTTCTTTCCCGAAGCCATGACGTCGACCGCCTCGCCGTTCTCCTGGATCTGCGGCGGGAAGTGTGCGGTGCACACCACGGTGTCGAGCGGACCGAGAATGTCGAGGAACGGCACGTGCCTTGGAAGTGTCGTCGCCTGCTCGTACGCGGCCAGGAAGTCGGCCGGCGATCGCTCGCCGATCAGCTGGGCGGCTGCCTCGGCCAGGCCCTTGGTGTTGGTCCCGTGCACCCGGTCCAGGTCGTGTCGGAAGACCTCGTGCTCGCGTGACCAGTCAGCCAGCCAGGCGATCCAGCTCGCTCCCGTGCGCTGGGCGACCCCGAAAGTTACGTGCAGGCTGTTACCCGATCCGTGGCCGTTTGCGGGCCCATTGTGAGCCCATCCTGATTCGCAACCGGCTCTATGCTCTGCCCGGCAAGCTCCGCGCGTGCCCTCCGCGCGGGGGCCTCGACCGGGCCGCCGTCGCGTTCGGCGGCCTCGACGATCTGCGCGACGAGGTGATCGGGAGCCAACTGCGCGACCCGCCCGATGACCTCGTTCGGCTGTCCGGTCCGGTTTCTCCTTCTCAGTGCAGTTGCTCGGCCAGGCCGACGATGATGCCCTCCGGGCCGCGGACGTAGCAGAGGAGGTAGCTGTCCTCGAACCGGGCGATCTCGCCGAGGAGTTCGGCGCCGTGCGGGCGCAGGCGGGCGACGGTGTCCTTGAGGTCGTCGACGGCGAACATGACGCGGTGCGTGCCCAGGATGTTGTGCGGCTTGTTGCGCGGGCCGTCGCTGGTCGCTGCGGGGCTGCGGTACTTCGCCAGTTCGAGCCGGCTGTGACCGTCCGGGGTCCGGACCATCGCGATGTCACAGTGGACGCCGTCGAGTCCGGTGCACTGGTCGGCGACGAGGCCCGCGACCTCCGCCCTGCCCTCCAGCTCCATACCGAGTTCCACGAAGAACCCGATGGCGGCATCCATGTCCTCGACGACGATGCCGACGTTGTCCATCCGCTGAATCGCCATGCTGGTTTCTCCTTCTTCCTCGTGCGGCCGGTGGTGGCCGCTGCTGTCCCTGGGACGGAGCCGGTGGGACGTTCTCGACATCCCTGGACGGCCGGACTCCGAAAAATTCTGGACCGTGCCTCAGCGCGGCTGCGGCAGACCGACCCGCGAGCCAGGCGCCACCACCGGGGTGGGTGTGGTGCAGGTGGCCGCGCCGATGAAGACGATCAGCCGCAGCCGGCGTGCCGTCCCCGCTGTGCACGTTCCCTCGACGATTGGCGGGGTGCGCGCTTGAGCGTTGCGCCTCCCCGGTTCATTGATTCATTGATTCATTCGTTCATTCGTTCATTCGCCGACGTTGGTTCTCTGGTGGCGCCACTCGCCTGCAAACGGCTCAGGCTCCGGGGAGTCCCGTGGCGGCCGTGTCTGCTGTGGCGCTGCCGCTTGTCCTGGTGGCTGCGTGCGCTGATCGGTGGAGGGGGCTGCCCGGCTACCCCAAGGGCCTTCTCTGCTTGTGGGGCGCTGCCTGGTCGCCCGTGGACGTTCCGTGATCGCGGCCCTCGGTTGCTCCTGGCCGGGGGGCGGCCCATGGTGGAAGGACCGAGCCGAGGGCGAGATGGGCACGATGACGGGATCGGAAGCCGCCTGGGACGGCCGGGCGACGTGGCCGGAAGATCCCGCCGCGGAGGCGCTCACGGCCAGAGCCACCGTGGATGCGCGCGGCATCGTCACCGCATGGAGCGAGGGGGCGCGCCGGCTGCTCGGGTACCCGGCCGCCGAGATCGTCGGGCGGTCCGCGCTCGGGCTGCTCGAAGGGGAGCCGCCCGCCGGGACGATGCGTCCCCTGACGACGCTGCCGCGGTGGAACGGGACGGTGACGCTCCGGCACCGGGACGGCCGCCGCCTCACGGTGCGCCTGCTGGCGCATCACCGTGCCGCGGACGGTGAGGGGAGCCCCGGGGGTGAGTGGTTCCTGGTGTCGCCGCCGGCCCGACCGCCGTCGCCGGCCGAGGACGACGCGCTGGTGATGTGGGCGTTCGCCCAGTCCCGGTCCACGATGGCGCTCTACGACACCGGCCTGCGGCTGCGGCGGGCGAACGCGGACATGGAGCGTGTGCTGGGGCTGCCCGAGGAGGCGATGCGGGGGCTGCGGGTGTCGGAGATCGTGGTCGCACCGCAGGGCGACGAGACGGAAGAGTGCATGCGCCGGGCGCTGCAAACGGGCGAACCGCAGCAGACGCAGGTGGCGGTGCACCTGTCGGGCCATGAGGCCGAGAGCGTCTGGACGATTTCCCTGGTCCCGGTGCGGGACTCCGGGGGGAGGGCGCGGGGGGTGCTCCTCTCCGCGCACGACACGACCGCGGAGCATCTGGCCCGGGAGCGGCTGGTCCTGCTCAATGAGGCCAGCCTCCGGATCGGCAGCACCCTGGACCTCGCCCATACCGCGCAGGAGCTCGCCGACGTGGCCATCCCGCTCCTCGCGGACTTCGTCACCGTCGACCTGCTTCCCTCCATCGAAGGCGGCGAGGACCCGCCCGCCGGCGCGCCGAGCCGCCCCGTCAGGCTGCGCCGGGTCGCCTGCCAGTCCGTCCTGGAGGGCTGCCCCGAGGCCGTGGTCCAGCAGGGGACGGTGGCCGGCTACCCGGACGCCTCACCTGCGGCCGAGTGCCTGGTCACGGGCCGGCCGCTGATCCGGGCGGTGACCGCCCACGGGACGGCGGCATGGGAGGGCTCGTCCCCGGAGCGGGCCGATCGGGTGCGGAAGTACGGCTTCCACTCGGTGCTGGCGGTGCCGATGCATGCCCGCGGCATCACTCTCGGCGTGGCCACCTTCTCGCGCCACCGGCGCCCGGAACCGTTCGCGCAGGACGATCTCCTCCTGGGCGAGGAGATCACCGCCAGGGCCGCCGTGTGCATCGACAACGCCCGGCGCTACACCCGCGAGCACCGCACCTCCCTCACCCTGCAGAGCAGCCTCCTCCCGCAACGCCCGCCCCGGCAGGCCGCCGTTGAGGTCGCCTCCCGCTACCTTCCCGCCAACCCGCAGGCCGGCGTGGGCGGTGACTGGTTCGACGTGATCCCGCTCTCCGGAGCCCGGGTCGCTCTCGTCGTCGGCGACGTGGTCGGGCACGGCGTCCAGGCCTCGGCGGCGATGGGGCGGCTGCGCACGGCCGTACGCACGCTGGCCGACGTCGACCTTCCGCCCGATGAGCTGCTGACGCATCTGGACGACCTCGTCATCCACCTGTCCAACGAGGACAGTGCGGACGGCCCCTCCGGGGATTTCGGCGCCACCTGCCTGTACGCCGTCTACGACCCGGTGTCCCGGCGCTGCACCCTGGCGCGCGCGGGCCATCCCGTCCCCGCGCTGGCGACCCCGGACGGCGAGGTGGAATATCTCGACATTCCGGCGGGCCCGCTTCTGGGGCTCGGCGGTCTGCCCTTCGAAGCCACCGAGCTGGAGGTGCCCGAAGGAAGTGTCCTCGCGCTGTACACCGACGGTCTCGTGGAGGCCCGTGACCGCGGCATCGACGAGGGCATTGACACGCTGCGCGAGGTGCTGGCCCGGTCCGCTCCGTCCCTGGAGGACACCTGCGACGCCGTGCTCCGGGAACTTCTCCCGGACCGCCCCACCGACGACGTGGCTCTGCTGATGGCCCGTACCCGCGCCCTGGACGCGTCGCACGTCGCCACCTGGGACGTGCCGCGCGAGGCCGCCGCCGTCGCCGAGGCCCGCAAGAAGGCCTGCGGGCAGCTGGCCGCCTGGGGCCTGGACGACGCGGCGATGGTCACCGAGCTGGTCGTCAGCGAACTGGTCACCAACGCCATCCGCTACGGCGATGCCCCCATCCAGCTCCGGCTGATCCGCGACAGCAACCTGATCTGCGAGGTCTCCGACGCCAGCAACACCGCCCCGCACCTGCGCCGGGCGCGCACCTTCGACGAGGGCGGCCGCGGACTGCTTCTGGTCGCGCAGCTCACGCAGGGCTGGGGCACCCGCCAGACACGTACCGGCAAGACGATCTGGGCCGAGCAGAGCCTCCCCGCCGTTTGACGGCCCGTTCCCGGCAGGCCGTCCCGCCGCACCCGGTGGGACGCCGGCAGTGCCGCGGTCACTCGTCCGCCCGCATGTCGGCGCCGACGGTACGGGTGGTGCAGTGGGTAGAAAGGGATGTCTCCCCCAACTAACGACGGGAAAGCCCCATGCGAGTGCGTACCACGGTGACCGCCGCTGCCCTGGCTGCTGTTGCCCTCCTGACGGCCGCGGGATCAGCTGCCGCCGACGACTACTACGGACGCAGCGGCACCATCACCCAGACCGCCGACTCGCACCCCGGTGGGGGCGACGACGTGAACGAGGGAAGCTGGGGCAGCGCGGTCGACTTCGGCGGGATGGGCTGAGCGTTCCTCCGCACACCGGCCGAGCGCCCGGGGAAGGGGCGGAGTCCGCGACCGGCTGCCGGCCGCGGGCTCATGCCGCCGGGCGTTCCTCCGGTGTCCGCAGGGAGGCCACGGCCAGCACGGTCGCGACGAGGGAGGCTCCGCCCATGACGAACCAGAAGGAGTGCCCCAGCGTCGCGAAGAGCCAGCCGCCGGCGACCGGGCCGAGGGCGGAGCCGAGGCCGAAGGAGAAGTGGAAGCTGCCCAGGTAGTGGCTCTTGAGCCGGGGCGGGGAGATGACCGCGGGGTACGAGAAGATCGCCGGGCCGCCGAGGATCTCGCCGAGGGTCCACACCAGGGTGCCGATCACGATGACGGCCGGGCCCATCGGCAGCCCGTACAACGCGACACCGGAGCCGAGCAGGCCGAAGGCCAGCCCGATGGACAGCCGGGACGACCAGTTCTGCGTGACCCTCGTCAGCACCAGTTCGAAGGCGATGACGAGGAAGCCGTTGAGGGAGACCGCGGCGGTGTACCAGAAGATCTCCAGCCCGGCCTTCTCCACATCGAGCGGGAGGGTGGAGAGGTACTGCGCGTAGACCGCGGTGTGGATGAGGGTGGCGACGAGGTAGGCCAGGTACCGGCGGTCGCGCAGCACGGCCGCGTAACTGCCGGAGGCGTCGGGGCCGGTGGACGGTGTGATCTTGTCGGCCGGGTCGGCCGCGGCCGGGTCTCCCGCGGGCAGGTCCTGGTGCTTCGCCCGCGGGCCCCCCGCGCCGGGCAGCGTGACCCAGGCGAGCGCGGCGAAGGCCAGGGCGATGACTGCCTCGCCCCAGAAGAGCAGGTCGTACCGCTGGTGATCGAGGTGGTAGAGGCCGAAGCCCACCAGCGGCGCCGCCATGGCACCCAGATTCAGTCCGAACCGGTACATCGCGAAAATCATGACCTGCCGGTTCTCGGCGGTCAGTTCGGACAGCAGTGTCGCGGAGGCGGGCCGGAACATCTGTCCGGCCAGCCCGGCGAGGACCACCATGGAGATCAGGACCCAGTAGTTGTCCAGGTACAGCAGCGAGGCGATCAGCACGCTGGACCCGGCCATGCTGACGGCCGTGGTGTTCCGCGGGCCGAGCCGCGCGGACAGTGATCCGCCGATCAGCACGCCGATGACGGTGCCCGCGCCGTAGGCGCCCAGCGCGAAGGTCGCCCGGCCCGAGGAGTGGCCCAGGGAGGTGAGGTAGAGGACCAGGAAGATGTTGAGGAAGCCGCCGAGCCGGTTGATGAACACCCCGACGAGCAGCGTCTTCACGGCGGCCGGGGCATCCCGGAAGGTGGGCCATACGGTTGCCGGGGCCTCGGAGTCACCCGCGTCGGGCGGCGTGGTGCTGGTGGTCGTCACGCGGGGTGTTCCTCTCCCACAGCGGTGTCTGTCCGTACCTGCGGGCCCGGCGAACTCGGGGCGCGGGTGCGCCGGTACGGGTGCGCACACCGCCGGCGCGCGGCATCCCGGACAAGCCGCTCCGATTGTTCCCGCTCGGTGCGGGCCCGTGAAGGGGGCTCCATCCCTCGGGAAAGTGCAATCGCGGCAGGGGGCCGGGCCGGAAAGGCCCGGCCCGGGGCGCCGGGGTCAGTACGTGGGCGTCTTCCGTACGAACTCCCGCTGACCGGCGATCTCCGGCCGGTAGACCCGCTCGTCCCAGGCCTCTGGTTCCACCGGGTGCAGCGCGATCGACACGACGCCGTCCTCGACGTCGAAGGCCTCCCGTACCGCCGCCGTCAGGCGGGTCAGGAGGCGTTCCTCCTGGGCGGGGGTGAGGGGGTGGGGGAAGTGCTTGATGGTCACGTGCGGCATGGGATTCCTCTCGGTGGCGGGCCGGCTTCGCCGGTCATCGCTGTGTCGGACGCGGCTGCGCCGGGTGTCCCTGACGGTGCAGCAGCTTGGCCAGCTCGTCGACGCCCGGGTCGCGCAGGGCCGCGTAGTGCCCGGCCTCCAGCTGGAGCACGGTGGGCGGCGCGGTGGTGAGCGGGCCGGGGCCCGCGCTGTGTTCGAAGACGGACATCTCGTCGCCCGCGGCCCTGAGGATCGTGACGGGGGCCGTGAGCGGGGAGCCGGAGGGGGCATAGCCGAAGGCGTAGGTGTGGCGGACCACGGAGACGATGCGGCCGATGAGCTCCGGGGCGATCTCCGGGAAACGGCGGACGGCGAAGCGGAGGAAGGACTGCACGGGATCGTCCGTGTCCGCGCAGCTGCGCAGACACTCCTCCAGTACCGGTCCCGAGGTGGCGCCGGTGAACACCGAGCACAGGATGGTGAGGAAGACGGGTTCGGTGTCGACTCGGGGTGAGCCCGGCGCGATCAGGCACACCCGCTCGACGTGTTCGCCGGCCCGCTCCAGCAGCCGGGCCGTCTCGAAGGCCACGCGTGCGCCGAAGGAGTAGCCCCAGAGGGTGTACGGGCCGCCGGGGTGGACCCGGCGCAGGGCTTCGAGGTCGGCGGCCGCCATCGCCTCGATGCTCGGCCAGGGGGTCTCGCCCGCGTTGATGCCGTAGGTCTGGACGCCGTGGAACGGCCGGTCCGGGCAGGTCCGTTCGGCGAGCAGGCGCAGGTTCATCGGGTAGCCGCCGAGTCCGGGCCAGCAGTAGACCGGTGAGCCGTGGCCGCCGGCCGGCTCGGTCATCCGGATCAGCCGGGACGTCTGCGCTGCCGGCCGGCCCGCGGCGGGGGCGTCCACCTCGCGGGCGAGGCTTTCGACGGTGGGGTGCTCGAAGAGCACCTGGACCGGCAGCGCACGGCCGAACTCCCGGTTGAGCCGGTTGACGAGGGCGACGGCGAACAGGGAGTTCCCACCGGAGGCGAAGAAGTCGTCGTGCACCGAGACCCCGTCACGCTGCATCACGCTCTGCCAGAGGGCGGCGACGCGCGTCTCGGTGCGGGTCCGCGGCGGTACGTGCGGGCGCCGGCTCCGCGCCACGGCCTCCTCGGCCCGGACGCGCAGGGTGCGGGTGTCGAGCTTGCCGTTCGCGGTGTGCGGGAGGCGCTCAAGCACCAGGATGTGCTGCGGGACCATGTAGGCGGGCAGCAGGCCGACCAGGTCGTGCCTGATCAGCTCGGCGGGCCCCTTCATATGGACGATGTCCTCGTTCATCCCCTCGTGGGCGAGCTGCGCGTCGGACACCCGGCCACCGACGAAGAAGTACGAGGGCCCCGCGGGCCGCCCGCAAGCGCGCAGCACGGCGGCCATCCGCTTGGCGGCGGGCAGGTCGTGGCCGGTGCGTGAGCTGTAGCCGGCCGACATGAAGCCGAGGCCGGAGTCGTTCATCTGGAGTTGCTGGAGCTTGCGGCCCAGGTCGAGGTAGCCGCGCAGGTCGTTCCCGGGGCGCCGGCTCACGACGGTGATGCCGAGGTCGGCGCGCTGGTAGGTCTGCTGGTTGATGGCGACGACATGCCGCTTGAGCACCAGCTCGTCACCGATCCGCTCCAGCGTGCCGTCGCGCACCAGGTACTGGCCGGGCGGCACCCCCGCGTCGCTGCCCGGGTGGAACTGCACATAGACGTCCACCGGGCCCTCGTCCCCGTCGGCGACGCCGCTGTCGTACGGGGCCAGTTCGAAGGAGCCGAGGTAGTGGTCCTCCTCCGCGACGTCCAGGTGCCGGCGGGTCGCGGGCTCGTAGGGCAGTTCCCTGACGCGCAGTCCGTACGCGGGCAGCACCTCGTCGAAGAGGCCGAGCATATGGCCCGCCTCGAACTCCAGGACCTCCTGGATATTGATCCGGTAGACCGGCTCGATGGCCCGCCGCTTGCCCATGAGGTGCAGCCGTGCGCAGGGCGCCCCGGTGGCGGGGCGGGCCTGGACGAGGAGCAGCCGGTGCTCGACCGGGTGGTAGTAGTAGAAGCCCGCCGGGAGCCCCCCGATGTCCTCGATCTCCAGGTAGAGCTGCGCGGCGTAGAGCGCCCCCGGGGAGGCGTAGCCGTATTTGGGCAGCAGCCGCTCCTCGCTGGTGAAGCGGCCGAACCAGCGCAGCAGCCCGCCCAGTTCGGCGTAGGACAGCTCCTCGGGCCGCCGGGCGGTCGCGGGCGGCGCGGGTCTGCGGGCGAGGGCCGCCAGGACGTCGTCGCGGGTGGCGGGACCGCCGTCGTAGAAGCGGTAGGTCTTGCGGGCGAAGACCTTCCGCCGCTGCTCGGCGGTCTCCCGCGCGCCGGGGAGCGCGTACGCGGGCTTGCCGGCCGGCTCGGCGGTCTCGCGGCAGCCGGGGGCGGCCAGTTGCGCCCGGACCTGGAGCTTCGACTCCTTCGACAGATGGTGGTCGCCGTGCGCGCCCTGGTCCATCAAGGTGGCTTCCCGGGGGCTCAGTTCGACGCAGGCGACGAGCTGGTGGGAGCCGGTGCGCGGTTCGTCCTGGACGAACACCGCGGCGTTGCGGACCCAGTCGTGGGACTCGATGGCCAGCCGGATCTCGTTCAGCTCGATCCGGAAGCCGTGCAGCTTCACCTGGTCGTCGGACCTGCCGAGGAACTGCGCGGTGCCGTCCGGGTTCCAGGTGGCGATGTCGCCGGTGCGGTAGAGCCGGCCGTGCCCGTCGTCCGAGGGGCGCGGTGCGGGGATGAACCGCTCGGCGGTCAGATCGGGGCGGCCGAGGTAGCCGCGGGCCAACTGGACGCCGCTGATGTGGAGTTCGCCCGCCTCGCCGGGGCCGACCGGGCGCATTGCGGCGTCCAGGATGGTGAACCGCACCCCGTCCGCCGGGGTGCCGATCGGCACGGAGGGCGGGCTGTCCCCGGGGCGGCCGCCGTCTGTGAGGCGGCCGCGGTCCACGACGTACGACGAGGCGTTGATGGTGCATTCGGTGGGCCCGTAGAGATTCACCAGTGTGCAGTCCGGCAGCGCTTCGGTGCACCGCCGGGCGAGCGCCCGGGACAGCGATTCGCCGCCGCTGAAGATCTGCGTGAGAGAGGTGCAGCGATGCAGTTCGTCGCTGTCGACGAGGGCCTGGAGCAGGGTGGGAACGCATTGCAGGGTGGTGACCTTGTGCCGGGTGATCGTCTCTATCAGGCGTTCCGGGTCGCGGTGTATTCCCGGTCTTCCGAGGACCACCTGGGCGCCGGTGGCGGGTGCCAGGATTTCCCACTGGGCGGCGTCGAATCCGATCAGCGTCTTGTGCAGTACGACGCTTTCCTTGTCGATTTTGTGGGCCCGTGACAGCCATGCCATCTGATGCGTGATGGAGCGCTGCTCTATCATCACGCCCTTGGTCTTTCCGGTGCTGCCCGAGGTGTAGACGACGTACGCGAGGTGGTCCGGTTCCGGTCTTTGCCGCGGTAGGTGTGCGGTGGAATCCGGATGCGTGGCGAGGAATGCGGCGACGTCTTCCTTCGTGACGATCCCGAGGTCGGGACCGACCAGGTCGCGTAGCGCGGACCGGAGGTGTTCCTGGGTGAACACGACGGAGAGTCCGGCGTCCTCGATCATGTCGCGCAGTCGCTCGCCCCGGTATTCCGGGGAAAGCGGAACATAGCCTCCGCCGGCGAACAGGATTCCCCAGACGCCGAGCATCAGATCGAGGGAGGGTTCGGCGAAAAGGCCGACCCGGCTCTCCGCGCGCACGCCGAGGGAGTTCAGCAGAGCAGCCGTGCCATGGCTGCCTTCCAGCAGGTCACGGTAGGTGAGCGAGTCCTCCTCGCACACCACGGCGAGGTCGTTGGGGCGGGCCAGCGCCTGCTGGGTCAGGACATCCGTGAGGCATTGGCCGACAGCGGCAGAATTTTCCATGAAGGACCCCGTTCCGAATTCTGTGCATCCCCCGGTCGCCTCTCCCGGGTTCGCCGGAAAGCCGTGTGCATTCCGGCTGATGTGGCTGGTGCCGACGCCGGATCACGGGGGCGGGCGGCGCGGCTCGGCGTATTTGGGGCCGATCCACGGATGGCTGCTGATGCTGGCGGAGCCCACGCGTTCCCGCAAGTCCCACCCCGGGGCGCTGTATGGGGTTTTGGGGGGACTTGTACCCCCAGGCTCTGTGCAATGCCGAGACCCGAGGTATCACCGGCGTGGCGGGCCCCGAACCGCCGCGCAACACTCCGATCAGTACCGGAGTCGGGAGGGGGTTGGCGATGTCGCGAAACTCGACGGACGGGGTCAGCATCGAGGACCTGAGAGCGCAGCTCGACGCGATTGATGAGCGCTTTCTGGAAGTGTTGCGGTCCCGTATAGAGAAGTGTGTCGAGATCGGGTATTTCAAACGTGAGAACGACGTTCCGATGATGCAGCCGCATCGCATCGGGATCGTTCAGGAACGTGCCGCCCGGTTCGGCAAGGAACATGACATCGACCAGGATTTCCTCCGCAGGTTGTACGACCTGATCATCGAGGAGACCTGCCGCGTCGAGGATCTGGTGATCGGTGGCCCGGCATGAGAACTCTGCTGATCGACAACTACGACTCGTTCACCTACAACCTCTACCAACTGCTCGGTGAGGTCACCGGCCGCGCGCCGGTCGTGGTCCGCAACGGGGCGGACTGGTCCGCGCTGGACCCGGCCGCCTTCGACGCCATCGTGATCTCCCCGGGCCCCGGACGCCCGGACCGCGAGGCCGACTTCGGCATCAGCGGCCGCGCCATCACCGACAGCGGACTTCCGGTGCTGGGCGTGTGCCTGGGCCACCAGGGGATCACCCAGCTCTTCGGCGGCGAGATCGGGCTGGCCCCCGAACCGATGCACGGCCGGATATCGGCGGTGCACCACTCGGGCGGCGACCTCTTCGCCGGGCTGCCCTCGCCGTTCGACGTGGTGCGCTACCACTCGCTGACCGCGACCCACGTCCCCGCCGAACTGGAGGAGACCGCCTGGACCGCCGACGGCCTGGTGATGGGCGTCCGGCACCGTACGAAGCCGATCTGGGGCGTGCAGTTCCATCCCGAGTCGATCAGCAGCGAGTACGGCCGCGAGATCCTGGCCAACTTCCGGGACCTGGCGCTGGCGTACGCCGCCGAGCACCGCGGCCGGGCCGTCCCCCGCGACTACACCGTGCACGTCCGCGAGTGCGAGGTGCGGCCGGACACCGAGGCCGCGTACCGGGAACTCTTCGCCGGGAACGCGCACAGCTTCTGGCTGGACAGCAGCGCCGTCATCGACGGGCTCTCCCGCTTCTCCTTCCTCGGTGACGGCAGCGGGCCGCTGGCCGAATACGTCACCCACCGGGTCGTCGACGGCAACGTCACCGTCCGCAGGCCCGGCCGGCCGGGCGCCGAACCGGAGATCGTCCAGCAGGGCTTCTTCGACTACCTCGACGAGCAGCTGACGCTGCGCTCCGTCCCCGTACCGGAGGGCCTGCCCTTCGACTTCAACCTGGGCTATGTGGGGTATCTCGGCTACGAGTTGAAGGCCGAGGCCGGCGCCCAGCTGGTGCACAAGCCGGACACCCCCGACGCCTGCATGCTGTTCACCGACCGGATGCTGGCCGTCGACCACCGGGAGGGCCGGGTCCACCTCCTGGCGCTCTCCGAGGGCCGCGGCGACGGCGCCGACGCGGCCGCCGTCCGCTGGCTGGACGAGACCGCGCGCCGGCTGGAGAAGCTGCCGCGGGCAGCGGAACCGGAGGCCGGGCCTGCCCCGTTCGACGGCATCGGCATGGACGACCCGCGGGCCGCGGGCACCGTCGAGCTGCGCCACGACAAGGCCGGCTACCTGGAGCGGATCGGCACCAGCCTGGAGGAGATCCGGCAGGGCGAGACGTACGAGGTGTGCCTGACCAACATGGTGGACGTGCGGACCCGGATCGACCCGCTGGAGAGCTATGCGCGACTGCGCCGGCTCAGCCCCGTGCCGTACGCCGCGCTGCTGGACTTCCCCGAGGTGGCGGTGCTCAGCGCGTCCCCCGAGCGGTTCCTGTCCATCGGCGCGGACCGGGTCGCCGACTCCAAGCCGATCAAGGGCACCCGGCCGCGGGGCGCGACGCCCCAGGAGGACGAGGCGCTCCGCCAGGACCTGCTCGGCAACGAGAAGGACAAGGCCGAGAACCTGATGATCGTGGACCTGATCCGTAACGACCTCAACGTCGTCTGCGAGATCGGCTCCGTGCACGTCCCCCGGCTGTTCGAGGTGGAGACGTACGCGCCGGTGCACCAGCTGGTCTCCACCATCCGCGGCACGCTGCGGCGCGAGGAGTCCGCGGTGACCTGTGTCCGGGCCGCCTTCCCCGGCGGGTCGATGACCGGGGCGCCCAAGCTGCGCACCATGGAGATCATCGACCGGCTGGAGGAGGGGCCGCGCGGCGTCTACTCCGGCTCCCTCGGCTGGTTCTCGCTCGGCGGCGCCGCCGACCTGAACATCGTCATCCGCACCCTGGTGGCCACCGAGGACCGGGTCAGCTTCGGCGTCGGCGGCGCGATCGTGGCGCTGTCCGACCCGGAGGAGGAGTTCGAGGAGACGGTCGTGAAGTCCCGGGCCATGGTCACCGCCGTACTGGCGAGCGCGGCGGACCCGGCGGGGGCCGCCCCGTGATCCGCAGCTGCGTGGTCGTCGGAGGCGGCGGAGCGGTCGGCACGCTGTTCGTGCGGCGGCTGCTGGAGGCCGGGCGCGAGGTGTGTGTCGTGGACACCGCGGGCCCCGGCGAGGAGTGGGCGGACGGTGCCCCGCGCCCCCGCCACGTCCGCGGTGACATCACCGGGGCCGGCACCCGCGAGGAGGCCGGTCTCGGCCGGGCCGACCTGGTGCTGCTGGCGCTGCCCGAACAGGTGGCGCTGGACGCCCTGCCGCATCTGGCCGGGGAGCTGCGGCCCGGCGCGCTGCTGGCCGAGACCCTCTCGGTGAAGCAGCCGATGGCCGCGCTGCTGGAGAAGTACCCCGGGGTCGAAACGCTCGGGCTGAACCCGATGTTCGCCCCGTCGCTCGGTTTCGAGGGGCGCCCGGTGGCGGCCGTCGTCCGGCACGGCGGCCCGCTCGCCGAGGAGCTGCTCGGCCTCGTGGAGAGCTGGGGCTCCACGGTGGTGCGGGTCGACGCGGCCGAGCACGACCGGCTGGCCGGCGCCTCCCAGGCGCTGACCCACGCGGCGGTGCTCGCCTTCGGCACGGCACTGGCCGGATTCGGCCCCACGGCCGGTGAACTGCGCGACATCGCGCCCCCGCCGCACCGCACCCTGCTGGCGCTGCTGGCCCGGATCCTCTCCGGCGCCCCGGAGGTGTACTGGGACGTCCAGTACGCCAACCCCGAGGCCCCGGCCGCCCGGCGAGCGCTGGCCGACGGCATCCGCCGGCTGGCCACGGTGGTCGAGGAGGGGGCCGAGGACGACTTCGGCGCCCTGCTGGACGAGCTGCGGGACTACCTCGGCCCGGACCTCGCCCACCACCGCGACGTCTGCGCCCGCCTCTTCGGCATGACCTGAACGGGGTGCGGCCGCCCCCGCCAACGGCCCGCCGCTGTCTTTCCTTCGCTTGCTGTGCCCATGGACCCATGGAACCTATGGAAGGTGCCACACATGACCACGTTCGCCCCGACCGTCCTGACTCCCGAGCAGCGCTCCGTGGTGGCCGCTGACGCCTCGATAGGCGGCGGCAACCTGCTGCGCTCGGCAATCCGGGTCAACTCCCAGCCCGGGGAGCGCTTCATCTACTCCTCGGTCCCGATCGGGACGCTCGGCGGCGGCTCCCAGCAGGAGTTCAGCCTGCTGGAGTTCGACGAGCTGGCCCAGGCGTGGTCCGCCTGGTACCTGGAGCAGGGGGTCACCACCCGGGACCGGGTGGCCGTCTGGTTCGAGGACTCCATCGCCTACTCCCTGCACTTCTACGCGCTCGCCCAGATCGGCGCGGTCGCCCTGCTCATCAACTCCAACGCCCCGCGGGAGATCGCGGCGTCGCTGATCGAGCAGACCACCCCGGTCGGCCTCTACGCCGACCAGGAACGGCTGGACCGGCTCGGCGACACCGCCGGCGCGCTCGGCCTGAAGTGGACCCAGGCGCTGGAGGAGCTGCCCGCCCCGCCCACCGCCACGCTGCCCGAGAGCGCGTACTGGAACCACCACGACGACGACCCGGTCGTCATCCTGCACTCCTCGGGGACCACCGGACAGCCCAAGCCGACGCTGCACACGCACCGGACCATCGCGGCCGGCCCGATGTTCCGGCTGGTGGACCACACCGAGCAGCCCGGCGCGCTGATGATGACCGCGCTGCCGCAGTCGCACCTCGGCTGCGTCGCCTACACCGTGTACGCGATGCTGGGCGGCACCCCGATCGTCGCGCTGAGCGACAGCAGCGGCGCCGGGCTGGCCACCGCCGTGGAGAAGTACCGGCCGACCTCCGTGATGTCCTTCGCGCACGGCTACGCCGAGCTGGCGGTCCTGGACCCGGCGCCCGGTTCGCTGGACTCCGTCGAGGCGTGGGTCTCGATCGGCGACGCCGTGCACCAGGCACACATCACCAAGGTCCTCTCGCAGCGCAGCGCGGGGCTCCCGCAGGCCGCCTTCCTGGACCGGCTCGGCACCACCGAGCTGGGCTGGGGCGTGCTGCTGAAGGCCCGCACGCTGGGCTCCGAGCGCAACGACCGGTGCGCGGGCAAGCCGGTCGGCGTCGCGGACGTCACCATCCTGCGCAAGGACGGCAGCCACGCCGACGACAACGAGGTCGGCTTCCTCGCCGCCAAGGGCCCGGCGATCACCCCCGGCTACTGGGCGGACTCGGACACCACCTACCGCTTCAAGCTCGCCGGTTACTGGCTGCCCGGTGACATGGCCTACCGGGACTCCGAGGGCGACTTCTTCCTGGTCGACCGCGCCGCCGACGCCATCGAGACCGAACAGGGCACCGGCTACTCGGTGTTCATGGAGGAGGTCATCCTCAGCGACGTACCGTCCACCGGGGACGTCGCGGTCGTCGCCGGGCGGCGCGGCGGACGGACCGTGCCGGTCGCCGTGGTGACCGTCGAGGAAGGTGCCGCCGCCGCGGACAAGCTGCTGCGCCAGGCCAACGACGCGCTGGCAGCGGCCGGTCACCCCCTGCTGGGCATGCTGGAGATCGCCCGCTCGGATGCGGATTTCCCGGTAGGAGTCACCGGAAAGGTCCTGAAGCGGCAGTTGCGTGAGAAGTACGCTGATCTCGACAACTACACCACGCAGACCGACGGCACGTCCTTCGCCGTCGCGACCCCGGAGGACGCCGCATGAGTCCGGCCACCACCTCGCCCGCGAAGGTCGATTTCTACTTCGACCCGGCCTGTCCCTTCGCCTGGATCACCTCCCGGTGGATCGTGGAGGTGCAGGCCCACCGCCAACTCGACCTCACCTTCAGGACGATGAGCCTCTACGTCCTCAACGAAGGCCGGGAGCTGCCGGACTGGTACCGCGAACTGGTCGACAACTCCCTCCCGTTGAACAGGATCTGCACCGCCGTCGGGCAGCAGCACGGCGAGCAGACCCTGGGTGAGCTGTACACCGCGCTCGGCACCCGTATCCACAACGGCGGCAACAAGGACTACCTCGCCGTCGCCGCCGAGGCCGTCGCCGAACTCGGCCTGCCCGAGACCCTGCTGAAGGCGGCGCACAGCGACGAGTACGACGCACGGCTGCGCGAGAGCCACGCCCGTGCCCTCGCCCCGGTCGGGGAGGACCTGGGCACCCCCGCCATCCACCTGGACGGCACCGCCTTCTTCGGCCCGGTGCTCAGCTCCGTTCCGCGGGGCGAGGAGGCCGTCCGGATCTTCGACGGGGTGCAGGCACTGGCCGGCTACTCCGGCTTCTCGGAGCTGAAGCGGGCCCGCCCGGACGGTCTCCACTACGACTGACAGCAGGGCGAACAGGGCCGCCTCCGCGCGTCGGGGGCGGCCCCGCCCGTGTCCGCTCCAGGCCCGATCGCAGAGAACAGACGGAGGATCATGGACAAGACGCAGCCCCCCGGAGAGCAGGCCTCCCCTGCCCGCCCGGACGCCTTCATCCTCGCCGGGTCCTTCCTGGTGGTGTGCCGGGCGCCGCAGTACCTTCAGGAGCTGACCCGCCGCGGGCTGAAGGTCCTGGTGATCACTCCCGCCGCGTGGCGCGAGGAGGCGCTGCGCGCCCTGAAGGAGCCGGACCACCCCGCCCACGCCGTGGACGAGTTCGCCTTCATCGACGGCTCCGTCGGCCAGGAAGGGTCGTACGTCCCGGGTGCCGTCGCTGCCGCGCGGGGCTGGCGGGAGACGTACCGCATCGTCGGCGCGTACGCCGTCGGCGAGACCCAGGTGGAGCCGACCGGGCTGCTCGCCGACGCGCTCGGCGTGCCCTCGCCCGGACTGCGCGCCAGCCGGGCCTGCCGCAGCAAGTACCTCCAGCGCTGGTATCTCCCGGAGTTCAGTCCGGCCTCGCTGATCGTGACCGGCGGCGAGCGCGCCGCCGTCGACGCGGACGCGGTGCCGTACCCGGCGGTGGTCAAGCCCTCCGGCCGGCACTCCAGCTCGGGCGTGGAGACCGTCGAGGGTCCCGAGGCGCTGCGGGCGCTGCTGGCGACCTACCCCGAGCAGGAGACCGTCCTGATCGAGGAGAAGATCATCGGCCAGGAGTTCTCGGTGGAGTCCCTGGTGCAGAACGGCGAGATCGTCTTCGCGTCGGCCACCCGCAAGGACACCACCGACTCCCATGCGCAGACCTTCGTGGAGCTGGCGCACACCGTCCCCAACGACCGCCCCGAGGCCGACCCCGCGCTGCTGGACGCCAACCGGCGGATGCTGGCCGGGCTCGGCTTCGAGAACGGCATCACCCACTCCGAGTGGCGGCTGGACGCCGCGGGCCGCGTCCACCTGATGGAGGTCGCCGCGCGTACCCCCGGCGACGGGCTGTGCGTGCTGTACGAACTGGCCACCGGCCGGCCGCTGGAGCCGGAGATCATGCGGATCGCGCTGGGCGAGCCGGCCTCCTACCCGAAGCCCGCCCGGGTCGCCCGGCAGGTCTATCTGGAGCACGTGCCCGGAGTGCTGGAGGACGTCACCGTCCTCGGCCACGACCTGGAGCCGGCCTGGGTCGGCGAGGGCGGGCTGTGGCCCCGGATCGAACCGGGCGCCCCCGGCGACCCGGCCACCCTGCGCGCCGTGCTGGTGCACCAGGACCGCGGCGCGCGGCTCGGGCCGCTGCGCAGCTCCGAGGACCGGGTGGCGTCGTTCCTGATCGACGCACCCACGGTGGCCGAACTCGACGCGCTGGAGGCGCGGGTGCGAGACGCGGTCACCGTGCACGTACGGCCCGAGGAGCAGGGCGGCGCGGACGCCGCCGGCGCCCTCGGCACCCCCGTACCCCGGCATCCGGCCGAAGCGGCAGCCGCCGCTGACCGGCACTGAGCCGCAAAGGACCGGAAAGACCGGAGGAGACATGTCCCTGCCCGCCGTCGGTGCCATCGCCGACTCGCTCACCGACCTGATCGGGCGCACGCCGTTGCTGCGCCTCGCACTGGACGGGCTGCCGGCCGACACGCAGGTGCTCGCCAAGCTGGAGTCGGCCAATCCGCTCTCCAGCGTCAAGGACCGGGCCGCCCTGTGGATGATCAACGACGCCGAGAAGTCCGGCGCGCTGACCCCAGGTGCGACCGTCATCGAGTCCACGTCCGGCAACACCGGTATCGCGCTGGCGGCGCTGGCCGCCGCGCGCGGCTACCGCTGTGTGATCGTGCTGCCCGACAACGCCTCCAACGAGCGCGTTCTGACGCTGCGGATGCTCGGCGCCGAGGTGGAGTTCACCGACCATGTGCGCGGGCTCACCGGCTGCGTGGAGCGTGCCACCGAGCTCCAGGAGAAGATCTCCGGCTCCTGGTACGCCCGGCAGCACGAGAACCCGGCCAACGTACGGGCGCACTACGAGTCGACCGGACCGGAGATCTGGGAGGCCACCGGCGGCAGCGTCGACTGGCTGGTGTGCGCCGTCGGCACCGGCGGCACCCTCACCGGCACCGCCCGGTACCTGCGGGAGCAGAACCCCGCGCTCAAGGTCGTCGCGGTGGAGCCGGCGGGCTCGCCGCTGCTGTCCGGCGGGGAGCCGGGGCCGCACCGCATCCCCGGCCTGAACGGCGGCTTCACCAGCCCCGTCACCGACCTGGCGCTGATCGATCTGGTGCTCACGGTCACCGACGCCGAGGCGGCCGCCGCCACCCGCGCGCTGGCCACCCGCAGCGGTCTTTTGACCGGGGTCTCCTCGGGAGCGGTGACCCACGCCTGCGCCCAACTGGCCGGGCTGCACGACCTGTCCGCCTCCACCGTGGTGACCCTCTTCCCGGACACCGGGGAGCGCTATCTGAGCTGGTGGCGGCCCCAGGACGAGGAGGCCGTGGACACCGCGGGTGCGGGCGCAGCCGCCCTCCCCGCGTCCGCCGTGATACCCGCCGGCAAGGAGGCCGTCGCGTGAACCCCGAGCGCACCCTGCTGCTCGTCGGCGGCACCGACGACACGGTCGCCAGGGCCGAGCGGCTCGGGCTGCATGTGCTGTTGCTCCAGCACCCCACCAAGATCACCCCGGCGCAGGAGCGCCTCGCGGATCTGGTCCGGGTCGTGGACTACACCGAGTGGGAGAGGGTCGAACCGCTCGCCCGGGAGCTCGCGCGGAGCCCCGGCTACGCCGCCGCCCTCTCGCTCACCGAACCGGGCCTGGAGAACGCCGCCCGGATCAACGACCTGTTCGGGCTGGGCGGGACGAGCCACGAGGTCACCCGCCGGTTCCGCGACAAGTCGGTGATGCGCCGCCACCTCCAGGGGCGCGACCCCGACGCGGTCGCCGCCGAACCGGTGCGGGTCCGCGCGGACCTGACCGCCTTCGGCGCCCGGCACGGCTACCCGTTCATCGTGAAGCCGACGGCCGCCACCGCGAGCATCGGCGTGCAGCGGGTGGAGCGCGCCGCCGACACCGACCGGGTGTGGGACGAGGTGTGCCGGCTGACCGGCACCCGTACGGACCGGATATCGACGCTGCTGGTCCTGGAGGCGTTCCTGATGGAGGAATACGTCGACGGCCCCGAGTACAGCGTGGAGTCCTTCAGTTTCCACGGCCGCCATGTCGTCGTGGCGATCACCGAGAAGTTCACCGCGCCCGGACACTTCGCCGAGCTGGGGCACGCGCTGCCCGCGCGGCTGCCCGACGGCGCCGAGGAGCGGATCCGCTCCTCGGTGGCCCGCTTCCTGGACCTGATGGAGTTCCGGGACGGCGTCTGCCACACCGAGGTCCGGTTCACCGCTCAGGGGCCCCGGGTGATCGAGAGCCACAACCGGATCGGCGGCGACATCATCCCCGAGCTGGTCGAGAGCGCGTACGGCGTCGACCTCAGCTCGCTCGCGCTGGGGTGGCCGTTCGGCCTGGCGAAGGAGCTGCCCGACCGGCCGGTGCCGCGGGGCGGGGCGGCCGTACGCGCGGTGGTGGGAGCGCCCGGCTGCCGGGTGGAGGCCGTCGAGGGGGTCGAGGAGTCGGCCGGCCAGGACGGCGTGATCGCGGTACGGATCAGTGCCGGGCCCGGCGACACCGTCCGCCCCCTCCGGGACAACTGGGACCGGCTCGGGCTGGTCGCGGTGTCCGGCCGGAACACCACGGCGGCCGTCGAGCGGGGCGCCGAGGTCATCCGCGACACCCTCCGGGTGCGGCTGACGGACACCGACGGCAGCCCGCGGATCGCCGAAGTGGCCGCGGTGACCGCGGAGTTGCCTGCCGGGGCGGCCGAAGAGGCCGCGGCGGCGGGGCGGTCGGTGACCCCCGCATGAGCCTGCTGATCCTGCACCGCAATCCGTTCGAGCCGTTCCCGTACCTGGAATGGCTCGCCGACTACCCCGGCGACATCGTGGTGCTTGCCGCGCGCGACAAGTTCGCCCTCTTCGGGGAGCCCGTCCCGGAGGGCGACCAGGGCTTCACCCGGCTGGAGTTGTGCGACGACTACGACGGCGAAGCGGTCACCGCGCGGGCGCTGGAGCTGGCCGAGGAGTACGACGTCCGGCACATCGTGGCGCACCACGAGGCGGATCTGGTGCGGGCCGCCGCGCTGCGCGAGCGGCTCGGCCTGGAGGGCGCCTGGAGCGCGGACGTCGAACCCTTCCGGGACAAGGCGCTGATGAAGCGGCTGGCGCGGAAGGCCGGTATCGGGATCGCCCCGCACATCGCCCCGGGCACGGCGGCGGCGGCCCGCGCTTTCGCCGCGGCGCACGGCTTTCCCGTGGTCTTCAAGGACCGCACCGGATACAACTCCATCGGCCTGCGCATCCCCCGTGACGAGGACGAGCTGGAGCGCCATCTCGACGAGGCGTTCCCCGGTGGCCGGCCCCGGGACGACGTCCTGATGGAGGCGTACGTGGCGGGCCGGATGTGCCACGTCGACGGCCTGGTGATCGACGGGGAGGTCGCGGCGGCCTGGCCCTCGCAGTACCAATACGAGCTGTCCTCGTTCGCGGCCGATCCGGGCCCCCGCGTGGACCTCACGCTGGACGTCGACGATCCGCTCACCCCCCGGCTGCTGGAGCTGACCGAGCGGACCCTGAAGGCGCTCACCCCTGAGCGGACCCGGCTGCCGCACCACGCCTTCCACGCCGAGGTCTTCCACACCCCGGACGACCGGCTGGTGCTGTGCGAGATCGCCTGCCGCTCGGGCGGCGCGAAGATCCGGGAGGTCTTCCGGACGCTCTTCGGTGTCCGGCTCGCCGAGTTCGTCACCCGCGCCGAGGCCGGGCTGCCGCTGCCCGCGCCGCCGCCGCGCGCGGCGGACGGCTCGCTGCCCCGGCCGCGGTGCATGGCGGGGCAGGTGCTGACGATGAAGCGGCCGGGACTGGTGCGGTCACTGCCCGAGGTGCCGGACGACTCCTGGGTGGCGGGTTTCTGGCGGTATGCCGAGGTGGGCCAGGTGATCGCACCCGCGGCCGGGTCGGCGGACTTCCTCACCGCGGCCGTCGCCTCGGCCCCCGACCGCGCCGCGTGCGAGCGCCGGCTGCGTGCGCTGGGCGAGCGGGTACGGGCCGCCACACGGATCGAGGAGGCGCCGTGACCAAGCCCTCGAACCGCTTCCGGTACATGGTGGGGATGGTCGTCGACGCCACCGGCGCCGGCATGTACATCCCGCTCTCCCTGCTGTACTTCCACCACACCACCGGCCTGGCGGTGACCGAGGTCGGCGCGATCATCACCGCGGCGGCGGTGATCGGGCTGGTCAGCAACCCGGTCGCCGGGATGCTCATCGACCGGTTCGGTGCCCGTGCCGTGCTGGTCGGCGGATATGTGGTGCGTGCCGCGGCGTTCTGCCTCTATCCGCTGGCGGACAACGGCGTGGTGATGTTCCTGGTGGTGCTGCCGGTGGCGCTGGGCGACACCGCCCACCCGCCCGCGATCCAGTCCTTCGTGGCGGAGATCGTGCACGGCACCGAGCGGGACAAGCTGCTCGCCGCGCAGCGCAGCCTGCGCAACGCAGGCATGGGCGCCGGCGGCCTGATCGCCGGCGCCGCGCTGGCGATGGGCCAGGACGCGGCCTTCCGGCTGATCGTGCTGTGCACCGCCGCCGGCTATCTGGTGGCGGCCGGGTTCCTCCGTACGATCCCCACCGACCGTGCGACGGCCCCGGTCGCCGACCGCGCCTCCCGGAAGGGCGGCTACCGGCTCGTCGCGCGCAACCGGCCGTTCCTCGGCCTCTCGCTGCTGAACGTACCGACGGCTCTCGGCTACATGGTGCTGTCGGTGGCGCTCCCGGTGTATCTGACCGGGGAGTTGGGCGCGCCGGAGTCCCTGGTGGGGGTGTTGTACGCGGTGAACACCGTGGGCATCGCGCTGCTGCAGATCCCCGTCACCCGGGTCCTGGTGAAGTTCCGCCGGACGCGGGCCGTGGCGCTGGGCGCGGTCGTCTTCGCCGCGTCCTTCGCCGCCTTCGCCGTGCTCGGCGAGATGTCGCAGGGAACCGCGCTGGTCATCGGGGTGTTCGCGGCGACCGCGGCGTTCACCGCGGGCGAGCTGCTGCACGGCGCGACGGCGTCGGCGCTGGTGGCGCATGCCGCGCCGGAGGCCACCCGGGGCCGCCACCTGGCGGTCTATCAACTCTCCTGGGCGGTGCCCACCGCTCTGGCGCCGGCCGCGCTCACCGGGCTGATGTCGCTTTCCGACACGGGGATGTGGCTGGTGCTGTGCGCCGGGGTGCTCGGCTCCGCGCTGGGCGTGGTCCGGCTGGAGCGCAGGCTCCCGGAGGCCGCGGTGCATCCGGCGGCGCGGCGGGATCCCGTGGCCGGGCCCGCCGGCGCAGCGGCGGGGGCCGGGCCCGAGGGGCCCGGTGGCTCCGTCCGGTGGAGGCCGGAAACGCCTGAAGCGGTGCGCGACTGACCGTTTCCGTACCCCGCCGGTCCCCGGCGGCCCCGCCGCGGGCCCGCCTGCGGGCGACGGGTTCCGGTGGCCGCTTTCCGCACCGTTTCCCGAACCGTTTTCCGAACCGTGCCGAGGCGTGCGGGAGCATGCCATGGCCCTGTGAAAGGACGTGTGATCCCCATGGGGGTTTCCAGCTGGCTCGTGCTCGGGGGCGAGGATCCCGAACACGTCGTGGACGGGGCCGCCGGACAGAGCGGCCATGTGGCCCAGCTGCGGCCGCTGATCGAGGAGTTGAGCAAGCCGGGGGACGTGGTCTTCGACCCCTTCGCCGGCTGGGGCACGACCCTGGTGGCCTGCTCCGTCACCGGCCGGCGCGGTATCGGCCTGGAGGTCAGCACGGAGCGCGCCGAGGAGGCCCGGAAGCGGGTGGCCGGCCTTCCGGAGCAGCGGATGCTCTGCGGCGACGCCCGCAAGCCGCCGCTGGACCCGGACTCCGTGGACATGGTCCTGTGCGACCTGCCGTACTTCGGCACCCAGTTGGACACCGAGGCCACCGAGCCGGGCCAGATGTACGCACTGCGGGACTACGACACGTACCTGGAGACTCTCGACGAGGCGTTCGGCGCGATCGCGAAGGTGATGCGCTCGGGCGCCCACGCGGTGATCGCCGTGCAGAACCGCCGCCTGGACGGCACCTTCGTGCCGCTGGCCTGGGACGCAGCCCGGGTGCTGGGGCGTCATCTGACGCTGGGCGACGAGCGGGTGCACCTGTACGACTGGCCGGTGAGCGAGGGCGATCCGATGCACACCAACCGCTCGCACGAGTATCTGCTGATGGCCGTGAAGTGACGGATGCGGTCCGCCCCCGGGGCGCCCGGCCCGCGGGGGCGGACCCGGCTCAGGTGCTGGGAAGACCGCTCAGCACCCGCACCACGATGTCGTTGGCCTCGGGCTCGCCCACCGTCACCCGCGCGCCCTCGCCGCCGAGGGTCCACACGCTCACGCCGGCGTCGGCACACGCGTCGGCGAACGCGGCGGTGCGATCCCCCAACGGGAGCCAGAGGAAGTTCGCCTGGGAGTCCGGGATGCCGAGACCGGTGGCCCGCAGACGGTCCGTCACCCGCTGCCGCTCCGCGGTGAGTTCGGCGACCCTGGCCATCAGCTCGTCCTCCGCCTCCAGCGAGACCACGGCTGCCGTATGGGCCAGGGCGTTCACGCCGAACGGCACGGAGGCCGCGCGGATCCGCGCCGCGACCGGCTCATGGGCCACGGCGTAGCCGACCCGGAGTCCGGCCAGTCCGTAGGCCTTGGAGAAGGTGCGCAGCACCGCCAGCCGCGGGCGGTCGCGGTGGTACGCGATGCCGTCGGGGACCCCGGGCTCGGTCACGAACTCCCGGTAGGCCTCGTCGAGTACGACGAGGACGTCGTCGGGGACGCGCTCCAGGAACCGGTCCAGCGCGGCTGTGGACGTCACTGTGCCCGTGGGGTTGTTGGGGTTGCAGACGATGACGACCTTCGTCCGGTCACTCAGCGCGTCCGCCATCGCGGCGAGATCGTGCCGGTGGTCCCGCAGCGGCACGGGTACGGACACGCCGCCGCACATCTCGGTGAGATGGGGGTAGGCCTCGAACGACGGCCAGGCGTGCACGACTTCACCACCGTCCCGCAGTGCCGCGTGCAGCAGATGGTGCAGCACGCCCACCGAGCCGGCGCCGGTGGCGATGTGCTCGGGCGGTACGTCGTGCCGCGCGGCGATGCTCTCGGTGAGCCGGGTGGCGAATCGGTCGGGGTATCTGTTCACCAGCGCGGCTTCGGAGCTCAGTATCTTCTGCACGGAGGGCAGCGGAGGATACGGATTCTCATTGGCGGAAAGCCGGTAGGCAGGTCTTCGCGAGGTCATGTGGGAGTCTTTCCGGAGCGTATCGATGGGTACGGTAATGCGAGCGAGGCCATGGAGAATCTCCGGCAGCTCGATCCCGGGAAAGCTGATGTGAGGTGCTCGGTGCGCATTTTGGTTTCGCAGCCTAGGAGCTGATTTCTGGTCCCGCAAGGTTTTCTTGCGGAGGGGCCGGCGGGCCGGTGTTCCCGGGAGATTTCCCGTCGGCCGGTTTCCGGGAGGGTTTTGGGGCGGAATCCGGGCTACCGCTCATTCCGATGCGGCGCTGATCCCCATCAGATAGCCGAGCTGCAGCCGGTGCGCCGCGCCGTATTCCTTCTTCAACTGGGCGACGTGGCCCTGGAGGGAACGCAGGCTGAAGCCGAGCCGCCGCGAGATCTCGCGGTCGGAACGCCCTTCGATGAGCAGCTTGCAGATCTCCTTCCGCAGCGCCGGAATGATTTCCGTGGCGGCGTCGGCGGCGCGCACCGGGAGGAAAGGGTGCCGCGCGGCGCGGTCCCAGGCCCTTTCGAAGACGTCCGCCAGGAACTGCACCACGGCCGCTTCGGTGATGACGGCGGCGACGGTGCGCTCCTCGTTGACCGGAATGAATGCGGTCTTCCGGTCCACCACGATCAGCCGGTCGAAGAACTCGGCGAGCGTGCGGATCTCCGCGCCGTATTCGGTGGCCGCCCGGACGTAGGCCTTGGTCGGCTCGTCGAAACGCGTGCTGTGCTGGTAGAGCGTGCGCATCGCCACGCCGGCGGATATGCGGTCCCGCACCGCCGCGAGCGCCTCGTCGAGCACGCCTTCGGGGCGGGGGCCGTCCGGCTGGGCGGTCAGGATTTCTTCTTCTGCTTCGTTCAGTACGTGCTGAATTTCGCGGTTGATCTCTGCGATACCGTGGACGTAGCGGAATCCCCCCTTCTGTTGTGCCAGACCGTCGGCCACGTGGTGCGCGGAGCCGTGCGCGTCGAAATGCTCCGCCTCTGCGGCCAGGACCGCGGAGAGTTTCCCCAGGGTGTGCGCCACGCCGATGAGAGTGGTCTGCCCGGCGACCGGTGGGGGCGGGATACAGCGATCACAGCGGGGTCCGATCCGCTCACTCGCAGCCACATCAGTGAAGTCCGTCTTACTCCATCTTGTAGCCATATGGATCCTTCGTGTCATGGCAGTGCACCTTCCTGAAGTATCCACGATATTTCCAGCCGCGGGCTAGAAGTAGAGAGTTGCTCACGAAGCAGAGGGTCAGCACTTTGTGCCCCTTTTTGCCTGCCGAAGAGGAACTTTGTCTTCCTCTTGCACGGCCGAATCACGCACCTTGGGGGGCTTGGGGCGGGATTGAACCGCCCCTCCTTGGCCGTACCGGCTCACGGGACGGAACGAGAAAGAGGATTCACCATGCAACGGGGGATGGTTGTGGTATCACCGGTGGCGCTCACCACGGCTCGCGAACAGGGCTGCGGATTCATGAAGGCAGCAGGCTTTGACGTTGGCTGGAACAAGCTCTTCGGCGGCATCGCCGGAGCCGCCGTCCCGCCGGTGAGGGTCAGAGCGTGACCGGAGCCTGCGTGGAGACGGCCATCGTCGGGGCGGGCCCCCGCGGGCTCTCGGTACTGGAGCGGCTGTGCGCCCGGGAGCGGAAGTCGCCCTCCTGCCGGCGGCTGACCGTCCACCTCGTCGACCCCGCACCGCCCGGCGCGGGCCGGGTCTGGCGCCGGGACCAGCCCCGGCATCTGCTGATGAACACCGTGGCCTCCCAGGTCAGCGTCTTCACCGACGCCAGTGTGACCATCGGGGGCCCGATCGAGGAGGGGCCGAGCCTGTACGAGTGGTCGCAGGCCCTCGTCCACGGCACGCTGGAGGCCGCGCCCGGCCTCGACCCCGCCGAGGCCCGCGACCTGGGCCCCGACGCGTATCCCACGCGGGCGTTCTACGGCCACTATCTGCACTGGGTGTTCGGCCGGCTGGTGGCCGGCGCGCCCGCCCATATGGAGATACGGGTGCACGCCCGGCGAGCCGTCTCGCTGGACGACGAGAGCGACGGCCACGCCGCGCCCGCGGACGGTGCCGATCCGCCCCAGCTGCTGGTCCTCGACGACGGCACCCGGCTGGGCGGCCTCGCCTCGGTCGTCCTCGCGCAGGGCCATGTGCCCGTCCAACTCACCGGCGGCGAAGCCGCGTTCGCTTCCTTCGCGGCGGAGCGCGACGGGCTGACGTACATCCCGCCGGCCAACCCCGCCGACGTCGACCTCGCCGCTCTCGAAGCCGGCCGGCCGGTGCTGCTGCGCGGGCTCGGGCTCAACTTCTTCGACTACCTGGCGCTGCTGACGCTGGGCCGCGGCGGGAGGTTCGAACGCAGCGGCTCCGGCGCTCTCGTCTACCTCCCCTCCGGTGAGGAGCCGCAGCTGTACGCCGGCTCCCGGCGGGGCGTTCCGCACCATGCGCGCGGCGAGAACGAGAAGGGGGCGCACGGCAGATACCGGCCACGGCTGCTCACCGCCGAGCGCGCCGCCGCACTGCGGAGCCCCACCGGTGAACGGCCTTCCTTCCGCACCGCTCTGTGGCCGCTGATCGCCAAGGAGGTGGAGGCGGTCTACTACGCGGCGCTGCTCACCGCGCGGGGCGCGGACGGGGAGGGCTTCGCCGCCCGCTACCTGGCGGGCGAGGCCGAGCCCGCGGACGCGGACATCGCACCCGCCGACCACTGGGACTGGGCCTGGGCGGAACGCCCGTATACCGGGCGGGACTTCACCGGACCCGAGGACTACCGGGACTGGCTTCTCGGCCACCTGCGGCAGGACGTGCGGCACGCCAGGCAGGGCAATGTCAGCGGACCCGTCAAGGCCGCGCTCGACGTGCTGCGGGACCTGCGCAACGAGATCCGGATCGCGGTGGACCACCAGGGCCTGGACGGCGCGTCCCACCGCGACGAACTGGACCGCTGGTACACCCCGCTCAACGCCTTCCTCTCGATCGGCCCGCCGGCCTCCCGGATCGAGGAGCTGGTCGCGCTGATCGAGGCCGGGACCGTGGTGCCCGTCGGACCCGGGATGGCCGTCTCCGCCGTCGCGGCGGACGACGAGGAGGGCCACGGCGCACGCTTCGTGGCCGCCTCGTCCGTGGTGCCGGGCCCCCCGGTGCACGCGACGGCGCTGATCGAGGCCCGGGTGCCGGAATCCGACCTGCGCCGCACCGCGGACCCGCTGCTGCGGCACCTGGTCACCACCGGCCAGGCCGCCACGTACCGGATCCCGGTGCACGGCGGCAGCGCGTACGAGACCGGCGGCCTGGCGGTGGCGGAGCGCCCCTACCGGCTGGTGGACGCCGAAGGCCGGGCGCACCGCAGGCGATTCGCCTACGGCGTGCCCACCGAGTCCGTTCACTGGGTCACCGCCGCGGGCATCCGCCCCGGGGTGGGCTCGGTGACGCTGGAGGACTCCGACGCCATCGCCGCGGCGGTGCTGTCGGTGCCGCCCGTCGGACCCCGGCGGACGGGGGCGGGCGCATGACCGCACCGCACCGTACGGCCCTGCCCGCCGACTCCGGGATCCTCTCCCCGGTACGTGCCGGCACCCCCGTCGAGGAGGCGACCGGCGACCCGGCCTGGCTCCAGGCGATGCTCGACGCCGAGACCGCGCTGGCCCGAGCCCAGGCACGGCTGGGCACCCTGCCGCGGCAGGCCGCCGCCGTGCTCACCCGGCTCGGCCGGGCGGACCGTTTCGACCTGCGGGCGCTCGCGCTCGCCTCGCGGGAGACCGCCAACCCGGTGGTCGGCCTCGTCGCCGCCTTCAGTGCGGTGGTCGCCGAGGAGGACCCGGCCGCCGCCGAGTACGTGCACCGGGGCTCCACCAGCCAGGACATCTTCGACACCGGCGCCATGCTGGTGGCGGCCCGTGCCCTGGACCTCGTCCTGGCCGATCTGCGGACGACGGCCGAGGAGCTCGGCCGGCTGGCGGCCGCGCACCGCGACACCCCGATGGCCGGACGCACCCTCGCCCTGCACGCCGTGCCCACCACCTTCGGCCTGAAGGCGGCCGGCTGGCGGCAGTTGGTGCTGGAGTCCGCCGAGCGGCTGGCCCGGGTGCGCGCAAGCCTGCCCGTTTCGTTGGGCGGCGCCGCGGGCACGCTCGCCGGCTACCTCCAGTACGCCGCCCTCGACAGCGCGTCCGGCGCCGTCGACCCGGGGGAGTACACGGACGCGCTGGTCACCGCGTACGCGGAGGAGACCGGGCTCGCCCGGCCCGGCCTGCCCTGGCATGCGCTGCGCACCCCGCTCGCCGACCTCGGCGCCGCGCTCGCGCACACCGCGGGGGCGCTCGGCAAGATCGCCGTCGATGTGCAGGTGCTCTCCCGTACGGAGATCGGCGAGGCGGCCGAACCGGCGCCGGCCGGACGCGGCGCCTCGTCCGCGATGCCGCACAAGCGCAATCCCGTACTGGCCACCCTGATCCGCTCGGCGGCGCTCCAGGTGCCGGTGCTGGCAGCCGGCCTGACCCAGTGCCTGACCTCCGAGGACGAGCGGTCCGGCGGAGTGTGGCACGCGGAGTGGGCGCTGCTGCGGGAGGCCCTGCGGCTCACCGGCGGTGCCGCGCACTGCGCGGTCGAGCTGGCGCGGGGGCTGACCGTGCACCCCGAGCGGATGCGGGCCAACCTCGCGCTGACCTCGGGCGCGCTCGTCTCGGAACGTATCGCCGCGACCCTGGCCCCGCGCCTCGGCAAGGCAGCGGCCAAACAGCTGCTCTCCCGGGCCGCGGCGAGCGCCGCCGGGGACGGGCTCCCGCTGCGCGACGTGCTGGCCGAACTGCCGGAACTCCAGGGCGTGTTCACCAAGGAGCAGCTGGATGAGCTGCTCGATCCCACTCGCTACACAGGCGCGGCCGGGGTGCTGGTCGACCGTGCTCTCGACGGACATGGACACCTTCGCCGTGACTGATACCGCTGACCTCACCGCTACCGCTACCGCTGACCGCTCCGCTACCGAACTCACCTCGCACCCCCGCGACCCCGCCGGCCTGCTCGGCGTACCGGTCCGGTTTCCGGGGGAGGCGCCGAACCTGCCGCCCGCCGCGCAGCAGCCCGACTGGCCGGACCGGGCGGCGCTGCACGCGGCAGCCGCCGAACTCGCCTCCCTGCCGGGCCTCGTGGCCGCCGCCGAGAGCGACGCGCTCCGGGACCGGCTGGCCCGGGTGGCGCGCGGCGAGGCCGTCCTGCTCCAGGGCGGCGACTGCGCGGAGAGCCTGGACGGCGCCACCCCCGAGCGGGTCGGCGGCAAATTCGGCCTGCTGGGCCGGATGGCCGCCCAGCTCACCGAGGGGTCCGGGCTGCCCGTGGTCCAACTGGGCCGGATAGCCGGCCAGTACGCCAAACCGCGCTCCAGCCCGCTGGAGACCCTGGACGGCCTCACCCTGCCCGTCTACCGGGGGGACCTGGTCAACGGGTGCGACTTCACCGCACGCGACCGCACCCCCGACCCGTCCCGGCTGATCCGCGCCTACGGGGCCGCGGCCGCCACCCTCGGCATGCTGCGCGAACTGACCGCGCGGCACGGCACGGAGCTGTGGACCAGCCATGAGGCGCTGGTGCTGGAGTACGAGCGAGGGCTGACCCGTACGACCCCGGCCGGCACCTACGACCTCTCGGCCCATCTGGTGTGGATCGGCGAGCGCACCCGCGCACTCGACGGCGGGCACATCGATTTCGCGGCGGGCATCCGCAATCCGGTCGCGGTCAAGCTCGGCCCCACCACCACGCCCGACGAGGCACTGGCGCTGGTCGACCGGCTCGACCCGGAGCGCCGGCCCGGACGGCTCACCTTCATCACCCGGATGGGGGCCGAGGCCGTACGGGACGTGCTGCCCGACCTGGTCGCCAAGGTCACCGCCGACGGGGCCGAGGTGGTCTGGGTGTGCGACCCCATGCACGGCAACACCTTCACCGCACCCAGCGGCCACAAGACCCGCCACTACGACACCGTCATCGACGAGGTGCGGGGCTTCTTCGAGGTGCACCGCGCGCTGGGCACCCACCCGGGCGGCATCCACGCCGAATTGACCGCGGAGGACGTCACCGAGTGCCTCGGGGGCAGCTGCGCGATCTCTCCCGACGAGGTACCGGACCGCTACGAGAGCGCCTGCGACCCGCGGCTGAACGCCTGCCAGGCCCTGGACCTGGCACACGAACTGGCGGATTGCTATGCCCGGCACCTGGACGGGGCGTAAAGCCTCCTGCTGACGGCGAGGGGCGTCGGGGGCCCGTGGACGCACCCCCTCCGCACCGCATCGGCCAAAACGCACCGTCAGCGTCCCGGTTCCAGGGCTGTGTAGCGTCCGTAGCCGCCGCGGTGGAAGAGCAGCGGGCCGCCGTCGCCGCGGACTTCCAGGTGATGGACGCGGGCGATCACCACATCGTGGTCGCCCGCCGTCTGCTCCGAGACGACGGTGCACTCGAGCAGGCCCAGCACGCCGTCGATGACCGGTATGCCGTTCTCGGCAAGGGCCCAGTCAACTCCATTGAATTTGTCCGCACTTGAGGTGGCGAACCGTGCGCTGATCCGGTGCTGGTTCTCGGCGAGGATATGGACGTGGAAGCGTCCGGCCTCGCGGATCCGCGGCCAGCTCGTGCTGTGGTGGCCGACGCAGAACAGCACGAGGGGCGGTTCGAGGGAGACGGAGGTGAAGGAGTTGACGGCGAGGCCGACCGGAGGGCCGCCGCTCGCCGGCAGCGCCGTCAGCACCACGACTCCCGTGGCGAACCGTCCCAGTGCCGTGCGGAATTCCTCCGGACGAAAGGCGGCGTCCGGGGCGGCGGTCGAGATTCCCGTCACGAGTCGGCCATCCGGGGCAGCACGCTGTCCGAGAAGAGTTCCAGGGCTCGGTTGACGAGGGCCGGGTCGAGGTTTCCGGAGTGCGGTACGAGGGCGACCGAGAGATCGTCGCCGAGGGCCGCCACGAGATGGTCGAGCTGCTTGCGTACGGTGTCCGGGCTGCCCGCCAGAATCTTGTTCTGCCGCACGAGATCGTCGAAGCTGGTGCGCCTGACGCTTTCCGCGATCTTCTCGTATCCGGCGTACTGCGTACTGCGCACACGCTGCCAGGCCGAGACCGCCTCCAGCATGTTGCCGCTGGTCTTCCGGTGGTCGAACTCACCGGCCCGACGCGCGGTTTCGTCGTCGTCCGCGAGGAAGAACGGCATGCTGATCTGGATGCGCTCGGCACCGGGGCGGTGGCCCGCCGCGGCCCAGGCGTCGCGGTAGATCCCGAGCATCTCCCGGGTCTTCTCCAGGCTGGACACGGCCAGCGCAGTCTGCAGGTAGTGGCCGTCCCGGCCGGCCTTCTCGTAGGACTCGGGGCTGCTCGCGGCGGCGACATAGAAGGGCGGGAAGGGCTGCTGCGCCGGCCGGGGGAGCAGGCGCACCGGGCCGAAGGTGTGGAATGTTCCGGAGAATGCGGCCGCGTCCTCGGTGAGCAGCAGACGGCAGGCCTGCACGCCCTCGTCGAAGCGTTCGCGGCTCTCCTCCAGGGATATCTCGAAGGCTTCGAATTCGTGCGGTAAGAAGGCCCGGCCGAATCCGGCGTCGACCCGGCCGTGCGAGATGTTGTCCAACATGGCGATCTTCCCCGCCAGTTTGACCGGGTGGGTGAAGGCCGGGATGGTCGCCGCCGTGATCAGCCGGACATTCCGTGTCCGGGCTGCGACTGCCGTGAGAAAGGTGATCGGGTCCGGGCTGTAGCCACCGTAGGCGGAGAAGTAGTGCTCGATCGCCCGGACGTAGGCAAAGCCCAGGTCGTCGGCCTTCTCCGCCACCTGGAAGGCTTCGTCGTAGTACTGGGTCGCGGGTTTGTCGTCCGGGCCCACGGACGGGAAAAAGCTGATGCCGAATTCCATGTGGTGCGTCTCCTCCGTTGGGTGGGCGCCCGGAGCTGGCGCCCGGGGCGTGGCGTCGGTGGGTGGGGGTGCGGGCCGGGGCGGCGGTCAGTGACTGCCGTCGGGGAGCGGGTCCGGCCGGTCCTCGTTCTTCTGCCGGGCCGGGGCCTTCGTGTCGCGGGTCATGGTGACGGCGGCCTCCTTGTCCGGCACGAGCAGGGCGGCGACGGCGCCGGCCAGCGCGATACCGGCAGCCACCAGGAAAGCTATGTGATAGGCCGTCAGGTCGGCGCGCGGGCCGTCGGGCGTGAGCCGGGTGGTGCCGACCGCGGCGAGCACACTCCCCATGACGGCGACGCCGAGCGCCATGCCGAACTGCCGCTGCGCGTTGTAGAGCGCGGACGCGGAGCCCGTGCGGCCCGGGGCGACGGTGGCGAACGCCGCGGTCTGCGCCGGGACGAACAAATGGGCCATCGCGACCCCGAGCACGAACATCACCAGCCACACCAGCCATGGCGCGGTGTCCGCCCGGACCGTCGCCAGCAGCCCGGCGGTCACCGCCACGCCCAGCATTCCGGACGCCATCAGCCGCCTGGGCCCGATGGCCGCGTAGATCCGGCCGACCAGCCACGCACCGGACATGACACCGACCGCTTCCGGGAACGTGTTCAGCCCGGCGGCGACGGCGGAGCGGCCGAACGCCTCCTGGAGCATCAGCGGGAAGACGAAGAGGGTGCCGAGGAACGACACGGAATACAGCAGGGAGGCGATGTTGATGGTGCGGAAGAGGCGGTTGCCGAACAGCCGGAGGTCCAACAGCGGTCGTGCGCAACGTAGTTGCCATACCACCAGCCCGGCGACCAGCACGGCACCGGCGACCGCGGCGACGACGACCGAGGGGGACGACCACCCCTGGGTGGCCCCCGCGCTGACCGCGTACATGACGCCGGCGAAGCCTCCCGCCGACAGCAGTACGCCCGGCAGGTCGAGGCGCCCGGTCGACCGGGGGCCCTCGATCCTGGCGACGAACAGCAGACCGAAGGCGATTGCGAAGAGCCCGACGGGAATGTTGACGAAGAACACCCAGCGCCAGCCCGGCCCGTCGACCAGCAGTCCGCCCAGTACGGGGCCGAGTGCCGGTGCGAGGGTGGTCGGCACGGTCAGCACCCGGGCCGCCCGGATGCGGTCCTTCGGCGGGTAGACATGGAAGAGCATCGTCATCCCGATCGGGGTGAGGATGCCGCCGCCGACGCCCTGGAGCACGCGGAACGCGACGAGTTCGGGGAGGTTCTGCGCCAGCCCGCACAGCACGGAGGCGAGGGTGAAGAGCGCCAGGGCGACCAGGAGGGTCTGCTTGGTGCCGAACCGGTCACCCAGCCAGCCGGACGCCGGAATGACCACCGCCAGGGCCACCAGATAGGCGACGGACACGCTGCTCATGGCGGCGGCGGAGGTGTCGAAACTCCGGGTCATCGAGGCGAGGGCGACATTGACGATCGTGGTGTCGAGAATGGTGACGAACATCGAGGTGATGAACACGACCGAAACGGCCGCCCGCTGTCCGATCACCTGGCGTAAGACCGGCCTCGCCGGGGGTGCCGGCTGGGTATCCTGCATGGAGTCACCGCCTGGGGAAGTATTTCTGATTTCCGGGACGGACGATATCAGATACTTAGACGATCTTCTAACTGTTAGAGGTGTATCGAACTGACGTCCTCAGAGAAAGCCATGCCGGAAAAGGTGCTGACTGCCGGTTCCCTTTCGGACGAACCGCAGACCGCGGATATTCGCCTGGACGAGGTGATCCATGCCTTCGGTGACCCGCTGCGCCGGAAGATCGTGCGGCATCTCGCGGAAGCGGGTGAGGCCGCCTGCGGCGATATCGCACTCCCGGTCACCCGGGCCACCGGTTCGCACCACTACCGCATTCTTCGGCAGGCGGGCTGGACCCGGACCCGGGTAATGGGCCGGGAGCGCTATATCTCGCTGCGGGTACGGGATCTCAATACCCGGTTTCCCGGGTTGCTGGGGGCGCTGCTGCATGCCGATAAGCGCGACATCATGAGTGCTGCCGGGAATGAGGTGAAGGGCGGGACGAAAGGCGCCGTCCGGGGTGAGGTGAAGGACGGCGCCACCGGAGCGTGATCCCGCGCCAGAGGTCATGCCCCGGCCGCTCGGGAGGGTGAGGCGGCCGCGCCGTGGAACCACTGCGCGGTCTCCTGGCGCAGTTCGTCGAGAGAGAGCCGGTCCACCACGGCGAAGGCCTCCTCGATCTCCGCCGGTGTGGGGGTGATCTCCCGGGCGCCCGGGTGGAGGTCGTGCGGCGAGGCCGTCACCGGCAAAATCTCCGCCACCGGCAGGACCACCGCATTCCGGTGGCGCAGCACCCGCTCGTAGACGGCTCCGTACAGCTGCTGCTGATATCCCCCGGTGGCCGCTTCCCGCTCCGGGGAGAGGCCGAAATGAACGGCCATCTCCGCGATCTCCGTCCAGAGCTTGCCGAGCAGTGCGGGGGCGGCGTTCGCCCGCTCGCGCTCGTGCCGGGGCCGCAGCGTCTCCCGCTCGCGGCTCCGCTCGATCTCGCGGCGCACCTCCGCGGTCGGTGCCGGCACGAAGAAGGTGGTGCGGCCGCCGCGCAGCAACGCCTCCGCCTCGTCCGCGCCCTCCCTGGCCAGGTCCGCCAAGCGGTTCCCGATCAGCGGCGCCTCGCCCACCAGAAGGTCGGCGTCGCCCGGGAACTCCCGGTGCCAGCGGGCGACGCGGCCCCGTGCCCAGTGGCCCACCGCCTTACGGATTCCCGGGTGCGTCACCCCGCTCACCTCCGGATAGCGGATGGCGACCGGGCCGACCTCGAATCGTTCACGCACCACGTCCCACTGGAGCAGCTGTACGGACCGTCCTTCCGCTGCCGCGATGAGAAGAAATTGCTGCATCATCAGTGTCTTGCCCATGCCGGGAAGCCCGGAGAAGAAAACGCATTTCTGATCGCGGGCGGCCTTCCGGAAGGCCGTCGCGGTCGGGGAATCCGGCTGGAGGAGTGAAGGGGACACGGTCTGTTCCTGCTCTTTCTCGTGCTTCTGCTAGCGGAACTGGTCGACGCTCGGCATGTCTGACACGGAGACTTCGATGAGGACGGGCCGGCCGCTGTCGATCGCCTTGGGCAGGCAGCCGGCGAGTGCGGCAGGGGAGGTGACCCGGTAGGCCTCCACACCGAAGGATTCGGCCATCATCACGAAATCAGGATTGACGAGTTCGCTGGCGATGACCCGGCCGCCGTATTGGGTGCGCTGCATCTGTTCCACATTGCCGTACTTGTCGTTGTTGAACACCAGGGTCACCAGGCCGATGTTCTGCTGCACGGCGGTGGAGAGTTCGGCGGAGGCGAACATGAATCCGCCGTCGCCGGTGACGGAGACGACCGGGACGTCCGGGCGGGCCACCTTCACCCCCAGGGCGGTCGGAAACCCATATCCCAACGTGCCCATATAGCCGGTGGAGATGAAGGTGCGGGGATGGTACACCGGATACGTGATACGGCTCGCGAAGCCGACCTGGGTCAGTTCGTCAACGAGAATTCCGTCCTCACCCAGTGCCTCCCGGATCACCTTGAGATAGGAAATCTGCGGTTCGAGAACCGCACTCCGGCGCTCCCACTCGCCACGGGCGGCGCGCAATTCCTCCTCGCGCGAGGCGCGGCGGCGGTTGTGGCGTTCGACGCGGTCCAGCAGCAGCGGCAGGACGTCCTGCAGCCGGCCGGTGATCCCGAGGTCGGGACGGTGGTTGCGGGCGAGGGCGGCAGCGTCCACATCAACCCTGATGAGCGTGCGGTCCGGGCTCTGCGGCCACTTCTGGACGGGCACCCTGGCGTGCGTGCCGAGCAGCAGTACGACATCCGCCGCGTCCCACGGTCCGCGCGCCGCCGGCTGGGTGAGGCTGTGGTAGTCGCGGCTGTCCGCGATGCCCCGGCCGTTGCGGTAGCCGACCACCGGCGCTTCCAGCACCGTCGCCAGCCGCCGCACCTCGGGCGCGCTGTCCTGCGCCCCGCCGCCCACGATGACCATGGGCCGCTCGGCCCTGCCCAGGAGTTCGGCCGCCTTCTCCACGGCCTCGGTGTCGACGGGCGCGGGCGCCGGCGGCAGCGACGGGCTGGGCAGGGCCACCTCCGTACGTGTCGCGAGGACATCCATCGGCACCTCCAGGGCGACCGGCCCCGGCCTGCCGGAGTGCAACTGCTGCATGGCGAGGGCCACCTGCCACGGAGCCTGAGCCGGGTCGTCGATCCGTCCCGCCCACTTGGTCAGTGAGCGCAGCAGCCCCAACTGGTCGGGCAGCTCGTGCAGGACGCCCAGCGACCGGCCGATGGCAGGCAGCGGGATCTGCCCGGCGAGCAGCAGCACGGGGGCGTTGAGGGCATAGGCGGTCGCGAGGCCCGCGCCGGCGTTGAGCACGCCGGGTCCGGGGACGACGTTGGCCACGGCCGGTTTCCCGGTGGCCAGTGCCTGCCCCAGGGCCATGTACATCGCGCCCTGCTCATGGCGGGTGTGAATGACGCGGATCGCACCGTCCGCGTCGTAAAGGGCGTTGTAGAGCCAGTCGTTCTGCACTCCGGGCAGGCCGAAGAGGGTGTCGAATCCGTGGGACGACAGGGCGTCCACGACGGCCTGACCGCCGGTGATCCTGGGCACGGGCTGTTCCTGCCTTTCACTCGTCCCCGACGCGCGGGGGCGTCCGGTGCACTGCCTGTGTGGTCCGGAACTCCTCGATGCCGGCCCGGCCGCGCTCGCGGCCGAACCCCGACTCCTTGAAGCCGCCGAACGGCGCATCGGGGTGCGTGGGCGCCCCGTTGACCGACACGCTGCCCACCCGAAGCCCCCTGGCCAGCCGGTATGCGCGTTCCTCATCGCGGGACCAGACGGCGGCCGAGAGGCCGGATCCCAGACCGTCGGCGATCCGTCGCGCCTCGTCCTCGGTGTCGTACGGGATCAGGGACAGCACCGGGCCGAAGATCTCCTCGGTGGCGATGGCGGCGTCCGGTGGGACGTCCGTGAACACCGTGGGGTGGACGAAGGCCCCCGCTTCGAGGCCGCGGACCCTGTCCGGCCCGCCCGTGATCAGCCGGGCGCCCTGCGCGGTGCCGCTGCGGATGTACGCGGCGACCCGGGTGCGCTGGGCCTCCGAGGCGAGGGGGCCGAGGACGGTTCCGGGGTCGGACGGCGGGCCGGGGAGGTAGCGCCGGGCGCAGCCGCTCGCGAGGTCGGCCGCGTCCGGGAGCTGCGCACGGGGAACCAGGAGGCGGGTGAGCGCGGCGCAGGTCTGCCCGGCGTTCTGGAACGCCTTCTGCACGGTGGCCCTCACCGCAGGCTCCAGGTCCGCGTCGGGCAGCAGCACGCTGGGGGATTTGCCGCCCAGCTCCAGCGTGACGCGGGTCAGGGCGGCACCGGCCTCGGCCGCCACCCGCCGGCCGACGGCGGCGGAGCCGGTGAAGGACAGGGCGTCCAGCCGGGGGTGCCCGGCCAGCGCCCGGCCGGTTTCCGGGCCGTCACCCAGGACGACGTTCAGCACGCCCGGGGGCAGACCGGCCCGGTGCGCGACGTCGGCCAGGTGCAGGGCACCGCCCGGCGCCAGCTCGCTGGGTTTGATCACCACGGTGCAGCCGGCGGCGAGCGCGGGGGCGACCTTGGTCGCCACCAGATAGAGGGGGTAGTTCCACGGGGTGAGGCAGCCGACCGTGCCGACCGCCGTGTGGTGCACCACGGTGGCGCCGAGGTCCTCCCGCGCGGACATCCCGCTCAGGATCTCCGCGGTGCGCCGGAAGGTCCGGATGCCCAGCGGCACTTGGAGGCGGCGGCTCTCCCCGAGGGGTGTCCCCATCTCGTGGGTGATGTCCCGGGCCATCCGCTCCGCGCGGGCGTCGAGTCCGTCGGCCAGCCGCAGCAGCAGCCGGCCGCGTTCCCGGGGCGAGGTGGCCGACCAGGACCGCAGTGCCCCCGCGGCGGCTTCCACGGCACGGTCGACGTCGGCGGCCGAGCCCGTGGGAATGCCGCCCCAGCGCGTGCCGTCCGCCGGATTCACCAGCGGCAGGGTCGTCGCGGCGCCGTCCGGCGCGCACCAACGTCCCCCGATGTAGTGCTGCTCGGGGTAGGCGGGCGCGGCGCCGTCCGTCTCCTTGCGGGGGCCGGACGCCGTCGTCACGACGGGGTGCCGGTCGCCATGACCGACCGGAAGGCATCGAGGAACCGCGTGGTCTCCTCAACGGTCCCGACGGTGACCCTGATGCTGTCCGGCTGCCCCCACGACCCCAGAGGGCGCACCAGGACGCCGCGTTCCGCCAGGTCATGTGCCACCGCGGCCGCGTCCCCCACCCGTATCTGGACGAAGTTGGCACTCGCGGGCAGGGGCGCGAAGCCCGCGGCGCCGAGTTCGCCGACCAGCCGCAGCCGGCCCGCTGCCGTGGCCTCGCGCCGGCGCCGGATCTCCGCCGGATCCGCCCGGAGGGTGGCGGTGGCGGCCGCCAGGGCGAACCTGTTCACCTCGAACGGCATCTGGACCTTCGCCAGCTTCCGCGCGATGTCCGCCGGCAGGACGCCGTAGCCCACCCGGAGACCGGCAAGACCGAAGATCTTCGAGAACGTACGGGTCACCGCAACCGGCCGCTCGTCGGAGAAGAACTCGGCGATGGCATCCGGGTAGGCGGGGTCGTCGACGTAGTCGAAGTAGGCCTCGTCAATGACGGTGAGGACATGCGCGGGTACGGCGTCCAGGAACGCGGACAGGGCGGCACGGGGGACGAGACCACCCGTGGGGTTGTTGGGGTTCGCCACATAGACGATCTTCGTGCGGTCCGAGACGGCCGCGAGGAGGGCCGCCGGGTCATAGGCCCCCTCGGCGTCCAGCGGAACGGACACCGGCACCGCGCCCATCTTCCGGGCCTCCAGCCCGTAGGCGCCGAAGGTCGGGGAGCAGAAGAGGACCTCGTCCCCGGGGTCGAGCAGGCACAGCGAAAGATAGTGGAATACCGCGCAACTCCCGGCCGCCGGAAAGACGTTGTCGGCGGGAATTCCGTGGTAGGCGGCGATTTCCCGCTTCAGGCCCGCGAACCCTGATTCCGGATAGCGGTGCCCCTGCGCGGCCTCCTCCTGGATGGCGCGCTGTGCTGCGGCCACCGGCCCGAAGGCCCCTTCGTTCTGCGCGAGCAGGGCCTTCTCCGCGCCGTCGGGGTGGTCCGTTCCCTCGCCGCCACCGCGCCCGGCCTGATACGGGGAAACATCCCCGAGTGCCGTCCTGAACCGCACACCCATACCTGCCTCGTCTCTCCCGGAGGTGTTCCGTACGCCACTCACGCGGCCGTGGCCGCCAATTCGGCGAGATAGGTGCGCACGCGCGCGGGAATATCGGGGGCGAAGGTGTGCAGATACGCTTCCAGGTGCTGCCGGTGGCCGACCAGGAACGGCAGGTCGAACGGGACCATGTAGCGGATGGCCAGGAGCGGTACGGGCGACCGCAGCGGACGGAAATCCTCGTTCCACAATCCCGGCTGGTCGCACCGGGGATGGAACTGGCCGACCATGATGCCCCGTTGGACGAACTCGCCCTTGAGGCGGAGCTGAATCTCGTCCAGGGCGTCGGGGGAGTCCGGATCGACGGCCGGCAGCACGATGAGGAAGGTCAGGAACTGCCGTTCGCGTTCGTCGATCGCGGTGGCCATCTCCTGGTGCCATTCCAGGTACCGGAGCACCGTATCCGCCACGTCGGACGGCTCCGCGCCGACGTCAGGGCAGGAGTACCAGAAGTGGCCCTTGCCCATCGAAGGCTTGGTGTAGGGGCAGACGGGGCCGGAGCGGCCTAACTCCGGATGGCCGGGTATCAGGAATTCACAGCTCCAGTCCGCGACCGCCACCAAGGGGTCGCGGACTTCCTTGGGAAGGCTCTCCTGCTCGGCAAGGATATCCGTGAGCGAATAAAGAGAAAGGTCGTTTCGCGTGATCATGACTCCCCCGTGAGCTCCGAGAACTTCCAGCAGAGAGATGGATAGTTCAACGGTCATCGAACCATGCGCACCATTGAGTAGGCCCGCGATGTGCCATGACATTCCCTGGCAGGGGTGACGGTTGCACACGCCACTTAAGGCGGTCAACAGTGATATGCGGCACAACCTGCGGCCCGCCTGACGCTTCGTCTATTTACCCAGTCATTGCGGTGATTCAGCCGCGGAATGCTTCATTCCGCGCCATCGGGAAAGCGTCTGGCCGCGCGGCCGCTGGACATCGCAAAACCAAACCGGTACGCCCAGAATTCGGAACGCGCGGCCCATCGGGCCGGTGGCGCGGGGGGTGTGTCCCGAATACGGTCCGGCGCTCGCCCCGGCGCACCCTCGCCCCGCGCCGGACCGCCGGCCGCACACCCCGGAATTCCGGCCACCCTCGCTCTCCCCGCACCGTGGCTGATTCCCGTGGCGCGATCCGGCGGACTTGGCTGCCCGCTGGGCGTTCCTTGGCGATCCGTTGGGCCTTTGTTGGGACGGCGGACCGTGCGGAGCCGCTTTCTGCGGATCCGGCCCGGCGCCGGGACATCCCGGAAGGCCGCCCTCGGTTTCCGCTCGGATGGGTGCCTGGCGGGGTGCTCGTGTGGCGGGCGTGGAGGGGTGGGGGCATGTTGAGGGAAAGCCGTATTCCCGGAGGGAAAGGCCTTAGGGGGCAGCTGACGCGGGCGTTCTCGCCCGCGAGTGACCGGGAGGCTCCCGCATGTGGCGGAGATCGAGGCGGGTTGCCGCGGCCGGGGTCGCGTTCCTGATCACGGCGGCGGTGCCATCGGCGGCTGTCGCGTTCGGGGCGGAGGAGCCGGCCGTGGCGGCGGCGGTCGCGGGGCCGGTGCCGGGAGGCGGGCGCCCGTTGCTGATCGCGCACCGCGGCGCCTCCCGTGACGCTCCGGAGAACACGCTCGCCGCCGTGGACGCCGCGCACCGCCGGGGGCTGGCCTGGGTTGAGAACGACGTGCAGCGCACCAAGGACGGCAAGCTGGTCGTGATCCACGACGCCACGCTGAAGCGGACGACGGACGCGGAGCAGCTGTTCCCCGGCCGCGCGCCGTGGCGGGTACGGGATTTCACGGCCGCCGAGATCGCCCGGCTGGATGCCGGTGGCTGGTTCGGGAGGCGTTTCGCGGGGGAGCGGGTGCCGACGCTCGCCACTTATCTGCACCGTTTGGAGCACAACGGGCAGCGCCTGTTGTTGGAGATCAAATCACCCAAGGACCACCCCTACCGCGGAATCGAGAAGCAGGTCATCGGCGAACTCCGCGCACAGAGATGGCTGGATCGCGCGCATGCCGGACGCCGGATCGTTGTCCAAAGCTTCTGCGTGAGCTGTGTAAAAGCTGTGCACGAGCTGGCTCCGCAGCTGCGTACAGGCATTCTCGGGGCGCCTTCCGGGGCCGCGCTGGCCCGCTGTGCGCGATTCGCCGACCAGATCAACCCCCGTCTGTCGGCGGCCGGTTCGCGCTGGGTCGCGGCCGTGCACCGGCTGCGCGGCCCGCACGGCCGGCCGCTGGAGATCTATGCGTGGGATGTGGGAAAGGACACGGGATCGCGGGCGGCATCGCTGCGCGGCATCGAAGGAATCATCGTCTAGAACCGTCGGATTCCGGCCGCTCCCACGAGTTCCGCAGGTGGCGACGGCCGTGCGGGCGGGCCCTGTTGGGCCGTGCGGGTGAAGGAGCTGTGGAGGGCGGACGCGCGGCGTGTGGCGTGCGCCGGGCGGGGATTTACGGGATTCCCGTGGCGAGGCTAAGGTGCCTGAGATGTTCGACGCCGCCACTCTCCCCGTAAAAGAACTAAGACGCAGGACTTGGCTTTTGGGTTCCGATTTGGGGCCCGGTGCGGGCCCGCGTCCAGCTCCTCCCCTGGGTTCGTTCCGGGAGGGCCCTTGACGAACGAATTTCCGGCTTACGGTGAACGGCGGGTTCCGCTGCCGCGGCAGATGCCGACCGACGCCTCGACTCCCGCGAGCACCACGGCGGGCACCGCCACGCTGACCTCGCCGGTCACCGGCGGCGCCCCGCGGACGGGCCCGGGTGTCAGGGACGGCGGCCAGGGAAGAGCGCCCGGCGCCGCGTCCCATGCCAAGCCCAAGGCACACGGCAAGAAGCCGGCCAAGGAGCAGGCCAAGGGCGACGCCAAGGCCAAGCCGCGCGACGCGTTCTTCGACAACGCGAAGTACCTCGCCATCGTGCTGGTGGCGATGGGGCACTCCTGGGAGCCGCTGCGCGACGGCAGCCGGTCGGCCGCTGCCCTCTACATCACCGTCTACGCCTTCCACATGCCGGCGTTCATCATCATCTCCGGCTACTTCTCGCGCAGTTTCGACATGCGCAAGGACCGGCTGCAGCGGCTGATCACCGGCGTCGCGGTGCCGTACATCCTCTTCGAGGTCGCGTACACCCTCTTCAAGCGGGTCGCCGATGACGATCCGGGCTATCCGATCAGCCTCATGGACCCCTGGTACCTGACGTGGTTCCTGGCGGCGCTGTTCGTGTGGCGGCTGACCACCCCGCTGTGGAAGATCGTGCGCTGGCCGGTCCCCCTCGCGCTGGCCATCGCCGTCCTCGCGTCCGTGTCACCGGACATCGGCGACGACCTGGACCTCCAGCGGGTGCTGCAGTTCCTGCCGTTCTTCGTGATCGGCCTGTGCCTGCGCCCGGAGCACTTCAAGCTCGTCCGGCGCCGGCAGGCCCGCATCATCGCCGTACCCGTCTTCGCCACCGCGCTGGTCTTCGCCTACTGGGCGGCGCCGCGGATGAACGCCGCGTGGTTCTACCACCGGGACAGCGCGCAGGAGCTCGCCGCCCCCTGGTGGAGCGGCGCGGTGATGACCCTCGCGATGTTCGGCTGCTCGCTGGTGCTGGTGGCCTGCTTCTTCGCCTGGGTGCCCGGCCGCACGATGTGGTGCACGGCGCTTGGCGCGGGCACGCTGTACGGCTACCTGCTGCACGGCTTCCTCGCCAAGGGCTCCCGCTTCGGGGACTGGTACGACACCCCCTGGATGCACACGCCGTGGGGCGCGGTGCTGCTGACCCTGATCGCCGGTGGCGTGATCACGGTGTTGTGCACACCACCTGTGCAGCGGATGTTCCGCTTCGCGATGGAACCCAAGATGGCCTGGGCGTTCAAGAAGGACGCGGTGGGTACGGCCCGCGGCCGGAGCTGAACGGCCTGCCGCCCGAGGCCTGAGGGAGCGGGCACGAGCAGCGAGCATGCGGACGCCAGGGGCATCCGCCCCACCGGAGGAAACGGTGGGGCGGATGCCCTTGGCCCGTTTTTCCGCTCCTGCCGGAAAGGCAGGAAAATGGCTCCATGCCCGATTCCCCGACCACCCCGCCGACCGCCCCGCCACCTGCGTCCGTATGGGGCGGGGACCGGCTGGACCTCGATGCCTACCTCGCCCGCATCGGCTTCGACGGCGACCGTACGCCGGACCTTGCGACGCTGCGGAAGCTGCACGCCGGGCACGCCGCGTCGATCGGCTTCGAGAACATCGACATCATCCTCGGCCGCCCCATCCTGCTGGACCTGGAAACGCTGCAGGCCAAGCTGGTCCGCGCGCGCCGCGGCGGCTACTGCTACGAACACAACCTGCTCTACGCGGCCGCTCTCGACCGGCTCGGCTTCCACGTCTCCGGCCTCGGCGCCCGGATCCGGCTGGGCGATGACCGGCTGCGCCCCGTCACCCACGCGCTGCTCAAGGTCGAGCTGTCCGACGGTGCCTGGATCACCGACGTCGGCTTCGGCGGCGAGGCACTGCTCGCACCGCTTCCGCTACGGGACGGCGTCGAGGCCCGGCAGGGCGGCTGGACGTTCGGCCTGGCATACGAGAAGGACACCGCGACCTGGGTCCTGCGATCGGCCCACGAGGACGGCTGGTTCGACCTCTACGCCTTCGGTACGGAAGCGCGCTACCCCGTCGACTACGCCGTCTTCAACCACTACACCTCGACCCATGCGCACTCCCCGTTCGTCAGCCGGATGGTCGCGCTGCACCCACGCCCCGACCTGCGCAGCTCGCTGATCGGCCGGGAGCTGACACGGACCCGCCCGGACTGGACGAGCGAGGTTCGCGAGGTGGCTCCGGAGGAGATCCCGGGCCTGCTGGAGGCGGAATTCGGGATCCGCCTCACGCCCGGCGACGCCGAGGCGCTGGTGGCCCACCACCGGGCGTGAGCCCAAGGGGCGGTGCGGCCAGGCCCTGGGCCGACAGGACCTAGCGGACGACGGCGATGCCTTCGAGCTCGACCAGAGCCGTCTCGTCCCACAGACGGGTCGCGCCGATCACGGCCATGGCCGGGTACTCGGCGCCCACCAGCCGCTTCCACACCCGGCCGATGTCCCGGGCGTGGTGGCGGTAGTCGGCGATGTCCACGGCGAAGACGGTGAGCTTGGCGATATCGGCCGCGGCGGCGCCGGAGGCCGCCGCCACCGCCAGGAGGTTGGTCAGCGCCCGCTCGAACTGCTCGACGATGCCGGTACCGACGATCCGGCCCGAGCCGTCGAGAGCGGTCTGCCCGGCGAGGAAGACCAGGGTGCCGGGCGTCGCGCGTACGGCATGGCTGAAGCCGGTCGGCGGCGCCAGATGGGGCGGGTTGATGCGCTCCAGCCGTGCCGCGCCGGCCATGTCACTGCCGCCGCTCGCACCGCTCCCGCCGCTCTCACCGTTCATGACCGCTGGGTCCCCTCCGCCGCCAACTCGTATCGCACACCCAGGGATTGAAGCGCGTCCTGCTCCTCCTGGGGAAGCTGCTCGTCGGAAATGACGAGATCGAAATCGGCCAGCGGCGCCAGTTCGTAGAGCGCCTGACGGCCGAACTTGGAGTGGTCCACCAGCAGCACCTTGCGCCGGGCCGCGGCCATCAACGCCCGCTTGACCAGGACGTTTTCCTGCGCCTGGTGGTAGCAGTGGCCGTTGTCCACCGCGGAGGTGGACAGGAAGGCGACATCGGCGCGGAAGCTGCGGGCGATATCCGCCGTGGACATGCCGAGGAAGGCGTTGAACGCCGCGTGGTACTCGCCGCCCAGCGCGATCACCCGGATATCGGGCTCCTCGGCCAGCTCGTTGATGACCTGGAGGGAGTTGGTGATGACGGTGTACGCGCCGCGCGAGGAGAGGGCGCGGGCCAGCGGCAGCGCCGTACTGGAGTCATCGATGATCACGGCCTGGCCCGGTTCGGCGATGGCCAGCGCGGCCGCGCAGATCGCTTCCTTCGCCGCCACCTGCTCATCGCCGCGCCAGCGCGCGCTGGACTCGAAGAGGGCGTTGGGCGTCGCCGTCGCACCGCCGCGCACCTTCCGCAGCCAGCCCTGGTGCTCCAGGGTGTCCAGGTCCCGGTGCACCGTCATCTGGCTGACGCCGAGTTCCTGGACGAGCTCCTCGATGGTGACCTGTCCCTCGGCCAGCACCCGGTCCGCGATCCGCTTCCGGCGGTCCTTGGGGCTCAGCTTCGTGCCCGACCCGTTCGTGACCGGCGCATCGGTCGCGAACGGTTCCTCGGCCCCTTCGGTGTCGGTCAACGCTGGTCCCTTCCCGGATCGGACATCGGCCGCCCCGCCTGCCGCCGGCCGCCTACCCGGGGAGTTTAGGGGGTGCCCCGCAGGCCGCGGCGGCCGTCGCCACGGGTTCCTGGCCGTCCAGGCTGCCCCGGGCGGCGTACGGGCGGCAGCGCACGAACGCCGCCTCGTGATGGAACGCCTCCGCCCGGTGGTCCTTGACCGCCTCGCGGTGCTCGGGCCGCGCGGAGCCGTAGGCGTACCGGCTCATCGCCGACACGCTCCGCCATATAGAGAAGGTGCCGACGAAGCGCGGTGGTGCGGCCAGCGCGACCGAGGCGACCAGCGCCGGATCCGCGGCGGCCGTGCCGGCGGCCCGGGAGTTGGCGCGCAGGAACGGCACCGCGCGGCGCAGCCGCAGCTTCCCGAGGGTCAGGACGGCGACCGGCTCGGCTTCCTCGTCCATGGCCGCGGCCGGGTCGGTCTCGACCGGCATCGGACTCCAGGAGCCCGAGATCCGGACCGGCCGCAGGCGCACCTGCCAGCCGCCGGCCAGGAGGCCGGCGAAGGGGTCCTCGGCCAGGAAGCGATCGAGGGCGGCGTCATCCTCCCATGCGGCGATCAGCGCCGCCCGCCCCGGGCGCAGCTTGGGCGGGCCGGCGGCGATCGCGCCGGTGAAGGTGGTCGCGGCGTACCGGAGTCCGGGGGTGGCGGCCGGTCGCGGCCGCTCCTTGAGGACGGCGCGCACCGAGCGCACGCCGATGTCGGCGAGATGGACGGAAAGAATCACTTCGGACCCCCGCTTCTGATGCCGCCGGTGCGCGCGCCCAGGCTCATCGGCTCTCTCGCCGCTCACCGGCACGATCGCTCACCCACACCAAGTTACTCATGAGTGTACCGATTGGTACACGACCTAGTATCCTTCATCGAGACCCGCAGTGCGAGCGGAGTGCACAGGCCGAATCCAGCCATACCGATGCGCCGCGGAGAGAAGGAAGCGGGGAGAGGAAAGTGGGACGCATGACAGAGATCGACCGGAGCCGCGCCGCCCGCGCCGAGGCCCGGACCCGCATCGAGGACGTCGCCGCCCGGCTCTTCGCGGAGCGCGGCTTCGCCGGCACGACCATCGGGGAGATCGCCGCCGAGGCCGGGCTGAGCAAGCCGATGCTCTACCGCCACTTCGACTCCAAGCAGGAGCTGCACCTCGCCCTGCTGGAGCGCCACCGTGACGAGCTCGCCGCCGCCCCCATCCGCGAACTGCTGGACGGAGAGGGGGAGTTGGATGTCCGCCTGCAGGCGATGTTCGACGCCTGGTTCGGGCATGTGCAGTCCCATCCGTACACCTGGCGCATGATGTTCCGGGACACCACCGGGGACGCCGAGGTGCAGGCGTTCCACCGCGAACTCCAGCGCAGACAGCGGGAGACGGACGTCGCACTGCTCCGCGAGTTCGTCCCCGGCATCCCCGAGGACGAGCTGGAGCCTCTGGGCGAGGCGATCCGCAGTTCCCTCTACGGGCTGGCGCTGTGGTGGCTGGACCGTCCCGAGCGGCCCCGCGCACCGCTCGTCGCGGCGATGGTGCGCCTCACCCGCGGCCTGATCCGCACCGTCGAGGGCCCGTCCTGAGCCCCGGCGTCGCCACGCCCCCGCGCGCGTCGCCCTCCGCGCCTCACTTCGCGTCCGCGTAGCAGTCCACCACGGCCGTGGTGAACGGGAAGCGGACCGGCGTCTGCCCGAACGCGATCCGGCCCGCCGCGTCAGCCGCAGCGGTGACGGCCCGGGACACCGTTTCCGCCTCCTCCGCGGGGCAGTGCACGATCACCTCGTCGTGCTGGAAGAACACCAACTCGGCGCGCAGCCCGGCCTCGGACAGCGAGCGCCGCACCGCCGCCAGCATCACCAACGCCCAGTCGGCGGCGCTGCCCTGCACGACGAAGTTACGGGTGAACCGGCCGCGCGCGCGGGCCGCCGAGGTGCTGCCGTAGCCACTGGTGGGCGCGTCCTCCTGCGGCAGACCCGCCTCGTCGTGGGCGGCCACGCTTGCGGGTGGGCTGGTGCGCCCCATCCAGGTGCGCACCAGCCGCCCTTCCTCGCCGGCCCGCGCCGCGTCGTCGACGTACGCCACCGCGGCCGGATAGCGGCGCCGCAGATCGGCCATGTGCTTGAGGGCGTCGCCGGAGGTCTGGCCGTAGATGGCCCCGAGCAGCGCGAGCTTGGCCTGGGCGCGGTCGCCGCCGAAGGCACGGGCCGCAAGGTCCGCGTACAGGTCCTCGCCGCTGCCGGCCACCTCCATCAGGCCGCGGTCGCGGGAGACGGCGGCCAGCACCCGCGGCTCCATCTGGGCGGCGTCGGCGACGACCAGCCGCCAGCCCGGGTCGGCGAGCACGGCCTGCCGGATCACCTTCGGGATCTGCAGGGCACCACCGCCGTTGGTGGTCCAGCGCCCGGAGACCGTGCCGCCGGGCTGGTACTCGGGCCGGAAGCGACCGTCGTGCACCCACTGCTGGAGCCATGCCCAGCCGTTGGCGGTGTGCAGGCGGTAGAGGGTCTTGTACTCCAGCAGCGGCGCCACCGCGGGGTGGTCGATCTGCTGCAACTCCCACTTGCGGGTCGAGGTGAGCGTCACCCCGGCGCCCGCGAAGGCCTTGATGATGTCCTGCGGCAGATCCGGGCGCACCCGTGCGCCCGCCCCGAAGGCCCGGGACACCTGCTCCGCCAGCTCCGCCATCCGCCGTGGCTCCAGCCCGCCCGGATAGCGCTCACCGAGCAGCCCGTCCAGCAGCTTGCGGTGCACATCGGCCCGCCACGGCACCCCTGCCCGCCCCATCTCCACGGCGATCAGCATCCCGGCTGACTCGGAGGCCAGCAGCAGCCGCATCCGCTCCGGATGCTCCGTCCGCGCCGTACGCGTCACCTGCGCCGCATAGACCTCCAGCAGCGCGGCCAACTCGTCGGTGCCGGGCGGCAGCGGCACCGGTCCGGGCTCGAACAACGAGGGCTGGGTCTCCGCGGTCCGGGCCGGCGCGTCCTCGGGGACGGGCAGGCCGTGCAGTCGCGCCCAGGCCGCGGCAAGCGAATGCGGCTGGCCCGACTGCCCCTCCTCATGGCCGATCAGCAGCGCCTCGGCGGCCTCGACGTCATAGCAGCGCTCGACCCGCACCCCGGCCGCCAGCAACCGCCGGTAGATCTCCGCGGTGCACCGCCACACCCACCGCTCGACCTCGGGAAGCGCCCGCACCGCCTCGACGAGCGAGCGCTCCTCCCGCACCGGCCCCGCCGGGCTGCCGTCCTGGGCGAGCGGGCAGAGACGAGCACCCCCGTCGCCCGTCTCCACCACCGCCCATCTCATGCACCCGAGTCTTGCACCAGGGTCTGACAATGCCCCTGACCGGCACGAACGCCCCACCCGCCCCCGCGCAGCCGCCCGTCAGGCAGGCCCCTCTCCGCACCTCCCGTGCGCGTCGCACGGCGCCACCCCGACCGTCCCCTCGGCTCCCTCCCACACCCCGGGCCACCGCCGGCACCCACGACCGCGGCCCGTTGAAGGTCACTTGTATGCCGCCACCCCCTCGGCGGCAGCAGAGGCAGCGTGCCCCGCAGCACCCAGGTCTCGACCGGGGAACGCGCCTCCCGCTCCTGCCGCGGCGCCACCGGACAGCCTCGCTCACCGACAGGCGCCGCCGGAGCCCGGCGGCGTGTGACGATGGCGGAACGGGCCGGACGGGCGGAGCCGGGGCCGCCCGTCGACGGCTGACGCCACAGCCGACTCTGCGGCCCCTCCTGGCACTCCAGGCACCTTGTTCACCCGAATGACCCGCTACTTCCGGTCTGGTCGGCACGTTGAGCAGCCTGTCGCTCAAGCGACGCGTACAGATCCTGAACGCTGCTCAGTTAAAGAGGTTCGCCGTGAAGATTGTCTCCAAGGTCGTCGCCCTGTCCGCTCTCGCGGGCGTCGCCGTGATGGGTGGGGCCGGCATGGCCTCCGCCACCAGCGGCCCGCACGGTGCCACTGCCAAGGCCACCGCCAAGAACTCCCCCGGTGTCATCTCCGGCAACGTCGTCCAGGTCCCGGTCGACGTGCCGGTCAACATCTGCGGCAACACCGCCAACCTCGTCGGGCTGCTCAACCCGGCGTTCGGCAACACCTGCGTCAACCGCTGACCCAGGGGCACGCACGAGGCCGGCCCGCTGCGCGGGCCTCCGGCTTCGAAGGCCGGCACGGATTCCCGTGCCGGCCTTCGGCGTCCTGGAGGGCGGGGCCGGGGTGCCACCCGGATGCGGTGATATCTGTCTATGGATTCGCGGCATTCGGGTGAATGCCCGAAACCGCACCCATGGAGGTGAGTTGACCAGGGCGCTCCGGATACGGGCACCCAGCTTCGAGAAGGGTAAAACGTGATCAAGAAGGTCCTGGCCACGACGGCTGTAGCCGCGTCCCTCGTCGGTATCTCGGCGTCGATCGCCCCCCAGGCGATGGCGATCGGCAACGACACCGGCACCAGCACGATCAACGGCAACGGCGCCAAGACCGCCTTCGGCAACTCCACCACCAAGGGCAAGATGAGCCCGCAGCTGGAGCTCGTCCAGGGCTCGCTGAACAAGGCCTGCGTCGGCCTCCCGCTCAAGGCGAACATCGGTGCGCTCTTCGGCGGCGCGCCGATCGCGGTGCAGGACGTCAACGTGCTGTCCAACCCGCAGAACCAGCAGTGCACCGACAACTCGACCCAGGCCAAGGGTGACGAGCCGCTGTCGCACATCCTCAGCGACATCCCGGTGCTCTCCGGCAACGGCGTCGCCAACCGCTGATCCCGCCATCAGCCGCAGGCCCGGACCGCCGGTACCTCCTCCCGTGCGGACAGGGTCCTGCGGTCCCCTGTCACGAGCCGCAGGGCCGGGAAATCTCGATCCCCCCTGTCGGTAGGAATTCGTATTCGGTAGACCCCTCGGTTGTTCGAACTGCGGCACCTTTTTCCCGCGTTGGCGGACGCCGCACGGAAACTCCCGAAACGCCTCCGTGGCATTCGGGCGATTTCCTCCGAAAAAATTCCCCGCAAGGGTTACGTCAGCGCGGGGGAATCGTTACCAATATCGCCTGCGGAGTTACGGGTGAGCATTTCTCCCGCCCGTGCGACACGACGGTCGTGTTCGCTACAGACCCGCTGCAGGAAGGGCTGAAAGTGAAGTACGCAAAGGTCGCTGCAGTTGCTGCCGGAACGCTCATGGCGGTGGGCGCGGCTACCCCGGCGTTCGCCGACTCGGGTGCCAAGGCCACTGCCAAGAACTCGCCCGGTGTCATCTCCGGCAACGTCGTCCAGATCCCGGTCCACGTGCCGGTCAACGTCTGCGGCAACACGGTTGACGTCATCGGTGTGCTCAACCCGGCGTTCGGCAACACCTGCACCAACGACTGACTCGGATTAATTCGAGCAGCAGCATTGTGAACCGGCCCCGGTGCGCAGCCCATGCGCACCGGGGCCGGTTGACGTTCGGCCGGGGTCGCAAGAAATGTGAACACCGGGATCTTTCGGGTGGCGCCGGCAAGAACCGGGAGGTTCGGGGTTTCTCCCGGAGTCGGTTCTCGTTAGTCACGGGGAAAGCGGTGATCAGAGCAGCGAAATGATTGCTCACGCGGCTCTGGTGTCGCGACCCCATCAATCACCGCCTGAGAAGGGACAGTTGAAGTGAAGTACGCGAAGTCTGCCGCGGTTGTCGCCGGTTCCGTCATGGCGCTGGGTGCGGCCTCCCCCGCGTTCGCCGTCGAGGCCGCCGCTCCGCAGATGAGCCTCAACGGCGGGCTGACGGACGCGCTGAACAGCGAGCAGATGGACGGCCACCAGTTCGCGCCGCTGGTCGACACGGTCAAGGGTGCGGCCGACAAGGTCAAGGCGGCCGACACCAAGGACCTGCTCGGTGGCGCCCAGGGGGTCGGCAAGTCGGCCGGCAAGGCAGCCGGCAAGGCGGCGGGCAAGGCAGTCGGCAAGGGGTCCGCCAAGGGTGCTGCCCAGAAGGCGACGCCGCTGCTCGGTGGTCTGCCGATCAAGTAAATGTCCGGGCGCGCTTCACTGTCATCAGGAGTGTCCCTCCGGTGAATGAGTGCGGATATTGCTCGGCCGGCTGCCGGCACATATCCGCGCCCGCTGTACCGCCGCATTCCGGAGAATCCCCTCCGTGCCGGCCCAGGCGGTATCCCGATCGGCAAGACGGATCAGGATACAAGCTCATTTGAGTGAACGAGAACAACCAAACTCACCTTTGTGAGTTGGGCAGACTGCCCGGCCCATGGCCATCCCGAAACACGAAGGATCATCAATGATCAAGAAGGCTCTGGCGACCGCAGCCGCGGCTGCGTCCATTGTCGGTATCGCCGCTGCCGCCGCCCCGCAGGCAATGGCCACCGGTAACGACCACGGAACCACTTCCGTTAACGGCAACGGTTCGAAGCAGGCCTACGGAAACTCGACCACCACCGGGTACATGAGCCCGCAGATCGGCCTGATCCAGGGCTCGCTCAACAAGCCGTGCATCGGTCTGCCCGCGAAGGCGAACGTCGGGTCGCTGCTCGGCGTCTTCCCGGTCGCGGTGCAGGACATCAACGTCCTGTCCTCGCCGCAGAACCAGCAGTGCACCGAGAACTCCACCCAGGCCAAGGGTGACGAGGCGCTGTCGCACATTCTTGACGACATTCCGGTGCTCTCCGCGAACGGGGCCGGCAACCGCTGACCGGCTGATGAGACCCCGGGTCGCCCAGACCTCCTTCTTCTGGGCGGCCCGGGTTTTGCTGCGGGTGCCCCTGGGTGCGTGGAGTAATTGTCCGCGCTCGGGGCACGGCATTGTTATTCGCTCGTGACTGAGGAAAGCCGTACCGGGTCGTTAGGCAGGCCGTGTGGAGGGAAGCGTGCCAATGCCCTCGCGAGATTGATGGGGTTGCCGGGGCGTTGGCACGCCGACCGGGGTGAAATGCAGCGGGAAGCACAGTGGGAACGGCGAGAAAGGGCCTGCGGAGCCGGTTGACGGCTGCGCAGGCCCTTTTCCGTCCAGCGGTCAGACGCCGGCGACGCCGGCGAGGATATTGACCGTGGCGGCGACAGCGGCTTTGAGGGCGCTGGTAATGGCGGCGCCGTTGCCCGAAGCCGTTGCCTTGAGCAGCGCGTCGACCTTGGACTGGAGATCGGCCAAGGGCTCCGGGGCGGCCTGATGGGTCCTGAGGTTCGTGCCGTTGCCGGGCCGGGGCTCCGGCGGCGCGGCGGGACCTGCTGCCGGCTTGGCCTGCTGCGCGGCCGCGAACGCCTTCTTGGCGGCGTTGGAGTGCTGGGTGATCTGGGTGGGCGTCAGCTTGCCCTCGTCGGCCTTGAGGACGTCGCTGAGCAGGTCGGTCACCGGTCTGAGCACGCCGATGACGTTGCTGAGGATCTTGGGCGGGGCAGGGGGGTCGTCGGCACTGGGGACCAGTGCACCCGGTGCGCTGACGACGCTGTCGGAGCGGGCCGGCGCGTCGTCCGTGGACGCGAAGGCCCCTCCCGCAGTGCCCAGGGTCAGAGCGCCGCAGACGGCAGTGGTTATGAGCAAGCCGGCCTTCCGAGACATGCGCATGGAAGGTTCCTTTCCGTGGTGTGCGAAGGACTCATCGCCACCCTGCGAACAGGCGCTGACGGTCTGCAATCGGTCGCCTCACCCTGCGTGACCCTCGTTCGGCGCACTGAGCCCCCTCTGACCTCGCCTTTCCGTACGGCGAGAGGCGGGGTGCGCGGCTGCGTCCAATAGGGGAGGGGTTCGGCGTGGCGGAAAGGGTGCCGCCGCCGGGATAAGGAAGGGTGACGTCTTTTCAGGAGAGGGATATCCATCTGTTCGGGTGACGGTGCGGAACTCGGGCGCGCGACGCCGGTTGTTCAAACAGGGCTCCCGTGCCGGGAGTTCCTTCTCCTGAAGGGTTTTGCGTGATGAAGAAGATGATGGCCGGCGCAGCGGTGGCGGCTTCGCTGATCGGAATGTCCGCCGCGGCCGCCCCGCAGGCGACGGCCACCGGCAACGACTCGGGCACCAGCACGGTGAACGGCAACGGCTCCAAGTCGAGCTACGGCAACTCGACGACCCGCGGGAAGCTGAGCACCCAGCTCGGCCTGGTGCAGGGCTCCCTGAACGACCTGTGCCTGGGCGTCCCGGTGAAGGGCAACGCCGGCGCGCTCGGCGGCTTCCTGGGCCCGGTCGCGGTGCAGGACATCAATGTCCTGTCCAACCCGCAGAACCAGCAGTGCACCAAGAACTCGACCCAGGCCAAGGGCGACGAGCCGCTGTCGCACATCGTGAGCGACATCCCCGTGCTCTCCGCCAACGGTGTCGCCAACCGCTGACCGCCACCGGGCCCTTCCGTTCGTTCCACCGCTTGTTCTCCCGGGCGGCCGGCGTCGCGCACGCGCTGCCGGCCGCCCGGTGGCGTGAGCGGGCACCGGTGCACGGGGGCGGCCCGTACGCAACGACTGCAGACGGGAGATGCGGTATGCGAGAGAGCCTGAAGGCCGTGCTCGTCGCGGCGGCGGCGTCGGTCATTCTCGGCGCGAGCGGCGGTGCGGTTCACGCGGACGCGGGTGCCGGCGGGAGCGCGAGGCGCTCTCCCGGGGCGGACGCCGCCGCCCGCGCGTGCGGTGACGCGGTGAGCGGCATCGGCGCGCTGAGCCGGGCGACGGGCGCCGCGTGCGGGTTGCGCGAGGGCGGTGACGGCGCCGGGACGGAGCGTGCGCGGCATGCCGGGGGCGGGAACCGGGCGGACGGTGCCACGGTGCGAGGGGCCTCGAAGGGGGTGCCCACGGGGCGCGGGACAGCCGCGGGGCGGGTGGCGGCGCGTACGGCGGGCGCCCCGCGGGTGCACGCGGTGGCGAAGGCGGGTGCGTCGGCGGGCTCGGCGCTGCTGGCGTCCACCGGCAGCGCACGGCCGGCGGCGCTCGCCGGCGCGGGGGCCGGGCTGCTGCTCGGCGGGGCGCTGCTGCTGCGCCGCGCACGGCGCCGTCGGGGGTGAGGCGGGGGGCTCGGCGGCCGGCCGAGCGGGTCCGGCGGGCCGCTCGGCCTTGGCCACCCGGTCGGGACGCTCGTCGGCACCGCAAGACGACTCGACCGAGGTCCTCGCGCCTGGGCCTGCGGGCGGCGCTGCGGCTGGAAAGCCGCCCGGCGGGGTCGTGCGACGGACCGTCCGGATCAACGCGCGAAGGCCGTGCCCGGCACGGGAAGGATCGTTCTTTCGCTCATTGGTGGGACCCGTGTTGCCGGGGCGTTTGAAGCGCGGACGGACGCGCTTTCGGTGCGCTGGAAGGGCGTCTCGCGGGCGGGCGGGGCGATAACGGGGGCTCCCGGGGCGGGTGTTGGGGAGCGGGCGGTGCGGGCCTCCGGCCGGGCGGTGCCAGGCCCTCGGGGGAGTCGGGCCGCATCGTGACTCCTCTGGCAAAATTGGGGAGGAAAGCCGCAACCGCGACGAGTCGGTGAGGTGTGGGCCATGCGCATAGCACTGGCGCAGACGGACTGCGTGCTGGGCGACGTGCCGGAGAACCTCGAGGTCGCCCAGGAGCAGATCGGGCAGGCCGCGGCCCAGGGGGCGGACCTCGTCGTCTTTCCCGAACTGAGCCTGCACGGCTACCACTTGGGCGCCCTGAAGCGTGACGCGTCCGTCGAGGCGCGCGATCCGCGGCTGCTGGAGCTGAGCCTGCAGGGCCCCGATGTGCTGGCCGGTTTTCACGAGCACACCAGCCTGCGGGCGTACAACACCTCCGCGCACTACTCGGACGGGGTGCTGCTGCACGCGCACCGCAAGCTCTACCTCCCGAATTATCTGGCCTGGGAGGAGCGCAAGCACGTCAGCCCCGGGCAGTCGCTGCGCGCGTACGACCTCACGAAGTCGGTGAGCGGCGGCCGGGGCGCGACGCTCGTGTGCAATGACGCGTGGCAGCCGGTGCTGCCGTGGCTGGCGGTGCAGGACGGGGCCGAGGTGCTGTTCGTGCCGACGAACAGTGCGGCGAGTCTGGATCCGGAGGCGATGGACACCGGCATGTACTGGGACACCCTGCTGTCCTATACGGCGCGGATGCTGCAGTGCTGGGTGGTCTTCGTCAACCGGGTCGGCAATGAGCACGGTGCGACGTTCTGGGGCGGCTCACGGGTGGTGGATCCGCGCGGGACGGTGGTCGCGCAGGCCCCCAAGTGGGAGCCGGCGCTGGTCACCGTCGACATCGATCTTGCCGAGGCGCGCCGGCAGCGCCGTGCGGTGCCGCTGGTCGCGGAGGCGCGGCTGGGGCTCGTCGACCGCGAGGTGCGGCGGCTGATCGATGAGGGCGGCGACAGCTGAGCCGCCGCCCAGGGGCATGAAATGGCAGGTCAGTGGCTTGCGGCCGATTCGGGGCGCGGGGGAGCGGCGGACTGCGTGCCGGCCGCTTCGGTCCTGTCCGCGGCTTCGGTCCGGGGGGACGGTTCGTCGTTCGTCCTGTCGTCCTGGAGGGCCTTGGCCTCGGACTTGAGGATGCGCATCGAGCGGCCCAGGCCGCGGGCCATGTCGGGCAGCTTCTTCGAGCCGAAGAGCAGCACGAGGACCGCGATGATCAGGATCAGGTGCCAGGGCTCGAAGGCGTTGCGGAGCATGGGCGCGCTCGCTTTCGTCGGGAAGGCCGTCGGACGTTCTGTCCAGTATGACCCGAACGGTCCGGCCGTCCGGTCCAGGGGTGCTCCCCGGGCCGGACGGCCGGCGTGCGGGGCTACCAGCTGGACTTGCGGACGCCCGGCAGGTGGCCCGCGTGGGCCGCTTCGCGCAGCCGTACGCGGGAGAGGCCGAAGGCGCGGAAGTAACCGCGGGGGCGGCCGTCGATGCTGTCGCGGTTGCGGACGCGGCCGGCGGCGGCGTCGCGCGGCTGGCGGGCCAGCTCGCGCTGTGCGGCCGTCCGCTCCTCCTCGGGGGTGTGCGGGCTGCGGATGACGGACTTGAGCAGGGCGCGGCGGGCCGCGTAGCGGGCGACGGTGGCGCGCCGCTTCTCGTTCTTGGCGATCTTGCTCTGCTTGGCCATCAGACCTTTCCCCCTCGTGCGCGGATACGGGCGACGGCCGCCTCGATCCCGATCGTGCTGACGGTCTTGATGCCCTTGGCGCTCAGGGTCAGCCGGATGTGCCGCCCCTCGCTCGGCAGCCAGTAGCGCTTGCGCTGGATGTTCGGGTCGAACCGGCGCGGTGTGCGGCGGTGCGAGTGGGAGACGGCGTTGCCGAAGCCGGGCTTGCGGCCGGTCAGCAGGCAGTGGGCGGACATGGCGCGGTCCTCTCGGCCGGGGCCTCCGGAGAGATCCTATTGAAAATGGAAACCATTTCCGTATACTAACCACATGGCCCGCAACGAACTACGTCCGGTCGTCAAGCTCCGGTCCACCGCCGGCACCGGCTACACCTACGTGACCCGCAAGAACCGCCGCAGCGACCCCGACCGCCTGGAACTGTGCAAGTACGACCCGGTCGTCGGCCGGCACGTCACCTTCCGAGAAGAGCGCTGAGCACCGTGAAGCCTGGAATCCACCCCACGTACGGGCCCGTCGTCTTCCGCGACCGGGCCGCCGACTTCGCCTTCCTGACCCGTTCGACCGCCACCTCCGACAGGACGGTCGAGTGGGAGGACGGCCGCACCTACCCCGTCATCGACGTCGAGATCTCGGCGGCGAGCCACCCCTTCTACACGGGCACCGCCCGGGTGCTGGACACCGCGGGCCGCGTCGAGCGGTTCGAGCGCCGTTACGGCAAGCCCGGAGCCCGCTGATGGAGCGGCTCAACGTCGTCCTCGTGGGCGGCCTGCACGCCACGGCGCGGCGGGCCGCCGTCGAGCGGCTGCTGCGCGGTGTCCCCGGCAGCGTCGCCCTGCACCACGACCTCGCGTCCGCCGCCGACGGCACCGTCGGGCGGACGGTCCGCGACGCCGGCGGAACGCTCGACACCGGCCAGGCACCGCTGGTCAACGACTGCGCCTGCTGTGCGCTGCGCGAGGACCTGGTGCCCGAACTGGAGCGGCTGGCCGCCGGACGCACCTGCCGGCTGGCGGTCGTCGAGCTGTGGGACTCGGTCGAGCCGAAGGCGATGGCCGAGGTGATCACCTCCTGCGGCAGCGAGAACCTCGCGCTGACCGGCGTGCTCACCGCCGTCGACCCAGCTCTCGTGCTCGACTTCCTGGGCTGCGGCGACGACCTCGCCGAGGCCGGTCTCGCCGCCGCGGCCTCCGACCAGCGCACCGTCGCCGACACCTGGGCGCGCCAGCTGGAGTACGCGCCGGTGCTGGCGCTCGCGACCGGGGAGGAGGAGGCCGACGCCGCCGATCTGGCGCTGCTCGCGCAGCTGCACCCGATGGCGCGACAGGTGCCCGTCGGGTCGGGGGAGCTGGCGGCCGCGGCGATGGCCGGCTTCGACGTCGAGGCGGCCGCCGCGCGCCAGCACCCGGCGTGTGCGCTGCTGCCGCTGGAGGCCGAAGCGGACGGTGTCGGCACGCTGGTCTGGCAGCACACCCGGCCCTTCCACCCCGAGCGGCTCTACTCCGCCCTGGAGGACCTGACGTGCGCGGCCGCGCGCAGCCGGGGCCGCTTCTGGCTCGCCGACCGTCCGGACACGCTGCTGTCCTGGGACGCGGCGGGTGGCGCGCTCTGCGTGGAGAACGCCGGCCCGTGGCTGGCCTCGTTGCCGGACGCGGCCTGGGATCTGGTGCCGCCGGTGCGGCGGGCCGCCGCCGCGCTGGACTGGCATCCCGAGCACGGTGACCGCGCCCAGTACCTGGTGTTCACCTCGCCGGGGCTGGACCGCGAGGGGCTGGCGTCGCTGCTGGACTCCTGCCTGCTCACCGACGCGGAGTTTGCGGGCGGCCCGGCGGCCTGGAAGAGCCTGCCGGCGGCCTTCGACGCGCTGCTCGACCCCGTTCCGTAGCGGATCCGCGAAAAGCCCGCGGACATACCCCTGACGTCTCGTAGAAGTGAGTTCGCCGTCATGACCCGTCGTCACGACCCGCGCCGGAGCGCCGGGCCTCGCCCCAACCCGCTGTACGCGGCGGGCATCACCTACATCGACTACAAGGACACCGGCCTGCTGCGGAAGTTCCTCTCCGACCGCGGCAAGATCCGCAGCCGCCGGGTCACCCGGGTCACGGCCCAGCAGCAGCGGCAGCTGGCCCGTGCGGTCAAGAACGCCCGGGAGATGGCGCTGCTGCCGTACGCGGCACGGTGAGGGCGGGGGTGCCGGGCCGGGGGCCGGCGGGGGCGTGGAACCCGTTACGGGTGGCGCCCGTCTCTCCAGGGGGCGATGAGGGCGCCCCGGAGCGGGGGAGGGTGCTCGACGAGCTGTGACGGTCTCGGCACCCCCTGTCGTGCACGTGCATCTGCGCATGCATCGGCATGTGAACGCAGCTATGATCCCGGGCAGTTGACATCTGTTCTCACCGGGAGACCCCTGTGCCCCACGCATACAACGGCATGGCCGCAACGGATCTCCGTGACGCGGACTGGCAGAAGAGCCGGCACAGCAACTCCCAGGGCTCCTGCGTGGAGTTCGCGAAGCTGCCCGGGGGCGACATAGCGGTACGCAATTCCCGCTTCCCCGAAGGCCCCGCGCTCATCTACACGCCCGCCGAGGTCGAGGCGATGCTGCTGGGCGTCAAGGACGGCGAGTTCGACCACCTCGTACGCGACTGAGCCCCCTCCCGCGGGAATTCCGCCGGGCGGGGGCTCGGGTGTACGGGGACGACGGCCCTAGGGCAGCCGGAAAAGGGCCCACACGATCTTGCCGTGCGACGAGCCGGACATCGGGTGCCAGCCCCAGCTGTCGCTGAAGGACTCCACGAGGTAGAGCCCACGGCCCGACTCCGCGGCCGAATCCGCCTCGCCCGCGACCGGAGAGTCGTCGCTGGGGTCGCGTACGGCGCAGACCAGCCGCGACGACCAGCGCATCAGGTGCAGCCGGGCGGGCGGGGTGTCGCCGGTGAGGTCCGGGGCGGCGAGGATCGCGTGCCGCAGGGCGTTGGTGACCAGCTCGGAGACCACCAGCGCGACGCCGTCGAAGAGCTCGTCGAGGTCCCAGCCCTGCAGGGTGTCGCGGGTGAACTTCCGTGCGCCGCCGACCGATTCGTAGCGCGGCGGGAGGGTGCAGGACACGGATCCGGAGACGCTCAAGGGGTCGACGGGCGGAAGGCCCTGCCATAAGGGCTCGATCGTGGTCAAAACCCTGGTCCCCATGCGAGGCACTCCTGGCGTTCGCGGACGTCATGACCCTGGCCGGTCGGCCGGTCTGGCGGATCTTTCACGAGCGTGCATGCGTGCGAGGCCCATGGTTCCCAATGTGAACGCCAGATGCAAGGGCAGATGCACGTGCAGACGCCGTGGTTGTCCCAACGGGGCATGGTTCGGGGGCAATTCTTCCCCGACCTTCTTGTGGAGGGCTTGCGGGGACCTCACATATCAGTAACCGGATGAGCACTCAACGAAGCCTGAACGTGGCAGACTGCGGCGCACTGTTTGGGCGGGGTGGGCCACGGGAGGGTCTGAAAGTGTCCGCAAGTGAGGCGAGCGGGTCGGTGGTACGCCGGATCCTGCTGGGGTCGCAGCTTCGTCGGCTGCGCGAATCCCGTGGGATAACCCGCGAAGCGGCCGGCTACTCGATCCGCGCATCGGAATCGAAGATCAGCCGCATGGAATTGGGCAGGGTGAGCTTCAAGGCCCGCGACGTCGAGGACCTCCTCACGCTCTACGGTGTCGGGGACGAGCAGGAGCGCGAGGCGCTGCTGTCCCTCGCCCGCGAGGCCAACGTCGCGGGCTGGTGGCACAGTTACAGCGATGTCCTTCCCGGGTGGTTCCAGACCTATATCGGTCTGGAGGGCGCGGCCTCCGTCATCCGTACCTATGAAGTCCAGTTCGTGCACGGGCTGTTGCAGACCGAGGGCTATGCGCAGGCCGTCGTCCGGCGCGGGATGCCCGATGCCGGCGACGCCGAGACGGAGAGACGTGTCGCGCTCCGGCTGGAGCGCCAGAAGCTGCTGCTGGCGGAGCGGCCCGCGCAGTTCCACTGCGTGCTGGACGAGGCCGCACTGCGGCGCCCCTATGGCGAACGCGAGATCATGCGCGGTCAGTTGAAGCATCTGATCGAGCTGTCCGAGCGGCCGAATGTGCACCTCCAGGTCATGCCCTTCAGCTTCGGCGGACATGCGGGCGAGAGCGGGGCTTTCACGATGCTCGGCTTCCCCGAGTCGGGGCTGCCCGACGTCGTCTATCTGGAGCAGCTGACCAGTGCGCTGTATCTGGACAAGCCCGAAGAGGTCGCGCACTACGCGCGGACGATGGGCCGTCTCCAGGAGGAGGGGCCGAGTCCGTCCGAGACCCGGGACCTCTTGCGTGGTCTACTCCAATTGACGTGACCCCCGGGTAGGATGACAAACCATCAGGAGTCTGCACCCCCCAATGCGGCGCCCTGAGCGCCCTGTTCTCCAGATCGGGATGGCATGTCCTACTTCGACGAGTTGGCATTTCAGTTCATCGACGGCGAATGGCGAGCCGGCAGCGGCTCATGGGACATCGTCGATTTCAATCCGTATGACGGAGAGAAGCTGACGTCCATACCCATCGCCACGGTCGAGGAAGTCGATCAGGCATACCGCGCCGCCGAACGCGCGCAGCCGCAATGGGGCGCCACCAATCCGTACACCCGGCGGCTGGTCTTCGAGCGGGCGCTCGCCTTCATCGACGCGCACGAGGAGGAGATGAGCGAGGCGATCGCCGCCGAGGTCGGCGGCACGCACGCCAAGGTCGGCTTCGAACTCCACCTCGTCCGTGAATTCCTGCGCGAGGCGGTACAGCTGGCGCTGCGCGCCGAGGGCCGCATCCTGCCCTCGCCGGTCGACGGCAAGGAGAACCGCCTCTACCGCCTCCCGGTCGGCGTCGTCGGCGTCATCAGTCCCTTCAACTTCCCGCTGCTGCTGTCGATGAAGTCCGTCGCGCCCGCCCTCGCGCTGGGCAACGCCGTCGTCCTCAAGCCGCACCAGAACACCCCGATCTGCGGCGGTGGGCTGGTCGCCAAGATCTTCGAGGAGGCGGGGCTGCCGCCGGGCCTGCTCAACGTCGTCGTCACGGACATCGCCGAGATCGGTGACGCGCTCATCGAGCACCCCGTGCCCAAGACCATCTCCTTCACCGGCTCGGAGAAGGTCGGCCGGCATGTCGCCACCGTCGCCGCCTCGCACTTCAAGCACGCGGTGCTGGAGCTGGGCGGGAACAGCGCGCTGGTCGTCCTCGACGACGCCGACATCGACTACGCCGTGGACGCCGCCGTCTTCAGCCGCTTCGTCCACCAGGGGCAGGTCTGCATGGCCGCCAACCGCGTGCTGGTGGACCGGGCGGTGGAGCGGGAGTTCACCGAGAAGTTCGTCGCCAAGGTCGCGTCCCTGAAGGTCGGCGACCCGACCGACCCGGCGACCCATATCGGCCCGCTGATCAATGAGGGCCAGGCCGAGGCCGTCTCCTCGCTGGTGGAGCGCGCCGTGGCCGACGGCGCCCAGGCACTGGTGCACGGCACGACCGAGGGCACCCTCGTCGCGCCGAGTGTGCTCAGCGGTGTCGCCGCGGACTCCCCGATCCTCGCGCAGGAGATCTTCGGCCCGGTCGTGCTGCTGATCCCCTTCGACGGCGACCAGGAGGCGGTATGGATCACCAATGCGACGCCGTACGGGCTCAGCGGCGCCGTGCACACCGCCGATATCGAGCGCGGTGTCCGGTTCGCCAAGCAGATCGAGACCGGCATGATCCACATCAACGACAGCACGGTGCACGACGAGCCGATCGTGCCCTTCGGCGGTGAGAAGAGCTCGGGGGTGGGGCGGCTGAACGGCGAGGCGACGGTGGACGCGTTCACCACCACCAAGTGGATCTCCATCCAGCACGGACGGTCGCGCTTCCCCTTCTGAACCGGCGAAGGGTGGGAGAAGGGTGGGAGATCGCCGTTTTCCGCGGGCGCGGGGCGAGTTGAGGACGGAAGCTGACCGCAAGGGCTCGTACGTTGAGTGATGTCGGAGGGCGGCCGGCGTGGTGCCGGCCCGCCCCTGGATGTCACGAAAGGCGGCTCTCATGCCCACTCACGTTCCTGCCGAGGCCCACGGCGACGAGCGCGGCGCGCTCCTGGCCTTCCTGGAGGCGCAGCGCGGCGGCCTGCGGCGGGCGGTCCTCGGGCTGACCGACGCGCAGGCGAATCAGCGGCCGAGCGCCAGCGAACTGTCGCTGGCCGGTCTCCTCAAGCACGTCGCCGAGACCGAGCAGGGCTGGGTCGAGACGGCGCAGGAGAAGCCGCACTCCATCGCCCGGAATCAGGACACCTGGCATCTCAGCTTCCGGCTGGAGGAGGGCGAGACGGTGGCCGGGGTGCTGGCCTTCTGGGACGGCGTCGCCCGGCGGACCGAGGACTTCGTACGCTCCGTGCCCAGCCTGAACGACACTTTCCCGCTGCCGGAGGCGCCCTGGTACCCGCCGGAGGCGGTGCAGTCGATGCGCTGGCTGGTGCTGCACCTGATCGAGGAGACCGCCCGGCACGCCGGCCATGCCGACGTCATCCGCGAATCGCTGGACGGCAAGACGGCCTTTGTGCTGGTGGACGAGGAGCGGACGGCGCGGGAGGGATAGCGCGCGACGCCGCTCCCGCGCGTTAGTCAAAATTGAATAGCGTGCGCCGTCTAGGCTGACGCCACGACGGCACCGGTATCTGCGGGAGTGCCGGGGCGGGTGAGGGATTGAGGAGACGATGTCGGCGATCCGGCTGCTGGTCCTGGGCGCCGTGCGGCAGCACGGACGGGCGCACGGCTATCAGGTGCGCAACGACCTGGAGTACTGGGGCGCCCACGAGTGGTCCAGCGCCAAGCCGGGATCGATCTATCACGCGCTCAAGCAGATGGCGAAGCAGGGGCTGATGCACGCCCACGACCTCGCGCCCAGCACGGCCGGCGGCCCGCCGCGTACGGAGTACGAGCTGACGGCGGCGGGCGAGGCGGAGTTCTTCACGCTCCTGCGGGCGGCGCTCTCGCAGCGCGACGAGAAGGTCGACGTGCTGAGTGCCGGCATCGGCTTCCTGGTCGATCTGCCGCGGGCCGAGGCGGTGGCGCTGCTCAGGGAGCGGGTGCGGTCGCTGGAGGAGTGGCGGAGCACCGTCACCGGGTACTACACGCCCGAGGGCGGCCCCGAACAGCTCGGCCATATCGGCGAGATCATGCATATGTGGGTGCACTCCGCGGACAGCGGGGCGGAGTGGACCCGGGGCCTGATCGAGCGGATCGAGGGCGGGGCGTACGTGTTCGCGGGCGAGGGGAAACCCTTCGTCGGCGTGCTCGCCGAGGGCGCGGCGAACCCGTACGCGACGAAGGACGTCCACCCGGGGGACCGTCACTGAGCGGAAGGGGCCCGCAGGCGGCGGCCCCGGGCGCCGGCCTCCCGCCGGGCGTCAGTGGTGGAAGGCCGTGGCCTCTCGTGCCGAGCGGTCCAGCGGGTGGGGCTGGGCGCGGAGTTCGGGGAGCAGCTGCTCCAGGTCGGCGATGAAGAGCTCCGCGAGGTCCTCGGAGAATCCGTTGCGGCACACCACGCGCAGCACGGACAGGTCCTCGCGGTTCTCCGGGAAGGTGTACGCCGGCAGCAGCCAGCCGCGTTCCTTCATCCGCCGTGAGACGTCGAAGACGTCGAAGGCCGTGACGTCGTCGGCGGTGGTGAAGGCGAAGACCGGCAGCTGGTCGCCGCGGGTCAGCAGGCGGAAGTCGCCCAGCGCGGAGATCCGTTCGGACAGGGAGCGGGCGACGTCGCGGGTGGCCTGCTGGACGGCGCGGTAGCCGTCCCGGCCGAGCCGGAGGAACGTGTAGTACTGGGCGACGACCTGGGCGCCGGGGCGGGAGAAGTTGAGGGCGAAGGTCGGCATGTCGCCGCCGAGGTAGTTGACGCGGAAGACCAGTTCCTCGGGCAGTGCGTCGGAGTCGCGCCACAGGGCCCAGCCGACGCCGGGGTAGACCAGGCCGTACTTGTGGCCGGAGGTGTTGATGGAGGCGACCCGCGGCAGCCGGAAGTCCCATTCCAGGTCCGGGTCGAGGAACGGCGCGACCATGGCGCCGGACGCGCCGTCCACATGGACCGGGATGGTCCATCCGTGGCGCTCCTGGAGGTCGTCCAGCGCCGTGCAGATCTCGGCCACCGGCTCGTACGATCCGTCGAAGGTCGAGCCGAGGACGGCGACCACGCCGATGGTGTTCTCGTCGCAGAGTTCGACGGCGGACGCGGCGTCGAGGTGGAAGCGGTCGCCCTCCATCGGCGCCAGCCGCGCCTCGACCTCCCAGAAGTTGCAGAACTTCTCCCAGCAGACCTGGACGTTGGCGCCCATGACGAGGTTGGGCCGGGCGCTGCCGGGATAGCGGTCCTTGTTGCGGTTCGCCCAGCGGCGCTTGAGGGCCATGCCGGCGAGCATGCAGGCCTCGCTGGAGCCGGTCGTCGAGCAGCCGACGGCCGCTGACGGGTCGGGGGCGTGCCAGAGGTCGGCGAGCATCGCCACGCACCGCTCCTCCAGTTCCGCGGTGCGCGGGTACTCGTCCTTGTCGATCATGTTCTTGTCCTGGCACTCGGCCATCAGGACATCGGCCTGGGGCTCCATCCAGGTGGTGACGAACGTCGCCAGGTTCAGCCGGGAGTTGCCGTCCAGCATCAGCTCGTCGTGCACGAACTGGTAGGCCGTGTGGGGCGAGATCGGGCCGTCGGGGAGGGTGTGCCGGGGTGGGGAGGTGGCCATCCCGGAGACCGGGTCGGCCTCGCCGTAGAAGGGGTTGACCGGGTGGGTCTTGCGCCGGCGGTCGTGGTCGGATGCGCCCTTGTGCAGAGTCATTTGCTGCGGCTACCCGTCAATTGGCGTGGGAAAGGCCGGACTTGATGGCCTTGGTGAAGGTGACGACGCGTTCCGCCTGGATGCGGGCGGCGGTGCGCGCGTCGTCGTCCAGCGGGGTGTCCGGCCCGCCGACGTGCGAGGTGCCGTACGGATTGCCGTCGGTGAACTTCGCCGGGTCGGTGTATCCGGGGGCCACCAGGATCCCGCCGAAGTGGTGGACCGTCTGGTAGAGCGCGAGCAGGGTGGACTCCTGGCCGCCGTGCCGGGTGGCGCTGGCGGTGAAGCCGCTGTAGACCTTGTCGGCGAGTTTGCCCTGCTGCCAGAGGCCGCCCAGGGTGTCGATGAACTGCTTGAGCTGGGACGTCACATTGCCGAAGCGGGTGGGCGTGCCGAAGATCACCGCGTCCGCCCAGAGCATGTCCTCGGGGGAGGCCTCCATGACGTCGGCGGTCGCGGTGGCGTTCGCCGCCCAGGCGGGATTGGCGTCGATGGCGGTCTGCGGGGCGAGTTCGGCGGCCCGGCGCAGCCGCACATCGGCTCCCGCGTGCTCGGCGGCGTCCGCGATGTGCCGGGCGAGTTCGGCGACGGTGCCGGTCGAGGAGTAGTAGATGACGGCGACGTTGACGTCGTGCGTGGGCATGGACGTACCTCCTGAAACCCGACAATAAGGGCATCAGGGGAGTGGGGCCTCCAGGGATCCTCCAAGGGGCCGTAGGCGTACGCCCAGCGGGTGGCGGCCGCTCAGCTCGCGCTCGCCAGCGACAGCTTCGCCGCGAAGCCGAGGAACGCCGCGCCGGCACCCGCGGAAAGGCCCGCGGTCAGCCGCTTGCGCCGGCGGAAGGTCGCCGCCAGGAAGGTTCCGCTGAAGATCAGAACCGACAGGTACGTGAAGCTGAAGAGCTGCGCCCAGGCGCCGAGGGTCAGGAAGGACAGCACCGGGTGCGCGTACGACGGGTCCACGAACTGCACGAAGAAGGAGATGAAGAAGAGGATCGCCTTCGGGTTGAGCAGGCTGACCACCAGTGCCCGGCGGTAGGGCCGTTCGACGGCCGCCTTCGGCGCCTGCGCGCCGTCGCCCTTGAGCTCGGCCTTGCGCGCCTCGCGGCCGCGCCACAGCGCCCAGGCGCCGCGCAGCATGCCGACCGCCAGCCAGGTCAGATAGCCGGCACCGGCGAACTTCACGACGGTGAAGAGCCACGGCGTCGCGTGCAGCAGGGACGCCACCCCGCCGGCCGACAGCGCCATCAGCGCCGCGTCCCCGCACAGCACCCCGCCCGCCGCGCGGTAGGCCACCTTCGGGCCGCGGCGGGCCGCCACCGAGACGACGTACAGCGAATTCGGCCCCGGCAGCAGAATGATCAGCGCGAGCCCCACCAGATACGTGGAAAGATCCGTTATCCCCAGCATGGGACGAAGCGTCTCACCTCCGGGCAGTCCGTCTCACCCGGCTTTCACCATCCGGACTTGCACCTCACGTGACGTAAGGACACATCGTGGAGTGCGTACCGGGAAGGGAGCGGAAGTGAGCCATTCGGTAGGGCAGGTGGCCGGCTACGCCGGGATCACCGTGCGCACCCTGCACCACTACGACGAGATCGGGCTGCTGGTCCCCAGCGCCCGCAATCACGCAGGTCACCGGCGCTACGGCGACGAGGACCTGGACCGGCTGCAGCAGATCCTGTTCTACCGGGAGCTCGGCTTCCCGCTCGACGAGGTCGCGGCCCTCCTGGACGATCCGGCCACCGACCCGCAGGAACACCTGCGGCGCCAGTACGACCTGCTGCGCAGCCGGATCGGCCGACTCCAGGAGATGGCCGCCGCCGTCGAACACGCGATGGAGGCACGGAAGATGGGCATCAATCTCACCCCCGAGGAGAAGTTCGAGGTCTTCGGGGAATTCGACCCCGACGATCATGCGGAGGAGGTCGAGGAACGCTGGGGCACCACCGACGCCTACCGGCAGTCGCAGCGCCGGACCGCCGCCTACACCAAGGAGGACTGGCTGCGGATCCAGGGCGAGGCGCACGACCTCAACATGCGGTTCGCCGCGCTGATGGAATCGGGCGCCGGGCCGGAGTCCGCCGCCGCCATGGATCTCGCCGAGGAACACCGGCAGCAGATCGTCCGCAACTACTACGACTGCAGCCTCGAGATCCACACCTGCCTCGCCGAGATGTACGTCTCCGACGAGCGGTTCACCGCCACGTTCGAAGCGGTCAAGGCCGGATACGCGGCCTACCTCCGCGAGGCGATCCTGGCGAACGCGATCCGGCGGGCGTGACCTGACGGCCTGATCCGGCGTGCGCGAGCCGACGGGCACGGCCCGGTGGGCGTGCTGCGGCGGATGCGAGCGCGTACGGAGGCGGTGTACGGGCCGGGGACGCATCCCCGGCCCGTACACCGCCTCCCGTGACCTTGCTCTCCCGCGTCCCGCCCGCCCGCGGTTCAGCTCTTCTCGGCGATCACCACCGCGGTTCCGTAGGCGCACACCTCGGTGCCCACGTCCGCCGCTTCCGTGACATCGAAGCGGAACATCAGCACCGCGTTCGCGCCCCGCGAGCGGGCCTGCTCCACCAGCCGTTCCATCGCCTGGTTGCGGGTCTCCACAAGGGTCTTGGTCAGCCCCTTCAGCTCGCCGCCGACCATCGACTTCAGGCCGGCGCCGATCTGGCTGCCCAGGTGCCGCGAGCGCACCGTCAGCCCGAAGACCTCGCCGATGACCTGCTGCACGGCGAAGCCGGGGACGTCGTTGGTCGTCACCACCAGGACGTCGGACTGCGCGTGCTGTCCGCCGCCGTAATCCTCGATGCCCATGGTGTGCACCTCCTACGGGCCAGCATCACCCGGTCCGGGGGGAGCGGCCAGCGCTCGGGGCGCGGTCGGGTGGGCGGCGGACTCCGGAGGGAACCAAGGCGCGTCACCCGGCGTTGATAACTTGGGCCGCACCATGCGCCTGCATCCCCGTCGCTTCCCCCGTCGCACCGCACGATCCGGCGCCCTCGACCCAGGAGCCTTCACCCCGTGAATACTCTCGCGCTCGGCCCCCAGTGGCTGGACCCGGACTATCTGATCGCGACATTCGGCCTGATCGGTGTCCTGATCATCGTCTTCGCGGAGTCCGGCCTGCTGATCGGCTTCTTCCTGCCGGGCGACTCGCTGCTGTTCACCACGGGCCTGCTGGTGACGACGAACAAGATCGACAAGCCGCTGTGGCTGGTGTGCGTGCTGGTCGTGCTGGCCGCGGTCCTCGGCGACCAGGCGGGCTATCTCTTCGGCCGCAAGGTCGGCCCCTCGCTCTTCAAGCGCCCGGACTCCAAGCTCTTCAAGCAGGAGAACGTCGAGAAGGCGCACGTCTTCTTCGAGAAGTACGGCCCGAAGTCCCTGGTCCTGGCCCGCTTCGTGCCGATCGTGCGGACCTTCACCCCCATCATCGCGGGCGTCAGCCGGATGAACTACCGCTCGTTCCTCACCTTCAACGTCATCGGCGGCACGCTGTGGGGCGCCGGTGTCCTGCTGCTCGGCGCCTCCCTGGGCAACATCGCGTTCGTCCACAAGAACATCGAGGCCATCCTGGTCGCGATCGTGCTGATCTCCGTGGTGCCGATCGCGATCGAGTTCCTGCGGGCGCGCAGCAAGTCCAAGAAGGCAGCAGCGGCGGGGGAGTCCGGGGCAACGGCCCAGGCCGACGACCGGCTCCCGGGCGGCGGCGCCGCCGACGGCCGCCGCGGCCGGCACGCGCGGCGCTGACGCCGCCCCCCGAGCCTTCTCGCGGCACGTCTCCTCGCGCGCTGCCCCCGCCCCCGCCGCACGCCCCCGTGACCCCGGCACCGCTGCCGGGTCCGGGGGCGTCGCCGTGCGCCGCCGCGGGGGCCGAACTACCCTGCGAGTGCCCCCCTACCCGCGCGCACGCACCCGGCATCAGGCATCGTGTGTTTCGACGGTCGCCTGGAGGAGTGCGAGGAGCGAAGAGACGTGGCGTCGGACCCACCGCGCGGCCAGCGCGGCACCAACGGCTCGAACAGCGACAACGACCCGAAGAACACCGGCGGCGACGGCGGCCAGGGCACTCCTGGCGCCGACGGAGCCGACGCCGAGCGCACCTCCGCGGGGCGGAACGGCAAAGCCACCGGGCGCGACAGCAGGACGACCGGTCGGAACACCCATCCCACCGGCAAGAACAGCACCACCTCCGGCCGGAACGGCAAGTCCTCCGGCCGGAGCGGCAGGCCCCCACACCCCGACGACGGCGCCAAGAGCGCGAAGAACGGCAGCAGCTCCATTTCCAGCACCACCGGTACCCCCGGTACCCCCGGATCCGGCACGGACCAGACCGGCCCCTACGAGGACCGCAAGCCCGCGTCCGACGAGGCGCGCAGCGCCTTCACCCCGCCCCTCGGCGTGCCGTATCCGGCGACGCCCGAGGAGGAACACCCCACCTCCGAGTTCGCGCTGCCGCAGGGGCTGCGCCCGGAAGCCCCGGCCGAACAGGAGGGGTCGGCGTTCGCGCCGCCCGGTTCGACCACCGGCCAGACGCCGCTGCCCAGCAGCTCCACCACCGGCGGCTTCGCCTTCACCCCGCCGCACGGCATCCCCATCATCAGCCTCACCAAGGAAGCGCCCTGGCAGGACCGCGCGCGCACCATGCTGCGGATGCCGGTCCACGAGCGCCCGATCCCCGAGCGGATCGAGCGCACCGACGAGACCGGCCCCGCCGTGCCCCGTGTGCTCGACCTCACGCTGCGAATCGGGGAGATCCTGCTCGCCGGCGGTGAGGGCGCCGAGGACGTCGAGGCCGCGATGTTCGGCGTCGCGCACGCCTACGAACTGGAGCGGGTCGAGCCGACGGTCACCTTCACGCTGCTGTCGATCTCCTACCAGCCGTCGCTGGTCGACGACCCGGTCACGGCCAGCAGGACCGTACGGCGCCGCGGCGTCGACTACACCCGGCTGTCCGCGGTCTTCCGGCTCGTCGACGACATCACCTCGGAAGGCATCACTCTTGAGGAGGCCTACCGCGGCCTCGCCGAGATCCGCCGTAACCGCCACCCGTACCCGAGCTGGGGGCTGACGCTGGCGTCCGGGCTGCTGTCCGGCGGCGCTTCCATGCTGGTCGGCGGCGGACTGCTGGTGTTCGTCGCGGCGGCGGTGGGTTCGATGCTCGGTGACCGCCTCGCCTGGCTCGCGTCCGGGCGCGGGCTGCCGGAGTTCTACCAGTTCGTGGTCGCGGCGATGCCGCCGGCCGCGATGGGTGTGGCCTTCGGCCTGGCGCACGCCAATGTGCAGGCATCCGCGGTGATCACCGGTGGGCTGTTCGCGCTGATCCCGGGGCGGGCGCTGGTCGCCGGCGTCCAGGACGGCCTGACGGGCTACTACATCACCGCCTCCGCCCGCCTGTTGGAGGTCGGGTACCTCATCGTCGGCATCGTCGTCGGCGTGATCTCCGTGCTCTACGGAGGCAATGTGCTGGACCCGGGGCTGCGCCGGCTCGCGCCGGAGCAGGGGCTGCCGGTGTACAACGAGCCGCTGGTGCAGATCGCTGCGGCGATGCTGCTGGCGCTCGCCTTCTGCGTGCTGCTCCAGCAGGAACGTCACACCGTGCTGTTCGCGACGCTGAACGGCGGGGTCGCCTGGGTCATCTACGGCGTGCTGGTCAACGCCGACCTCGACCCGGTGGTCGGCACCGCCATCGCGGCGGGCCTGGTCGGCCTCTTCGGCCAGCTGCTGTCCCGCTACCGCTACGCGTCCGCGCTGCCGTACGTCACCGCCGCCATCGGCCCGCTGCTGCCCGGTAGCGCCACGTACTTCGGGCTGCTCAACTTCGCCCAGGGCAACATGCAGGAGGGCCTCACGTCGCTGATCAAGGCCGTCTCACTGGCCCTGGCCATCGCGGTCGGCGTGAACCTCGGTGGTGAGGTCGCACGGCTCTTCCTCCGGGGGCCGGGCATGGCGGAGCCGGGCATCGGCCGCCGCGCCGCCAAGCGGACCCGAGGGTTCTAGGGCGCGCCCGAGGGTTCCGGGAGGGGCCGCGAAGGCCCCTCCCGGCCCACGGCACGCGAACGGGCGGCACCCCGACTGGGTGCCGCCCGTTCGCGTACGAAAATCGAAAAAAGCACAGTGCGCCGAGGGGCAGGAACCGGCGCACGACGGTCAGGATCCGACCGTCCACCCTCCGGGTGTCAGTGCTTGCCGCCCTGCGCCTCGAGGCGCTTGTAGGAGGCCTCGATCTCGGCCTCGGCCTCGGTGCGGCCGACCCAGTCGGCGCCCTCGACGGACTTGCCGGGCTCCAGGTCCTTGTAGACCTCGAAGAAGTGCTGGATCTCCAGGCGGTCGAACTCCGACACGTGGTGGATGTCCCGAAGGTGCTCCACGCGCGGGTCCGATGCCGGGACGCACAGCAGCTTGTCGTCGCCGCCGGCCTCGTCCGTCATCCGGAACATGCCGATGGCGCGGCACTTGATGAGGCAGCCGGGGAAGGTGGGCTCGTCCAGGATGACCAGCGCGTCCAGCGGGTCACCGTCCTCGCCCAGGGTGTTCTCGACAAAGCCGTAGTCGGCCGGGTAGCTGGTCGAGGTGAAGAGTCGACGGTCCAGGCGGATCCGACCGGTCTCGTGGTCCACCTCGTACTTGTTCCGCGAACCCTTCGGGATCTCGATGGTGACGTCGAACTCCACGGGTGGCTCCTCCATGATCAACACATACGTCTGGTGATTAAGTGTCCCCCACGCAGGTGTGTGGTGGCGAAAGGGGCTGGTCCGAGGTGCCCGAGACCAGAACATGGCAGGTCAGATGGCAGTCGGCGCAGCGATCCGCGCGGGAGGCAGGGCGTTACGCAAGGCAGTCGGCAGAGCGGTCCGCCCGAGCGGCGAGGAACGCCGCACGCCAGGCATGGCGGGCAACGCCGCGCCATGCGCAGCAGACCTGGCGGCTGACAGCGGTGTCCGCCGCCACCGGTCTGACGGTCGCGGTCGTCGCGGTGGTGACGACCGGCCCGTGGGACTCGGGTCAGCGTACGGCCGAGCGGCTGCGCGCGGCCTCCGGAGCGGGCACAGGTGGTGAGCGTCACGGTGCCGGCACCGGCAGCGCCCCCGCCGCGCCGGCCGTCCTCCCGGCGCTCGGCGGGCCCGCACACGGTTCCTCGGGGCGCGGCGCGGCCCCCGTCCCCACCGCCGCGGGGCTGGCCGACGCGCTCGCGCCGCTGCTCAAGGACCCGGCGCTGGGACCGGTGCGTACCGCGTCGGTGCTGGACGTGGCGGCCGGCAAGGAGGTCTTCGGGGCCCGGCAGGGCGAGGCGGCGACCCCCGCCTCCACGGTCAAGCTCGCCACCGCGGTCGCCGCGCTCTCCGCACTCGGCGCCGACCACCGCATCGACACGACCGTGGTGAATACGGCGAAGAACCGTATCTTCCTGGTCGGCGGAGGCGACCCCACCCTCACCGCCCGCGCGCCGAAGCCGGGCGCCCTGGAGCAGCCCGCGAACCTGCGTACGCTCGCCGACGACACCGCCCGCGCCCTCAAGAAGCGGCACCGGACCAAGATCACACTCGGCTTCGACGCCTCGGCCTACACCGGCCCCGCGCAGCACCCCATCGGCCCCAACGAGAACATCGCCCCCGTCAGCGCCCTGATGGCCGACGAGGCCCGCCTCGACGACACCGACCACGGCACCGCACCCCGCGAGGCCGACCCTGCGGCCGCCGCGGCCGGCACCTTCGCCGGCCTGCTGCGCGAGCGCGGCATCGACGTCGACGGCGACCCCGAGGGCGGCAAGGCCCCGAAGCAGGCCACCAGGGTCGCCGCCGTCCGCTCGCTGCCGCTGTCCGCCATGGTCGAGCGGATGCTGACCTACAGCGACAACGACATCGCCGAGGGACTGGCCCGCCAGACCGCCCTCGGCGCCAAGGTGCCCGCCGACTTCGCCGGCGCCGGAAAGGCCGTGCACCAGGCCCTCCAGGCACTGCATCTCCCACTGAAGGGCGCCGTCTTCAAGGACGGCAGCGGCCTCGACCGCGACGACAAGGTCTCCGCCGCCCTGCTCTCGCACCTCCTGATGCGCGCCTCCTCCCCGGACCACCCGGCGCTGCGCTCCGTCGTCACCGGCCTGCCGGTCGCCGCCTTCACCGGCACCCTCAGCAGCCGCTACACCGGCCAGAGCGCGGGAGCCGGTGCCGTACGCGCCAAGACCGGCACCCTCACCGGCGTGAACACCCTCGCCGGGACCGTCGTCGACGCCGACGGCCGGCTCCTGGTCTTCGCCTTCATGACCACCGGCACCACCGACGCCGGCGGCGCCCAGAAGGCCCTGGACAAGCTGGCGTCGGCGGTGGCCAACTGCGGCTGCCGCTGAGCGGGGGACGGCGGGCGCCGGGCGAACCCCCAAGTCGGCTACCAGTTAGCGGACCGGCCACGTACCGTGAACTCATGACGAGCATCGGTGGTGTGGAGATGGTCGACTGGAAACTCGCGGTTGCGACCGCGACCCGGTTTGTACGGCCCGGTCCGGAGGTGAGCCGGGACGAGGCACGGGCGATCGTCGCCGAGCTGCGCAAGCACGCCAAGGCCTCCGAGGAACACGTCCGCGCCTTCACGCGGATGGCACTGCCCGGAGCCGAAGGCGAGGCCCCGCACGACACCCCGGTCCTCGTGGTGGACCGGGCAGGCTGGATCAAGGCCAATGTCGCCGGGTTCCGGGCGGTCCTCAAGCCGCTGCTGGCCAAGATGGAGGACCGCCGTTCGACGACGCCCGGTGGCGCCGTGCTCGGCGCCGTCGGCGGCAAGGTCACCGGCGTCGAGCTGGGCATGCTGCTGTCGTTCCTGTCCTCCCGGGTGCTCGGCCAGTACGAGACGTTCGCCCCGGCCTCCCGCGACCTGCCGGCCGCGGCGCAGGGCGGCCGGCTGCTGCTCGTCGCGCCGAACATCGTGCACGTCGAGCGCGAACTGGAGGTCGACCCGCACGACTTCCGGCTGTGGGTGTGCCTCCATGAGGAGACGCACCGCACCCAGTTCACCGCCGTGCCCTGGCTGCGCGACCACATCGAGGGCGAGATCCAGTCCTTCCTCGGCGAGACCGAGATCGACCCCGGCACCCTCCTGGAGCGGCTGCGGGAGGCCGCCCAGTCGCTGGCAGGCGCGAAGCCCGAGGGCGAGGAGGGCGATGACGGCAGCCACTCCCTGGTCGACCTCGTGCAGACCCCGGCGCAGCGCGAGATCCTCGGCCGGCTGACCGCCGTGATGTCCCTCCTGGAGGGCCACGCCGACTTCGTCATGGACGGCGTCGGCCCCGATGTCGTGCCGTCCGTCGCCGAGATCCGGGAGAAGTTCCAAAAGCGCCGGGCCAGCGGGGCCGGCCGGCTCGACCAGGCGCTGCGCAAGCTGCTCGGCCTGGACGCCAAGCTGCGGCAGTACCGCGACGGTGAGCGTTTCGTGCGGGCCGTCGTCGAGGAGGTCGGCATGGACGGTTTCAACCGCGTCTGGACCTCGCCGAACACCCTTCCCACCAAGGCGGAGATCGCCAAACCGGCGGACTGGATCGCACGGGTGCACCGCAAGGCGGACGGGGCACCGTAGGCGAGCGGCGTGAGCTGGGCACGCCGCACGGCAGAACTGCGCCCCTTCAATCACCCGTCTGAGGGACCGTGGCCAAGGGATAGGCGTGCAATGCTCGGGGAACTGCTCGCCTCTGTCACCATCTAGGCACTCTGTGTGACGAATTCGCCGTCCACGGCCTGAGGTTTCCCAGCCGAACGATTGGAAACGGACATGGGTCCCCATCCAGCGGTCGCCGCGATACGCCTGGCGGTCCGCCGCGTACTCCACGACGTACTGAACCACCACCTCGCGCAGGACGGGCACGGCTCCCCGCTCGTGCTCGTCGCCTGCTCCGGCGGCGCCGACTCCATGGCGCTCGCCTCCGCTCTCGCCTTCGAAGCCCCCAAGCTGGGGGTCCGCGCCGGGGGCGTCACCGTCGACCACGGCCTCCAGGACGGCTCCGACCTCCGCGCCGCCGAGGTCGCGCTGCGGCTGCGGGCGCTGCGGCTCGACCCCGTCGAGACCGTCGCCGTCCAGGTCGGCAGGGGCGGAGGCCCCGAAGCCGCCGCCCGGGACGCCCGTTACGCCGCCCTGGACACCGCCGCCGAACACCACGGCGCGGCCGCCGTCCTCCTCGGCCACACCCGCGACGACCAGGCCGAGACCGTCCTCCTCGGCCTCGCCCGCGGCTCCGGCACCCGCTCGCTCTCGGGCATGGCCGCGACCACCGGAGCGGGCGGCCGCTACCGCCGCCCCTTCCTGGACGTGGACCGCCAGACCGCGCGCCGGGCCTGCCTCATCCAGGCGCTGCCCGTCTGGGACGACCCGCACAACACCGATCCCGCCTACACCCGCTCGCGGCTGCGCCACGAAGGGCTGCCCGCACTGGAGAAGGCACTCGGCAAAGGCGTCGTCGAGGCCCTGGCCCGTACGGCCCAGCTCTCCCGGGACGACGCCGACGCCCTGGACGCCTGGGCCGCCGACGCCGAGGGCACGGTGCTCGACGACAGCGGCACCCTCGACATCGCCGCCCTCTTCGCGCTGCCCCCCGCCGTACGCCGCCGGGTGCTGCGTCGGGCCGCCATCGCGGCGGGTGCCCCGGCCGGTTCGCTCTTCGCCCGCCACATCGAAGAAGTGGACCGGCTGATCACCGCCTGGCGGGGCCAGGGAGCCATCAACCTCCCCGGGCGGGTGGGTGTGCGACGGCAGGGTGGCAGACTGGTGATTCGGCAGGGCTGAGCCGCGGCACACCGAGCGGTTGCCCCGCTTCATGAGTCTCACGACTGGCATGAACACCGAACCGAGCGAGAGTGGCACGGGTGGACGACAAGGACATGGGCGCCGACCTTAAGTCGGTACTCATCAGCAAAAAAGAGATCGACGCCAAGCTGGCCGAGCTGGCGGCGAAGATCGACGCGGAGTACGCGGGCAAGGACCTGCTCATCGTCGGCGTCCTGAAGGGCGCCGTGATGGTGATGGCGGACCTGGCGCGCGCGCTGTCCACCCCCGTCACGATGGACTGGATGGCGGTGTCCTCCTACGGCGCCGGCACCCAGTCCTCCGGCGTGGTCCGGATCCTCAAGGATCTCGACACCGACATCAAGGGCAAGCACGTCCTGATCGTCGAGGACATCATCGACTCCGGCCTGACCCTGTCGTGGCTGCTGTCCAACCTCGGCTCGCGCGAGCCGGCCTCGCTTGAGGTCTGCACGCTGCTGCGCAAGCCGGAGGCCGCAAAGGTCGCCCTCGACGTGAAGTGGGTCGGCTTCGACATCCCCAACGAGTTCGTGGTCGGCTACGGCCTCGACTTCGCGGAGAAGTACCGGAACCTGCCGTTCGTCGGCACCCTCGCACCGCACGTCTACGGCGGCTGAGCAAAAGCACCACCCGCTCGCCGGCCGCCGTTGGCCGGCGAGGGCCCGGAGCACCCCGCTGCCGGCCGCCGGGAACCCGTCGCGGTTTCCCGGCGTTGGAGCAGGGAGGACGGAATCCAGGGGTTCATTGTTCGCTGTCGGCGGCGGCGCCGGGTGACAATGCTGGGGTACCGTCCGAAGGCAATCTTTTTTCGGGCCAGTAATACACCGTACGCACGACCAGCCCTCCCCAGGGCGTTGTGCCTCACTGTGGCAGGAGGGACGGGGCCTTAGCGGCTCCGTATGGATGGACGTGAAGCGATACTTCCGTGGGCCGGTCATGTGGATCGTGCTGGCCGTCCTCGCCGTGGTCGTGTTGATGCAGGTCGTCGGCTCGTCCGGCGGCTACAAGACGGTGGACACCGGTCAGGTCGTCAAGGCGATCACTGACAACAAGGTGAAATCCGCCGAGCTGACGACCGGCGACGAGAACAAGATCAAGATCGAGTTGTCGGGCGACAACAAGATCGAAGGCTCCAACAAGATCCAGGCGAGCTACATCGGCGACCAAGGCGTCGACGTGGCGAAGAACCTGCAGGCCAAATACCAGACCGGCGAGATCAAGGACGGGTACACCGTCTCCCCGTCGAAGCAGAACCCGTTCGTCGGGATGCTGATCACGCTGGTGCCCTTCGTCCTCATCATCGTCGTCTTCCTGTTCCTGATGAACCAGGCGCAGGGCGGCGGTTCCCGGGTCATGCAGTTCGGGAAGTCGAAGGCGAAGCTCATCACGAAGGACACCCCCAAGACGACGTTCACCGACGTCGCGGGGGCCGACGAAGCGGTCGAGGAACTCCACGAGATCAAGGAGTTCCTCCAGGAGCCGGCGAAGTTCCAGGCCGTCGGCGCCAAGATTCCCAAGGGTGTGCTGCTGTACGGCCCGCCCGGTACGGGCAAGACGCTGCTCGCGCGCGCTGTCGCGGGTGAGGCCGGCGTCCCGTTCTACTCGATCTCCGGTTCCGACTTCGTCGAGATGTTCGTCGGTGTCGGCGCCTCCCGAGTGCGCGACCTCTTCGAGCAGGCCAAGGCCAACGCCCCGGCCATCGTCTTCGTCGACGAGATCGACGCCGTCGGCCGGCACCGTGGTGCGGGTCTCGGCGGTGGCCACGACGAGCGTGAGCAGACGCTCAACCAGCTCCTGGTCGAGATGGACGGCTTCGACGTGAAGGGCGGCGTGATCCTCATCGCCGCCACGAACCGTCCGGACATCCTCGACCCGGCGCTGCTGCGCCCCGGCCGTTTCGACCGGCAGATCGCGGTCGACCGCCCGGACATGCAGGGCCGCCTGGAGATCCTCAAGGTTCACCAGAAGGGCAAGCCGGTTGCCTCGGACGTCGACCTCACGGCCGTCGCCAAGCGCACCCCCGGCTTCACCGGTGCCGACCTGTCCAACGTCCTCAACGAAGCCGCCCTGCTGACGGCCCGTAGTGACGCGAAGCTGATCAACAATCACTTCCTGGACGAGGCGATCGACCGTGTCGTGGCCGGACCGCAGAAGCGGACCCGGATCATGTCCGAGAAGGAGAAGAAGATCACCGCGTACCACGAGGGCGGACACGCCCTGGTCGCGGCGGCCTCACCGAACTCCGACCCGGTCCACAAGATCACGATCCTGTCCCGCGGCCGGGCTCTGGGCTACACCATGGTCCTGCCCGACGAGGACAAGTACTCCACCACCCGCAATGAGATGCTCGACCAGCTGGCATACATGCTGGGCGGGCGCGCGGCGGAGGAGCTGGTCTTCCACGACCCGACCACGGGCGCTGCGAACGACATCGAGAAGGCCACCGCAACGGCCCGCGCGATGGTCACGCAGTACGGCATGACCGAGCGGCTCGGCGCGATCAAGTTCGGCACCGACAACTCCGAGCCCTTCCTGGGCCGCGAGATGGGTCACCAGCGCGACTACTCCGAAGAGGTCGCCGCGCTGGTCGATGAGGAGGTCAAGGCCCTCATCGAGACCGCGCACAACGAAGCGTGGGAGATCCTCGTCGAGAACCGCGACGTCCTCGACAACCTCGTTCTGACCCTCCTCGAGAAGGAGACGCTGAACAAGGAAGAGATCGCCGAGGTCTTCAAGCACATCGTGAAGCGCCCGTCCCGCCCCGCGTGGACCGGCTCGTCGCGCCGTACCCCCTCGACCCGCCCGCCGGTGCTGTCGCCCAAGGAGCTGGCCCCGGCCAACGGCTCCGTGCCGACGAACGCCACCATCTCCACGGAGAAGGCGGACACCCCCGAGGACAAGCGCCCCGAGAGCTGATTCCGGAGCCCGCAGCGGCCCCGGAATGAATGCCGCGCCCCACAGGTTTTAGCCTGGGGGGCGCGGCATTCCGCGTTTCGAGCGGGCGCAGAGAGAACGAGGCACCACATGACGGATCCGGTGACGCTGGACGGCGCGGGCGAGATCGGCACCTTCGACGAGAAGCGGGCGGAAAACGCCGTACGCGAGCTCCTTCTCGCCGTCGGCGAGGACCCGGACCGCGAGGGGCTGCTGGAGACGCCGGCGCGGGTGGCGCGGGCCTACAGGGAGATCTTCGCCGGACTGTGGCAGGTGCCCGAGGACGTCCTGACGACGACGTTCGACATCGGCCACGACGAAATGGTGCTGGTCAGGGACATCGAGGTGTACTCCACCTGTGAGCATCATCTGGTCCCGTTCCACGGTGTGGCACACGTCGGCTACATCCCGTCGACCGATGGAAAGATCACCGGGCTGTCCAAGCTCGCCCGCCTGGTCGACGTCTATGCCCGGCGTCCCCAGGTGCAGGAGCGTCTCACCACCCAGATAGCCGACTCCCTGATGCAGATCCTGGAGCCGCGCGGCGTGATCGTCGTCATCGAGTGCGAGCACATGTGCATGTCGATGCGGGGCATCCGCAAGCCCGGCGCCAAGACCCTGACCTCGGCCGTCCGCGGCCAGCTGCGGGATGCCGCGACCCGCTCCGAGGCGATGAGCCTGATCATCGGCCGTTGACGGGCCGCAACAGGCGGACGGGCCGGCGGGCGCACGGAAAGCGCCCGCCCGGTGAGGAGTGGGCGGGCGCGGCTGCCGATGCCGCCGGGGCTCGGCAGATCAGGCCGTGAAGGACCGGACCGTGCAGGTCAGACCTTGAGGTGGTCGCCGAGCCATTCCATGGCGGCGGGGATCTCGCGGCGCCAGGTGTTGAAGTTGTGGCCACCGCTGTCGAGGATGATCGACGAGACGCGGGACGGCGACTTCGTCTGCTTGATGAAGTTGAGCGTCTGCTGGTAGTTCGACTCGCCCTGCTTGCTGGTGGTGACGAGGAGGTTCACCGGGGCGGCGGGCAGATGGCGCTGGCGCCACATCAGGTTGTTCTCGCGTTCCAGCTGCCGGTCGCCGCCGAAGAGGTTGCCGGTGGTGGCGTCCATGGGGGCCTTGTAGTTGCCGGAGAGGGCGACGGCGGAGGAGAACGCCTCCGGGTGCCGCATCGTCATTTTCAGCGCGCAGTAGCCGCCGGTGGAATCGCCGATGATGCCCCAGCTTTTGGCCTCGCCACCTATTCGGTAGTGCTGCGAGATGTCGGCGCGCAGGTCCTTGGTGAAGAATGTTTCGGTCTGCGGGCCGTTCGGAATGTCCACGCACTCGGTGTCGCGGGGCGGCGCGACGGTCGGCCGCATCATCACCAGGACCGTCGGCTGCGTCTTCTTCCGCTTGGTGAGGTCGTGCTGGGTCTGCGGGAAATGCAGCTTCTTGTAGAGCGCCTCGGCGGTGCCGGGGTAGCCGGTGAGGACCACGGATGCGGGGAACTTCTTCTTGGCGTACTGCGGCTGGAAGTACTGCGGGGGGAGATAGACATACGCCAGGCTGTTGATCCGGGATGTCTCGCCGCGTATCAGGACCTTTTCGATCCGGCCGCCGACCTCGGGGCGGGAGCCGCCGGGCAGGCTGACGCGCTCGGCGCCCAGCATCTTCAGCTTGGTGCCGTGCGGGCCGGTCTCGTAGGTGGTGACCACGCCCGGGTCCTGCTCCTGGCCGAAGAGGTCGGCCCAGGAGGCGTAGAAGCCGAACGAATTGTTGGCGAAGAGGCCGATCGAGGCGAAAAGGGAGATCTGGGTCGCCAGCAGCAGGCCGATGCGTCCGATGACGGCGCGCCAGTTCTTGTGGGACAGGCGCGGCCACAGCCAAATGGTGAGGATGAAGAGTGCCACCGCGATGAGGACGGCAAGAAGCAGCACTTTTTTGCTGGTGAGACCCATGTGGTGCTTTCTTCCGGGCGGCCGGCCCATCCGTGCCGCTAATGGAACCCCGAGCCCTGAAACGCCGTCATACAGGGCGCAAAAAGTCCAGATGCTGCGACAAGGCTCGCACGTTCTCTCGACCGGGGCGACGGGAAAGTGATGTCTGACAGGCTAGATGGCGAAAAGTCGGAGACGGTTGCGTGGCGAACGCCACGCTGGCTCCGCGGCCCGCGACCCGAATCGGTGCCGCGATTCGTGGGTACGGCCGGCGTGGTCGTCGGCCTGCTCAACCTCGTTGCCGGTGTCTTCCCGCGGTTCCGGCACAGTCGGATGCATGCGCTGGCCGAGGTGTTGCCGGGTGCGGTGAGTCCGCTGGCGGCGGCCGCTTCGATCGTCGTCGGCATTCTGTTGCTGCTGTTGGCGCACGGACTCAAACGGCGTAAGCGGCGGGCCTGGGTCGCGGCCGTGGCGCTGCTTCCGGTGGGGATCGCCGCTCAGCTCGTCTATCGCCACTCCATTTTCGGAGCGGTGCTCTCGCTGGCGCTGCTGCTGTTCCTCGCGCGCCACCGACGGGAGTTCGCGGCCCTGCCCGACCCCCGCAGCCGCTGGAAGGCCGTCGCCAACTTCGTCGTGCTCGGCGGCGTGAGCTTCGCCATCGGCATGGTGATCGTCAGCTCCCACCCGCACAAGATCATCGGGTCGCCCTCCGTCTGGGAGCGCGCCCAGCACGTGCTGTGGGGCATGTTCGGCTTCGAGGGCCCGATCGCCTACACCCACCGGATCGACTACACCGTCGGCTACTCCCTCGGTGCCCTCGGCCTGCTGACCGTCGCCACCACCGCGTACCTCGCCTTCCGGCCCGAGCACCCCGCCGCCCGGCTGACCGACGACGACGAAAGGCGGCTGCGTGAGCTGCTCGACAAGCACGGCGAACGCGACTCGCTCGGCTACTTCGCGCTCCGCCGCGACAAGGGCGCCGTCTTCTCGCCGACCGGGAAGGCCGCCGTCTGCTACCGCGTGATCTCCGGGGTGATGCTCGCCAGCGGCGACCCGATCGGCGACGTCGAGGCCTGGCCCGGCGCCATCGAGCGCTTCATGGAGGAGGCGCGGGCGCACTCCTGGACGCCCGCGGTGACCGGCTGCAGCGAGACCGGCGGCCAGGTGTGGACCCGGGAGACCGGCATGGACGCGCTGGAGCTGGGCGACGAGGCGATCGTCGACGTCGCCGGCTTCACCCTCACCGGCCGCGCGATGCGCAACGTCCGCCAGATGGTCAAGCGCATCGAGCGCAACGGCTACGAGACCCGGGTGCGCCGGGTGCGGGACCTGGATCCGGCCGAGCTGGCGCGGATCCAGCAGGCCGCGAACGCCTGGCGCGACACCGACACCGAACGCGGCTTCTCCATGGCGCTGGGCCGGATCGACGCGGTGACCGACGGCGACGCCGTCATCGCCACCGCGCACCAGGCCCCCGCGGAGGGCGAGGAGCCGGGCCCGTACGGGGACCTGAAGGCCATGCAGCACTACGTGCCGTGGGGGGAGTGCGGCATCTCCCTGGAGCTGATGCGCCGCGACCGCAGCGCCGACCCCGGCATGAACGAACTGCTGATCGTGGCGTCCCTGCAGGCCGCGCCGGACCTCGCGATCAAGCAGGTGTCGCTGAACTTCGCGGTGTTCCGCTCCTCTCTGGAGCGCGGTGAGAAGCTCGGCGCCGGACCGGTCATCCGCATCTGGCGCGGGATGCTGATCTTCCTGTCCCGCTGGTACCAGATCGAGTCGCTCTACAAGTTCAACGACAAGTTCCGGCCACGTTGGGAGCCCCGCTTCGTGGTCTTCCGCAACAGCCGGGACATCCCCCGGATCGGCCTGGCCGCGCTCCAGGCCGAGGGCTATCTGGAGCTGGGGCTGCCGCGCATGCTGCGGCGCCGGCGGCCCGCCGAACCCCGCCCCTGCGCCCACACCAGCGAGCCGGTCCCGGCCGCGGCACCCGTCGGGAAGGCGGCCTGAGGCCGCCGAGGGCGCTGCTGACGGGCGCAATCCGGCCGGTCGGCACACGGCCTAGGCTGGTGACATGAGTACCTTGCGTGGCCGGGTGGCCGGACTGCCGGACTGGGACCGCTGCGCGGTGATGGGCGTGGTCAATGTGACGCCCGATTCGTTCTCCGACGGCGGCCAGTGGTTCGACACCGAGCTGGCCGTCAAGCACGGTCTGGACCTGGTGGCGCAGGGTGCGGACGTGGTGGACGTGGGCGGCGAGTCGACCCGGCCGGGCGCGGCGCGGGTGGACGAGTCGGAGGAGCTGCGCCGCGTCGTACCGGTCGTGCGGGAGCTGGCCGCGGCCGGCGTGGTGGTGTCCGTCGACACGATGCGCGCACGGGTCGCCGAGCGGGCCGTGGAGGCCGGGGCGCAGCTGGTCAACGACGTGAGCGCGGGCGGCGCCGACCCGGCGATGGTGCCGGTGGTCGCGTCCTCGCACGTCCCCTTCGTCGTGATGCACTGGCGGGGGCAGTCCATCGACATGAACAACCGGGCCGTCTACGCGGATGTGGTCGCCGAGGTCGTCGACGAGCTCGGGCAGAGCATGGAGCGCGCGGTGACCGGCGGCATCGACCCGGAGCGGATAGTCATCGACCCGGGCCTCGGTTTCGCCAAGGACGCCGGACACGATCTGGCGCTGGTCGCCCAGCTGTCGCGCCTGCGGTCGCTGGGCCGTCCGCTGCTGGTGGCGGCATCGAGGAAACGGTTCCTGGGCAGGGTGCTGGCAGGCGGCGACGGCGCCGCTCCGCCGCCGGCCCGTGAGCGGGACGCGGCGACGGCCGCGGTGTCGGCGATCGTGGCGCGAGAGGGGGCGTGGGCGGTGCGGGTTCACGAGGTCAGGGCGAGCGCGGACGCGATCCGGGTGGCCCGCGCGGTGGAAGGCGCGGCGACCGCGATCGGCGCGGACGCGCACACGGCTTGAGGTACGGAAACGGCTTGGGTACGGAACGGCTTGAGGTACGGGAACAGCCTGGCGCACGGGAACCGGCGTACGGCAGGTCCACGTGGCGCGTGCGGGTCGTGGGCGACCCGGGTGCACCACACCACGGGTGACACGATCGGTGACACGAGCGACGACATGAGCGACGAGATGACGGCGAACGCGACGGGAGCAGAGTGAGCGGCTTGGGCCCACGGACGGACATCGAGCTGGTCGAGCAGGCGAACACGACCCTGTACGAGACCATCGAGCGCGGTGATCATGAGGCGCTGTCCGAGCTGTGGCTCGACGGACAGGTGAGCGTCGTCCACCCGGGGTGGCCGGTGCTGCGCGGGCGCGGCGAGGTGCTCCGCTCGTACGCCCTGATCATGGCGAACACCGAATACATCCAGTTCTTCCTGACGGACGTCGAGATCGATGTCGCCGGGGACTCCGCGCTGGTGACCTGCACCGAGAACATCCTCAGCGGTGGTCCCGCCGAGGACGACGGCTCGGTGGGGCCGCTGATCGGCCAGCTGGTCGTGGCGACCAACGTCTTCCGGCGCACGGAGGACGGCTGGCGGGTGTGGTCGCACCACGGCTCGCCGGTGCTGGCGGACCGCGAGGACGACGAGGACGGCGACGAGGACGACGACGGGGACGGTCCCGATGTCGGCCCGATGGGCGGGGCGGGGGCACCGGGCGGCGTGTGAGCGCGGCCGGTGGCCGGGCCTGCGGGTGATGCGTGCCACCGCCCGCGAAACGGTGATGCCTGCCACGTCCCGGTGCCCGCCCGCCGCCCTGTCGCCGCCCGCCGGTCAGGCGCGCGACACCTGCCCGGCACCCGCCCGTCGTCAGCTGCGGGGGTCAGCCGGTGAACCCGGGCGCACCCGTTCGAGCCAAGTGCGGGACGGGTAGGGGTGGGGCGTGACGACCGGGGTAAGAGGCCGCGCGGACGAGCTCCCGGCCCGCCGGGGCCGGTCGCCGGAGAGGGCGGAGGCTTAGCAGTAGGGCGGGGTCTTGTCCATAGCCCCCGTGGGCAAGCACTGTCGGTGCTCGCAGGTAGATTCGACGACGGGGCAGTGTGCCGGAGCAGTCCGGCGCGGGCCCGACATCCGACGAGCAGTGGCGCCAGAGGTGCCAGTGGGACCAGTGGGAGTGATTCGCGTGGATCGTGTCGCGCTGCGTGGGCTGAAGGCCCGAGGGCACCACGGGGTGTTCCCCCGGGAACGCGAGGAAGGCCAGACCTTCATCGTGGACCTGGTGCTGGGCCTGGACACCCGACCGGCCGCGGCCACGGACGACCTCGCGAGGACCGTGCATTACGGCGTGGTGGCCGAGGAGGTGGTGGCCGTCGTCGAGGGCGAGCCCGTCGACCTCATCGAGACCCTCGCCGAGCGGATCGCCCACCAGTGCCTCAAGCACGAGGGGGTACAGGAGGTGGAGGTGGTGGTGCACAAGCCGGATGCCCCGATCACCGTCCCCTTCGACGACGTGTCCATCACCATCACCCGGAGCCGAGTATGACCAGCAGTGACCCGACCGTACAGCCGGTGCCCGCCTCCGTTGTGGCGCAGGTGGACGCCGCGGATGTGACGCTCTCCAACCCCAAACGCGCCGTGATCTCCCTCGGCAGCAATCTCGGCAACCGCCTGGAGACGCTCCAGGGTGCCGTCGACGCGCTGGAGGACACGCCCGGTCTGCGGGTCAAGGCGGTCTCCCCGGTGTACGAGACCGAGCCGTGGGGCGTCGACCCCGCCTCGCAGCCGGCGTATTTCAACGCCGTGGTGCTGATCAAGACGACGCTGCCGCCGGCCTCCCTCCTGGAGCGCGGGCACGCGATCGAGGAAGCCTTCGAGCGGGTCCGTGACGAGCGCTGGGGCCCGCGCACGATCGACGTCGACATCCTGGCCTATCAGGACGTCGTCTCCGACGACCCGGGCCTGACGCTGCCGCACCCGCGGGCCCACGAGCGGGCCTTTGTGCTGGTGCCGTGGCTCGACATCGACCCGTCCGCCGAGGTCCCCGGACACGGCGCGGTGGCCGAACTGCTGTCGTCGGTCGGCCGTGACGGCGTCACGGCGCGCGCGGACCTGGAACTGCGGCTGCCGGAGTAGTCGTTAAGGTTGCGGGTCGTGCCGGGCCGGTCGGGTAGGAATCAGGTCCGGCGCGCACGAAACGGAACAGGTGTGGTCATGACGGCAGGACGGCCCGTGAGGGCGCGAGGGGCGATCGCTCGGTGAAGCAGCTACAGATCAAGGTGCTGGTCGGGCTGTTCCTGGTGGCGGGGGTGCTCGCCTGGTCGGGCGCCCGGCTGTGGGACGCGTTCGGCACCCTTCCCGGCGTGCCGATGGCGGCGCCGATCGTGCTGGCGCTGATCGCCGCCGTGCTGGCCGGCACCGCGTTCTCGTTCCGCTCGCGGCTGCGCGCGCAGCGCGAGCGCCGGCCGGACGCGAAGGGCGTGGATCCGCTGGTGGCCGCCCGCGTGGTGGTCTTCGGGCAGGCGAGTGCCCTGGTGGCGGCGCTGGTCGCCGGGCTGTACGGCGGGGTCGGCGTCTTCCTGCTGACCTCGGGACTCGATCTCGCGCCGCGCCGTGACCAGGCGATCTACGCCGGTCTCTCGGTGCTCGCGGGCGCGGCCGTCGTGGTCGCCGCGATCTTCCTGGAGCGGGTCTGCAAGCTGCCGGACGACGGCGACGACGAACCGGGCGCGGCCCCGGCCGCCTGACGGGCCGCTGCCGGGGCGGGCGGAGGCGCCGGGCCCCGGAGCTTTCCGGCGCCGGGGACCGGGGACGGGCGGGCCGTAGGGCTCAGGCGTCGGGGACCGTGTCGAGGGACACCGTGCCGCGCGGGATGTCGGCGGCGTCCGCCGTGGTGGAGCGGCGCAGCGCCTCGTGCAGCTTCGCGGGCGTCAGGACGCCGAGGAAACGCGCGCCGTCCAGGACCGCGACCCAGCCCGCGTCGTGTTGCAGCATGGCGCTGAACGCCTGCTTGAGTGGCGCGCCGAGCGGTAGCGAGGCGGTCATCGGGCGGGCGTGTGCGCGGACGGTGGCGCCCCCGTCCGCCGCCGTGTTGCCGCCGTCCGCACGGGACGTGCCTTCGCCGAGTGCCGCCGCCGGCACCCAGCCGTGCACCGAACCGTCCGCGTCCAGGACCACGGCCCAGGGGGCGTCGTCGGCGGCCAGCCGGGCGGCTGCCTGCTGCGTGGGGTCGTCGAGGCGGACGACGGGGGGCACTTCGAGGTCGCCGGTCTCGACGGGGGTGACCGAGAGCCGCTTGAGGCCGCGGTCCGCGCCGACGAACGCGGCGGTGTACGCGGTCGCGGGGGCGCCGAGGACCGTCGCCGGGGTGTCGAACTGCTCCAGGCGGCCGGCCCCGTAGACGGCGATGCGGTCGCCGAGCCGGACCGCCTCCTCGATGTCATGGGTGACGAAGAGGACCGTCTTGTGGAGCGTGGACTGCAGCCGCAGGAATTCGTCCTGGAGGTGGGCGCGGACGACGGGGTCGACCGCGCCGAAGGGTTCGTCCATCAGCAGCACGGGCGGGTCGGCGGCCAGCGCGCGGGCGACACCGACGCGTTGGCGCTGGCCCCCGGAGAGCTGGTCGGGGTAGCGGTCGCCGTGGACCGACGGGTCCAGGCCCACCAGGTCGAGGAGTTCGGCGGCGCGGGCGCGGGCCTGTTTGCGCGGCCGGCCCAGGAGGTGCGGGACGGTGGCGGTGTTGTCCAGCACCGTCCGGTGGGGGAAGAGCCCGACCTGCTGGATGACGTAGCCGATACCGCGCCGCAGTTCGACGGGGTCGACGGTGGATATGTCCTGGCCGTCGAGGTGGATGCTGCCGCTGGTCGGCTCGATGAGCCGGTTCACCATCTTCATCGTCGTGGTCTTGCCGCAGCCCGATGGCCCGACGAGCGTGACGAGCTCGCCCTTGGCGACCTCGAAGGAGAGGTCGTCGACCGCGGTGGTGCCGTCGGCGTAGCTCTTGGTGACGTGCTCGAAGCGGATCATGGTTCCCCATTGTGGACGGGCGGTCATGAACGTGGTGTGGCGGATGGATTGCGGGACGGGCCGATTGTCAGTGGTGGGGGATAGGGTCGCAGACAGTCACCGAAAATGTGAGCGACAGGGGCGGGGGAGGTGACCGGCGGTGAGTGGTGCACCGGTTTCGAGCACGGGTCTGAACCTGAGCGCATCCGGTTCGATCACGCAGGGTCAGAACTGTCTGCAGACGAATGACTGGATCTGCGGCGAGTATGTCCGCACCCGTGGCCACGAGTTGCTGGACGCGACCGTCCAGCACGTCGGCATCACCGCCGTATCCGTGCTGATCGGCCTGCTGATCGCCTTTCCGCTGGCGCTGGTGGCCCGGCGCCGGCCGGCTGTCGCCGGTCCGGTCCTGGGGCTGACGACGGTTCTCTACACCGTGCCGTCCCTGGCCATGTTCGCGCTGCTGACACCGGTGTTCGGGGTGTCCGCGGCGGTCGTCGTCACCGGCCTGGTGATGTATTCGCTGACGATCCTGGTGCGCAACATCCTCGCCGGGCTGGCGGCGGTGCCCGCCGAGGTGCGGGAAGCCGCCCGGGGGATGGGATACGGCTCCGCGCGGCTGCTGTTCGAGGTGGAACTCCCGCTGGCCCTCCCCGCACTGGTGGCCGGCGTGCGCATCGCCACGGTCTCCACGGTCGCGATGACCACCATCGGTTCCGTGGTCGGCTACGGCGGCCTCGGCAATCTCATAGCCGCCGGCATGGAGGGCTTCTTCAAGGCGGAGGTCCTGACGGCGTCGGTGCTGTGCGTGCTGCTGGCGCTGCTGGCCGATCTGCTGCTGGTGGGCCTTCAGCGGCTGCTGACGCCCTGGACGCGGGCGCGGTCGCGCAGCGGCCGGACGCGGGTGCGGCGCGCGGCCCGTATGGCGAAGGCGGTGGCCTAGCGATGGACGCGATCTCGGGTGCCTGGCAATGGCTGACGACGGCCGCCAACTGGGCGGGGGAGAAGGGGGTGTGGCACCGGCTGGGCGAGCATGTCTACCTCAGCGGACTGTGCCTGGTCATCTCCTGCCTGATAGCCCTGCCGGTGGCGCTCTGGCTGGGGCACATCGGCAAGGGCGGGGCGTTGGCCGTCAACCTCTCCAACGTGGGCCGCGCGGTGCCGACCTTCGCGGTGCTGGTGCTGCTGACGCTCAGCCCGCTGGGCACCCAGGGGGACTGGCCGACGGTCATCGCGCTGGTGCTGTTCGCGATACCGCCACTGCTGACCAACGCCTACCTGGGGATGCGGGAGGCGGACCGTGATGTGGTCGAGGCGGCCCGCGGGATGGGTATGTCGGGGCCCCAACTCCTGCTGCGGGTCGAGATACCCCTCGCCTATCCGCTGATCATGACGGGCCTGCGGTCGGCCACGGTGCAGGTCGTGGCGACGGCGACGCTGGCCGCGCTGGCCGGCGGCGGCGGCCTGGGCCGCATCATCACCGCGGGCTTCGGCAACTACGACACCGCGCAGGTGGTCGCGGGCGCCCTGCTGGTCGCCGTGCTCGCCTTGGTCGTCGAGGGCGCCCTCGTCCTCGCGGACCGGCTTTTCGACCCGATGCGGGGCCGTCGGCGCGCCCCGCGTACGGCGAACGGAGCGGCGCGGGACGCGGCTTCGGGCGGCGGGGAGATACCGGACGGGGCGGAGGGGCCGGGCGGGACCGGCGGGGCGGGGTCATCAGCCGCTGCGGGCGGGACCGGCGGCGCGGACTGGTCAGATGCTGCGGGCCGGGCGGGCCAGGATGACGATGTGGTCGCGTTAAGGAAACTCACCTGACGCGGCGCCCGGGGTTTGCCAAGCTGCCGCCGTACCGAGCCATCGACCCACTGGATCGCACGCGCCTCACGCCCGATCCACCCGACGTGATCCGAACGAACTGAATGGTGAATTCCATGAGCAGCACGTCGCGCGCTGCGCGCACCGCGCTTGTCGCGGGGACCGTGATCGCACTGGCGGCCGGACTGGCCGCTTGCAGCGGAGAGAGCCTGGAGGACAAGGGCGGAAGCAAGGGGAAGGGGGGAGCGAAGGGCGAGATCGTCATCGGCTCGGCCGGTTTCACCGAGTCGAAGCTGCTCGCCGAGATCTATTCCAAGATCCTCGACGATGCCGGCTATGAGACGCGCGTACAGACGCTGTCCAATCGCGAACTGTACGAACCGGCCCTGGAGAAGGGCCAGATAGACATCGTTCCGGAATACGCCTCCACGCTCGCCGAATTCCTCAACGCGAAGGCCAACGGCTCCAAGGCGAAGCCCGTCGCGTCGAGTGACATCGACAAGACCGTGACGGCGCTCAAGAAGCTCGCCGCGCCCCGCGGTCTCAAGGTGCTGCCGGCCGGTGCGGCCACGGACCAGAACGCCTTCGCGGTGACCAAGGAATTCGCCGCCGAGCACAAGCTGAAGACGCTCTCCGACCTCGGCGCGTCCGGGCAGAAGATCAAGCTCGCGTCGGGTGAGGAGTGCGAGACCCGGGTGTTCTGCAAGCCCGGCCTGGAGAAGACCTACGGCATCGACATCACGGCCCTCGATCCCAAGGGCGTCGGGACCCCGCAGTCCAAGCAGGCGGTGAAGGACGGCAGCGACCAACTGGTGCTCACCACCACCACGGACGCCACCCTCGACAACTTCGGCCTGGTGCTTCTGAAGGACGACAAGAAGCTCCAGAACGCCGACAATGTGCTGCCGGTGGTGAATGCCAAGAGCGCAGGTGACAAGAAGATCGAGACGGCCCTCGGCAAGCTCACCCGCGTGCTGACGACCGGTGACTTGATCAACTTGAACCGCAAGGTGGATGCCGAGCGTCTCAAGCCCACGGATGTCGCGCAGGCATATGTGGTGTCCAAGGGACTGCTGAAGAAGTAACCACCGCGAAACGGATTGGCGGGCGGGGCCCCAAAGGCCCCGCACGCACGGTAAGTTTCTGGCCATGCCACGAGGACGCCACCGCCATTCACCACCCCTCCACCGGCTGCTTCCTCCCTCGACGGTCGCCGGTGCGTCGATCGCGTGCGCCGCGGGCGCGTGGTTCGTCGGCGACGACCTGGTGCAGCGGGTGCTCGCCGCCGGCGCCGCGGCCGCCGCGATAACCGGCGCGGTCCTGCTGCGGACCTGGGACCGTGCGGCCGGTAAACGCGTCGCCGAACTCTCGCGCGCCCGGGTGCGCGACGAGTGGCGGACCGAGGAACGCATCGCCGAGCTCGAAACGGATGTCGAGGAATCCCGCGACATCCGTACCGCGCTGGACACCAAGCTGCGTGCCAAGCGCGCCGAACTGGCCCGGCTGCGCAGCGAACACGCCGAGCTGCTCCGCCGCTACGCCACCGCCGAGACCGAACGGGCCAGCGCCCTGGAGGGCCGCCGTCTCCTCGCGATCGAGGCCGCCGCCCCCGCCAAGGCGCTCCCGGCGGCCGGTGGCCTCGTCCCGGCACGGCGCGAGCCGACCGGTGCAGGCCGCAGCAGCCGGCCGGACGCCGGCCCCGGCAGCCCCGCCGACGCCGACGGTCCGGCCGACGCCGACGGTCCGGCCGACGCGGACGGTCCGGTTGCTGCGGACGGGCCGTCGGTGCCACGCAGCGCCGCGTACGCACAGGCCGACCGGGCCCTGAGACAGCTGGCCCGCAACGCCGCCCGGCAGCAGGCGGACGCCCGGAAGGCCGGAACGCGGCCGCAGGGCGACGCCGGTAGCGGCCAGGACAGCCAGGGAAGCCAGGACGGTGAGGGCCGGGGGAATGCCGCGGCGGCCGCCGGACAGAGTGAGGGCGGGGCACGCCACGCCCGTACGGCCAAGGCCGTCGCACCCGCGCTCCGCCGGGTCCCGGCCGCCGCAGCCGTCGCACCGTCTGCCGCCTACCGCCCCGTCGCGTCCCGCGCGCTGGGCGGGTTCGACTTCTTCGGCACCACGGCCGCCGAGCAGCCCCGCGGGCTGACCGCGCCGCTGGAGGACGACCTGGCGGACGTCGTCGGCGACGAGGCACTCGCCGAGCACTCCGCGCGCGCCCGGGCCCGCGCCCGTACGGAGGCTCTTGCCGGGGCGGCCGCCAAGCAGCTGGCCGAGGGCGCCACGGACGAGAGCGCGGCCGAGAACACCGAGCAGGACGTGGAACACGGCGGCGCGGACGGCAGCGCGGGGCGGCCCGAGAGCGACGGCGTCGGTGAGGTCATCGACCTGACCGCGCACGACGAGACCGAGCAGCTCGACCTCGCGGAACTGCGCACCGCCATCTCGTAGGCAACGGCAGGGCGGGGCACGGCGGGACGGGACGGGGCGAGGGAACGCCGGCGCAGGGGGCGCGCAGCGCGCGCTGCCCGGCGTACGGCGGCTCCCCGCTCCTTCCCTCTCCCCCTGCACCTCCCCCCCTGCTCGTCCCCACCCGGCCCCTCCCTCCCTCCCTCCCTCCCTCCCTCCTCGTCCCCGTCCCCCTCGTCCCGGTCGGTCCTTCACCGCCCACCGGGGGGGGCCAAAGGCATACGGGCAAGACCCTCCCCCGGGTGCAAGGTTCGTCGCGGATGCGCAGCAAGGATTGAGGCACGCATCCGCTCCGAAAGGTTCCCCGTGCCCGAGCCCCAGTGCCCCGCCGCGTCCACGCCCATGGTGTCCACGCCCGCCGCGTCCCCGCCCGCCGCCTTCCCCGTTCGGTCCCTGGTCCGGTCGCTCGCCCTCGCCGCCGTGGTGATCGCCGCGGGTGTCACCCTCAGTGGCTGTTCCGGTGCGGGTTCGACGAACCCCTTCGACGACCACGAGGAACGGTCGGAGTACTCCACCGGCGCCGAGGCGAAGCAGGACCGTGCCTCCATGCCGCGCTGGCTGCCGGACGATGCCCAGGACATCAAGTACGTGCTCTCCACGACCAGGGACGACCGGTTGCTCGCGGCCACGTTCCACGCCGGCAAGCTGCCCGGCGGGTGCGTCACGGGCACGGGGCAGGGCAAGCCGAAGCTGACGGCCGACTGGCTCCCCGAGAAGCTGGCGTCGAAGGCTGATACGCGATGCGGGACCTGGTCCGGTGCCACGGTGGACGGCACCTTCTACGCCTGGCAGGACCATGCCGTCGTCCAGGGTTCCCGGCCGAAGAACTGATCCGCCGCCGTTCGGAATCCGCCCCGCACAGCCACCCAAAGAGAATTCCCCAGACTTCCAGGCTTCCAGGCTTCCAGGCATGCAGGCATACAGGCATGCAGGCGTGCAGGTATACAGGCGTGCCGGCTTTTCCGGTCCGCAGCTCCCGGTCCGCGGCTCCCGGGCCGCAGGTACTCGGCCCGCAGGCTCCCTACGCCACGCCCCGAGCGACACGCGAGCGCCGCCCTGATTCCGATATGGGGCCGGTGAATGGTGGCACGATGCGTTCGCTTCCACGGGCGGAATTCGGTGCCCGCCGATCCGGCGGCCCGTCCTTCATTCGCGCAGGAACGGAGCATCGATGACGCATTTCGGGGGCGGTGCGGTGCGGCGGCGCCGGGGAACGGTGTTGGCCCTTTCCACGGCGGTGATCGCCGCCGCCCTCCCGACGGCCGCAGCCGGAGCCGCCGACGCCCCGCCCTCGGCCGTATCCGCCGCCCCCCTGCCGGGCATCGGGGCGAAGGGCGCCTACCTCCTCGACGGCGGGGCGAACCGGCCGCTGTGGGCGAAGGCCGCTCACACCAGGCGGCAGATGGCCAGCACCACCAAGGCCATGACGGCAGTCGTGGTCCTCGACATGCACGGCGCCGAACTCCACCGGCGCGTCACCGTCAAGAAGTCCTACCGCGACTACGTGCACCGCAACGGCGCCAGCACCGCCGACCTGCGCCCCGGGGACCAACTGACGGTTCGGCAGCTGCTGTACGCGCTGATGCTGCCGTCCGGCTGCGATGCCGCGTACGCACTCGCCGACACCTTCGGCAGCGGCAGGACGGAGGGGCGGCGGGTCCGGTCGTTCATCGCGCACATGAATGCGCGGGCAAAGGCGCTGGGGCTGCGCGATACCAAGTACGACTCGTTCGACGGCATTTCCGCGCACGGCAGGAACTACACGACGCCCCGCGATCTGGTGCAGCTCGCCCGGCACGCGCTGGAAAACCGTACCTTCGCCGCGGTCGTGAGGTCGGCCCGTACGCGGCAGCGGGCGGCAAACGTCCACCGCACTTACACCTGGTACAACACCAACAAATTGCTGGGCTCCTACCAAGGCGCGCTGGGCATCAAGACCGGCACCGGGACCAAGGCGGGCGCGTGCCTGGTATTCGCGGCCGAACGGGGTGGCAGAACTGTCGTCGGCGCCCTCCTCGACGACAATTCCGGCCGTTATCGGGATGCCGTGAGAATGCTCGACTACGCATTCCGCGCCGCTGGCACGGAGTGGGGCCCGTAGCGGCACCGCCTCATCGGCGAAAAGTTATCCACAGGGTGTGGATGGAGTGGACGTCTCCGCCTGCCCTGGATCCCGCTGCCTGGACGCCCCGCGCCTGGCCCCCTACCTGCCCCCTGCCCCCTGCCTCCTGCGCCGCATCGCCCGCCTCACCCCGCCCGCCTCGCCCCGCCCGCCTCACCCCATCCGCCTCTGCCTCTGCCACGGTCGGCTGCGCTCCGGTGCGAACGGGATGCCGGTCGCCATCCCGCGGCGGCCGACGGCCAGGGCTTCGCCCAGGAAGCTGATGCCGATGCTGAGCTGGAGCGGCCGGGCATGGGCGTGCATGCCCATTTCTTCCGCCAGCAGGCCGAAAGTGGCCATGGTCAGCAGGGAGGCAGCGGCGATGGCGAAGGTGCGGCCGGTGTAGCGCTGCCACAGGGCGCCGCCCCGTTCGGACAGCTGGATGGTGGTGCCGCGCAGGACGCCGAGCGCGCAGCCGAGGGTGGCGCCCACGCCTGCCCAGGCCAGGTCGGGGCCCGTCAGGTGGTCGGTTTTGGCCAGCGAGGTGAGGCCGAGGGCCGTGAGGATCACCGGTGGTGCGAACAGGTCGCGGGCGTTGACCGGTTCGCCCCGCAGTCTCTTGATGACCACGATGACGGCGACGCCGGTGAGGAGCGTTGCGAGCAGCCAGCCGTTCATGAAATCCCCCTGTGCGCTGACGGCCGCCGGATGGTCGGCCGGGTTGGCCGTCCGGGTCGGAAGGTTTTTTGGCTCAACCGTGCCAAAAAATAATTTAGCGCGAGTGTGCCACAATCGCAATATGCCGAAGATCGTCGACCCCCTGGCCCGCCGTCGCGCCGTCGCCGAGGCCGTCCTGCGCGTCGTGCGGCGGGAGGGGGTGGCGGGTGCGTCGCTGCGCAACGTGGCCGAGGAGGCGGGCCTCGCCATCGGTTCCGTCCGCCACTACTTCACGGACCACGACGAGGTGATGATCTTCGCGATGGCGGAACTGAGCGCCCGTATCGACCGTCGCGTACGCCGTCACGCCGAGCTGCTGCTCGACCCCGCGGCGGCAGCCGAGCGGCGTGCCGGGTCGGAGGAACTGCTCGCCGAATTCCTGCCGTTGGACGACACGCGCCGGGAGGAAGGCCTCCTCTGGCAGGCGTTCACGACCGCCGCCCGCACCCGCCCCGAACTACGGCCGCACGCGGTCGCATTGGAGGCCGGGATGCGCACCCTGCTGACGCGGGTGCTGCGCGGCGGCCAGGAATCGGGCAGCCTGCCCGCCGAACTGGACCTCGAACTGGAGACGCTACGGCTGTCGGCCCTGCTCGGCGGCCTCACCCAGCAGGCCCTGCTGGAACCGGACCACGTCACTCCGGACGCGCTCCGTGGCGTCCTGCGCCACCACCTGGAGACCCTCCACCACCGGAGCCCCACGGAGGCCGGCTGACACCAGGCGAGCGCGTTACCCAGTCACCGAGGGGCGAGCCACCGATTCGCCGGTTCACCGAGGGCGAGCCACCGATTCACCGGGTGACCGAGTGACCAGTCACCGAGTGACCGAGTGACGCACTACTTGTCGATGTCGCCCACCACGAAGAACAGCGAGCCGAGAATCGCCACCATGTCGGCGACCAGGGTGCCCGGCAGCAGCTCCGTCAGCGCCTGGATGTTGTTGAACGACGCCGAGCGCAGCTTCAGGCGATACGGGGTCTTCTCGCCCTTGGAGACGAGGTAGTAGCCGTTGATGCCGAGCGGATTCTCGGTCCAGGCGTACGTCGAGCCCTCCGGCGCCTTCAGCACCTTGGGGAGGCGCTGGTTGATGGGACCGGGCGGCAGCTCCTCGATACGGTCCAGGCAGGCATCGGCGAGATCGAGGGCGTTGTGGCTCTGGTCCAGCAGGCACTCGAAACGCGCCAGGCAGTCGCCCTCCTCACGGGTGACGACCCGGAGCGTCGACCGCAGATCCCCGTACGCGAGATACGGCTCGTCGCGCCGCAGGTCGAAGTCCACACCGGACGCGCGGGCGATCGGCCCGGAGACGCCGTACGCATGCACCGCCTCCCGCGAGAGCACCCCGACGCCGCGGGTACGGCCACGGAAGATCTCGTTGCCCAGCACCAGGTTGTCGAAGACGTCCATACGGGAGCGGACCTCGGCGACGGCGTGCCGCGCACGGCCCAGCCAGCCCGCCGGCAGATCCTCCTTCAGGCCGCCGACCCGGTTGAACATGTAGTGCATCCGGCCGCCGGAGATCTCCTCCATGACGTTCTGGAGTTCCTCACGCTCACGGAAGGCGTGGAAGACGGGGGTGATACCGCCCAGTTCGAGGGGGTACGAGCCGAGGAACATCAGGTGGTTCAGGACGCGGTTCAGCTCGGCCAGCAGCGTCCGGGTCCACACGGCGCGCTCGGGGACCTCCATCCCCAGCATCCGCTCGACGCCCATCACCACGCCCAGCTCGTTGGAGAACGCCGACAGCCAGTCGTGACGGTTGGCGAGCATGATGATCTGGCGGTAGTCGCGCGCCTCGAAGAGCTTCTCGGCGCCGCGGTGCATATAGCCGATCACCGGCTCGGCGTGCTGGATGCGTTCGCCGTCCAGGACGAGGCGCAGCCGCAGCACGCCGTGCGTGGAGGGGTGCTGCGGGCCGATGTTCAGCACCATGTCGGTGCTCTCCGCCGCGCCGCCGATGCCGACCGTCGTCTCCGTCATGGGGACAGTCTCGCAGTTCACGGCCCGCACCCGGCGGGGTGGGACGCCGTTACCGGCCCGGGGCCGCGGCCGGTCCGCACACCGTGCGGCCGCTCAGCAGCCCCGCGCACGCCCCGCCCACCGGCTCCACGAGCCAGCCGAAACCGCCGAGCCCCGACGCGTCGGTCAGCTCCGCCGCCGCGCCCGCCGCGCTCAGCGCCCGTACGTAGCCGGCCGGGTCCGAGGAGGCCAGGGCCAGCGGCGGGCGCCGGCCGTCCACCCCGAGGGCGTGCAGCGCCGCGCGCTGGGTCAGCAATCCGGCGGACGGCCCGGCGCACGCGTCCAGCGCCACATGCGCCGTGATGTCGCAGCTGCCGTCCGGCACCGGCCGCACCTCACCGCCGCCGCGGAACCCCGTCAGGGTGCCGAACAGCGGCCGGTCCGCGCGGCGGTGCGCGTAATCGGCCGCGACGGCCAGCCCCGAGCGCAGGGTACGGACGGCCCGTGCCCAGGCGGCGTCCCGTGGCCGGCCGATCTCGGCGCGCAACCCGGGGGAGACGGGTGCGCCGGACGGGACACCAAAGCCCAGCGGCGGGGCCCACCAACGGGCGAGCCACTCCGCGTCCGCGCCGTCGACAGGATCGCCCAGCCGTTCCCTGCCGTCAGCGCGGACGAGGACCCGGCGCGGCACCCCCTCCGCGTCCGTCTCGACCACATCCACCGGCACGTTGTCGAGCCACTCGTTCGCGAACAACAGGCCCGACAGGGACCCGGCGGCGGGCAGCGTGTCGCGCCAGCCGATCCGCGGATCCAGGCCCTCGGGGCGCGCGGCGCGCTCAACGGCGCACGGACGCACCCGGGCGGCGACCGCAGCGGGCAGCGCGCCCAGCACCCCGGTCAGCAACTCACCCCGGCCCGCGCCCACATCGACCAGTGCCAGCTCCGCCGGCCGGCCCAGAGCGGTGTCGACGCGGCACAGGAGCGCGGCGACGGCACCGGCAAAGAGGGGCGACGCGTGCACGGAGGTACGGAAGTGACCGGCGGGACCCGGGCCACCCGGCCGGGTGTAGAACCCGTCCGGGCCGTACAGCGCCCGCTCCGTCGCGTCCCGCCAGCCACACCACTCAGCGGACCCCGCCGTATCAGCCGTCTCAGTCGTCACCCGCCCACCGTACGGGCGGGCCGGAGCGCGCCCGCCCCACGGCCAACGCCGCCGCCTCGACCCGCCCCGGCGCCCCCTCCGGTGCAGGCGATCTTCACGATGTGCGGGCGATCTCCACCTTGGGGAGTAGTCGCACCCACTCAGGATCGCCCCTTCGGTTGACCCGTACACCTATTCGCGCTGCCTACGCTGGGTTACGTGCAGCGCCTCTATGACTTCTTCCGCAGGCATCCGACGGGAGTGGACTCCTTCTGGGCCGTCCTCCTCCTCGGATTCTGCTGCCTGTGGGTCGCGGACGATCTCGGAGGAACGCAGCTGCTCTCGGGCGCGCTCTTCACCGTCGGCCTGTGTCTCGTCATCGCGCTGCGACGCAAGGCCCCCCAGACGATGCTCCTGCTGGCGACCGTCATCGGCATCGGCCAGCTGGTCTTCCGCATCGAGACCAACCCCGGCGACTTCGCGATGCTCGTCATCATCTACACCGTCGCCTCCGGCCCCTCCACCGCCCGCTGGCCCTCCCGCCTCGCCCTCATCGGCGGACTCACCGCCCCCTCCCTCTCCCTCTGGCGCTTCCGCCCCTCCTACGACGGCAGCTCGGGAGGAGAAGCGGCGTTCCTCGCCGTCCTGCTCACCGTCCCCTTCGTCCTCGCCTGGGTACTCGGCGACTCCATACGCACCCGCCGCGCCTACTGGGCACAGCTCGAGGAGAAGGCCGCCCGGCTGGAGAAGGAACGCGAGACACAGTCACAGATCGCGGTCGCTGCCGAACGCGCCCGGATCGCCCGCGAACTGCACGACGTCGTCGCCCACAACGTCTCGGTGATGGTCGTCCAGGCCGACGGCGCCGCATACGTCCTCGACGCCGCACCCGAACAGGCCCGCCAGGCCCTGGAGACGATCTCCGGCACCGGACGCCAGGCACTGGCCGAAATGCGCCGACTGCTCGGCGTGCTGCGCACCGGCGAACAACCCGAAGGCGGGGAGTACGTCCCCCAGCCGGGCGTCGAACAGCTCACCGACCTCATCGACCAGGTACGCGGCGCCGGCCTCCCCGTCGACTTCCGGGTGGAGGGCGACCCGCGCCCCCTGCCCAGCAGCATCGAACTCACCGCGTACCGCATCGTGCAGGAAGCCCTCACCAACACCCGCAAGCACGGCGGCCCGCACGCCGGCGCCACCGTCCGCCTCGCCTACACGGACGACGACCTCGACCTCCTGGTCGAGGACGACGGCCGGGGCGCACAGCACGAGCTCTACGAAGAGGGCGGGGCGGACGGCCTCGGACACGGCCTGATCGGCATGCGCGAACGGGTCGGCATGGTCGGCGGCAGCCTCGAAGCGGGAGCGCGGGAGGGCGGCGGCTTCCGCATCAGCGCCGTACTCCCGCTCAAACCGACGCGGTGAGGGACGACCCCCTCTCCAGCCTCTCCAGCTCTCTCCCTCTCTCCTCCGGCGACCCTCCGTACGCTGGAGCCCCACTCCCGAAGGGAAACCCCCTGCCATGACCATCCGCGTGATGCTCGTCGACGACCAGGCGCTGCTGCGCACCGGCTTCCGGATGGTGCTCGCCGCGCAGCCCGACATGGAGGTCGTGGCGGAGGCCGGCGACGGCGTCCAGGCGCTGGAAGCGCTGCGCAGCACCCAGGTCGACGTGATCCTCATGGACGTCCGGATGCCGCACCTCGACGGGGTGGAGACCACCCGGCGGATCTGCGGGGGCGGGCAGCAGGACGGGGTGCCGAAGGTCCTCATCCTGACCACCTTCGACCTCGACGAATACGCCTTCTCCGCGCTGAAGGCCGGGGCCAGCGGCTTCATGCTCAAGGACGTACCGCCCAGCGAACTCCTCGCCGCGATCCGGGCGGTGGAGAGCGGCGACGCGGTCGTCGCCCCGTCCACCACCCGCCGGCTCCTGGACCGCTTCTCGCCGATGCTGCCGGCCACCTCCGCCGAGCCGGTCCGTCCCGAGCTGAGCCGGCTGACGGAGCGGGAGAGGGAGGTCCTGCTGCTGGTCGCGCAGGGCATGTCGAACGGCGAGATCGCGGCCCATCTGGTGCTGTCGGAGGCCACGGTCAAAACACATGTGGGCCGGATTCTCACCAAGTTGGGCCTGCGGGACCGGGTGCAGGCCGTGGTGCTCGCCTACGAGACGGGACTGGTGCGGGCGGGGGGAGCGGGGGCTTAGCCCGCCCGTGGACTGGCCCGCGCCGTTCCGGGCTGTTCCGGGCTGTTCCGGGCTGATCCCTTCCGGTCCTTTCCGGGCCGATCCGGGCCGGAAAGGACCTGGCGTTGGCCGTGCGGGTGGCCCGTGGGCGTGCCGTGCGACAGAGGGTTGACGAGGAACCGTGCCGGGAGCAGATTGGGCGCCCATCGGAATCCGTAAGGAAACTTTCCCAATAGAGAGGTTTCCCCTGTGCGCACCCGAACGCTGGCCCTCGCCGTCGTTTCCGGCGCCGCCCTGCTCGCCGCGGCCGCCCTCCCGGCCACCGCCCGGCCCGCCGCGCACCCGGCCGCCGCGCAGCACACCGGCATCCAGGAAGGCACGGTCGACGCCGCCGACCTGCTCGCCGAGCTCAAGGACTGCTCGCCGGTCTCGCACGGCAAGTACCGCACGGACGAGGAGACTTCGGCCACCGTCCCGGTCTGCGGCAAGAGGGGCGCCGTCTTCTGGAAAGCCGACCTGGACGTCGACTGCGACGGCCAGGTCACCTCGCAGTGCAACGCCGACACCGACCCCTGGTTCCAGGACGACACCGCCTTCCACCAGTCCGACGGCAGGCCCCTGAACGCCGCGAAACTGCCCTACGTCGTCGTCCCCAGCGCCGGCGACCTCTGGGACTACTCCTCGGCGGGCATCAAGGGCGGCGGTGTCGCCGCCGTCATCCACGACAACAAGGTCGAGTACGCCGTGGTCGGTGACACCGGCCCCGACCAGATCATCGGCGAGGCGTCCTACGCGACCGCCGAGGGCCTGGGCATGGACCCCAACCCCGAATCCGGCGGCGCCGAATCCGGCGTCACCTACATCCTGTTCAAGAACTCCAAGGCCACACCGATCGAGAGCCACGACGACGCGGTCAGCCGCGGCGACGCGCTCGCCGAGAAATTCCTTGAGGACAACTGAACCGCCACACGGACCCCGCGGACCGGGCGCTCGGACCGCCGCCCACCACGGCCCGGATCCCGCCCCCGGGGCCCCGGCCGCCGGCTACCGCAGCACACCCTCAAGGAAATCACTGCCCAGCCGGGCCACCACCTGGAGGTCCAGCTGGTGCAGCACATAGCGGCCACGGCGCCGGGTCTGGATCAAACCGGCCTTCTTCAACGTCGCGACATGCCGCGACACCTCCGGCGCCGTGATACCGAACGCCGTCGCCAACTCCCCCGTCGTATGCGGCCCCCGCGACAACGTCCGGCACAACTGCATCCGCATCGGATGCCCCAACGCCTCCAGCCGCTGCTGTACGAGTTCCAGCGCGGCCGGCGCCGGCAACTCCGGGCTGGCGACCGGGTACTGGAGCACCGGACGCCAGCCCGGCGCGTGGCTGAACAGCAGATGCGGCCAGCCGAACGACGTCGGCAGGAACGTGATCCCCGGATCGGCGGCATCGGCGAACGCCGTCGTACGGCCACTCGCCAACTTGTCCACCAGGATCCGGAGGCCGCCGCTGCCGTCCTGCGCCTCCTCCAGGGAGAGCGCGGCCGACGTCGCCGGCAGCGTCTCCGCCAGGCCCTTGCGCCGCAGCAGCTCCGTCTTGTGCCGGGCATCGGCGGCCAGCTGGATACCCACCCGCCGCCAGATGTCCCCGAAGAACGCGTCCTCGCAGTCCTCGAAGAGGCGGCGCACCCACACCCGCAGGCCATCCGGATCGGTGAGCATCCGGTCCGTGAACGCCGCCTGCCGCGGCCCCCGCGCGGCAGCCATCTCCCGAACCCGCGCCCGCTCCTCGGCATCCACGAGCGGCGACGGCGTGGGACGCGAGTAGCTCGCCGAGCAGGTGATCTCGAACGCGGCCGCCACGAACCGCTCATCGTCGATCGTGTCCATATGGTCCAGATCCTCGGCCAGCGTCGCCCCGGGACGGGGCGGCAGCAGGAGGTCGGAGCGGGCCGAGCGCCACAGGAAATCCGCCTCGCACAGCCGGTCGGCGAGGTCGGTCTTCAGGGCGGCGGTGGTCGCGGTGACCCAGCCGTGCAGGCCCGGATGATGACCCGGCTCGGACAGCGCGTGCAGCGCGGCGCCCAGCTCCGCCAAGGGAGAGGGCGCGAACACGATGCGCTCGGGCGGCAGCCCCGTGAGGTCGATGACGTTGGACATGCCCCCATCATGCGCGAGGCCGCCACCCGCACGGCGGCCGATTGACGGCTCTCGTCAATCGACGGGCCACGGGCAGCGCGGCCGCCCCAGAGTGAAGGACATGAACGCCACCCAGCAGCACATGCTCGACGCCTACCGCGCCGCCCAGCGAGGCGAGGCCGCACCCGTCCTCCCCAGCACCGGCACCGCCCAGGCCGCACGCGAAATCCACCGGTGGCGCCGCTTCCAAGCCGTGATCACCGACCCCGCCGACCGCCTTCCGGGCCGCGTCGGGCGAGGGCTGCGGGCGGTGGGGGCGGCGCTGGGCTTGGGCCCCCGCCTCCCCCTCCCCCCACCCACCCCCACCCACCCCGAACGTCGTCAGCCGAGCGTCCCCGACCGGGCCGCGCCCGCCGACGGTCACCCACGGAAGGTCATCCGCTGAGCGTCCCCCACGGGGCCTCGGCCACCGAGCGTCGTCAGCCGTACGTCACCCACCGGGCCGCGCCCGCCCGGTGTCGCTCACGGAAGCTCCTCCGCTGAGCGTCGCCCCCGAACGTCACCCACCGAGCCTCGCCCACTGGGCAGCGTCCGGCGACCCCTCGCCCCCGTTGGCGCACCCCCTGAGTGACGGCCCTCGGGAACATCGCCCGCTGAGCGTCACCCACCGGGCCTCGCCCATCGACGTCCGCCCCCGAAAAGACGGCCCTGCCCCTCACCCACCGAGCCTCGCCCGCTGCGCGTCGCCCACTGGGCAGCGTCCGGCGACCCCTCGCCCCCGTTGGCGCACCCCCTGAGCGACGGCCCTCGGAAACATCGCCCGCTGAGCGTCACCCACCGGGCCTCACCCATCGACGTCAGCCCCCGAAAAGACGGCCCTGCCCCTCACCCACCGCACCTCACGTCACCCACCGCCCCTCACCCACCGCACCTCACCCGCCCAACGGGCCCACGCGGTCCAGGAAGTCCTTGAGGGCCGCGCGCACGTCTGCGCCCGTCCAGGTCGTTGCGGAGGAGCTGACCATTACCTCCGTCATCGCCAAACCGGGCGGTCCCTCCGCGAACCACTTGCGGAACAGCGTCGTCCGGGTCTCCTCCGCCTGCCGTACCCCCGCGTCGTTCAGCACCTCGGCCGGATACGGCAGCCATACCTGGAACTGGTGGGTGTGCGGCACCTCGGGGTGCACCCGGAACCACGGCACACCGGCCTCGGCCAAGCCCTCCCGCAGCGCCTGCGCGACGACCTTCGCATGCGCCACGTACCCCGGCAGCCGCGGCAGTTCGCGGTCCAGCCCGGCGAGTGCGGCCAGCGCAGCCGGCCACTGCTGGAACAGCTGACCGCCGTAACGGTGCCGCCAGGCCCGCGCCTCCTCGACGAAGTCCGCCGTGCCCGCCAGCGCGGCACCCGATATGCCGCCCAGCGACTTGTAGAAGGAGACGTAGACGCTGTCCGCGAGGGCGGCTATCTCCGGAAGGGTGCGGCCGAAGTGCGTCTCCGACTCCCACAGCCGAGCGCCGTCGAAATGCACCGCCGCGTCACGCGCCCGCGCCGCCTCCACGACGGCCGTCAGTGCGTCCCACTCCGGAAGGACGAACCCCGCCTCCCGCAGCGGGAGTTCGAGCGCGAGTGTGCCGAACGGCTCCTGGAGGTCGGATATCTCCGCGGCGGTCGGCAGCCGCGGCTCGCTCGTCGCGTGCACCATCCGCAACCCGCTGACCACCGCATACGCGTCGCGCTCATGCACCTCAAGATGGGACAACGGATGACCGGCGACCGTCGCATTGCCCGTGCGCCCCGCCCAGCAGCGCAGGGCCACCTGCTGAGCCATCGTGCCCGTCGGGAAGAACGCGGCGGCCTCGGTGCCCAGAGCGTCAGCGGTCCGGCGCTCCAGCTCACCGACCACGCCGTCATCGTTGCCGTAGACATCCGTCCAGTCGCCCAGGTCGTGGGCGGCCGGGGCGTCCGCCACCAGGCGGTCCAGCCGCTCGCGGAGCGTCTCGCCCGACGGGCTGCCCGCCAGCACCCGCTCCGATCCGCGCCACGCCGCGAGGAGCCGCGCCCGCTCCCGCCCCGCGGCGCCCTGCGCATCCGCGCCGACCCCGTCCGCACCGGCCCCGTCCGCGCTTCCCCCGCCCGCGCCGCCCGCCTCCGCTGCGGTCCTCTGCTCGTCCTCGTCCACGGCCCCCACCCGTCCTTCGTACGTCGTTCGTGTCCTTGATCCCTTGAGCCCTGGCTTCCTTGAAGGCGGCGCCCCGGCTCCTGGCGCCCTCGTGACCGGCGCCTTCTTTGCCGGCCTCGCTGCATCGATCATGGCGCAGCGTCCTGCGGCTCCGCGACCCCTGTGGATAACTCGCGTCCGGTCCGCCCGGCGCCCCACCGGCACCCGCCCAGCGCCCCACCAGCACCGGCCAAGCGTCCCCACCAGCACCGGCCCGGCGCCCCACCGGCACCCGCCCAGGGTCCGTCCAGCGCCGGGCCGGCCGCCCGTGCCCCGCCCCGTCTCACCCTCCGTACGGCCCTGAAGTCCGCCGGAAACACTCGCGTAGCATGGCGATGAATCGTCCGGTACCCCCCGCGGACTGGAACGGAAGGCCACCGCCGCGTGAATGCATTCCCACCCATCGAGGCCCAGGACCGCCCCGCCCGGCTCACCGTCGGAGTCGTCGGCGCAGGTCGTGTCGGGCCAGCCCTTGCCGCGTCGCTGCAGCTCGCAGGGCATCGCCCGGTCGCGGTGTCGGGAGTCTCCGACGCCTCCGTACGACGCGCGGCGGAGCTGCTCCCCGACGTGCCCGTGGTGCCCCCCGCCGAGGTCCTCGCCCGCGCCGATCTCGTCCTGCTGACAGTGCCCGACGACGCGCTCGCCGGCCTGGTGAGCGGCCTCGCCGAGACCGGCGCCGTACGGCCCGGCCAACTGCTGGTGCACACCTCCGGGCGCTACGGAACCGCGGTGCTCGATCCGGCCACCCGCGCCGGTGCGCTGCCGCTCGCCCTGCACCCCGCCATGACGTTCACCGGCACACCCGTGGACGTCCAGCGGCTGGCCGGCTGCTCGTTCGGTGTGACCTCGCCCGACGAGCTGCGGATGGCCGCGGAGGCGCTGGTCATCGAGATGGGCGGGGAGCCGGAATGGATCGCGGAAGCGTCCCGTCCGCTCTACCACGCGGCCCTCGCCATCGGCGCGAACCACCTCGTCACCCTCGTCGCCCAGTCGATGGAGCTGCTGCGCAAGGCAGGCGTCGAGGCACCGGACCGGATGCTCGGCCCGCTGCTCGGTGCCGCGCTGGACAACGCGCTGCGGTCCGGCGACGCGGCCCTGACGGGGCCCGTCGCACGCGGTGACGCGGGCACCGTCGCCGCCCATGTCACCGAGCTGCGCAAGCACGCCCCGCAGAGCGTCGCCGGGTATCTCGCGATGGCCCGTACGACCGCCGACCGCGCGCTGGCCCATGGTCTCCTCAAGCCCGAACTGGCCGAGGACCTGCTCGTCGTCCTCGCCGATGTGTCCGCCGATGTGTCCAAGGGGCGGGCGCACGGCGGACGGGGCGGCGACACCAGCCACGGCCGCCCGCCCGGCGACTCCCCGGAGACCCTCCCGCACGACGGCCCCGACCAGGGCGGCCCCGACGCAGCCGACGGCCCCGACCCGGACGACGACCACCCCGGACCGGACACCCCCGAGGACGGCCCCGGCACCGACGAAGGCCCCGGCCCCGGCACCGGCCCCCAGGGAGGCGACCGATGAGCACCCCGACCCCGGTACCGGCTTCCGGCGCGCACTCGTCCCCCGGAACCCCGTCCCCCGGTGCCACGTCCCCCGGAGCCACCACGCCACCCACAGCCGCCCCGACCTCGAACGAGGCCGCTACCCAAGCCCCCACCGAGACCCCCACCGGGCCCTCCACCGAACCCTCCGCCCAAGCCCCCACCCGGCTCGTGCACACCGCCGCCGCGCTGCGTGAACTGCCGCGCCGTAGTGGCCCGCGGGCCGTCGTCATGACGATGGGTGCGCTGCACGAGGGCCACGCCACCCTGGTGCGGGCCGCCCGCCACCGGGTCGGGCCGCAAGGGCAGGTCGTCGTCACGGTCTTCGTCAATCCGCTGCAGTTCGGTGCGGGGGAGGATCTCGACCGCTACCCGCGCACCCTGGACGCGGACGTCGTCCTGGCCGGGCAGGCGGGCGCCGATGTCGTGTTCGCGCCGTCCGTCGACGAGGTCTACCCGGGCGGCGCACCCCAGATCCGGATCGCCGCGGGGCCGATGGGCGATCTCCTGGAAGGCGCCAGCCGCCCCGGGCACTTCGACGGCGTGCTGACCGTCGTCGCCAAGCTGATGCACCTCTCCGCCCCGGACATCGCGTTCTACGGGCAGAAGGACGCCCAGCAGCTCGCCGTCATCACGAGGATGGCGGCGGACCTCAACTTCCCCGTCGAGATCGTCGGGGTCCCCACGGTCCGCGAGGACGACGGGCTGGCTCTCTCCAGCCGCAACCGCTACCTGTCCGGAGCGGAGCGGCGCACCGCGCTCGCCCTCTCCGCGGCCCTGTTCGCGGCGCGCGACCGGCTCACGGCCGAGGAGGCGCTGCGCGCCCGCGCCGCCTCCACCGGCCACCCCGTGGAGAGCCGTTCCGTGGCGCTGGCCGCACTCGGCGAGGACCGGGCGGCCGCCGACGCGCACGCCGTGGCGTACGCCGCCGCGGGGGCGGCGCGCGGCCCGTCCGTGGCACGTGCCGCGGCGGCCGTGGTCCTGGAGGACGCGGCGAGCCTGGACCCGCCGCTCACCCTCGACTACGTCGCGCTGGTCGACCCGTCGGACTTCACCGAGGTACCGGACGACCACGAGGGGGAGGCGGTGCTGGCCGTGGCCGCCCGGGTCGGCACCACACGCCTCATCGACAACATCCGCCTCAGCTTCGACCCCCACAACCACCCCACCACCACCGCACGTACGTCGCCCACCGCACCTACGTCCCCCACGGCGGGTACGTCACCCACTCCACGTACGTCACCCACTCCACATACGTCACGCACGTCACCCACCCCACCCACACCTCAAGGCCCACCCGGAGCGACACGATGACTCCCACCGGCACCACCACCGGCGCAGGCACCGGCATACGCCTGACCGCCCCCGCCCCCGGCTGGTCCATCGAAGCGGACGTCGTCGTGGTGGGTTCCGGAGTGGCCGGGCTGACCGCCGCGCTGCGCTGCGCCGCCGCCGGCCGCCGGACCGTCGTCGTCACCAAGGCCCGCCTCGACGACGGCTCCACCCGCTGGGCCCAGGGCGGTATCGCCGCGGCGCTGGGCGAGGGGGACACCCCCGAGCAGCATCTGGACGACACCCTCGTCGCCGGCGCCGGGCTGTGCGACGAGGCGGCCGTACGCGCCCTGGTCACCGAAGGCCCCGACGCCGTCCACCGGCTGATCGCCGCCGGTGCCCGCTTCGACACGGCCCCCGGCAGCGACGAGATGGCCCTCACCCGCGAGGGCGGCCACCACCGCCGCCGCATCGCGCACGCCGGCGGCGACGCCACCGGGGCCGAGATCTCCCGCGCGCTCGTCGAGGCGGCCCGCGCCGCGGGGCTGCGCACCGTCGAGAACGCCCTGGTCCTCGACCTCCTCACCGACGGCGAGGGCCGTACCTCCGGCGTCACCCTGCACGTCATGGGGGAGGGGCAGCACGACGGCGTGGGCGCCGTGCACGCCCCGGCGGTCGTACTCGCCACCGGTGGCATGGGGCAGGTCTTCTCCGCGACGACCAACCCGGCGGTCTCCACCGGCGACGGCGTGGCCCTGGCCCTGCGGGCCGGCGCCGAGGTGTCCGACCTGGAATTCGTCCAATTCCACCCCACCGTCCTGTATTTGGGGGCGGACGCCGAGGGCCAGCAGCCGCTGATCTCCGAGGCGGTACGCGGGGAGGGAGCGCATCTCGTCGACGCCGACGGCGTCCGCTTCATGGTCGGGCAGCACGAGCTCGCCGAGCTGGCCCCGCGCGACATCGTGGCCAAGGCGATCATGCGCCGGGCGCACGAACAGGGCACCGACCACATGTACTTGGACGGCCGCCACTTCGGCGCCGAGATGTGGGAGCACCGCTTCCCGACCATCCTCGCCGCCTGCCGCAGCCACGGCATCGACCCGGTCAGCGAGCCGATACCCATCGCCCCCGCGGCGCACCACGCCTCCGGAGGCGTCCGCACCGATCTGCGCGGGCGTACGACCGTGCCGGGCCTCTACGCCTGCGGCGAGGTCGCCTGCACCGGCGTGCACGGCGCGAACCGCCTCGCCTCCAACTCCCTGCTGGAGGGCCTGGTGTTCGCGGAGCGCATCGCGGCGGACATCGTCGCCGACGCCGCGACGGCCCCGCCGTCGCCCACCACCAGCCCGGCCCCGGCCCCCGCCACCCTGCGGCTCCTCGCGCCCGGGACCCGTACGGCGGTGCAGCGGATCATGACGGCCGGCGCCGGCGTGCTGCGCAGCGCCGAGGGGCTCGCCCGTGCCGCGGCCGAACTCGACCGCCTCCACCGCGAGGCGACGGAACGGAGCGGCGCACCCGAGGGCGCCGAGGCCCCCGCGGACAAGCCCCCGGTGCCCGGCGTGGAGGCGTGGGAGGCGACCAACCTGCTCTGTGTCGCCCGGGTGCTGGTCGCTGCGGCGCAGCGCCGCGAGGAGACCCGTGGCTGCCATTGGCGCGAGGACCACCCCGACCGGGACGATGCCTCCTGGCGCCGGCACTTCCGCATCACGCTCGACGCGGACCGTGCGCTGACCGTCCGCACCACCACGACCGCCGCCTTCCCGGCGACGGTGACCGCGCCCGACCCGGCGGCGGCCGACGCACACCGGCCACCCCCGCCCGCCCCCTCCGAACCGTCCCTCTCTCCCGATACGGAGCGCACCCCGTGAGCAGCACCTCCGACGACCTCCCCCTCGTCCAGATCGGCGGGCCCGCGACCTCGGCTCCCGCCGGCGGCGGCTGCGGCGACGCCTGCGGCTGCGGCGGCGACGACGCCTACGAACTCGACCCGCTGACCTGCGGTCTCGACCCCGACCTGGCCGCGCTCCTGGTGGACGCCGGACTCGACCCGGTCCAGGTCGAGGACATCGCCCACCTCGCCGTCGAGGAGGATCTCGACCAGGGTGTGGACGTCACCACCGTGGCGACGGTCCCCGAAGACGCGGTCGCCACCGGCGACTTCACCGCCCGCCAGGCCGGTACGGTCGCCGGGCTGCGGGTCGCCGAGGCGGTGCTCTCCATCGTCTGCACCGACGAGTTCGCGGTCGAGCGGCATGTCGAGGACGGCGACCGGGTCGAGGCCGGCACCCGCCTGCTGAGCGTCACCACCCGCACCCGTGACCTGCTCACCGCCGAGCGCAGCGCGCTCAACCTGCTCGGCCGGCTGTCGGGTATCGCGACGGCCACCCGGGCCTGGGCCGACGTCCTCGACGGCACCAAGGCCAAGGTCCGCGACACCCGGAAGACCACTCCGGGGCTGCGCGCCCTGGAGAAGTTCGCGGTGCGCTGCGGTGGCGGCGTCAACCACCGGATGTCGCTGTCGGACGCGGCACTGATCAAGGACAACCACGTCGTGGCCGCGGGCGGCGTCGCCGAGGCGTTCACCGCCGTACGGGACGCGTTCCCCGGGGTGCCGATCGAGGTGGAGGTCGACCGGCTCGACCAGATCCCGCCGATCCTCGACCAGGGCGCCGACCTGATCCTGCTGGACAACTTCACGCCCGAGCAGACCGCCGAGGCCGTCACGCTGGTCGCGGGGCGCGCCATCCTGGAGTCGTCGGGCCGGCTGACCCTGGCCAACGCCCGTACGTACGCGCAGACCGGCATCGACTACCTCGCCGTCGGCGCGCTGACGCACTCCGCACCGGTCCTCGACATCGGCCTGGACCTGCGGGAGAGCGACGCCGCCGACCCGGCCGACGGCGCGGACGCGGACACCGACGAGCCGCGCGAAGGTCGCTGACCGCCATGCTGCTGACCATTGACGTGGGCAACACCCACACCGTCCTCGGCCTCTTCGACGGCGAGGAGATCGTCGAGCACTGGCGGATCTCCACCGACGCCCGCCGGACCGCCGACGAGCTGGCCGTCCTCCTCCAGGGGCTGATGGGGATGCACCCGCTGCTCGGCGTGGAGCTGGGCGACGGCATCGAGGGCATCTCCATCTGCTCGACCGTCCCGTCGGTCCTGCACGAGCTGCGCGAGGTCACCCGCCGCTACTACGGCGACGTGCCCGCGGTCCTGGTGGAGCCGGGCGTCAAGACGGGCGTGCCGATCCTCATGGACAACCCGAAGGAGGTCGGCGCCGACCGGATCATCAACTCCCTGGCGGCCGTCGAACTGTTCGGCGGCCCGGCCGTGGTCGTCGACTTCGGCACCGCCACCACCTTCGACGCGGTCAGCGCCCGCGGTGAGTACGTCGGCGGCGTGATCGCGCCGGGCATCGAGATCTCGGTGGACGCGCTGGGCGTCAAGGGCGCCCAGCTCCGCAAGATCGAACTGGCCCGGCCGCGCAGCGTCATCGGCAAGAACACCGTCGAGGCGATGCAGTCCGGCATCCTCTACGGCTTCGCCGGCCAGGTCGACGGTGTCGTGCAGCGGATGGCGCGGGAGCTGGCCGACGATCCGGACGACGTGACGGTCATCGCCACCGGAGGCCTGGCGCCGATGGTGCTGGGCGAGTCCTCGGTGATCGACGAGCACGAGCCCTGGCTCACCCTCATCGGTCTGCGGCTGGTCTACGAGCGGAACATCGCCCGGTCCTGAACGCATCGGGGCGGGCGGCGGGGGACCGGGCAGCGGCGGGAGCGCGGGAACGAGGCCGCAGGGGCTCGCGCGGCATTCCCCCCGCCTGCCGCGCCACCCACACCAATTGAGCGGCTTTTGTCCGAAACGGTCGTAAAGTCACCCCATGCCTATGCCAAACGGAACCCGCGGCGGCATGGCGTTCAGCGCCGATGAGTTGCGTGTGCTCCGTCGCGCCCTCGCCCATGCCCTGCAGTCGACGTCCCCCTCCGCCCCGTTCGGCGCCTTCGGCCCGGAGCGGGCGGAGGACACCCAGGAATATCTCCGGCTGGCCGAGGCGGTGGACGAGGCGGTCCGCGAAGGAGGCCGGCTGCGCGCCTTCCTGCTCGCCGACCTCGCCCGCTACCGCGAAGCCCTCCCCGGCTCCGCCATCGGCTATCTCACGCAGCTCCGCGAAGCGCTGACGGCCGGCTACGTCCCCGGCCCCGACGACCTCGCCGCCCTGCGCACCCTCGCCGCACGGCACACACCGGGCTCCGGGAGTGAGCGAGGCACCGCGATGCTGCACCACTGCGAACGGCTCGCCGAGCACTCCGTACGCGCCCGGCTGCGGGCCCTGCCGGGCGGCCGGGCCGCCGAGGGGGCCGGCAAGGACCACCCGGGCACGGCCGACGAGGACGACGTGCCCGAGGAGACCCCGCCCCGGCCCGCGCCCCGCCCGCAGCCGCGCCCCCAGCCGCAGCGGCCGGGCCGGCCCGTCCCCACGCCCGGCGAGGTCTTCCCGCCCCGCCGCAAGCCCGCACCACACCCCGAGGCCTGGAGCGCCTGAACGCTGCGTACTCTGGAAACCTCACGCCCCAAGGAGGCCCACCCATGGATTACGTCGCAGCGCTGCTCCCGCCCGTGGTGATGGCCGTGGGCTTCACCGCTCTGATCGTGACGATCGTCAAGAGCCAGGGCGGCGACAACAAGTCCAAGGAGGATGCGGCCGTGGACGCGGCGATCGGCCGCGCCGAGGCCGCCCGCCAGGAGCCCACGGCGCACAGCGCCTGACCGCAGCCCCCTCCGCCGCGGCCCCGCCCGCTCCCGCCGCCGATTTCCGGCGGCCCGCGCGCACCTGTACGACCCGGGATAGTGCATCCCGGGTCGTACATCCTTTTTCTGGACCAAACGCAACGAGATCAACCGGCATTCGCGACATCTCCCACTATTGTTCTTGTGTGGTGAGAGCCTTGGGTGATCTGGAAGACGCGGTGATGACGCGGGTCTGGGAGTGGAACCGCCCGGTCACCGTTCGAGAAGTCCTGGAAGATCTGCAGAAGGAACGGTCGATCGCCTACACGACGGTCATGACCGTATTGGACAACCTCCATCAGAAGGGCTGGGTGCGCCGCGAAGCAGAAGGCCGCGCCTATCGATATGAGGCGGTCTCCACTCGCGCCGCCTACTCAGCCGCACTGATGAACGAAGCCTGGTCGGCCAGTGACAACCCCGCGGCCGCTCTCGTGGCCTTCTTCGGCATGATGTCGCCGGAACAACGGCACGCCCTGCGGGACGCCGTACGCATGGTGCAGGTCGACGAACCGCCACCGGCGCCCGAAGCGGCGCCCCCCGCGGCGGCCGGAGAAGCCGAGGAAGGCGCATCCGGCGAAGGCGAGGAACCCGAAGCGGGTACCGCCGACAAGGAGCGATAGCGTCCCGGCATGCCTCCGCATTCAAAAGGCCTCACCGTCCGCCGGGCCCGGACCAGCGATGTGCCGGCCGTACGCCACCTCATCGACGCCTACTCCCGCAACGGGATCCTGCTCGACAAAGCCACCGTCACGCTTTACGAGGACATCCAGGAGTTCTGGGTGGCCGAGCGGGACGAAGATGCCGAGGTGGTCGGCTGCGGCGCACTTCATGTGATGTGGGAAGACCTGGCAGAGGTCCGCACTCTGGCCGTCGACCCGCAACTGAAGGGCGCGGGGGTGGGACACCTGGTCCTCGACAAGCTGCTGCGCACCGCGAGCTGGCTCGGAGTACGGCGCATTTTCTGTCTCACCTTCGAAGTCGACTTCTTCGTCAAGCACGGCTTCGTGGAGATCGGCGAGACTCCCGTAGACGGTGATGTCTACAGTGAGCTCCTGCGTTCCTATGACGAGGGCGTTGCAGAGTTCCTCGGCCTCGAACGAGTGAAGCCCAACACCCTGGGTAACAGTCGGATGCTTCTGCACCTGTGATCAGTGTTCTATGTCCGAATCGCGCCCCTATCTCATGGCTACGGAACGATGTGTTCCCCGGGCTGCGGGCAACTGAACCCTACCCAAGGGTTTGTGTTTTTCCCGGAAAAGCGGTTTGCTTTCCGTCGTAATCCACATTCGATGAAAGGGAAACCCGGTGGCACAGAAGGTTCAGGTTCTTCTTGTCGACGACCTCGACGGCGGCGAGGCCGACGAGACCGTGACGTTCTCCCTCGACGGCAAGTCCTTCGAGATCGATCTCACCACCGCGAACGCGGAGAAGCTGCGCACCTCGCTCGCAGACTTCGTGAAGGCCGGGCGTCGCACCGGCGGCCGCGCCTCCGCGGGCCGCGGCAAGGCCCGTGCGGCTTCCGGCGGCAGCCAGGACACCGCCAAGGTGCGCGCGTGGGCGAAGGAGAACGGCTACAACGTCAATGACCGTGGCCGCGTCCCCGCCGACATTCGCGAGGCATACGAGAAGGCCAACGGCTGATCGCCGAACGCGCGATCCGATTGGGCATTACGAGCACGCAGCAACCGGGCCCGGTGGCATTCCGTCGCCGCCGCGCTCACGAGTCGCACGAGATCGGGGGCGCCCCCACCGTCCCCGTTACCTGCCCCGACGGCCGTGAGCTGTGCGGCGGGCAGGGAATTCTCCGCCTCGCAGCCAGGCTCGGGAGGTCGCACCCATCCAGCGGCCTCCCGCGAGCCGAATCCGCACGATGACCGACTCCCGCCCGGGAAGAACGGTGCGGGGAACGCCGGGGCCGGCATACGGTCTCCGGTTCCGCGCACGGTGAGATCCGGTGCGAGAGGGCCCCACTCCAGCCATTCCAGGATTCCGGGGAGTTCCTCCGCGCCTCCGGCCGCGATGAGCATGAGCAATTTCGGTCGATCAACGGAGTGTTTCCCGCCGCCTCCCGGCCGCAGGAGTGCCACCGGGCCGGTACACGGCACGCGCTGCATTACGGCGCTGCCCGCGTCGGCCGGCATCTCCAGGACGTCGAAGCGCAGCCCCGTGAGCAGCTCCACGGGCTCCGCGCCGGTCGTCGGCCAGCCCAGCTCCTCCTCGTACCACCGGCGGACGGTGGAGAGAGGGGCGCGGGGTCGCGGAAGCGCGCGGGGCATGACCGGTGCAACTCCCCGAAACGCAGGAAGTTACGCTGAGTCGGTGAACGGATACGCACCGTGGGCGGCCGGCGGGGCGCGGCAGGGCATTCGGTCGCGTGCGGGTGTTCGCCCGTAGCGGATGGCAGGGCCCCGTTCCGCATGGACTGTCAGTGGCAGCGGGTAAGACATTCACAGTGGGAAGAGACGGTGTGACCGGGGCACAATGCGCCCCGCCCGCGCTGATGGCGGGCGAGAGGCGGGCGTGTCGATAAAGGCCGCGTTCGCCACGGGCGTAGTGGAGGTGGGCGTATATGCCTGGCCTGCGGGAACATCGTCTCGCACCATCGGGTTGGAGCAGATGTCGGCTGTTCGGGCAGCAGACTTCTCCACGACAGTGGAGGTGAACCGGACGGGTGTCGGCAGTTGGAATGAGCTGTCCCGCCCAGCGGGACTAGCATGCGGAAGGACAGGGAGGGGACCGACCCCTAACTGCCTGACCGCTCTGAGGAGCGATTAACGATGTTCGAGAGGTTCACCGACCGCGCGCGGCGGGTTGTCGTCCTGGCTCAGGAAGAAGCCCGGATGCTCAACCACAACTACATCGGCACCGAACACATTCTCCTGGGCCTGATCCACGAGGGTGAGGGTGTCGCCGCTAAGGCCCTGGAGAGCCTCGGGATTTCGCTCGAGGCGGTCCGCCAGCAGGTGGAGGAGATCATCGGGCAGGGCCAGCAGGCTCCGTCCGGTCACATTCCTTTCACCCCCCGTGCCAAGAAGGTGCTGGAGCTTTCGCTCCGTGAAGCCCTTCAGCTCGGCCACAATTACATCGGTACGGAGCACATCCTGCTCGGCCTGATCCGCGAGGGCGAGGGCGTCGCCGCCCAGGTCCTCGTGAAGCTGGGCGCCGATCTGAACCGGGTGCGGCAGCAGGTCATCCAGCTGCTCTCCGGCTACCAGGGCAAGGAAGCCGCCACTGCCGGCGGCCCGGCCGAGGGCACGCCCTCGACCTCGCTCGTCCTGGACCAGTTCGGCCGCAACCTCACCCAGGCCGCTCGTGAAACCAAGCTCGACCCGGTCATCGGGCGCGAGAAGGAAATCGAGCGGGTCATGCAGGTGCTGTCCCGCCGTACCAAGAACAACCCGGTCCTCATCGGCGAGCCCGGCGTCGGCAAGACGGCGGTCGTCGAGGGCCTGGCGCAGGCCATCGTCAAGGGTGAGGTGCCCGAGACCCTCAAGGACAAGCACCTCTACACCCTCGACCTCGGTGCCCTGGTCGCCGGCTCCCGCTACCGCGGTGACTTCGAGGAGCGCCTGAAGAAGGTGCTCAAGGAGATCCGCACCCGCGGCGACATCATCCTGTTCATCGACGAGCTCCACACCCTGGTGGGTGCGGGCGCCGCCGAGGGCGCGATCGACGCCGCGAGCATCCTCAAGCCCATGCTGGCGCGAGGCGAGCTGCAGACCATCGGTGCCACCACGCTCGACGAGTACCGCAAGCACCTGGAGAAGGACGCGGCCCTCGAGCGCCGTTTCCAGCCGATCCAGGTCGCGGAGCCGTCGCTGCCGCACACCATCGAGATCCTCAAGGGCCTGCGGGACCGTTACGAGGCGCATCACCGCGTCTCCATCACGGACTCCGCCCTTGTCGCGGCCGCCACTCTGGCCGACCGCTACATCTCCGACCGCTTCCTGCCGGACAAGGCGATCGACCTGATCGACGAGGCCGGTTCCCGGATGCGCATCCGCCGGATGACCGCGCCGCCGGACCTGCGCGAGTTCGACGAGAAGATCGCCGACGTGCGCCGGGAGAAGGAGTCCGCGATCGACTCGCAGGACTTCGAGATGGCCGCGGGCCTGCGGGACAAGGAGAAGCAGCTCCTTGCCGCGAAGGCGAAGCGGGAGAAGGAGTGGAAGGCCGGTGACATGGATGTCGTCGCCGAGGTGGACGAGGAGCTGATCGCCGAGGTCCTGGCGACGGCCACCGGCATCCCGGTCTTCAAGCTCACCGAGGAGGAGTCCTCGCGGCTGCTGCGGATGGAAGACGAGCTGCACAAGCGCGTCATCGGCCAGAAGGACGCCATCAAGGCGCTCTCGCAGGCCATCCGCCGTACGCGTGCCGGCCTGAAGGACCCCAAGCGTCCCGGTGGCTCGTTCATCTTCGCCGGTCCGTCCGGTGTCGGTAAGACCGAGCTGTCCAAGACGCTGGCGGAGTTCCTGTTCGGCGACGAGGACGCGCTGATCTCCCTCGACATGTCGGAGTTCAGCGAGAAGCACACGGTCTCGCGGCTGTTCGGTTCGCCTCCCGGCTACGTCGGCTACGAAGAGGGCGGGCAGCTCACCGAGAAGGTGCGCCGCAAGCCGTTCTCCGTCGTGCTCTTCGACGAGGTCGAGAAGGCCCACCCGGACATCTTCAACTCCCTGCTGCAGATCCTGGAGGACGGTCGGCTGACCGACTCCCAGGGCCGGGTCGTGGACTTCAAGAACACGGTCATCATCATGACGACCAACCTCGGCACCCGGGACATCTCCAAGGGCTTCAACCTGGGCTTCGCCGCCCAGGGCGATGTGAAGACCAACTACGAGCGGATGAAGAACAAGGTCAACGAAGAGCTCAAGCAGCACTTCCGCCCCGAGTTCCTCAACCGTGTCGACGACACCGTGGTCTTCCACCAGCTGACCGAGGAAGACATCATCCAGATCGTCGACCTCATGGTGGCCAAGGTGGACGAGCGGCTCAAGGACCGCGACATGGGTCTGGAGCTCTCCGCGGAGGCCAAGTCGCTGCTCGCCAAGCGCGGGTACGACCCGGTGCTCGGCGCCCGTCCGCTGCGCCGCACGATCCAGCGCGAGATCGAGGACGCACTCTCGGAGAAGATCCTCTTCAGCGAGCTGCGTCCGGGCCACATCGTGGTCGTCGATGTCGAGGGTGAGGGTGAGACCGCCAAGTTCACCTTCCGCGGCGAGGAGAAGTCGGCCCTGCCGGACGCCCCGCCGATCGAGTCCGCCGCCGGCGGTCCCGGTTCGACGAACCTCAGCAAGGACGCGTAGCGGCGTAAGGCCTCACCGAGGCCACGCAGCGCGCACCGCATACGGGCACTGCCCCGGAACCGTTCCGTACGGTTCCGGGGCAGTTCTGTGTGTGCCGGGCCCCGCGGGCCCGGCACCATCCACCCGGGCCCGCAGGCCTACAGCTGGATGACGCGGATGCCGTCGGGGACGCCGGTCACCGGGCGGATCCGGTGGCCGATCTTGAGGGTGTCCAGCTGCGGGAAGGCCGACAGCCACTCCATGGAGACGCCCAGGTCGTAGGCGAGCCAGAGCCGGGTCAGGCCCTCGGCCGGGTGGATGCCCTCGATGAGCTGGTCGGGCGTGAACGGCCCGGCGATCTGCAGATGCGGGCGGCCGCCCAGGCGGCGCAGCGCGTGCAGCTCCTCCAGGTCGGACACGGGGAAGTACAGCTCGGCCGGTTCGAGGTGGGCGATGATCTCGCGGGCGTAGCGGGCGGTGTCGTAATGCCGCCAGGCGCCCGCGAGCTGCGCGCGGACGTCGTGGTGGCCGCGGTCGCGCAGCGCTGTCAGGTAGTCGATGGCCATGTCGTCGGCGATGGAGGTGGCGGTGATCGCGAGGAGGTACGCCTCGTCGTCGGGGACGGGCCTCGGGTCGGGGAGCATCTCCAGCACGATCGGCCCGATCCAGCCCAGCGCGCGGGCGGCGGACGGGGTGCTGGGGCGGACCATGTCGCGGGTGAAGCGCTGGACGCGGGCGCGGACGGCCGGGTCGAGTTCGGTGGCGTGCTCCAGGCAGGCGGCCGCCAGCAGCTTGCGGTGCCGGGCCTCGGCGGCCTTCACACCGGCGTGCGGGGCGAGCAGGCCGTCCAGAAGGGCCGCGCACTCGTCGGGGCGGGCCAGGGCCACCGCCATCCTGATGACGTCCTCCCAGGCGTCGTGGTGGGCGTGCTCCAGGAGGAGGGGGAAATCGTGCCGCTGCACCGTGGCGCGGGCCGAGAGGTAGTCCTGGAAGGTGCGGTGCACGAAGTCGACGGTGCCGGGGGTGGGCTCGCGCAGCAGACCGGTGCGGTTGAGGAGGTGCCGGTAGACCTCCACGGGCCCGCCCTGGCGCGCGGCGTCCGGGATGGCGGGCAGATGCTGGGCGAGGGTCTCGATCGCGACGTCCCGGTCCATTTCGGAGCGGCCGTTGAGCAGCATCCAGTGGGCGAGTTTCTGCAGCAGCTGGATCTTGGGCTGGCGGGTCAGGTCGACGCCGTCGGTGGCGACCATCGCCCGCTCCCGGTCGCGTCGCTCCAGCAGCATCGACAGCGCGGCGTCGTAGAGCTCCTTGCGGCCGTTGGGCAGGTAGCCGCGGCGGTCGCGGTGCAGGGCGCACAGCAGCCCGCACATCAGCGGGTTGGTGGCGAGCCGGCCCAGGTCGCGGGTGATCCGGACGGCGTTGAGCAGGGTGTGCTCGTACGCCCCGAGGCGGTCGATGTCGGCGGGGCTCTGCTGGGCGGCGGCGCGGTGCCAGCGCTGGATGAACGCGGCGACGTCCTCGCGGCTCATCGGCGCCAGGGAGAGTTCGGTGAAGCCCTCGGCGGCGAGCCAGTTCTCGGGGACGGCGGACGGGCGGGACGTGACGATCCAGATGTTGCCGGGGTGGCGGTCGGTCCAGTCGGCGAGCTTGCGGCGTACTTCCTCGCGGTCGCTCTCGGGGGCCTCGTCGATCCCGTCGATCAGGAGCAGGGCGCGTCCCGAGCCCAGGACGCGGTCCGTCCAGCCGGGCGGCTGGGACCCGGCGTCGGGGTAGCCGACGGCGGTCAGGAAGGCGTCGGGGGACGGGAAGCCGTCCTGGGCGAAGCGGCGTACGGGCAGCAGGAACGGCACCCGGCCGCGCAGCGTGGCCAGCGCGTCGGGCAGCTCGTCGCGGGCGGTGGCGACGGTCAGCCACTGCAGCAGCGTCGTCTTGCCCGACCCGGCGACGCCGCGCACCAGGACCTTGCTGCGGCCGGACAGCGCCTGCTCGGCGGGGACCGGCGGCTCGTCCTGGCCTGCGGCGTCGGGCCCGCCGGCCGGGCCTGCGGCACCGGCCGGGCCGGCTCCGACGGGGCGGGGTTCGCACTGGAGCCCCAGGTAGGCGGCGTCCAGGGGCCAGCTGTCGGGCGAGTGCGCCAGGTCGATACCGAAGATCGTGAGGTGGTTGTGGAGGACGGCGGTGGCGTGCGCGTAGCGCTCCTCGAAGGCGGCGTCCTCGCTGGAAGGGGACGGCGCGTGGCCGGCGCCGTGGCCGCTGAGCTGCTCGGTGAGGACGCGGGCGACGTACGGGGAACGCAGCGTGAGGAAGCGCAGGATGTACGGCGCGACGGAGTCCAGCAGCAGGCTGTGGAAGCGGGTGCCCTCGGCGCTCAGCGCGCGGGTGACCCCGGGCACGGTCTCGTGCAGCCGGCGGGCGAATTCGGCGGGCAGCAGGCGGGCGGCCTGCAGATCGTCCATGTCGATCTCGCCGAGTGCGCGCAGCGTACGGGCCAGGGCGTCGGCCACGGCGCTGTCCTCGCCGGGGGCGACGGGGCGGGCGGCGGTGGCGGTGGCCGTCGGAGCGGTGGCGGGGCGGGCGCGGGGGCCGTCGCCCAGGGCCGCCCCGACGAGCTCCGCGGCGACCCGGAGCAGGTCCCGCTCGGTGAGTGCGGGCTTCTCGCCGGTGAAGGAGACCAGGCGGGAGAGGTGCACCGGCCGGTCGACGAGGTCGGTGCCGGGCCCGTCGTGGACGAAGAGCGTACGGATCAGCGGGGCGATCACATCGGGGGTGAGGCGGGCGGCGACGAGCGTGGGATCCATGCGTTCCCCGTAACTGCGTTTCAGGTCAAGGTGGTTGAAGCCTCAGGGTAGGGGAGCGGTGGCGGTCGGTCAGTGCCGCGGACGCGGCCGGCCGGGGGGGGGGCGCCCGCCGGACGCCACGGGGCGACGGGGTGGCGGGGCGACGGGGGTGGCGGGGCGGCGGAGCTGCGGGGGCGCGGCGTCCGGCGTGGGGCGGTGCGATCGGGGGGGGGGGGGCAGCCGCTCCGATGACGCGCCGCACGGCGTCTCGTCCGCCCATTACCGAGCAAATCGGACATTCTCCGGGGTCCGGAGTAACCCCCGTCACAAAGGCCCTTGGTCCCGAAACGGACACCCGAAAGGCCCGCGATAAACCGTTGGATCTTATTCGTCGGTGACATGGCGCACAGCCGATTCGAGGCCTACTAAAAGAATTAGGGGATTGCCGCCGGGGGATCGCGGGACCTTCGGCTCCCCGGGGTGCGGGGCGAAGGGCCGCCCTGCGGCGGTCTGTCGTCCGGCCGTGCGGCGTATGGGGAAATGGCCAGTTCAATGGGGGTATGGGGGAGGGTCGAGTCGGGTGGAGATGTCCTAATTTGGGGGTTTGGTGCCGCGGGGGTGGGGGCAGCGCAAGAGGCCGAATTCCCTCGGTTCCGGTACGGGGCGGGGTAGTAGAAAGGCGCCTTGGCGGGACGGCGCCGACGGGTTACCAAGGAATGGCGATCCCGGTCCGCAGCCGGGAAACCAATCAATTTCTGGAGGGCAAACCCGCATGTCGAAGTTCACCCGCATCCGTAATTCCAAGAAGTCCGCGCTGCGCAACCGCGCCACCGTCGTGGTCGTCGGCGCCGGCCTCACCGCCGCGCTGGGCGCAGGCATCGCCACCGCCGCCGACGGCGGTCTGACGAACCTCACCTCGGGCGTCGGCTCCGCCGTCACCGCGCAGGCCGACGCACAGGCCAAGGCGGCCAAGGACGCCAAGGCCGCAGCCGCCAAGGCCAAGGCCGACGCGGCCAAGAAGGCCAACGCCTGGGTCAAGCCGGTCGACAAGTACACGCTGGGCTCGACCTTCGGTCTCGCCGGCAACATGTGGACCAGCAAGCACAGTGGCCAGGACTTCGTCGTGCCCAGCGGCACCACGGTCAAGGCCGTGCACAAGGGCACCGTCGTCAAGGCCGGCCCCAATGGTGGCGGCGACGGCCCGGCGTACGGCAACGCCATCGTGATCAAGCACGACGGCGGCACCTTCACCCAGTACGCGCACCTGTCAAAGATCGAGGCGCACGTCGGTCAGCAGGTCGGTGCCGGCCAGGAGATAGCCAAGTCCGGCAGCACCGGTAACTCGTCCGGTCCCCACCTTCACTTCGAGGTCCGCACCGGTCCCAATTACGGGTCGGGCATCGAGCCGACCGGATTCCTGCGGGCTCACGGCGACTCCGTCTGAGCTGAGTCCGGCCGGGCTGGCCGGCGGCTCGGCGGGTTTGCCGCCGTGACCAGTTCTGTGGCGACCTCGAGGATGGCCTTGCGCTTCTCCTCGGGGTCGCCTTCCACGTTCCGCATCGCGAAGGTACCCGCGTGCATCGAGAACAGCGCCGTGATGCAGCGCACCTGATCGGACAGCTCCGATTCGGGCTCCTTGAGGAGCTCGAAGAGGGTCAGCACCCGCTCCTTGAAGGTCTCGCCGATGCTCAGGTCGCGCACTGCGGCCTGGTTTTCCTGGAGGAACCGGAAGAGGGGTTCCGCGGACCGCAGCGACTCGCTGTAGCGGCGCAGGATCTCCTGCTTGGTCTCCAGGGTGCGCGGCTGCGTCCCGCCCCACTCGATCAGCTCGTCGATCGGCCTGCCCAGGTCGTGGAACAGGCTGATGACGATGTCTTCCTTCGTCTTGAAGTGGTAATAGAGCGCCGCCTTGGTGACGTCGAGGTGCTCGGCGATCTCGCGCAGCGAGGTCTTGTCGTAGCCGTGCTCGGAGAACAGCTCCAGGGCTACGTCCTGGATGCGCTGCCGCGTGTTGCCCCTGCGCGCCTGTGGTGTGCCCATGGTGCTCTCCTGCGTCGTCGGTGCCGGCCGGGTGGCGCCCTGTCCCGGCGCGTCGATTAACTTACTTGACGCCCGGCTAGTAGCGGCTTACCTTCATCACTGTACTGAACTAGCCGGGCGGCAAGTAAGTGGGAGTGATGGGGATGTCGCAAACAGCGACCCCAGCGGGGGAGCAGCAGAAAACGGCCGAGAGCGGCGGCAGACAGCCGGCGAGCGTCCGGGTCGTGCTCTTCGCGCTGATGATCGCGATGCTGCTCGCGATGCTGGACAACATGATCGTCGGCACCGCGATGCCGACCATCGTCGGTGAGCTCGGCGGCATGGAACACCTGTCCTGGGTGGTCACCGCGTACACGCTCGCCACCGCCGCCTCGACCCCGATCTGGGGCAAGCTCGGCGACATGTACGGGCGCAAGGGCGTCTTCCTCACGTCCATCGTGCTCTTCCTGATCGGCTCCGCGCTGTCCGGTATGGCACAGGACATGGGACAGCTGATCGGCTTCCGCGCCGTCCAGGGCCTGGGCGCCGGCGGTCTGATGGTCGGCGTCATGGCGATCATCGGTGATCTGATTCCGCCGCGTGAGCGCGGCAAGTACCAGGGCATGATGGCCGGCGTCATGGCCGTCGCGATGATCGGCGGACCGCTGGTCGGCGGCACCATCACCGACCACCTCGGCTGGCGCTGGAGCTTCTACATCAACCTGCCGCTCGGCGCGATCGCGCTGGTCATGGTGACCGCGGTGCTGCATCTGCCGAAGAAGCGGTCGCAGACCCGGATCGACTACGTGGGCGCCGCACTGCTCACCGTCGGCATCACCTCGCTGGTCCTGATCACCACCTGGGGCGGCACGGAGTACGACTGGGCCTCGGCCCAGATCATCGGCCTCGGCGTTCTCGGTGTCGTCGCGCTCGGGCTCTTCCTGCTGGTGGAGCGCAAGGTCAGCGAGCCGGTGCTGCCGCTGCACATCTTCCGTAACGGCAACTTCGCCCTGGTCACGCTCATCGGCTTCCTCGTCGGCTTCGTGATGTTCGGGTCGATGACGTTCCTGCCGCTGTTCCAGCAGACCGTGCAGGGCGCCTCGGCCACCAACTCCGGGCTGCTGCTGCTGCCGATGCTGCTGGCCATGATGGTCGTCTCGCTGTTCGCGGGCCGGGTCACCACCAACACGGGCAAGTACAAGGTCTTCGTCGTGGTCGGCGGCGGGCTGATCACCGCGGGCCTCGCGCTGCTGTCCCTGATGGACACCGGCACCACCCGCTTCACCTCGGGCCTCTTCATGGCGGTGCTCGGCGCCGGTATGGGCTTCCTGATGCAGACCACGATGCTGATCGCCCAGAACAGCGTCGAGATGAAGGACATGGGCGTCGGCTCCTCGTCCGCGACCCTCTTCCGGACGATCGGCGGCTCCTTCGGCGTCGCGATCTTCGGAGCGATCTTCACCAACCAGGTGAACGCCACGATGGTCGGGCGGATCGGCAAGGCCGGCGAGAAGCTCAGCAGCGGCGGCGCGCAGCTGGACCCGAAGAGCCTGGCCAAGCTCCCGCCGATGTTCAAGGACGCGTACTCCCACGCGGTCGCGGCCGGCACCCACCACGTCTTCCTGTGGGGCGCCGTGATCAGCGTCATCGGCTTCGCGGCCGCCTGGTTCCTCAAGGAGGTACCGCTGCGCGGCGGGCCCGCCACGCAGGCCGCGAACCCGGAGGGCGGGGACGCTCCGGCGGACCGGGCACCGGTGGCGGAGACCGTCTGACCCGGCTTTCCTTCCCGGTCCGAGCGGCCCCCGGCGTACGCGCCGGGGGCCGCTCGCCGTGTACGGGGACGGGTATGGGGACATCGGGTGGGGCGAGCGTCCGGCGCCGGGCCGTTGTCCGTGGCGCGTGCCGGCATCGTGGTGTGGACAGTGCACCCCGGTCCGAGCAGCAGGGCCGCTTGCGGCAGCTGCGCCGGGCCAAGAACGCGATGGACCGCGACTGGGCCGAGCCGCTCGACCTGCACGCGGTGGCCGCGCACGCCGGCTACTCCCGCTACCACTCCCGCGCGCCTTCAAAGAGGTCTACGGCCTGACCCCGGGCCGGTATCCGAGCCGCCGCCGCATCGAGCGCGCCGAAGAGCTGCTGCGCGCCGAAGAGCTGCTGCGCACCGCCGACCTCTCGGCCACCGAAATCTGCGTGCCGGTCGGCTTCACCGGCCTCGGCACCTTCTCCGCCCGCTTCAAGCAGCAGACCGGGCTGACCCCGAGCGAGTACCGCGCCCGGCATCCGGGCCGCGGTGCGGCTCTCATACCGGGCTGCTACGCCCTGCTGGGGGCGGGCGGCTTCAAGAGCTTCGGCGAGGGGAGCGGGCACCCGGTGGCGGCGAGGAGTCCGCCCCGCTCCGCAATTCTCGAGAAGCGGACGGATGACGGCCCTGCCTACGGTGACAGGGCGGCGCAGGAGCGCAGCGCCGCACGGCGCAGGCAGCGAGCGAGGAGCGGGCCATGATCAAGGGAATCGCCATCAGCACCATCTGGGTGCTCGACCAGGACCGGGCGAAGGAGTTCTACACCGAGAAGCTCGGCCTGGAGGTCCGTACGGACATGCGGATGGGCGGCGAGAAGGGCATGCGCTGGCTGACCGTCGGCGGCAAGGACCAGCCCGACGTCGAGCTGACGCTGATGGTGCCCGGCCCGCCCGGCATGGACCCGGAGTCCGCCACGGCACTGAAGCAGCTGGTCAGCAAGGGTCTGATGGGGGCGGGGGTGCTCGCCACCGACGATGCGCACGGCGCGTATGCCGAGCTCAAGGCCAAGGGCGTGGAGTTCGTCCAGGAGCCGCAGGAGCGGCCGTACGGCATCGAGGCAATCTTCCGCGACGACTCCGGCAACTGGTTCTCGCTGACCCAGCGCCGCGAGCAGCTCGACCTGGGCGCGGACTGGGGCCAGTGACAACAAGCAGTGCCGCGAGGCGCCCCGTCATGACAGGAAGCGCGCGGCAGCTCAGCGGTCCGGCAGGTGGATGACCGGGAAGCTGCCGGTGTCGGTCGGGGCGTTCTCCGGGAGCCAGAGGACGGACACGGCGCCCGTGGAGCCGTCGGTGATCTCCTCCGCGTTGCGGAAGGTCAGCCGGGCCCCGAGCACCCGCGCCTGTCCGGCCGCGATGGTCAGCCCCAGCCCGTGCCCACGGCCCGCGCGGTCGCTGCTGCCGGTGCGGAAACGGCTCGGCCCCTCGCGCAGCAGCGCCTCGGGAAAGCCCGTGCCGTGGTCGCGCACCCGCAGCACCCGCCCCTCGACGGTGACCTCGATGGGCGGTTTGCCGTGCCGGGCGGCGTTGGCGATGAGGTTGCCGAGGATGCGCTCCAGGCGGCGCGGGTCGGTGGTGACCTCCGCGTCGCGTACGACGTCGAGATGGATGTCCGGGTTGAGGGCGCGCACCCGCCGGCTGACGAATTCGCCGAGCGCGACGTCCTGGAGTTCGGCGCGCTCCGCGTAGCCGTCGAGGCGGGCCACTTCCAGTACGTCCTCGACCAGGGTGCGCATCGCCTGGGCCCGGTCGCGCACCAGCTCGGAGGGGCGGCCCGGCGGCAGCAGTTCGGCCGCGGTCAGCAGGCCCGTGACGGGGGTGCGCAGCTCGTGGGCGATGTCGGCGGTGACCCGGCGTTCCGCCTCGATGCGCTGCTGGAGGGCGTCGGACATCGCGTCCACCGCCCAGGCCAGGTCATCGGTCTCGTCCCGGACCCGGCCGCCGCCGACCTCGTCGCGGATACGGACCGAGGTGTCGCCGTCGGCGAGTTTGCCCGCGGCGGCCGCCGCCTTCCGCAGCCGTATCGAGAGCCGCCCGCCGACCAGGACGCCCAGCGCGCAGCCGCCGACGACGACCGCGGTGGAGCCGAGCAGCAGGGCCTGGTCCAGGTCGTCGAGGACGGCGAACCGGTCGGGGAACTGGGCGTGGACGGACAGCACCCGGCCGTTGCTGAGCGGGGAGGCGGCCCAGACCTCGGGGGCGGTCTCGTCGGTGTCCTGGAGGTAGGTGGCGCGCTGGTTCCTGGCGACCTCACGGCGCAGCGCCGGTGGCAGTGCCGGGTCGTCGATCTTCGCGCCGAACTGCAGCCGGTTCGTCGACTCGAAGATCTTCTGCGTGAAGTTGAGCCGCTCGGTCTGCACATCGCGGCTGTTGTCGAGCATGGAGTGCCGGGCGGCGTTGTGCACGACAAGGCTCAGCGCGATCGCGACCAGCGCTCCGACGAGCGCGATCGCGGCGCTGAGCTTCCATCTCAGTCCTGTCCGCAGGGCCAGCCTGACCACCGCAGCCGTCAGCCTCTCAGCTTGTAGCCGAAGCCGCGGACCGTCTCGATCCGGTCCTGGCCGATCTTGCCGCGCAGCCGCTGGACGTGGACGTCCACGACCCGGGTGTCCCCGCCCCAGCCGTAATCCCATACGCGCTCCAGCAGCCGGTCGCGCGAGAGGACCGTACCGGGTGCGTGGGAGAACTCCAGCAGCAGGCGCATCTCGGTCGGCGTCAGCGCGACGTTCACCCCGCCTTTGCGGACCTCCATGCCCTCGGTGTCCACTTCCAGATCACCGAAGCGCAGCACCGGTTCGTCGATCGGTCCGGCGTCCGCCGCGGCCGAAGCGCCGCCGTCCGGGCCGCTGGCGTGGCCGAAGCGGCGCAGGACGGCACGGATCCGGGCGACCAGCACCGCGCCGTCGAACGGCTTGGTGACGTAGTCGTCGGCGCCGGCTTCCAGGCCGAGCACCACGTCGATGGAGTCGGCCCGCGCCGACAGCATGATCACGGGAACGGTGGATTCGTCACGGATGCGGCGGCACAGGCTGACGCCGTCGAGCCCCGGCACCATCACATCGAGCAGCGCGATATCGGGCCGGTCGGCGCGGAACGCCTCCAGCCCCGAGAGGCCGTCGGGCATCGCGGTGACCACGAAGCCGTCCCGTTCGAGCGCGAGTTGGGTGGCTTCGCGGATGACGTCGTCGTCCTCGACGAAGAGCACATGGGTGTCGGCCATGCGGTTGTCTCAACCCTCCGATTCCGTGCCGTCGCCCGGCTCGGCGCCGTCAACGGTGGTCGTGCTGTAGTCGGTGTGGTAGCTGGCGTATTCGGTGAAGCGGTCGTGGGCCCAGTGGTAGGTCAGCACGTCCTCGCCGGAGGGGCAGCACACCTTGTCGCCGGGGGCGTAGGTCTGCTGGGAGATCTCCAGCTCGCCCTTGTTGACCCCGGCGTAGACCGACGGCTGCTCGTTGGCGAAGACGTTGGTGTAGCCGTCATTGTCGCCGCTCGCCCGCCCGTCGCGCTTCCGGTAGACGTAGCTGCCGATGCCGACGGAGTCCGCGCAGGTCATCACGTTGACGATGACGTCGGGGGATGTGCTGCCGGTCAGTGTGGCGTAGGTCACCTCGACCGGGTACTCGTCGGCGGCGCACGGTTTGGCGAGGGACTTCTTCACATCCCCGCCGACCTTCGGGTCGCCTTTCACCAGCGCCACCGCGTCGACCTTGCGGGACGCGGCGGTCGCCGTCGGGGAGGGGGAGTTGCTGACCGGGCCGTGCGGCACGGGGGTGGCGGTCGCCGAGCCTTCGGTGCGTACGCCTTCGCCCCCCGGATTGCATCCGGCCAGCAAAAGGCCGACGGCGGCCACCCCCGCCGTGGCCGCGCCGCCTCTGGTCAACCCGTTCCTGGTCAACCTGTTCCTGGACAATCCGCTCCCGCTCACCGTGCTGCTCGCGCAGCCGCTGATCCCGATGCCGGCCCTGTACCCGGTACTGCTTCTCCGGTCGCTCGTGCTGTTCTGGCTGTGATTGTCGCGCGTCGGGCTGTGCGCGGTGCGCCGGCCTCGGATGTGGCCTCGGCGGTGCCCGCTGCCGGGTGCCGTACGCCGGTCAGGCCGCGCACCGCTCCCGCTCCCGCTCGCCGCGCTCCAGCACACGCGCGTCGATGTCGCGGTTCTCCAGCTCCTGACGCAGCCGGGCCAGCGCCCGGTGCAGCGTGCTCTTGACCGTCCCCGTGGACATGCCCAGTGCCGCCGCGGTCTCCTCCGTGCTCATCTGCTCCCAGTGTCGCAGGACCACGACGCTGCGCTGCTTGGGAGCCAGCACTCCGAGGATGTCCATCAGCAGGGCGCGGTCGGCGCGCTGCTCGGTGCCGTCGTCCACGCTCGCGTCCGGGAGCTGCTCGGTGGGCACCTCCTCCAGCTTGCGGGCGCGCCACCACTCCGTGCGGGTGTTGATCATGACGCGGCGGAGGTAGGCGTCCGCCAGCGACTTGTCCGCGATGCCGTCCCAGCGCCCGTAGGTGCGGACCAGGGCCGTCTGGAGCAGGTCCTGGGCGTCGACCGGGTCGGGTACCAGGCGCCGGGCGCTGCGCAGCAGGGCCTCCTGCCGCGTACGTACGTACTCTTCGAAGTCCAGTACCTTGCCGCCGCTGGTCGCCATTCCGACGCCTCCGATCCGCTTGCGTTCCCCACGTTGACCGCGCTGGTGGTCATCTCCAGCACGAGGAAGACGCTACGGAGGGGGTGTTGCGGCGTAATGTGCGTCGGCCCCACAACGAGTGCACGGAAAACACTCGGTTGTGTAACAGCCCGCCGGGGGTCCTACCTCGGACGGACGGCGGGCCTGCGGGCGTCATACTCCTGGGGGAGAAGCGCCCCCGCCGGAAGGCCCATTGGCCGGGAAGCGGCCCGGAGACACCCGGCGGCGGAGGCCCCCTATGTGAGCGGCAGCCGGTAGCGGCCGCCGGCGAGCGGCTCCACCAGACCGTCGGCGACCAGCCCGTCCAGCGCGCGGGCCCGCTGCACCGGCTCGTGCCACACCGCGTCCAGCGCCACCTGCGGCACCGGCGAGACCGCCGCCCGCAGGACGGCCAGCAGCTTGCCGCGCACCTGCCGGTCGGTGCCCGCGTACGTCTGGGTACGCCGCGCCGGGCCCTCGTGCGCCGGGGAGCCTGCCAGCCGCCAGGCGCACTGCGCGGCGATCGGGCAGCGCCCGCACTCCGGGCCGCGCGCCGTGCACACCAGCGCACCCAGCTCCATCGTGGCCGCCGCCCAGCGCGCCGCGAGCGCCTCGTCCTCGGGCAGCAGCGCGCGGGCCAGCTTGCGTTCGGCGGCGGTGGTGGCGTTCGGCGGGTACTGGCGGCCGGCGACCGCACGGGCGAACACCCGGCGGACGTTGGTGTCCAGCACCGCGTGCCGCTGGCCGTACGCGAACGACGCGACGGCCGCTGCCGTGTACTCGCCGACGCCGGGCAGCGCCAGCAACTGGCCGTGCTCGCGCGGGACGTCACCGCCGTGCCGCTCCTGTATGGCCGACGCGGCGGCGTGCAGCCGCAGCGCACGGCGCGGATACCCGAGCCGGCCCCAGGCACGCACCGCCTCGCCCGGCGCCTCGGCGGCCAGGTCGGCGGGGCGCGGCCAGCGGGCCACCCACTGCTCGTACACCGGCAGCACCCGGCTGACCGGCGTCTGCTGCAGCATGAACTCACTCACCATCACGCCCCAGGCACCCGCTTCGGGGCGGCGCCAGGGCAGATCGCGGGCGTGCTCGTCGAACCAGTCGGTGACCGGGCCGTGCAGGCCGGTTCCGTCAGCGGCCTCCGCGGCCGATACGGCGGCGGAGGCGGTCTCGGCGGCGGCGGTCGTGGCAGAGGTGGTGACAGGCGTCGAAGTCATGGCACCAACGATCCTGGCACGACCGTGCCCGCCCGTGAAACGCACCGGGCCCGTACTGCCGCGCGCCCACCCGCACGCGGGACGGCCGGGTACGTACGGGTGGCGGCTACCGGCGGTACGCCCCGTCGGCACCGGGGCCCGCCGGAGACCTGGCCGTCGGCCCGGGGCGCGGGCGCCAACGGACTCCTGGCGTCGTGGCGGTGAGAAGCGGAAAGGCGGCGTGTTGACGTGCCGCGGCGGGCGGCGCTGCTCGCGCGTGTCGGCGCGGTCGTGTCGCACGGGGCGGCGCCCTGAGGAGCCTGGCCCGTCCGCGGCGGGTGAGGATGCCCGTAGGACGGGGATGCCCGCAGGACAGGGACGTACGGATGAAGAGGACGCACGCATGAGGACGAGGACGCACGCATGACGGGGCGGCGATGCCCGAGCGGGATCCGGCAGGCGCTGGCCGCGCACACGACGATGACGCTGGCGTACGCGGACGAGGAGGGGCCGCAGGCGTGCGCGGTGCTGTACGCCTGCGGCGGCGCGGAGACGGCGCAGGGGGCGGACGCGGACGCCGGCCCCGCGCTGTATTTCGTCACGGCGACCACGACCCGGCACGGCCGGGCCCTCTCCCGGCCCGGGGCGCGGGTGGCGTTCACGGCGCAGCGGGACGGCCAGGAGTGGAGTGCGCTGACCGGCCTGCAGGGCCGCGGCGGCTGCCGCCCGCTGGACGCCGACGAGCGCGCGGCCGCCTGGCGGATCTACACCGAGCGCTTCCCCTTCGTCGTGGCGAGCGACCGGCTCCGTGGCGCCCTGGAGCGGACCACGCTGTGGGAGCTGCGCCCCGACTGGCTCCGGCTGATCGACAACGGGCAGGGCTTCGGACACAAGGAGGAGTGGGAGCGGGGGGAGGAGTAGCGGGCGCCGGACCGCCGGTCCGCGAGGCGCTCGGTGGCCCCTGCCCGGCCGGGCGGCAGGGGCCGGGCGCCGCGTGACGGGGGGCAGGGCCCACGCGCAGCCGGCCCCGCCCCCTCCGCACCGGATCCGTGCCGTCGGCCGCCGCGCTACGCCGCCACCAGCAACCGCCAGCGGCCCGGAGCCGACCGCATGCGGAGGACCAGGTTGGTGACGGGATCGCCGAGGAGGGCCACCGCGAGGGCCGCGATCAGGGTGCCGAGGCCCAGGCCGACGAGGACGTCGTGCGGGTAGTGGACGCCGACGAAGATCCGGGAGAAGCCGGTCAGCACGGCGACGGGCAGGGCGAGCCAGAGCGCGGTGCGCCAGGCTATGGAGATGCCGACGGCGAGTGCGGCGGCGATCGTCGAGTGGTTGCTGGGGAAGGACCAGTCGCCCTCGGGCGGGCACGGCACGATCGAGGCGGCGGCCCCCACGACGGCCCGGCACGGCCGTTCCTCGTCGACCGTGCTCTTGACGATCTCGCTCAGGACATAGGCGGCGGCGGTCGCCACCGGCACCAGTACGGCGAGCGCGACCGCGCGCGGCTCGCCCCTCCGGGCCCGCCACCAGCCCAGCACCGCCACCGCCATCAGGAGCAACAGCCCGCCCTCGGTGCCGAGATCGGCGAGGGTGCGGAGCCAGTGGGGTGCGCCGTGCGCAACGTCGGTGATGTCTCGGTAGAGATCCGTGCTGTTCATGAACGCTGACGGTACGGAAGATGAACGGCAGACCGCATCCCCGGATCGCCCCGGAGCGCACCGGGCGCCTGCCGGAGGTGAGGGGAGCGGCCCCGGAAAACGGCGGACGGAGCGGAGACGGCGGTGGGGAGCGGGAAACCGGAAGCGTCGGAACCGGTGCAATCAGGGGAATCAGTGTCGATCGGGTGGGAAATGCGGAGGCGGACCCGCCGCCGGGCCGATCATGAGAAAAGTTGCAGCTTCGTGCGGCGGGTACTGGCCGGTGAGCGTGCGGATCTCTCGTAAGGTTTCCGCGTGGGATCACTGCGCAATCCGATCGGGCCGCTTCCCTCCTCCATCTACTGGCGGCGGAGGGCCGTTGCGCTGGCCATCGTCGCCCTGCTCGCCCTCCTGGTGGTGTGGGCCGTCACCATGGGCACGAACGGCGGCAAGAGCGGCGACGAAGGCAAGGGGTCGGGTGGCGACGGTCCCGCGACGTCCATCACGCCGGGGCCCACGCCCACCGGCCCGGCGATCAGTCAGAAACCGGGCGGACGCGATGAGTCGGGCGGCGGCGGGTCCGGTGGGGCATCCGGCTCCGGGTCGGGCGGTGCGGGCGGTGGCTCCGGATCGGGCGGCGCCGGCGGCGGTTCGTCAGCCGGGGGTGCCGGGTCGGCCGGCGGTACGCCGATCGGTGAGGGCGCGGGCAGTGCTGCCGTGCCGGCCGCCGCGTCCCTCCCCAACTGCGGCTCCGGGAAAGTGAAGTTGGTGCTGACCAGTGCCAAGAATTCCTACGGGCCGGGCGATCAGCCGAAGTTCGAGCTCACGGTCAAGAACTCCGCGGGCGCGGCCTGCAAGGTGGACCTCGGCCGGAAGGCCGCGGTGCTCACCATCACCGACACCGCGGACGACGACCGGGTCTGGGCGTCCGACGACTGCCCGCGGGCCGGTGGCTCCGCGCTGCTGAAGGTGCCCGCGAAGGGCTCCGTGAAGCGCACCGTCAAGTGGGACCGCCGGGCCGGTGCCCCGCAGTGCAAGACGCCGAGCCCCGCCAAGGTGCCGGCCGGTACGTATCTGATCGAGGCGAAGGTGCCGGGGCTGACCGCGGTCCGTACGTCCTTCGTCCTCGCCAAGGACTGACGCCCCGGTGGCGCCCGGTGGCGCCCCGCTGGGCTATCGCTGACGTACCCTCAAAAATGCTGCCCGCAGCGATTGCGCTGAGAGCGTGCAGTGTGGTCCGGGCGGCGGCGGGTGGGGCACAGTCGCCGCATGAGGCTTCTGATACTGGGTGGTACGGAGTTCGTGGGGCGGGCGGTCACCGAGGCGGCGCTCGCGCGCGGTTGGCAGGTGACGGTGTTCCACCGGGGGCACCACTCCCCGCCCGCCGGCGCCGCCGCCCTGCACGGCGACCGCGGCGACGCGGCGGGCCTGGCGGCCCTGGAAGGCGGCGCATGGGACGCGGTCGTCGACACCTGGAGCGGCGCGCCCACGGCGGTACGGGACGCGGCGAGGCTGCTGGCCGGGCGGGCCGGCGGCTACGCCTATGTCTCCAGCCGGTCCGTCTACACCTACCCCGCGCCGGCCGGGCTCGACGCGACGGGCCCGGTGGTGGCGGGCTCCCCGGACGACGGGGACGCGGACGACTACGCGCGGGCCAAGCGAGGCGGCGAACTGGCCGCGGTCGACGCCTTCGGTGACCGGGCGCTGCTGGTCCGCGCGGGCCTGATCCTCGGCCCCTACGAGAACATCGGGCGGCTGCCGTGGTGGCTGGGCCGGATCGCCCGCGGCGGTCCGGTGCTCGCGCCGGGGCCGCGTGAGCTGGAACTGCAGTACATCGATGCCCGGGACCTCGCCGAGTGGACGCTGGACGCGCTGCAGGGCGGGCTCGGCGGGGCGTACGACCTGGTCAGCGAGCCGGGGCACACGACGATGGGGGAGCTGCTGGAGAGCTGTGCGGCGGTCACCGGCTCGGACGCCGAGCTGCGCTGGACCGCACCCCAGGAGGTGCTCGCCGCCGGTATCGAACCGTGGAGGGAGCTGCCGATATGGCTGCCGCCGGGCGAGATGCACGACGCCATGCACCGCGCCGACGTGACCAAGACGCTGACTGCCGGGCTGCGGTGCCGTCCCGTGGGCGAAACGGTGGCCGACACCTGGGCATGGCTGCGGAGCATCGGCGGCGCCGCGCCGCAGCGTCCGGACCGCCCGGTGGTCGGCCTGGCGCCGGAGAAGGAAGCGGCGCTGCTGGCCGGCCGGCCGGGAGCAGGCACCGGGCGGACCGCTGAGGAGTCCCGTTGAGCCTGGACGGCCCCGGCCCCGGCCCCGCCTCGGGCCCCGCTTCCGGCTCCTCCCGGGCCGTCGAGGCGCCGCGGCCCACCGCGGCGACGGCGAAAGGCCTGCGGCCGTTACGGGATCGGCGGCCGGGCCTGCGGCGGGACGCCTCGCTGTCCGCCGTGCTAGCCGGTCTGGTGGCCGTCATCGTGTCCTACTCGGGGCCGCTGGTGATCGTCCTCAGCGCGGCGTCCGCCGGGCGTCTGAGCACCGCGCAGACCAGCTCATGGGTCTGGGCGATCTCGATCGGCAGCGGCCTCACCTGCATCGGGCTGAGCCTGCGCACCAAGATGCCGGTGATCACCGCCTGGTCGACGCCCGGTGCCGCCCTGCTGGTCACCGGCCTCGGCGCCTACTCGTACGCGGAGGCCATCGGCGCCTTCCTCGTCACCGGGGCAGTGATCACCCTGGTCGGGATGAGCGGGGTGTTCGGTTGGCTGATGCGGCAGGTGCCCGCCGCCGTCGTCTCGGCGATGCTCGCCGGGATCCTCTTCTCCTTCGGCACCGGGGTGTTCACCGCGCTCAAGACCGCGCCCGCCATCGCCGGTGCGGTACTTCTCGGCTATCTGCTCGCCAAGCGGCTGCTGCCCCGCTACGCCGTGCTGGTGGCCCTGGCCGCGGGCGTCGCGGCCGCCGCGGTCACCGCCCGCCTGGACATCCACCTGGACCGGATCGCCCTCGCGCGGCCCGTCCTGACCGCGCCGCACTTCTCCCTCGCCGCTCTCATCGGCATCGCGGTGCCGATGATCCTGGCGACGCTCGCCTCGCAGAACGCGCCGGGCATGGCCGTGCTCCGCGCGTCCGGCTACGAGCCCGATGACCGGCTGCTGATCGGCACGACCGGCCTGGTCTCCACGGTGCTGGCGCCCTTCGGCTCGCACGCCGTCAACCTGGCGGCGATCACCGCCGCCCTCTGCACCGGCCCGGAGTCCCACCGCGACCCCCGGCGCCGCTACGTGGCCGGGGTGGCCTGCGGCGTGTTCTATCTCCTCATCGGGGCGTTCGGGTCCACCCTGGTGGTCCTCTTCGGCGGGTTGCCCGGGGAACTGGTCGCGGCGGTGGCCGGTGTCGCGCTGCTGGGCGCGCTGGCCGGCGGTCTGACGGGCGCGGTGCAGGAGCCGAAGGACCGCGAGGCGGCCCTGATCACCTTCCTCGCGACCGCCTCGGGACTCACCCTCTTCGGCATCGGATCCGCCTTCTGGGGCCTGCTCTTCGGCGTTCTCGCCCACCTCGTGCTGACCCGCTTCCGACGGGCGCCGAAGGAGGCGGCGGCGTAACCGGAGCGACCGGCGGGGCGGCACAACCACCATGCGGGGATGCGGAGTTGGGCTGCGGTGTCAGCGCAGGTTCAGGCCGAGTTCCTTCTCCAGCACGGCCGCCTGCCCGGGTGTGGCGAAGACGAAGGAGGTCTCGTGGGTGGCGTCCTTGAGGCGCACGAAGTCGGCCCAGTAGAAGCGGCGCGGGTCGGTGCCGGGGTCCGGGTCGACATGGCCGATGCACTCGATGATCGCCATGTGGTCGAGGTAGTCGTCCGACTCGTGCTCGACCGGCTGGGTCACCACGACGCCGTTGCGGGCGAACTCCAGGACCTCGCCGTGCTCCTCGTCGGCACGCAGCCGGACGCCGGTGAGGGTGACCGCGCCGTCGGTGAGTGCCGCGGCCGCCTCCAGGATGCCCGTGTAGCTCTCCTCCAGGTGGTCGACGTCGTCGCCGTGGGCCGAGATGGCCACCCCGAACGCTTCGAGGACGGACGGGACTTCATGGGGCGGCAGCTCCTTGTGGGCGAAGTCGGCGTACTCCGCGAGGACGCTGCGGGCCTTCTCCGGGGACACCATGGATATCCGCTCCAGGAGCGCCCCCACGTGCGCGTACGAGGACGGCCGGAACCAGAACAGCGTGTCCACCAGGCTCTCCGCCGGTGTCCCGTCCGCCTCCTCGTCGAGGAACAGCTCACGCAGGCACCCCAGCGGTACGGCCGCGCCGCCGAGCCGCTTGTCCGGCTGGTCCACGAACGGCACCTCGGTCCACACGCTCTCCCGCGAGCCCGGGGCCGGCGGCTCGGCGTCCGGATCGAACGGGAGGTACTGCCACACCGCCCCCTTGGTCCGCCGGATCACCTCGCCCATGTACCAGCAGGCGCCCTGCACGAACGGCTCGTCCTGCGCGGCGTCGAATTCCTCCCGCGTGGCGAACCGCCGCTTCACGGAGGCCTCCAGCCACTGCAGCGTGTCGGGGTGGAAACTCCACCGCCACGCCCCGTCGAACGCGTCCTCGGCCCAGGCGGCGAGCGCCTCGCTCCGCTCGGCCAGCCACGCCGTCAGCACCGGATCCTCCGGCAGCGGCGGTGTGGGGTCGACGTGCGGGGTGTGCTCCTTGACCGGCTCCCACCCCGCCACCGCGTGCTGCCGCGCCGTCACGGCCTGCCGCAGTCGCTCGACCTCGTCGGCGAACGCGGACCTGCTGCGGACCCGGAGGGCGTACGAAGCCAGCAGCATCGGCGCGACGGGGGAGAGCCCCAGCTCCGGGTCCGGGCAGACGACGGGCTGCCCGGGGAGAGCGCCGAACGGCCGGGTGTTCCAGCCCCAGCCGCCGCCCGCGACGCCGAGCAGGACCTCGCCGAGATAAGCCGCCGCGCACTCCATGAACTCGGCCTGCTGCTCGGGGCCTTGAAGGGAGTCGTGGTGCTCCAGCAGGCAGCCCTCCAGCGCGTCCAGTGACCGAGGGGAGTGGTCGAAGAGGAACTCCCCGGGAAGGAGCACCTTCTCCAGGAGCAGCAGCTGGAACGGCAGATCGCCGATCCACTGCTGCAACAGGGCCTGCGGGGACGTCTCCGGCTGCGTTTCGGGTGCCATGCGGAAACTGTAGGAGCGCCCACTGACAGTGCCCGTTCGGGCAGCCGGTGAGCGGCCCGGAGCGGAACGGGCCTACCCGTGGCCGGAGTGGTGAGTGAGGCCTGTGGTGACAAGGAGGTGCGCGGGGTCCGCGCGGACATGCGGGCCCAGGGCGTACGGCCGGACGCCGGACGCGCGGCCCGACGTGCCGCCAGGCGTACCGCTGGACGTCCCGCTAGACGTACCGCTCCAGGATCGACGACTCCGCCAGCCGCGAGAGGCCCTCGCGCACCGAACGGGCGCGCGCCTCGCCGACGCCGTCGACCGCCTGGAGGTCGTCGACGCTCGCGGCGAGCAGCTTCTGCAGACCGCCGAAGTGGTCGACGAGACGGTCGATGACCGTGCCGGGCAGCCGGGGAACCTTCGCCAGCAGGCGGAAGCCCCGGGGGGAGACCGCGGAGTCGAGGGTCTCGGGCGATCCGGTGTAGCCCAACGCGCGGGCGACGATGGGGAGTTCGAGGAGTTCGGTGTGGGTGAGGGCGTCCAGCTCGGAGAGCGCTTCGACGACCGTGCGGGAGCGCTTGGCGGTCGGCTCGGGGACGTAGTCGCGCACGACCAGTTCGCGCTCCGGCTCTACGCCGGCGATGAGTTCGTCGAGCTGGAGGGTGAGCAGGCGGCCGTCCGTGCCGAGTTCGACGACGTACTCGGCGATCTCGGTGGCGATCCGGCGGACCATCTCCAGGCGCTGGGCGACGGCGGTGACATCGCGGACCGTCACCAAGTCCTCGATCTCCAGGGCGGAGAGGGTGCCGGCGACCTCGTCGAGGCGGAGTTTGTAGCGCTCCAGGGTGGCCAGTGCCTGATTGGCGCGGGAGAGGATCGCCGCGGACTCCTCCAGGACGCGGCGCTCGCCGTCGACGTAGAGGGCGATCAGGCGCATGGACTGGCTGACGGAGACGACCGGGAAACCGGCCTGGATGGAGACGCGCTGCGCGGTGCGGTGGCGGGTGCCGGTCTCCTCCGTGGGGATGGAGGCGTCCGGGACCAGCTGCACACCGGCCCGCATGATCTTCGTGATGTCCTTGTCGAGCACCAGCGCACCGTCGAGCTTGCACAGCTCGCGCAGCCGGGTCGCGGTGAACTCCACGTCCAGCACGAAGCCGCCGGTACACATGGTCTCGACGGTCTTGTCGAAGCCCAGCACGATCAGTCCGCCGGTGTTGCCGCGGAGGATGCGCTCCAGGCCGTCGCGCAGGGCCGTACCGGGCGCGACGGCGCTCAGCGTCGCGCGCATCAGACCCTCGGTGCGGGAGCTCCCACCGGACCTGCCGGGAGACGATGCCCGGTCGTTGGCTGCCACTGCACTCCTCCGTCGGAAGGTCTGTCGGTCCGCAGGCCGCCCGGCCCATGCCGTTGCCCGTACCAGCGGAGCGTACGCGGCACAGGCAAGACTGTGGTGACGGGCGAGACCAGGGCAAAGTCTACCGGCGTCGGTCCTCTTCCTGTGGGGCCTCCCGCCGCACCCGCTTGGGAAGGACGCTCAGCGCCGCCCCGACGTCGGCGACCTCCAACACCCGCATACCGTCGGGGATCTTTCCGGGGTCGGTCGGGACGAGGGCGTGGGTGAAGCCGAGCCGGGCGGCCTCCGACAGTCTGCGCTGCACTCCTGTGACGCGTCTGACCTCGCCCGCGAGGCCCACTTCGCCGATGGCGACGAGGTTCTTCGGCAGCGGGGTGTCGCTCGCGGCGCTGGCCAGCGCGAGGGCCACGGCGAGGTCCGCGGCGGGCTCGGTGAGCTTCACCCCGCCGACCGTCGCGCTGTAGATGTCGCGCTTGCCCAGGGCGCTGATCCGGCCGCGCTGCTCCAGCACGGCCAGCATCATCGAGACCCGGGAGGTCTCCAGACCGGAGGTCGTACGCCGCGGGGAGGGGATCTGGGAGTCGACGGTCAGCGCCTGGACCTCGGCGACGAGCGGGCGGCGGCCCTCCAGGGTCACCGTCAGGCAGGTGCCGGGCACCGGCTCGGCGCGGCGGGTCAGGAAGAGGCCCGAGGGGTCGGTGAGGCCGGTGATGCCTTCGTCGTGCAGCTCGAAGCAGCCGACCTCGTCGGTGGTGCCGTAGCGGTTCTTGACGCCGCGGACCAGCCGCAGCCGGGCGTGCCGGTCGCCCTCGAAGCTGAGGACGACATCGACGAGATGCTCCAGCAGACGGGGGCCCGCGATGGCGCCGTCCTTGGTGACATGGCCGACCAGGAGGGTGGACATCGCGCGGTCCTTGGACGCCCGGATCAGCGCCCCGGCGACCTCCCGGACCTGGGCCATACCGCCCGGCGCACCGTCGATCTCGGGGGAGGCGACGGTCTGCACCGAGTCCAGGATGAGCAGCGAGGGCTTGACGGTGTCCAGATGGCCGAGGACGGCGGAGAGGTCGGTCTCGGCCGCCAGATAGAGGTGGTCGTCGATGGCGCCGATGCGGTCGGCGCGCAGCCGCACCTGGCTCGCGGACTCCTCGCCCGTCACATACAGCGTGCGGTGCCGGTCGGACGCGGCCTTGGCGGCGACGTCCAGCAGCAGGGTGGACTTGCCGACGCCCGGCTCGCCCGCGAGCAGCGCGACGGCGCCGGGGACGAGGCCGCCGCCCAGCACGCGGTCCAGCTCGGGCACGCCGGTGGAGCGGGCGGTGGCCACTTTGCCGTCGACCTGGCCGATGGGCAGCGCGGCGGTGGTGACCCGGCCGGGCGCGGTGGTCCGCACCGCGGGGGCGCCGCCGAACTCCTCGACCGTGCCCCACGCCTGGCATTCGGGACAGCGGCCGAGCCACTTCGCGGTGGTCCAGCCGCACTCGGTGCAGCGATAGGAGGGGCGCTCCTTGGCCGACGTTTTACGGGTTGCCATGGGGTCACCGTAACGGCGGGGTCCGACAATCCGGTCCGGGGCGGTCCGGGCTGCGCCGTGGCCGTCGCGTGGTGGGTCCGTTGCGCCAACCGGGGGGAGCGTGGGGCGTACGCCGGGCGGTGGGATGGGGGCGCGGTGTCCTCTTTCGAGGGAGATGGTCACCCGTAAGGGTTAAAACCGTCCAAGGGGAGCGAGAGCGGCTGCATCATCCGCCTACCGTCGCCGGGTGATGAGCAGCAGGCCCGAGCACCCCACGCACGCCACCGGCGCACACCGATCGCGCTCCGGCGCCCCGCGCCGGGGCCGGCCGCAGCCCTCCGAGCGGCCCGGCCGGACCGACCCCGCAGAGCACGCCGCCGACCGGGGCCGCCACCCCGGCCCGCCGCAGCGTACGGACGGCCAGGACCGCGGCGGCAGCCAGGACCGCGCCGGCAGCCAGGACCGCGCCGACGGCCAGGACCGCGCCGGCCGTCAGGAGCGCGGCGACCGCCGCCACGAGCCGTATCTGGACGGGCTGTTCACGTACTGCCTGTCCGTCCTGTGCGATCACGACGCGGCGACCGCCGTCCTCGGCGAGACCCTCGCGCTCGCCGAGCGGCAGCACAGCCGGCGTCCGCACGCCGACCTCTACCGCCCCTGGCTCTACGCCCTCGCCCGCTGGGCCTGTCTGCGCCGGCTCGCCGAGCGGACCGGACCGGATCCCGCCACCGGCAGCGGCCCCGAGGCCGAGGAGCGGCGGCGTGAACTCGCCGCGCTGGCCTGGCCGGAGGCCGCCGGGACCACCCCCGAGCAGCGGGAGGCGCTGGAGCTGTCCGAGCGCCATCACCTCCCGGCCGACGAGGTCGCCGCGGTGCTGGGAGCCGAGCCGGTCGCCACCCGCGCGCTGCTCGCCGCCGCCTCCTGCGAGGTGGAGCGGACCCGCGCGGCGCTGGCCGTCGTCGAGTTCGGCCGTTGCCCCGATGTCGCGCAGCTGGGCGGCGACACCCAGATGCTGCTGGGCGCGGCGCTGCGGCGGGAGTTGGTGCGCCATGTCGACGACTGCGCCGAGTGCCGGCTGACCGCCGAGCGTGCCACCGCCGTCGGCCCGTGGCCGGGCACGGCCCCGGCCGCCCGCGGCACCCTCCCCCTGGTCACGGCACCCCGCGAGGCGGTGTCCGACGCGCTGGCGGCGGCCCGGACGTCCCGGTCCGGCCGTGCGGTGGGGGTGGCGGGCGCGGGAGCCGGAGCGGGCGGCGGGCGCGGTGGCCGGGCGAGCGGGGCAAACGGTTCTCCTCGCTACGACCGCAGCGGATTCCCCGTGGGCGGCCCCACCGACCGGGCCGCGCGCCGTCGCAAGCTGCGCAGCCGGGCGCTGACGACCACCGTCGTGGCGACGGTGCTGGCCGCGCCGGTGCTGGCCCTGTGGGCGGCGTACCGCGGCGCCCCGTCGACGGGCGAGACCGAGGGCGCGACGTCCGTGACGGCCAACGAGTCCCACGACGACGCCCGCCTGGGCGGCCGTCCGTACGAGAACGCCGGCAATGCCCGGACGACGCCGCAGCCGGGCTTCTCGGCCGGTGAGGGCACCCCCGATGTGTCGGTCGAGGTGGTCAGCGCGGACGGCACCCCGCTGCGGCCGGGCGAGCCGAGCCGGGCGGGTTCGGGGCCGGGACGGCTGACCGTCACCGCGCAGCCCGACGGCGGCACCACCGTCATCACGATCAGCGCCTCGGGCGGTGCGCCGGTCCGCTGGCGTGCGTCGGCCGGCGCCGCCTGGCTGCAGATGAACCACACGGCGGGCACGTTGCAGCCGGGGCAGTCGGCGCGGATCACGGTCTATGTCGACCACGACCGGGAGCCCGCGGGCCACTGGCGCAGCCGGATCGCCATCGACCCCGGCGGCACCTCGGTGACCCTGGAGGGCTACGGCGCGAGTGACCCCCATCCGGGCCCGAGCCATCCCTCGCCCGCGGACCCGACGCCGACTCCGACGCACCCGACTCCGACGCCCACCCCGCCGGATCCCACGCCGACCCCGACGGATCCGACGCCCACCCCGACCCCGACGGAGACCGGCCCGCCGGGGACCCCGGGCCCGTCGAACACCACGCAGCCCTCGCACTGAGTCCCGGGCCGCGGGCGCCCGCCCCACGGTCTTGACGCTTCGCGCGGGGCGAGGCGCGAGCCGCTCCGCCGCTACTGCGCCGTGTCCTGCTTGTACTTCACGTCCTGCGTCTCCGTCTTCGGCTGCTTCCGCGGGTCCGCCGGGTGCGGCGCCATCGGCAGCAGCGTCGCCAGCCGCTCCTCGCACAGCTCCACGAGCTGGGCGTAGGCCTCCTTGCCCATCAGCTCGGTCAGCTCCGGCGCGTAACTGACGTACACCGGGTCGCCCGCGCCGTGTGCCGAGGTCGCCGAGGTGCACCACCAGTGCAGGTCGTGGCCGCCCGAGCCCCAGCCGCGCCGGTCGTACTCGCCGATCGTGACCTGGAGGATCTGGGTGTCGTCCGGCCGGTCGATCCAGTCGTAGGTGCGCCGCACCGGCAGCTGCCAGCAGACGTCCGGCTTGGTCTCCAGCGGCTCGCGGCCCTCGCGCAGCGCGAGGATGTGCAGCGAGCAGCCGGCGCCGGCCTCGAAGCCGGGGCGGTTCTGGAAGATGCAGGAGCCCTCCCAGCGGCGGGTCTGCCGCTCGCCGTCCTCGTCCTCCTGGACCCAGCCGGTCTCCGTGCCGACGTCGTGGAACTGCCACAGGTCGGGGGTGAGACGGGCCACACTCTTGGCCACCCGCTTCTCGTCGTCCTCGTCGGAGAAGTGCGCGCCGAGCGTGCAGCAGCCGTCGTCCGCGCGCCCGGCCTGGATGCCCTGGCACCCGCTGCCGAAGATGCACGTCCAGCGGGAGGTCAGCCAGGTCAGGTCGCAGCGGAAGAGCTGCTCGTCGGCGGCCGGGTCGGGGAAGGTGACCCAGGCGCGGGCGAAGTCGAGGCCGACCTCGTCAGCCGTGGCCCCGTCCCCGGGCTTCGTCCCCGTCACCTTCTGGGACCGCCGCTTTTCTTCCTTCTTCAGGGATTTATCCTGCTTCGCCTTTTTCGTCTTAGCCACGTCTCAAGACTAAGGCGGCTGACAAGCGATCCCGTCCGCGGCAGTAGGTTTTGCCGTATGAGACTCGGTGTCCTCGATGTGGGTTCGAATACGGTGCATCTCCTGGTGGTGGATGCCCACCCCGGCGCACGCCCGCTGCCCGCCTATTCGCACAAGGCGGAGCTGCGGCTGGCCGAACTCCTCGACGCCGACGGCACCATAAGCGACGCGGGCGTCGAGCGGCTGGTCGCGACCCTGCACGAAGGGATCCAGGTCGCCGAGGACAAGGGCGTCGAGGACGTCCTGCCCTTCGCCACCTCCGCGATCCGGGAGGCCGCCAACGGCGAGGACGTGCTGCGCCGGGTCGCCCGGGAGACCGGCGTCGAGCTGCGGGTGCTGTCCGGCGAGGACGAGGCGCGGCTCACCTTTCTCGCCGCCCGCCGCTGGCTGGGCTGGTCCGCGGGCCGCCTGCTGGTGCTGGACATCGGCGGCGGCTCCCTGGAGATCGCGTACGGCCTCGACGAGGACCCGGACGCCGCGGTCTCGCTGCCGCTCGGCGCCGGCCGTCTGACCGGCAGCGATCTGCCCGGCGACCCGCCGCAGTACGACGACGTGCGGGCGCTGCGCCGCCGGGTTCGGGCCGAGATCGCCCGGGTGGTGAGCGATTTCACCCGCTTCGGAACGCCGGACCATGTCGTGGGCACCTCCAAGACCTTCAAGCAGCTGGCCCGGATCGCGGGCGCCGCCCGCTCCGCCGAGGGCCTGTACGTCCAGCGGGAGCTGAACCGCAAGGCGTTGGAGGAGTGGGTGCCGAAGCTGGCCGAGATGTCCGCCGAGGAGCGGGCCGGGCTGCCCGGTGTGTCGGAGGGCCGTTCCCGCCAGCTGCTGGCCGGGGCGCTGGTCGCCGAGGCGGCGATGGATCTGTTCGGGGTCGAGTCGCTCGACATCTGCCCGTGGGCGCTGCGTGAGGGCGTCATCCTGCGGCGGCTGGACCACCTGCCGGCTCCGTAGGCGGGAGGTTCGCCGGGCGGCGGGCGGCCACGCGTCCGCTCCGCGAGTCGGCCTCCTGCCGCTCGCACAGTCACGGCCCGTACGCTGTCCCTCGTGACAGAGCCAGTGGTGCGCATCCCGGATGCGAAGGTCGCCCTGTCCACGGCCTCGGTCTATCCGGAGTCGACGGCGACGGCCTTCGAGATCGCCGCGCGCCTGGGCTACGACGGCGTCGAGGTCATGGTGTGGACCGACCCGGTCAGTCAGGACATCGAGGCGCTGCGCCGCCTCTCGGACTACCACGGCGTGCCGGTGCTCGCCGTGCACGCGCCCTGCCTGCTGATCACCCAGCGGGTCTGGTCCACCGACCCCTGGGTCAAGCTCCAGCGGGCCCGGAACGCCGCCGAGAAGCTGGGTGCCTCCACGGTCGTGGTGCACCCGCCGTTCCGCTGGCAGCGCGGCTACGCCAAGGAGTTCGTGCGGGGCGTGTGGCGGATGGAACACGAGACGGACGTGAAGTTCGCGGTCGAGAACATGTATCCGTGGCGCTACCGCGACCGCGAGATGCTGGCGTACGCCCCGGACTGGGACCCGACCACCGACGACTACCGCCACTTCACCGTCGACCTCTCGCACACCGCCACGGCGCGCAACGACGCGCTGGAGATGGTGGACCGGATGGGCGACCGGCTGGCGCATGTGCACCTCGCCGACGGCAACGGCTCCGCCAAGGACGAGCATCTGGTGCCGGGGCGCGGCAGCCAGCCCTGCGCCGATCTGCTGGAGCGGCTGGCCGCCACCGGCTTCGACGGCCATGTGGTGGTCGAGGTCAATACCCGGCGGGCGATGTCCGCCGCCGAACGCGAGGCCGACCTCGCCGAGGCGCTGGCCTTCACCCGGCTGCACCTCGCCTCCCCGACGTGGGTCCCGGGCTCGTGACGTCACCGCCCGGTCCGCCCGGCGGCACCCCGGCCCCGCGCCGCCGCGGCCGCCCGGCCCGTGCCGAGAGCGCCGAGGGCCCCGGCACCCGGGAGCGGATTCTCGCCGCGGCCCGTACGGAATTCGCCGAACGCGGCTACGACAAGACGTCGGTGCGCGGGATCGGCAAGGCCGCCGGGGTGGACGCGGCGCTGGTGCACCACTACTTCGGGACCAAGGAGCAGGTCTTCGAGGCGGCGATCGAGCTGACCTTCGCGCCCGCGCTGACCATGCCGGAGGCGCTCTCGGGCGGCGGCGAGGTGGGTGAGCGGATGGCCCGTTTCCTGTTCGGCGTCTGGGAGAACCCGGTCAGCCGGCAGCCGCTGCTGGCGGTCATGCGCTCGGCGCTGACCAACGACACCGCGGCGACCGTGCTGCGCAAGCTGATCGAGCGGCGGCTGCTCCAGCGGGTGGCCGGCGAGCTGACGGTGCCCGACCCCGAGTTCCGGGTGCAGCTGGCCGCGAGCCACCTGATCGGGATCGCGATGCTGCGCTACCTGATCAAGATGGAACCGGTCGCCTCGGCGGATCCGGAGGAGATCATCGCGATGGTCGCCCCGACCCTTCAGAGGTATCTGACCCAGCCCTGACCAGCGGCGATACCGAGGACGTAGCGCCCTGACGGGGCCGGCAGGGTGTCCGCACTCCGGTCACGCGTCTCACATTGCGGAGGCGCTGTCCGGATCTTGGATCAAGAGCGTAATCTCGGTCTCAGCTGATATAGGACAGCTGACAGCTGATATGCGACGCCACCGGTACGCGGCGAGGCCGGGTCCCGGCGAGGTGGTCGTACGTACGCATCCCGAGGGAGTGACCATCGTGCCTGATCTGAGGTCCCGCACCGTTACCCATGGCCGCAACATGGCCGGCGCCCGAGCCCTTATGCAGGCTTCCGGCGTAGCGCGCGAGGACTTCGGCAAGCCGATCATCGCCGTCGCCAACAGCTTCACCGAGTTCGTGCCGGGCCACACCCACCTCCAGCCGGTCGGCCGGATCGTCTCCGAGGCGATCCACGAGGCCGGGGGCATCGCCCGCGAGTTCAACACCATCGCGGTCGACGACGGCATCGCCATGGGCCACGGCGGCATGCTCTACAGCCTGCCCTCCCGCGACCTGATCGCCGACTCCGTCGAGTACATGGTCGAGGCGCACTGCGCGGACGCGCTGATCTGCATCTCCAACTGCGACAAGATCACGCCCGGCATGCTGATGGCCGCGATGCGTCTGAACATCCCCACCGTCTTCGTCTCCGGCGGCCCGATGGAGGCCGGCAAGGCCACCCTCGTCGACGGCACCGTCCGCAGCCTCGACCTGGTCGACGCGATCTCGGACGCCGTCAACGACAAGATCTCGGACGAGGACATCCTCCGCATCGAGGAGAACGCCTGCCCGACCTGCGGCTCCTGTTCGGGCATGTTCACCGCCAACTCGATGAACTGCCTCGCCGAAGCCATCGGTCTCGCCCTCCCCGGCAACGGCTCCGTGCTGGCCACCCACACCGCCCGCAAGGCGCTGTACGAGAACGCCGGCCGCACGGTCGTCGAGATCACCAAGCGGCACTACGACCAGGACGACGAGACCGTCCTGCCGCGCAACATCGGCACCCGTGCCGCCTTCGAGAACGCCATGGCCCTGGACATCGCGATGGGCGGCTCGACGAACACGATCCTGCACCTGCTCGCCGCCGCCCAGGAAGCCGGTCTGAACTTCGACCTGGACGACATCAACGCCGTCTCGCGCCGGGTGCCCTGCCTGGCGAAGGTCGCGCCGAACGTCGCGCCGGGCGGCACGTACTACATGGAGGACATCCACCGGGCCGGCGGCATCCCCGCCATCCTCGGTGAGCTGTGGCGCGGCGGGATGCTCCACGAGGACGTGCACACCGTGCACAGCGCCTCGATGGACGAGTGGCTCAAGACCTGGGACGTGCGCGGCGGCTCGCCGTCCGCCGAGGCCGTCGAGCTGTGGCACGCCGCCCCCGGCTGCAAGCGCTCCGCGACCGCCTTCTCGCAGTCCGAGCGCTGGGCGAGCCTGGACACGGACGCCGAGGGCGGCTGCATCCGCGACCTGGCGCACGCGTACTCCGTCGACGGTGGCCTGGCGGTCCTCAAGGGCAACATCGCCGAGGACGGCTGCGTCGTGAAGACGGCGGGCGTCGACGAGTCCATCTGGACGTTCGAGGGCCCGGCCGTGGTCTGCGAGTCGCAGGAAGAGGCCGTCGACAAGATCCTCAAGAAGCAGGTCAAGGAAGGCGACGTCGTCGTCATCCGCTACGAGGGCCCCAAGGGCGGCCCCGGCATGCAGGAGATGCTCTACCCGACGTCCTTCCTGAAGGGCCGCGGACTGGGCAAGGCCTGCGCGCTGGTCACCGACGGCCGCTTCTCCGGCGGCACGTCCGGCCTGTCCATCGGCCACGCCTCGCCCGAGGCGGCGGCCGGCGGCACCATCGCCCTCGTCGAGGACGGCGACCGCATCCGCATCGACATCCCCAACCGCGGCATCGAACTCCTCGTGGACGACGCGACGCTGGCCGCCCGCCGGGAGGCCCTCGGCGGCGTCTACGCGCCGAAGAACCGCGAGCGCAAGGTCTCGCAGGCGCTGCGCGCGTACGCGGCGATGGCCACCAGCGCGGACAAGGGCGCGGTCCGGGACGTGAGCAAGCTCGGCTGAGCCCGGCCCGGCAGCAGCAGCGCAACGCGAAGGCCCCCGTCGTACGACGGGGGCCTTTCCGCGCGATCGATGCGTCAGATGCCGGGCAGTGCGCTGCCCTTCACGGCGGTGACGAAGGACGACCAGACCGACGCCTCGAAGACGAGGGCGGGGCCGTGGGGGTCCTTGCTGTCACGGACCGGGACGAGGGCCGTGAAGTCGTCGGAGACCTCGATGCACTGGCCGCCGTCGGGGTTGCTGTAGCTGGACTTGCGCCAGGTGGCGGTGGCCAGGAAGTCGTCGGAGACCTCGATGCACTCGCCGCCGTCCTGGTTGCTGTAGCTGCTCTTGCGCCAGGTGACGGTACTCAGGTCGATGGCTCGCATGACACTTCCTCCAACATCTGCCTGATGAACTTCCGCGATTCGGCCGGGGAAAGGGCTAGGTCACGGACCAGATCGTAGCTGAGCTGCAAGCGTTCAGCGGCTGCTGTTTCTTCGACAAGCTCGCCCGAATAACCGGTTTCTACCCATGCCCTGGTGAGGCCGTCCGGGAGGCGCAAGAACATGGTGTGCGTGTTCGTCAGCGCATGGAGTCCTACGTCGTGCCGCACGACTTGAACCACGATGTTCCTTCGCTCCCCCATGTCCAGCAAGTGCTCAAGCTGCTTGTGCCACTGCTCGGCATCTCCCAACGGCGTGCGCAGCACGGTCTCCGACAAGATGGAACGGAATTGGGGCGCCTCGACGCCCTCCAGCAACTCCCTGCGACCTATGCGAGCTTCAACCTGTCGCGTCAGATCTTCCCCGCTGATGCCTCCGACGGTAAGCAGGTCGCGGGCGTAGCCCTCGGTCTGAAGCAGGCCCGGGAGGACGCTCACCGCGTAGTGCCACAAGCTGACCGCTTCGGCTTCCAAGGTCATGTACCGCCGGTATCGCTCGCGGAACTGCGTAGGATCCCCCGCCGCCAGCTCCCAGAGGGTCAGCAGCAGCCCCCGCGTCCCGTAGTGCTGGTCCAGCGCCTGGACGACCTCGGGGCTGCCCAGGGTCTGCGCCTTCTCCATCTTGCCGAACAGGGACGAGTCCCAGCCCAGGATCTCGCCGAGCTGCCGCAGGCTGTCCCCCTTCTGCGCGCGGAGTAATCGCAGCTCCTCCGCGAATCGTTGGCGTGGCTCCTGGCTGCGGCCGGTGACCGCTCGCCTCGGGGGCATGGCGCCCTCCTCCGTGGAAGGTGTGGAACTAACGGCCCCGGGCGTGGAATTACGGCCCGTCAGAGGCATTTATCCCCTCTCGCGGGTGCATCCTCGTAATGCCCGGAACACGCACAGTAGTTGAGGTCCGGTGATCGATTCAGTGGAACGGCAGACAGGAGCGGCAGCATGACCAGCGAACGAACCACGGAGGCCGAGGTGGCCTGCGAGGAACTGGCCGGCGTGCTCAAGGCGGCGGGCATCACCCTGCCGTCACTGTGCGTCGATGTGGCGTCCTACCGCTACGAGCAGCCCCGCGCGCTCATCGAGTTGGGCCGCTGCAACCTCGACACCACGCACAAGCTCATCGCGGTGCTGAGGCGCGCGGCCGGGGAGGCGGACCGGTGACCGCGCGCTTCGTACGGGGGCTGCTCGCCCGGGTCTTCCCGGCGTACGGGAGGCATCGCGTGCGCCGGGCGCCGGAAGCGGCCCCCGCCCCCGAGCCCCGGCGTACCCGTCACGCCCACCGCCCGCTGCCGCCGCACCGCAGCCCGTACGCGCGTGACGCGGCCGAGGCGGTGCCGTTCCTGGACGAGCCGAGCCCCGTACGCCCGTATATGGCCCACTGGACGGGCGCGGGCGCGTGGCCGGACGGGGCGGAGCGGCGGGCGCAGGCGGAGCGGCGCTGGGTGCTGGACATGGCGTTACGCGGGTTCGACGCGGGGCCGGCCGTGATTCACGGCGTGTACGTCCGGCCCGGTGACGGCCCCCGGGTGCCCCGGTCGGTGGTGGCCTGAGTGGGGGTGACCGGGCGGGCGGCCGCGTACGTCTCGCCGGCCTGTCACATCGGCACGCACGCGAAGTGCGACAAGGGCGCGGCGGGGAGCGTCGTGGTCCCGGGGGTCCGGCGCGAGGCGTGTGCCTGCCGGTGCCACGCGGTGGGGCCGGCCGGTCCGCACCGGCCGGCCCGCCCTCACCAGCCGGCCGGGTCCTTCGTCGGCGCCGCGAACACCGTGCCGTCGGGCGCCGCCGCGTAGATGCGGCCGTGCCGCGCGTCCACCAGCGGTGCGGGCAGCGTCTCCAGGAAGCCGTTGTGCCGGTCGGCCGCCAGCCGCGGCCGGGTCTGTCCGAGCTGGGCGCCCGAGCGGGTGTCGACGGCGAGCAGCCGCCCATCGGCCGCGGTGAAATACAGCCGGTCGCCGTCCACCACCGGGGCCGAACCGCGGCTCACCGACGTCTCCACGTCCCAGGTGCGGTCCCCGACGGCCTGGAGCGCGCCGCCCTCGGCCAGGAGATAGACCGTCTCGCCCCGTACGACCGCGGCGGCGCTGTCGAGCGGGGCCGCGAGGGGGAAGCGGCGGGTGCGTTTGGTGGCGGGGTCGTAGCGGACCACGGCCGTGGTGCTGGAGGTGTACGTCGGGTCGGTGGCGGTGAGGTAGAGCGCGCCGGAGGGGCTGGTTCCGGTGGCGGTGAGGTTGCCGGGGAGCCGCCGCGCCCAGCGGATCCGGCCGTCCTTCGGGTCGATGGCGGTGACCTGGGTGCCGCTGCCGTCGACCGCGGTCTCGGCGGCATAGGCGGTGCGGTCGCCCCCGGAGGAGGCGCCCTTGGAGGTGGCCCCGGGGGAGGCGTTCCCGGGGGAGGAGAAGGACGCCAGCCGGTGGCCGGGGAAGCGCTTGTGCCAGCGCTCCCGGTGGGTCCGGCTGTCGAGGGCGGTGACCGTACCGTCCCCGGTGGCCAGCAGGATGCGGTCCCCGACGATCGTGGTGCCGCCCTCGTAGGCGGAGATGTCCTTGGTCCAGCGGGTGGCCCCCTTCCCGTCGGCGGAGGGGTCGAGCGCCTCCAGCCGCTTGCCGTCGGGGGAGAAGACGTACAGCAGGCCGCCGGACAGCACCGGGGTCGTGGGCGGCGAGTCGGACTTGGTGGCGGGGCCGGCCGCCCGGCGCCACGCCACCCGGCCGCTGTCCGGGTCGACGCGGGCGGCGCGCAGCCCGGACTGGACGCAGAAGACGGCGCCGGTGGGCGCGCCGGTGACGGCGGAGGGCTTGCCCGCTTCGCCGGACGTCCCCGTCGTGCAGAAGGGCATCTCGGCGCGGTAGCCCGCGGGCCGCTCGACCAGCGTCGTACGCCAGGGGCGGAAGGTGTCGTCGGCGGGGCGCGACGGGCGGGTCTGCAGCGCGGGGTCCTCGTCGGGTGCGGGGGAGGACAGGGCGCGGACACCCGCGAGGGTCCCCGCGCCGGTGATCACCAGAGCCACCGCCGCCCAGAGGGCCAAGCGGCGCCGCCGGGGACGGCGGGGACGGCGGGGACCGTGCTCCGGCCGTGCCGTCCCGGCCGTGGCGCTTCTGGCGCCGGGCCCCTGCGTCCCCGGCCGTCCGCCGGAGGGATCCGCCTCGGGCGGGCGGTCGGCGGGCGGGACGGCCCGGATGTGGGTGGACTCGGCGCGCGGCGGTGCGGACTCGGCGCGGAGCGGCGGGCGTTGGCCCGGCTGCCGCTGGCTCGGTATCCGGGCGTCCGGAATTCGAGAGTCCGGTAGCGGCGCATCCGGCGCGAGGGCGTTCGGCGCGTCCCCGTACAGCGCGTCGGTCGCGTCGTGCACCTCGGTGGGGAGGTCGGTGTGCAGCTGCTCCATCAGGGCGTCCGGGGTCGGCCGGTCCGCCGGGTCCTTCGCCAGGCAGCGCTCGATGAGCGGCGCCAACTCCTCGGGCACACCCGCCAGATCGGCCTCGTCATGCACCACCTGATAGGCGACGACATACGGGCTGTCCGAATCGAAGGGCCCGCTTCCGGTCGCGGCGTGCACCAGCACCGAACCCAGCGCGAATATGTCCGCGGCCGGACCCACCTCGCGCGGCCGCTGGAACTGCTCGGGCGCCATGAACGGCGGCGTCCCGATCAACTTGCCCGTCTCCGTGCGCATTTCGCTGTCCGACGGGCGGGAAATACCGAAATCGATAACTTTCGGCCCGTCGGCGGCCAGCAGCACATTTCCCGGCTTGAGGTCGCGGTGCACGACCCCCGCCCGGTGAATGTCACGCAACGCCTCGGCGAGACCGGAAGCCAGCCTGCGGACTTCTGCGGGCGCCAGCGGCCCCTTCCGCTTCACATGATCGGAGAGGGTCGGACCGGGAATGTGGAGGGTGGCCATCCAGGGCCGTACGGCGTCCGGGTCGGCGTCCACGACAGGGGCGGTGAAGGCCCCGCTGACCCGCCGCGCGGCCGCCACCTCCTGCCGGAAACGCCCACGGAATTCCGGGTCCTGAGCGAATTCGGCATGGATGACCTTGACCGCGAGCAGCAGTCCGGACGACGAACGCGCAAGATGGACCACGCCCATACCGCCGGCGCCCAGACGCGCTTCCAGGCGATATTTCCCGGCGTATTCCGGACGCTCCGCTTCCGGGTCCACCCCGGAATTACGCAGCGGCGGCATCGTTCCACCCCCGTGTCATTCCCCGTGCCATTCGGTCGCAGCTGCGACGCGCGGAGCCTAGTCGATAGCACGGAAGAGATGAACGCCGCTTGCTAGCCTGCGAGTTGCGGGGCCCGGGAGTCCCGTGCGAGGCGCCCTTTCACCGGGCGCCATTCCATGCGCACCATTTCCACGGGGGAGTACGAAATGAGCACACAGGACCAGCAGGACCACCCGGCTCCGGCGCTGCCGGGCCCGGACAGCCTGGAGACCCTGGGACATCTGGCGGGCCCGGCGGGCGCCGAGCCGACCGTCGAGCCGCTCGGCGTCCGCCGCACGTACGCCATCGCGCCCGGCTACTACGTCAACGTCCGCAAGCGGCCCGACACCAGCAGTCCGGTCGTCCGGCAGCTGTCCCCGGGCTCGCGGGTCGACATCCACTGCCAGCGGCGCGGCGAGCGGTGCAGCGGCCCGTACGGCACCACCGACCTCTGGGACTGCATCGGCCCCGGTCAGTACGTCTCCGACGCCTACGTCCGGACGGGCAGCAGCGGCCTGGTCGCGCCGCGCTGCACGAGCTGAGCATCGGCCGGTCCGCCCGCGCCGCCGGGGATAATCGTCAGCATGAGCGATGAGCAGACGACGCCCGGCGGCCCGGAGCGGAACGGCGCGGGGCGGGGCGCGGCGGGGCAGGGCGGTCCCGAACCGGAGGAGATCCGGTTCTTCGGCACCACCTGGGTCCGGCACGACGGCGGCTACGCCCTGCGCCGGGCCGGTGTCGCGATCGGCTCCCTCGCGCTCGCCGCGGCCGGCGCGGTCGTGCTGCGGTTCGCCTTCCAGGGGCTGGAGGTGGCCGATGTGGGCGCGTTCGTCGGTGTCCTCGTCGTCGTCGGCTTCGCCATCTGCAGCGCCCTCGCCTTCCGCCGCACCTGGGACGGCTTCACCCGCCGCCCCGACCCGGCCGCCGAGAGCGCGGCCGACAAGTCCGCGCAGAGCCTGATGCTGATCGGCTTCATCGGCTCGCTCCTCGCCTACTTCTGCCGCAGCCTCGTGGAGGCCCCCGGCGAGAAGCTGCGCCGCGCCGAATACGCGACGGCCCGCGAACGCCACGAGCGCCGCCGCGGCGCCCGCACCGGCAACCCGGCGGCCAAGAAGAACCGGCCGCAGGGCGGGTCGCAGAACCGGTCGCAGGGTCGGCCGCAGGGTCGGCAGCAGAGGGGGAAGAAGCGCGGCTGACGCCGGCCGTGCCTGCCCGTGCCCGCCCCTGCCTGCGGTGTGCGAGGTGCCCGCCGTGTGCGGGGCGTCTCCCCGGAACGCCACCGGCACGGTGCCCAGAAATTGTCAGAGGGCCCTGGCACAGTCTTCTTGCGTACGGCGCAGCAGCCCGGATCAGGCCGGCGCAGGATGAGGAGAAGGCGGCACCATGGACTTCACGATCGAGATCGTCCCCGTCCCCGTCGTCGATGTCGACCGGGCCAAAGAGTTCTACGCCGACCGATGCGGCTTCCCCGTCGACCTCGACACCGAGGTGGCGCCGGGCATCCGCATCGTGCAGCTCACACCCCCGGGCTCGCGGTGCTCGATCGCGCTGTCACAGGGCCTGCCCCCGGCGCCGGGCCAGTCGGAGATGAAGCCCGGCAGCCTTCGCGGCATCCAGATCTGCGTGACCGACATCGCCGCCGCGCACGCCGAACTCTCGGGCCGCGGCGTCGACATCAGCCCCGTTCAGCACGTCGGGCCCGCGGGCTGGGAGGAGGGGACCGGGGAAACCTGGAACTCCTTCGCCTTCTTCGCCGACCCCGACGGCAACGGCTGGGTCCTCCAGGAAGCCCCGGCCCCGCTGGCGGAGCGGTAGGCGCTGCCGGAGCGACAGCCGCTGTCGCCGGCAGGGCGCTGCCCCGCCGGCTCAGTACTCCCAGTCCGGCCGGCCCTCCCCGTACAGCCAGTCGTCGAAGAGATCCGTCAGATCCTCGTCCGTACGCTCCTCGCAGAAGGCGATGAAGTCCTCGGCGTCGGCGTTCGCATGGCGGTGCTCGGCCGGCCACTCCTTGAGGATCGAGAAGAAGGTCTTGTCGCCGACGGCCAGCCGCAGCTGCTGGAGCAGCATCGCGCCGCGCTCGTAGACGGGATCGTCGGTCACGTTCTGCGGCTTGCCCGGATCGCCCGGCGGGAAGTCCCAGCGCTTCGCGTCCGCCTCCTCCTCGTCGTACATCTCGTCGAACTGCTCCTGGGGCGTGCGGCCGCCCTCCCGCTCCTCCCACAGCCACTCCGCGTAGGTCGCGAAGCTCTCGTTGAGCCAGGCGTCCTCCCAGGTGGCCGGGGTGACGGAGTCGCCGAACCACTGGTGGGCCATCTCGTGCACCACCGTCGCCGCGTCCGGCGCCCCGGCGTAGACCGGCTTGGTCTGGGTCTCCAGCGCGATCCAGTCGATCCGCTCAGGAGTGTTGTCGACGATCGCGCCCGCGGAGGAGAAGGGGTACGCGCCGAACAGCCCGCGCTCCCACTTCATGATCTCCGGCAGCTGGTCCAACGCCTCCTTGCTCGCCCCGGCCACCGCCGGATCCACCGCCACATACAGCGGCAGCCCGTCGGGCGTACGGGACGTCTGGACCTGGAAGCGCCCGATGGTGGCGGTGGCCAGATAACTGGCCATCGGCTCGGCGTTGTGCCACTCGAAGGTGGAGTGCTTCTTGTCGTTCTTCGTGGCCCGCAACTCGCCGTTGGCGACGGCGGTGTAGCTCTTCGGCACGGTGATCCGGAAGTCGTACGCGGCCTTGTCGCCGGGGTGGTTGTTGCCCGGGAACCACGTCATCGCGCCGGCCGGCTCCCCGGCCACGAACGCCCCGTCCGGCGTCTTGACCCACCCCTCGTGGGATCCGTCCGGATCCGTGATCTCCAGCGGCGTACCGGAGTACTCGACGGTGGTGCGGAACTGCGCGCCCTTCCGCAGCGCCGAGGCCGGTTGGACCGTGAGCTTGTGCCCCTTGCGCGTGAACGCGGCGTCCTCGCCGTCGACCCGGACCGCGGACACCTTCAGCCCCTGCAGATCCAGCTGGAAGGACCGCAGGTCCTGCGTGGCCTTCGCGGTGATCGCGGCGCTCGCGTCCAGATGCTTCTTCCGTACGTCGTAGTCGAGATCGAGCCCGTAGTGGGTGACCTGATAGCCGCCGTTGCCGAGCGCAGGGAACAGCGGATCGCCCACCCCGCCCTTGCCCGCCGCCCCCTTGACGGTCCCGCTCGTGCAGGAGGACAGCAACAGGGCGACGGACAGGGCGGCGGTCGCACCGCAGGAGCGGAGGGGCCGGCGGTTCACAGCACTCCAAAGGGTCGGTGATCACAAGCTCCCCGACCCTACGGTCATTTCCTCAGCAACGCCGTTCTCCTGCGGATACAGGGCACCACGGACACCGGCTGCGGATGTGCCGGGTGCTCAGGTGCGGGGTCAGGAGGGGTGATCAGGGCGCTGGCGGGTGCGGTGGGTGGTGCCGTGGTGGGCACTGTGACCATGGCTGGTTTCGCTCGCTTCGATGACCTCTCCACTACGGCGGCGCTGTTCCGCCCAGCTGCCGAGCGCGGCCGCGCAGGCGTGGTCGAGATGCCGCAGCCCGGAGAGGTCGAGCTCGATCGCCCGGTCACGGGGCAGCGCCTCCAACTGGTCCAGCAGCTTGGGCAGTCGCAGAAAGGTGGCGTGGCCGACGGCCCGTACGCGGATCGGGGGGAGCGGGGCGGTGGTCACGGGAGCGGGCGCGGCTGCGGCTGCGGTTCCTTGTGCCGTCGCGGGTGCGGGCGTGGACGCCCCCGGCCACTCGGGGCTGCCGAGCCTCTCCAGCGCCTCCAGCCCGTCCGACCTGCCCGGACCGCTCGGGCCCTGCGTCCCGCCGACCACCCCGGGCGGCCCCACGATCTCCAGGTGCACGTGGGAGGTCTCCCACGCCGACTTGGCGACAGCCATCAACAGCCCCAGCAGCACCCCCTCAAACATGTTGGTGGCCACGATCGCCACCGCCGTCGCCGCCAGCACCACCGCCTCGCCCCGGTGGTCCCGCCACAGCGGCCGCCACTGCTTCACAGGCAGCAACTTCCAGCCCGCGTGCACCAGTACACCGGCCAGCGCCGCGACCGGCACCACACCGAGCGCCGCCGGGAACGCCGCGGCGAAGAGCAGCAGCCACACCCCGTGCAGCACCCGGGAGGCCTTGGTCCGCGCCCCGGCCTGCACATTCGCCGCGCTGCGCACGATCACCGCGGTCATCGGCAGCGCACCGAGCAACCCGCAGACCGTGTTGCCCGCGCCCTGCGCCATCAACTCCTTGTCGTACTGGGTCCGCGGCCCGTCGTGCAGCCGGTCCACGGCGGCGGCGCTGAACAGCGACTCCGCCGACGCGATCAACGTGAACGCGAGCACCGTGCCCAGCGTGCCGACCAGCGCCCCGGCCTCCGCCAGCCGCGCGAAGTCGTCGCCGCCCGGCGGCTGTACGGCCTCCAGCAGGCCCTGCACCTCGACCCGCGCCACCGGCAGATCCAGCACGAACACCGCCAGCGTCGCCAGCGCCACCGCCACCAGCGGCGCGGGCAGCACCCGGGCCGCCCGGCGCAGACGCGGCCACACCATCAGCACCAGCACTGTCCCCACCCCGACGGCCAGGGCCGTCAGCGCCGGACCCGATCCGGCGGTGGCGACCGCCAGATCCGGCAGCCCGCCGAGGTTGGCCAGGCCGCTGCCCGGCGACTCGGCGTCCGCGAGCGCGTACAGCTGACCGGCGATCAGCACCAGCCCGATTCCGGCGAGCATGCCCTGAACCACGGCGGCGGAAATCGCCCGGAACCAGCGTCCGAGCTTGAGGGCGCCCATGGCCAGTTGGAGCAGCCCGGCCGCCAGCACCAGCGCGCCCAGCGCGCCGAGCCCGTACTCCTGCACGGCTTCGTAGACGAGCACGGTCAGACCGGCGGCGGGGCCGCTGACCTGGAGGCTGCTGCCGGGCAGCAGTCCGGTGAGCAGGCCGCCGACGATGCCGGTGACCAGACCCAACTCGGCCGGCGCCCCGGAAGCGACAGCCACCCCTACACACAGCGGGACGGCGACGAGAAAGACGACCAGCGAAGCGGTGACGTCGGCCCGCCAGACGGCGAGCGACCGCGGGGCCCCCTTGCCGTCCCGGCCTTTCCGGGACGTCGGGGACGACGAGCGGCGTCGGACAGTGGGGAACCTCTGCATGCGGGATGCCTCCAGCGGATGCGGATGCGGATGCGGATGCGGTGTGAGCGGGGTGCGGCTACCGAGGTGCGCGTACGCAGAGGTGCGCGGCTCACGGCCAGGCAGGCCGGACGAAGCCGGCGAGGCGAGGGCGAGCGAGGCGCACGGACGGACGGTCGGGCGTCACGGGCGGGTGGTCGGGCGTCACCGAGGGACGGTTGGGCGTCGCAGATGAACGGTCGGGCGTCACGGACGGGTGGACAGACGTCACCGAGGGAGCGGCGTGCCGCCGACGGCACCTGGGCGGACCGGGGCCGCAGGGCTGGACCCCAAGGGCTGGACTTCAAGGGCTGAACTTCAAGGGCTGGACCCGTAGGGCTGGGGCCGGAGGGGAGCAGGACTCCAAGGACCGAGGCCCGGAAGGACCGGGACCCCGCGGAAGGACCAGGGCCCGAAAGAGCCGGGCCCCGGAGGACCGTCGCCCCTGTGCGGTGCCCCTGTTCGGCACCCTGTGCTGCGGCCCTCTGCGGCGCCCCTGTGCGGCACCCAGTTGCGGCTAGGCCTCCCTCAGCAGCGGAACACCCCGTACCGGACGGGCAGTTCGCCGGATCTCGACAGAGGCACGGCCTGCCGAGCGGCCGGTGGCACCGTCACCGCCGACCCGCCCACGGGCCGTACGGAACAGGCGGTCGACAGAGGAGTGGAGAGTGGCGTCGGCGCGGACGCCACGGGAGCGGACCGCCCGCCGCGACGCGGCTGGCAACGGTCGGCGGCGGACTCCGGATGGTCGGTGGCGTCCAGGGCCTGCGGGACGTCGGACGAGGCGGCCGGGCCGGACATGCCGTACGCGGGCGCCCTTTCGACGAGGGCCGGCAGCGCGGCGGCGGCCGGGAGCGCCAGAACGACGGCCGCGACGATCAACAGGAACCGGCAGAGCGCGCCGACCCGGATCTTCGCCATCGTCGCCCCTTCCGGCGAGGTTGGACACTCAACGCCATTGTGTCCAGGAGGGGCACGGGTGCGGGGAATTCGGTGTGTAACTGTCGTGTGAACGCGGAGTCATTGAGTAGGAATGATCAATTCCGATCACTCCGGCGGCCGCCGGAGCGAGCCGCGGCCCGTCACGCGCCTCCACCGCCCCGTACCGCTTGACGCGCCACCCCGCCCGGAGCACTATTCATCGCATGATGAATTACGACTGTGGCCCCCTTCGAGGACCCGCGGCCCCACCCCCGGACGCCGCGGCACCACCCCCCGGCCCCGCGATCCACGCCCACGGCCTCACCGTCGTCCGCGGCCACCGCACCGTCCTGGACGCCCTCGCCTTCGACATCCCCCGCGGCCGGATCACCGGCCTCCTCGGCCCCTCCGGCTGCGGCAAATCCACCCTCATGCGGGCCGTGGCCGGCACTCAGGCCAAGGTCACCGGCACCCTCGACGTCCTCGGCCTCCCCGCGGGCCACCCCCGGCTGCGGCCCCGCATCGGCTACGTCACCCAGGCCCCGTCCGTCTACGACGACCTCACCGTCCGCCAGAACCTCGACTACTTCGCCGCCGTCCTGCACCCCGGCCGGGCCGCCCGCGCCACCCGCCGCGACAGCGTCACCCGGGCCATCGAGGACGTCGACCTCACCCGCCACGCCGACGCCCTCGCCGGCAACCTCTCCGGCGGCCAGCGCAGCCGGGTCTCGCTCGCCGTGGCCCTGCTCGGTACCCCGGAACTCCTCGTGCTCGACGAACCCACCGTCGGCCTCGACCCCGTACTCCGCCGCGACCTGTGGAACCTCTTCCACACCCTCGCCACCGACCGCGGCACCACCCTCCTCATCTCCTCCCACGTCATGGACGAGGCCGAGCGCTGCCACCGGCTGCTGCTGATGCGCGAGGGCCGGATCCTGGCCGACGACGCCCCCGGCGCGCTCCGCGACCGGACCGGCTCGCCCACCGTCGAGGACGCCTTCCTCCGCCTCGTCGACGAGGCCAAGGCGGGAACCGGGCACCCCGCGCCAGCAGGCACCGCACCCGCCGACCCCGCGACAACCGACCCCGCACCCGCCGCCCCCGCCAAGGAGCCCGCGCCGTGACCACCGACCAGCTCCCCGGCACCGCACCCCTCTCCGCGGCCCGCACCCTGGCCACCGCCGCCCGCGTCCTGCGCCAGCTGCGCCACGACCCCCGCACCATCGCGCTGATGCTCGTCGTCCCGTGCGTCATGATCGCGCTGCTCCGCTACGTCTTCGACGCGCACCCGAGCACCTTCGACACCATCGGCGCCTCGCTCCTCGGCATCTTCCCGATGATCACGATGTTCCTGGTGACCTCCATCGCGACGCTGCGCGAACGCACCTCCGGCACCCTCGAACGCCTCCTCGCCATGCCCCTCGGCAAGGCCGACCTGATCAGCGGCTACGCCCTCGCCTTCGGCCTGCTCGCGGTCGCCCAGTCCGCCCTCGCCACCGGCCTGTCCGTCTGGGGCCTCGGCCTGGACGTCATCGGCTCGCCGTGGCTGCTCCTCCTGGTCGCCGTCCTGGACGCGCTCCTCGGCACCGCCCTCGGCCTGTTCGTCTCGGCCTTCGCCTCCTCCGAATTCCAGGCCGTCCAGTTCATGCCCGCCGTCCTGATGCCGCAGCTGCTGCTCTGCGGCCTGTTCACCCCGCGCGACACCATGCAGCCGGTGCTCGAAGCGATCTCCGACGTCCTGCCGATGTCCTACGCCGTCGACGGCATGAACCAGGTCCTCCAGCACACCGACCTCACCGGCGACTTCCTCCGCGACCTCGTCATCGTCGCGGGCTGCGCCCTCCTCGTCCTCGTCCTCGGCGCCACCACCCTCCGCCGCCGTACGACCTGACGCCCCGGCGGCCCCTCACCCGTCCCGTCCCTCGGAACGCCCCGCCCCCCGACGCCCGCCGGGTGCAAGGATGACGACAGCGGACCAAACCGATCCCGCCCCACCACGACCATCCCCACCATCCCCACCATCACGATCACCACCACCGGCGAGGTGAAGCGCAGCATGACCCAGAAGGTCGCCGTACTCGGCACCGGAAAAATCGGCGAAGCCCTGTTGAGCGGCATGATCCGAGGAGGCTGGGCCCCCTCCGACCTCCTGGTCACCGCCCGCCGCTCCGAGCGCGCCGAGCAACTGCGCGCCCGCTACGGCGTCGAAGCGGTCAGCAACGCCGAGGCCGCCAAGGCCGCCGACACCCTGATCCTCACGGTCAAGCCCCAGGACATGGGCACCCTCCTGACGGAGCTGGCGCCGCACGTCCCCGCCGACCGCCTGATCATCAGCGGCGCGGCCGGCATCCCCACCTCGTTCTTCGAGGACAAGCTGACCGCCGGCACCCCCGTCGTCCGCGTCATGACGAACACCCCCGCACTCGTCGACGAGGCGATGTCCGTCATCTCCGCCGGCACCCACGCCACCGGCGCCCACCTCACCCGCGCCGAGGAGATCTTCTCCGGCGTCGGCAAGACCCTGCGCGTGCCGGAGTCCCAGCAGGACGCCGCCACCGCACTCTCCGGATCCGGCCCCGCGTACTTCTACTTCCTCGTCGAGGCCATGACGGACGCCGGCATCCTGCTCGGCCTGCCCCGCGACAAGGCCCACGACCTCATCGTGCAGGCCGCCATCGGCGCCGCCGTCATGCTCCGCGACAGCGGCGAACACCCGGTCAAGCTCCGCGAGAACGTCACCTCCCCGGCCGGCACCACCATCAACGCCATCCGCGAACTGGAGAACCACGGCGTCCGCGCCGCCATGATCTCCGCGCTGGAAGCCGCCCGGGACCGCAGCCGCGAACTCGCCTCCGGCAACGGCTGACGCTCACCCCCGCACCGCACAAGGGCCGCCGCCGCGCCCCGCCCCGACGGCGGCCCTCACCCGCGCCTCACTCCTTCGGCAGCAACCCCACCGCCCGATACGCCGCATCGACCCGCGGCCGCGCCATCCCCCGGGCCCGCTCGGCCCCCTCCCGCAGCACGGAATCGACGTACTCCGGAGCGGCGGCCAGTTCCGCGTGCCGCTCCCGCACCGGGCGCAGCACCTCCAGCACCGCCTCGGCCGTGTCCTTCTTCAACGCCCCGTACGAGTCGTACTCGCCGGCCAGCGCCACCGGGTCCCCCTCCGTGCAGGCCGCCAGCACATCCAGCAGATTCGCCACTCCCGGCCGCTCCTCCCGGTCGTGCACGACATCGCTGCCGGCATCCGTCACGGCCCGCATCACCTTCTTCCGCACCACCTCCGGCTCATCCAGCAAATAGACGATCCCCGCGGTCCGGCCATGCGACTTCCCCATCTTCGACGCCGGGTCCTGCAGATCCATCACCCGCGCCGCCACCTGCGGATGCGTCGTCTTCGGCACCACGAACGTCGCCCCGTACCGCTGGTTGAACCGCACCGCCAGATCCCGCGTCAGCTCCAGATGCTGCGCCTGGTCCTCCCCTACGGGCACCTCGTGCGTCCCGTACGCCAAGATGTCCGCCGCCATCAGCGCGGGATACGTCAGCAGCGACAGCCGCACACTCCCGCCCCGCGCCTGCTCGGCGGCGGCCTTCTCCTTGTACTGGATCATGCGCCGCATCTCGCCGTCCGAAGCCGTGCACTCCATCAGGTACGACAACCGCGCGTGCTCGTCCACATGGCTCTGCACGAACACCGTGCAGAGCTCCGGATCCAGCCCCGCGGCCAGCAGCAGCGTCGCCGCCTGCCGGGACAGCCGCCGCACCCGCGCCGGATCGTGCTCCACGGTCAAGGCGTGCAGATCCACCACACAGAACAACGCGTCCGCCCGGTGCTGGTCCTCCCGGGCCCACCGCCGCATCGCCCCGAGGTAGTTCCCCAGCGTCAGATGCCCCGTCGGCTTGACCCCACTGAAGATCCGCTTCGCCCCTGCCGTCCGCGGCATCGCCATCTCGCCCATCACTCTCTCCCGTACTGCCGTTGCGTCGGGACCGCCGACCTCGCCGGCCGGCTACGTGAGGGAGATACGCGAACGGCCGCCGAAGCGGCGGCCGTGGTCATGCATGCGCTGGTGGTCGGCCGCCGTCAGGCGAGCCACCACTGCTGTACGTGCGCAGGCGTGTTCATGAGGTCAAAGTACCCCTACAACCCGGGCCCGGCACGGGTTTGAAGCACCCCAACCCCTCGTGTAGTGTGCTCCGAGTTGCCACGGAGCCGACAGGCCCCAGGCAGCCATCCCGCCGCTTTCAGCGGCACACCACTACTGCACGGCCCCTCATCGGGAACGATTTCGGCATGCCGAAATTTGAACCGGGACTCGATTATGAGTCACCGAGGAAT
>NZ_JBIWNU010000011.1:0-329805 GCF_044767385.1 Streptomyces sp. NPDC101393 | reverse complement strand
GCCCCGGTTGCTCCGCGCGCCCCCCCCGCCCCCCCCCCCCCCCGGGCGCGCCGTGGGGGGGGGGGCCCCTGCCGGGGCTCGGCCCCCCACCCCCCTGGGCTCGTCGTCTGGTGGGCGTGCGGGGAGGGGTCAGTCCGCGCGGCCGCGGCGGAAGGCCGTGCCGAGCGCGCCCCACAGCAGGACCGCGGGGGAGGCGCTGAGCAGGATCCCGGCCGGCTCGGCCGCCGGGTGGGGGCCGGCGCCGCTGGTCGCGGGGGTGTCGAGGGTGAGGGCCAGCAGCGTCAGCCCGGCCGCCAGGCCCGCGACGCCCAGGGACCAGAGCGTGGCCTCCACGCCGCGGGCGCCGCGCGGTGCGGGCCGCGGTGCGCCGTCGTACCGGGCGAACGGCACGGCGAGCAGGCCCCAGGCGGCGGACACGAGCGCCGCGGCGGCCATGTCCGACGGCCGGTGCCAGGCCTCCGTGTAGGCGACGGCGCCGGTGCAGGAGCTCACCACGGCGCCGAGGACGGTGGTGAGAGGTCGCCACCGGGCGGGCACGAGCAGCAGCGCGGCCACCGCGGCGCCCGTCGCGAGCGTCATGTGGCCCGAGGGCAGTGAGTTGCCGCCGGACCACGGGACCCCGTCGGCGTGCTCGGGCCGCGGAAGCGCCGCCTTGAGCAGCTGCGTGGTGAGGTTGGACCCGGCCAGCACGAGGAGGGCGAGCAGCCCCCGCCGCCGCCACCGGGCCACGGCGAGCGCGCCGAGCGAGGCCAGCGCCATGCCGACCGCCAGCCCGAGCGGCAGGATCCGCACCACCTGGGAGGTCACGTCCGGCACGGTGTCCCCGTAGCGCTCCTCGACGGCGCGGAACACCTGGTACTCGAGCACCTGGCCGGCGGAGGACCACACCAGGGCGGCGTAGACCAGCACGACGCCGGCCACGCACGCGGCCAGCGCCAGCCACCACGTCCACGAGGGGAGGCGGCGCGGGGCGCGGGTGGTGGGGGGCATGGGTTCCATTGTGTCGGACGCGCAGCCGTCATGCAGGCTTCATCGGACGGTCACGCCTCCGTCGCCGTCCCGTCCTCCGCGCCCCTGAGCCGCCTGCCTAGCCTGGGGCCATGACCCGCGTGCCCCCCGCCCACGGACATCGCCCGGCCCTCCGCGACTCCACCGGCTCGGCGCCCGGCCCGGGCGTCGAACCGGGCGCCCGGCCCCGTCTCTCGGCCGAGGACCTGCTGGCCGCCCGGGACGCCCTGGCCCCGTTCGGCCGGCTGAGCCGGCAGGAGCCCATCGAGTGGGCCGCCGAGGAGCCCCTCGCCCCGGACCTGGCCGACTTCTACCGCTACGTGGGGCCGGAGTGGCTGGAGATCGACACCCTCGGCCTGCCCGTGATGTTCTTCCCGCTGGACCGCCTCTGGGACGAGCAGGCCGGCTACCGGTGGAACCACCGCACCGGTGCCCTGCTGGTGGACTGGAACGACGACTGGACCGTGGTGGCCAAGCAGGGCGCCGACCCGTTCATCCACGCGGCCTCCACCGGTCAGGTGCTCATGGCCCCGGGAGACGAGGGCTGGGAGGACCGCCTGGACGAGCCGCGACCGGTCTTCCGGGACCTCACCGAGATGACCCGCGCGCTCGCGGCCGTGGGCACGGCGTGGGCGCGCTTCGACGACCCGTTCACCGCCGACTGGCATCTCACCGAGGAGGTGACGACCGCCGTCGTCGCCGGCCTGGAGGAGGTGCTCGGCGCCCACGACCGCGCCGTGGACCTGGCCCGAGCCCTCGGCTACCTCCGCGCCGTCTGAGCGTCGGCGCCGCCGCGGGAGCCCCACCCCGCCGGCGCCCGTCGGAACGGGAGCCGAGCGCCCTTCCTACACTGGCCGCATGAGCACCGCCCCCGCCCTGCCCCCGCTGCCCGGCGCGCCGGGCGGTCCCGCCCTGCCGAGCATCGAGGAGCTGCTGGCCGACGCCGTCGCGGTCGCCCTGCCGATGCGCGTGCGGTTCCGCGGCACGGACCTGCGCCACGCCCTGCTGCTGCGCGGCCCGGCGGGCTGGGCCGAGTTCTCCCCGTTCCCGGAGTACGGTCCGCACGAGTGCGCCGCGTGGCTGGCCGCCGCGATCGAGGCCGGCTGGCAGGACTGGCCCGCCCCGGTCCGCGAGACGGTCCCCGTCAACGCCACCGTGCCCGCGGTGGCCGCGGACGACGTCGAGGCCGTCCTGGCCCGCTACGGCGACGGCATCACCGCGGTCAAGGTCAAGGTGGCCGAGCACGGCCCCGAGGGCGAGCTCGTCCCCGGCAGCCGCGAGGCCGACCTGGCCCGCGTGCGGCGGGTGCGCGCGCTGCTGCCCCACGCGCAGGTCCGCGTCGACGCCAACGCCGGCTGGACGCCCACCGAGGCCGTGGACGTGCTCACCGCGCTGGCCGACGTGGGCCTCGAGTACGCGGAGCAGCCCGTGCCCGGCATCACCGACCTCGCGGAGGTCCGCGCGGAGCTGCGCGCCCGGGGCGTCCCCACCCCGATCGCCGCGGACGAGGCGGTCCGCAAGGCCGAGGACCCCCTCGCCGTCGCGGCCGCCGGGGCCGCGGACCTGATCGTGGTGAAGGTCCAGCCGCTCGGGGGCGTGCGCCGGGCCGCGGCGATCGTGGCGGCCGCGGGGCTGCCCGCGGTGGTCTCCTCAGCGCTGGACACCTCCGTGGGCATCGCCGGCGGCGCCGCGCTCGCCGCCTGCCTGCCGTCCCTGCCGCACGCATGCGGGCTCGGCACCGCGGCCCTCTTCGAGCACGACGTCGTCGCCCCGGCCTGGGGCCCCCGCGCGGGGGCCCTCCCGGCACCGGGGGAGCGGGCACCCGCCCCCGACCCGGGCCTGCTCGACCGCGTCCGGGCGGACGGGACGCGGCAGGCGTGGTGGGCCGACCGCCTGCGCGCGGCCCACGCGGTGCTGGCCGCGCAGGGCTGACGAGCCCGCCCGGTCCCCGTCGACGCGGGGCATGTGAGCCGGATTACAGCATGTCGACGGGGCGAAATCCGGCGGCCGGGAAGAGTTCAACTCGCGGCCACCTGGGCGTGGCTCGCCGCTCGGAGCGAGGGGCCAAGGTGATGGCGGCCCCGGCCGGTCTCACCCCGGGGTCGTCTCCGGCCCGGCACCGGACCCCGGACCATCCCCACGACGCGAAGGACCCCGTCATGCTGAAGCGCCTCCTCCCCATGGCCGGCCACACCCGTGGCAACCGCTCCGCCGTCACGTGCGAGCTCAAGTGCGGCAACGCGTGCGCCCACCCGGTGCCCAACACCTCGGCGAACCCGACCTTCCAGCAGATCGCGGAGACCGCCATCTCGCGCCGCTCCGCCCTGGTCGGCGGCACCGGTCTCGCCGCCGCCGTCGTCATCGGCTCCCAGGTGGCCCAGGCCCCCGAGGCGCTCGCGGACAACGGCCGGCGCCCGACCGGCGGCGGCAAGCTCCCCTTCGAGCCCATCGCGCCGGTGAGCCGCACCGTGGACACCATGACCGTGCCGGAGGGCTACGACTGGGGCACCGTGATCCGCTGGGGCGACCCGCTGTTCGCCGACTCCCCGGAGTTCGACATCGAGCACCAGACCGGTGCGTCGCAGGCCGCCCAGTTCGGCTACAACAACGACTACCTGAACATCATCACCGACGGCGGCAACGACCGCTCCGGCTACCTCGTCTCCAACCACGAGTACACCAACGAGAACATCATGTTCTCCCCGGAGTACATCGCCTCGAACTTCGAGGACGTCGTCAACGTCGGCCTCCAGGCCCACGGCCTGTCCATCGTGGACCTCAAGCGCGCCAAGCGCGGCGCCCCGTGGGAGTACGTCCGCGGCGGCCGCCGCAACCGCCGCATCACCGGCACCACCGAGTTCGAGGTCCGCGGCCCGGCCGCCGGCCACGCGCTGCTCAAGACCGTCGAGGACCCGACCGGCACCCGCGTGCTGGGCACCCTGAACAACTGCGCCGGCGGCACCACCCCGTGGGGCACCGTGCTCTCCGGCGAGGAGAACTTCAACCAGTACTTCAAGGGCCGCGGCACGGCCGAGGAGAAGCGCTACGGCATCTCCGCCGCCGCCACCAGCCGCGGCTGGGAGAAGGTCCACGACCGCTTCGACCTGACCAAGCCCGGCTACGAGAACGAGGCCAACCGCTTCGGCTGGGTCGTCGAGATCGACCCCGAGGACCCGACCTCCACGCCCGTGAAGCACACCCTCCTGGGCCGCTTCAAGCACGAGGCCGGCACCGCCGTGATCTCCCCGTCCGGCCACGCCGTGGTCTACTCCGGCGACGACGAGCGCCACGACTACCTGTACAAGTTCGTCTCCGCCGAGAAGGTCCGCGAGGGCGACAAGAAGCACAACATGCGCCTGATGGACAAGGGCACCCTCTACGTGGCCAAGTTCTCCGGCGACTCCCCGGCCGCCCAGATCGACGGCAGGGGCACCCTGCCCTCGGACGGCGCCTTCGACGGCTCCGGCGAGTGGATCGCCCTGGCCGACGAGAAGACGTCCTTCGTCCCGGGCATGTCCCTGGCCGAGGTCCTCGTCTACACCCGCCTCGCGGCAGACAAGATGGGCGCCACCAAGATGGACCGCCCGGAGGACGTCGAGACCAACCCGGTCACCGGCAAGGTCTACGCGGCCCTGACCAACAACACCAAGCGCACCGCCGTGGACGAGGCCAACCCGGTCATCGGCAACCGCGACGGCCACGTCATCGAGATCACCGAGCGGGGCGGGGATCACACCTCCACCACCTTCACCTGGGTCATCCTGCTGCTCGCCGGCGACCCGGCGGTCTCCTCCTCGGCCTACTTCGCCGGCTACCCGAAGGAGAAGGTCTCCCCGATCTCCTGCCCGGACAACCTGGCGTTCGACTCCGAGGGCAACCTCTGGATCTCCACCGACGGCCAGCCCGGCACCATCGGCTACGCCGACGCGCTGCACAAGGTCACCCTCGACGGCGCCGAGCGCGGCCGCGTCCAGCAGTTCCTCGCCGTCCCCCGCGACGCCGAGACCTGCGGCCCCGTGATCCACGACCGCGACAACTCCGTGTTCGTCAACGTCCAGCACCCGGGCGAGGACGGCACCTGGGGCGCGCACACCTCCTACTTCCCGGACTTCCTGAGCCCGACTGGCCCGGTCCAGGTGGGCGACAAGGTCGCGGCCCCGCGTCCGTGCGTCGTCCAGGTGTTCAACGCCACCGGGAACAACGGCATCGGCAAGGGCGCCGGCAAGGAGAAGGGCAACAAGGGCAAGGGCAACGGCAACGGCAACGGCAAGGGCAACGGCAACGGCAAGGGCCCGAAGGGCTGACCCCCGCCTCCGCGAGGACCCTCGACGAGGCCGTCACGGCCGGCGCCACCGCGTCACCGTGGCGGCCTCGCCGCGTCCGGGGCCCGTCCGCGCCCGGGCCTAGACTGGTGGCCACCATGACCTCCGTCGACTCCCTCTCCGTGGCGCGCGCCGTCGCCACCGCCCTGATCGACGCCGGCATGCGGGACGCGGTGGTCTGCCCCGGCTCCCGCTCCGCCCCGCTGGCTTACGCGCTCGCGGCCCTCGAGCGCGCCGGCGAGGTCCGCCTGCACGTGCGGGTGGACGAGCGCTCGGCCGGCTTCCTCGCCCACGGGCTCTCGCTGGCCTCGGGGCGCCCGGTGGGCGTGCTGACCACCTCGGGCACCGCCGTCGGGAACCTGCTGCCCGCCCTGATGGAGTCCATCCACGCCGGCACGCGCGTGATCGCGCTGACCGCGGATCGTCCGCCCGAGCTGCACGGCACCGGCGCGAACCAGACCACGGACCAGAGGGGCGTGTTCGGCACGCACGTCCGCCATGCCGCCTCCCTCGGCTGCGACGCCGCCGACGGCGTGGATGCCGAGCAGCATCTGCGCCACGTGCGGGCCACCGTGCGCCGGGCCCTGCTGGCGGCCGAGGGGGTCGTCGCCGAGGCCGGTTCCGACGACGGCGCGCCCGGTCCGGTGACGATGGCAGAGGCCCCGGCCGGGCCGGTCCACCTGAACCTGCACTTCCGCGACCCGCTCGTGCCGAGTCCTGAGGAGGCGGCCGCCATGGGCGCCGCCGCGGCGCCGCACACCCCTGCTCCGGCCGTCGCCCCGACCGGCGCGAGCCCGGCCGCCGCCGCGTCGGCCTACCGGGCGCCCGGGGCGGTGCTCTCGGGGCTGCCCGAGCTGGACGTCGCCCGCCTGGACCAGCGGCGCACCGTCGTGCTGGCCTGCCACGGCGCCGGCCCCGTGGCCGCGGCCTTCGCGCTGTCCCTGGGCCTGCCCCTGCTGGCCGAGCCGTCGTCGAACGCGCGGTTCTCCGCCAACGCCATCGCCGCCTATCCGCTCCTGCTGGGCGCGGCCGGCGGGCGCGACGCGGACGCACACCCCCTTGCCGCCCGCATCGAACGGGTCGTGCTGTTCGGCCGGCCCACGCTCACCCGGACGGTCAACGCCCTGCTGGCCCGCCCCGACGTCGCCACGGCCCTGCACGCCCCCGAGCCCGCACCATGGTTCGAGCCGGGCCGGCGCCGGGAGACGCCCGTGGAGACCCTCGAGGAGCTCGCCGCCTTCGCCGGGCAGGGCGAGCCCGGCTGGCTCGCCGCGTGGCAGCACGCCTCGATGCGCGCCCAGGCCGCCGTGGAGGACGCGCTCGTCACCACCGACGCCGGCGACCGGCTCAGCCCGCAGACGGTGGCGCACGTGAGCGCCGCCATGGTCCGGGGTCCGCTCGTGCTGGGCTCGTCCTCGGTGATCCGGGACGTGGACCTGACCTGGCGGCCCCCCTCGGCGCCGGACGCGGAGGTGTACGCCAACCGCGGGCTCGCCGGGATCGACGGGACCGTCTCCACGGCCGCGGGCGTCGCACTGGCGCGCGGACGGCGGACCGTGGCCCTGCTCGGCGACCTCACCGCCCTGCACGAGGCGGGCGGCCTGCTCGTGGGCCCCACCGAGACCGAGCCGGACCTCGACCTCGTGGTCGTCAACGACGACGGCGGGGCGATCTTCGCGAGCCTCGAACACGGGGCCGTGGCCGAGGCGCCCGGCATGGCGGACCCCGTCGAACGGCTCTTCGGCACCCCGCACGGCGTGGACCTGGCCGCCCTGGCCGCCGCGTACGGCCTCCCGCACACGCGGGTCACCGACCGCGTCGACCTCGTCCGGGCCCTGTCCGACCCGGTGCGCGGCCGGCGTCTGCTCGAGGTCCGCTGCGACCGCGCCGACCGCCCGCGCGTCGCCGCCGCCCTGGCCGCGGCGGTGCGCGCCACGTTCCCGCCCGCGTGCCCCGTCCCGGACCCCGCGCCGGACGCCGGCCCGGCCCCCGCCCCGCCCACCGCCGAGCTCGCCGCCGAGGAGGCCCCCCAGTGACCGGCACGCCGACGTCGCCCGCGCCCGCCTCGACCCCCGCCGTCGTGCGCCGTGCCGACGTGCTGATCTCCGGCTGCGGCCCCGCCGGCGCCACCGCCGCCGCCCACCTCGCCGCGGCGGGGCTGGACGTGGTGGTGCTCGAGAAGACCGCGCACCCGCGTGAGAAGGTCTGCGGCGACGGCCTGACCCCGCAGGCGGTCCGGGAGCTGCAGCTGCTCGGCGTGCCCCACCGGGGTGAGCCCGGCGACGACGGCGGCTGGCGCGTCATCCGCGGCCTGCGGCTGCGCGCGGGCGAGCGCAGCGTGGACGTGCCGTGGGCGCCCACCCAGACGTGGCCGGACTACGCGCTCACGCGCACCCGACGCGATTTCGACGCCCTCCTGGCGGACCTGGCGCGCACCCGCGGCGCCGAGGTCCGCGAGCGGCACGCCGTCACCGGCGTCGTGCGGGACGAGGCCGGACGCGTGGTCGGGCTGGACGCGGAGCTGATCGCGCCGAACGGCCGCAAGACCGGGGAGACCGCCCGCTTCACCGCACCGATCGTGCTCGCGTGCGACGGCGTCTCCGCCCGCGCCGCCGTCTCCGCGGGCCTGCACCGCCGCGAGGACCGGCCCATGGGCGTGGCCGTGCGGGCCTATTACACCGCCGGCGCCGCCGTCGACGGGGCGATCCCCGCCCCGCCCGGCGACCGGGGGGAGTGGATGGAGTCCTGGCTGCGCCTGCCGGATGCCGAGGGCAACCCGCTGCCCGGCTACGGCTGGCTGTTCCCGCTCGCGGACGGCACCGTGAACGTGGGCCTGGGCATCCTGGACACCTCCCCGCAGTTCGGGAAGCTGGACTACCGCGGGCTGCTGAAGTCCTGGACCGGGGCGCTCACCGCGGACTGGGGGATCGCCGAGCAGACGCGCACCTCGCGGATCCTCGGCGCGGCCCTGCCGATGGCGTTCAACCGCACCCCGCAGCACGTGCCGGGCATGCTCCTGGTGGGCGACGCGGCCGGCATGGTCTCCCCGTTCAACGGCGAGGGCATCGGGTTCGCGATGGAGGCGGCCCGCCTCGCCGCGGACCTGGCCGTGCAGGCGCACGCGGCCGGGACCGACGGCGCCGCGGACGCGATCCTGTCCCGTTACCCGGTGATCACCCAGCACCTGTGGGGCCGCCACTTCGCCCTCGGCGCCCGGTTCGCCCGCCTGATCGGCGATCCGCGGGTGATGAAGGCGGCGCTGGGCGCCGGGATGGCCGCACCCCCGCTGCTGCGGGCCGCGGTGAAGGTCATGGGCAACACGGTGGACGCGCGGGGCGGCGACGCCGTCGACCGGGCCGTCCGCGTGCTCGAGGCGCTCACCCCCGCGCTGACGACCGCGGGCGGCGCGCCGTTGGGTAGGCTTGCCCGGTGACCACCGCAGACCCCGGCTTCGCCCTGCCCTCCGGCTTCGAACCCCTCGCCGAGCACGGCCGTGTCCTGGAGGTCGTGCTGACCGCGCTCGAGCAGGTCGAGGAGCAGCTGGACACTGCCCTCGGCTTCGACGACCTGTTCTCCGACACCGCCGCCCACCACCTGCTGGCCGCCGGCGGCAAGCGGGTCCGTCCGGTCCTGACGGTGCTCGCCTCCCTCCTGGGCGACCCCGCCCTGGCCTCCGGCGAGGTCGCCGACGTGGACGCGCCCGCCCGCCAGGCCGCCGTCGTGATGGAGCTGACGCACCTGGCCACGCTGTACCACGACGACGTGATGGACGAGGCCCCCGTGCGCCGCGGCGCTCCCGCCGCCCACCGGCTGTGGGGCAACTCGGCGGCGATCCTGGCCGGCGACCTGATCTTCGCCCGCGCCTCCCAGCTCATGGCCGAGCTGGGCCCGCGGCCCGTGCAGATCCAGGCGGACACCTTCGAACGCCTCGTGCAGGGCCAGCTGTGGGAGACTCGCGGCCCGGCCGAGGGCGCGGACCCGATCGAGCACTACTACGCGGTGCTCTCCGGCAAGACCGGCTCGCTGATCGCCGCGGCCGGCATGCTCGGCGCGCTGCTGGGCGGAGCCGACGAGGCCGCCGTCCAGGTGATGCGCGCATACGGCGAGAAGGTGGGCCTGGCCTTCCAGCTCGCCGACGACCTGATCGACCTCACCGGCGACGCCGAGCGGATCGGCAAGGTCCCCGGCACGGACCTGCGCGAGCGCGTGCCCACCCTGACCACGCTGCTGCTGGCCCGCGCCGCGCAGGGCGAGGGGCCGGAGGCCGAGGACGCCCGCCGGGTGCGCGCGCTCGTGGACGGGCCGCTCGACACCGACGAGCAGCTGGCCGCCGCCGTCGCCGCGCTCACGGGCCACCCCGCCATCGACGAGGCGTGGGCGATCACCCGCGGCTGGGCGGAGCAGGCCAAGCAGGCGCTCGACCCGTTGCCGGACTCCGCCGTGAAGGCGGCGCTCGAGGCGTTCGCCGACTACGTGGTCGGGCGCTCGGCCTGACGCCGCGGTCGGCGGCGTCGCCGCCTCGATCCGGGGAGGCCGCTCAGTCCAGGCGGGTCGGGGCGGGGTCCAGCGCGGCCGCGAGCTCCCGCGCCTTGCCGGCGCGGACCTCCGGGGCCACCGGGTGGCGCAGCTGCCGGTAGAGCATGTCCCCCTCGAAGCGGGGGAACACGTGCAGGTGGTAGTGCCACACGTGCTGGTTGCCGGCGGGCTCGTTGTGCTGGCGCGTGGAGACCCCGTCCGGGGCCCACGCGCGCTTCATGGCCAGCGCCACCTGCTGGGCCATCAGGGCGATGCGCTGCAGTACGCGCGGGGGCAGGTCGTAGAGGTTCTCGTAGTGCTCGGCCGGGCAGACCATGGCGTGGCCCTCGTGGTCGCCGAACCCGTCCACGGCGATCAGCACGAGCAGGTCCTCGTCCTGGTAGACGGTGTCCCCGAGCTCGCAGCGGTTGCCCGGGTCGGAGACGTCGCTGGCCACGAGCCCGCAGAACGGGCAGACGTAGTCGTCCGGGGCGTGGGAGACCGGGGCGGGCGCGGTCACCGGTCCAGCCCCTCGCCGTCGTCCTCGGGGTCCTCGAAGGTCCACGCGAGCAGGTCCGTCAGGAACTCGCTGAAGGTGCCGCCCTCGTCCTGCCACTCGCCCTCGGGCGCGTCGGCGCCGGCGGAGCGCCGCCACACCAGCGGGTCCGGCAGCGCCAGGTTGTCCACCGGCAGGCCCCACACGACCGTCTCGTCCGCGTCCTCCAGGAACATGAGGAAGCCGTCCCGCACCTCGAGGTCCTCGGGGTCCCACACGTAGTGGTCCGTCTCCATGAGGTCGCCGCAGTTGCCCAGGGCGAGGTAGAACTCGCGGAGAGCAGCCGGGATCATGAGCCCGGCGCCGAGCTGCTCCGCCGCGGGGGACTGGGCCAGCCGGGCGTCGACGTCGGCGGGGGCGAGGCCGTCGTCCTCGGCCCAGGCGTCGCCCAGCAGGTCCGGGACGAGCCGCTGGAAGGCCGGGAGGTACACGGGGGCGGGGGGCTTGGCGGGCATGCCGCCAGTCTAGGCGTGCGCGCCCTGCCCGGCCCGGACCGCCCGACGCTGCAGGCGGGAGGCGTTCAGCTGGTCGAGGGTGAAGACCGCCAGCGAGAGCCAGATGAGCCCGAAGCCCGCCCAGCGGGCCGCGGGCATCTGCTCGCCGAGGACCGTGACCGCCACGAGGAACTGCAGGATGGGCGCCGTGTACTGCAGCATCCCGAGCGTGGTCAGCGTCAGGGAGCGGGCCGCCGCCGAGAACAGGATGAGCGGAACGGCGGTGAGCACGCCGAGCCCGGCCATGAGCCAGAAGTGGCCGGGCCCCTCGGTGACGGTGGTGAGCAGCCCGGCCTGCGCCAGCAGCACGCTGCCCACCACGAACACGGGGATCAGCACCACGGTCTCGGCGGTCATCGCGGTCACCGCGTGCACGGGGGAGGGGAAGCGCTTCTTCACGAAGCCGTAGAGCCCGAACGAGGTGGCCAGCCCGAGCGCGATCCACGGCACCTGCCCCATCGCCGCGGACATCACGACGACGGCGGCCACCGCGATCCCGACGGCCACCCACTGGCCCCGCCGCAGCCGCTCCCCGAGGAAGAGCACGCCGAGCAGGACATTCACCAGCGGGTTCATGAAGTAGCCCAGCGACGCCTGGAGCACGTTGCCCGTGGTGACCGAGACCGCGTACAGCAGCCAGTTCACCGCGATGATCCCGGCGGCCAGACCCGTGGTGCCCCAGCGGCCGGGCGTGGCCAGCGCCGTCCCCAGCTCGCGCAGGCGGCGCATCACGGTCAGCAGCAGCAGGCAGAAGATCAGGGCGAAGCCGATGCGCACCACCACGATCTCCAGGGCCCCGGCGGGCGCGAGCACCGCCATGTAGAGCGGCAGCAGGCCCCACACGAAGTAGGCGGTGAAGCCGAGGGCCAGCCCACGCGGGTCATCGGCCGGGGCGGGGGAGACGGTGGGCAGGGCGCCGGTGTCGGGGGCGGCGCCGTCGGGGGTCACGCCGGGCCGGACAGCGGGGGAGGAGGGGCTCACGCGGACCACTGTACGGTCCGGGTGAGCACTCTCACCCAGGTTCCTCCCGGTCACGGCGGTAGACTGGGGGGTCGATCCCGCGCGCCGGTGCCGGGCCTTGCCCCGCGCTCCGCCGGCGTGCCCCGCCGTCGTCGAAAAGGACCCACCCACCGTGACCGTTCGCCCTGACCGCCCGTTGCGCATCGCCATCATCGGTGCCGGACCCGCCGGGGTGTACACGGCGGACATCCTGACCAAGGAGGAACGGGACTTCCGTGTCAGCATCGACCTGTTCGACCGGTACCCGGCCCCGTTCGGTCTGATCCGTTACGGGGTGGCCCCGGACCATCCGCGCATCAAGGGCATCGTCACCGCCCTGCACAAGGTCATGGACCGCGGGGACATCCGTTTCCTGGGCAACGTGGACTACGGCACGGACCTGACGATGGCGGATCTGCGTCGGCATTACGACGCGATCGTGTTCTCCACCGGGGCTGTGCGGGACGCGGCCCTGGACGTGCCGGGGGTGGAGTTGGCCGGCTCGTTCGGTGGCGCGGATTTCGCGTCCTGGTATGACGGGCACCCGGATGTGCCGCGGCACTGGCCGTTGGAGGCCACGCAGGTGGCGGTGATCGGCAACGGGAACGTGGCCCTGGATGTGGCCCGGATCCTGTCCAAGCATGCCGAGGATCTGTTGCCCACCGAGATCCCGGACAACGTGTACCGGGACCTGGCCGCTTCCCCGGTCACGGATGTGCACGTGTTCGGTCGGCGTGGGCCGGCGCAGGTGAAGTTCACCCCGTTGGAGCTGCGGGAGCTGGCGCATTCCCGGGATGTGGACATCGTGTTGTACGAGGAGGACTTCGACTTCGATGAGGCCTCGGAGAAGGCGATCGAGGAGAACAACCAGGTCCGCACGATGGTGGGGACGTTGACGAACTGGCTCATGGAGCAGGAGGACCGTCAGCAGAGCGCCTCGCGTCGGCTGCACCTGCATTTCCTGCAGGCCCCGGAGGAGTTCCTGGACGAGGACGGGGACGGCCGGGTGGACGGTCTGCGGATGCGCCGGATGGAGTTGGACGGTTCCGGTGGGGTCCGTCCGACGGGGGAGACCGTGGACTATCCGGTGCAGGCGATCTACCGGGCCGTGGGGTATTTCGGTTCGCCCGTGGAGGGGGTGGAGTTCGATGAGGTGCGCGGGGTGATCCCGAACGCGGAGGGTCGTGTGCTGGATGCGGACGGTGCCCCGGTGCCGGGTCTGTATGCCTCGGGGTGGATCAAGCGGGGCCCGGTGGGGTTGATCGGGCACACCAAGGGTGACTCTCTGGAGACGATCACGCATCTGATCGAGGACGAGCCGGGGCTGTGGACGGCCCAGGAGCCCTCCGAGGAGTCGGTGATCGAGCTGCTCGAGTCCCGTGAGGTCCCGTACACCACGTGGGCTGGTTGGCATGCTCTGGATGAGCATGAGAAGTCCTTGGGTGCGCAGGCCACGGAGGCCGGTCCGGTGGCGCGGGAGCGGGTGAAGGTCGTGGACCGGGAGGAGATGACCCGCATCTCCCGCGACGGGGCCTCCGTCCCGACCGCCTGATCCGGGGCGGGCCCTGGCCGCCCCGGCGCTAGGCTTCCGGGGTGGCCCGCCTCCTCGTCGACATCACCCCGCTGCGGGTCTCACCCGCCTACCGGCGGCTGTGGCTCGGCAACACGCTCGCGTACGTGGGCACGCAGCTCACGCTCGTGGCGGTGTCCCTCGAGGTGTTCGCCCTGACCGGCTCCTCGTTCGCGGTGGGCCTGCTCGGCCTCGCCGCGCTCGTGCCCCTCGTGGTCGCGGGCCTGTACGGCGGCGCGATCGCGGACCGGCACGACCGCCGCCGCGTCGCACTGACCTCGTCGGCCGTCATGTGGCTGACCACGGTCGGCATCGCCGCGCAGGCCTGGGCCGGGCTCGAGTCGGTGCCGGTGCTGTACGCCCTCGTGGCCCTGCACTCCGGCGCGTCCGGCATCAACCAGCCCACCCGCGGCGCGATCATCCCCGCGCTCGTGGGCCTGCCGCTCGTGCCGGCGGCGAACGCGCTGAACATGATGACGTTCTCCGTGGCCCTGATGGTCGGCCCCGTGCTGGGCGGCGTGCTCGTGGCGGCGGTCGGCTACGCGTGGACCTACTCGATCGACGTCGTCACCTTCCTCGCCGCCCTGTACGCCGTGTGGCGGCTGCCGTCCCTGCCGCCGCAGCGGGCCGAGACCGCGACCGCCTCGGGGACGCGCTGGGGCCTGGCCTCGGTGGTCGAGGGCCTGCGCTTCCTCGGCTCGCGACCGAACCTGCGGATGACCTTCCTGGCGGACATCGTGGCTATGACGACGGCGTTCCCGCGCGCCCTGCTGCCCGCCATCGGCGCCGTGGTGCTCGGCGGCGGTGAGGCCGCCGTCGGGGTGCTGCTGGCCGCGATGGCGGCGGGCGCGTTCCTCGCGGGGCTGTTCTCCGCGCCGTTCACACGCCTGCATGCGCAGGGCTGGGGCGTGTACGTCTCGATCCTCGTGTGGGGCGCGGCGGTGGCCGCGTTCGGCGGCGTGGTGTGGTGGGCGCAGTCCCTGCCCGACGGCGATCCCCGCCTCACGCTCGCGTTCGCCCTCGCCGCGCTGTGCATGGCGGTGGGCGGGGCCGCGGATTCGCTCTCCGGCGTCTTCCGCGGCTCGATCCTGCAGTCCGCGACCCCGGACCACCTGCGCGGCCGGCTGCAGGGCGTGTTCGTCGTCGTGGTGGCGGGCGGGCCGCGCCTGGGCGAGCTGCTCACCGGCGGCGCCTCCGTGGGCCTGGGGGAGGGGCCGACCCTGCTGGCCGGCGGTGTGCTGTGCATGCTCGGCGTGACCGCGCTGATGCGGTGGCAGCCCGGCTTCCTGCGCTACGACGCGCGGAACCCCACACCCTGAGCGGGCGCGGGGTTCCGTGGCGGGAGGCTGCGAGCCCGCGACCGCCGAGGAGCGCCGAGCCAGACGTTTCTGCCCGTGAGCCAGATGATTCTGCTGCAGATCGGGCCGCGAAACCGCCGAAACGTCTGGCTCGCGGCAGCCTGAGCCGCCGTCCACGGGAGCCACCACGACGACGGCGGCCGGCGGGTCAGCGGTCGCGGTCGGCCTGGAGCGTGGCCGGCACCGCGCCGCCCAGGCGCGTCCAGTGGCGGACGAGGTCCTCGTCCGGGGCCGCCTGGAGCGTCTCGCGGGCCGCCTCCTCCGCCTTCTTGATGCGGCGCTCCAGATCCTGGTCCGCGCCCTCGTAGGCGGCCGCGTGCCGGTGGGAGCGCAGCGATCCGACGTCCTCCGTGCGACGCTCCACCACCGCGAGCTGCTCGGCGATCGCGTCCTGGTTGGCGCGCTGGGCCTTCAGGTTCGCGGGGGCGAGCACCTGGGCCACGAACCCGTGGTCGAGGAGGAGGCCGCGCGGGGCGGCGATGCCGTGACGCAGCGCGAGGTCCACATGGTCCTCGAAGGTCAGGAGCATGGCGGCCTTGGTGAACTTCAGGTCGTCGACCGGGCGGCCGTCCACGCGGGCCCGGGCCCGCGCCCGGCCGATCGTGGTGTCGGCGGACCACACGGCCCCGCGAGGGTCGATCAGGTACAGCATGGGGACTCCTGGTGGGCTCGGAGGGGAGACGGCGTGCGGATCAGCGGAAGTTCACGAACTGCAGGTCCGCGTCCTCGAAGTCCTTGAGCATCGCGATGACCGACTGCAGGTCGTCGCGGGACTTGGAGGACACGCGCAGCTCGTCCCCCTGGATCTGGGCCTTGACGGACTTGGGGCCCTCGTCGCGGATCAGCTTGGTGATCTTCTTCGCGGTGGGCTGGTCGATGCCCTCCTTCATGGTCGCCTCGATGCGGTACTCCTTGCCGGAGGCGAACGGGGCGCCGGCGTCGAGGGACTTGAGGGAGATGCCGCGCTTGACGAGCTTGGACTCGAACACGTCCTTGACGGCCTTGACGCGCTCCTCGGAGGAGGCCTTCATGAGGATCTTCTCGCCGGAGAAGTCGATCTCGGCGCCGACGCCCTTGAAGTCGTAGCGCTGGGCGATCTCCTTCTGCGCCTGGTTCAGGGCGTTGGACACCTCCTGGCTGTCCACCTTGCTGACGATGTCGAACGTGGAATCGCTGGCCACGGGTGCTCTCCTTCAGGGTCTGCGGACGGGGTGCGCCCGTCGTCGACGGCCACTGCAGGGCCGCGCGGAGCGCTCTGCGGGCCAGCCTACCGGGGACGACGGACGCGGTCCCGGGCCGATTGGCGGCGTGGCGCGGAGATGCTGTACAGTCGACTCTCGCCCGACCGGTGCGGTCGTCCTCGAGACGCCCAGCAGCCGCCGGGTGGCACGGCAGATTTCCCGAGCGGCCAAAGGGGGCTGACTGTAAATCAGCTGGCACTGCCTTCACTGGTTCGAATCCAGTATCTGCCACCGGAACGAAGACCCCGGGACCGTACGGTCCCGGGGTCTTCTGCCGTCCGGGGCCGTGGCACACCCCGCGTCCCCGCCCCGGGAGGTGGCGGCCTCCCGCCAGGCGACGTAGCCTGCCTGTGGTCCGTGTCACACCCGATGCCCTCCGCGGTCCGGCGGCGGCACGGCCGTGCATCGTGACGCCGTGCGGCGTCGCCCGACCGTCCGCGAGGAGCGCCCGATGACCGAGTCCACCGCCCCCGAGTCCTTCACCCAGGGACCGACCGACGTCGAGCTGCTCGAGCAGACCCTGGCCCAGAACCTCGACGACACCGCCCGCCGGTTCGCCGACCGCGCCGCCCTCCTGGAGTGTGGACCGGACGGGGACCCTGCCACCGGACGCACCTGGACCTACGGGCAGCTGCGGGAGGAGTCCGTGACGGTGGCCAAGGCGCTCATGGCTGCGGGCTACGAGGCGGGGGACCGGATCGGGATGTGGAGCCCCAACGTCGCCGAGTGGGTCTCGCTGCTCTACGGCGCGGCACGCGCCGGCGTCATCCTCGTGAACCTCAACCCGGCGTACCGCGCCCACGAGCTGACGTACGTGGTCGAGCAGTGCGACATGCGCGGGCTGGTGGTGGCCTGCGCGGACGCACGCATGGACCCGCCCGCCACCGCGCGGGCCGTGGCCCGTGAGTCGGCGCCGCACCTGCGGCAGCTGATCATGCTGCCGGCCGGGAGCGGCGAGGACGCCTACGCCCACGTGCAGGACGGTGACGTGGCCGGCCGGCACGCCGCCGATCCCGTGGCCGAGGGCACGTGGGCCGCCTTCCTGGCCGGGGCCGCGCGGGTCTCGGACGAGGACCTGGCCGCGCGCGAGGCCGCCACCCGGCCGGCGGACCCCGTGAACCTGCAGTACACCTCGGGCACCACCGGCTTCCCCAAGGGCGTCACGCTGACGCATCGCAACGTGCTGAACAACGGCTTCCACATCGGCGAGCTGCTGGGCTACACGGAGGAGGACACCGTGGTGATCCCGGTGCCGTTCTTCCACTGCTTCGGCATGGTGATCGGCGTGATCGCCACCGTCTCCCATGGCTCGCTCGCCGTCATCCCGGCGCGCAGCTTCGAGCCGGTCTCGGCGCTGCGGGCCGTGGCCGCCACCGGCGCGACGAGCCTGTACGGCGTGCCGGCGATGTTCATCGCCATGCTCGCCCGGCCCGAGGCGGACGCGCTGGACCTGTCCACGCTGCGCACCGGCGTGATGGCCGGCTCGACGTGCCCTGTCGAGGTGATGAAGAAGGTCATCGACCGGTTCCACATGTCCGAGGTCGCCATCTGCTACGGCATGACGGAGACCGCGCCCGTGTCCACCATGACCCGCCGCGACGACTCCCTACAGGTGCGCACCCAGACCGTCGGCCGGACCATGCCCCACGTGGAGACGAAGATCGTGGACCCCGCCACCGGTGACGTCGTCCCGCGCGGGGCCACGGGCGAGCTGTGCACTCGCGGCTACTCCGTGATGCTCGGCTACTGGGACGCCCCCGAGAAGACCGCCGAGGTGCTGGACGCCGACGGCTGGATGCACTCCGGCGACCTCGCCTCCATGGACGAGGACGGCTCCGTGCGCATCGAGGGCCGCATCAAGGACCTCGTCATCCGCGGCGGCGAGAACATCTCCCCGCGCGAGGTGGAGGAGTTCCTCTACACCCACCCGGACATCCAGGACGTCCAGGTGGTGGGCGTGCCGGACGAGAAGTACGGCGAGCAGCTCATGGCCTGCGTGATCATGAAGGACGGCGTCGAGCCGCTCACCGTGGACGCCGTCCGCGAGTTCGCCACGGGCCGGATCGCGCACTTCAAGATCCCGGCCTACGTCCGCGTGCTCGACGCCTTCCCCATGACCGTCTCCGGCAAGGTCCGCAAGGTCGAGCTGCGCGAAGAGGGCGCGAAGGTCGTCCAGGCCCAGGCCCACGCCCAGGGTGCGGGCTGACGACGACCGTCACCCTCAGGCGGCGGGCAGCGGGAACACGTCCCAGATGGTGCAGACCGCCTCGGGGGCGGCGCCCAGGATCGTGGCACGGTACGTGGTCGACCACGCCCGCGGGTCGGCGTCGCGCAGGCGCCACGTGCCGTCCGCGAGCACCGCGTCCACGAACGCGGAGGTGTCGGCGGGGCTGCCGTCCTCGTGGACCAGGGGGCCGCGACGCAGGGCTTCACCCAGGTCGCCCGCTCGGCCGACGGCGTAGAGCGCGGTCTCGTCCGTGTCCAGCACGAGGCCGCAGTCCTCCTCGAAGGCAGTGATCCAGGCCATCGCGTGCCGCATGGCCTCGTCCGGGTCGGGGTGGCGGGTCACGATGAGCACGGAGCCGCGCTCGCCCGGACGCAGGGAGCCGGGCGTGCCGGGGCCGTGCGGGTCGGGTTCGCGCGGGGCGGCGGCGGTGTGCGGGCGGGGCTCGAAGGCGGTGGTCATGGCGGTCTCCTCCCGGGTGGGGACTCATCAGGGTCCCGGCGGCGCCGCACCGGTCGGAGCGGCATCGCCCACGCTAGGAACCCGGGGCGGGCGGCCGGCCGGACCCGGCCGGGGCTGGGGAGGACACGCCGGGAGCAGCGGCCTGTGCAGGAGCGGAGGGGTCGCGCGGACGCGCCGGCACGGCCTCGGCCGGCCCGGCGTCGCGTCAGTGGGCGCGGTGGTCGGCCGGGGCGAGCTTGGGCCCGAACGCCTGCTTGCGCTCTCCGGAGAGCCCGATCATCCGCACCACCCGCTGCCGGTGCCCGGCCCATGGCGCGAGCAGGCGGAGCATCCCGGCGTCGTCGGTCCGGCGTCCCGTGAGGACCTGCCCCACGTACTGCGCCAGGTGGTAGTCGCCCACGGAGACGAGGTCCGCCGCCCCGTGGCTGCGCTGCAGCGCCTCGGCCGTGGTCCACGGCCCGATCCCGGGCACCGACTCCAGGCGCCGGGCCAGCGCGGCCACCCCGGCCGTGTCCCCGGGGGCGACCGCGTCGCCGAGCCGGTCGATGCTCGCGGCCCGCCGGGCGACCTCCAGCATGGTCCGCGACTGGGAGGGCTGCACCCAGGCCCGCGCATGCCAGTCCCACGAGGGGATCCGCAGGACGGCGGCCGGGGTCGGCGGCGGCAGCATCCCCGGCGGCACCGGGCCGGGGGCGGGCCCGTCGTCGTCGATCCGGGCGGCCAGCCGCACGAGGGTGCGCCAGCCGTGCCGCGCCTGGTCGTGGGTGACCTTCTGCTCGAGCACGGCGGTGAGCAGCTGCCGGGACAGCGCGCCCGCCGCCGGCAGCCGCAGCCCGGCCCGCATCCGCCGCGCCTCGCGCACGTGCGGCGGCAGCGCGGGCGCGCCGGAGTCCGGCCGCAGCAGGGCGTCGAAGGCTTCCCAGCCGTCGTCGTGCAGGCCGAGCAGGCGTTCCACGCCGGCGACGGCGGCGCTCGCGCCCGCGCCCCACGCGCGGGCCGTCACCGCGGTGCCGCCCCCTGCGGCCTCCCGGACGCCGGAGACCAGCAACGACGTCGGCCGGCCCGGGCCGTCCGACGCCACGTCCGGGGCGGGGGAGCGCAGAGTGAGCCAGACGCCCTGCGGTGTGGCGCGGACCGTGGGGTCGGCCGCACCGCGCTGCAGGGGGCGCAGGGTGAGCGCGACGTCCACGGGGACGGGCACGCGCACGCGGCGCTCGGCGTCCGGGGCGGTCATGCCCGCACCGTACACCCGGGCCCGGACAGGACGACGTCGGCCGTGACGGCGCGCACGCCGGGCGTTGCCCCGCGTGTCCGGAGCCCTCCTTCGGCGTCCGGCCCCTGGCGTAGCGTGGGGTGCGTGAGTGAAAAGACCCCCGCGCCCACCCCTGCGCAGCCCATGCAGTACGCCGAGAACGTCCTCGAGCTGATCGGGCACACCCCGCTCGTGAAGCTGCACTCCGTGACGGAGGGCATCGAGGCCACCGTCCTGGTGAAGGTCGAGTACCTGAACCCCGGCGGCTCCGTGAAGGACCGCATCGCGCTGAAGATGATCGAGGAGGCCGAGCGCGAGGGCCTGCTCGGCCCGGGCGGCACCGTCGTGGAGCCCACCTCGGGCAACACGGGCGTGGGGCTGGCCCTGGTCTCACAGCTCAAGGGCTACCGCACCGTGTTCGTCACCCCGGACAAGGTGGGTCAGGAGAAGCGGGACGTGCTCAGCGCGTACGGCGCCGAGCTCGTCGTCACGCCCACCGCCGTGGACCCGACGTCCGAGGAGTCCTACTACGGGGTCGCCGACCGCCTCGTGCGGGAGATCCCCGGGGCCTATCAGCCCAACCAGTTCTTCAACCCCGCCGCCCCGGCCTCCCACTACGAGACCACCGGCCCCGAGATCTGGGAGGACACGGCCGGCCGCGTCACCCACGTCGTGATGGGCGCCGGCACGGGCGGCACCATCACGGGCACCGGCCGCTACCTCAAGGAGGTCTCGGCGGACCGCCCGTCCGGTCCGGTCCGCGTGATCGGCGCGGACCCCAGCGGCTCGGTGTACTCCGGCGGCGCCGGCCGGCCCTACTTCGTCGAGGGTGTCGGCGAGGACATGTGGGTGGACAACTACGACCCCGCGGTCCCGGACGAGGTCATCGCCGTCGAGGACGCCGAGGCCCTGGCCATGACCCGCCGCCTCGCCGCCGAGGAGGGCCTGCTCGTGGGCGGCTCCTCCGGTCTGGCCGTCGTCGCCGGCCTGCGCGCCGCCCGCGAGCTCGGCCCGGAGGACGTCATGGTGATCGTGCTGCCCGACTCGGGCCGCGGCTACCTCGCCAAGATCTTCAACGACCCGTGGATGGACGAGCGCGGCTTCGACTACGACGTCCGCGAGACCGTGCTGCCGGCGTGGGCGCGCGGGCGCACCCGCTCGGCGGTCCCGCAGATGGACGACGACGGCGCCACGGGGGCCGCCGGCGGGGCCGGCACGCCCGTCGAGGTGCTCGAGCACGCCGACGCCGAGCCGGCGACCCGCGCGGGCGCCCCCGCCGAGGCCGACCGCTGGTCCGCGACGGCGGGGGAGCTGCTGACCGAGAAGGCCGACCTGTTCCCGGGCTCCGTGCCCACCCTCGTCACCGCGGCCCCGACCACCTCGGTGGCGGACGCCGTGGCGACCATGAACCGGTACGGCGTCGACGCCCTGCCCGTGATCCTCGAGCCCCGGCACGACCTGCGGATCGGCGAGGTCCGCGGCACCGTCTCCTCCGCCGCGCTCGCGGACGCCCTCGCTGAGGGGCGGGCCACCGCGCAGACCCCCGTGGCCGACGTCATGGGCCCCGTGCTGCCCTGCCTGGGGGCGCGCACCCCGCTGCGCGCCGTGGCCCGGCGCCTCGCCCAGGACCCCGTGCTGCTGGTGCTCGAGGCCGGCCGCGTCCAGGGCGTCGTCACCCTGCACGACGTCCTCGCCCACGTCACCGCCTGAGGCCGGCCGCACCGGCCGCGCCCGCCCCACCCGACCCGATCTCTCCGAGGAGGCTCCCGAGATGACCGAGCAGAACGTCCACGAGGACCCGCACGCCACCACCCCCGACACCGGCGCCGAAGACGCCGCCGCCCACCCCCAGGGGGGAGGCTTCGGCACGCGCGCCGTGCACGCGGGCCAGCACCTGGACGAGGTGTTCGGCGCCGTCGTCCCGCCGATCCACCTCTCGAGCACCTACGCGCCCACGGCCGTCGGCGAGCTGCGGCGCGGCTACGACTACGGCCGCGGCACCAACCCCACCCGGGACGCGCTGCAGGAGCAGCTGGCCGCGCTCGAGGCCGGCGTCGACGAGTCCGGCGCGCCCCGGGCCACCGGCCTCACGTTCGCCTCCGGCCTGGCCGCGGAGACCGCGCTGATCATGGGCGCGGGCCGGCCGGGCATGACGATCGTGCTGGGCAACGACGTGTACGGCGGCTCCTACCGCCTCATCTCCCGCGTGCTCGCCCCCTGGGGCGTGGAGCACGTCGTCGTGGACATGGGGGACGCCGAGCAGGTCGCCGCCGCCGTCGAGCGCGCCGCCGCCACGGGGCCGGTCATGGTGTGGCTGGAGACCCCGTCCAACCCGATGATGAAGATCTCCGACGTCGCCGCGGTCGCCGAGGCGGCCCACGCGCACGGCGCCCTGCTCGTGGTGGACAACACCTTCGCGACGCCGTACCTGCAGTCCCCGATCGCCCTCGGCGCGGACGTGGTGGTGCACTCCACCACGAAGTACATCGGCGGCCATTCGGACGTGATCGGCGGGGCGCTCGTGATCCCGGATGCCGCACTCGCCGAGCAGGTGAAGTTCCAGCAGTTCGCGGCGGGGGCCGTGAACGGGCCCCTGGACGCGTACCTGACCACGCGCGGCCTCAAGACGCTCGGGGTGCGCATGGACCGCCACCAGGCCAACGCCCAGGCCGTCGCCGAGTGGCTCACCGGCCGCGCCGAGGTCTCCCAGGTGCTGTACCCGGGGCTGCCGGGCCACCCCGGCCATGAGCTCGCGCGGCGCCAGATGCGCGGTTTCGGCGGCATGGTCTCGTTGCGCCTGGCCGGCGGTGCCGCGGCGGCCCGCCGCGTGGCCGAGTCGACCCGCCTGTTCCAGCTCGCCGAGTCCCTGGGCGGCATCGAGTCGCTGATGAACTACCCGGCGGAGATGACCCACGCGTCCGTGGCCGGCACGGAGCTGGCCGTCCCGGACGACCTGCTGCGCCTGTCGGTGGGCATCGAGGACGCCGAGGACCTCGTGGCGGACCTGGAACGGGCTCTGGGCAGCCTCTGACCGGCCGATGTCCGCCAGCGGATTGGGGGGGGGGGGGGGGGGGGGGGGGGGGGGGGGGGGGGGGCGGCGCCCCCCCCCCCCCCCGCCCCGCCCCCCCCCCCCCCCCCCCCCCCCCCCCCCGCCGGGGCCGCTCCGGCGCCCCGTGGCGCGCATGCGATCCTGCGCGGGTGGCACCCACCGATACCCCACCGCCTGAGGCACCGCAGCAACCGTCGCGGCCTTCGCTGTCCTCACTGCCGGAACTTCCCTTCCCCCTCACTGCCCACGGCCCCGCCGCGGAGTGGAACTACTCCGCCGGGACGCTGTCGGTGACGGCCGCCCCCGGCCAGGACCGGTTCGTACGGCCGGGGGCGCCCCCGGACCCGGCGACCGCACGCGACGCTCCCCGCCTGCTCGGCGTCCCCACCGGCGACTTCCGGCTGGCCGCCAAGGTCACCGTCGACCTCTCCGCCCCCGGGGACGCCGGCGGCCTGTATGTGCACGGCACCGATGACCACTGGGCCAAGCTGTGCCTGGAGCGGTCACCGCTGCGCCCCACCGTGGTCTCCGTCGTCACCCGTACCGTCTCCGACGACGCCAACGCCTTCGAGACACCGGACAGTTCCTACTGGCTGCGCGTCTCCCGCACCGGCGGCGCGTTCGCCTTCCACGCCTCCCCGGACGGCCAACGCTGGACGTTCGTACGCCTCTTCTCCCTCGACACCCCCAAGGGCGCGGCGGACGTACGCGTCGGATTCATGCCGCAGTCCCCGTCGGGCACCGGTTGCCGGGTGCGTTACGCACACCTCTCGTTCCGTCCCGGTGCTCCGGGCGGTCTGCGCGACGGCAGTTGACCGGGCGTCGACGGACGACCGACCGGCCGGCCGCGCTGTCAGTGCGGTCACCTAGTGTGTGGACAGGTGTGCGGACCACTGTCCGGGACCGATGGCGAGACCTGTCGTCGTAGGGGGAGAGGCGACGACGTCATCAGTACGGTCCGCCCGCCCGTGAGCCGAGCGACCAGGGCGTGAGCGGCGCGAGCGCCGCAGCCCTGGCCGGCAACGAAGAAGCCATCTGAAGGAGGCCGCATGCCGCACCCCGCCGCTTCGTCCCCGCAGTCCGCAGGGCCGGACCCGGCCGCCACCTCCTCCGTGGCGGCCGCGCAGCACCGCCTGGTGGACGTGCCGGGCGGCCGTATCCACCTGGTCGAACAGGGCTCCGGCCCACTCGTCCTGCTGGTCCACGGCTTTCCCGAGTCGTGGTTTTCGTGGCGCCACCAACTCCCGGCGCTCGCCGCCGCCGGCTTTCGCGCGGTGGCCATCGACGTACGCGGCTACGGGCGGTCCGCCAAGCCGCAGGCGGTCGAGGCCTACCGCATGCTCGCCCATGTCGCCGACAACGTCGGTGTCGTGCGCGCCCTCGGCGAGGAGACCGCGACGATCGTGGGCCACGACTGGGGCTCGCCCATAGCCGCCAACTCGGCGCTGCTCAGGCCCGACGTCTTCACCGCCGTGGGTCTGCTCAGCGTCCCCTACTCCCCTCGGGGCGGCACCCGGCCCACCGACGCCTTCGCGGCCATCGGCGGGCCCGACGAGTTCTACATCAGCTACTTCCAGCAGCCGGGCAGGGCGGAAGCCGAGATCGAGCCCGATGTCCGCGGGTGGCTGGCGGGTTTCTACGCCGGGCTGTCCGGCGACACCGTGCCATCCGGCGACCCCACCAAGCTCTCCCTCGTCCCCGCAGGCGGAAGGCTCTCCGACCACTTCGTCCGCCGTCCCCTGCCCGCCTGGCTCACCGAAGCCGATCTCGACTTCTACGCGGGCGAGTTCGAGCGGTCCGGACTCACCGGCGGCCTCAACCGCTACCGCAACGTCGACCGCGACTGGGACGATCTCGCGGCCTGGGACGGCGCGCCGGTCACCCAACCCGCCCTGTTCATCGGCGGGGAACTCGACGCCCCCACCCTCTGGATGGCCGACGCCATCAAGAACCACCCCACGACCCTCCCGGGCCTGATGTCCTCCCACATCCTCGAAGGCTGCGGCCACTGGATGCAGCAGGAGCGCCCCGAAGAGGTCAACCGGCTGCTGCTCGACTGGCTGAAGGCCCTTCCCGACGCTGCCTGACGGTGCCCGCACGCCGACTGGCAGGGTTCCCTCCCCGCCGGGCAGGCCTCCCGCCCCGTTTGGCAGGCCTCCCACCGCGCCTGTCAGGCGGGGGATTTCAGGCTGAGGACAGCAGCTCGGCGAAGCGCGCGAGGTCGATGTTCCCACCGCTGATGATCACGCCGACGCGCTTGCCGCGCAGCTCGTCGGCCATGTCGCGTACGGCGGCCAGGCCCAGGCAGCCGGTGGGCTCGACCACGATCTTCATGACCGAGGCGAAGGTGCCCATGGCATCGACGAGTGCGGCGTCCGTGGCGGTCCGCACCCCTGTGACCGCACGGCGGATGATCTCGAACGTATGGGTCCCCAGGTGCTGGGTCTGTGCCCCGTCGGCGATGGTCTGGGGCGTGTCGATATGCACGATGCGGCCTTGGCGGAGCGACTCCTGCCCGTCGTTGCCGGCTTGGGGCTCGACACCGTAGAGACGGCAATCCGGCGACAGGGCCCCGGCCGACAGCGCGGTCCCGGACAGCAGCCCGCCCCCGCCCAGCGGTACGAAGAGCGCGTCGAGGGCGCCCACCTCGTCGAACAGTTCCTTGGCCGCCGTGCCCTGACCGGCGATCACGTGCGGGTGGTCGTACGGCGGGATGAGCGTCAGCCCGCGCTCGGCGGCCAGCTCACGGCCGATCTCCTCCCGGTCCTCGGTGTAGCGGTCGTAGGACACGACCCGCCCGCCGTAGCCCTTGGTCGCGGCGACCTTCGCCGCCGGCGCGTCATGCGGCATGACGATCGTCGCCGGCACATCCAGCAGGCGGGCCGAGAGCGCGATGGCCTGGGCGTGATTGCCCGAGGAGTAGGCGACCACGCCCGCCCGCCGCTGCTCACCCGTCAGCTGCGACAGCGCATTGAACGCGCCGCGGAACTTGAACGCGCCCATCCGCTGGAAGTTCTCACACTTGAACACCACCTGGGCGCCGACCTGTTCATCGATCAGCCGGGAGCGCAGCACCGGAGTGCGGTGCGCGTACGGCGCGATGCGCTCGGCCGCGGCGAGGACGTCGTCGTAGGTCGGTGACGGAATCGTCGGCGTCATCTGCTGCTCCTGCGTTCACTCGGTGCGGGGGACGGCGGGGTGTCACGTGCGTCGTTGTAGACCGTGGCCCGCGACACCCCCAGATGCTGCGCGATGACCTCGGCCGACCTGCGCAGATCCATGAATCCGGACGCCTTGAGCTCGCGCACCAGCGCACGGCGTTCCCCGGTGGTCAGCGCCCGCAGGCTCGTCGCCCGCGCCGCCGCGAAGGCGTCGATGCGCGCCCGGATCGACGCGGCGTGAGCGGGTTCCAGGGACTCCGCGGGCGCCTCGGCGTCATCGACGCGGGCGAACTGCTCCAGGACATTGGCCAGCCCCTGGAACACGGAGACATCCACGTTCAGGCAGAGCGCGGCCACGTACCGGCCGTCCGCGTCCCTGATGCCGACGGAGGTGCTCTTGACCCGTCTGCCGTCGGCGAGTTGGTTCGGATAGTTCGCGATCACCTGCGGATAGGAATCGTCGGCCAGCCGCGCCAGCCCCAGTTCGGTCGCCGGATCACCCACCGCGCGACCGGAGAGACCGTTCTCGATCGCGACGATCGCATGGTCGGGATCGCGCAGGTCGTGCACCACGACCTCGCAGAACGGCGCGAACGTCCTGCCGAGCCCCTCGGCGATCCGCCGCACCTGCTCCAACAGGGGGCCCGCGTCCGGACCTACGGCTGCCTCCGCGCCTGCTGCCCCATCTCTACCACCGACCATCTGGACAGAATGTCAACCTCTGGACTCTTGGTCAAGAGGGGAGGGGGGCGGGTGGCGCGCGCCGGCTGGTGCGCACATGCCGGACCGCGGCGGGAGTGACCGCTACGCCGTGTCCACGGAATCGCCGGTCACGCGCGATGAGGAATTCATGCCGGCCGGCGGGGATTCCCGGAGCCGCCGGGGAGTGGCGGCTACGCGCCGCTGCCGTAGGGGCGGATGACGAGTTCTCTGATTCCGTGGAACTCGCCCTCGGGCACCAAGGCGCGTAGTGCTGGGGCGATCGTTTCCGGGGAGGAGGCGCTCGCGAAATCCTGGGTGACGCCGTTACCGCGGACGATCCTGCGGTTCGGCTCGCCTGGGATAGGGGAACCGGTCGTCCCCGGAGTCGGGGAAAAAGGAAGGACTGCCGGTGTGTGACGACCGGCAGTCCTCAGATAGCGGATACAGGGGGCTGGACAGCCCTAATTGCCGGCCTTCGTGTATGCCTCGCGGATCTCGGCCGGCACTCGGCCGCGGTCGTTGACGTCAAAGCCGTTCGCCTTCGCCCAGGCCCTGATTTCTGCGGTGTTCTCGCCGCTGGAAGCCCCCTTGCGGGCGGCCTTCTTTCCCTTCCCCGTCCTGCGCCCGACCCGGGTGAACGGCGCGACAGCTTCCAGGAGCTGGTCGTAGCTGTCCGGGCTGAGGTCGAACTCGTATGTCACACCGTCGAGCGCGAGGGTGTGAGTGGCGGCCTCGGTGGACTCTTCGCCCGTGAGGTCGTCCGTATAGATGGTGACGATCTTCTGTGCCATGGGCCGGATTGTACGGCCATCCGGGTAGGGGACAGGCACGGCCGCACGCCCGCCAATTGGTGCCGGCCGACGCCGCCGACGCATCGCCCGCCGAAGGTCAGGGGCGGGTTTTCTCGTGATTCGCGGGCAATTGACTCGGCTCATCCCGACCCGTTAATCCATCCCTGATGCGCACTCGGCGATAAACCCGCCCCGACGTCGGCAGGTGCACCGCGCAGGGGAATGCGTCCCGTTGGTGCGAATGGCGCCGAATGGACGGGACTCCGCGGACGCGGCCTAGCGGGGGTCCGGGGTGAGAAGGTGCCGGGCCTGTTCGCGGGCGTGGCCGATCGGGTCGGGGAAGATCTTGATGCCGTGGGCGACGAGTGCCCCTTCGTGGAGCAGCATCAGCGAGCGGCCCAGGCGGCCGGCGTCGTGGGGGGAGATGTCGTCGGCGAGGTCGGTGAACAGGGCGAGCATCCATGCCTTTTGGCGGGTGATGATCGCGTAGGCGGGGTGTGCCGGATCGCTGATCTCGGCATGGGCGTTGACCATGCTGCAGCCTCGGGAGCTGTTGTCCGTCATCCATGCGCGCGACGCATCGAAGACGGCCAGCACGCGGGCGGAGGGGGTCGGCTCCGCGGCGTCGAGGCGCTCCGCGAGGAAGGCCCGCCAGCGTTCGTCGCGATCCGCGAGGTATGCCACGACGACCTGTTCCTTGGAGCCGAACCGGTCGTAGAGCGTCTTCTTCGTGACGCCCGCCTCGGCGGCGATCAGATCCACCCCGACCGCATGGATGCCGCGCTCGTAGAACAGCTTCGCCGCCGCGTCCAGGACGCGGAGCGCGGCAGGCGTCAGCGCGCCGCGCCGCGGATTCTCCGCGGTGCTCCTGTTGCCCCTGGCGCCGGTGTCGTGGGTCTCCTCAGCGTTCATGGCACCAGTGTATACCGATCTGTATAGTGAGAGGCGGGCGTGACTATACCGATCTGTTTACTCAAGGAGGGTGAGCCATGAACTTCCTGCTCTCGATCGCCTTCGTGCTCTGCTGGAGCTCCGGGTTCATCGGAGCCAAGCTCGGCGCGGGGAGCGCGTCCGCCCTCACGATCCTGATGTGGCGATTCCTGCCGCTGGCCGCAGTCCTGATCGCCGTCGCCGTCCTCTCGAAGGCGTCCTGGCGCGGGCTCGCACGGCGGGACCTGGCCCGGCAGGTGATGATCGGCGCGCTCTCCCAGAGCGGCTATCTGATGACCGTCTACTTCGCCATCCAGCTCGGCGTGTCGAGCGGCACCACGGCCCTGATCGACGGCACCCAGCCACTCGTCGCCGGGGCGCTCGCCGGACCGCTGCTGCGCCAGTACGTCTCGGCCAAGCAGTGGTGGGGGCTGTGCCTGGGCGTGAGCGGCACCGTGATCGTCACCATGGCCGACGCCACTGCGGGCAGCGGCGTGCCCTGGTGGGCCTACCTCGTCCCCTTCCTCGGCATGTTCTCGCTGGTGGCGGCCACCTTCCTGGAAAGCCGTTCGCGTACCCGGGTCGCGCCCACGGTGGCGATGACCATCCACTCCTCCACCAGCGCGCTCATTTTCACCGCCCTCGCGGTGAGCGCCGGCGCCGCGCGGCCACCCGCCGAACCCTCCTTCTGGGCGGCGGTCGGCTGGCTCGTGGCACTGTCCACCTTCGGCGGGTACGGGCTGTACTGGCTCATCCTGCGGCGCTCCGGCGTCACCAAGGTCAACACCCTGATGTTCCTGATGGCCCCGGTCACGGCCCTCTGGGGCGCCCTGATGTTCGGCGAACCGTTCGGCCCGCAGACGGCCCTCGGCCTGACGGTCGGGCTGGCGGCGGTCCTGATCGTCCACCGCAATGGCCGCGGTGGCCGCAAGAGTCGCCGCTCCGGCGGAAATCCGTGGCCCGCCCGGCGCCCGCAGTGGGATGCTGTCCGGCGTGAACGGACCGGAGATCCATCTGAGCTTTGCCCCTGAGCTGCACCTTTTCGTCTCGGCAGCCCGTCGCGGCGGCCGTACGCCCATGGTGACCGACGGGTCCTCGACGCTCGGCCATGTCGTCGAATCGCTCGGTGTTCCGCTGACCGAGGCCGGGCGGCTCGTCGTGGACGGCCACGACGTACCCGTCTCGCACATTCCGCGGGCGGGCGAGAGCGTCGAGGTGCGGGCCGTGGACCGGCCGCAGCGGATCCCCGGCGCACCGCTCCGGTTCCTGCTCGACGTCCACCTCGGCACCCTGGCCCGACGGCTGCGACTGCTCGGCGTGGATGCGGCGTACACCAACGAGGACCCGGGAGACCCGGCGCTGGCCGCCCTCTCGGCGAAGGAGCGGCGGGTGCTGCTCTCGCGCGACCGCGGGCTGCTGCACCGCCGCGAGCTCTGGGCCGGCGCGTACGTCTACAGCGACCGGCCCGACGAGCAACTCCGCGACGTACTGGGCCGCTTCGCTCCCGCCCTCGCACCCTGGACGCGCTGCACCGCCTGCAACGGCCCGCTGGCCGACGCGGACAAGGACTCGGTCGGGGACCATCTCGAACACGGCACGCAGCGCACGTACGACGTCTTCGCGCAGTGCACCCGGTGCGCGCGGGTCTACTGGCGGGGCGCCCACCACGAGCGCCTGCAAGCGATCGTCGAAGAAGCGCTGCGCAACAACAGCGCCGCCTGACGCGCCGTCCGTACCCGAACGCGGCGGCCTCGGCGGAATCGCCCCGCCCACCCCGTACGGCCGCGGCCCGCGCGGGACCCGGCGAACCCGCGAGGGTGAAGCAGCCAGGCGGCCGCCGCGCCCCCCGGCGGAACCGGGCCCAGCGGGCGCAGCCAGGCCCGGTCGGCCTTCAGATGCTGACGAAGTCGCGGAGCATCCGGTCGAGGTCGGCGAGGGTATCGTCCACCGTGCTGATCCGGAGGGTCTCGATGAAGCCGATGCAGGTGGCCGCGTACTCGCCGAGCTCCACGATGAGGTCGAAGTACTTCTCCTGGTCGTCGTGGAAGAGCTGGACCACCAACTCGGCGGAGGACCGCATCCGGTCGTTCAACAACAGCGTTCTCAGCAACGGCGTGGCGGTGAAACTGCCGGGGCCGTCGTGCGCCTGCTGGGCCTCCTCGAAGGTGTCCAGGAATGCTTCCGGCGTGATGTTCCGGTGCTCGGCCAGCACGATCGTCAGCCCGGTGGCGGCGACGGCCGCGCCGATGGCCAGCAGGTGGAGTGAACCGGCGCCGCCGGCGTCGGCATCGGCCCGCGCGGCCTGGGTGACGACGCGGCACGCGGGCGAGTCGATCCGCCGCTCCGCCTCGCGGGAAGCCGGGTCCAGCGAAGCGCGTACCAGGGCCATGATCGGCTCGTGAGAGTTCGGCATGGAGACATGCTGGCGCCTTGACGAGGGCTACGGGCCCCGTACCGGACACCCGGCACCTGCCGATCGGGGCCGCACGACCTGCACCCGCGGGTGCGGATGGCCGGACCGTCGCATGCGCCGTCCCGACCGGGTGCCGCACGGCCGCCGATCCGGGCCGCCCGAAATGATGACGCCGCCGCGCACCCACCGATACGCCGCCTGCACACCCACCGACGTGCTGTACATCCTGCTGTACGGTCGAAGCATGTCGAAATCAGTGACGATCCGAGTCGACGACGCGCTGCACGCTCAGCTGAAGGAACGCGCTGCAGCCGAAGGCACGACCGTGACCGCGCTCATCACGCAGGCCGCGCACGACGCGCTCCGCGACCCCCGCCTCGAGGGCGCCGCCGACACCTTCCGCGCCTTCATCGACAGCCACGCGGAATCGTTCGACCAGGCTTTCCCCGCTGACGCACCCGGCAGGCTGGACGCGCCGGGGCGGGCAGCCTGACGTGGACCTCTATATCGACATCCGGTGGCTTCTGGAGCGCCAGGCCGACGTGCTCCCCAAGCACCCCACCGTCCATGACTTCTCCAGCCTGGTGGCCGCGGTCGGCCGCCACCGCGTGAACACCCCGCAGGTCGGCGCGACCGTCGACAACGCCTGGCGCGCCGCCGCCCTGATGCATGCCGTCGTCCGGCTGCGCCCGCTGCCCGCCCGCAACGCCCTGTTCGGCGCCGGCATCGTCATCGCCTACATGGACGCCGCGGGCGAGGGCCTCGACGCTCCGTACGGCGCGCTGGTCGACCTCGCCCGCGATATCGACGACGGCCGGGCCGACGCCTACGACGCGGCCGAGCGCATCCGCGGCTGGAAGATCTGACCGGAGCCGGGAGCCGGGAGCCCGAGCCTCCGGCCGGCTCGGGCACCCGGGCACTCGGCGTGTCCCCTGCGCCGAACTCGCCGAGCGGTCCGCGGCCTTGGGGGTGCAGCGGCGGGACGACTCGCCGATGCATCCGGACCGGGCGGCGGACAGGGCACGGCCGGTCCGCCGGCGCCGGCGGGGCAGGCGCCCGACACCGTCGACCTCGCGGCGCTTGGCCCCCTGAGGATCGCAACCTCCCCTCGTTGAGGCCTACTTGATCCGCAACGAGGCCTGCTGTGGGCGCGGGCCACGGGTGCCGTCCGCCCCTTCGGCCCGACCCTGGCGCCCGTCCTTGACCCCGCCCCTGCGCACCGCCCGCGGGGTCGCCCCGGCGTGTCGTCCCGGTGGGTCCCCGGGCGTGTCGTTCCGGCGTGTCGCCGCCGCCGAATTCCCCGGCCCGTGCCCCCGTCGGCCCGCGGTTTTCCCACGCTGCCACCACGCCCCGCCGCCACCCCAGGCCGGGCTCCGGAGCGGCCGGACTCCGCTCGTTTCCCATCCGGCGTACTCGGCCCTCGTTCCTCTCACAACGGGCGGAGTTGACGGTGCGTCCGGCGTGTCGCGCCCCGGTCCGCAGCTCGGGGAACGCTCCCCCACGGGCCCGGTCGGGAGGCCTTCGTGCTGGTCGGGGCAGTGGGGTGCCCTTTACACCATCACGCTGACGTTGCGTTGACCGGCAGCGCCGTCCAACGGGTGATCATGTGCAGACCGGCCACTCGAAAAGCCCACGGGGTAACTCCAATGCGGCCGTCCCGAGTGGTGCCCGGTCGCGATCCGGATGACGGTGATCACGTCGCCACCGCGATCCGATGAGCTGACGAAGAGTCGGCCATCGCGGCTGCGGCGAAAGGAATACGTCCTCATGCGCACAACCCGCACCCTGTTTGCCTCAGCCGCCATCACCGCGGTCCTCGCGATCACAGCTCCCGCAGCGAATGCACTGGCCACGGCCGAGGACCGGGGCCCGGACAGCGGTTCTTCCTCCAGCAGCGACCACGACAAGTCCCACAAGGGCGACCACGACAAGTCCCACAAGGGTGACCCGCGTGACGGTCGTCGTCCGAGCGGTGGCATGGGCACCGGTGGTGGCGCGCTGGCGAAGGTCGTGACCGGCGACGAAGACAGTGACCACGAGAAGTCCCACAAGGGTGACCACCGCAGGCCCAACGGTGACAACGACGAGCGTGACGGTCGTCGTCCGAGCGGTGGCATGAACACCGGTGGTGGCGCGCTGGCGAAGGTCGTCACCGGCGACGAAGACAGTGACCACGAGAAGTCCCACAAGGGTGACCACCGCAGGCCCAACGGTGACAACGACGAGCGTGACGGTCGTCGTCCGAGCGGTGGCATGAACACCGGCGGTGGCGCGCTCGCGAAGCTCGTGACCGGCGAGTGGGACCAGAGCGGAGACGAGGAGAAGTCCTGGAAGGACGAGGACAAGTCCGAGAAGGGCGACAAGGACAAGTCCTGGGGCGGCGAGCACGACAAGTCGTGGGAAGGCAAGAAGCCGCACGGCGGTGTCCACACCGGTGGCGGCGCCCTGGCGCTGTCCGGTGGCAGCCTGGCCGCCGGTGCGGTGCTGATGCTCGGTGGCCTCGGCGCCGGCGCGTACATGGTGCGCCGTCGCAAGGCCTCGGGCTTCTCGGCGGCCTGATCCGGCTGCCTGCCTCGTAGGTCGCAGTGCTGTCGTGGCCATCGTCCTTCGCCGGACGGTGGCCGCGGCCATTGCCGTTGCGCCGCCCGCGCACGTATCGCCGCAGCCCCGTTCAGGAAAGGCACGCGTCATGGCCGCCCAGCAGTCGCATCAGCCGCGTCACCAGCACCAGCCGAACAAGCCCAATGAGTCGAAGAGGCCGGACCGGGCCAACGGATCGGCCCCGCCCCGCAACGCGCCGGCGGCCCGCCCCACCGGCCGCGGCCTCCTGTGGGCCGCGGGAGCGTTCCTGCTGGGCTCACTGCTCGTCTACAACTCGGTGGACACCTCCGCGGACCCCAAACCGGAGAGCCGGCCCGCCGTGGTGGCCACTCCCAGACCCGCACCCAGCGTCACCGAGCGCGCCGCCGAACTGGCGCTGCCCCGGGCAGCGCCGACGCGCCTGTCGATTCCGGATATCGCCGTCGACGCGCCCTTCACACCGCTGGCGCTCGGCCCAACGGGTCAGCTCCAGGCACCGCCGCCCGGCGACAACAATCTCGTCGGCTGGTACAAGGGCGGGGCGACGCCCGGCGAACGCGGCGCGTCGATCGTCGCGGGCCATGTCGACACCAAGACCGGACCCGCGGTGTTCATGCAGCTGGAGTCCCTGAAGGCGGGGGGCAAGGTCGAGATCACCCGCAAGGACGGCATCATCGCGACCTTCAAGGTCGACACCGTCGAGACCTTCAGCAAGGCGGATTTCCCCAACGACCGGGTTTACGCCGACACCCCGACACCGCAGCTGCGCCTGATCACCTGCGGCGGCGCGTACGACAAGAAGGCGAAGGACTACGTCGACAACGTGGTGGTGTTCGCGCACCTCGACGCGACCAGGCAGGGCTGACGGTACGTACCGCGGGTCCGGGTGCGGGGGCGGCGTGGCCTGCCGGCCCCCGGCCCGCGGCCCCGTCACGGCGGCGACCCGCCCCCAGCGGTCAACGGTCAGCCGCGGGTCACGGTGAGGGTCCAGCCGTCCGCCGTCGCCGGTCGAGCCGCTCCGCGCCCCCAGGGCTCGGCGCGTACCGAGAACCCGACACGTACCGAGAACCCGACGCGTACCCAGGCCCCCCGCGTACGGAAATCTTGCTGCGGTGCGACCGTCCCGCGTGATACTCCACCCCTCATGGACGATCTTGTGACAGCGCGGCTCGTGCTTCATCCGATGAGCGTCGGCGAGGCGGAGCGGGTGGCGGCGGGGGAGCCGGGGGACGGGGACCGCTGGGCGCCCGGATATCCCGCCGATGGTGATGTCGAGGGAGCCAGGCACTTTCTGGGTCACTGCGCGCTCACCGGCGATCCGCAGCCGTTCGGGAACTATGAGATCCGCCGCCGCGCCGACGGCCTGGCGATAGGCGGCCTGGGGTTCAACCGGCCTCCGGACGCGGACGGAACCATCACGATCGGCTATGCCCTGATCCCGTCGGTGCGCGGCAAGGGATACGCGTCCGAGGCGCTCCGCGCACTCCTGAAGCTTGCCCGGGAACTGGGTCTGACCAGTGTGAAAGGCGACGCCGACCACGACAACATCGCCTCCCAGCGGGTCATGACAGCGGTCGGTATGCGGCACGTCGGGGACGACGAACGCGTGCGGTACTACGAGGTCACCTGGCCCGATGGCGAGGAGGGGTGCGGTTGAGCCGACGCCGAGGAGGCTGAGGGCGGGGGAGGGGCGCGCGGTTGAAGTCCGCGCGCCCGCCGCACGTCATGGCCACGGGCGCCACCGCCGATGACGGGGCCGACGCCTCAAGGACGCGGGCCGATCTCCGTTCCGCCGTCGTGCACGGTGATGGCCCCGGCCGGGCACACATCGGCGGCGTCCAGCGCGCGCTCGTCCTCCTCGATGTCGGGGTTCACCGGGTGGGAACGCTCGCCGTCGAGGGTGAAGAGATCGGGCGCGATGCCCGCGCACATGCCCGACGCCATGCACTGATGCGGATCGACCGCCACCTTCCAGGTCATCGGCTCACCACCCCACCGGCATGACGCGCGGTCCCCGGACCAGCATCTCGGTCTTCCAGGTGACATCGCCCGCGAGATGGAGGCCGGGGAAGCGGGCGAGGAGGGCGCCCAGTGCCTCCTGGAGTTCCAGACGGGCCAGTGGCGCGCCCAGGCAGTGGTGGACGCCGTGGCCGAATCCGAGGTGCTGATTGCCGGCCCGGGAGATGTCCAGCTTGCCGGGGGAGCTGAAGCGCAGCGCATCGCGATTGGCCGCTCCCACCGCGACCAGCACCGGGCTTCCGGCGCGGACGAGGGTGCCGCCGACCTCGATGTCCTCGGTGGCGTAACGCGGCTGGCCCGCGCCGCTGCCCAGCGGGACGAAGCGCAGCAGTTCCTCGACCGCGCCGTTGATCAGCTCCGGGTTTTCGCGCAGCCGGGCGAGTTCGTCGGGGTGGTCGAGCAGCGTGTGGACGAAGTTGGGGATCTGGGTCGCGGTGGTTTCGTGGCCCGCGACCAGGATGCCCACGCACAGATCGACGAGTTCCAGCTCGGAGAGCCGGTCGCCGGCGTCCCGGGCGTCGATGAGGGCCGTCATCAGGTCGTCCTGCGGCCGGCGGCGGTGCTCCTCGATCAGCAGGCCCATGTAGGAGCGGAGTTCTTCGACGTTGGTGTCGAATTCCTCGGCGGTCAAAGAGCTGGTCGACAGCGCGGCGTCGCTCCAGATCCGGAAGCGTGGCCGGTCCTCGACGGGGACGCCCAGCATCCGGCAGATCACCGCGACCGGGATGGGCAGCGCGTAGCGGTCCACCAGGTCTGCCGGCGGCCCGGCGGCCTGCAGCTCGTCGAGGAGCCCGCTGGTCAGCTCGCGTACCTGCGGCCGGAGCTTTTCGACCTGCCGGACGGTGAACGCCTTCGCGACCAGGGACCGCAGACGGGTGTGCTCGGGCGGGTCCATTCCGAGGATGCCGCTGGTCCGGCGGCCCTCGGACTGGCGCGGCTCGTCGTGCTCGGCACCTTCGGCCCTGCTGAACCTCAGGTCGCCGAGGACGAGGCGGGCCTCGGCGTAGCGGGTGACGAGCCAGGCCGGTTCGCCGTACGCCATGCGGACGCGCAGCAGGCCGGGGGTGTCACGGGCCCGGGCGTATTCCTCGGCCAGGGTCAGGCCCTCGGCGTCATTGAAGGGATAGGTGAGGGGTGCTGTTTCGGCTGTGGTCACTGAGACCTCCCTTGTGTAAGCACCTGCTTACAAAAGTTAAGCTGCCATCAGCCCGGCGGTCAACGACGGAAAATGGCCGTTATTCTGACGAGCCCTTCGGAGAGGATCCGGTGATGGACAAGCCACCTCACGGCCCGGCCGGCCCGCGTCGCAGGGACGCCCAGGGCACCCGGCTGCTGCTGCTCGACGCCGCCGCGGACCTGTTCGCCGAGCGGGGCTACGAAGCGGCGACGGTCCGCGACATCGCCGCCCGCGCCGGCGTCAACCAAGCCCTGCTGTTCCGCTACTTCGGATCGAAGAAGGCTCTCCTCACCGAGGTGATGGCGCGGGGCGGGCAGGAGCAGCTGCGGACCACTCCGGCGGAGCGGCTGTTCGAGGTCGCACTGCGCGGCATGCTGACCAACAGGGGCAAGGGGGCCTCCGACCGCTCGCTGGAGGTCTATCTGCGCTCCATCGGCAGCGGCGACGAAGCGGCGGACACGTTGAACGCCCTGGGCGACGAATACGCAGAGGTGCTGGCCACCCTCTCCAAGGCCGATGACGGGGCGCTGCGTGCCGAACTCGCCATGGCGTGGCTTCTGGGAATCGGCCTGATGCGGGTCGTCGTCGCGAAGGAACCGCTGGCGAGCGCGGACCCGGACGAGGTCTGCCGGCTGGTGCAGGGCGCACTCGGGCATCTTCTGGAGGAACTGCCGCCCCCGACCGGCCCGATGGCGCCCCGCTAGGCCCCCGCGCGGCCGGCCCGTGGCCGATCTTTGCTCCGCGCCACCGGGAGGGCGGGCCCGAGGGCCGGGGACCGGAGGGTGGATCTGACGGACTATCGTGGGCGCCATGTCCGCCCCTGAGTTGATCCGTATCGTCTCCCGCGACTCGCCCATGGCCCTGGCCCAGGTGGAGCGGGTCCGCGCCGAACTGGGCGCGCTGCACCCCGGCATCGCCACCGAGGTCGTCCCGGTCAAGACCACCGGCGACCGCTGGATGGGCGCCCTCTCCCAGGTCGAGGGCAAGGGCGCGTTCACCAAGGAGGTCGACGCGGCCCTGCTCGCCGGCCAGGCGGACCTCGCGGTGCACTGCGTCAAGGACATCCCCGGTGACCGGCCGCTGCCCGCCGGCACCACGTTCGCCGCCTTCCTCAAGCGCGACGACGTACGCGACGCACTGATCCACCCGGGCGGACGCACCCTCGACGAGCTCCCCGAGGGCACCCGCATCGGCACCTCGTCGGTGCGTCGGATCGCGCAACTCGCCGCCTCCCACCCGCACTTGGAGTGCGTCCCCATGCGCGGGAACGCCAACCGCCGGATGGAGAAGATGGCCGCCGGTGACGCGGACGCGCTGCTGCTGGCCGTCTCCGGCCTGGAGCGCATCGAGCGTCCGGACGTGATCACCGAGATCCTGTCGGTGGACACCATGTGCCCGCCCATCGGCGCGGGCGTCCTCGCCCTCCAGTGCCGCGAGGACGACACCGCCACCATTGACGCGGTCAGTGGCCTCGGCGACCCCACCACCTTCCGCGAGACGACGGCCGAGCGGATGCTGCTGCACGTCCTCCAGGGCCACTGCAACAGCCCGATCGCCGGCTTCGCCACCACCGACCGGCGCGGCGAACTCTCCCTGCGGGCCTGCGTCTTCACCCCGGACGGCAAGACCGTGCTCAACGCCCACGAATGGGCCGGGCCGCTCACCCCCGAGACACTCGGCACGTCCGTCGCCGTCGCCCTGCTCCGCCAGGGTGCGCGCGAGCTGATCGACAGCATCGCGCACTGAAATTCTTGTGCGGGCGTCCCCTCAGGGGGCGCCCGTCTGCGGTACGCCACCCGCAGCGGCGGGGTGCATTGAGGGAGTGCGAGGCCGGCCGTCCCGCGACGAGTGCCGGACGACTGTCGTCAGCCGGCCCCCGGACGGTCATCACCCCATCGTCGTAGCCCAGGCCGGGCGAGCGCGGCGGGTCGGTGCCGCGCCTCGGAGCCACGCCTCGGACCACAGAGCCATATGCCCCCGTACGTCCCCGCGGCTGTGCCCCACCGCATGCGCAGAAGCCGTCACGCGGCCCGACCCGGAGCCGAGTTCGGCACCGGCGCAGCGCCGCCGTCGGCCCCTCGTCGGCACCTCCAGAAGCCGCGCGAGCCCGCGGTCAGACCCTCAACTCGTTGTGTCCGTCGGCCCGTTCAGCCTGTGGTCGGCGAGGTGGAGCACCTCATCGACCACCTTCCTCAGGTGGCTTTCGGGCAGGCCGTAAATCATGCGCCGCCCCTCCTTCCGTACGAGGACGAGTCCCGCCAGCCGGAGCTTCGCGAGGTGCTGGCTGACCGCGGGCCGGGCGACCTTGCAGGCCGCCGTCAGGGTGGTCACATCCGCCTCGCCCTTGCCCAGGGTGTGCAGCAGCGCGAGCCGCGTGCGGTCGGCGAGCAGGCCCAGGATCTGGGCGGCGTCGGCAAGCTGTTCGGTGCTCGGCTCTTGCGGGTGCGAGCTGTTCGCAGGTGATAGGTGCATGCGTGCGCTCATACGCACATAATGGGGGTGGACTTCCCCGCGAGTCCACCCCCAGGTGCCCACACCAGGCGCCACAGCCCGGAACCCCTCCTGCGTCGGAAGGCCGGAACGTGAGCGAGAAACACCGGAACGCCCGCCCCGCGCAACCCCGCCACACGCATCACCACGCGCATCACGAAGAGCCAAGGCGCCACGAAGAGCCCAGGCACCACGGACAGGCCAGGAATCACGGCGGCCACGTGGGTCCCGCGGAACACCCGGGCCATGTCGGCCGGGCAGCCTGGCGGCACCGCGTCGGCCACCTCCTGCGCCCCCACTCCCATGAGTCAGCCGACAAGACGGACGCGGCCCTGGAGGCCTCCGTGCGGGGGATGCGGGCACTGTGGGTCTCCCTTGCGGTGCTGGGGGTGACCGCGGCGGCGCAGGCGGCGGTGGTCGTCCTCTCCGGCTCGGTAGCACTGCTCGGCGACACCGCCCACAACGCCGCCGACGCGCTGACCGCGTTGCCCCTGGGTGTGGCCTTCCTCATGGGCCGCAGGGCGCCCAACCGGCGCTTCACCTACGGCTACGGGCGAGCCGAAGACCTGGCCGGCGTCCTCATCGTGCTCACCATCGCTGCCTCCGCCGTGTTCACCGGCTGGACGGCGCTCGACCGGCTCTTCCACCACCAGGGCATCACCCATCTGCCCGCCGTCGCGGCAGCCGCGGTGCTCGGCTTCATCGGCAACGAGTGGGTGGCCCGCTACCGCATCCGCGTCGGCCGCGACATCGGCTCCGCCGCGCTCGTCGCCGACGGCCTGCACGCCCGTACGGACGGCTTCGCCTCGCTCGCCGTGCTGTTGGGGGTCGGCGGGGCCGCGCTCGGCTGGCGGCTCGCCGACCCGATCGTGGGGCTGGCCATCACCGCGGTGATCGTGCTCGTCCTTCGCGACGCCTGCCGGGAGGTCTTCCGCCGGCTCATGGACGCCGTCGACCCCGCCCTCGTCGACGCCGCCGAGCACGCGCTGAGCCAGGTCCCGGGCGTACGGGCGGTGGGCGAGCTCCGGCTCCGCTGGCTCGGCCACCGGCTGCGCGCGGAGGTCGCGGTCGTCGTCGACGGAGAGCTGAACGTCCGGGAGGCGCACCATGTGGCGGTGGAGGCCGAACACGCGCTTCTGCACGCCGTACCGAAACTGGCCGCGGCCCTGGTGCACACCGATCCGGGCGCCGCACCGGGCGCTCCCGATCCGCACCTCGCCCTGGCCCATCACGACGTGCCGTCAGGAAGCCGGAAAACCTTGGCGGTCTGACCACGGGGCGGCGCTTCCCCGCCCGTCTTTCGCGACAACTTCGCCTCCCCGTTGGCCAGAAGTCACTGCGCGTGCAACGTCTTCACCCGACCCGCCGTCCTACCGCATGCACGCGTAATCGAACTCGTTCTGGAGGTAAGTCATGCGACGGTTGAGGACGGCGTCCGCGGCGCTCGCGCTGGCGGGCGTGGGGCTGGTGGGTGCGGCCGGGGTGGCCGACGCCGCCACCGGCCCGGTGGGCAAGGCCGCGTCGGCCACAGCCTGCTCGACCGTCTGGGGCAGCGGCACCAAGTCGGCCACGGACGCGCACACCAAGCCGCTGAAGAACATCACGACCAGCCGGACCGCCTGCTACGACCGCATGGTCTTCGAGGTCGGCAGCGGGGCGGGCAAGACCGGCTACCACGTCGGTTACGTCGACGCGTTCCACCAGGACGGATCCGGCGAGCAGATACCGGTCAAGGGCGGCGCCATCCTGCAGATCTTCGCGTCCACGCCGAGCTACGACACGGGATCGGGCCGGCCGACGTACGCGGGGAAGGCGGGGCAGCCGCTGCCGGGCGTGCATCTCTCCGGCTACCGGACGTTCAAGGACACCAAGTTCGGAGCGAGCTTCGAGGGCCAGACGCAGGTCGGCCTGGGCGTACGCGCCAAGCTGCCGTTCCGTGTGCTCCAGTCCGGAGACAAGCTGATCGTGGACGTCGCGCACACCTGGTGACGCGACCGGCATCCAGCCGCAGGCCGGCGCCGGGCGACCGGGTGCCCGTGACGGCGTGCCGCACCTGAACACCTCAGGTGTGGCACGCCGGTTGCGCGCCTGCCCGCTCCCGCCCGACCATGCGGACCGCCACTCGTCCGGTCGGTCCTGGGGCTCGGCTTCACGGTCACCGATGACAGGATCACCGGAATCGACGTGATCGCGGAGCCGGACCGCCTCCGTCAATTCGAGCTGGCCGTACCAGCCGACTGAGACCACGCCCCGCCCGGACGCTCCTACTGTCGACTTTCCTACCGTCGAGGACCGGAACCCGCTGCCTCCGCCGAGGCCGCACCGGGCAGATGGGCGAGCGCGGCGATGAACGCGGCGGGGAGGTAGGCGGGCCGGCCTTCCTGGCCCGTCCGGTACGCGACGTACCCGAGGGAGCCGCCCGCCTCCACCTCGTCATCCGTCTCCGCTTCGTACACCACCCGGCAGCCATCGGCGGCCTTCTTGGCGCGCTCCCAGAGTGCGGGCGCGGGCTTACGCTCCGCCTCGGTCCGCGGAGTGAAGATGCGGTCGCCGAAGTCGGCCCAGGCGAACGGCGTGGAGCCCTTCCAGTCGTGGTTGACCGTCTCCTTCAGCTTCGCCGCCCGCTCGGCGTCGGTGGCACCCCAGGAGGAGGGCACGTTCGTGATGAGGCCGACGGGTATGTGGCGGGCGCGCAGCGCGCGCAGATGCGCCGCGGCTCCCGGCATGTAGCGCACGCTGTTGTCGTCGGCGGTGTGCACCAACGTCTCACCCAGGTCGAAGTACGCCACCACACACCCACCGCGTGGGCCTCCTTGCCCGGGGGTGTGGGGCGCCTGCCCGGTGGCGGCGCCGGCGGTCGCGGCCGGTACGGTCATCGCCGCCACGCTGCCGAGGACGAGGAGCATGCGGCGGGTGGTGCTCGGGGCGAAGGTGGTCTTCATGGGGGGTGGCCTTTTCCGTAGGGGGGCCTCAGATCGTATAGGCGCCATGTCCACGCCATACGTTGTTCACACGGAATGGCTTCTTCTCCATGGTTGGCGTATTCCTTGCGCCCGCACGGCAGTTGACTGCTTGTCAGCCACGCGCGTCAGGTGTCCCGGGCGCCTCGCGGTACGTTCCGGAGGACCCAGGCCGGCCGCCAACCGGGGGGCTGTCGCGGAGCGCCGGTCACCGTCCGCCCTCCCCGCACAGCACGCTGGACCCCTGACACACGGGTACGCAGCGCTCCCGCTGACGCACTCCCGCTGGGCGCTCCCGCCTGCGTGCTCCGTTCGCGCGCTCCCGGGCTCTGCGCCGTCACCCCTTTTTGGTGATGTCGCCGTTCTTGTCGACCACAACGGTGTTCCAGTACTTGTCCCACTTGTCGTCGACGTGCTGCGGAACCTTGCCCTTCGGGTAGCGCACATAGCCCTCAGGGGGTTTCTCGCCGTCCGATACGCACGCACCACCCGAGGTGGATCCCACGGCCTTGACCGGATATTCGCCGGAACTGCAGATGCTGTCCTGCATCGAGCAGCCGGATCCCAGGAAGGCGACGATCAACGCCGTGACGGCGAGCGCAGGACCCGAGGCCCGGGAGGCGCGATTGCGGTGCGCGCCGACGGCGGACTCCTGAACAGGGGCATATTTCTGCATTTTCCGTTGCCTCCTTTGCTGGCGAACGTTCAGTCTGTCGCAGGGAGTCGATGTGTCCATGAGTACGCGTACTCAGCTGGCATTGCGGCCCAGGCGCCGGCCGAGCGCACCCGACAGCCGCTCTCCGGTCGTCGGCCGTCGGCCGTCGGTCCGGCTATCGCGTGGCTGGTTCGCCGCTCACCGCGCAGCTCACCTCGCCGCCGGTGGCCACCGGCAGATCCGAGGGCAGTCCCCATTCGCTCCAGGAGCCGTCGTACACCGACAGTTCGCGATATCCGGCCAGTTCGGCGCCCAGTGCGAGGATGCAGGCGGTCACGCCTGACCCGCAGCTGAAATAGAGCCTTTCCCGTTCGCCCGCGAGGGCGGCAAAAGCGGCGCGCAGCGCAGACGTGGGGAGCATCCGGCCGTTGTTCTGAATTTCGGTGAAGGGCAGGTTCAGCGCCCCCGGCATATGGCCGCCCCGCAGCCCTGGACGCGGCTCGGCGGCCGTTCCCCTGAAACGCTCACGCGAGCGCGCGTCGAAGACAGCCGAGGCGGGATCGGCCAGGGCCGCCGACACCTCGCCGCATCCGACGAAATGCCCGGGACGTACGCGCGCGGTGAAGTCGCCCTGCAAACGCACCCGTACCCCTACCGCTTCCGGTACGCCTTCTTCGAGAGGCAGCCCCGCCGCGCACCAGGCGGGCAGGCCCCCGTCGAGCACCGCGACCCGGTCGAAGCCCATCGCCCGCAGCATCCACCAGGCACGTGCGCTGGAGTAGATGCCCGCCCCGTCGTACACGACGAGAGTGTCGGCGTCGTCGATGCCGAGGGCGCGCATCTCCGCGGCGAACCGTTCCGCTGCGGGCATCATGTGGGGGAGCGGGCCGGAGTGGTCGGACAGCGCCCCATCGATGTCGAACGGCAGCGCCCCGGGAATCCGTCGCTCCGCTCCGCGGTGCGCCGCGATCGAGGCGTCGAGTACGACCAGCCCTGGCGTGCCCAGGCGCCGCGCCAGCCAGTCGGCGCCGACCAGCGGTCCGGGGACGGGCAGTTGGGCGGCGGGTGAACCGGCAGCGAAGGACATGGGAGCAGTATGTCGCCCATGCCCCGACGGGCGGCTGGTCGGCGCCGAGCTCAGGCCGCGAACGGACCGCGGAAGACCGGACGGGAACTGACCGCAGGAAGACCGTCCGGGAACTGACCCTAGGAAGAGGAGACATCATGGCGGACGAGCGGAACGAAGGGCCGGACAGCACCGCGGTGCGGACCGCCCTCTGGCGGGCTCTGCACGTCCAGGCCGACCCGCCGCCCCACGTCATCGAGGACGAGATCGGTCTGCGGCTGGCGGCCCCCGATGAGGGATGGCGGCGCCGCCCGGACATGGACCCGCGCGGCACCAGCGGATTCCGGGCGGCCATTGTGGCCCGTGCCCGCTTCGTCGAGGACCTGGTTGCCGAGCAGGCCGGTCGTGGCGTCACCCAGTACGTCGTCCTGGGCGCCGGACTCGACACCTTTGCCCAGCGCAGACCGGAGATCGCCTCCCACCTGCGGGTCTTCGAGATCGACCAGCCCGGCACCCAGGCATGGAAGCGCCAACGCCTGATCGAGCTGGGCTATGGGATCCCCGACTGGCTGCGGCTGGTGCCGGTCGACTTCGAGGCGGGCGGGGACTGGTGGGAGCAACTGGCCGCCGCCGGCTTCGATCCCGGCCGGCCGGCGGTCGTCGCCTGCACCGGCGTCACCATGTACCTCACCAAGGACGCCACCGAGGCGACCCTGCGGCGGCTCGCCGGGCTCGCCCCCGGCTCGACGCTCGCCATGACGTTCATGCTGCCGGCAGCACTCCTCGATGACGCCGATCGCCCCGCACTGGAGGCGACCAAGCCGCAGGCGCAAGCGGCCGGAACGCCGTTCATCAGCTTCTACACCCCGCAGGAGATGCTGGCACGGGCCCGCGACGCCGGCTTCACCGACGCCCGTCACCTGGCGGGAACCGTGCTCGCCGACCGCTACTTCGCCGATCGGACCGACGGCCTTCGCCCGTCCAGCGGAGAGGATCTGCTCGTGGCCACTACCTGAACCCCTCGGCCACGCACTCGTTCGACGGCGGATGCGGGCATGTGGGACGCCGGCGGCCTACCGGCGTGTTCCGCTCGTGGGACGGGACGACCCCCGTGCCCTGGTGAGCGGGTAGGCCTTTCCGGGTCGGTGAGTTCGGTGGCGGCTCGGTGCCGGCCGCGACCAGTGGGTCAGCGCAAGGTCCTGGGCAGCTCCTCCCGGTGGACGATGCCCAGGCGCTGGGTGGCACGGGTCAATGCCACGTACAGATCGCTCGATCCGAACAGGGCGGGCTCCACCACCAGTACATGGTCGAACTCAAGGCCCTTGGCCTGGCGCGGATCGAGGAGCACCACGGGGAGGGTGAGGTCGGGCGCGGCGCCTGCCGTGATGCCCTCCAGATCCGCGGCGATCTCCTCGTGCAGCGCACGCGGTGCGATCACTGCGAGGCGCCCCTCCTGAGGCGTCAGTTCCGCTACGGCCTGAGCCACCGTGGCCGGCAGGTTCTCGCCGGCGTCCCGGATCCACGGTGCCTCGCCGGTCGACCGGACCGAGACGGGCAACGTGAAAGAGGGGTCCGTCTCCCGTACGACCCTGGCGGCCAGCTCCATGATTTCGGCAGGCGTACGGTAGTTGACCTTGAGCGTGACGTGCTCGAACCGGTCACCGACATACGGCTCCAGGATCTTCTCCCACGAACCGACGCCGGCCACCTCGGACGTCTGGGCCGGGTCGCCGACCAGGGTCAGCGAGCGGGTCGGCGAGCGGCGCATCAGCAGCCGCCACGCCATCGGTGAGAGCTCCTGCGCCTCGTCGACGATGATGTGCCCGAACGCCCAGGTACGGTCGGCGGCGGCGCGCTCCGCCGCGCTGCGGTGGTCGGCCTCCTCATGGCGCTCCGCCATCCGTTCGGCATCGATGATGTCGTGGGCGGCGAGGACCTCGGACTCCTGGTCCTCGAACTCGTAGGTCTCCGAGCCCCGCGACAGTTCCAGGACGCCCTGGGCGTAGGCGATCCGCTCCTGCCGTGCGGCCTCGGCCGCGGCCCGTTCGGCGCTGTCGTCGACCCCGAGCAGTTCGGCCGCTTCGTCGAGCAACGGCACGTCGGCGGGGGTCCACCCGCCGTCGGCGGGTGCCCGCCGGATGGCGTCGGCGTCCCGGTCCGGTAGGTACCCGGGTGCGGCCAGATAGCCGGCGAGGAACGCCTCCGGGGTGAGCGGCGGCCACAGCTCGTCGGCAGCGGCATGCACCTCCTTGCTCACGGCGACGCCCCTGGCGAGCTGGGCGATGTCGTCCGGGCCGAGGAGGTTGGGGCCGCCGTACGGGTCGGCGCCGATGCGTTCGGTGAGTTGCGCGGTGAGGGCGTCGATGACCCGGAAGACGAAGTAGGGGCGGGCGAGGTTGTGCGGCAGGCGGGTGTCACGGGCCGCCTGCCGGGCCTCGTAGGCGATCTCCCAGTCGAGGACGAGGTCCCCGCCGTCGTCGTGCGGGATGATCAGCGGGGCGCCGGGTTCGGGCAGCTCCTGCCGGTCGCGTACGGCCAGGGCGAGTGCCTCGGACATCTGCTCGCCGCCCTTGACGGCGGCGGCGCGGGGGGTGTCAGTGCCGGTGGCGTGGACGCCGGGGAAGAGTTCGGCCTGCGTGGCGAGCAGCACGCCGGTCTCACCGAGTGCGGGCAGCACCTCAGAGATATAGCGCAGGAAGGCCGGATTGGGGCCGACGATGAGCACGGCGCGCTTGGCGAGCAGCTCGCGGTGTTCGTAGAGCAGGAACGCGGCCCGGTGCAGCGCGACGGCTGTCTTGCCGGTGCCGGGGCCACCCTCGACGACGAGGACACCGCGGTGCGGGGCGCGGATGATGTTGTCCTGCTCCGCCTGGATGGTCCGCACGATGTCGCCCATGCGTCCGGTGCGTGCGGAGTTCAGCGCTGCGAGCAGCACGTCGTCACCGTTCGGGTCCTCGAAGCCGGTGCGCTCGCGGTCGCCGAGATCGAGGATCTCGTCATGCAGTTCGGTGACCGTACGGCCCTCGGTGGCGATGTGCCGACGCCGGCGCAGACCCATCGGGGTGTGCCCGGTGGCGAGATAGAAGGGGCGGGCCACCGGCGCACGCCAGTCGATCAGAAGGGGCGTGTGCTCGGTGTCGTCCTTGCGGATCCCGATACGGCCGATATGGTGCGCGACCCCGTCGGAGAGATCGATGCGGCCGAAACACAACGAGCCGTCCACCGCGTTCAGAGCGGCCTGCAGGCCCGAGCGCTCCGCGACGCGGACGTCGCGTTCGAGACGGGCCTGCAGTCCCTTCCCGACCGGCGTCAGCGCGTCCTCGACATCCTGCGCGGCGTCGCCGCGCAGGGTATCGACACGGGCGTGGAGCCGATCGATGAATTCCTGCTCTTCCCGCAATTCGACGCTTTCCCGGTTTGACAAAATGGCTCCCTGCCGGATATTGTTCTTACTGTGAGGCCCCTTCGGAGGGGCCTTTCGTGCGTGGGCACAGAAAAACCCAATATACGCGGGATAATCCCCGGTCCGCAATTACGGGCCGGGGATTACTCATGTCGTCGCGGTGATGTCCCAAAGAACTCCGAGGCCGCCCGGGGGCCCGCAGCCTTCCCTGCATCCTCAATGCCTCGTCACCTTGATTGCCCCGCCACGTTCCTCGGCCGGTCCCTTCGCGGGGGCGGTAACCCCCGGTTTCCCCGCCCGTCCGCACACCCCGCTGCGACGCCCCCGCCACGCCCTCGGCACGGCGCCGCCGCCGGTATGAACTGTCGCGCCCGTCACGGGATCTCGCGCTCCGGTGCAACCAAGAGTGGACGCAGGGCGTCGACCGAGGGAGCAAGAACATGTCGAGGAGTACGAAAGAGGCGAGGCGTACGGACGTGCGGCTCGCCGTCGGAGGAAGGCAGAACATCGTGAAGCCGAGCAGGGGCACAACTCGCCGTGCGGTGCTGGCCGGTGGACTGGGGACCGCGCTGGCCGCTGTTCCCATGACGTCCACCGCGTACGCGTCCGGACCGGGGCGGGAGGCCGCGCACAAGCTGCGGGAAATCGAACGGGAGCATGCCGCGCGCCTGGGCGTCTTCGGGTGGAACACGGTGACCGGCAGGTGCGTATCGCACCGTGCGAACGAGCGCTTCCCCTTGTGCTCGACGTCCAAGACCCCAGCGGTCGGGGCCGTCCTGAGGGACCTCGACCAGGACGGAACGTACCTCTCGAAGGTCATTCACTACACACAGCACGACATCGACCGGGCCGGGGGCGCGCCCATCACGGGCCGGCCCGAGAACCTCGCCCGGGGGATGACCGTGGCGGACCTGTGCGGCGCCGCCATCTCGTACAGCGACAACACCGCGATCAATCTCCTGCTGGCGGAGCTCGGCGGACCGACCTCCGTCACCCGCTTCTGCCGTTCCATCGGGGACTCCGTGACCCGGCTCGACCGCTGGGAGCCGGAGCTGAACTCGGCGGAACCGGGGCGGGTGACCGACACCACCACTCCCCGCGCCATCGGCGGGACCTACGCACGGCTCGTCCTCGGGAACGCCCTGGAGACGGAGGACCGGAAGCGGTTGACCGGATGGCTGCTGGCCAACACGACCGGTGGCAAGCGCCTGCGCGCCGGCGTCCCGAAGGGCTGGACCGTCGGCGACAAGACCGGCACCGGCAGCTACGGCACCACGAACGACGTGGGTATCGCCTGGCCGTCGGGCCGCGGGCCGATCGTCATGGCGGTGCTCTCCACCAAGCCCCACGTCGATGCCGCGGCGGACGATGCGCTGATCGCCGAGGCCGCCGCCGTCCTCGCGGCGGACCTCGGCTGACGGGACCGACGCTCCGCCCCTCCGCCGTTGGTCAGCCCAGGGCCTTGGCCCAGGTGTCGATGGTGGTGACCTCGGCCTGCCGGGGGAAGACCTTCTCGGTCAGCACCCGGTGGGTTTCGGGGTCGGTGTCGAAGCAGCCGTCGGCCAGGACGGTGAGCCGGTAGTCCAGGTCGGCGGCCTGACGCACGGTGGAGAGGACGACGCCACTGGTCGCGATGCCGGTGAGGATCAGGTGGTCGATACCGCCGGAGCGCAGGAGGAGTTCCAGATCGCTGCCGGCGAAGGCGCTGACCCGCTTCTTGGTGATCACGGTCTCGTCGGGCCGGGGGGCGACGTCGGGGTGGATGAGCGCCCCGGGGTCCCCGGGGGTGAAGGCGCCGGGCGGCAGGCCGCCGAAGGTCTTGTTGGCCTGGTTGGCCTCGGGGTGGCCGGGCCGGAAGCCGATCACGACGTGCATCACCGGGACGCCGGCGGCGCGTGCGGCGGTCACCGCGCGCGCCAGCCGCGGCACGTACTCGGTGTCGGGGACGCGGCTGACGATGGCCTGCTGGACATCCATCACGAGCAGGGCGGATGCGGATTGCGTCATGGTGCGGAACCTCTCGGTGTCGGGTGACTGCTGTGTACGGCGGGGGAGTGGGTCGAGTGATCGGCCGAGGGGTGTGCGCCGGGCGGGCGGCGGTGGCGGACGCCCTTGCCCGCCTGGCGCGGCCGCGTCGGGGCGGCGGGGCCACGTCGGGGCGGCGGGCCATGTCGGCCAAAGGGGGACCTCCGGTCACCGCTCGGCGTCCTCGGCCGCAGGCGAAGCCTCGGCCGGCCGCGCGGCGCCGGTCCGGCCCAGGGAACGGTCCACGACGGTCACCACCAGGAACAACACCGCGACGGCGAGCATGAACCAGGACAGCTGGTGCAGACCGCCGGTATCGGCGCGCTGCTGGAAGGCGGCACCGCCGGCGGCGGAGGCGATGATCGCCCCCAGGTAGCCGAACGTCCGCAGCAGCCCGGCCGAGGAGCCCATCCGCTCGGGATCGGCCTGGTGGTAGACGGCGTTCTGCAGGGCGAGGGAGTTCAGGCCCTGCGGTATCCCGAAGACGACCGCGATGACCGGCAGCAGCCAGAGGCTGCTGCCGGGGTGCAGAAGCAGGAGCAACACGCAGCCGGCTATCTGCCCGGCCGCGCCGACCAGGAACTTGCCACGGACGCCCGCGCGGCGCCCGGTGGCCGTGGACACGATGATCGCGGTCAGGAACAGCGGCAGCTGCGCGAGTCCGGCCTGGGAGGCGGAAAGCCCGCGCCCCTCCTGCATCCACTGGGTGTAGCCGTAGAGGACGGCGTACGAGACGACGTAGGCCAGCAGGGCGCGGGCGTAGGTGGCCAGCAGCGGTGGATTGCCGCCCAGGACGCGCAGGGCGATGAACGGTTGCGCCACCCGCAGTTCGCGCCATGCGAAACCGGCGCCCGCCGCGGCCGTCAGCACCAGGAGATACCAGTCGCCCCGGCGCGGGTTCATCAAGAAGAGCAGCAGACAGATCAGCATCGCGGCGAACAGCGCCATGCCCGGCAGATCCAGGCCCGCCACCGGCCGCTGCCCCGGGGTGCGCCCGGCGCGGGGCGTCCTGGGCAGGCGCCGGGCGCCGAGGACCAGCGCGGTTGCCGCCAGCGGGATGTTCACGGCCATGGTGGTGCGCCAGCCACCCACGCCGATGAGCAGGCCGCCGAGGCTGGGTCCGATGACGGCGATGGTCTGGGTGGCGACCGCGAGCGCGGTCAGCACACCGGCCGGGCTGTCATGGCCGGTGCGCCCGGCCTCGCTGCGGATCAGATACATCGCGGCGGGATAGCCCGCGCAGGTGCCGAAGCCGAGCAGCACCCGTGCGGCGATCAACACGCCCAGATTCGGGGCCAGGGCGCCGACGATTCCGGCGGTCCCGGTCAGCGCCGCACCGGCCAGGAACAGCCGCCGGGGGCCGAACAGGTCGATCAGCCGACCGACGACCGGCTGCCCGATCGCGGTGGCCAGATAGAGCGCGGAGATCAGCCACGCGGTCTGCGAGGGCGGCGCCCCGAAGGCGACGCCGATCGGCACCAACGCCACCGAGATGATCGAGGAGTTGACCGGATTCAGTACCGATCCCAGCATCATCGGGGCCAGCAGCCGGCGATCGAAGGCCGCTTGCGCCCCCGCTCCGCCGCCGGGACGCCATGAGCGGCTCGGCCATGAGCGGATCCTCCGTATCACCCCGGCCTTCGCGGTCATGGCCGGGTCAGCCGATCCAGCAAGGCCATCGCCTCGATCACGGTCCGGCGCTCCGCCTCGGTGTACCCGTCCTCCAGAGCCCGCGTCAGCCACTCCTCCCTGGCCCGGCGCCGGTCGGCGACGAACGCGCGGCCGGCCTCGCTCTGCGCGATCAGCTGGCGCCGCCCGTCGTCCGGATCCGGACGACGGGATACCAGCCCACGCTTCTCCAACGCCGCGACCGTGGACGCCATCGACTGATGGCGGACCCGCTCGACGCCCGCCAGATCGGTGACGGACGCGGCACCGTCGCTGTCCAGCCGGCTGAGTACGGAGGACTGCGACGGCGTGAGCTCGCCGGCGGCGTTCGACTCCCGCAGCCGCCGCCGCAGGCGGCTGAACACCACCCGCACTTCATGAGCCGCGCGCACAGCCGACTCGGACACACCCTCGGGATTCCCTTCCATACTCTCCAAGTTAATTTATACAGGCTGGGCTGCGCAAGTCAGCCTGCGTAAGTCGGCTTGCGCGCCCTGGCCCGCGCCATGTGGTCGGCGCCGCCCGCTGCCCCGGACCTGCCTGCGCCCCTTGCGCCGGGCGAACCGTTTCGCCGGTCCGGATGCCACCCCGGCGGGCAGCGCGGCATGCCCAAGTCTCGTCGCACTGGCGGGAGTTACCGAAGCCGTGCGGGAGGTGTCGTCCGTGCGGGCGGTTGCCCGTCTCCGGCCGCCCGGCCCGAGGCGCGTGCCGGTGACGCTCCGAGGGGTCCGCTACCACGAGGTGCGAGGGGTCGCCTCATTCCGCTGCCGTGCGCCGCGTGGTCAAGGGGGACCGAGCGATCGCTCCGCCCTGCCCACTTGTCGTCGCCCCGCCCACCGGTGCTCGGGGGCGGCCCGGAAGAGGCACGTGACCCTGCCGACCGGCGCCAATCACCGCCCAATCCTCTGTCGTGAACGGCCCATTCCGCTGTACGGTCGGGGCATGACGGGTGAGGAACAGTTCGACGGTGTGGAAGCTCTGCTGGAGGAGGCGCGGCTGACGGCCCGCATGCCGGAGCCGGCCGAGCGCCTGCGGCTTCGCCAGGCGGCCGACCTCTCACGCAGCCAGGTGGCCGCCGCGGTCGGGGTCGGCCGGCAGACCGTCGCCAACTGGGAGGACGGCACCACCGACCCGCAGCCGCCGGGCCGCGCCAAGTACATGCGACTGCTGGAGGGCCTGGCCAAGATCCACCCCGCACCCGCCGCGCCCACCGAGGCCAACGCGGCACCGGAGCAGACCGAGGAGACTCCCGCGCCCGAGCCCGCCGCGCCCCAGACCGCACGCGGCCCCGACGGGCGGGCCATTCAGGGCGAGCCCGCCCCGTGCATCCGCTGCGGCGTCGTGACTCCGTACAAAGCCACCGACGGCCGTTCGCTGCACGCCGGCGCCATGTGCCGGCCGTCGACCCCCGCACCCCGCCCCGCCGCAGCTATCACCCCCACCGCCGCGCCCTCCGCCACGCAACCGCCTTCGGTCCCCGCTCCCGCGCCCGCGGTTTCCCCCACGCCCGCGCCCGTGCCCTCGCGTCCGCAGCGCCGGGCCAAGTCCGCGGCCCGCGCCCGTACGGAGACCACCGGCCTCATCGGCCGGGCGGTGCGCGAGGAGCTGGAGCGCGCGGAAGGGGACGCCGACGCGGCGACCCGGGCGCTGATCAAGCGCGCCATCCCGGACGTCATGGCGATGTTCGACGAGACCCGGGCGACGGCCCGCTACGCCTACACCGCCTACCCGGCGCTGCCCGACATCCTCCAGAAGCCCTCGAAGAAGGAGCCGGACGCCATCTGGGAGGCCCGCCCCAACTTCCATCACCCGGGCTACTCCCTCAAGATCCCCGGGGACATCGCGGTCACCGCCCTGGACGCCAACGCCGCCTACCTCTCCGCCCTGAAGGCGTGGCTGCCGATCGGGAAGCTGGAGCACTCCACCGGCAGCGACGGCGTTGACCCCAAGCGCTCCGGCGTCCACCTCATCACCCCCGCCGAATGGCACCACCCGCACCTGCCCGACCCGCTCGGCGACCGCGACGAGCCCGGCGCGCTGTGGGTCACCGACGCCACCCTCCGCCTCCTGCTGCGCCTCTCCGGCCCGAGGTACGGCCTTCTCGACGCGCCCGCCATCCACGAATCCTGGACATCCGGCGCGACGGAGAACTTCCTGGACGCCCTGCGCAAGACCCTCACCGCCGCCCGCGAGACGGCCATCGCCGAGGACGACACCATCACCCTGGAGTACATCAAGGCGATGTACTCCAAGTTCATCTCCACGATGGGGGAGTCGATCCACAACAGGGAAATGGTCCGCCCCGACTGGATGCACCTGATCCACAGTCAGGCCTACGCCATCCTGTGGGGCAAGGCGTACAAGGCCCACCAGGCCGGACTGGACATCATCAGCATGATGGGCACCGACGAACTCCATGTCACCGGTGACTGGCGCCAGGTCTTCCCCGAGGGCCGAGGCGTCGCCCAGATGAAGATCAAGCACGGTGACGCCAAGGCCTCCGGCGAATACACCGTCGGCAGGGTGGCCCGCTGATGGCCGGCCGCTGGATGAACCTCGGGCAGTACGGCGCCGAGGGCGTCCCGGGCTGGGTGGCCTTGGGCGCCGGGATCGAGCGGATGGTCACCGGCATCGAATCACCCGTCGACTCCGAACGCGGCCTGGCCGCCCGCCTGCGCTATCTGACCGCCTCCGATGCCGGCTACGAAGCCATGGACCGTGCCGGCATCCACCTCACCCCCCGTACCCTGATCGCCTGGCTCGCCGAGGAACGCACCCCCAACCGCGCCAACCTCACCCGCCTGGACGCCGCTTACTGGGACCTGCGCCGCCGCAACGTCGCCACCGACCTCAAGCGCCGCCTCAACTCCCGTGGCGGCACCCGCATCGAGATCAACCCCGTCGACCAGTCCCGCGTCGCCCGCCCGCACTGGCGGGACCTGTCCACCCGCACCATCAACGTCCGCGGAGTGTGGGACGCCGCCGTCGACGCCTGGCTCGCCGAGGACGAAACGGCCCTGGACGCCATCTGGGACGACATCATCACCGGCCTCGGCTCCGACTACGACGCCTACAGCCACGTCTCCTCCATCGGCTGGGCCGCGTGACCGCGTGACCGCGTGACCGCGTGACCGCGTGACCGTCTGGCGGTCGGGCCGCCGGACGGTCGGGCCGCCAGGTTCGCCTGGCCGGAAGCGTCCGCTCCGGTGCCCGCCCCCGTCACCGACCTGCCTGCGGCCCGTCCGCCGGCGGGCGGCTGCGCGATGGTGCCGCCGCTGCAACCTTTTCGCCGCGCGAGTGGTCCTGTACGAGGCCGCAGATGTGCGCATGTACGCATTTTTTGGAACGCACCCACGCACGCCGGCGTCATGCAGGGCCTAACCATGATGAACGTCAACCTGCGCCGCTCAGGCGGCACTTGGGATCCGAGAGGTCTGCTGGATGAAGATTCGCCGCGCCCTGACGGGCGCCGCTGTGGCTGCTGTGATAGCGCCCGCCGCCTTACTGGCCGTGCCCTCCGCCGCGTTCGCAACGGAGCCGGTGTCCGAGGGCGGTGCCCGTACGCCCGCCTCTCCCGACTCGCCCGATGCCGCAACACCGGCGGACCGGCCGGCCGATTCCGCAACGAGCGGCGGCGGAACGGATAACCCCGGCGAGCCCCGGCTGCCGGGCGAAGCCGCTGCCGGTGGCTCGGCAGTCCAGGACCGCGACGGGGCAGCCCGTCCCGCCCCCGGGAAGCCGCCGAAAGCCGCCGGGACCGTCGAAGGGACCACTGAGGGGAGAACCGGCGCGGGTGGTGTGACGGGTGGAGGCAAGGCCGCCGGTGATGCCGATGGCGCGGGTCAGTCCTGCGCGTTCGAGTCCGATCAGTTGGAGGTGGCGGTCCACGGGCTGCCGCACCAGCTGACTGCGGGCGGCGCCTGGACCACCTTCTCCATGGCCCTCACCAACACCACCGGCAAGCCTCTGGAGGAGGTGCAGCCCTTCCTGCTCGTGTCCTCCGCCGAAGATGTCGACCGGCCGTACTGGGAGCTGGAGACGGAGTACCGCGACGCCAAGACGGGGCGGTGGAAGACCTTCCATGACGCGACGCCCGACGACCTGTTCGGCTTCTTCGCCGTCGGTCCGCGCAGCACCGTCACCCTCCAACTGCGCACCCACGTGGTCAAGGACGCCAAGCCCGGCGCCGGGTACGCGCTCGCCGCCGGCGACTACCGCAACCGCGACGGTTCCTGTGGTTCGGCCAAGGAAGCCTGGTACGACTTCACCATCCTCCCGGCGGGCGCGAAGCCGACGCAGCCCCCGACCTCCAAGCCGAGTGAGCCGGGCAAGCCGGGTGGCACGGCCGAGCCCGGCCCGAGCGCCGCACCCGGCGGCAATACGGGAGGTTCCGACACCACCGGTGGCCTCAGCCCGCAGAGCGGCGCCCACCTGGCCGCGACCGGCTCCTCGTCCGCGCTCCCGGCGATCGCCCTCGCCGGCGGAGCCGCCATGGTGGTCGGCGCGGGTGCGGTCATCGGCGTGCGCCGCCGGAAGGGCACGGCCGGTCCGGGCGCCGCGGACGTCACCGCGTAGCCCCACCATTCCTCAAAGAACCTGATAACCCATGGATCCACGGCCTGAGGACTCAATGACATGGGAAACAAGGCTCCAGGGGTCCGAAGAACCGGGAAAGAGAACTTCATGAAACTGCGCCGCGCCCTGTCGGTCTCGGCCGCGACGGCCGCCCTGCTCCCCGTGGTGATGGCCGCCGCGCCCGCCTCCCAGGCGGCCCCTGCCGCGGACATCCCGACGTGCTACGACCTCGACACCGCCTATGGGCAGTACCACGACAACACCTTCGTGGGCCGCTCGTTCGGCATACCCAAGTCGATCACTCTCGGCACTCATTGGACGACCTACACCGCCACGCTCACCAACGCCTCGGCGAAGGAGCTGAAGTCCTTCGAACTCAGCGCCAAGCTGGGCAGTTATATCTACAACGAGGGCGAGCGCGACCTGAGCCCGTACGGCGATCTGCAGTACTGGGACACCTCACAGCGCGCCTGGAAGACGCTGCGCGAGGCCGATGGAAACGCCCGCGGCGCCATCCCCGGCCCGAAGGCTCTGAAGCCCCGTGAGTCCGTCCATGTGCAGCTGCGGTTCAGGGTGAGCAAAGACCTGCCCCTGGACCAGTCGTACGACGCGTTCACCAGCCTCACCGGCACCTTCGTCGACCGCTACCGCGACATGGACTGCACGGCCCACGGCGACGCCGGCGGCGGCTTCTTCCCCCGTAAGGGCTGAGATCTGAGGTGGGCTGCCGCCGTCGCGGCCCGGCGGCGGCAGCCCCCTGGAGCCCGTCTTCACACGCATCTTGCTCAGAGCAGGCAGGTTGGATGCGAGGGTGACCGCTGCTTCGTAGGAGGCAGCGGTCTTCTCGTTCCTGGCGACGTATCACCCCACCGGGATGCGTCATTCGACGATCTTTGACGACGGCCCCTGGGCGAGTCGCTCGCTGTTTCAGGTGGTCAGGTCAATGGTCGGCGGGCCACCGCGGAGCTGAACGCGCACCACGCAATCGGCGGGCGCGATGTCAAGTCTCCGGCGGTGAATTCTTCACTTCAATGTGACATCGGCGATCGGAATCCGTTGACTCTCCTTTTCGTATCCTGGGATCGAATCATGCGATTCTCGGACCCTTCGGGGTCCCGTTGTCATATTGATTCCATAGCCATTGATTGTGTTGCGGCCGAGAGGCGTGTGGCAGAATGCGGCCGTGACTACCCAACATGGCCTTCTCGCCGATAAAGTTGTTCTGATCACCGGTGCCAGCAGTGGTATCGGGGCTGCCGCGGCGCGGGTGTTCGCCGCGGAGGGCGCGCAGCTGGTCATCGCCGCCCGGCGGGCCGACCGCCTGGACGAAATCGTCACCGAATTGCGCGGAAAGGGCACGGAAGTGGTGTCCTCGGTGATGGACATTGTCCGGGCGGATGACGTGCGCCGGGCGGTGGACCTGGCAGTGGAGACATTCGGGCGCCTGGACGCGGCCTTCAATAATGCGGGAATCGGCGGGGATCAGAATGCCATGCATCTGATGGATGACTCGGTCTATGACTCGATCATGGAAACCAATGTGCGTGGCACCTGGAATTGTTTGCGCTACGAGATCCGTGCGATGCTGGAGAATCCGGCCGGCGGAGCGATAGTGAACAACAGCAGTGTGGGCGGCCTCCAGGCCATTCCCGCCGCAGCGCCCTACGTCGCATCCAAGCATGCGGTGGTCGGACTCACCAAGGCAGCGGCGGCCGAATACGCGGCTCACGGAATTCGCGTCAACAGCGTGGCCCCGGGCGTCACGCGCAGCGAGAACATCATCGACTGGTTCCAGCGGAATCCCGAGCTGGAGGCGGAATTGCACGCGGCGACCCCGCAGGCGCGGACGGCGCGCGCCGAGGAGATCGCCGAGGCTGCCGCCTGGCTGTGCAGCGACCGCTCGTCGTTCGTGACCGGCGCCATCATGCCGGTCGACGGCGGATACAGCATGGTGTGACCCGCCGCCGAAGGTGCCGGGTGAGAGCCGAACGCGGCTGGTGGGAAAGAGAGTTGACGGCGCGTCTGCTCGACAGGGGAGGTCGGGTTTCGCGCAGGTCGACAGTAGGCCCCTGGCAGTCGCGCTCGCACGCGACGGCCGCACGCACCGCGTCCGGCGGGCGCGCGCCGTCGGGGCCGTCGGGCCGTTCCCGATGGCCGGCGCGCCGTCACGGGCCGGAAGACGGCTCAGATGGCGTGGTGCGGGCGCCCCGTGAGCTCCGTCCTGAAGACGGGCCGGCCGTTCTGGTGTCCGGTAACGGTGACGACCGTGGTGGTGGGGCCCTTGGTGTCGACCTCCGCCTCGATCCAGCAGGGGCTGTCGAATTCGACGTAGCGGTCGAAGGTCGTGGTGACCGAATGGGGGAGGAAGGCGCCAGGGGAGGTAACCAGGCGGGCGGCCTGGTGCGCGGCCTCGATGAGGACCAGCCCGGGGACATGGTCGACGGCGTGATCGTAGAGGATCTTGTTGGAGAAGTCGTTGCGCAGCTGCCAGCGGTGGGGCTCGGTGGTGGCAGCGAGCACCACCTCGGAGTCGGCGGCCCGGCCCACTCTGACCGCCGGAACGGGTGTGGGCAGCGGCGGCTGTTCATGGACGGCCTGCGCGTGGTCGCCCCGGAGCCTGCGGTAGACCGCGGGGGCGATCCACTCGAAGTCGGTGGCGCCGGTGCCGATCGACCGGCCGCCCGACCGGATGTCCATGTCCAGGCGGAGTCCGGTGAGACGGCGGTTGGTGCGGTGATTGTTGGTCTTGCAGGAGACCACGATAAACAGGTCGTCCGGTTTACTTCCCGTCGGCTGCGACGTCGTATCCAGCGCGAAATCGAAGGTGCGCAGCAGCGTGGCGTGATTGCTCGGCGCGCCGAAAGCGGCGTGCGCGAGCACCAGCCCGACCTGCCGGATGGTCTGCGCCACGACCAGGGATTCGTACCGGGTGCCGAGTCCGGGGACGGCGCGGCCGGTACCCGGTGGCCACTTGGCGGTGAGGGTGAACGTGGAGTCGTCGACCTGGGTGTAGCCGGTGACCAGTACGTATGCGTCGAAGCTGAGATGGACGAGCTCTTTGGGGACCGCCGAGGCGGTCGGCGCGGCGGTCGTCGACCACGGTGTGGCGCCCACTGGTTCAGATCTTTCTGCGGATCTCGACATGAGCACTATCTGGGACACGACTCCCCCTGGGGCGGTGACCTGCATCCTGAGTCGGCTGTTGGGCCGATGTTAAGATACGTACTACCCGGTTTGATTTTCAACGCATTGACGTCGAAGAGTACGAAAGCCCTGTCGGCAGGATGCAGGAGCACAGCAACACGACAAGGAGTGAGGTGCCCATGGCGCAGCAGGCACGGGCGATCCAGACTCGCCGCGCGATCTTGCAGGCGGCCGGCGCGGTCTTCGACGAGCGGGGTTACGACGCGGCCACCATCGCGGAGATCCTGGCGCGTGCGGGGGTCACCAAGGGTGCCCTGTACTTCCACTTCACGTCCAAGGAGGAGCTGGCCCGCGGAGTGCTCGGCGAGGCCCTCACCACCGAGGGGATCCTGCCGCAGGAATCCAAGCTGCAGGAGTGGGTGGACGTCGGCATGGTGATGGCGCATCGGCTTCCGCGCCAGCCGCTGCTGAGCGCCGGTATCCGGCTCTCCGTCGACCAGCGCGGCCGTGATCTGTTCGGCACGTCCTGGCCGGGCTGGATCAACTTCATCGCCGGCCAGTTGGAGATCGCGAAGACCCGCGGAGAGGTGCTGCCGCACATCGTGCCCGAGCAGACCGCGATGCTCTTCGTCGGCGCCTGGACCGGAGTGGAGATCGTGAGTTCGGCCGTGGAGAAGGGCGATCTGGAGCAGAAGATCGCCTCGCTCTACGACCATCTGCTGCCCGGTATCGCAGTTCCGGGTGTGCTGAGCCGCCTGGACACCGCGCCGGACCGTGGCGCCCGGATGTGGGAGGCGCATCAGAAGTCGTTCCGGGAGGGCGATCCGCTCGTCAACGCCTGAGGCGAGGGGGAGTTGAGGGCGTCGGGGTGGTCGAGGTGGTCGGGGGCCGAGGAGTGACGGGTGGGGCCGGCTGTCCAGTCGGCTCTCTGTGTGCGCGGGACGGTCACGGGTTGGCCAGGTGCGGACAGCCGGCGGGACGTGGATGCCGGGAGCCGCGAAGCGCGTACGAGCTGCGCCTTCCGGGCCGCGGAGCACAGAGCCGCGAAACATGGAGCCGCGACGCCCAGAGGTGTCCGCAGACCTGATGAGCCGGCTTCCCGAGTCGGCTCAACTCCGCTGGCCCGACGGCCGCATGGGAGTGCGGCCGTCCGCCACGTCGTCGCTGGTGTCAGAGCTGAGGCTGAGGCTGAGGTGTCGGGGTGGCCCGTTCGCCCGCCTGAGCCAGGCCCACGCCCTCGCCACCCGTCAGCACGGTAGCTCCCGAGGGCTCCCACCGGCCCAGTGTGTCCGTCGCCGCGAGCCGGGGAAGCAGAGTGCGCCACAGCCCGGCGATGGACTCGTGCGAGAGCCAGCTCGCATCGTCCCGGCCGAGCACCTCGAAGCCGACGGTCACACCCACGATCATCGCGACCAGGCCCTCCAAAGACGAGCCCGGCTCCACCGCACCCTGCGCCTCGGCCCGCCCGAGCAGCTCGCGCACGCAGTCCGTCCACTGGCGGCGCAGGTCCAGCTCCGGGCGTTGCAGCGCGCCGCAGTTGAGCTGGAAACCGGCCCGGACCACGACATCCTGGCGCAGTAGACGGGCCAGCACGTGTGTGGCGTCGATCAGGGCCTGGAGTGCCTGCGAGTTCTTGCGCTGGACACTCTGGGACAGGGTGTGCAGGGCCCGGGATGCCTCCGCCTCCACAGCTGCCGCAACGGCAGCCTTCGTCTCGAAGTGGAAGTGCAACGCGCCGGTGCTCACGCCCGCCCCGGCGCTGATGGTGGAGAGCTTCGCCTGGGCGTAACCGAGTTGGTCGAAGGACTGGGCCGCGGACCGGATCAGTGCGTGCCGGGTGCGCGCGGACCTCAGTTGACGTGTCATCAGTGGCTCCTGCCGCAGATCGGGTCCTGCGCTTTCCCGGCCTCGGAGGCAGGTGAGGCGGCGGCATGCGACGTGGCCGCCTGACGCGAGGGGTTCATCATGGAGCTATCAAACCAACCAGCTGGTTTTGTTCAACTGTCTGTACGCGATCTCCGCGGAAATGGCGCGAATCATCGACAAGAAGGGTGCTCGTGAGCTGGATCCGGTCCGGAATGTGCCTGATGTGGATGAACCCAGGGGCTGCCCCGGCAGCAGACCAACCACTTGGTTTGTTATTTGGGTCCCGAAAGGGTGGGGCGGGGGGCTCGCGAGCGCAGGGAGAGTGACGGCGCGAGAGCGGGATGGTGAGAGGGCGGGATGGTGAGAGAGCAGGATGGCGCGCGGGAGTGCGCGAACTGATCGGTGTCGCGGCGGAAGGCGGTCCACCGGCCCGTCGCCCGCGGGAGCATCCCGCGCCTCGGAACGTTGCAGGGGAGGCAGGAGTCGAACCTGCGGCATCCGGTTTTGGAGACCGGCGCTCTGGCCTCTGAGCTACACCCCTTCGATGAATTCGATGACGCCAGCTTCGCAGACGAGGCTCAGCGGATGCCACCGATATTCGAATATTGCGAACGGGGCAGGACGGGCGGGACGGCGCGTGGAGCGCGCCGGCGGCCCCTACGGGTGATGCCCAGGAACGCGCCCTGTGTGACGGGTAGTTGGTGGAGATGGGCGGAGGTGGGACCCTCGCGCGCTGTCGACGGGCGCGCCTGGTGGGCAGCGCGGCAGGCCGGAAACAGCACATTTTGCTCGCCGACGACGTGCGGTGCGTCATGACGTCGGAATCACGCGCGGTGACGGACAACGGGAGGCTGCAGGGCAGCTGTTCGCTGCGTAGCGAACGTGCTGATTGCCACCCCCTACGCCCCCTACGCCCCCTACGCCCTCTACGCCTGGAAAAATATTGGCTGGCCCCGCCGCGTAACAGGCCGCTAGCCTCGGCGCCCATGAATCAGCGGCAGCGGAAGAAGCACTCCCGGAACCTTGTCGAAGCGATCCTGCTGAGTGATGTCACGCGAGTGAAGGCGCTTCTGCGGGCCGGGGCCGACGCGGAGCGGGCGGACCGCGACGGCATCACCCCGCTGTATCTGGCATCGGTCAATGGGCAAGCCGAATTGGTGCGCCTGTTGCTGGCTGCCGGGGCCTCCCCGGACACCGAGAGCAACGCGCCCGGCTTGGCCGGCACGCCCCTGTGCGCGGCCGCCTGTTGGGGGAGCACCGAGACCGTGCGCGAACTGCTGGCGCACGGCGCCGATCCGAACCTTCGCGAAGACCACGGCACGGGGATCACCCCGCTGAAGTGGGCGAACGAGGGCGGCCATGCCGAAACTGCCGCTCTCCTCGTCGCGGCGGGAGCCTCCCCTGGGGGAACCGCAGATCTGGCAGGAGCCGCTCCGGGGAGCACCCTCAGCTGAGAGAGCACCACCGTGCCGGGCGTTCGATCGATGACGTATGCGCGGGCGGCTGAAGGCCTCGCCGAACTCGGCATGGGCCCCAGGCGGAAGTCCACGTGGTTCTCGCGCAGCCGCGCAGCCGCGCAGCGCGAAGGGCGTCTCCCTCACCTCAGCATCGCGCTTTTTGTGGAGACCCTGTGGGGGAGCGACAAGGACGAATCCGAAGAGTGAGGACGATCGGTCGAGTCATGGCCAAGATGCATGCAGACGAAGCAGAGACCGACGCGGACCTCGTCCAGCGGTTGCTCAGCGCTCAGTTCCCCCAGTGGGCGGGCCTGCCGATCCGGCGCCTGCCGTCCGGAGGGACGGTGAATGCGATCTACCGGGTCGGCACGGAGCTGACCGTCCGGCTTCCGCTCACCGCGACCGGCACCGAGGTGCTGGACCGCGAGGCCCGGTGTCTGGAGCAGTTGGACCCCTTGGTGCCCGTCGTCATCCCGGCGGTCGCCGGGATCGGCGTGGCCTCGGAGGACTTCCCGTCGGCGTGGGCCGTCCATCGGTGGATCGACGGTGAGGTGCTGGTCGAGGGCCGGGTGGCCGCGCCCGAGCCGCTGGCCCGCGACCTCGCTGCCTTCGTCACCGCCCTGCACAAGGTGGACCTCGACGGAGGCGCCCCGGCCCACAGAGGCGCACCCCTGGTCACCGCTGACACGGAAACCCGGACCGCGATCGAGGACCTCCGGCTCACGGACGAACCGTTCGATGCCGACGCGGCCCTCGCCGCCTGGGAGGCGGCGCTCGCCGTCCCGGCTTGGCCGGCGGCGCTGCGCTGGATCCACTCGGACCTCATGCCCAGCAATCTGCTGGTCGTCGATGACCGTCTTGCCGCGGTCCTCGACTTCAGCACCGTGGGCACCGGCGACCCCGCCGCCGACCTCATCCCGGCATGGAACCTGCTGCCGCCCTCCGCACGACAGGTCTTCCGCGACTGCGTCGACGTCGACGACGACACCTGGGCCCGGGGCCGCGGCTGGGCATTGTCCATGGCGGTCACCCAACTGCCGTACTACCGGCACACCAACCCGGTCATCTCCGCCAACGCCCGCTACGTGATCGGCCAGATCCTCGCGGGCTGAACGGACCCGGCGACCACAAGACCAGCAGGAAGGCCCCACACGGTGAACGACCAAGGAGACCCCGGCCGCGCTTCCGCCCTGGGGCCCGTGACCCTGGAGACCGACCGGCTCCACCTCAGGCCTTTCGTCGCCACCGACGCGGAGGCCGTCCACGCGGCCTGCCAGGACGCGGACATCCAGTACTACACGCCGGTGGCTTCACCGTTCCGGTACGAGGACGCGGAGAAGTACGTCGGGGAGACCGCACCCCAGGGCTGGGCCACCGGCCGCGACTTCATCCTCGGCGTCTTCCGCAAGGACAAGGACGCCCTGGTCGGTTCCTTCTGCCTGACCAAGATGTCCCAGGGCGTCTACGAACTCGGCTACTGGGCAGCCCCTGAGGAACGAGGGCAGGGGCTCTCGACAGAGGCCGCGCGGGCGATGTGCGAATGGGGCTTCACCGCACTTGAGGCCCACCGGATCGAGTGGTGGGCGATGGTCGGAAACACGGCCTCGCGCGCCCTTGCCGAGAAACTCGGAATCACCCTCGAAGGAACCCTCCGTAACCGCAGCTTGGTCAACGGCCGTCCCCACGACTGGTGGGTGGGCGGCCTCCTGAAGCCCTGACGAGGCAGAACACTTCAGGTCGGTCGGTCGGCCGGTCGGTCTGCCCGCTCGTTCGCCCGTCCGTCTCGTCGCGAAATCGAGGTGCCGGAAGATCTCCTGCTGATCCGCGATCGACCCCTTCGGTGAGGCGTACTCGCCGATGTCGTGCCGTACGGATGCGGTGTGCCCGTCGGCGACCAGCGTGAGGTCGTACCGGCGGCTCAGCGTCTGCCGCGCCGTCGTGTCCCCGCAGATTTCGGTCGCGAACCCGGTGACGGCCGCCTCGCTGACTCGCAGCGCCCTCCGGGGCCGGTCGAGGTCGGTGCCGGGAGCCCGCCCGCGCCGGTCTTGTGGATGGCCAACTCCTCTTCGCCGGCGTCGAGTTCAGCCAAGACCCGCCCGCCGCCCGCGCCCACCGCCATCCCGTGCGGGCCCCGTCGGACGCGCGTGCCGACCGCCGGCACGGGTCCCGCCCGCCCGGTGGACCGGCCGTGCAAGTCGACGGATGCGGCGACGTGGGGGAGGGACGAGAGGAGGGGGTGGAGGACACACGGACACACGCGGGACCTGCGGGACGGTGGCCACGGAACACACGGAACACACGGGACGCACAGGACACACGGGGCGATGCGCGGGACAGTAGCCCAGACCCCGCACCCTGGGCCGCATCGGTCATGACCGCCAACGTCCCTGGACCTCCCGTGCTGCGTGCATCGCGCCTGTCTCCCGCAGTCGAACCTAGCGCAATGCGTCCATTGCGTAAACGCTTGCGTAAGCGTTTACGTCATGGTTACAGTCCCGGGCATCCCACGAGGCGGCGAGGAGCGAGCTGATGCGTGCAGTGCTGGTCGGTGGTCCCGGGCAGGTCACGGTGATCGACCCTCCTGATCCCACGCCGTGCCCGGGTGAGGTGATCGTCGAAGTGTCCTCGCGCGGCCGGTGCGGCCCGTTCGGCACGGATCCGTGCGCCCTCGGCGGCCAACTCCCGTCCGCGTACCGCGCGTTGGTGCCGGTGTGTGAGAGCGCCGGCCACGTCGTCGCCCAGGGAATGGGCGTGACCGGTCCGCCGGTCGGCACCCGGGTCGCCGGCGACCCCGGTACGCCGTGCGACACCTGCGATGACGGCCGCACGGGGCGGGGTGACCTCTGGCGCGACTACCGGGCGGACGGCCTGATGAACCGCTTCCGGTCCACCACGGACCCCCTCGCCTCCCGTCTCGCCCCCGCCCCGCAGGTCGGCGCCATCAGCACGCTCGACGGCTTCGACAAGGCCGTGGCCGCCGTCAGGACCGGTACCGGTCGCACGATCTCCGTAGCGCCGACAGAGGTGGCACAGGCATGAAGTTCACGCAGGCATCCCGGCTTTTTGAGGCGCCGGAGACGGCGGGACGAACTCCGCAGCCGCAGTATCCGCTGGACAGGATCGGCATCCCCAAGCCGCTCTTCTGGGGCTACGTCGGCCTGTTGTTCTTCATGATCGGCGACGGCATCGAGACCAGCTATCTCTCCAAGTACTTCGCGAGCGGCCTGGGCTTCTCCGAGACCGGCGCCGGCACCATCATCACCATCTACGGCGTCACCGCCGCGATCGCCTCGTTCCTGGGGGCCGGCGTGCTGTCGGACCGCTGGGGTCCGCGCCGGGTGATGGCGATGGGCGCGGGGGTATGGGGGGTCTTCCACATCCTGATGCTCGCGGTGGCCATCCCGGCGCACAGCTACGCCCTCGTCCTGACCACGTACGGGATCCGCGGCTTCGGCTATCCGATGTTCGCGTACGGATTCCTGTCCTGGATCATGGCGGTGGCGCCCAAGGCGCATCAGAGCAAGGCCGTGGGCTGGTTCTGGTTCTTCTACAGCTCGGGCTACCCGATCATCGGTTCGTTCCTCTTCGCCGCGGCCATGCCGTTGATCGGCTTCTACTCCACGCTGTGGCTCTCCCTGGCGGTGATCGGCGCCGGCTCCCTGATTGTCCTGCTCCTGGTGCGCGAACGGACGGGGTTCACGGGTCTGGCGCCCGGTCGCGATTCCCGCTCGGAGCTCGCGGGAACCTTCAAGATCCTCTTCGAGCGGCCGAAGCTCGGCATCAGCTTGATCATCCGGCTGATCAACACCACTCCCTCGTTCGGCATGTGGGTCTTCATGCCGTTCTTCGTACGGGACCTCGGCTTCAGCGACGGCGAATGGAACACCCTGCTCGTGATCATGATGGTCACGAACCTGGGCGCCCTCCTCGTCTTCGGCGTGCTCGGCGACAACTGGAGCGGCCGGAAAACCTGTGCGGTCTTCGGCGGTGCGCTGGGCGCCGCCGGTTGCCTGGTCTGCTACTACCTGCCCGCGGCGGCCGGCTACAACTTCCCGATCGCCGCCCTCGCCGTCGCCGTCTACGGAGCCGGCCTGGCGGGCTATGTGCCGCTCCCGGCGATGATGGTCGCCCAGGCACCCGAACGCCGGGGCCAGGTGATGGGCGTGTACACCCTGGGCGCCGGGCTGAGCGTCGCCGTCGGACCGCTGATCGGCACCCTGTCCTACAGCACCTGGGGCTTCCAGGGCCTGATGTGGATCTACGCAGCGCTGCTCCTGCTCAACGCGGTGCTCTGCATGTTCGTCACCTCCCCGGGGGACGGAATGCCGCAGGAGGTCGATGCGACCGAGGCGCGGCGCACCGTCGAGCCGCCCGCCGTGCAACCGTCTGCCTGACCGCTCTTCCCTACTCGCCTGAAAGGCCGTCACCCGTCATGTCCCAGATCCCCGCCACCATGCGTGCCGCCGTCCTGCACGGCCCCGAGCGGCTCGTGATCGAGGAGCGCCCCGTACCGGCACCGGGTGCGCACCAGGTCCTGGTCCGTATCGACGCCGTCGGCACCTGCGGCTCCGATGTGCACTACTTTCGGCACGGCCGGATCGGCGACTTCGTCGTCAAGGAACCGATGATCCTCGGGCACGAGCCGTCCGGCACGGTGGTTGCCTGCGGGCCCGGAGCCACCCGCCACCAGGTCGGCCGGCGCGTCTCCATCGAACCGGGCACCCCCTGCGGCACCTGTACCGAATGCCGGCTGGGCCGCTACAACCTCTGCCCCGAGATGGTCTTTTACGCCACCCCACCGGTCGACGGCGTCTTCTGCGAATACGCGGCGGTGCACGAGGAGTTCGCCCACGCCGTACCCGACTCGCTCAGCGACGAAGCCGCCGCACTGCTCGAACCCCTCTCGGTGGGCGTGTGGTCGTGCCGCAAGGCCCGCGTCGCCCCGGGCGACCGGGTCCTGATCACCGGCGCGGGGCCCATCGGCCTGGTCGCCGCCCAGACGGCCCTGGCCTTCGGCGCCTCCGAGGTGCTGGTCACCGACATCGTCCCCCACCGCCTCGATGTCGCCCGGGAGTTCGGCGCCACCGCCGTCGACGTCTCCCGTACCTCGCTGGCGGAGCTCGGCCACGCCCCGAACGTCCTGCTGGAGTGCAGCGGTGTCCCCGCCGTCATCAACGAGGCGATCCGGACCATGGCCAGGGCAGGCCGCGTCGTCCTGGTCGGCATGGGCGGAGACGAGGTGCCATTGCCGCTCGCCAAGGTCCAGAACTACGAGCTGGAGGTCACCGGAACCTTCCGCTACGCCAACACCTGGCCCACCGCCATCGCGCTCGCCGCCTCCGGCCGCGTCCGGCTCGACCCCCTGGCCACTCATGGCTACGGCCTCGCCGATGCCGAACAGGCCCTCACTGTCGGCGCCCGCGACCGCACCGCGATCAAGAGCGTGATCTATCCCCAGCAGTAAGGGCACGAGGCCGCCGCCGCGTACGCTGTGACCGATGGCGCCCTGGCGAAGCGGAAACAGGCTCTTCGGCGACAGCTGCCCCGGACTGCGGTGGCCCTTGCGTTGGCGGGAGACCCCGTCCCGACGGCAAGCTCAGGCCGCTGCGACGAGGAGAACCGCGAGAGTCAGGAGAGCGAGCCCGGCCAGCATGCAGTCCACCGCGGCCCGGATGAGTCGAAACTTCCGCTTGGCGAGTACGGCCATGAACCTCAGGTGTTCCACCTGGTAGCCGGCGGTCAGCAGATCACGTAATTGATCGGTGCTCAGCCCGGACCAACTCGTCCAGCCGTTGCCTCCGAGGTAGGGGCGGACCGCGACCAACAGGATCACCGTCGAGGCGAGGAGCGCAGCGGCGGCGAGGGACGCTGCCACGGCCGCCGGAACCGTCGGGTGGAGGCTCGATGCCGACGAGGCCAGCGCCACCAGCGCGGCTCCGGACAGTGCCAGCAACAGGCTTGCCTTGGCATCGGTGCGAGCCAGGTCGGCCTGAAGAGAGGTGACCGTCGCGGCGATACGGTCCTGCGCCGACTCTTGCTGCGGATCAGGTGCGGTGGTTGCCATCGGTGTGCCCTTCCTTGCCGCCGACTCCAACGTGCCCAGGGCCTGCCGACCGCCCGGGAAGGCTCTGCGCAACCATCGCGAGACAGTTGAGCATGTGCACGACTGCGACGACAGGGCTGTGTCCAGTTGGTGACCTCACCACTGGCGACTCGGCCCCTGGGGAGAAGTGATGGGTCCTGTCGCGGCAGCAGTTCGACCGAAGCCGCCCCCCGGGGTGGTTGACCGAAGCCCCCGCCTTGGGTCGGCCGTCAGGTGACCGTGTCCGGGGCGAGGTCGGTGCCGGTCGGTGAGTGCGAGATGCTCATCAGTTGAGTGGCGTAGTCGAGACGCGGTAGCTCACCTCTGTCTCCACCTCATGCGCGCGTAGGAGGTGCTTCCTGCGGCGGCCGATGCGTGAACGTGTTCGGGAGCCCAACCTGCCTTCGTGTGGGGTCAGTTCGGGCGACCAGGCGTGCTGGTGTGCGCAAGGCGTCCGAACGCGTTGCAGGGCAGGGAACTCCCTGAGCCCAGGTGAACGGGTACGCGCAGGCCGACACGGAGCGGCGAGTAGGGCCAATGGGGAGAGAGGAGGTATACGTTCCGTGACGGAGGGTAGGGGAGGCGCACGGCCGGGGCGGACCACGGCGGCGGTCAACCTCGTGGAGCCGCCCCGGCCCGTACTGCACACAGCAAGGAGGAGTGACCGTCGTGAACAGCATCTGGACGTACGCTCCGGGCATGGACCTGCAGGACAAATCCCTGACGGGTTTCACCGTGGAGGCGAGCGACGGGACCGTCGGGCAGGTGGAGCGTCAGAGCGACCAGCCCGGTGCGCACCACTTCGTCGTCGACACCGGTGTCTGGGTCTTCGGCAAGAGCCTGCTCATCCCGGCCGGCCTCGTGACCCACATCGACCCCGCGGCGAAGGTGGTGACCGTCGCCCGTTCCAAGGAGGAGATCAAGGCGGCGCCCCGCTTCACGGTCGACAGCCAGACCACCGACCCCGGCTACTTGGCCGACGTCGGCACGTATTACGCAAGGCTCCCCGCGCCGGCGCATCACTGACGCGGACCGTGCCGCCCGCCGACGCTGAACGCACATCCTGTGGCGTTCTCTCCCGCTCGTGCTCCCGACTCGGGTAGCGGCAGGAAGGGAAGGCGCCGGCGGCGCGGCCGGGCAAGCTTGTGGGCAATCCGGAAGGTCGTGCCCGCAAGCTTGCCCAGAGCCGTGACCTGCGAGGGGAAGCCGGCGTCAGCCGGGCTGAAGTAACTGACGCCCGCCCGTTGGCGGAAGGATCCGGGCGCTGCCCCCGAAGCCAGGTGAGGCCTAGAGGCCTGTGGAGCCCGGGGTCTGGCCCTGCTCAACACCCGCGGGCTCGAAGCCCGACATGTCGTTCTGCGGCTGCCCGGCGTTCTCGAACCCGGCGGGCCCGGAGTTCCCGTCGAACGGGTTGGCGCTGCTGCCTGTGATCTGTTGCTCGACGTTGCCGGACGCAGGCTCGTCGGCCGATGCGGTCGGCGCGAGCACACCGAGGAGCACGATGGCTCCTACCAGGACGGAAGTGGTTCGACGCATAACGGTTCCTTGCCGTGAGACGACTGATGTCCCATCAGTTTCGGTGACGGAGATGCTCAAAACCTCACATATCGGCGTGAATCGGCGTCAATGTCCGTCGACTGGGGGAGTCGGGGCCGTCAATGGTGCACAGGAACTGCGGGTGCGGATCGGGTCGCCGCCATCGGTAACTGACGTCTGGTCACCAAAGTTCGAGGCTCGTCGACCGGACGCCGGCCAACCGTCGGAACGCCTACCCGCCAAGGGGAGCGGGGGAGCGTCATTGCCTGACGGCGCCTTCGCCGAGCACCGTCCGCCGCTGTTGAGCCCCGCCTACAAGATGCTCGGCGGCGCCGCAGGCGCCGAGGAGGTGCTGCAGGAGGGCTCCCTGCGGTGGGGTGCGGTCGGCCCGCCTTCGGTCCAGCATGCGCATGCCTAGCGGGTGCGCGTGGCGACCCGGCAGGCCCTCAACCACCTGCGCGCGGTCGGGGTACGGCGTGCCGAGTGCGTCGGCACCTGACTGTCCGAGCCGGCGCGCACCGAGCGGATCGCCCACTGTGCGCGCCGGCACGTCCACGCGCGGCGCCGCCGCTTCGAGCCCGCCTCTGATGCCACCGGTGAGATCGTCCGACGCCTTCTCTTCCCCTTTGGCCATCCGGGGTCCGGGTAGCCCACCGGCCAACTCATCGGCCGGCGGGCGGTGTTCGTGTGCGGGTGGCGTCGGTGCCGCAGTCGGAAGCCGGGGTGGGCTACTTACCGCAGTACTTGGTCTTCGTGTTGATGTCGGCGATCCGGGTGCGGTGCCCGAACTTGTGCTTGCCCTTGGTCTTTCCGTTGGTGCTGAAGCACTCGTACCACGGCTTCCCGTCCACGGGAGCCCACTTGATGGCGGCGGTGATGCGCTTGCCCTTCGTGCAGTGGTTGTTGAAGTACAGCGTGGTGGTCTCCCAGCCGTTCTTCCACGAGAAGTTGACCCGCGCTGAGGAGTGCTTGCTGCACTTGATGCTGTCCTTCCCCGACTTCGGGGGGCGGGGAGCGGCCTGGGCGTGCGGCGCGGTCAGGGCGGACGCCGTGGAGGCGGTCGGTGCGGCGGAAGCGGCGGGCGCCGCGTACGCCGGTGCGGACATCAGGCCGACGGTGATGCCGACGGCGGCGATGGTGGCTCCGGCTGAGGTGAGAGTGCGCATCGGTTTCCCCCATGAGGTGGTGAATCACTGCCCGGGTGGTCGTTCCGGGGCGGTTGCCTTGGTGAAAGGCCCGGCTCGGAATCCTAGCGATTGCTACTCGGGCAGCGGGCGATCGTTGACGATGTGCTTCATCACCAGAGTGCTCGTCAGCCGCTGCACTCCCGGCAGCTTGGCCAACTGCTGGTCGTAGATCTGCTGGTAGGCAACGAGGTCGGTGGTGGCCACACGCAGGAGGTAATCGGGTTCGCCGAAGAGTCGCTGAGCCTGGATGACGTGCGGGATGGCAGTCACGGCCTCTTCGAAGGTGCTGACGGTGTCGCGGTCTTCCCAGCGCAGCGTGGCGAATACCAGGGCCTCGAAGTTCAGGCCGACGGCGGGCGGGTCGACGACGGCGCGATAGCCGCGGATCGCGCCGGTGCGTTCGAGGTCGCGCAGCCGGCGGTGGCAGGGCGAGACGCTCAACTGCACGCGGGCGGCCAGCTCGGTGATCGTCAGGCGGCCATCCTGCTGTAGCTCAGTAAGAATCTTCCGGTCCAGGGCATCCATGGAGAAGATTCTCCCTCTTCTGCGCGCGATGTGGGGTAAGAACGAAAACACTTTCGGGCAAATGCGGCCTAATCTTCCCTCTTGGGACAGGGGTACGAGAGGGATTGCTTGATGGATACGACGACGTTGGCGGTTTTCCTGGCAGTGGATCTGCTGCTGGTGTGCACCCCGGGCGCGGACTGGGCCTACGCGATCGCGGCGGGACTACGGGACCGGTCCGTCGTCCCTGCCGTCGCCGGGCTGATAGCCGGGTACGCGGGGTACACGCTGCTCGCGGTGGCCGGGCTGGTGGTGATCGTGGCGAGCTCGGCGACCGTGCTCACCGCGCTGACCGTCGCCGGCGCCGGCTACCTCATGTGGCTCGGCTGGGGAGTGCTGTCGCGGCCGGTGGTCCTGGGCGCGACCACGGAGCCCATGGCCTCCTCGTCCGGGCAGATCATGCTCAAGGGTGCCGGTATCAGCGGACTGAACCCCAAGGCGCTGCTGGTGTACTTCTCACTCTTCCCGCAGTTCATCGACACCGCGGGCGGCTGGCCGGTTGCGGTGCAGACGGGACTGTTCGGCACTCTCCACATGGCGCTGTGCGCCCTCGTCTACGTCGCCGTCGGCGTGCTCGCCCGCACCGTGCTGAAGACCCGGCCTTCGGCAGCCAGGGCGGTCACCCGCGGCTCCGGTGCCATGATGATCGTCATCGGCGGCGTCCTGCTGGTGGAACGCCTGGCCGGCTGACGAACCCGCCTCACCCGTCCGCGGAGACCGTGACGCCCGTCGAAGGAGAGCACGTGGAAGACCAGACGCAGCAGCAGGAACAGGCGAACAGTGAGGTGCAAAAGCGCATCCAGGCGAGCTTTGACCGCCAGGGTCTGATGAGCCACCTCGGTGCACGGATAACCCACATCGCGCCGGGCCGCGTGCACATCGCGCTCACCAGCCGCCCCGAAGTGACCCAGCAGCACGGCTACTTCCACGCCGGCGCCACCAGCGCCATCGCGGACAGCGCCGGCGGCTACGCGGCCTACACGCTGTTCCCCGAGGACACCGAGGTGCTCACCGTCGAGTACAAGATCAACCTCCTCGCCCCCGCCGTCGGCGACCACATCGAAGCGGTCGGAACCGTCCTCAAGTCCGGACGCACCCTGACCGTGTGCCGGCTGGAGGTGTTCGGCGTCCAGGACGGCCGAAAGACACTCGTCGCCAACGGCCAGCAGACCCTGATCCGTGTGAACAGGCCCGAGCAGTGAGCCCGCATGCACATCCGCACCCGTTGCCGCGCTGGGCGACCTGGCAGCAAAAGCCGTTCCCCGACGCCAACCTCCTCCTGCTTCACGGACGACAACCGGCCCTGATCGACAGCGGGTTCGTCGCCCACGCCGACACGACGGCCGCCTGGGCCCGCGCGCACGCAGGCCACATCGACCTCGTCGTGAACACCCACTGGCACTGCGACCACGTCGGCGGAAACGCCCTTTTGCAGGCGGGCGGTGCGGGCATCGCGGCCGGGGCCCCCGAAGCCGAGGCCCTCACCCGCAGAGACCCGGGCTGCTGCGCAGCGGAGTACCTCGACCAACCTGTCGCCCCGTACACGGTCGACATGTCGCTCGACGACGGACAGACCCTCCGCCTCGGGGAAGCCGACTGGCAGGTCATCCCCACCCCCGGCCACACACCCGGGCACCTGGCGCTGTGGCAGCCCGACGAACGGATGCTGGTCGTCGGTGACGCACTCTCGGACTACGACGTCGGCTGGGTGAACCTCGCCCTCGACGGGCCCGATGCCGCCACCACCGCACTGGCCTCCCTGAAGCGGCTGGCCGGCCTCGCCCCACGGGTGTTGCTGCCCTCCCACGGGCCGATCCCCGCCGATACGGAGGCGGCGTTCACCACCGCCCTGCGCCGGGCCCAACGTCTTGTCGACGACCCGGCCGGGGCCGTCTGGTACGGCGCACGGCGGATTTTCGCCTTCGCCCTGATGATCCGCGACGGGATGCCGACCGGTGAGGTCGAGCCGTACCTGCACGCGCGTGCCTGGCTCACCGACGCGGCACGGCTTCTGGACCGCACGCCCGAGACGCTCGCCGCCGAGCTGATCGACACGATGCTCCGCAATGGCGCCATCGTCCTGCGCGAGGGGCGCCTGTACGCCGCCGCCCCCCACACCCCCGTCCGGCCGGAGTCGCTACGCGTGCCGTACCCGCGTGCGTGGCCGGCAGCGACCCCGCCCCGCTAGATGGCGTGTCGTCCGTACGGAAACAGCCGGACCGCGGGGTGGGCCGCCGCGACGCCCCGGGTCCCGGCGAGGGGTGTCCGGGGCGTGGGTGCGGCAGCCGCGGGGCGCCGGCGGTCCGGCCGGGCGATCCGGGTTATCCGAACTGGCCGGGCTGGTAGTCGCCGGCGGGCTGCTGGATCATGACGTTCGCCCGGTTGAAGGCGTTGATCAGGGCGATGGCGCACACCAGAGCGGCCAGCTGCTCCTCGTCGTAGTGCTTGGCGGCGTTCGCCCAGGCCTCGTCCGTGACCCCGCCGGCCGCGTCCGCGATGCGGGTGCCCTGCTCCGCCAGCTCCAGCGCGGCCCGCTCGGCCTCGGTGAAGACCGTGGCTTCCCGCCATGCCGCGACCAGGTTGAGACGCAGCGAGGTCTCACCGGCCGCAGTCGCGTCCTTGCTGTGCATGTCGGTGCAGAAACCGCACCCGTTGATCTGGCTGGCGCGAAGCCTCACCAGCTCCTGCGTCGCGGTCGGCAGTGTCGAGTCCTCGAGGATCTTGCCTGCGGCGATGATGTGCTTGAAGACCTTGCCCACGGTCGGGCTGCTGAAGGCGTCCAAACGGGCACTCATGGTGATCTCCTCTGCCGTTTATTGATGCTTGCACACGTACGACGGCACAGCTCGGCGGGATGTGACATGGGCGCCTGACCTGCGTCTTCTCTCACGCTCGGGAGCGGGAGCTTCGGACGTACGGGCGGCGCGGAGCGCGGGACCACGATCATCGGGCCCGGTCGTCACGATCGCCGGGCCCTGGCCGATACCGCCGCTGGACTGCGGCCGGGGAGCGAGCCAAGGGCTCCGGAGTCGTGTACGTGCCGTCTGATCGGGGTGCGGTTCCGAGCCGGAGCGTCAGTTGTTGGCCAGGGTGCGGTCGAGGAGGGGGAGCAGACGGTCCCAGTGGCGCTGCAGTGCGGAGGGGCTGAAGGCATCGGTGTCGGACATCGTGAAGCCGTGGAGGGTGCCGGGGTAGATCTCGGTGGTGTAGCCGACACCCGCGGCATCCAGGGCCTGGTTGAGCTCGCTGAGCGCCTCGGGCGACAGGTCGTTCTCGGCGAGGCCGATGTGTACCTGGGCAGTGAGCTTGGGGGCGAGGCGGTGCGGGCTGTCGGGTGCGTCGGTGACCAGGAAGCCGGGGTGGAATCCGGCGACGGCGGCCACCTGGTCGGGGTGGGCTGTCGCGGTGCGCATCGCCAGGGCGGCGCCCAGGCAGTAGCCGATCACGGCGACCGGTCCGGCGCCGACCTCGGGCTGGGTGGTGAGGAACCTGAGGTAGCCGTCGGCGTCGCGCAGGACCCGTTCGGTGGTGTGCGCCTCGATCAAGGGCATCAGCTCGGCGAAGACCGCGGACCGGACGTCCTCTCCGATGTGCTCGGGAAGTTCGATCACCGGTGCCGGGCCGTGCCGGTAGTAGAGGTTGGGGACGAGCACGTAGTACCCGTGCCCGGCCAGTTCGCGGGCCCTCTCCTCCAACTCGGGCCGCACGCCGAAGGCGTCCGTGTACAGCAGCACCCCCGGGTGCCGCTCACCCCGGTCCGGGAAGGCGGCGAAAGCGTCGGCCTGACCGTCGGTGGTGGGAATCTGCAGAGTCTTGATGGGAATGGCGGATCTTCCTTCCATGGGCTGATGCAGGCGCACAGCCGCTATCGGGGTTGAGGGTCAACCAGAGACCAGAGACCAGAGACCAGAGACCAGAGACCAGAGGTCGGAGACCAGAGATCATTCTCTGGCGGGTACGGCGGGTACGGCGGGTACGGCGGGTACGGCGGGGCGAGGAGCGGCCGAGGAGGCCTGAAGCCCTCGGAGGTCGCCTGGGCAGCAAACGTCATGCGGCGCAATGAATGTGGGGTGTGGAGCGCGCGCGTCCGGAGTGATCTTGCGGCAATGATCAGGGGGCGGTGGGGTACAAGATCCAAACGATCTTCGACTCACTGCTGGGAGACAACTGTTCATGGTGACACCGATACGCCGGGAGCATGCAACCACTCGCCGCCCTCGATTCAGCATGCGGAAGCTGACCATCGCCTTCGGGCTCGTCGTCAGCGGCGTACTCGGTATCGGTCTCGCCCTTCAGGCCCTCTTCCAGGGCCCGGCGATCCACCCCCGGGCAGTCGTACTGCTCGGACTGGTGCTTGTCGCGACGGCCCTGGTGATCGTCCGGCGCAGAATGCGCGGCGGGGCCACGCCTCGGCGCACCGGCACCGTGCGTGCCCAAGTGGCCCCGGCTGCCCCCGAAATCAGCCTCCAGAGCGAGGAGGACGTAACGGACGACGTCGACTATCTGGCCGACGACGCCGAGCTGATCCCGGATGAATTCGAGCGAGCCGTGGCGCTCCTGTGTGAACGCGACGGCTGCCGGGAGGTCCGTGTCGTCGGTGGCGCCAACGACCTGGGCGCCGATGTCCTTGCCGTGACGCCGGACGGACGCCGTCTCGTCGTCCAGTGCAAGCAATACCGCGACACCAACAAGGTCGGGTCGCAGGACGTCCAACGTTTCGGCGGGACCTGCTTCACCGTCCATGACGCCGATATCGCGGCAGTCGTCACCACCAGCACCTTCACCGAGCCCGCAGTGGAGTACGCCGAGCGGAGCGGCATCCGGTGTCTCGACCACGACATGCTCTTCGCCTGGGAAGCAGGCACCGGGCCGGCCCCGTGGCACACCGGCGGCTGACCCAGGCGTCGGTGCCTCACCCCTCCCATGGGCTGTGAGGGCCGCCAATTCCGGCCCGTCACACCAGCTCACGGCTGCGACGCCGTCAGCCTGCCTGGCGCATGGTCAGGACCTGTGCGCGTACGGCTGCGCGCCCCGCAATCACGTCGTCGAGCCCCCGACGGATCCGGCCGCGGGCCACAATCAGCTCGCACAGGCTCGCACCCGTCACGAGCACACCGACCGCACCGACCACCACGCCCAGTGCCTCACGTCCGTCGGAGAGCCGGGCGTAGGCGGCGTGGGGGGCGACCTGGCTGACCTCGATGCGGACCGTACTGCCGGTCCGAGCGCTGACGGGCAGGGCCTGACCGGTCTCGCGGATGCCGTTGACGGTCCAGTTGCCGAAGCAGTCGACATCGTCGCCGCCGGCGTCAACGTGGCACTTGGTGACCTTGGCGTTCACCGGGATCGTCGGAACCAGCGCCGGAGCGAGGACGTTCGCGGCTCCGGAGAGGGCGAAGACCCCGAAGAAGACACCGAACCCCACGAGGCAGCCGGGCCGGCGACGGAAGCGAGGGCTCCGGTAGTGGGAGAGACCGACGACGCGCGCGGTGGGCATCGCGCGTATCAGGGTGATCGGTATCAGCAGTATCGGGGCGAGGAAACGGGCCACGTTCCCCCCGGTGGTCGGATGGATCTCCCCGACCGGCCAGGAGACGATGAAGAGCACCAGCAGCGCCCAGAACGGCACGGCGAGGATGCGCCGCAGCCTGCGTGCGACGCGCGCCTTGCGTGCCGCTTCCTTGGTCGGCAGCGTCCGGCCGCCCTGTTCATCCATGGACATGGGTACTCCTGGGCGCACCGGCAAGCGGGACTTGCTCCCGGTGAACGCACACGTGCTGGTATCGCCATACGGAAAGTTTCAGGCTAACCCAACCCCCTTCACCCAGTGCTGACGGGCCGGAAGGGGCTGGACAGCGGGGCTGGTGACGAGGCGGTGGCCCCTCGGCGTCGCCGCGGTGTCCGTACTCAACACACCGGTGGCCAGAGGGCCTTGGCGGTTTTGCCACCTGCCGTGCTCGGCATGCGACACCCACGAACCCGCCGAGCATCGTGTCCTGGCTCTTGGACGACCGGCGGCGTGCGATCACGCCGCGCCGGTGCGAGCCCGGTTGCTTCCACCTGGCCCGTCGCGTTGGCACGCCGGCGGAAGAACGAGACGTTCGCCCGCCGATCTTGGAAGGCCTCGCCCGTCTCGCCGCCGTCCGTCACGCCCTCGCCCGCACGCCCCCGCCCCCGCGGATCCGGACGCCACGAGGCCGCTCACCCGGGCTCATCCACGAGAGTCAAAGAAATTCTGTCGATGATGTCGAGAACCCGCGGCCGGCTCCGTCCCCGTGGTGAAAGCGACCACAATGGGCCGCACCAGTACCGAGGAGAATCACCATGGCCAAGTACCTGCTGCTCAAGCACTACCGCGGCGCTCCGGCGGCGGTCAACGACGTGCCGATGGACCAGTGGACGCCGGAGGAGATCTCGGCGCACATGCAGTACATGAACGACTTCGCGGCCCGCCTGGAGCAGACCGGCGAGTTCGTCGACGGTCAGGCGCTCGCCCCTGAGGGAACGTGGGTCCGCTACGACGGTGAGGGGCGGCCGCCGGTCACCGACGGTCCGTTCGCCGAGACGAAGGACCTCATCGCCGGGTGGATGGTGATCGACGTCGACAGCCACGAGCGTGCCGTCGAGCTGGCCGGGGAACTGTCGGCCGCCCCCGGTAAGGGTGGGGAGGCGATCCACGAGTGGCTCGAACTGCGCCCGTTCCTTACCGAGCCGCCCACCATCACGGAGTGAACGGGTGAACTCTGAGGTGAACGAGGTCCTGCTCCGGAGCCTCACACCGAGCGTGCTCGGCATCCTCGTCCGCCGCGGAGCCGATTTCGCGGCGGCCGAGGACGCTGTGCAGGACGCGCTGGTCGAGGCGGTCCGCGCCTGGCCGTCCGAGGCGCCGCGGGACCCGAAGGGCTGGCTGATCACCGTGGCCTGGCGCCGGTTCCTCGACGCGACGCGGGCGGACACCGCCCGCCGCCGTCGTGAGGACCTCGTCGACGAGCAGCCGGCGCCGGGCCCCGCGCCCTCGGTGGACGACACACTCCAGCTCTACTTCCTGTGCGCCCACACGTCGCTGACACCGTCGTCCGCGGTCGCGCTCACGCTGCGCGCCGTCGGCGGGCTGACCACCCGCCAGATCGCCCAGGCCTACCTCGTGCCCGAAGCGACCATGGCGCAGCGCATCAGCCGGGCCAAGCGCACCGTCTCCGGCGTGCGGTTCGAGCAGCCCGGCGACGTCGCCACCGTGCTGCGGGTCCTCTACCTGGTCTTCAACGAGGGCTACTCCGGCGACGTCGACCTCGCTGCCGAGGCCATCCGGCTCACCCGGCAGCTCGCGGCCGCGATCGATCACCCGGAGGTGGCGGGGCTGCTCGCTCTCATGCTGCTCCACCATGCCCGGCGTGCTGCCCGGACCGCGGCTGACGGAAGCCTGGTGCCGCTCGCTGAGCAGGACCGCGGCCGGTGGGACACCGAATCGATCGCCGAGGGCGTCGAGATCCTGCAGGCGGCCCTCGCCCGCGACCGGCTGGGCGAGTTCCAGGCCCAGGCGGCCATCGCGGCACTCCATGCCGACGCGCCCGCCGCCGAGGAGACCGACTGGGTGCAGATCGTCGAGTGGTACGACGAGCTCGCGCGCCTGACCGACAGCCCGGTCGTCCGCCTCAACCGCGCGGTGGCCGTGGGCGAGGCCGATGGGCCGCGCGCCGGCCTGGCGGCACTCGCGGCGCTGGACGACTCACTGCCCCGCCACTCCGCGGTGGCGGCGTACCTCCACGAGCGTGACGGCGACCTGGCGACGGCGGCACGGATGTACGCCGAGGCGGCCGCAAAGGCGCCCAACCTTGCCGAGCGCGACCACCTGACGCGCCAAGCCGCCCGGCTCAACGCCCTCCGGAGTCGCTGACGGGTCGCGCTTAGGCCTTCCCGCGGCACTCGCTGTGCCCGCCCCTGCGGACAGAGCGGTCGCCGCGTGTGGGGGCGAGGAAGCGTGTGGGGGGCCACGGCGGCGGAAGCTCGGCCGGATCAGTGTGATCCGCCGAGTTTCCGCCGTGCGGGCGGTCTTCGCCGTCAGTCCTTCAACGCGTCCTTCGCCTTTTCCTTGGCGTCGCGAAGATTCCCCTTGCTTTCCTCGGCGCTGCCCTCGGCGGCGGCGCTCTCGTTTCCGACCGCGCGTCCCGCCTCCTTCTTGACCTTGCCCTTGAGCTGCTCGGTCTTCGCCTTTGCCTTCTCGCTGGCGCTCATCGCACGTAACCCTTCCCTTCCGTCAACACGGTTCCGATCACACGGTGGGTCGTCATGACGCTGCGCCGACTCGGCGCGATGAACGACCGGGCACGGGGGATACCCGGGAAGCCATCGCGGCTCGGGCGAGACGTCTTCCTGGGCGCAGACGCAGACGCAGACGCAGACGCAGACGCAGGCGTCGGCGGTAGATCCCGTTATGCCTATTATAGGTGCGTTTTCATATGGTTTTCAGGACGCGCTTTCCGGATTCTCGAAGGCGAAGGCGAAGGCGCGGATCGAGCCAGCGCTGCCGGCGGCGCCCCGTTCGGTAGGCCCGCGGGCGCGGTCGAGCGGCATTCGTACCGCTCTGACCTGGGCAAAGGCGCCCTTCTCGGTACGTTCCGCTCGGAGGCGCGATATGTTTGCTGTAGGGAAACTGTTGAGGCCGGACGCCGCAGCGGGATCAGGTAACAGGCTGACGGCAAGCCGACGACAACGACCCATGACGCGGTATCGCCCTCGCGTCGGGCACGCTGGGAGAAAGCGCCCAGCCGCCTTATCAGGACCGGGCATCGGGAAGAGCAGGAACACGTGGACAGATTCGACGATATCGAGCGAGCACTGCGCAACGCCGCCCCCGACACCCTGCTCGACGTCATCAGGGCCGCCCTCGGCGAGCGTTACGGCGTCGATTGGGTGGAGCTGCGCCTCGCCGATTACAGCGTGACCTCGCTCCAGGTCGTCGAGCCGGTGCCGCTCACCACCGAAGCGGTGTTCATCCACAGCAGCCCCCAGGGCCGTGCCTTCGGTACGCAGGAGCCATACGTGGAGCCCTGGTCCGGTGGCCCCTCGGTCGCCGCGCACTTTCCGATCACGATTCGCGGCGACCGTATGGGGGTGCTCAGCGTTTCGGCGCCCAGGGACCGTTTCACCCAGGCTCTCCTTCCCGAGATTCAGCACGTCTGTGAGGCGCTCGGCCACGAAATTCTCGTCGCCGAACGGGATACCGACCTCTACGTGCTCGCCCGCCGCGCCGCCCGTCTCACCCTCGCCGCCGAGATGCAGTGGCAGCTGCTCCCGGGCCGCTCCTGCGCCCGTGCCGAGTTCTCCCTCGGCGCTCACCTCGAACCGGCCTACGCGATCTTCGGCGACAACTTCGACTGGTCGGTCTCCACCGACCACCTGACCCTGACCGTCACCAACGGCATGGGGGAGGGCATCGAAGCCGCGCTGCTGACCGGTCTCGTCGTGAACGCGCTGCGCAACGCCCGCCGCGCCGGCATCGACCTCGCCGGTCAGGCGGCCCTCGCCGACCAGGCCGTCTACGCCCACTACCGGGGCGCCGCGTACGCCTCGGTGCTCCTGCTGCGCTTCGACCTCGCCACCGGCGGGGTCGAAGCCGTCGACGCCGGCTCCCCGCGCATGTGGCGCCTGCGGGGGCGCACGGTAGACGCGGTGGACTTTGACGCTCAGTTGCCGCTGGGCATGTTCGAGGAGACCGCGTACGTCACCGAACGCTTCGAGGTGCGTCCCGGTGACCGGCTCCTCATCGGCAGCGACGGCGTCTACGACACCACCTCGGCGGCCGGCGAGCACTACGGGGAACGCGCCCTCGCCAGGGCGTTGACCGCCAACAGCTTCCTGCCGCCGCCCCAGGTGCCCCAGGCGGTCCTGCGAGATCTGCGTGACTACCGGGGCGGTGTCCCGGTGGAGGACGACGCCCTCATCCTGTGTCTCGACTGGCACGGCCGGTGAGGACGACCACGACCGCTCCGCAGCAGGCTCAGGCAGGCCTGCGGGGCGATACGGACTGCGGGGACAAGGAAAGGGCGGAGTGGTGCCCGGCCACCGCGCCCTGAAAGCCGGACAGCCCCTCGATCAGCGCCTTCCGGGCCTTGGGCGTCATGGCCGCGATCGCCTCCAGCAGCACCTCTTCCCGCTGCGCCCGCAGATCCGCGAGGTACGTCTTGCCGCGGCTGGTCAGCCGGAGCTCAAGTTCCCGTCGGCTTGCGGCACTTGGGCTGCGCTCCACCAGGCCGGTGGCCTGCATGCGATCGCACAGCCGACTGACCGAGGACGGGGCCGCACCGAGTGCTTCGCCGAGCATGCGCATATTGATTCCCTCCTCGCGGTCGAGGGTGTACATCACGCGCAGCTGCGAGGGAGAGACTGCGGGAGTTCCTGCCGCATCACGGCCGCGACCCCAGAGAATTTCCAGCAATTCGATCACCTCGGAAGCGCCCAGAGCGGCGTTATTCGACGAGGTTTTCCGTGAGGAGGCATTCCGTGCGGGGGTACCGCCCTTAAGGGGATTACCGCCCATAACTGACACTCCGATCCGCTCATTCGGTCGTCAACATCACCACTTCAATGCGTCGCACGACGAACGAACGAAAGTCTCGCGCCTCTCGCATGGCCCGCAGTCACCGGGCTTGTCCCCGTATCATGCGTCCCGCACCGCAATCGTATCTCTGCTGGCGCGCATGCCCCGTCGGGCGCGGCCGCACACCTCGCCCCGGGGGTGCGGGCTGTGGTGCGGCGGGGGGAGGCGGCGGACGGGGGCCGCGGCGGCCTTCTCCGGCCTGCCCGCCCCCACCAGCGTTCAGTGGCGGCCGTGGACACTGTCCGACGCTCCTCCGAAGAGTCGGGCGATGGCGCGGAAGGGGAGGGTGATGACGGTGGCGATGGCGCCTCCGATGGCGCGGAAAACGTCTGCGATGGCCTTGAGCATGAGCGAGCCTCCGATGGTGTTCTGTCCGGTCGTGTTCCGTCCGGCTGTACCGGCAACGTGCCGCTGTGCGGTTGTTGCCTGTCCCCGTGTGCCCGGCACGTGCCCGCCAAAACGGAGAGCAGGGGCGTCCTGTCGAATTCCGGGCCGCGTGGAATCAGCCGCACGGAATCGCCTTCCCCACCCGGTGGGAATCTCCCTCGCTCGATGGGAATAGGCAGGTACGTATTCCCGTTCGGGTAGGCCCGTCGCAAAGTGCTCTCGATCGCCTTGCTCATGCAGGTGTGCGTGCCCCGGTGCAGGGCACAAGGAATTTCATGGCCGGATGACTTCGGCGTGACGGAACAACTACTCACCGCAGAGGGAGAATGATAATGACGGCCAATATCTGGAGCTACCCGTCGGAGACGACCGGTCTTGTCGCGGGCGCGAATCTGATCGGCTACAAGGTCGAGGCGATCGATGGCAGTATCGGAAAGGTCGACAAGCATTCCGATGAGGTCGGTGCCGCCTACCTGGTCGTCGATACGGGAGTATGGATCTTCGGTAAGCAGGTCCTGCTGCCCGCCGGCACCGTTACGGGTGTCGACGCCGGCGAGGAGAAGATCTACGTGAGCCGGGACAAGCAACAGATCAAGGATGCGCCGGAGTTCGACAAGGACACCCATCTCGGCGACCCCGGCTACCACCAACAGGTCGGTTCCTACTACGGCAGCAGCGCGACCGGCTGACGTGGGGTGACCGGCGTGCGCGAGAGGCGTGCGCGTCGGACCTGCGTAGATCTGGCACGAACCTGCGTGGTTCTGGCACGGACCTGCGGAGCGGCAGGGGCAGCATGGGGCAGGTGCTGCCGCTGCCTCGCGCCTGCCCCCGCCGTCCCACACGAGTCCACAAGTACACGAGCCCCTTAACCCTCCTCGCTCGCCGCTTTGTCCGGCGAGGTGCGGAAGGCCAGGCCGTCGTTCTCCACCTCTACGCGCACCCGGTCGCCGGCGGAAACGCCACCGTCGAGGAGGAGCCGGGAGAGCACATTGCCGATCTCGCGCTGGATGGTGCGGCGTAGCGGTCGTGCACCGAATTCGGGCCGGTGGCCCTGGCGGGCGATCCAGTCGACGGCCTCAGGGGTGTAGTCGATCGCGATGTCCTGGGCGTTGAGCCGACGGCTCGTCGCCTCCAGCAACAGGCTCGTGATCCGGCGCAGTTGGTCGTCCGTGAGCCGCCGGAAGACGATGATCTCGTCGAGCCGGTTGAGGAATTCCGGACGGAAGTGCTCACGCAGCGTCGCCAGTGCCCGGGTTCGCGCGCCCTCACCTGCCGCCTCGGCATCGCCTTCGGACGCACCGAATCCGAGGACGCCGCGGCCGCCGCTGAGGGCGTCCGAACCGAGGTTGCTCGTCATCACGATGACGGTGTTCTTGAAGTCGACCGTGCGGCCCTGCGCGTCGGTCAGGTGTCCGTCGTCGAGCACCTGAAGGAGCATGTGGAACACGTCGGGGTGGGCCTTTTCCACCTCGTCGAGCAGCAGCAGGGAGTACGGGCGGTGGCGTACGGCCTCGGTCAGCTGGCCCGCCTCCTCGTGGCCGACGTAACCGGGCGGTGAGCCGACCAGCCGGCTCACCGTGTGCCGCTCCTGGTACTCGCTCATATCGAGCCGCACCAACTGTTCCTCACTGCCGAACAGGGCCTCCGCGAGCGCGCGGGCCAATTCGGTCTTGCCCACACCCGTCGGCCCGAGGAAGAGGAAGCTGCCGATGGGCCGTTCCGGGTCGGCGAGGCCCGCCCGCGAACGCAGGATCGCCTCCGACACGGCTCTGACGGCGTCCCCCTGCCCGATGACCCGCGCACGGAGCCGCTCCTCCAGCCCGAGCAGCCGGCTCTTCTCCTCCGCTGTCAGGTTGCTGACGGGGACGCCCGTCTGCCGCGACACGATGTCGGCGACATCCTGAGGCGTGACCTCGACGACCGTTCCATCGCCCGGCTGGGTGCCCTTGGAGGCCTCGATCCGGCCGCAGAGTTCGGCAATGCGGTCGCGCAGTTCCGTGGCACGTTCGTACTGCTCCGAGGCGACAGCCTGGTCCTTGTCCCTGACCAGCTGCTCCACCTCGCGTTCGAGGTCGCGTGCGCTGCTGCTGGGGGTGCCCGAACGGAGCCGGACGCGGGCGCCTGCCTGATCGATCAAGTCGATGGCCTTGTCCGGAAGATAGCGGTGGGCGAGGTAGCGGTCCGACAGCTCGACCGCGGCGGTCACCGCTTCGTTCGTGTAGCGCACCTGGTGGTGGGCCTCGTAGCGGTCCTGCAGCCCGCGCAGAATCTCGATGGCGTCCGCGATGCCCGGCTCGGGCACCTGGACCGGCTGGAAGCGCCGGGCCAGCGCCGCGTCCTTCTCGATGTGGCGCCGGTATTCCTCCAGGGTGGTGGCGCCGATGACATGCATTTCGCCACGGGCCAGCGCCGGCTTGAGCATGTTGCTCGCTTCCAGCGACCCTCCCTCCGAGCCGCTGCTGCCCGCGCCCACCACCGTGTGCAGTTCGTCGATGAAGACGATCAAGGAGTCCGCGTGTGCGCGGACCTCGTCGATGATGGCGTGGAAGCGCTCTTCGAAGTCACCCCGGTAGCGGGTGCCGGCAACGACGCTGCTCAGGTCCAGGGACACGATGCGCCGACCGGTCAGCGTCGCGGGAACCTCGCCGTCGGCGAGACGCTGCGCCAGGCCTTCGACGATCGCGGTCTTGCCCACCCCGGCATCACCGACCAGTACGGGATTGTTCTTGCCCCGGCGGGACAGCACCTCGATGGTCTGCTCGATCTCGTCCTCGCGGCCGATGACCGGGTCGATCCGGCCGGCGCGCGCCATATCGGTCAGGTCGTGGCTGTACTTGTCCAGCGTCGGCGTGTCATGCCGCGGGGCGGCGCTCTGCTCGGCGGTCGTGGTCTCGTGCCCGGGACTGCTTCCCGCGGCGGCGGCATGGGGATCGAAGTGCGCGACGTTCAGAATGCGGCCCGCAGCCGAGTCCGGGTTGTCGGCGAGCGCCTCCAGAACATGCTCGGGACCGATGTACGAGGCCCCCGAGCCCAGCGCCAGATCGTGCGCGCCCAGCAATGCCCGCTTGACCGCCGGCGTGACGATGACGCGCGTTTGCCGGGGGCCTTCCCCGGCGCTGTTGTCGATATCGGCGGCCAACGCTTCGGGATCGGCGCCCGACTGTGCCATCAGGCTGCGTGTCGGCTCGGTGGCCAGTGCCGCCCGCAGCAGGTGCTCGGTGCCCAGTTCGGGGCTCCCGTGCTCGGCGGCGTAAGCAGCCGCCTCGGTGACCAGTTCACGGGCCGGCTCGCTCATCAGGTGTGCGATGTCCGCCTGCCGCGGCAGCGGACCTGCGCCGCCGGGACCTTCGGCCGCCCGGCGGAAGAGACGGGCGAGGAATTCGCCGAACGGGTCCGGGCCGTAGCCCTCCGGACCCATGAATCCATTGCTCATGTACGTCCGTTCCGCTGCCACGACGGTGCCGCGGCGTGCTGGCTGTCGTTGCGTTGCTGCGGCGGGGCACCTGATCACCCCACGATTACTTGGCTACCACTGCTTCGGCTACCACTGCTTCAGGATCCTTGGCTCCTACTTCAGGATCACGGTGGCAGGGAGCATCCGCACCCGGGGCCGGGCCGGGGATCGCACCGGGACCGGGCCGGGACCGGGCTGGGGATCGCACCGGGACCGGGCTCGGCCCCGGGTGCGATCCTGGATGGGGGCCCACTGCTCGTCCTGGGCCGGGCGCCCGCCTCACGCACTGCGGTCGACTTCGGCCGGCCGAACGGCGCGCCCCCCGCAGGACAGGGGCCTGTCCGGCGGATCAGGGCTGATTGCGCGCCTGCTTCGCCGCTGCCCGGCCCGCCTCGGCTTCTCCGTCACCCGAGCCGGTGCTGAGCTTCCCGCCGGCGCTTTCGAGGTGCGCCCTGACGAACCACTGGAAGAGCTCAAGGGACCTCAGGTGCTCGATGAGCAGATCCTGCGTCACGGGGTCGGTGGCATCCGTGGCGGCCACCGCCTCCCGGTGGTCCTTGATGACCCCGCTGTAGACGACGTCCAGCGCGCCCAGGTGCTCGATTGCCTGGGCCCGTCCGACGGAGTAGTCGTCCCAGGTCCGCTCCTTGACCAGCGCGCCGGGCGTGCCGCTGGGCGATCCGCCGAGCGTCGCGACGCGCTCCGCCAGGGCGTCCACCATGCCGCGGACAGCTTCGACCTGCGGGTCGAGCATCTCGTGGACGGCGATGAAGTGCGGCCCCACCACGTTCCAGTGCACGTGCTTGAGAGTGAGGGCCAGGTCATTGAGCGCATGCAGTCGCAGACGCAGGCGCCCGATGACCTCTTCTCCCTCGGCCGTGGTCATTCCGGGAACGGTGTACTGAGGGGTATTGCTCGCAGCCACGGTGAGAATCTCCTATTCGTGGTGATGCCGGATGTGAGTGGGGGAGTGCTTATCTGCACAGACGACAGCGCAGACGACCAGCACACAGATGAACTGTGCAGGCGAACACTTGCGTCACTCGCATCCGGGCCGTACCAGTACCTGTTTTCAGCGTTTCGCGGTCCGGTTCATCCGCCCGCCGTTCATGGACTCATTTTTTCGCCACGCCACATCTCGTACTCCTGGCAGCTGTGTAAAACCTCGCATGCCCGGTGAATCGGCTCGAAAACGTGTGAACTCGCATACGTGCGGAGGTGGCCGTGGGACCGGTGCGCGAGGCCGCTTTGAGGGGCGCCGGGCTAAAACCGGGTGCTGCCGTAGTAACGGCCGATCTCATCGAGGAGGCGCGCATCGCCGATGTGCTTTTCCCGGTCCCATTGCGGGGCGTTCCGTATCTGCTCCTTCGTGCGATCCACGAAGATCTCCTCGTTCTCCTCGTCGACCCCTACGACGGTCCCGGCAGGCAGGAGCACCTGAGCGCCGAAAATCCAGGGGCCGGTGTCCACGACGAGATACTGCGCTCGCACATCGCCGGAGTGCTTGTCGACCTTGCCGATGCTTCCGTCGGTCGCCTCGACCTTGTACCCCGTCAGGGCATTGTCCGTGGCGTGAGCGACGGTCGGACGGTATCCCCAGATATTGCTCATGAGAAATCCGCTCCTTCGCTGACGATGCCTTTCCGGACGGGCGGGTTCTTGAGATGCGGTGACCGCCCGCTGCGAAGTCACGTGCCCGCGACATCGGCTCGTATTCTCGTCGGCCGTCATGATTTTGCCTGCGGGCGCGGGTCGCTGGGGACGCGACGGAACTCCCTCGCCCGAGCTCCCGAGCTGCCCGATGTGAAGACCGCACTGGATGCGAAGACTGCACTGACTGATGGAGTGACCCGAGGCGCGTATGGAAGGGCCTGGATGGATTACCGGTGAGCTGGAGAGCTCACCGGTATAAACGTCTCTTACCCTGAGGGCGCAGCCTGAAAGAGAGGGTATGACGGTCCCCCTCTCAGCCACACTCGTTTGTCTCTGCCACCCGGCTCTCGGCCTCCTCGAACTCGTCCGGCCTTCGTGAGCCGCGGTGCCCCAGGCGTCGTGAGTGGCGTTCTGCCGGCGGGCCCGCCGCACGTGGGCGCGCGCCGGCCCCTCACTCGTCAGCGGCGATCCTTCAGTCGTGGGTCAGCGGTGGTACGACCAGGACCGGGCACGCGGCGGTGTGCAGCGTCTCGGCACTGACCGATCCGAGCATCAGCCTGCGCAGACCGGTACGCCCGTGAGAGCCGACCACCAGCAGTGCGGCGCCGTGTGAGGCCTCCGTCAGGATCGTGGAGGGGCGCACCCGCTCGACCCGGGTGTCCACCTGGACGCGAGGGAAACGATCGCGCCGCTCGGCGGCCGCCGCCTCAAGAGCGCGGTGTGCCGAGTCGTCGAGGGCCTTGAAGTCCGGTACGACCATTCCCGGGCCGGTGGGCAGCTCGCTGACATGGAAGTTGGCGTGCAGCAGCTCCAGCCGTGCTCCGCGAGCCGCGGCTTCGGCGTACGCCAGGTCCAGGGATTCCTCCGACACATCGGAGATGTCCACTCCGACCACCACCCGCTGCTCCGGAGCAGCCGAACTCTCCTGGGGGCGGACGATGAGAACCGGGCAGTTGGCATGGGTTGCCACCTGCCAGCTGACCGAGCCCAGCGGCAGGCGGGGGAACCCGCCGCTGCCGCGATGGCCGAGCACGAGCGAGGCCACCTTGGAGGAACGGTCCAGGAGCACTTCGGCGGCCCGGCCGGCCACGGCCTCCGCCGTCACCATCAGACCGGGGAACTCCAGCCGCACCAAGGCCGCGAGGGGTTCCACGAGGGAGGCTCCCCGCGCCGCCAGGGTGGCGTCGCTTCCCTGGCGTGCTTCCTGGTCTGCGTCGCCCCCGGCCGGGCCGTGCCCCTCGACGACGTGCAAGATGTGCAGAGGGGTGTGGTGCAGTTCTGCTTGTCGTGCCGCGTGCCGGACGACGTCCTGCTGGTGGCTGCCCTCCTCGACTCCCACCAGGACGGGACCAACTGGTGCGGTGGCGTTGCTCATCGAGCCGCTCCTCTTCCGATCGATTACGCCGGCAAGCCTTGTTGTCCGCTGGTGCTTCCGGGTACCCGTGCCATCGGCTCTCAAGCACAGGGGCACCGTCACGGCCGAACGCCGTAGGGGCTGGGTGTTGGGCGGGTGGACGAGTGCGGTGCTGAGCCGGGGCGGTGGTGCGCCGGCGCGGGTGGCGACGGGGTGGCATCGGAGCGGCACCGGGTGTGCGGGCGGAGTCGTGTCGTGGGCGGCGGACGGTCCTCGCTGCGGACTGACCGGACCTCAATTCAGCCGCTATCAGGGTGTGTTGGGGCAGACCCCTACGGGGCATTCCAGGGTCTTGCCGGATACCGGGCGGACGCGCAGCGGGCGAAGATCGAGACCTCGGGAACGTCGAAGGGGGAGGCATGGTGGCGGTCCATCAGGCATCGGGCGAGCGGCGCAATCGTCGCTGGAGACGGCGCTCAGCGCTGGTCTGGGGTGCGGCGCTGGCCGTGACGGTCAGCGCCGTGGGTGTGCAGATCGCGTCCGGGGCGCCCAGCCGACATGACCGCGCAGAGGCGGGCGAGGAGCGGGTGCCGGGGCCCCCGGGGGCGGGCTCGCACATCGCGTGGAAGCCGTGCAAGGGCGACGCCTCAGCGGAGTGCGGAGGGCTGTCGGTGCCGGTGGACTGGCGCAAGCCGGAGGGGGAACGCTTCGACCTCCGGCTCGCCCGGCGGAAGGCCACGGACTCGGGTGCGCGTGTCGGCTCCATGGTGTTCGGGCCCGGCGGGCCCGGGGATTCGGGCGTGGACCGGATCGTGGAGAAGGGCAACATGAGCCGGTTCAGCGACCACCTCCGCAGCCGGTTCGACATCGTCAGCTTCGACCCGCGCGGTGTGGGGACCAGCAATCCGATCCGCTGCTCGCACGAGCGCCTGGGCAGGCGTCCCTCTACGGTCATCAAGAGCCAGGCCGAGTTCGACGCCACAGTGACGTACAACCGCGACCTGCGCGCGGACTGCAGAAGGAACACCGAGAAGGGACTCTTCGACCACGTCGACTCCCTCAGCATGGTGCAGGACCTCGATGCGATACGGGCAGCACTCGGCGAGAAGTCCCTCACCTTCCACGGCAGTTCGTACGGCACGCTGCTCGGCGAGCAGTACGCGGAGCAGTATCCGAAGCGGGTCCGTGCCGTGGTCCTGGAATCCGTGGTGGACCACAGCCTGGGCACGAGGGAGTTCCTCGCCACGCAGGCCGCCACGCTCCAGGATTCCTTTGACGAGTTCGTGGCGTGGTGTGAGCGGGCCACGGGCTGTGCCCTGCACGGCTCCGACGTGCGGGCGCTCTGGGCGGATCTGCTGGACCGGGCCGAGCGCGGGGAATTGTCTGCCAGCGGCAGGGTGTTGGCCCCGTTCGACCTCAACGTTCAGGTGATGAAGCTGCTCTACGACCCCGAGTGGGGGAGGCTGGGGGAGTTCCTGCGCGGACTGAGCGCGGGCAAGGCGACGGCGGATCCGGTGTCCATACGGGCCGAGGGCAAGCCCGAGCCCGTCCTCGAGGCCAGTCCGTTTGAGATCTTCTGCCAGGACTGGAGTCTGCCGGTGCGCAACTACCAGGACTACGCACGGCAGTTGCGCCGCGTCGCCAGGATCGCGCCCGACATGCGGTACCCCCGCGCCCTGATGTCCGTCTCGGCCTGCCTCGGCGCCCCCGAACCCGCCAACCCACAGCACCGGTTGAAGGTGCGGACCACCCGTCCCCTTCTGCTGACCAACTCGGTCCACGACCCGGCATCCGGCTACACGTGGGCCACCGGCGTCGCCGAGCAGCTCGGCCGCAACGGAGTCCTGCACACCTACGAGGGCTGGGGTCACGGCACGTACAGCAGCAGCCCCTGCGCGCGGAAGACGATCGACGACTATCTGATCTCGTTGAGGGTCCCGGCCCGCGGCACGCGCTGCCCGGCCGTCGAGCCGACCGGGTGAGACAGCTCCCCGGGCACGCTCTTGAGAGGGGGCGGCTCAGTTTCGCGGATACCGACAGCAGTTGTTCACTCTTCGAGCGCTCTCCCCGGTCGTCTGCGATCTGCACGGTGAGTGAGGGTGTCCGGACAGCGCCGAGGCAGCTGATGACGACTGCGGATCCGGGGGGGGGAGGCACTTCGCACCGTGGCGGTCACCTGCCCGGACACCATTGTCGAGTGCCGGTCCGCCGACTGCCCCCTCGCCCCTCGCCCCCTCCCGCGGCAGGGCGCCTTAGCTGCGCCCCGTTCCCTGCGACTCCTGGGCCCTGGGCCCTGGGCCCTGGGCCTCACCGTGTTCGTGCCGCGCGAGGGGTTGCGCCCCCTGGCGCGCCGGACGAGGCGAGCCGGACGACGACGGAACGGCCGCTGGATACGGAACGGGACGTTGGATACGGGACCGGCCGTTGGGTACGGGACGGTCGCAGGGGGCCTACTTGGAGTCGACTCGTCCTACCGGGTCGGGGCCAGTTGTCAGCGCCTCGCACGTCGTCTGCCAAGTGGGAGCGCCGGGGGAGAATTGAGTGCGGAGGTAGGCCGCGGTGAGTCGGGCGAGGGCGGCGACTCGTACGGGGTTCTCGTCGGTGGTCTCGGCGGCGTCGTATCCGGCGATCCCACCGAGTCCGTGCTCCGCGTCGAACAGGGTGAGCAGGGTCTTGGGGCCGGGAGCGAGGGTGTAGGGGTCGGCGTGCCAGTCCGGCCCCATGTCCGTGAAGTGCCGGGAGTGGTCCTTGTCGCCGGCGACGACCAATGCGGGTGTGGTCATGGTGGAGAAGTCGACGGCCCCGATGATCGGCCACTGTTCGGCCATGGGCCCGTTGAAGACGTCGCCGCCCCTGCCGGGCGCGGCGAGCAAAACGCCCGCCTTGATTCGAGGTTCCACGAGGTGCGCCACGTCCCCGGTGTCGGGGTCGGTGAGCCCTGCGCCCAGGAGGAGGGCGGCGGTGAAGCCACCGAGCGAGTGTCCGGCGACGGCGACCTTGGTGCGGTCGATGCGCCCGGCGAGCTGCGGCACGGCGCTCTCGATCACGTCGATCCGGTCGAGGATATGGGTCATGTCCTCGGCGCGGGAGCGCCAGAAGTCGGGGGCTCCGGGGGCGTCGGAGACCAGGTCGGCCAGTGTCCTGGAGGTGAGATGGGTGGGCTGGACGACGACGAATCCGTGGGCTGCCCAGTAGTTGGCGAGCGGCGCGTAGCCGTTCAGCGAGGAGAGGTTGTTCGAGGGGCCGTGGCCGTGGGAGAGGAGGATGACGGGAAGGCCGGCTCCGATCGCGGGTGCGGAGACGCGCATGTGGAGGTCCACGGGACGTCCGGGTACGGAGAGGACCACGGGGCCGAAGGACAGGACCGGGGCGGGCGTGCCCAAGGCGTCGGCGGTGGTGGATGTGCTCACGATGTGGGTTCCCTTTCGGTGACACCTGCCGCCCGCCGGTCTCCTGCGACCGGCGATGGACAAGGCGGTCAGGAGCGTTCCGTTTCGGCTAACCTGAAACGGAACGCTGCTCCATTTAGTATCCGGAGCGCTGTTCCGTTTTGTCAATCGGTGTGAAGGAGTACGTCATGGCCACCGAGGGCCGTGCAGGGGAGTCGTCGTCCCGAAGCAAGCGGGTCGACGCCCAGCGCAACCGCCAGACGGTGCTCACCGCCGCCGCCGAAGTGTTCGTCACCTCCGGTGTGGACGCGCCGATCCGCCAGATCGCGGCCAAGGCGGGCGTCGGGATGGCCACGATCTACCGCCACTTCCCGACCCGGGCCGATCTCGTCACCGCCGTCTACCGGCACCAGATCGAGGCATGCGCCGAGGCCGGCCCGAACCTGCTGGCCAGTGCAGGTTCACCGCTCGACGCACTGCGCCAATGGACCGACCTCTTCGTCGACTTCCTGGTCACCAAGCACGGACTCGCCGACGCCCTGCAGTCCGACAGCGACCGCTTCGCCGCGCTGCACGCCTACTTCCTCGACCGCCTGCTGCCCGTCTGCGCCCAACTGCTCAACGCCGCGGTCGAGGCCGGTGACATCACCCCCGGCACGCAGCCCTACGAGCTGATGCGCGGCATCGGCAACCTCTGCATCGGACGCGACAACGACCCCCGCTACGACCCCCGGCGCCTGGTCGCCCTCCTCCTCCAGGGACTCCAGCGCCCCCACACGTCGTGATGCCGACGAGCAACACCGCCACCCGGCCCCTACCCGGCCCCTCCGCGAGACGTCCACGCGAACCGAACGGGCTGCCTCGCAACAACCGGAGACGCCGGCAAGCGCCAGTGCCCTATAGGTGGCAGTGATGCCACGGCCACGGCCCCCGCGCCCAGCCCCCTGCTGTTCCCCCCGTGCGGGAGCAGTCGCGCTCCGCCGCGTCGGCACCTGCATTTCCTGGCGCCGAAGGCCGCGAGTACGTACCTGACGTACCCGGCGCGGGCCCGTGCGGTAACCCCAAGGTCGGCGGGGTGGGGGCGGAGCCGGCGAGCTTAGGCTGGGGGTGTTCTCGCTTCATCGCACTCCGGGAGATCGTCATGGACACCACCTCACTGCCCTCGCTCCTGGAGGAGTACCCGGTCGTGGCCAGCGTGAAGGACGAGGAGGGCCTGGATGCCGTCCTGCGGTCGGAGTGCAGGATCGTCTTCCTGCTCTACGGGTCGGTGCTCGACCTGCCCTCGATCGTGCAGCGCCTGAAGGACAACGGCCGGATCGTCCTCGTGAACGTGGACCTCATCGAGGGCTTCGCCGGCAAGGAGGTCGTCGTGCGGTACGTCAAGGAGAAGACGGCCGCCGATGGTGTCCTCAGCTCGAAGGCGTTCATGGTCCGCGCGGCCCGGGAGCACGGCCTCTTCGCGGTGCACCGCTTCTTCCTCATCGACTCCCTCTCGTACCGCAATCTCGCGGCGCAGGTACGGATATCGAAGGCGGACTGCGTGGAGATCCTGCCCGGCTGCATGCCGCGGGTCATCTCCTGGGTCGTGGCCGACATCGACGTGCCGCTGATCGCGGGTGGCCTTGTCTGCGACCGGGAGGACGTGTTCGCGGCACTGAAGGCGGGCGCCGCTGCCATCGCCTCGTCCAACAGGGAAGTCTGGAAGATGTGACGCCCGGCCGAGACGGGGGTTGACACCGCGGACAGCGCCCATTTACTTTTGCGGAGCAGCCCTGGAACAGGGGCGGCGACAAACAAATATCGGCTTCCGGAGCGCATGGCATTAGCCGCGTGTTCCGTGGCAGTTACTAGAGACCAGAGAACAGTAACCCTTCCCTGTGGAGGATTACTGTTCTTTTTTTGTGCCCTTTTCCGGGCGTGCCCCCTGCCCTGCCTTTCCACGACGAGGTGGTCAGCGTGACGTCGAACCCCCAGGCCGCTCCCGGTGAGCGGACCATCCGATGACCAGGTCCCAGCGGCGGATCAGCTTCGTGATCCTGTCGATGACCGGCGGAGTCATCTTCCAGGTCGCCTACATCCGGTTTGTTTTCCTCGGTCCCACCGCGCATGCGCTCGACCTTTCGGCGCAGGACTACGGAAACATCGTGTCGGTCTTCGGCATTGTCGCGATGGTGATGTATTTCTTCGGCGGCTGGTTCGCCGACAGATTCTCACCCAAGACCCTGATCGTGGTGGCCCTGGCCGGTACCGGAGTGGCGGACCTGTACCTGGGCACTGTCCCGGGCTACTGGGGAACACTCGCCGCGCACCTGCTGATGGCCGTCATGGGAATGGGCCTTTACTGGTCCGCTCTGGTGAAAGCCATCGGAATGCTGGGTGATTCCACGGAACAGGGCCGCTTGTTCGGTTTCCTGGAAGGCGTGCGTGGTGTCACTTCAACGATCGTCGGCTTCGCCGGGACGGCCATCGTCGCCCTCTCCGTGGCCGAGGCCGCGGGGGTCCTGTGGCTGATCAGGATCTACGGCGTCCTGTGCTTCGTCTTCGCGGCGCTGGTGTGGCTGTTCGTGAAGGGCGACGAGGAACGCCTGGCGGCCCTCGGTTCGAGCACCGTCACCTTCAAGCAGCTGTGGCTGGCCGCGAAGAACAAGTACACCTGGCTGATCGGCTTCACGGTCATGCTGATGTACTGCTTCTACACCACCCTCGGCTACTTCTCCCCGCTGCTGGAGTACCGGTACGGGATGGCGGCCGCGCTCATCGGCGTCATCGGTGTCACCCGGACCTACGTCTTCCAGTTCGTGGCCGGGCCGGCCGGCGGGATCGTCGTGGACAAGGTCACCAAGTCCTCGCCCCGCTTCCTGCGCTGGATGTTCGCGGGCAGCGCCGTCGTCGCCCTGGTCTTCCTCGTGCTGCCGCGCAACTCCGGCTTCATGTGGGTGGCGCTCGGGCTGATGTTCGCGCTGTGCCTTCTGGTGTTCGCCAGCCGCGGCGTGTACTGGGCACAGGTCGGCGAGGTCGAGGTGCCCGAGAGCGAGCGGGGCGGCGTGATCGGCCTTGCCTCCGGGCTCGCGTACCTGCCCGATGCCTTTTTGCCCGCCCTGTGCGCCTGGTGGATCGGCGATCCCTCGGCCACGCCCGTGGTGCCCGAGCGCGGCGGCGGCTACACCACCCTCTTCGTCTTCCTGCTCGCCATGGCACTGCTCGGCCTGCTGTTCACCACCCTCACCGACCGTGCACGGCGGCGCGATCTTGACGCCCGCGCCCGCGCCGACACGGCGTCGCCCGAGCCGGTGTCGATGGGCACCTGACGCTCCGCGGGCGCCCGTCCGCCCCGCCACACCCGCCCGGATCACCTCGTAGCGCATCCAGAAAGAGCGAACTCCGCATGGATATCACCGAGTTCCACCTCGACTTCTTCTCCCTCGGCGGCAAGAACGCCATCGTCACCGGCGGCAACACCGGCCTCGGCCAGGCCTTCTCGCTGGCTCTGGCCAAGGCGGGAGCGAACATCTTCGTACCGTCCGTCGCCGCCGACGACGGCACCACCCGGAAGCTGATCGAGGCCGAAGGGGGCCGGATGGAGGTCCTGGAGGCCGACCTGACGAAGCCGGGCGTGCCGCGGCAGATCATCGAGGGGTGTGTCGACGCCTTCGGCTCGGTGGACATCGTGGTGAACTCGGCGGGCATCGCGAAGCTGGCCGAGGTCGAGCAGTTCGGCCGCGCCGAATGGGACCCGATGGTCAGCGTGAACCTCACGGCTCCCTTCGAGTTGAGCCACGAGGCGATCCGGTTCATGATCCCGCAGCGCTCCGGCAAGATCATCAACGTCGCGTCGATGTTCTCGTTCCTCGGCGGCCGGTGGTCGCCCGCGTACGCGGCCACCAAGCACGGCATCGCCGGTTTCACCAAGGCGTACTGCGACGAGCTCGCCCAGCACAACATCCAGGTCAACGCCATCGCCCCGGGCTACTTCGCCACGAAGATCACCGAGGCGACACGGGCCGATCCGGTGACCGGTCAGCGCGTCCTGGACCACATCCCGGCCGGCCGCTGGGGCGAGCCGGCCGACCTGATGGGGGCCACCGTCTTCCTCGCCTCCCGCGCATCGGACTACGTCAACGGCCACGTCCTGCCCGTGGACGGCGGCTACCTGGTCCGCTGAGCCCGCCGCCGTACGCCGGCCCGCCACTCCGTACGCCCACAAACACCCACTCCGTACGCCCGCACCCCCACAGAACTCCACGAGGTAGATCCCGATGGCCAAGTCGCTCTCCGAGCTCACCCGCGAAGACATCGTCGCCCGTCTGACGGACCTGGTCCCCGCCGGACAGGTCGTCACGGACGCAGCGCAGCTCAAGGAGGCGAGCGTCGACCGGTTCAAGAAGTACCAGTCCGTACACGACATCTTCGACGGCCCGCTTCCGGCCGCGATCGTCAACGCCCGCTCCACCGAGGACATCGCCAAGGTCCTGGCCTTCGCCAACCAGAACAAGATCAATGTGGTGGCCCGCACCGGCCGCACCGGCACCGAAGGCGGCCTGGAGACGGCCGTCGAGGACACCCTGGTCCTGGACGGCTCCGGCCTCGACGAGATCCTCACGATCGACGCCGAGAACATGCAGGCCACCGTCCAGTGCGGCGTCCCGCTCCAGGTCCTTGAGGACGCGCTGCGCGAGCAGGGCCTGACCACCGGCCATTCCCCCCAGTCCAAGCCGCTGGCGCAGTACGGCGGTCTGGTCTCCACCCGTTCCATCGGCCAGTTCTCCACGCTCTACGGCGCGATCGAGGACATGGTCGTCGGCCTGGAGGCGGTCTTCCCCGACGGCACCGTCACCCGCATCAAGAACGTGCCGCGCCGCGCGGCGGGCCCGGACATCCGGCACATCGTCATCGGCAACGAGGGCGCGCTGTGTTACATCACCGAGGTCACCGTCAAGATCTTCAAGTACCAGCCGGAGAACAACGAGTTCCACGGCTTCCTCGTCGACGACATCGCGACCGGCATCAAGGTCATCCGTGAGGTGGTCACCGGCGGATTCAAGCCGTCCGTCGTACGCGTCTACTCGCCCGAGGACGCCCGCCAGCACTTCGCGCACTTCTACGAGGGCAAGGTCGTCGTGGTCTTCGTCGCCGAGGGCCCGCAGGGCATCGTGCGCGCCACCAGCGAGGAGATCGAGCGCGTCATCGGCCAGTACCCGCACACCAAGGTCGACCCGAAGCTCATCGAGAACTGGTTCGACCACCTCAACTGGGGCGTCGACAAGATCGAGGCCGAGAAGCAGGTCATGCTCCAGCAGGCCGAACTCGGCTACACCACCGAGGTCTCGGTCGACTGGTCGCGCACGGTCGAGCTGTACGAGAACGTCATCCGCCGCATCCGCGGCGAGTTCCCCGCGGCCGACGACCTGGTGATGCTCGGCGCCCACTCCTCGCACAGCTATCAGACGGGCACCAACCTCTACTTCGTCTACGACTACAAGATCAACTGCGAGCCGCGCGAAGAGATCGACAAGTACCACATCCCGCTCAACGCGATCATCGTCGAGGAAGCCCTCAAGGCCGGTGGCTCGATGGTCCACCACCATGGCATCGGCAAGTACCGCGCACCCTGGACGACCCAGGAACACGGCAGCGCCTACCCCATCCTGGCAAAGCTCAAGGAGACCTTCGACCCCAACGGGATCATGAACAAGGGCACCATCTTCCCGACCGACGCCTGAATCCGAGCGCAGCCGAGCCGCCGCGTTCGCCAACACCCGTCGGCGGGGACGTGCTCGCCAACATCCCTCGGTGGGGCCCCGGTTGACCTTCGCGACAGCCGGGGCCCCACCCGCCCCGACCCTCCCTCCAACACCGTCCCGGACACCGCTGTCCGGGCCCCGCACCCCGGAGTGGGCATGACCAGCACCCGTCCCCGCTACTTCATCGGCATCGACAACGGCTCCCAGTCCTCCAAGGTGACCGTCTTCGACGAACACGGCCACGCCGTCAGCGAGGGACGCGCGGCACTGCGTCCCTACGACACCCCCCGCCCCGGCGTCGTGGAACATCCGGACGACGACCTCTGGACGTCCATCGGCGAAGCCGGCCGGCAGGCGATGGCGGCGTTCACCGGGGACACGGCCGACATCATGGGGGTGGGCCTGTGCACCATCCGGTTCTGCCGAGCGGTCCTGAAGGCGGACGGCACCCTCGCCCAGCCCGTCATGAGCTGGATGGACGAGCGCGTGTCCGTGCCCTATGTCCACACCGCCCCCGACGCCGCGTACGTGACCACCTCATCCGGCTACCTCGGCCATCGTATGACCGGCAACTTCCGTGACACCGCAGCCAATTGCGCGGGGTTGTGGCCGCTGGACCCCGACACCTGGCAGTGGACGGACGACGACGCCGAACTGGCCAGGTCCGGCATCCCGCGGGCCATGCTCTTCGATCTCGTACTGCCCGGAGACACCCTGGGCCAGGTCACCGAGGCCGCCGCCGCCCACACCGGCATCCCGGTCGGCATCCCCGTCATCGCCACCGCCAACGACAAGGCGGTCGAAGCCCTCGGTTGCGGTCTGCGCACCCCCGACACCCTGCTCGTGTCACTGGGCACCTATGTCGCGGGCATGGCCACCGGCCCGCGCAACATCACTCACGCCACCGACTTCTGGACCAACTACGCGTCCACGCCGCACTCCTACCTCTACGAGTCGCACGGCGTCCGCCGCGGCATGTGGACGGTCAGCTGGTACCGCGACCTGCTCGGTGAGGAAGGGGTCGTCCAGGCACGGGCGGCGGGCCTCTCGGTCGAGGACTACTTCAACGCCGAGGCGGAGAAGGTCCCGCCGGGCTCCGACGGCCTCATGACCGTCCTCGACTGGCTCGCCCCCGCGGAAGCTCCCTTCCGCAAGGGCACCATCCTCGGCTTCGACGGCCGCCAGGGGCGCTTCCACCTCTACCGCTCGATCCTCGAAGCCCTCGCCATGACCGTCCACGACTCCGCCACCCGCATGGCCGCCGAACTCGGCACCGAGTACAGCGATGTGATCGTCTCGGGCGGCGGCTCCCACTCCGACCTCATGATGCAGATCCAGGCCGACGTCCACGGCATCCCGGCCCGCCGCGCGGAGGCCACCAGCGCGGCCGGCCTCGGCGCGGCGATCTGCGCGGCGGCAGGGCTCGGTGTGTACCCCGACTTCGACCAGGCGGTGCAATCGATGGTCCGCCCCGGCAGGGTCTTCCTGCCGAGCCGGGCGCATCACAGCCTCTACCGGCGTCTGGAGGAGGTCTACCGGGACGTCCGAAGCCATACGGACGCGATCTACCGCCGTACGTACGAACGCTGACGGTGCGCCGGCCGCGGAGCGCTCGCAACGCCCGTGACCCGAGCGCAGGCTGCGGTCATGATGCGCTCCCGGCCTCGCTAGACCAGCGGTCCACGTCCGCGTGCCGGCAGATCAGCCGCCCACGCGGGCGCTCGACTTGTGCGCCGTCCCGGAGCCGACGGCCGTCCGCCTGCCGCTCAGGCGATGCCACCAATGACGGCGCCGCGGGTGGACGACGCGACCCAGCTTGAGCCCCAGCAGCAGATAACCGATCACCGCGCCGGAGCAGTTGAGGATCACGTCGTCGATGTCGAAGGCCCGGCCGGTGATCAGCGCGCCCTGAACCAGCTCCACCAGCACCATCACCAACGCGGTGGCCACCCCCACCCGGAGCGCCCCACGTGCCCGCGGAAGCAGCACCGGCAGCAGTACACCGAACGGCACGCCCAGCAGGATGTTGCCGCCGAGCTGCTTGACGGTGTCCGTCAGATGCGGTTGCCCGAGGTAGTCCCTGATCGAGTCGCCGGGGCGGAGGTTGGGGTGGGTCAACGGCACCGAGGCCGCCGAGGGGGTCAACGTCACCTTGGCCAGAGCGACCGCGAACGCCACCATTCCGGCAAAAGCCAGGATCAGCACAATGATCCGTACGGCCAACGGCGCGCGGTCCGCCACCGGCGACCACGCCGCTCTGTTGCCCTGCTGTGTATGTGGCATGGGAGTTCTCCCTGGTGTACGCGGTGCGCCAAGCGCCGGATGGATCGTTCAGTTACCCGAGGTAAAACGAATCATGCGGGCCGGATGGGATCGCGGCCGCGGCCGTGCCGGAAGCCGCCGTGGTGGGCGGCGACACTCACCCGGAGCCCTGGGCGATCGCGTTTGTCAGGGGGATAAGAGGGCACCCGCAGTGCACCTCGGATGGCCGGGGGAGAAACCTCGGAGGCGGGCCGGCTCATGAATCCACTCACGGCGATACCGCACAGAGGGAAGCGCACAGCCCGTCGGGCGGCCCGGAGTCCGGCGGTGCGGGGAGCGGCCCGTTGCGGCTTCGCCGCCCGCGGAGTGATCTATCTGCTGGTAGGGGTGCTCGCGCTGCGGATCGCCTTCGGCGCATCCGGTGAGCAGGCGGACCGAGGCGGGGCGCTCGCCGAGATCGCCGCCCAGCCGTTCGGCGTCGTGTTGATCTGGGCACTCGGCCTCGGGCTGGCGGGGATGGCGCTGTGGCGACTGTCCGAGGCGGCGTTCGGCTCGGCCGGGCCCGGCGGCGAAGGGGCCGGCAAGCGGCTGCTCGCGTTCGGCCGGTTCGTCTTCTACTGCGTGGTGTGCCTCTCCGTGCTCGCCTTCGCCGCCGGCGAGAAGGGCAGCGGGAGCGGGGCGAGCGACCGGCAGTCCGATGACGTGACGGCCGAAGTGCTGGGCATGCCTGCGGGGCCCTGGTTGGTGGGCTGCGCCGGGTTGGGCGTCGCGGTGGCGGGTGTCTGGATCGCGGTGCGTGCCGGTCGCCGTACCTTCCACAAGGAGCTGAAGCGGGGCGAGATGTCGCGTCGGGCCCGACGGGGCGTCGATGTTCTCGGAGTGCCCGGCGGCATCGCCCGCGGTGGAGTCTTCGCGATGGCCGGTGTCTTCCTCGTCAAGGCGGCGGTGACCTACGACCCCGAGAGCGCCACAGGGATGGACGACACCCTTCGTGCGCTGGCCGGTACCCCGGCCGGTGTCTGGCTGCTGGGCGCGGTCGCGGCCGGGCTGGCCCTGTTCGGGCTCTTCTCGTTCACCATGGCGCGCTGGCGGGATGTGTGAGGCCGTCGGCCCCGACGCGCGGCGGTGCGGCGTACCGGTATATCGGGTTGGTTACGCCCGCAACCGGCGGGTGGGGCAAACAGTCATACCGTGTATGAAAAGCAGACTGAACCGCCTCCTGGGGAGACCCGGCGCACGCCGCAGGGCCGGTACGGCGCTCGCCGTCGCGGCGCTGACCGTTCCCCTGACGGTGGCCCTCGGCTCCACCGCCGAGGCCGCGTCCTCCTCGTGCACCGCTGTCCGCGGCCCGTACCAGAAGCAGGCCGAGAAGTTCCTCGGACGCCCGGTGGACGGCCGCCAGTCGGCCGCGGACTGCCGTGCGATCCGTGCCTTCCAGACCAGTCATGGCATCAGCCCGAACATCGGCTACGCAGGGCCCGTGACCTGGGGCGTGATGGGCGTCGTCGCCCAGCAGAAGGCCGCCGGGCACAACCCCAACAGCGCAGACAAGTGCCCCACCAACAAAGGCCGCATAGCCTGCGTCGATCTGACCCGCCAGCTCAGCTGGATACAGGACGGATCGAAGCTGGTGTACGGACCGGTGCCGGTCCGTACCGGCCGTTACGGGTACGAGACCCGCGGCGGAGCCAAGAAGATCTACTGGCGCAATCTGCACCATGTATCGACGCTCTACAACGTGGCCATGCCCTACAGCCAGTTCTTCGACGGCGGTCAGGCATTCCACTCCATAAGCGGCAGCGTGTGGTCGGCACCCGGCTCACACGGCTGTGTCAACATGCGCAGCGGCGACGCCAAGAAGTACTGGTCGCTGCTCAAGAACGGTGACGATGTCCACGTGTACGGCCGCAAGTCCGGAACCTGAGGCCGGCTTCACGAGGCTGTGCCCGGTGGCGAGAACCATGCCACCGGGCACAGCCGTGCCGGTGCCGGCGCGTCACAGCATGACGTGCTTGGCCTGGGTGTAGTCCAACAGCCCCGCCAGGGACAGATCGCTGCCGTAGCCGGAGTGCTTGACCCCGCCGTGCGGCATCTCCGACACCGTGGTTCCGTGGGTGTTCACCCAGACGATCCCGGTGTGCAGCGCGCGGGTGGCCCGCATGGCCCGGTCGTGCCGGGTGGTCCACACGCTCGCGGCCAGACCGAAGCGGACCCCGTTCGCCAGCCGCAGCGCCTCGGCCTCGTCGGCGAAGGGCTGCACCGTGACCACCGGGCCGAAGATCTCCTCCTGGACGATTTCGTCGTCCTGGCGTGGTCCGGCGACGACCGTGGGCAGATGGAACCAGCCAGGCCGCTCCGGTGCCGTACCGCCCGTCACCACCTCGGCGTGCTCCGGCAGGCGGCCCAACAGGCCGGTCACGGCAGCCAGTTGAGCTGCGCTGTTGACCGGACCGTAGTCGGCGCGCTCCTCGGGGCCCCCGGTGCGCAGCCGTTGGGCGCATGCGGCGAAAGCGGCCACGAACGCGTCGTACACGCTCCGGTGGACCAGGAACCGGGTGGGGGCGGTGCAGTCCTGGCCGGCGTTGTAGTACGCGACGGCCGCGAGCTCCGCCGCGGTGGCGTCGACGTCCACATCGTCATGCACGATGACCGGGGCGTTGCCGCCCAGCTCCAGGTGCACCCGCTTGAGGTCCGCCGCGGCCGCGGCGGCGATCTCCCGGCCGGCCCGGACGCTCCCGGTGACGGCGAGGAGGCGGGGGACCGGATGCGCCGTCAGGGACCGGCCGGTGTCGCGGTCGCCGCAGACCACGTTGAGCACGCCCGGCGGCAGGTGCTCCGCGGCGACGCGGGCCAGCAGCACGGACGAGGACGGAGTGGTGTCGGCGGGCTTGAGGACGCTGGTGTTCCCCGCCGCGAGGGCGGGCGCGACCTTCCACGCCGCCATCATCAGCGGATAGTTCCAGGGCGTGATCTGCGCGCAGACACCGACCGGTTCGCGCCGCAGCACCGAGGTGCGGCCCTCGGTGTACTCGGCGGCCGCCGCTCCGGGCAGGTTGCGCGCGGCCCCCGCGAAGAAGCGGAACGTGTCGACGACCGCGGGCAGTTCCTCGCCGCGGAACTGCTCGGGCGGCTTGCCGGTGTCCCCGACCTCGGCGGCCACCAGGGCATCGGCGTGCTCCTCCAGCGCGTCGGCGATCCGCAGCAGGGCCTGTTGCCGCTCCGCGGGGGTGGTGAGCGACCAGCGGGCGAAGGCGGTCTCTGCCGCCGTGCAGGCCGCGTCCGTGTCGGAGGGCCCGGAGCGGGCGGCGCTGCGGTGCGCCACGCCGGTGGCCGGGTTGACGAGTTCCATCGTGGCGCCGGAGTCGGCCGGGCGGTCCGCCCCCGCGATGTGGTTGAGGACGGGGGCGGGCGGACGGGGATCAGCCATGGCGCAGCACCTCCCGTGCCGCTGCCCGGCCGGTGCGTACCGCGCCCTCCATGTAGCCGGCCACCCACTGGTCGGATCCGCAGACGTAGAAGGGCGGTTCATGGGTGCCGTGCAGCGGGCCGACGGCCATCACGTCGCCGGGGTTCCAGTGCGTGACGTAGCCCTGGGTCCACGGGTCGGTGCCCCACATCCGCAGCGCGGACATGAACGGCTGGAGGGCCTCGGCGCCGTACAGGCGGGCGATGTCACCGAGCAGCTCGTGGTCGCGCGCGGCGGGCGGCATGCCCAGCAGCACTCCGTAGCGCTCGGGGGGAATCAGGGCGGAGAGGATGCCGTCGCTCTGCGGCCAGGTGCTGCCGAGCACGCCCTCGCATTCGGACAGGCCGTTGAGGTCCAGGGCGCGCCAGAAGGGCTTGTCGTAGGCGGCCACGAATTTCGCGGCGACGGCCTGCCGCTGGCAGTGCAGGGAGGCGAGCCGGGCGGCGGAGACACCGGTGATGCCGATCGAGCGGAGCGGGCCGACCGGCAGGGCGCTGACCACGGCGTCCGCGGTCAGCGTCGCCCCGTCGGCCAGCCGGACCCGGCAGTTTCCCGGGCGCACGGTGACCTCGTCGACGGCCGCGTCCAGCCGGATGCGGCGGCCCAGTTGTTCGGCCATCCGCAGCGCCACGGTCGCCGACCCCTCAGCCACCCGGAGGCCTTCCCAGTCCTCGTAGGCATAGGGGTCGTCCCCGGGGACGACGGCGTGCTTGCGGAGCGCGGCGAGCAGGGAGGTGCGTTCGTACGAACCGCTGGCCAGGGCGAGCTGGCCGATCTCCCAGAGCCGTACGACGGCCGGGCTCGCTCCTTCCGCGCGCAGCCAGTCGCCGACCGACAGGCGGTCCAGGGCTTCGGCGTTCGGGTGCGACCAGGGGTCCTGCGGGTCGACGGTCCGTGCCAGGGCGACGAAGGCGGCGGTGACCTGCTCCTGAACGGCCTGGTCGCCGGGGCCGAACCAGTGCGGCGGGTCGCCGGCCGATATCCCTTCCGCGGTGGCCCGGGACATCCGGCCGGGTTCGGCGACGTAGCTGGGGACGAGGGTCAGGCCGAGTTCCGCCGCCAGGGCGAGGTAGGCGGTGTGGGCCCGGCCGACCACCTCGCCGCCGAGCTGGACCAGCCGGCCGTCGGGCAGCACGGTCTGCTCGACGCGTCCTCCTACCCGGTCGCGGGCTTCGAGCACCAGGACGTCGGCGCCGGCCGCGCTCAGGTCCCGTGCCGCGGCGAGACCGGCGAGGCCGGCGCCGAGCACGATGACATCGTGATTCATCAGGGGCGTTCCTTCGCTGTGGGTGGGGCGGCTGCGGTGGGCGCGGTCAGTCCAGGACCAGGCAGTGTTCGGGCTTCCAGCCGATCTCCACGCTTTCGCCGCCGCTCCAGCGGTCCTCCATGCGCGAGCGGTCGGTGTTCTGTTCCAGCACCGACACCGTGACGCCGGGGGCGAGTTCGATGAGATACGTGGTGGTGGGGCCGGAGTAGACGGTCTCCCGCACCACGCCGCTGACCAGCGCCATGCCCGGTTCGAAGTCGGAGAGCCAGATCTTCTCGGGCCGTATCGACAGGCTGACGCCGCTGCCGTCGGCGATGCCGTCGCGGGTGCCGACCGGGAGCGCGGGCCCGCAGTCGAGGACCACCCGGCCGGCGCGGTAGGTGCCGGGCACGAGGTTGGAGGTGCCCATGAAGGACGCCACGAACCGGCTGGCGGGGCGTTCGTAGACGTCCTCCGGGGGCCCGCACTGCTCGACGCGACCATCGTTCATCACCGCCAGCCGGTCGGACATGGTCAGGGCCTCGTCCTGGTCGTGGGTGACGAAGACGAAGGTGATGCCGACCTCGCGCTGGATCTGCTTGAGCTCGACCTGCATGCGCCGCCGGAGCTTGAGGTCGAGGGCGGCCAGCGGTTCGTCGAGCAGCAGGACCTGCGGGCGGTTGACGAGGGCACGCGCGAGAGCGACGCGCTGCCGCTGTCCGCCCGAGAGCGTGCCGGGCTTGCGGCTGCCGAGCCCGCCCAGCTGCACCCGCTCCAGCATGGTGGCGACCCGCTCCCGGATCTCGGCCCGGGGCACGCCCTTGCGCTTGAGCCCGAAGGCGACGTTGTCGGCCACCGAGAGATGGTCGAAGAGCGCGTAACTCTGGAAGACCGTATTGACGTTGCGCTTGTCGGGCGGGAGCGCGGTCACGTCCTCGCCGCTCAGCAGGATGGTGCCGGCGCTCGGGTCGGTGAAGCCGCCGATCATCCGCAGCGAGGTGGTCTTGCCGCAGCCGGACGGGCCCAGCAGGGAGAAGAACTCGCCGGGTGCGATGTCCAGCGAGAGGTCCTTGACCGCGGACGAACCGCCGTAGGTCTTGCTGACGTGGTCGAGCCGGACCGCGGGTGGCGCGTCGGCCGGTGCCGGGCCGGCGGAGGTGGCGTCGGAGGAGGGCATGGGTGTCACTTCCCGGAGAGCAGGTCGAGGCCACCGCGGCGGCCGAAAAGCCGCGGGATGGCCAGCGCGAGGGCGATCAGGCCGATGGAGCCGGCCAGCATCAGGGTGCCGACGGCGTTGATGGTGGGCTGCACACCGAACCGGATCGCGGAGTAGATGCGGACGGACAGCGGTTGCGGATCGACGCCGGTGGTGAAGTAGGCGAGCACGAAGTCGTCGAAGACGAGGGCGAAGACGAGGACCGCCGCGGCGAGGATGCTGGGCAGCAGGGCGGGCAGCGTGACCAGGCGCAGAGCCTGCCAGCGGGTGGCCCCCAGGTCCATCGCGGCCTCTTCGACCTCCGGGTTGAGGGCGGCGATCCGCGAGCGCAGGATCACCGTCACATAGGAGATGGAGAAGGTGATCTCCGCGAGCATGACGGTGCCGGAGGAGAGGGTGATGTCCATGCCCTTGAACAGCAGCATCGCGGCGACGCCGGTGACGATCTCCGGGGTGATCAGCGGGACCAGCATGACCAGGCCCGCCAGGGATCCGAGCCGGGTACGGCAGCGCACCAGGCCCAGCGCGAGGGCGACCCCGAGGATCACCGATCCCGCCATGGCCACGAGGGAGACCCGCAGGCTCATGCCGAGCGACTCGATCAGCACGTTGTCGTGGAAGAAGGCCGTGTACCAGCGGAAGCTGAAGCCCTTGAAGACGGTGAGGGACTTCTGGGCGTTGAAGGAGAAGAGGACGACCACCCCGATGGGGAGGTAGAGCAGCAGGAAGAAGACGGCGGTGACCGCGAGGGCCAGCCGGGGCCTGCGGTCGGTGCCGCGGCGGTGCCGTCGGTGCGGGGCGCGCAGCGTCATCGGGTGGCCTCCGCCTCGTCCTTGCGGGTGCGGCGCAGGTAGCCGAGCATCCCGATGAACAGCACCGCCATCATGAGCATGGTGAGGGCGGACCCCAGCGGCCAGTTCTGGCCCTGGAAGAACTTGTCCTGGATCAGGTTGCCGATCATGATCTGGTCCGGGCCGCCCATCAGTTGGGCGCTCACGAAGTCCCCCATGGCGGGCAGGAAGACCAGGACGGCGCCCGCGGCGGCGCCCTGCCGGGTCGCGGGGAGGGTGACGAAGAAGAAGGTCCGCAACGGGCCGCCGTAGAGGTCGCGGCCCGCCTCGATCAGCGAGAGGTCCATCCGCTCCAGTGCCGCGTACAGCGGAATGATCATGAAGACGATGAAGCCGTAGACGAGCCCGGCGATGACGCCGACGCCGCTCTGCAGAATCTTGGTGCCGTCGTCGGCCAGCCCGACGGCCCGCAGCGCCTTGAGCACCGGCCCGCCGTCGGACAGCACCACCGACCAGCCGTACATCCGCACCAGATAGTTGGCGAAGAACGGCACGACGATCGCGGCGATCAGGAGATTCTTGAACCGCCCGCCGTGCAGGGCGATGGAGTAGGCGACCGGGTACGCCACGACCAGGCAGACGGCACAGGCGATCAGCGCGAAGCCCAGCGAGCGCAGCATCACGATGCGGTAGGCGGGATCGGCCATCGCCGCGATGTTGTCGAAGTTGAGCCCGAAGCGCGGGTTGCCGAGGGGGTCGGTGGTGCCCAGGGCCAGGGTGGCCACCAGGATCAGGGAGGCGATCAGGAATCCGGTCATCCAGAGGGTGCCGGGGAGCATGAGCCAGGTCCACAGCCGTGTGCCGGAGGCCGAGGGCCCGCGTGGCGGTGGGGGAGACCCGGAGGGGGAGCGTTGTGCCATGTCAGCCGGCTTTCACGTGGGTCCAGGCGGTATCGCGGGCCTGTTCGCCCTTCGAGGAGGCGTTGCGGAAGAAGAGGTCGGCCTTGAGGTCGTCGGGGGAGACCAGGCACTGGGGGAACGGCTTCACGAGGGCGGCGTAGACGTCCTCGCTGCCGCCGACCGGCATGGGATATCCGATGTACTCGATGTTCCGGCGGACGTTCTCGGGTCGGAGCATGTAGTCGATGAAGAGCATCGCCGTGCCGGGGTGACGGGCGTTGGCGGGTATCGCGTAGCAGTCCGAGTTGATCGGCGCGCCCTCCCGTGCCACCTCGAAGCCCAGGACGGACGGGTCCTTGGCCTGGCCGAGCATGGCGGCCATGTCGCCGCTCCAGGCCTGGGTCATCGCCGCGTTGCCGTTGAGCAGGTTGTTGTAGCTGTCGCTGGAGAAGCCGCGCAGGCGGGGCCGGAGGCTCTGCAGCGCCCGGGTGATACGGCCGAGATCGCGGTCGTCGGAGGTGTCGAGGTCCAGGCCGAGCTTGAGCGCGGCCATGCCGAGCACCTCGTCGCGGTCGTCGAGGACGAAGACGTGACCCTTGGCCCGGTCGTTCCACAGGTCGTCCCAGGAACCGGTGAGGTGGTGGCCGATCCGGTCCTTCCGCCAGCCGATGCCCGTCTTGTACATGGTGAACGGAACGGTGTGCGCGGAGTGCCGGTCGTACCAGGGGTCCGCGAAGTAGTGGTACCGCCCGAAGACGGCATCGGCGTGGCGCAGCCGGGAGTGGTCGATGCGGCGCAGCCGGCCGCCGTCGGTCAGGCGCTGCGCCCACTTCGCGGTGGGAAAGATGATGTCGTAGCGGTTCCCGGCGTTGAGCTTGGCGGCCATGCCCTCCATCGAGTCGAAATTCGACTGGATGACCTTGACGCCGTACTCCTTCTCGAACCCGGCGAAGACGGCCGGCGCGACGAAGTCGGCCCAGTTGAAATACACCAGATCGCCGTCGGCCCGGACGGTGATCGGCTCGTCCGGATCTCCGAAGGCGTTCCGGTTCTCCGGCAGGAAGCCGCAGCCGGCCACGCCGAGGCCGAGGGAGGCGGCGGCGCCCGCGCGCAGGAATCCGCGCCGGGACGGGGGTGGGTGTGCCTCGGGGGACATCGGTGTCCTCTCCGTAGGGGATGAGCGCTGCTTCAGGGCGCGGTCACACGGGCGCGGAGGCCCTGTCCTCCGTGCGGGACCAGTCGGCTGGGGCGAGCGGTGCGGTGCGGGCGTGCGCCGCGGGGGCGGCTCGTGGCGCTGCCTCACCGGGGCTGTTCAGCCCACCGCGTCGCCGATGTCGGCGCGTACCCGGTCGGCGAACCAGCCGACCGCTGCCTCCCGGCGGGACAGGGGGCCCGGCTCGAAGCCCGGGGTACCGAGGCCCTTCTGTACCCGGGCCACCAATTCGGCGTCTTCGTCATTGGTGATCCAGCCGATGTGGATGTTGAGGCGACGGGCGAGCCGGGTCCGCGGACTCGTCCCGCGGCGGGTGTAGAAAGCGCCCGGGACGGCCACCTTGTCGACGGCCGTCGGTATGGCGGTCCAGGCAAGCACATGGTCGGGGTAGAAGTCGATGAGTGTGTTGGGGTAGATCACGGCGTACCGCCAGATCCGCCGGTCCGCTTCGGTCAGCCCCGGCATGGGGGAGGCGACGCGCTGGTAGAGCCGCTCGGCCCAGTTTGCGGACGGCTTGTCGCGCAGCGGCGAGGCGAAGAGCACGTACGACTCGCCGATCTCGCTGGTGTAGCCCTGGTAGTCGAGCAGCCGCATCAGCCCGGGGTGGGCCACGGGGACGTGATAGCCCTCCAGGTAGTTGTCGACCGCGACCTTCCAGTTGGCCTCCTGGACCTCCGCCCCGGCCAGGTCGTGGATCCGGCTGCGGCCCACCGGCACCAGGTCGGTCCCCGCGTAGTGGCCGACGGCCTCCGCCAGCCCGGCGCACTGCTCGGCGAGCGGGACGGCGTCCGGATCGAGGTTGGCGAAGACGAACCCGAGGAACGATTCGACGCGCACCGGGAAGAGTCCGAGTGCCGGCTTGTCCAGGCAGGGGATCTGCCGCGCCTCGGGCGCGCCGACCAGGCGGCCGTCGAGTTTGTAGGTCCAGCCGTGGTACGGGCAGCGGATGGCCTTGCCGGATGCCTCGGGGGTGGTGACCAGGCGGGTGCCGCGGTGCCTGCACACGTTGAGATGGGCGGCCAGGCCGCCGTCCTCGGTGCGGACGACGAGGACCTCGCGGTCGGCGACGGTGGCGGCGAGCCGCGCCCCGGGGCCGGGGAGGTCGGATTCGTGGCAGACCAGCTGCCAGGACCTGGCAAAGATGTGCCGGGTCTCGGCGGTGGCGGCGGCCGGGTCGGTGTAGTAGCGGCCGGGCAGCGCCTGCCCGACAGTGTCCTGATTCGATGGTGCCGTGGTGGCTTCGGGGTGCATCGGGTAGCTCCTCCATGCCGCGCGGGGCGGGGGGATCGAGGCTGCCGGGGCGGTGTGTACGCCCGTGGCCGACGTATCGGATCCCGCGCTGACTAATTAGTCAGTCAGATTGCTGGCGGGTTTCGGGGAAGTCAAGACTTGCGTCCTGACTAATTGATTAGTTAGTTTAGTGGTCTCGCTGCTCCTGGCGCTCCGCCACGGCGAACACCGGCGGCGAGCGGGCGCGGCGCGCCCCGGTCCGCCGGCCGTCACCCGCAACGGCACCCCCTTCCGGCACCGAACCACGGGCAGAACCCCACACACCTCGCCCGATCCGTGCCGGTCACCCCACTCCTCTCCCGGAGGCACGCATGAGCGGTCGTCGGAGCCTGGTCTGGCTCGGGCTCACCCCCGAACCCGAACGGGAACTGCCCGCCACCGTCGCCGCCCTGCGCACCGCCGCCGGGCCCACGAGCACCGCGCCGCCAAAAGCGGCACGGGCCGAACGGCGCCGCGTCGAACGACTCGTCCTGCACGGCACCCAGCGCAGCTGGCTCCGCTACCTCGCCGAGGTGACCGACCTGGTCACGGCGGTCGCCGGCGGCACCCGCCCCGGAGACCCGCGGGCCGCCCTCCTCGCCGCGGAGGTCGTGCTCGACCACCACCGCATGCTGATCGGCCTCCCCGGACCGGGGTACGGCCGGACGGCCGCGGACCGCACAGCCCTGGAAAGCGCGGTACGCACCCTGCGCGCCGCCTCACCGGACGGAGACCGAGGATGACCGGGATCGCCTCCCTGACACGACCGGGCACCCCGTCCGCGCTCGGCCTCACACCGGGCGTCACGGAGCACATCGACGCCTACACCGGCACCGGCGGCTACCGCGACACGGTGGGGGCGGCGGAACTCCTCGACCGGATCGCGGAGGCCGGCCTGCGCGGGCGGGGCGGCGCCTGCTACCCCACCGCCGCCAAGCTCCGCTCCGTCCGCGACGCCGGCCGCCCGCCCGTCGTCGTGGCGAACGGCGAGGAGGGCGAGCCCGGTTCGGTCAAGGACCGCTGGCTGCTCCGGGCCCGGCCCCACCTGGTCCTGGACGGGCTCGTGCGGGCCGCGGAGATCACCGGCGCCGAACGGGCTTATGTCTACCTCTCCGACGCCACGGCAGCCGAACGGGTTCGCCAGGCACTCGCCGAGCGGGCACCGCGGCTGCCGGTGGAGATCGTCAGCACTCCGCACACCTACGTCGCGGGGGAGGAGACCGCGGTGGTCCGCCGGATCGACGGCGGCCCGGCCCTTCCGACCGCCAAACCGCCCCGCCCCTACGAACGCGGCGTCGGCGGTGCCCCGACCCTCGTCACCAACGTGGAGACCCTCGCCCGGATCGCCCTCCTCGCCGCACGGCCCGACCACGGGCACCGCACGGCCCGCACCACCCTGATGACGCTCGCCGGCGGCGACGCGGACCCCCTGCTCGCCGAAGTTCCCTACGGCCGCACGCTGCGGTCACTGGCGCGGGACCAGGGCACCCCCGAGCCCACCGGAGCCCTCCTGGGCGGACTGTTCGGCGGGCTGATCGGGCCCAGCTCCCTCGACCTCGCAATCGACCCCGACGCCCTCGCCGCCGCGGGCACGGCACTGGGCTGCGGCGCGATCCGCTTCCTCGGCCCCGGCGAATGTCCCGTCGCCCTCGCACGGGCCGCCCTCAGCCATCTCGCGGCCGAGAGCTCCCGGCAGTGCGGCGTCTGTGTGGCGGGCACCGGCGCGATCAGCGAGGCCGTAGCCGCCCTCACCACAGGCACCGCGACCCCCGACATCACCGGGCGGCTGGAGCGCTGGTCCACCTCGCTGCCCGGCCGCGGCGCCTGCGGTCTGCTCGACGCCGCGGCAGGCACCGCGGGCAGCTTGCTGCGGTCCTTCCCCCACCTCGTCCGTTCCCACCTCGACGCCCCCTGTCCGGCCTGCGCCGCATCCGCCGGATCCGGCGACCGGCTCACCGTGGCCGTCCCCGGGGTGGCCCTCCCCGCCGTCGCCCACCGGCGAACCTCCGCCCCCTGCCCGCGCTGAAAGGAACACCCGTGAAACTCCTCCTCGACTCCACCCGCTGCCAGGGCTACGGCCTCTGCCAGGAACCCGCCCCCGACCTCATCGAAATCGACGAGTGGGGCTACGCCACCGTCGTCGCCGAACCCGCGCCGGGCGCCCCCGAGGACGCCGCCCGCGCCGCCGCCGAGTCCTGCCCCAACTCCGCGCTCAAGTTGGAGAGGTAATGATGGGACGCGATCTGTCGGCCCTGTTCGACCCCAAGTCGGTCGCGGTGGTCGGAGCCAGTGACGACCCGGCGAAGTACGGCCACGCGGTCGCCGCCCAGGCCCTGCGGGCACCCGACCGCCGCCCCGTCCACCTGGTCAACCGCCGTGGCGGCACGGTCCTGGGGCGCACCGCCGCCCCGTCGCTCGCCGCGATCGGCGAACCCGTCGAACTCGTGGTGATCTCCGTGCCCGGCCCCGGCTTCGAGGCCGCCGTCGACGACGCCCTGGCCTGCGGGGCCCGTGCCCTGGTCGGCATCACCGCCGGCTTCGCCGAGACCGGCCCGCTCGGGCTGGCCCGCCAACAGGCGATCGCCCGGCGCGTACGCGCCGCCGGAGCGGTGCTCGTCGGACCGAACTGCCTCGGAATCGCCGACAACACCACGGAGCTGTATCTCGCCTCGGACCGCTTCGCACCCGGCGGAATCGCGCTGCTGAGCCAGAGCGGCAATCTCGCGCTCGAACTCCAACTCCGCTGCGCCCCGCACGGCTTGGGCTTCTCCCGCTTCGTCTCGCTGGGCAACCAGGCCGACGTCACCCTCGTCGACCTCGTCGAGGACGCCGCCCGGCACGACGCGACCGAGGTCATCGCCGTCTACGCGGAGGACTTCGGCGACGGCCGGGCCTTCGCCGAAGCGGCCGCCGCTGCGGGGAAACCGGTGGTCCTGCTCACCGCCGGGCGCGGCACCGCCTCCGCCCGCAGCGCCCAGTCGCACACCGGCGCCCTGACCACCTCCGCCGATGTGGTGGCCGCCGCCTGCCGCGACGCGGGCGTCGAACTGGTCGCCACACCCCACGAAATGGCCGTCGTCCTCGCCGCGCTGCACGCGGGCCCGCGCGCCACCGGGCGCCGCACCGCGGTGTGCACCGACGGCGGCGGCCACGGAGCGATCGCCGCCGACGCCGCCGAGGCCGCCGGACTCGCCGTACCCGAACTCGGCACCGCCGCACAGGAACGCCTCCGGACACTGCTGTGGGACCAGTCCGCCGTCGGCAATCCGGTCGACCTGGCCGGGATGGGGGAGCAGAACCCGCACTCCTACGGCGACACCGTCGGCGCCCTGCTCGCCCTGGAGGAGGTCGACTCCGTCCTGCTGACCGGGTACTTCGGCGGCTACTCCGCGGCGACCGGCGGCCTGGGCGGCCCGTCCGCCGACATCGGCACCACGGGCGGCGGGAGCGCCCTCGCCGCCGGCGAGCTGGAGACGGCACACCAGATGGCCGGGCAGGCGACGAGCGGGGCCAAGCCCCTGGTGGTGCAGTCGATGTTCCCGGACGCGCCCAGCTGCCGGACGCTGATCGAGGCGGGCATACCCGTCTTCGCGTCCACCGAGGACGCGGCCAGGGCGCTGGCCGCGATGACCACCGCCGAGGACGCCGTACCGCCCGGTGTCCGACCGCTCCCGGCGGCGGCACCCCCGCTGCGCGACGCCGGCTACCACGGGGTACGCACGTTGCTGAGCGAAGCCCAGGTGCCGTTCCCGGAGGCCAGGGAGATCACCGACGAGGCCCAACTGCACGCCGCCGCCGAGGAGTTCTCCGGTCCGTACGTCCTCAAGGCGCTGCACCTCCTGCACAAGTCCGACGCCGGCGGGGTCGCCCTGGGGCTGCCGGACCGGCCGTCCCTGGTCGCCGCCTACCGGGAGATGCACGCCCGGCTCGGCGCGGCCTCCTACTCGGTCGAGGCGATGGCCGACACGACGGACGGTGTCGAACTGATCGTGGGCGTCAACCACGATCCCCGGTTCGGCCCGGTCGCCATGGTCGGCCTGGGCGGTGTGCTCACCGAGGCCCTGCACGACGTCGCGTTCGCCCTGGCGCCCGTCCCGGCGGACCGCGCCGCCCACCTGCTGGAGGGACTGCGAACCGCCGCTCTCCTCAAGGGTGTTCGCGGCCGGCCCGCCGTCGACATCGCCGCCGCGGCAGCTGTCATCGAACGCATCACCACGCTCGCCGCCGCCCACCCCGAGATCACGGAGATCGAGGTCAACCCGCTGCTCGTCCGCCCGGACGGTGCGATCGCCCTCGACGCCCGCGCCGTACTGGCCTGACACCCCGCACGCCGTCCCGGAGGACACCATGGACTTCCGCTACACCCCCCGACAGGCCGATCTCAAGGCCCGCGCCGCCGCCTACACCGAGCTGCTCTTCCCGTACGAGGAGCAGTCCGAGGAGGCCGGCGGGCCGCTGCCCGCCGAAACCGTCCGCGAGCTGACCCGGGCGGCCATCGACGCCGGCGTCTACGCCATCAACATGCCCGAGAAGTGGGGCGGCCCGGGACTCTCCCTCCTCGACCAGGTCATCGTCGAGGAGGAATTCGGCAAGGTCACCAACTGCCTGTGGGACATCCCCTGGCGCCCCGCCAACGTCCTGGCGTACGGCACCGAGGCGCAGGTGGAGAAGTACCTGCTCCCCGTCATCCGCGGCGAGCGCTTCGACGCCTTCGCGGTCACCGAACCGGGCGCCGGCTCCGACCCCTCGTCGGGTACCAGCACCGCCACCCGCACCACCGGCGGCTGGCTGCTCAACGGCGAGAAGTGGTTCGTGACCTGCGGTGACATCGCCGACTTCCTGCTCGTGCAGGCAGACGCCGGCCCGGAGCGGGCGGCCACCCTCTTCTTCGTCGACAAGCAGGCGCCGGGCGTGCGGATGACCCGGGTGCCGCGCTTCATGCACTCCGCCGTGAACGGGCACCCCGAGTTCACCTTCACCGATGTCTTCGTCCCCGACGACGATGTCCTCGGCGGCGTCGGCAACGGATACGAACTGACCAAGGAATGGTTCACCGACGAACGCCTGATGATCGCCGCCCGCACCACCGGCGCCGCCGAACGCGCCCTCCAACTGGCCCGCGACTGGGCGCTGGAGCGCAAGCAGTTCGGCTCCGCGATCGCGGACTTCCAGCTGGTGCAGGGGATGCTGGCGGACTGCGCGGTTGACATCGCGGTCAACCGCGCCTACACCCACCAGGTCGCCTGGGAGGCCGACCAGCCGGGCACCGACCCCAAGACGCTGCACGCCAAGGCCTCGACGGCGAAGCTCGCGGCGAGCGAGGCGGCGGGGCGGGTCATCGACCGCTGTGTGCAGATCTTCGGCGGCCGGGGCTACGACCGCTCCTACCCCGTCGAGCGGCTCTACCGGGAGCTGCGGGTCGACCGGATCTGGGAGGGCACCTCCGAGATCCAGCGCCTGATCATCGCCAACGAGCTCATCAAGCGCGGCACCCGCGCCCTCAGCCTGCCGCAGGCCTGACCCCCGCCCCACGACCGGACCACGGTTCGCCACCGACCTTTGAGGACTGACATGGACTTCCGTCTCACCCCCCGCCAGGCGGGCCTCAAGCGCACCGCGCGCGAGCTCACCGAAACCCTCACCGCGTACGAAGTCGACTGTGAGGAGAACAACGGCCTCCCGGAGCAGGCACACGCCGAGATCCGCGAGGCTGTCCTCGCCAGTGGCCTGCAGGCCGTCAACATGCCGCAGGAGTGGGGCGGCGCCGGGCTCACCATCCTGGAACAGGCCATCGTCCAGGAGGAGTTGGGGCAACTCACCGGCGCCCTGTGGGACACCGTGTGGCGCCCCGCCAACGCCCTGCGCTTCTGCACCCCCGCACAGCGCGCGCGCTACCTCGAACCCGTCATCCGCGGCGAGCGCCGCGACTGCTACGCGGTGACCGAACCCGGTGCGGGCTCCGACCCGCAGAACCTGGCGACCACCGCGACCAAGACCGCCGATGGCTGGCTGCTCAACGGCGAGAAGTGGTTCGTCACCGTCGGCGACCACGCCGACTTCATGATCGTCCTCTCCGCGGCGGGCCCGGACCGGGAACCGACCCTCTTCCTCGTCGACAAGGACACGCCGGGCATCGAGATGACCCGGGTGCCGCGCTTCATGCACACCTTCGTCTACGAGCACCCCGAGTTCACCTTCACCGACGTCGCGGTGTCCGAAGACGCGGTGCTGGGCGGGCTCGGCAAGGGCTACGACATCACCCGGTCCTGGTTCACCGAGGAACGCCTGATGATCGCCGCCCGCACGACGGGCGCCGCCGAGCGTGCCCTGCGGCTGGCCCGTGACTGGGCGGTGGAGCGCAAGCAGTTCGGTTCCCCGATCGCGGACTTCCAGCTGGTGCAGGGGATGCTGGCGGACTGCGCGGTGGACATCGCGGTCAACCGGGCCTACGCCCACCAGGTCGCCTGGGAGGTGACCGAAGGCAGCGCAGACCGCAAGACACTGCACGCCAAGGCGGCCATCGCCAAGCTCGCGGCGAGCGAGGCGGCGGGGCGGGTCATCGACCGCTGTGTGCAGATCTTCGGCGGCCGGGGCTACGACCGCTCCTACCCCGTCGAGCGGCTCTACCGGGAGCTGCGGGTCGACCGGATCTGGGAGGGCACCTCCGAGATCCAGCGACTGATCATCGCCGGCGAACTGGTCAAGCGGGGCACCGGCGTCCTTCAGATACCGATCGCCGACTGACCCCTCCGGCGTGTCCCGTCCTCGGGCCGGGACACGCCGGACCCTCCCCCCCCAGCGCACACCACCCGGCGTCACGGGGCGGCGGCCGAGACCCCTCGGCCGCCCGGCACACCGATCAAGGAGGACCGATGCCCGCAAGCGCTGTGGAACGGATCGGGGTCGTGGGCTGCGGCCTGATGGGATCCGGGATCGCCGAGGTGTGTGCCCGTGCGGGCCGGGACGTGATCGTCGTCGAAACGGGCCGGGCCGCCGCGGACGCCGGACTGCACCGGATCACCGGCTCCCTCGACCGCGCCACGGCCGCCGGGAAACTCACCGCCGCCGACCGCGACGCCGCGCTCGGCCGCGTCACCGTCGTCACGGACCTGGACGCCCTGGCCGACCGCGACCTGGCCATCGAGGCCGTCGCGGAGGACGAGGCAGCGAAGGTGGCGGTGTTCGAGCGGCTGGATGCGACGGTACGACGCCCGGACGCGATCCTCGCGACCAACACCTCGTCCCTGCCGGTCATCCGGCTCGCCGCCGCCACCGCACGCCCCCAGCAGGTCATCGGCCTGCACTTCTTCAACCCCGTTCCGGTGCTGCCGCTCGTCGAGCTGGTGCCCTCCCTGCTGACCGGTGAGGACACCACCCGAAGGACCCGCGCCTTCGCCACCGACGTCCTCGGCAAAGAGGTCGTCCAGGCCGCGGACCGCGCCGGCTTCATCGTCAACGCCCTGCTCGTGCCGTATCTGCTGGACGCCGTGCGGCTGGTCGAGGCCGGTGCGGCCTCGGCGGCCGACACCGACCGGGCGATGCGGCTGGGCTGCGCCCACCCGTTGGGACCGCTGGCCCTGGCCGACCTGATCGGTCTCGACACCACACAGGCCATCGCCGAGTCGCTGTACGAGGAGTTCCGCGAGCCGCGCTACGCGCCCCCGCCGCTGCTGGCCCGGATGGTCGATGCGGGCCTGCTCGGCCGAAAGTCGGGCCGGGGCTTCCACACCTATGGATGACCGACCGGACCCATGGGTGACCGACCCGGCGGCGGCGGACCGCGGGCGGCCATGCGGGAAGATGGCATGAGACGGGCCGGTGGGCCCGCGGAGGAGACCGATACCGATCCGGGGAGCAATTCACGTGGCCAAGGACGAGCGCACTCTCGAAACGCGGCAGCGGATTCTCGCCGCCGCGTGCGAAGTGATCGCCGAGGTCGGGTTCGAAAAGATCCGTATGCGCATGGTCGCCGAACGCGCCGGGGTCTCCACGGCCCTGCTGCACTACCACTTCGAGAACCGCGAACGGCTCTTCGCGGAGGCCATGACCCATTCCTTCGGGCAGACCGGCACCGAACTGGAACGGGACGCCGACACGGTGCCCGCCTCCGTGGTCCTGGCCCGCATCCTGCACAACATGCTGCCCACCGACGCCGAGCTCCAACAGGACTGGCGGCTGTGGCAGGAGCTGTGGGTCAGGGCCCTGCGCGACGACACCGCCCAGCACCTCGCCGTCGACCTCTACGACCAGCTGCACACCTGGATCGGCCAGGCGCTGCGGCGGGGCATCGAGGCCGGTGAGTTCGCCGACTGCGACGTCGAGGGGACCAGTACGTTGCTGCTCGCCCTGAGCGACGGGTTCGGTATCCGCCTGATGCTGGGCGACCCCCGGATCGACCTGGCGACCGCCGAAGCGGCCATCTGGCGCGCCGTGGCCGGGACGCTCGGGGTGCCCGAAACCTTCCCCGAGATCTGACGGCCCCGGCGACGGGCGGGCCGTGCCGCGGCGGGGCCGTGCCGCGGCCGGGGGAGGCCAGGGTGTGTCCGCCGGGGCGGCTCGTTCGGACCAGGCCGGACGATGCAAGCCCGGCGTGATCCGAACGGCAGTCCCTAGCTCTGCGGGACGTCCTTGACGAACACGATCCCGTCGCTGCCGGCCAGGTGGGCCGGGTCGAGCGGGGCGTAGCCGAAGTAGGGGGACACCCGGGGGGCGGGCCGCGCGTCGCCGAGGGCGGTGGCCAGCCGGGGGGCATCGACGAGGGAGCTGTCCTCCGGGAGCGCGTAGAGAAGGCCTTCGACGGTGTCCGGCGGCGGAGTGCCCACTCCCTGGTGCCGGATCGTGCCGAGGGCTGTGGCCAGGAACGCATACTCCTCGCCCAGGTGGGCGCTCACGAGTGCGCCGGCGCTCCACCACTCCACCGGCCCCTCCCACGTCTGCATCGAGCTCTTCTCCCGTTGGAGATGGGAGTTGTGGGCGTGGAGGAGTGCCGGGCCCCGAGCGGCGACGGCCAGGAGGTTGTCAGCCATCATCGCATCCCGCAGCGCGCACAGCCGCGAGATGCGGCTCGGTGCGGTGTCGGCCATCCAGAAGTGGTAGCGCAGCAGGCCGGTGGCGGTACGCCCGTACAGGCGCGCCTGGTCCCAGTCGTCTCGCGAGGTCGTCGTGATCAGGTGCGGCGTCTGCGCGTCGAGCAGCGCCACCAAATCGTCGGCGAGCAGCCGCAGTTCCTTGGCCGCGGCCGACCGCCCCACGGACCGGGCCGGGTCCATCATCGCGTCGGGACCAGTCCACCGGTCGTCGGCACCGAGCAGGCGGTCGAGCGTCTCCGCGGTGCAGGGGAGCAGATCCGTGTCCACCCGGGCCGCGAGGTAGACGTGCAGTGCGGTGAGGGCCTGGCGCGGGCTCGCGGCACCGGTGATCTCCAGCGGGCCGTCGAAACCGGCGAAGCGGAGCCGCTCGGACGCGGGCCGGCCGTCGTTGTACGCACGCATCCAGCGCACGAGTGCGCGGTTGGCCTCGGACGCGCCGAACCCGTGGCTGAAGCCCCGCTCCATGACCTCGTCGAGGGTGCCGGTGCCCGAGGTGACGTAGTCGTCGACGACCAGGCCCGCCATGCAGTCGCTCTCGATCGCGATCGTCCGGTAGTCCTCCTGCTCGACGAGTTGCCGGAAGAGGTCATTGCGCAGGTCGAGCAGAGTGTCCTCGCCGTGGGTGGGCTCGCCCAGGGCGAGCAGCCGCGGCCGGCCCGGGAGCAGCTTCATGACGGCGGCGGCCTCGACGGCATCGGCGGATTCCTTGATGTCAGTAGCCATGCCTTCAACGGTATCGTTGAACCTTCGGTGGAAACTTTCTCGCAATATTGGCAGGATCATGGGGCGAAACCTTCAAAGCAGCGAGCGGCTCCGGCCGATTGACCTGGCGCGCGGTCACGGCCTGTCCACGCAGGCGGTCAGGAACTACGAGGAGGCCGGCATCCTTCCGCCGGCCGAGCGCACACCCCACGGCTACCGCACCTACACCCCGCTGCACGCGCGGGCTCTGCGCACCTTCCTCGCCCTGGTGCCCGGCCACGGCCACCAGAGCTCGACGGCGATCATGCGGGCGGTGAACGAGGGTGTGGTCGATGAGGCGCTCCGCCTCATCGACGAGAGCCACGCCCAACTCCTTGAGGACCGGCGGACACTCCAGGCCGTGGAGAGCGCCCTCCGCGACCTGGAGCCCCTCGCGCCGTCCGGGCCCGACGCGGTGTCAGGGGGCGACGCGCCGTCCGGCCCCGGCGGCACCTTCATCGGGCCGCTGGCAGAGAGGCTCGGGATCCGGTCCGCGACGCTGCGCAAATGGGAGAACGCCGGACTCGTCCGCCCGCGGCGCGACGGGCGGACCGGATACCGCGTCTACGACGAGGCCGACGTGCGGGACGCCCGGCTGGCCCACCAGCTCAGGCGGGGCGGCTATCTGCTGGAGCAGATCGCCCCGCTGATCGCCCAGGTACGCACGGCCGGCGGGCTGGAGCCCCTGGAGGCCGCCCTGCGCGACTGGCACGGCCGGCTGTCCGCCCGCGGGCGCGCGATGCTGGCCGGTTCCGCCGAGCTGGACGCGTACCTCCGAGCACGCGAATGACGGCCCGTCAGGACGCGCCGCACACCGGCGGTGACCGGGTCCCCCTACGGGCCGGGGCGGTTCAGGTGCGGTGACCGGCCGGCGAGGCAGCATCTCCGGCCCCGCGACGACCGCGGCCGGACCACCGGTCACGGCGTGGGTCGTTGCGCGGTGACCGTGAAGTAGTCGAGGGTGCCTTCACGGTAGGCCCGCAGAAAGTTGCGCGGCCAGGCGCCGGGCTCCCACATGCGAGCCAGCCAGCGGTCCCAGCCGGGCCAAACCGACGCCCCGATCGAGGTGGCACGGACCCCGGTCAGGCCGGCTCGTTCAAGGCTGCTGGTGAGCTGCGGGATGCTGTGCGCGACGTCCAGGCCGGTGGTGTACGTGTCCAGCAGTTCGGCCAGCCGCCCGGGTCGGGCCGGGTCGCCGTCGGGGACGAAGAAGCTGGCGATGACGGCGCGGCCGCCGGGCCGCAGCACGCGTGCGGCCTCCCGGGCGAACGCGTCGAGGTCACGGAAGTGCTGGGCGGCTTCCACGCTGTACAGGCAGTCGAACTCGCCCTCCGCGAACGGCATGCTTTCCGCCGCGCCGCGCGCGAAGCGCAGCCGTTCGGGGCGGCGGGCCAGCAGTTCGGCGTTGGCCTGTTCCGCCCGCTTGAGCTGCTGCGGATGGATGTCCATGCCGGTGATGTGCGCGAAGCCGTACTCCTTGAGCGCCACGGCGCAGCCGACGCCCAGTCCCGACCCGACCTCCAGGGCCCGTGGCTCCGGTGCGGGTGCCAGGGTGGCCAGTACGTGGCGGTACAGGGCCTGTTGGCTGCTGATCCGGTCATGGTCGGTCAACGGCTGGTCGAGGTCGATGTCCTGCCAGTGGCCGAAGTTGATGAATCCCCCGCCGAACAGGGACGTCGAGCTGAGATCGGCCGGGCCGTAGGCTTCCTGGACCGCGTGGGGGATCGGGTACGGGGTCGTTCCTGGGCCTTGCGTCATCTGCACCTCCGCGATGTGGAGCGCGCCGCCACGGGGCGACGGCACACCCAGTCCTACCCATCCGCAGCGCGGCCGGCGCCGGAGGCTGATCTGCGTCATACACCTGTCTGTCGATTGATCACGCCGGGCTCGCGGGGTCCCTGATCCGGCGTGATCCACACGACAGACCTAGCGGAAGAAGGCGCTCATCCCGTCCACGTCGGAGAGGTAGCTGTCGATGGCGGCGATCTTGCCCTCGCGGATGGTGAGGACAGTTGCCAGATGCTCGTCGAGCGTGCGCCCGTCGGGAGCCACGGCGGTGTTGCGCAGTGACAGGGCGACACCGTGCCGGCCGACCAGGAGGTGGAGCAGTTGGGTCCGCAGGCCACGGCCAACGATCTCCTGGACCCTGTCGAGGGCGGCGGCGATGCCGTGAACCGTTCCCGAGATGGTCCCGGCGCCAGGCATGGTCCAGGCGATGTCCTCCGCGAAGAGGGCGCGAAGTGCCTGCCAGTCATGGGCGCTGTAGGCGGCGAGAAACTGCTCGGCCACCTTTGCGTCGCCGCTGTTCTCGGACATGTTGGCATTCTCCTCGCGTTCCGGGGGCATCGCCATCGACCGGCCAGGCGGCGAGGGCGTCGTGATCTTGACGATAGCCCGCACGACCAACCCCAACGCCCCGGTAGACAGGTGGTATCGCTACTCGGCTGCAGAGCCACCCATCGACCCGACGTGGGTGTCCGACCTGGCGCCGCCGGCCCTCGTGGCGTGGCACGTGCCCCACCCGAGGCCAGGGTGTCAGGGAGCGCACGCCGCCGCGATCGACAGGCTGTTCTCGTACAGGTGGTGCCGGGCGATCCGGCCGTCCTCAACGGTGAGGCGCAGCGCGAAGGGGCCTTCGAAGGACTTGCCCGTGGCGCGGACGGTCCCCAAGACGTGGCCCATCAGGACGGCGTCGGCCCCGTCGACGAGGAAGGTGTCGACGGACGCGCGGGCGTCCTCCGGCACGGCGTGCTCGGCCAACTCCTGGGCCTGGGCGGCGCATTCGGCCGCGGTGGAGCGGGGGCGGATCCACGGGACCCCGGGGTTCTCGGCGAGCAGCCAGTCGACGTCGTCGGCGAAGAGCGCGGTGAGCCCTGCGGTGTCCCCGGCGAGCCGGAGGGTGAGGAACTTCTGGACGGTGGCGCGGGTGGCATCCGCGGGGGTGGTGGTCATGGGCCCCGGTTTGTCGGGGTGCTGATGGAGCGTCGATTACGTCGGAGGTAATCGACCCGCCCCCCTGACACCCCGCCGTACGACCTCGCCCCCTCGCGGTCGGCCGATGCGGCGCCTGGCCGGACAACCGGGCGCCGCCGGAGGGCGACGCCCGAGGGGGTGGCCCGGCTCAGGACAGCATGTTGATCTTGTATTGCATGATCCGGTAGTTCCACGGGTCGTACCACTGGCTGACGACGATATGGAAGTTGCCGAACGTCGAGCCGGGGATGACGAATCCGCCGTACGGGCTCGCGACGAGGTTGGCCGCCTCCTGCCCCGGGCTGCCGGGCAGGATCATGGTCTGCTCCAGCGTCCTGGTCAGGTCCGACGTCGGGAGCGGGAAGACCATTGCCCGGATCGACAGCGCGTTCATGTTCAGCCAGGTGAGGACGTATTTGCCGTCCATCGCGCGGAAGCAGATCTCGCCCCACTTGCGGGTGCCGAAGACCGTCGTCGGGGGCGCGCCCCACCGCCAGCCGCCGTCGGCGTAGCCCCACGGCTCGTAGGCGTCCGCGTTGCCGAGGCTGTCCTTGCGCACCCGGTGCAGCAGCATCCCCGATTCCACGTCGCGGTTGAAGACCGTGGACAGGACATAGCAGTAGTCGCCGTCGGCCACGGCGTACGTCTTCTGCTGGAACTGGCCGCCGTGCAGGTCACCCGGCCACTGGCACAGGTACTCCCAGGTCTCGCCGTTGTCGGTTGAGCGCCAGAAGTCCGTGTGGTGGGTGTCGTAGATGACGCCGCGCATGAGGTGCATGTACATCACGCCGTCGACGACGAACACATCGGACGGGATCGCCGTCGTGGCCTTGTCGCCGACCGGGTTGTGCGGCTCGTCCACCAGGCTGTTGGCGTGCTTGCCCCCGACGCTGCCGTCGATACGCAGGTTGTTCAGGTCGGCGCTGTTGGAGCGCAGGCCGACTGGGGCGCGCCAGTCGTCGGCACCCTCGCCCGGCCGCGGTACGTGATCGCCGTTGAAGGTGTCTCCGCCGACGAACAACATGGTGCCGTTCGGGCAGAGCGCGGGAATGCCGAGGTCGGTCCACGGCGAGGCGAACGGGCCGGTCTCGGCCGGGCCGCTCAGATTCCTCACCTTGGTCGCGAGGGTCGGGCTGGTCGGGTCGCCCGGCCCGCCGGCCCTCGCTGCCGTGGCACCCGGGCCGACGATCCCCGCCCCCACGGCGGCGCCGATACCGATGCCGATCTTGAGGGCCTTGCGGCGGGAGTACCCGCCGGCCGTCGCGTCCTTCTCGTCCGGTAAACGCGTCATTCTGTCGATGCCTTTCGGAGCCGTCTCGGTTGCACCAGGAGAGGCCCTCGGTCGCGCTGTTCTTGACAAGGGCCGTAGGAAAGGATCCGCCAACTGCAGGTGGTGCGGGTGGTTTTGGTGGAATCCCGGGGAGAGCTGAACCCGCCTTGCTCGCGGTCGCGCAGCCCGTCGGCCAGGTCGAGCGATCGCGCCGTGACGTCGGCTCCGGCATCCCGGCCCGCAGACCTGGCTCACGGCAGGTCCCGCAGAATGCGGCGCCTGGAGCCTCACGGCGGGCGTCACCGTCGGTGCGGCTGCCGGTGTCCTCCAGACGGGCCTTCAGCAGGGCTGTCCTGCGGCACCACCGGTCCGGGGCCGTCGGCGGGCGCGTAGGGTGACGTGAAATGGAGATCTTTCACCTGCGTTATTTCGTCGCGGTGGCCGAGAACCTCAGCTTCACGAAGGCCGCCCGCCAGCTGCACATGGCGACCTCGCCGCTGAGCCGGCGTGTCCGGGATCTGGAGCAGGAACTGGGCACGGCGCTGTTCGAGCGTGACTCCCACCGGGTGGGGCTGACGCCTGGCGGTGCGGCCCTGCTGCCGATCGCGAAGGACGTGCTCTCCTCGTTCGACGGTATTCCCTGGCAGTTGAAGCAGGCGGTGGGCGAGGAGCGCCGGACGGTCTACATGGGGATCGCTCCGGGCATTCATCCGAGCGTCCGGGAACGGCTCAAGGCGCTTGAGGAGAACTGTGCCGAGGAGTACGTGATCAAACGCTGGCCTGGCGGGAGCAGTGAGCTGCTGGCCGCGGTCCGGCGCGGCCGGCTGGCCCTCGCGGTGGTCCATCTTCCCGTGCATGCGCCCGGCGTCCGCGTGCGGCAGGTGTTCGAGGAGCCGCTGGGCGCGGCGCTGCCGGCGGCCCAATTCGGTTCACGTGAATCGGTGGCCCTGTCGGAACTCCTCGATCTCACGTACGTCACGGTCGCGCCGGGGGCGATGCCCACCTATTTCGAGCAGATCTCCGTACGTCTGGCCGCGTCCGGAATCAATCGGCGTATGACGATCGACAGCGCCGACTATGGCAGTGTCCGTGAAATTGTCGCCAATGGTTCCGCCTTTTCCATCACCATGATGGATGCCGAGAGCCCCATGCGTCAGATGGATATCGGCGATTGTGTAATTCTCCCGTTCAGTGATTTCCGCCCGATGCTCGCGACGGGCCTGATCTGGCTCGATGACCGTGCTGAAGCAAGCGGTGACCTGCATGGACTCGTGGAGCAGATCGAGCGCGTCTTCTGACGCGGCGGTGCTCCCCGGGCTTCGCTGAATTTCTGGGATCGGCGTGACCGCTGCGGTCACGCCGCTTTTCGTGCATTGATGACACCGATTGATTGCCTCAGGCAATGAGGTCTTCCTAGTGTGGCGGGTGGAGCGAAAAGGATGTGCCGGAGAACGGTCCGGCACCACCCGATTTCCACGAGGAGAAATCATGGCCACAGGCGAGAGCGGAGCGACGGTCCCGGCCGGCGGACCGCTGACCGGCGTCCGCGTCATCGACCTGGCCACCGTCGTCATGGGCCCGTACGCGGCCCAGATACTCGGTGACCTCGGTGCCGACGTGATCAAGATCGAGTCGCCGCGGGACAACGTGCGGAACGGCACGACCCACCGCACTCCCGGCATGCCGCCACTGCATCTCAACGTCAACCGCAACAAGCGCAGCATCAACCTGAACCTCAAGGAGGAAGCCGACCGGCTCCGGGCCCTTGAACTGATCGCCGACGCGGACATCCTGATCTGCAATATGCGCATCGACGCGCTGCGCCGCCTCGGACTGGACCACGACAGCATCCGCGAGGCCAACCCCCGCCTGGTCTACGTCCACGCGCAGGGCTTCCGCCCGGACTCCGACCGCGCCCGGCTGGCCGCCTACGACGAGACCGTGCAGGCCGCGTCGGGGCTGGTCGACATCGCGCAGCGGGCCGGCGACATCGGAGTGCCCGCCGTCCTGCCCAGCATCTTCGCCGACAAGGTCGCGGCACTGACCATCGTCTACTCGGCGCTCGCCGCCCTCGTGCACCAGCGACTGACCGGCGAGGGCCAGCTCGTCGAGGTCCCGATGACCGACACGCTGCTGGCCTTCAACCTCGTCGAGCACCTCGCCGGACACAGCTTCGACCCGCCGCTCGGCGCGACCGGCTTCCCCAACTCCCTGCTCAAGGGGCACCGCGCCCGGCCCACGAAGGACGGCTACGCGATGGTCGTCCCCTACAGCGCGCAGAACTTCCGGGACTGCTTCCACGCCGTCGGACGGCCCGACCTGGCGGAGGACCCGCGGGTGGCCGGCGAGCAGATCGACGTCCCCGCCGACGCCGCCGACCTCCTGGAGCTGCTCGACACGGTCACCCCGGCCCTGACCAGCGATCAGTGGGCGGAGGTGTGCACCAAGCACAGCATCCCCTTCGCCCCCGTCCTGCGCCTGGACGAAGCCGCCGAGGACTCCTACGTGCGCGGCGGGCACCTGCTCGACGTCGCCGAGCATCCCACCGAGGGCAGCGTCCGCGTCATCGGCATCCCGATGAGCTTCTCCGCCACGCCCGGCTCCGTGCGCCGGCTCGCCCCGCTGGCCGGTCAGCACACCGAGGAGATCCTCGCCGAACTCGAAGGGAACCGCTCATGAGCAGCCCGCAGGAAGCCCCGGCCGTCCGCACGGAGACCGTCGGCCACACCCTCGTCGTCACCATCGACCGTCCCCAGGCCCGCAATGCGGTGAACGCCGCGGTCGCCCAGGGCATCGCCGAGGCCGTGGACCTGCTCGCATCCGACCCCGAGCTGCGGGTCGGCGTCATCCAGGGCGCGGGCGGCACCTTCAGCGCCGGCATGGACCTCAAGGCCGCAGCCCGCGGCGAGTCATCCGAGGCCCCGGGCAAGGGATTTGCCGGCATCGTCGAGGCCGAGACCCGCAAGCCGCTGATCGCCGCGGTGGAGGGCTTCGCGATGGGGGGCGGCTTCGAGATCGCACTCTCCTGCGACCTGATCGTCGCCGCCGAGGACGCGGCCTTCGCCCTCCCCGAGGTCAAGCGGGGCCTGATCGCCGGCGGCGGAGGCGCCATCCGCCTGCCCCGGCGCATCCCTCACCACCTGGCCATGGAACTGCTGCTCACCGGCCGCACCGTCACCGCGGCCCGCGGCGCCGAACTGGGCTTCGTCAACCAGGTCTGCCCCTCCGGCGAGGCACGCGGCACAGCCCTCGCCCTGGCGGAGGAGGTCGCGCGGAACGCACCGCTGGCCCTGGCCGCCGTGAAGCGGGTGGTCCGGCTCGCCGACGGCCGGGACGAACGCGAGGCGTTCGCCGCGCAGCGCGAGGAGACCGGCGCTCTCGCCCGGTCGCACGACGTCGCCGAGGGCATCGCCGCTTTCACGGAGCGGCGCGCCCCCCGGTGGACCGGACGCTGAGCACGATCGGAAAGAAGGCAGCCATGCGCACCGAAGATGTACGGAACGCGCTGATCACGCCGCTGACCCGGCCGGCGTACGCACCGGCCACCCCCCGGTTCACCGACCGGGAGTACCTCAGCATCGTCTACCGCACCGACCCCGCGGCACTGCGGGCCGTGGTGCCCGAACCGCTGGAGATCGACGAGCCGTTGGTCCGGTTCGAAATCATGAAGATGGGCGAGGTCACGGCCTTCGGTCCCTACGTCGAAGGCGGGCAGGCCATCCCGGTGCGGCTCGGCCGGGAACGCGGCGAGTACCTGCACGCGATGTATCTGGACAGCTTCGCCGCCACCGCCTCGGGCCGTGAGGTGAGCGCCTATCCCAAGGTGATGGCCCGGCCCGCGCTCTCGGTCGAGGAGGGCGCCCTGCTGGGGACGCTGGACCAGGGATCGGTCCGGGTCGCCACGGCGACCATGGGCTACAAGCACCACCCGATGGACCTCGCCGAGGCCCGGTCGCAGATCACCGTACCGACGTACATGCTCAAGTTCGTCCTCGGCTACGACCAGCGGCCGGTGGTCGCCGATCTGGTGCGCACCGAGATCACCGATGTGGTGGTCAAGGAGGCCCACACCGGTCCGGCCCGGCTCCAGCTGTTCGCGCATGTGCTGGCGCCGCTCGCCGACCTCCCGGTCCTGGAGATCGTTTCCGCGAGCCACATCGTCGCCGACCTCACCCTCGCCGGGATCGCCCCCGTCCACAACTACCTGGCGTGAGCCGCGCGGTGCGCACACCGCACCGCGAGCCGCACCTGTCCCGGAGGACACCGCCATGCGGAACCACACCATCAAGGACGTCGCCGTGGTCGGCGCCGGAACCATCGGCCTGGGCTGGTCGGCCCTGTTCGCCGCCCACGGCAGCACCGTCCGCCTGACCGACCCCCGACCCGATCTGGAGCAGTCGCTGACCGACGCGCTGCCGATGCTGGCCGGGAGCCTGGACACCACCGCGCAGGAGCTGCGCGCTCGCATCGAGGTCTGCCCGAGCCTGCGGGACGCGGTGCGCGATGCCGACCTGGTGCAGGAGAACGGCCCCGAACGCCTGGAGTTCAAGCAGGAGGTGTTCGCCGACATCGCGGCCGCCGCGCCCGCCGACGCGATCCTCGCCTCCTCCAGCTCCGGCATCATCGCCTCCGCCATCGCGCGGACACTGCCCGACGACATCGCCGCCCGGCTGCTGATCGCCCACCCGTTCAACCCGCCGCAGGTCGTCCCCCTCGTCGAGATCGTGCCGGGCGCGCGGACGGACGAGCGGAACGTCACGGCCGCCACGGACTTCTACCGGTCAGTGGGTCGCACGCCCGTCCGCCTGCACAAGGAGATCGAGGGCTTCGCGGCCAACCGGCTGCAGTCGGTGGTGCTCCAGGAATCCTTCCGCCTGGTGAGCCAGGGCGTGGTCACCGCCCAGGAATTGGACACCGTCGTGAAGGCCTCTCTCGGGGGGCGTTGGGCGACCGTCGGGCCGTTCGAGAGCTATCACCTGGGCGGCGGACCCGGCGGGATCCGCCACATGATCGAACACCTCGGCAAGGGCCTGGACCAGGAGGACGGCTCGTCCGGGATCACCAAGGAGGGCATCGCCCGGGTGATCGCGCAGACCGAGGCCGCCTACGGCACCGGCCCCGACGCCTACCGCGCCCGCGCCGAACGCCGCGACCGCCAGCAGATCGCCGTCAACCGCGCCGTCGTCGACTGACGAACCGTCACCGCCCGTTTCCCGCACCGCAATCCATCGGCAGGCACCGGAAGGCCAGCACCCTCCGCACCGAACCCGGTGGGCGCCACCACTCCTCGGCGACGCCCACCGGCGGCGCCACGCACACGAAAGCAGGTCCCTCCCATGACGCGACGTGTCAACACCAACCCCGACTTCTTCGGCTTCGCCGAACTGCTCAGCGACGCCGAGCGCGCCGAACTCGCCGAGATCCGCGAGTTCCTGGAGCAGGAACTGGCCCCGCTGGCGGACGAGGCGTGGGAGAAGTCGGAGTTCCCCTTCGAGGTCTTCGACAAGCTCGCCAAGCTCGACCTCGCCGGCCGGATGTACCCGGAGTACAGCAGCGGCCACGAGCGCCGCAGTGCCCTGTTCAACGGTTTCCTGAACCTGGAGATGAACCGCATCGACCCGTCCTTCGCGGTCGCCGGCGGAGTCCACTCCGGCCTGGCGATGGGCAGCATCCACGGCGGCGGCAGCCAGGAGCAGCGCGATCGCTGGATGCCGGACATGGTGGCCTACCGCAAGATCGGCGCCTTCGCCCTGACCGAGCCCGAGGGCGGCTCGGACGTGGCCGGCGGCATGCGCACCACCGCCCGCCGCGAGGGTGACTCCTGGGTGCTCAACGGTGCCAAGCGCTGGATCGGCAACGGCACCTTCGCCGACCTGGTCGTCGTCTGGGCACGGGACGAGGCCGACGGCAACGTCAAGGGCTTCGTCGTCGAGAAGGGCACCCCCGGCTTCACCGCCACCAAGATCGAGGGCAAGATCGCCCTGCGTACGGTGCAGAACGCCGACATCGTGCTGGACGGCGTCCGGGTGCCCGAGAGCAACCGGCTGCAGAAGATCAACAGTTTCCGGGACACCGCCGAGGTGCTGCGCATGACGCGCGGCGGTGTGGCATGGCAGGCCCTCGCCATCGCCGTGCGCGCCTACGAGCTGGCCCGCCAGTACTCCACCGAGCGCGTGCAGTTCGGCAAGCCCATCGGCGGCTTCCAGATGATCCAGGACCTGCTGGTGAAGATGCTGGGCAACATCACCGCGATGTTCGGCGTCGTCACCCGCCTGGCGCAGCTCTCCGAGGAGGGCCGTGACACCGCCGAACAGGCCGCGCTGGCCAAGGCGTTCACCACGACGCGGATGCGTGAGGTGGTGGCCTGGGCGCGTGAGCTCTTCGGCGGCAACGGCATCGTCCTGGAGTACGGGGTGGCCAAGCTCTTCGCCGACGCCGAGGCGGTCTACTCCTTCGAGGGGTCGCGCGAGATGAACACCCTCATCGTCGGCAAGGCCGTCACCGGGCAGAGCGCCTTCGTGTGAGCCGTCGGCCGGGCCGAGGCGGCTGTCCGTACACGTACCGCGTGCACGGACAGCCGCTTTCCGTCAGGCGTCAGATGCCGTCCACCGCCGCGATGGTGAACGGCGTTTCGGGGGTGCCGGGGCCCATGGGACCGCCCTTGTCGAACTGGGAGCGGACCACCAGGGTGCGGCCGCCCTGGCGTACGAGCGTCGTGGGGACCTGGAGGGACGGGTCGGTCACCTCGCGGGTCATCCGGGCGGTGGTCCTGTCGGGGGACAGGCGCCAACGGCTGACCGCGTTGCGGGTGTTGTGCGCCGCCCGGAGGATGCCGTGGCGCAGGTCGAGACCGTCGGCGAGGAGCATGCTGCCGCCGTGGAGGGTGACCCGGCGGATTCCGCCGGAGGCGAGGTCCAGGCGGAACAGGTCGCCGGCCGTCGAGTCGACCGTCAGAAGGTAGCGGCCCGAGGGGTCGGCGACGATGCCGTTCAGGGTGTACGCGTCGGGGGCGTGCGGGGTGAGGGCGCCGGAGAGGTCGTAGCGGGTGGTGAGCGTGCCGAGCCCGCTGCCCGCCGAGGCGTGGTCCAGCTCGTCCCGGGTGACGCGGTAGACCACGGCTCTTCTGCTGTCGGTGAGGTAGGCGCTGCCGTCGGGGGCGATCGTGAGGTCGTTGACGAAGGACGGGGCGTCGCCCGCGACGTCGAAGCGGGCGAGGAGGGTGCGCCGGTGGAGGTCGTAGACGGCGACACCGGCGCTGGAGTCGGTCACCCACAAGCGCCCGGCGCGGTCGACCTTCAGGCCGTTGGCGGTGGCCCGGCCGTCCGCGCCGGCCGGCAGGAAGGTTGTGGCACTCCGTTGACCAGGGGTGATGCGGTAGACGGCGCCGGTCGCGAAGGACCCGACATAGAGATCTCCGGTCCGCGGGTCCCGTGCGATGCCCTCCGGGTAGGCGCGGTGGTCCGGCAGGTCGTGGACCGCGTGGACGGGGCTGCGCGGGGCGGGAGCGGTGCCCGGGTCGGCCTGGGCCGCGTCGGCTGACGGGAGCGTGGCGGCGAGGGCGAGGGCCGCGAGGGCCAGGGGGAGCGTGCGGGGCATGGGGTGTCTCTCTCGGTCGGCTCGGCGAGCGGTCGAGTCGAAAGAGTAGTTAGAGTTCTAATGTCCGGCAAGACATTAATGAGGATGTAGGTGTTGTCTTCGAGAAGGGGGCTAACGGTGGCCAGGGTTCTTGGCCGGGTACGGCCGATACCATGCGGAGATGACGTCGATGCCCGCCGCCGAGCGTCTCGGCTCGCACATCAAGCGCGCCGAGAAGGCGCTCAACGCGACCAAGCACGCGGTGCTCAAGCCGGCCGGATTGACCGTCCCGCAGTACGCCGCGCTGCTGGTCCTCGCGGAGCGGCCGGGCATCTCGGCCGCCGGGCTCGCCAGGGCGTGCGCGGTGACGCCGCCGACCATGAACACCGTGCTGAAGAACCTTCAGGAACGCGGACTGATCGAGCGCACCCCGCATCAGTGGCACCGGAATGTGCTGGAGACCAGCCTCACCGAGGAGGGCAAGGCGGTCATGGCCGATGCGGACGCCCGCGCCGTACGCGTCGAGCGCGCCCTCGCTGCCGAATTCACCGCGGAGGAGCGGGAATCACTCACCGGCCTGCTCGGGCGCTGCGTCGACCTGCTGGAAGCGGTCAGGCCGGACTAGCGCGGGGTGCCGACGGGCTCCGAGCCTGACTGGGGGGTCGGTCCGGCCGGGTTGATGCACGAGGGCACGGAGACGGCGCGCTGAGAGGATCCCGCTCCGCCCGCCCCGCTCCGCCCGCCCCGCTCCGCCCGCCCCGCTCCGCCGGGCCCGACGCCGAGGTGCCCGACCGTGAGACGAAACGGCCGGGCACCCGGGGCTGCGGCACCGCGGGGGCTTGCTCCGGGGGGGGCGGCCCGTCAGCGTTTGCCGGAGGTCAGCGCAGCGTCTTCTGCGCCGCCGCGTCGTACGGCTTGAGCTCATCGAAGCGGCCCCCCAGCACCTTCGCCGCCCACTCCGGGTCCTGGAGCAGCGCGCGGCCGACGGCGACCATGTCGAACTCGTCGCGCTCCAGGCGGTCCAGGAGGTCGTCGATGTTCTGCACCGGGGCGCCCTCGCCCAGGAAACCGCGGATGAAGTCACCGTCGAGGCCGACCGAGCCGACGGTGATGGTGGGTCGGCCGGTGAGCTTCTTGGTCCAGCCCGCCAGGTTCAGGTCCGAGCCCTCGAACTCCGGGATCCAGTAACGGCGGGTGGAGGCGTGGAAGGCGTCGACGCCGGCCGCGGCGAGCGGGTTCAGGATCGCCTCCAGCTCCTCCGGGGACTCGGCGAGCCGCGCGTCGTAGGCCTCCTGCTTCCACTGCGAGTAGCGGAAGACCACCGGGAAGTCGGGCGAGACCCTCTCGCGGACCGCGGCCACGATCTCTGCCGCGAACTTCGTACGGGCCACACGGTCGCCGCCGTAGGCGTCGGTTCGGTGGTTCGTCCCGGCCCACAGGAACTGGTCGACGAGGTAGCCGTGCGCGCCGTGCAGTTCGACGCCGTCGAAACCGATGCGTTCGGCGGCCGCGGCGGCCTCGGCGAAGGCGCCGATCACGTCGTCCAGGTCACGCCGGCTCATCGCCGTGCCGGCGTTCGGGGTGCCGTCGACGCGGATGCCGGAGGGGCCCATGGCGGGGGCGTCGGCGTAGGGCGGGTCGCCCGCGTTGCGCACCATGCCGATATGCCACAGCTGCGGCATGATCGTGCCGCCCGCCTCGTGCACGGCGTCGGCGACCTTCGCCCACCCGGCCAGCTGCTCCTCGCCGTGGAACCGCGGCACCCGGTCACTCTGCCCGGCCGAATCGTGGCCTACGTAGGTCCCTTCGGTGATGATCAGGCCCACACCCGCGGCGGCGCGGCGGGCGTAATACGCGCGCACGTCCTCACCGGGAATGCCGCCCGGGGAGAACATGCGCGTCATCGGCGCCATCGCGATGCGGTTCGGGACGGTCAGGCCGTTCAGCGGGACGGGCCGGGACAGGATCTCGGCCGCGCGGGAGGCGGAGGAGGCGGTGACGTTCACGGAGGGCTCCTGGTGACTACCGGAAGGTATGTGCAAAGTGCAATGAGTACGTAGGGGCACAACCGTCCCTGCGGTTACCGCATTCCGCTCGCCCGGCATGCCGCCCTGTGGTCCCGGTCACGTGGCCGGAGTCGGCACTCCCGCAGACCGGCAGTCGTCGAGCCCTGCGCAGGGCGCACCTGTCGCACGCATGGCGGGCCGCGCTCTCGGGCGGCTGCGGCGCGCTCTTCGTGGGCCGGCCCCGCGATGGCCTGACTGCCTGTCGAGGTGACCAATGCCCGCTGGTCGTGCGGCAGTTGGCGCATGGCATCGTCTTGGCGGGCGCGCTGCCGACCACCGGATGCCGGCTGCCGGTCACCCACCACCGACCACCGGGCTACCGGCGGTCACGACCGAAGGCGGTGGACCCGGGCGAGGAGGAGCACGGTGTCGTCGGCCGGGGAGCTCGGCACGAGGCGTTCGAGGATCTGGTCCGCGGCGTCCTCCAACGAGTGCGGGACGTGGCCCAGTTCCGAACGGAGCGCCTGGAGGCCCTCGTCGATGTCGCGGCCGCGTGCCTCGATGAGGCCGTCGGTGTACAGCACGAGCGTGGCGCCGTCGGGCAGCTGGGCCTCGATGGTCCGGAACGGTGAGCCGCCGACGCCGAGCGGGACCCCCAGCACCTCGTCGATGACATCGGTCCGGCCGTCCGGCCCCAGGACGAGAGGCGGCGGATGGCCGGCGCTGGCCATCCTGGCGCGTCCGGTGGCGGGGTCGTAGCGGATGTAGAGGCAGGTGGCGAGTTCGATGCCCGCCTCCTGGGCGCACAGGTCGAGTTCGGCCACCAGCTCGTCCGGTTCCTGGTGGTGCCGGGCCAGCGCCTTGGCGGTGATCCGCAGCCTGCCCATCGACGCGGCGGCGGAGACGCCGTGCCCCATGACATCGCCGACGACCAGGCCGACGTGGTTGCCGGGCAGCGCGATCACGTCGTACCAGTCACCGCCGACGTCCGTGACCCGGCCGCCGGGCAGATAGCGGTGCGCGACGTGCAGATACGGGGTGGTCCCCAGCGAGCTGGGCAGCAGCGCCCGCTGAAGGGTGAGCGCGATATTTCTCTCCCGGCTGTAGAGGCGCGCGTTGTCCAGGCACAGCGCTGCCCGGGAGGCGAGTTCGCCTGCCAGGCCGAGGTCCTGCTCGTTGAAGGTCGCTCGGGCCGTCGACCGGCCGAAGATGGCGATGCCCTGGACCGTTCCCCGGGCGATGAGCGGGGCGAGCAGAAGGCAGGCCACATCGCTCTCGGCCATCACGCGGGCCCGGTGTTCGTCCATGATCGTGCGGGCCATGAATTCCTGGTTCACCGGCACGGCGATCGGGCGGCCGGTGCGCAGCATCTGGTGGATGGCGGAGCCCGGTGGATAGTGCACGACGTCCAGGCCGCTCACCAGTTCCGTCGCGGGGGCGGGCAGGACGGTGCCGGAGGCGATCCGGCGCGTGATCACCGGGAGCGCCGGGTCGAACGCTTCCCCCTCGTCCAGCCAGTCCACCAGCTCCACGGCCGCTCCGTCCGCGAAATCCGGAACGGAGGCGTCGACCAGTTCCTGTGCCGTGGTCTGCAGGTCCAAGGTGGTGCCGATCCGGGCGGAGGCCCGGTCCAGCAGCGCCAGCCGCTGACGGGTGGCGGTCGCCTCCACGATCGCCTGCTCCCGGTCGGTCACATCCACCAGCAGTCCGCCCACTCCCTGGAGAGTGCCGACCGCCCCGGTGAGCGGGAAGAAGCTCACGGACAGCACCAGGTCCCGGTCCGGGTGGCCGAGGGTGCGCATGCCCACCCGCACCCCGACCACGGTCCGCCCCTCGGCGACGACGGTGCGCAGCATGCGCTCGTATTCACCGCCCTCCGAGGTGACCATGATCTCGGTGAGGCGCCGGCCGAGGTGTTCCTCGATGGGGAGCCCGTTCATGTCCGCGAGGGCCTGATTGAGGTGGAGGTAGCGCAGATCCTCGTCGAGGATGACCAGGCCGATGGGGCAGGTCGCGAAGAGCGCGTCGAGGAAGGCGAGGTTGGTCTTCACCCGGTCCAGTTCGTCGCCGCGGCTGGCCAGCACCATGACGACCGAACGCTCTTCTACGCCGGCCACCGGGAAGACCCGGAACCCGCAGTCGAAGTCCGTCCCGTCCCGGTGCCGGGCGAGCAGGCGACCGCGCCAGTACCCCTGGGCCCGTCCCCGCGCGGCCATACGGGAGCAGGCGCCGGTCTCGTCGTCGGAGGAGTCGGCGAAGAGTACGGCGCCGGGCTTCGCCAGCACATCCGTGGCCTGGTGGCCGAAGAGGTCGTACGCGCCGGGGCCCCAGTAGCAGATCCGGTCCTCGTCATCGATGCCGAATACGGCGACGGGCACGTGTTCCAGCAGGGAGCCGGGCTCCGACCGGAGCGCACTACCGGTATCCGCGTCACTCGGCCGATCTGCTGGCACCGTTCCTCCGCCCGCAGCGCATCGTGGCTGGTCCGCCCTCCGGACGGCAGAGCGGGTCTTTTCATTCTGCGCTTGTCGCGCATCCGCAACACTTCGGCGGCCGACCGGCGCCGGTGCCGGGTGGCGGCTCCGGGGGCCCACGGCATCACGTCACCCGAATGGCTCGGGCCTGTGGCGGGCCCTTCGCGTCCGTCGCTCCACCGCCCGCCGGGTGCGGTGCTCTGCGGGCGTCCGGTGCGCGCCTCGCGTCGCGCGGGGAATCAGGCGGCCTCGGCGGAGACCCGGCCGGCGTCCACGGCGTCGGCGAGGGCCTGGTGATCGCGTTCGTTCTGGTCGGCGTAGCGTTCGGCGAAGACGGCGAGCGCGCGGTCGAAGACATCGCCGCCGCCGAGGTAGGCGGCGATCTCGATGCGGTCTCCGGAGCGGGCGTGCGCGCGGGCAAGAGTGGCGCCGCAGAGTTCACCGAAGACGCGCATGCCCCGCGGCTCCATGAGCTGGGGTTCGGCGATGCCTTTCCAGTCCCGCAACTGACGGACGTAGAAGTCGCGTTGACGTCCGTCCAGGCCGGTGACGCGCTCCCATCCCAGGAAGATGTCGCTCGCGGCCTGCATCAGGCGCTGGCCGGAGACGACCCGTTCGCCCTGGTTGTCGTAGGCGCTGAGCCCGACGTACTGGGCCAGCACCGACTGGTCGGCCTCCTTGGCCTGCAGCAGCAGCGGATCCTGGTCGTCCCTGCCCAGCAGGAGGATGATCCAGCAGCGCGTGCCGACACTGCCCACGCCGACGACCTTGCGAGCCATGTCGACGATCCGGTACTGCTGAAGCAGATGGCGGCGGTCCGACTGCAGGCTGTGACTGTAGCGCTCGATCAGTTCGCGCAGCTGGCCCTCCACGGCGTCACGCTCGACGCCCGGGAGCAGATCCTGGAGCGGCACGATCAACGGTGGGTCGGCGGCGATCCTGCGCCGGCCGTCGAACACCCCCGTGAGCTTCTCGAAGGCCTGGAGACCGTCGCGGGTACGGGCTTTCGCCATGGCTTGCTGGGTCCGTTTGCGGCCCCGCGCGCCCAGCTTCTCGTCCGCGAGGGCCTGCAGCTGCTCCCTGTCGGCCTGGGTGTACCAGACGGCGAGGTTGCCGAGGCCGGCGAAGCGGCGCATCTCCTCGCGGTACGACCGGACGGTGGCGCGGACGACGGAGGATCGCTCGGCGTCCGTGTAGCCGTTCTCGCGTCCGGCGATGGCCAGGCTGGCGGCCAGCCTCTTGACGTCCCACTCCCACGGGCCCGGCAGGGTCTCGTCGAAGTCGTTGATGTCGAAGACCAGTTTCCGCTCGGGCGAGGCGAGCAGCCGAAAATTCAGCAGGTGCGCATCCCCGCACACCTGCGTGGTCATTCCTGTGCGGGGAGTGCCGGACAGGTCGGCGGCCATGAGGGCGGCGGCGCCTCGGTAGAAGCGGAAAGGGGACTCCAGCATCCGGCCGTAGCGGATGGGCACGAGGCCCGGCAGCCGGGCGGCCGACTGCGCCTCGATGATGTCCACGGGGTCCGGCCGGGTCGCCGAGGGCCGGTATTCCGCGTGGGAGGAGCGCGGCGCCTGCGCTCGCGCGGCCCTTCCCCGCGCGGCCCGTTCCTCCGGAGTGCTCCCGCCGGCCTGGTCGGGCATGACGCCACCTCCTGGGCGGAACCCCCGCTGGACCGCCTGGTCCCGTACCGGGCACTGCCCGGCTCTTTCACGGTTCCACACTCTCTTCCGGGGGGCACTTCGGGCACTTCCCGAGCCGGATAGCTGCCTGGTGGAAGGGCTCTCCGCGTGCACCGCCGTGTGGGGCGGTGCGGCCCGCCGGCCGTCAGATCTCGACCGTCGGGTAGGTCTCCACGCAAACTTGCCGTGTATGTCGCATGACCACGTCGCGTTCGCGTGGTCAACGCAGCGGTCACGTGGTCTACGTGCCGGGAGTACAGACCGGCCGGACGACGGAACTCATCGATTCCGGAGAGGCGCTCTGGTTGCCGTCTGCCGTCTGCCGTCTGCCGTCCGTCGTCCGCCGTTTGCCGGGAGGGCGGCAGCGGCCGATGAGTTTCTCCATGATCCGCAGTCTGAGATCACGTGGGGTGAGCCGCAGCCATGACCGCGGCCCCCTGTACGCACCGATCGAAGAAGTGACCGTGACGAGGACGGGCCGGGCCGGCCACGAGGGGGCCAGGCTGATCGTGCCCGTACGGTCGTGTGTCACCAGTGGACAGGAGCGCCATGAGAATCGTCGTCATCAACCACGTCACCCTGGACGGCGTCATGCAGGGACCCGGCCGCTCCGATGAGGACACCCGTGACGGGTTCACCCACGGGGGCTGGGCGGCTGAACGGGGCGGCGACGAAGCCGTCACGAGGGCATGGGGGCAGCGACTGTCCGCCAGTAGCGGGTATCTCCTGGGCCGCCGCACCTACCAGGACGTTCTGGGCCACTGGAACACCCAGGACAGCCCGTTCCGAGATGCCCTCAACAACGCCCCCAAGTACGTCGCCTCCCACACGCTCACCGAGCCGCTGCCGTGGCCCCACTCCACCCTGATCGGCGGCGACGTCCCCGCGGCCGTCGCCGAACTCAAGAAGGCTCCGGGGAACGACCTGCACATCATGGGCAGCGGCGCGTTGATCCGGTCCCTCTCCCCGCTCGGCCTCATCGACGCCTACCTGCTGTGCCTCCACCCGGTCGTCCTGGGGTCCGGACGCCGCCTCTTCGCCGACGGCTTCAGCCCCACCGATTTCGATGCCGCCGACGTGACCACCACGGCCTCCGGCGTCATCATCGCCGAATACCGGCCGCGCCCTGCGACCGGAACCGGAACCGGAACCGGAACCGGAGTTGGCGTCGGCTGATAGCGATCGGCGGCCGGCGTACCGGAAGCAGTCCGGGGCGGGGTGGCGGGATCGGGGTCATGCCCTGGCAGCGGCTGAGCCTAGGCGGACTGTCACCAGCTGTGTCCGCTCCCGTACAGTCCGTGGTATCAGCCCTCCGCCGCGGCCCAGCCCAGCGGTTGACCAGGAGAAGACACATGGACACCGAAGCCGGTCTCGACTCCCTTCCGTACGTTCCGGGAACGAGGCGTCCCGTCCCCGAAGCCGAGCCCGGACTCGTGGAACGGTGGAGTGCCGGGGGAGGGGAGCTCGTCGAGCTGCTGTCCCAAGTGCGCGAACGGGTAGGCGGCGTCGCCGCGTTCCGGCTCGGACCGGCCCGCACCGTTCTCGTCACCCACCCCCAGGCGGTCCAGCACGTCCTGGCCCGGCACCCGGAGCGGTACGTCAAGCGCTCCCACCGCGCCCGCGTGCTGATCGGCGACGGCGTCCTCGCCGCCACCGGCGCGGAGTGGAAGCAGCAGCGACGCTTGCTGCAGTCCCAGTTCACCGGCACCGGCATGCGCCGCTACGAACAGCGGATCACCGAGGCTGCCCGGACCACCGCCGGGCGCTGGGCCGGGTACGCCCGTACCGGCGAGGTCATCGATGTCGGGCGGGAGATGCGCCGCTTCGCCCTGGACGCCATCTGGCGCTCCCTTACCGGGCACCCCCTCGATGACGGGACCGAGCGCGAACTCGGCGCCGTGGCAGCCGTGACGGCCGCCCTTCCGACTCTGCCCGCCGATGTCAGCGATGCCCAGGACGCGGTGGCCGCCGATCTCGCCCGGATCGATACGGTCGCCCTGCACGCCATCGAGGCCGCCCGCAGCGGCACGGCCGGCCCCGACGGTCCCGGCCTGCTGCACGTCCTGATCGACGCCGCCACCGAGCGCCCCGAGTACACCGACCGGCTGATCCGCGATGAGCTGGTCACCTTCCTCGTGGCCGGGCACGAAACCACCGCCACCACCCTGACCTGGCTCTACCTGCTCCTCGACCGGCACCCCGCCGCCCGCGGACAAGCACTCGCCGCCGGCGCCGAAGGAACGGCCGACCGCCGCCAGGCCCTCCAGGCTCTGATCCACGAGACGCTCAGGCTCTACCCCTCCGCCTGGATCCTGCCCCGCCACGCCACCGAGGGCGACACCCTTGCCGGCTACGCCGTCGAGGCGGGTACCGACATCCTGGTCTGCCCGTACCTCACCCACCGCGATCCCGAACTGTGGCCGGAACCGGAGCACTTCGACCCCCGGCGCTTCCTCGCCGCGGACGGCCGCCCCACCCAACCGGGCGCCTACTTCCCTTTCGGTATCGGCCCCCGCGCCTGCCTCGGCCTGCAATTCGCGCTCCGCGAAGCGACCGTCCTGCTCGAACACCTGCTGCCCGCCCACAGCCTGGCCTTCTCCTCCACCCCCACGAAGGCGGTGTACGGCATCACCGTCCGCCCCGACGGCCCCACGCCCGCGACCTTGGCGCCGCCGGTCACCACCTGAAGCGGGCAACGCCGGTGACGGCCGGGAGGACGGGCCGCGCGTAGGCGGCGAAAGGAGGAGAGGGCCCAGCCGGCGACCGCTCTAGCTGCCCACTCCCAAGAAGTGCAGTACCGCCAGCACCCGCCGGTGGTCCGCATCCGCCCTCGGCAGGTCGAGTTTGGCCAGGATGTTGTTGATGTGCTTGGCGACCGCGCTGTCACTCACCACCAGTTGTGCGGCGATGCCCGCGTTGGAGCGGCCCTCGGCCATCAGGGCCAGCACCTCGCGCTCGCGTCCGGTGAGCCGTTCGAGGGGATCGCTCGACCGCCGCACCAGCAGCTGGGCGACCACCTGCGGGTCCAGCGCCGTGCCGCCGGCGGCCACCCGCCGCAGCGCCTCGATGAACTCCTCGACATCCGCGACCCGTTGTTTGAGGAGGTAGCCCACGCCGCTCGTGTTGGTGGCGAGCAGGTCGGCCGCGTACCGCTCCTCCACGTACTGCGAGAGCAGCAACACCGCTGTGCCGGGCCACTGTTGGCGGATCGACAGCGCTGCCCGCACCCCTTCGTCCGTGAATCCGGGCGGCATCCGGACGTCCACCACCGCGATGTCCGGACGGTGCTCCTCGACCGCCGTCAGCAGTCCCTGCGCGTCCCCTGCCTCGGCCGCCACCTCGAACCCGGCCATCTCCAGCACCTTGACCAGTCCGATCCGCAGCAGGACGGAGTCCTCGGCGATCACGGCGCGTCTCACATCGGGCACGGCAGCTCCACGCTCATCATGGTCGGGCCCCCCGCGGGGCTGCTCATCCGGAAGGTTCCGTCCACCGACCGCACCCGCTGGGCGAGACCCGTCAGGCCGCTTCCCCGCGACGGGTCGGCTCCGCCCCCACCGTCGTCGGCGACCACCACCCGAAGTATCCCGCCCAGGCGCGTGACCGTCACATCGGCCCGGGTCGCCTCCCTCGCGTGCTTGGCGACATTCGTCAGCGCCTCCGAGATGACGAAGTAGGCGACGGCCTCGACTGCCGGCTCGGCCCGCCCCGGCAGGTCGACGCGTAGTCGGACGGGCAGTGGGGAGCGGGCCGCGAGCCCCGACAGTGCGGCGTCCAGGCCGAGTTCGTCCAGGACCGCCGGATGGAGCCCGCGTACGAGGCTGCTCAGCTCGTCGATCGCGTCCTTCGCCTCGCGGTGCGCCGCCTCGATGACCTTCCGCGCCTCCGGCGGCAGATCCGTCAGCGTCGCCTTGGCCAGGCCCAGGTTCAGCGCGAGGGACACCAGGCGCTGCTGCGCTCCGTCGTGCAGATTCCTTTCGATACGCCGCCGTTCGGCGTCCGCCGCGTCCACCGCGCCGGCCCGGCTCTCCGTGAGGTCCTCGACCCGCCGTGCCAGCTCGTCGGACCGGCTGACGCCCAGCACCGCCCGCCCGACCAGGATCTCCCACCGTACGAGCCCCGCGGCCAGTACCGGAAACGCGGCCAGCATCGCGAGCCCCAGCGCGGTGAGGTAGGTGGCCTGGGTGGTGTAGCCGGGGTGCTCGATGCGCCACTGGGCCGGCACCAGCCAGACCCACACCAGCACCGACGCCGCCGCGAGTCCCGCCGACAGCAGGGCCAGCAGCAGGAGTTCCAGCAGTCCGAGCAGCGGCCCGACCAGCACGTGGTAGCCGAACTGCCGCTTGGCCTGCGCGAAGCGCAGCCGCGGCAGATCCACCCCGCACAGCGCCCGGAACCGCCGGCGCTGGGCCTCGGTCAGCGCGTATCCCGCTATGCCCAGCAGGACTGCCGGGGCTATGAGGATCACCGGGGCGTCGGACGAGGTCCCCGCCACGGTCCTGCTCACCAGGATCACGATCCACCAGAGCAGCAGCGGCGTGAGGAGGTGCAGCGGCACCCCGGTGGCGAGGAAGCCGGTGTCGCGTCGGAGTCGCCCGAGAGCGCGGTGGAGCCGGGGCGGAATGGTCATGATCAAAAGATAGAGGGCGGCATCGGACGCGGGCCATGAAGCCAGTGTCCGGAACGAGGGTGTAGCTGGTGCCACCCCAAGTCGGCAAAGGACGTTACTGACGGGAAGCGCCCGGAACCGGAGTGTTGATCGGGAGCCCGACGGACGGGTTCGCGACAGCCGAAAGAGGCATCCTCCGTGACATCCACCGCTATCAACTCCCCTTGCCGGCAGAGCCGTTACGTCTCGCACGGGACGGCTGTGGGGCGCCGGTACGGACGCGTCCTGGCGGGCGCGGGCCTCGCCCTGCTGCCGTGGCTCGGCTACCTCGCGGGCACCCTCCCACCCGAGGAGGCGGCGGCCTGGGTGGCCCTGGACGCCTTGGAGGCCGCCTGCCTCCTGACGGCAGGTACCCGCCTGCTGCGCGGCGACCCCCGTCACCGCGCCCCGGCGGCCGCCGCGGCCCTCCTTCTCGTCACCGACGCCTGCATCGACATGGCCACCGCAGCCCCGGGCGCGGAACTGGCAGGTGCCCTCGCCATGGCGATCGGCGCGGAATTCCCGCTGGCGGCGCTGTGCACGGTCCTCGCCGCCCGGTCGACCGGAACCACCCGGTGAAGTCGCCCTCCGCCCGGCCGTATCGGCGCGCTCGGCCGACGGCGACCGCGCGGCTACGGCGAACTGGTCGTGCGCGACGGGGCATCCGGGGCCGTGGGGGCCGTCGGGGCGGGAGTCTCGAGCTGTGAGTGCTTGCGGCTGTAGAGCAGGTAGACGGCCAGTGCCAGGGCCAGCCAGGCGGCGAACAGCAGGAACGTGAGCCGCGACAGACCGGTGATCAGGTAGACGCACGCGGCGAGGGACAGCAGCGGCACCACCGGGTAGCCCGGGACGCGGAAGCCGCGCTCCAGGTCCGGTGCGGTCCGGCGGAGGATCAGTACGCCGAGCGAGACCACGGCGAAGGCGACCAGAGTGCCCATGCTGGTGAGGTCCGTGAGCACGTCCAGCGGGACCACCGCGGCCAGCGTCGCGACGAACACGCTCACCACCACCGTGGTGAACACAGGGGTGCCGTTGCGCGGGTTCACCCGGGCGAAGACGGAGGGGAGCATCCCGTCCCGGCTCATGGTGTAGAGGATGCGGCTCTGCCCGTAGAGCACCACCAGGGTGACGCTGACGATGGAGATCACCGCGCCCACGGAGAGCACCAACGCCGGCCAGCCCGCGTGGGTGACCTCCGCGAGGATCGAGGACAGGCCCGCGTCCTGGCCGCGGAACCTGGTCCAGGGCTGGGCGCCGACGCCGATCAGGGCGACCGCGACGTAGATCGCGGTGACCACGCACAGGGCACCGATGATGGCCATCGGCAGGGTGCGGCGCGGATTGCGGACCTCCTCGCCGGCGGTGGACACCGCGTCCAGGCCGATGAAGGAGAAGAAGATGGTGGAGGCGGCCGTGCCGATCCCGGCGGCGCCCATCGGGGCGAACGGATGCAGGTGGGCGGAGTGGAAGCCGGTGGCCCCCACCGCCACGAACAGCACCAGCACGGCCAGCTTGAGCAGCACCATCACCGTGTTGACCAGAGCGGACTCCTTCGCTCCGCGGACCAGTAGCAGGCAGCACAGCCCGACCAGGACCGCGCTCGGCAGGTTGACGTAGCCGCCGCTGCCCGGTGGAGCGGAGATCGTGGCGGGCATCGCGAAGCCGAACAGCCGCTGGGTGAGATCATTGAGGTACTGCCCCCAGCTGACCGCGATGGCGGAGCCGGAGACCGCGTACTCCAGCAGCAGACACCAGCCGACCGCCCACGCCGCGAACTCGCCCAGGGTGGCGTAGGCGTAGGAGTAGGACGAGCCGGACACCGGCACGGCGGACGCGAGTTCGGCGTAGCACAGGGCGGTGAGCCCGGCGGTGACCGCGGCGATCAGGAAGGACAGCACCACCCCGGGCCCGGCCTCGGGAACCGCCGCGCTCAGCGCGAAGAAGATGCCGGTGCCGATGGTGCCGCCGACCCCGATCATGGTGAGCTGGAACGGCCCGATGGTGCGGTGCAAGCCGCTCCCCGAGGGCGCGGATATCGGCCGGCGGCGGAGCAACTGCCGGCGCAGCGTCGACTGAGGGGGCATCAAGACCTCTATCCGGGTGAGGGGGAAGGGAGCGAGAGGGAGGGGCCCGGTCAGGGCAGGTCGCGGCGGCGAAGGTCGTCGTACGTTTCACGGCGGACCACCGCGCGGGCCTCGCCGTCGCGGACGAAGACCACCGGCGGGCGCAGCGCGCCGTTGTAGTTGTTGCTGAGGGAGAAGGTGTACGCGCCGGTGACGGGCACGGCGACCAGGTCGCCCGGCCGCGGGTCGCGCAGCGGTACCGCCGTGCTGAGCACATCGCCGGACTCGCAGTGCCGGCCGACCAGATGGTGCGGGGTGCCGCCGCCGAACCGCGTGGCCACGGTGGCCTCGAAGCGCTGCTGGTAGAGCGAGACCTCCAAGTTGTCGCCCATGCCGCCGTCCACCGCGGCGAAGACCGGCTCGCCCTGCTTGACCGTCACCACCCGGTAGAGCGACACCCCGGACTCGGCGACCAGGGACCGGCCGGGCTCGATGACGATCTCCGCGTCGCCCGGCAGCATCCGGCGGGCCGCGCCCACCAGGGTGTCCAGGTACTCCTCGATGCTCGGCGGACGGTCGTCGTAGGTGTAGCGGGCGCCGAGGCCGCCGCCCAGGTCGTACACCGCGAACGAGCCGAGTCCGGCCGCCGCTTCCACAGCCCGGCCGAACGGCTCGGCGTCCAGGATCTGCGAACCGATGTGGACGTGAACCCCCTCCAGCCGAAGGCGGTCACTGCCGCGCAGCCGGGCGATCGCCTCCTTGGCCTGCGGGACGGTCAGGCCGAACTTGGACCCCTCCTGGCCGGTGGAGACGGCCGCGTGGGTGTCCGGACGGATCCCGGGGGTGACCCGGACCAGAACTGCCTGCTCGCCCCCCGCACCGCGCACCTCGGGGACGATGCGCTCCAGCCGGTCGATGTCGTCGAAGTTGTCGACCACGATCAGCCCGGCACCGGCCCGTACCGCCATCCGCAGCTCGGCCTCGGTCTTCGCGTTTCCGTGCAGCACGAGGGACGCCGGGTCCGCGCCCCCGGCCAGGGCCAGGGTCAGCTCGCCGGCGCTCGCGACGTCGATGCTCAGGCCCTCCTCCACCAGCAGCCGGTAGACCGCCGTGCAGGGGAAGGCCTTGGAGGCGAACGCCACCCGCGAGTTCGGCCAGCGTGCCGCGAGGCCGTCCGCGTACCGCCGGGCCCGAGCCCGCAGCGACACCTCGTCGACGAGCAGCGCCGGGGTGCCGAAGCGCTCGGCCAGCTCGCCGACCGGGCAGCCTCCGACCACCAGGCCTCCGTCGGCGTCAACGGAGCTGCCCGGCGGAAAGAGCCCGAGCAGCTCCTGCGGCGTGGCCTGGACGGTCATCGGTGCTCCCTGCGCTGCGGTGGTACTCCGGCCTGGTGCGGAGGCTGCGCACCATGCTCCGGGCCCGCACCTCGGATGCCTTTGTCGCAGCCGCCTAGAATCCGGCCATGAACCTGTCGGATCCGCCGAAGACCGGCGAGGAGCTGTTCGCGCTCGCGGACGCCATGGCTGCCGTCATCGGCGGCTCCGTCGCCATCGAGGACCTGGAACACCGGGTCGTCGCCTACTCCACCCTCCCCGGCCAGCGGATCGACGAGCTGCGCCGCCGCGGCATCCTGGAGCGCCGGGTCCCCGACCTGCACGAGCAGGAGGCGCAGTACCGGCGGGTGCTGACCGCCCCGGGCGTGGTCCGGCTCCCCGGCCTCGCCGAGGACGAGCTCCCGCGTGCCGCCGCAGCCGTACTCGCCGGAGACATGCCGCTGGGCACCGTCTGGGCGATCGAGAACGAGGCCCCGCTGGACGAAGCCGGAGAGCGGGCGCTGCTGGACGGCGCCCGCACCGCCGCGCTGCACATGCTGCGCCGCCGCAGTGCGGCGGCCCTGGAGCTGCACGCAAGGGAGCAGTCCCTGCGGGCCGCGCTGGACGGCGCGGCCGACGCCGAGGAGACCGCCTACCGCCTCGGCCTGCCCCCGGGGACCGGGCTCACCCTGCTCGGCTACGCCCCCGCCGCCGACCACCCGGACCCGGCACCGCTGCTGGCCCGTGCCGGAGCGGCACTCGGCCGGCACTGGGCCGCCCTACGACCTGCCGCGTCCGTCGCCACCGGCCCACGCGCCACGTACGTGCTGCTCTCGGGGGAGACCCCCGCCGCTCTGCTGCGCCTCGCCGAGCAGAGCCTGGCGGCGGTTTCCCGCCCGCCTGCCGCCGCGTTGTACGCCGCGATCTCCCGACCCGCCGCGGACGCCGCGGAGCTGCCGGGCCTGCGCGCCGAGGTGGACGACGTCCTGCGGGTGATCACCGCCGACCCTGACGCGCCCCCGGTGGCCGCCCTCGCCGATGTGCACGCCCGGGTGCTGCTGGCGCATCTCGCCGACGAGCTCGCCCGCCACCCGCGATTGCGGCACCCGGGCATCGACGCGATGCTCGCCCACGACCGGGACCGCGGCACCCACTACGCCGCCAGCGTCACCGCCTGGCTGGATGCGGTGGGCAACGTCGGCGAGGCGGCCCGGCAGTTGACGGTGCATCAGAACACGCTCAAGTACCGGCTGCGGCGGGCCCGCGAACTCTTCGGCCTGGACCTGAAGCACCCCGACGACCGGCTCTCCTGCTGGATGCAACTGCGCCTGCGGCACACAGCGCCGTAGGCGCGCGAGGAACTCCCGCCCGGCCGGGACCGTGCTCCGCGCCGCCGAGGGCGCGGCGGTGCGCCGCGCGGTGTCCGCGGGAGCGCCGGCCTATCTGATCAAACCGTTCCCGCCGGATCTCCTGGCGGAGAACTGCGGTGCTATGCCCGGTTCGGGCAGCTGACCGATGTGGAGACGGTCGATCAGGGAATGCGGGAGAGTGCGCTCGCCGCGTTGCGGGGCACCGCGGGCACCCGGCCGGGAAACCGTTCGAGCCGCTCTGCTGCCTCGCGCACCGTGACGGGCGGGGCGGTCCTGTCGTCCGTACGGAACTCCGGGACACCGATGTCGGCGGGAGAGGTCGGCGAGCTGATCGGGGTCTCCCGCGCCACCGCGCAACGCTACCTCGCGGGACTGGTCGCCTCGGGTCTGCTCCGGATGAACCTCCGCTACGGAGCCACCGGACGACCCGAGCAGGAGTACTGGGCCGCCTGACCGGCGACCGCACCGGGGGGAACCCACCCGGCCACGACAGGGCCTGACCTCCCGTCATGTTCTTTTCCACGCCCGAAGCGTGCGCCCGAGCCCGCTCTCACTGACCTACTGGTGTGAAGCGGCGGGGCCGCGGAGACGGGCGGCAGCTCCTCCTTGGTCCGCCCGTGTGATGTTCGCTCCCGGGTGGGTAAGGGCCCGGTGCGTACCGCGAGAAGGAGCGGTACGGAGCGCGAGGATGGCGCTCGCTCCGGTGTCCGGCCGGTGCGCGGATCGCTGATGTGGAGGGGACGACAACCGAGATGTATGGAGGCGATGAGCCGGCCGCGCTTCGGGGCCGGGCCGTGAATCCCCGTGAGGTGAACGCCGTGGATGTCCCCGATCGTCCGACGGTGAGGACACCCGGCGGACCGCGGCGGTCCGGCGGCGGACACGGCGCGGACCTCCGATGACGGGCTCAACCGCCCCCGCCGCGGAGGGGGCCGCAGGCGCCGAGCCCGAGCAGGGCTCCGAGTTCCGCAAGGACATGGGGCCGTGGGCCAACTTCGCCCTCGGCTTCACCTACCTCTCCCCGGTGGTCAGCACCTACACCCTCTTCGCCACGGCACTGGCGACCGGCGGCCCGCCGATGATCTGGGCGTTCGTCATGGCAGGAGCCGGTCAGTTCCTGGTCGCGCTCGTCTTCGGCGAGGTGGTCGCGCAGTACCCCATCGCGGGCGGCGTCTATCCGTGGGCACGCCGACTGTGGGGCAAACGCTGGGCGTGGATGACCGGCTGGGTCTACATGTGGGCACTGCTGGTCACCATCACCAGCGTCGCCTACGGTGCCGGTCCCTACATCGCCATCCTGATCGGCTTCGAACCCACCGTGCACACCACGGTGCTGTGCACGGTCGCGCTCATCATCGTCGCGGTCCTGATCAACTACGCGGGCACGAAAGCCCTTTCCTGGGCCGCCATGATCGGTTTCAGTGCGGAGCTCATCGGCGCCCTCATCGTGGGCATCTATTTGCTGGTCACCCACCGCGAACACAACCTGGGCGTCATCTTCGACACCTACGGGACCCAGGGCGACGGTTCCTACGCGCCCGCGTTTCTCGCCGCCGCCATCATCGGCTTCTACCAGTACTACGGATTCGAGGCGTGCGGCGACACAGCCGAAGAGGTCGCGCACCCCGGCCGGGTCATCCCCAAGGCGATGCGCCGCACCATCTACGTCGGAGGCGCGGCAGCCACCTTCACCTGCCTGTCACTGCTCCTGTCCGTGACCGACTACCGGGCGGTGATCGCCGGGGAGGACACCGACCCCGTCGTGAACCTGCTGTACGACGCGATGGGCGAGGTGGGGGCACGGCTCGTCATGGGCGTGGTGCTCATCTCGTTCCTGTCCTGCACCATCAGCCTGCAGGCCGCCGCCGGCCGGCTGATCTACTCCTACGCCCGCGACAAGATGATCGTCGGCCACCAGCTGCTCCGCAGGTTCTCGCATGCCCGCGCGGTCCCCGGCTACGCGCTGCTGACGGCGGCGGTCATCCCCGCACTGATCGCCTTCGGCTCCCTCGTGTCCGCCGACGCCCTGACCAAAATCGTGTCCTTCGCCATCCTCGGCATCTACGGATCGTTCCAGATGGTGGTTCTGGCCGCGCTCCGCGCCCGCCTCAAGGGCTGGAAGCCCGCCGGTGAATTCGTCCTGGGCAGATGGGGATTGCTGGTCAACGCCGGTGCGCTGGCCTACGGCATCTTCGCCATCATCAACATCGCCTGGGCCCGCACGCCGGAAGATCCCTGGTACGACAACTACATCGTGCTGCTGTGCGGCGGGCTGGTGGTCGTGACGGGACTCATCTACATGCTCACCACCCACCACTACGGACGCAGCGACGCACCGTCCGGCGTCGCGATTCCCGAACGCCGGGACTGACCACGGCCGAGCGGTACGCACAGGGGGTCGCCCATGGGGGAGGACCGCTACGGGCACGGGCGTGCGTGCTGCACGGCCGGGGGGACGAACTGACCGACGCGAGGCCACTGATCGAGGGACGGGGAACCGCTGCGCGTCCAGTCCCTCTCGCACCGCAGCAGGGACCCACTTCCACCCGCGTCCCGGCGTCCCCGCCCATCGCCTTTCGGCCAGTCCGCGACGGCCGGCCGGCCGGCTGGACAAGGTCAGCAGGTTCCGGCGGGCGGGATGCCGCAGCAGCACGCCCCACCGCCGGGGGAGGGGGCGACACGGAGCAGGGCGGCGATGCCGGTGTGCAGATGTGCGCGCAGCGTGTCCTCGGAAGCGGTGTCGAGAGCGGGGGTGCGGAACGCCTTGCACAGCAGGCTGGTCCCGAGCAGCCATGCCGCCAGCAACTCCGCCCGCACCTGCGCGTCGGGCCCCTCCAGGCGCGCCGCGAAGCGCTCGGTGAACACTTCGGCGACCTCGTCGCGGAAGCGGTCGACCGCCTCCCCGCGGCTCGACGAGCGCAGCACGGACAGCACCGGGTGCGGCACCTCGTCGTCCTTGGGGCCACGGGTGGCGAAGTCGCAGATCCAGGCGGGAACCTCCTCCAGCGGGATCTCCAACAGGGGGTCGAACAGCGCGATGTTGGTCGACACCAGCTGAAACAAGGCGTCCTTGGATCCGAAGTAGCGGTAGACGAGCGCGGCGTCCACGCCCGCGTCCCGGGCGATGTCCCGGACGCTGGCGCCGTCGTACCCGTACCTGCCGAACCGCACCGCCGCGGCTTCGACCAGGGCGGAGCGGGTGCTCGCCGAGCCGTGCTCGCGGGCTCGTTGGGGATGCATGGCGGTCTCTTCCTGCTCTGCTGACGGCTTCACCTGTCGCACCTCTGCTCGGTTCGTGTCCAACGGCTCATCGTCCTGTGTTCGGACGCTGTCCGGAAGTCATCGATCGTTGTCATCAATCGTTGACCAACCCTCGGGAGGGTGGCTTATGTTCGGTGAGGCGGGCGGCCATTCGAATGATCGCTCCCATGTTCCCTGGTCGGACGATGCTGTCCGGCCGCACCCGTCGATGCCGCGGCGCCCGTGCCGCGACACCGCAGTACCGGGGACCGGCACCTGCCGGTCCCCCCGCACACCCCCGTGGCGCGGGGCCCCGCAGCGGGCCCGCCCCCGGGGGCCGCCCGCCCAGGGCCCCCACGGCAGGATTGGTGATCGCCTGTGCCCGCAAGAAACGTCGCCGTCATCGGAACCGGCTACGTCGGACTGACCACCGGCGCCTGTCTGGCGTCCCTCGGCCACCACGTCGTCTGTGCGGACGCCGACCCGCACAAGGTCGGACGGCTCCGGCAGGCCCAGGTCGACATCCTGGAACCCGGACTGCCCGAACTCGTCGCGGAAGGGCTCGACTCGGGACGGCTGCGCTTCGTCCAGGACAGCGCCGAAGCCGCCGCGGACGCGGACACCGTCTTCCTGTGCCTGCCCACTCCCATGGGCGCCGGAGGCGCGGCGGACCTGGCCGCCGTGGAGTCCGTCGCCGCCGAGATCCACTCCGTACTGCTGCCGGGCTGCGCGGTGGTGAACAAGTCCACCGTGCCCGTCGGCACCGCCGAGCGGGTCGCGGAGCTGCTCGGCCGCCCGGACACCGCCGTCGTCAGCAACCCGGAGTTCCTCCGTGAAGGCCGCGCCGTCCACGACTTCCTGCACCCCGACCGCATCGTGATCGGCGCCGACGACCCGGACGCCGCGGAGCGGGTCGCCGGACTCTACGCCGCGCTCGACGCGCCGGTGGTGCGCACCGACACCGCCAGCGCCGAACTCACCAAGTACGCGGCGAACTTCTTCCTCGCGATGAAGCTGTCCTTCGCCAACAACCTGGCCACCGTGTGCGAACGCCTCGACGCCGACATCGAAGCCGTCACCGTCGGCATCGGCCACGACCCCCGTATCGGCGGCGCGTTCCTCCAGGCAGGACCCGGCTGGGGCGGCTCCTGCCTGCCCAAGGACACCCACGCGCTGCTGACCGTCTGCGAGCAGGCGGGCGTGGAGTTCCCGCTGCTGCGCGCCACCATCGAGACCAATGTCGAGCACCAGCGGCAGCTCGTCGAGCGCGTCGCGGCGGGCTGCGCCGGCCCGGACGGATCACTGCGCGGAGTGCGCCTCGCCCTGCTCGGCCTCGCCTTCAAGGCGGGCACCTCCGACCTGCGGGACTCCCCGGCCCTCGCCCTGGCCCGCCAACTGCGCGAACGGGGAGCCGAGTTGTACGCCTACGACCCGGCCCTCTGTGAAACCCGGCCCGACCTCAGCGACCTGCTCACGCTCGTCGACGATCCGGCGGAGGCCGCCACGGGTGCGGCCGGGTGCGTCGTCCTCACCGAGTGGCCCCAGTTCCACGACCTGGACTGGAACGCCATCGCGCGGCAACTGCACAGCCCCGTCGTCTACGACTTCCGCAACTTCCTCGACCCCGGCCGGCTCGCTGCCGCCGGACTGGCCTGGCAGGGCATAGGCCGCACCCTCAGCATGACCGGCTGACCGGCTGACCGGGGCTGACCGGCTCACCCGCCGCTACGCCCCCGCCTCCCCTCGGAGTCGCCTCACGCCGTACGTGACGCGACCCGCCGTACCACCTCCACCCTCGATGACCGAACAGGAAGGTCCCCTCATGCGGGTTCTGTGCACCACCATCGGCAGCCCCTCGCACGGGCGCGCCCAACTGCCCGTACTCCGGGCGCTCGCCGCCGCCGGGCACGACGTCCTTGTCGTCACCACCCCGAGCCTCGCCGCGGTGTTCCAGCACGACGACGTCCGCGTCCTGCCGTCCTTGCCGGACTTCACTCCCAGCACCTTCGGGACCGGCATGGCCGAACTCATGGAGCGCACCGACCTCGACGACGGGCAGCGTCACGAGCTGATGCAGCGCCTCATGGCGGAGATCCTCTCCGGCCCGCTGGCCAGGAAGCTGCTGGACGTGCTCTTCCCCGTGGCGGAGGACTTCCGCCCCGACCTCGCGCTCCGCGACGGTATGGACCTCGGCACCGTCCTGATGGCCGAGAAGCTCGGCATACCCCAGCTGCCGACGCCGTCCGGCGCCAGCAACACCCTCGACCCCGCGTACACCGTGGAAGGACTCAACACCCTGCGCGGGGAACTCTCGCTGCCCGTCATCGACGATCCCCTGGCGATCGCCGCGCACGGACGCATCGACTACGTACCCCCGGCCTTCTCCTACGCCCACCACCTGCCCGGCGCCCTGGCGTACCGGCAGACGGTCAACGTGGAACGCACCTCCGTACTCCCGCGGTGGGTGGCCGAGTTGCCCACCGACCGGCCCCTGGTGTTCGCGGCGATGGGGACCGCGCTTCCCGAGATGCACAAGCGGATGGCGGGCGGCGGCCCGTCCGCCAAGTTGCCCGTGCACGCCCCCGACCCCACCGAGACGCTGAAGACGATCACCGAGGCCGCGGCAGAGCTCGATGACTGCACCGTCGTCGTCGCGACCGCCGGCATGCCGGTCGACGGCACCGGACTGCCGCCGCACGTCCACCTCACCGAGCGGCTCCCGCAGCCCATCCTGCTGGAGGCCGTCGACGTCTTCCTCACCCACGGCGGCTTCAACAGCGTGCGCGAGTCGCTGCGTACCGCCACGCCCACGGCCGTGCTGCCGCAGTTCGGCGACCAGTTCCTGAACGCGCGTCGGACCCAGGAGCTGGGCCTCGGCCGGCAGATCACCGACCGTTCCCCCGAGGGCATCGCCGCCGTGTGCCGTGACGTGCTCGCCGACACCGCCATCCATGCGCGGACGCGCCGGGCCCGGCTGGCGATGCTGGCCCTTCCCGAGGTCGAGAGCGCCGTCACCGATCTGGAGAAACTGGCGGGCTGAACCCGCTCCCCGGACCGCTCGGGGGCCGGACCGTAACCGCGGCTCCGGCCTCCGGGGCCGGGGGCTCTCGTCCGCCCTCCCGGCCCGACGTCGCGCGTTGTGCCGCTCAACACCCGTATCCAGTAAGGGTGTTGAGCGGCGCGCCTGCATCCCCCGTCTCTCGGAGCCGGGACCGGACGGACGGCCAAGCGCTCACCCCAGCAACCCAAGGAACCGACGTGACGTCATCGGACGCGCTCGCACGCGAGCCAGCGGCCACCCCACCCGCCGACACCGGCCGCACCGCCCGGCTCACCCACCGGCAGATCACCGTGGTGCTGTCCGGTCTGATGCTCGGCATGTTCCTCGGCGCGCTCGACCAGACCGTGGTCTCCTCGGCGCTCCGCACCATCGCCGACGACCTGCACGGCCTGACCGCGCAGGCGTGGGTGACCACCGCGTACCTGGTCACCGGCACCATCGCCACACCGCTGTACGGCAAGCTGTCCGACATTTACGGGCGCCGCATCATCTACCTCGTCGCGATCCTCTTCTTCGCCGCCGGGTCGTTGCTGTGCGGCTTCGCCGGATCCATCCACCAGCTGGCCGCCTTCCGGGCGGTGCAGGGGCTGGGCGGAGGCGGTCTGATGTCGCTGGCCATGACGATCATCGCCGACATCACCTCCCCTCGCGAACGCGGCCGCTACCAGGGCTGGTTCATGGCCGTGTTCGCCGGATCCAGCATCGTGGGGCCGGTGGTCGGCGGGGTGTTCGCGGGCCACGCCACCCTGCTGGGCACCGACGGCTGGCGATGGATCTTCCTGATCAACCTGCCGATGGCGGCCATTGCCCTCACCGTCATCATGCGGGTGCTGCGCCGCGTACCGCACCAGCCCGTGCGGCACCGACTCGACTACGGCGGCGCCGCCGCGCTCGCCCTCGGCGTCGTCCCCCTGCTGACCGTCGCCGAACAGGGCCGCAGCTGGGGCTGGGGCTCGGCGCCCGCGCTGACGACGTACGCCGTCGGAGCCGTCGGGCTCGTCGTGTTCTTCCTGGTCGAACGCCGGATGGGGGAGGCCGCGCTGCTGCCGCTCCGGTTGTTCCGCACCCGATCCTTCCGGCTCGGCACCGTGCTCCACTTCCTCGTCGGTATCGGCATGTTCGGCGCCATGACGACGCTGCCGCTCTACCTCCAGCTGGTGCAGGGGATGAGCCCCATGACCGCCGGGTTCGCCATGCTGCCCACCATGGCGGCGAACGTCGCGGTCACCCTGGTCGTCGGCCGCCTCATATCCCGCACCGGCAACTTCAAGGTCCATCTGGTGACCGGCGTCGTCTGCATCACGGCCGCCATGCTGGCGTACGCCACCCTGCGCGCCGACAGCCCCATGTGGCACGTCTCCATCGGCATGCTCTTTATGGGCGCGGGGCTCGGCGCGTCGATGCAGACCATGACCACGCTGGCCCAGTCGGAGGTCCCCGGTCGCGACATGGGCGCCGCCACCGCCGCGGTGAACTTCTTCCGTTCCAACGGCGGAACCGTCGGCGCCGCCGCCTTCCTCTCCGTCCTCTTCTCCCTCGCCGGCTCACGCATCAGCGAACGACTGGCCACCGTGCTCCAGCAGCCGCAGCTGCGCGACCTCGCCCAACAGGGCCGCAACGCGGACGCGTTGAAGGGGGTGCTGGCCCCGGACGGCACCGTGAACGTGGAGGACTCCGCCTTCCTGCACACCCTCGACGCCCGGCTCGCGCGGCCCTTCCTGGAGGGCTACGTCAGCGCGATGCAGGTCGTCTTTCTCGCCGGCGCGGTCGTCACCATGATCGCCGTCGCGATCGCCGCCTGGCGCGTACCGAACCTCAAGCTCTCGGACGACTGAGCCGCGACGACCGCCGCCGTATCGGTCCCGGTGCGGCGGCGGTCCCGGTGGACGAGGTGACCATGGCGGCCGGGCGGTGTGCGCGGGCGAAGTCAACATGGCCAGCGTGTTCACGCGGGAGGTGTGCTGTGCGCACGGCGATGTCCGGACGCCGGGATCCTCCCCGCACCGGCCGCCGACAGCGGAGCGCCCGGCCGGGAATCCCCGGCCGGGCGCTCCGCTGCTCACACAGGAACCGTCAGTTCACCGGATCGTGCCCGAGCTCGATGTCGAACCCGTTGTGCCCCGCGCCGTCCAGACGCAGCGGTCGGGCGGCCGGCGGATAGCCGCTGGCGATCACCGTGAACTCACCGCCGTCGAGGTCGGTGAAGACGTACTCGCCGTCACGGCCGGTGGTGGCCGAGCCGACGACATTGCCGGCCGGGTCGAGCAGGGTCACCCGGGCGTCCTCGACCGGACCGCCGCTCGCCGCACGGACCACACCGCGCACCCGCGCGCCGTGCCGCAGCCGGACCTCGTACCAGTTACGGCTGCCGGAGACGACCTCCACCTGGAGGGCGGAGGGGCGGTGGCTCTCGGCGCTGACGGCCAGCGTGTAGCTGCCCGGGGCCAGTTCGCCGAAGCTGAATCCGCCGTCCTGGCCGGCCAGTCCCGAGGCCACGACCTCGCCCCGCACATCGGTGGCCACGACCAGCGCGCCGGGCACCGGATCATCGCCCTTGGCCTCGCGCACCTCGCCGGACAGCCCCGCCGACCCGCTCAGCGTCAGCTCGAAACGCACCGGCTCGTCCGCCACGACGACGGTCGCCGCCTGCGGCTGCCGGGAACCCGCGGAGCCGATCAGCACATAGGTGCCGGCGCCCGGAACGGGTAGCTCGTAGCCGCCGTCGGCGGTGGTCGAGGCCCGGCCGAGCTGCCGGCCGCCGACATCGATCAGGGTGACCACGGCCTGCGCCACCGGACTGCCGTTGCCGTCCCGTACGGATCCGTGCACCGCCGGGCCGCCCGGGACCCCACCGGCGGGGACCACCGGGACCGCGTCCAGGGGAGCCTGCGCAGCGGTGTCACCGGCCGCGGCGTCGGCGGCCGGTACGTCGGCGCGCTCCGCACCCGACGCGCTGCCGTCCGCCCCCGCCTTCGCTTCCGCGTCCGCCTTCGCTTCCGCGTCCGCCTGCTCACGCGCCTGCAGACCGGAGATCTGCCGCAGCGGCACCTCCTTGACGAACAGCACCAGCAGGAAGGCCAGCGCGACGACGAGCGCACCCATCAGGAAGACGGTGTGCATCGAATCGGCGAAGCCGCGCTTGAAGGGCTCGGCCAGCCGCGGGTCGAGCTGCTGGATGAAGGACGAGTCGCTGAGCACCCCGGAGGAGCTGCCGCCGCCGGACCCCTTGAGCATGCTCAGCACCGGCTTGCTCGCCGGGTCGTGCAGCACCGAAGGATCGTGCAGGGCCGCTTGGAAACGTTCGGTCTTCGCGGCGTCCTTGAACGCCGAGCCGATCTTGTCTCCGACCGTGCTGAAGAGCACCGACAGGAAGATCGCGGTACCGGCGGTGGCACCCATCTGCCGGAAGAAGGTGGAGGAGGCGGTCGCCACACCCATGTCCCGCGGCGGCACCGCGTTCTGCACCGCCAGCACCAGAGTCTGCATACAACCGCCCAGGCCGAGGCCGAAGACGAGCATGTAGATCATGGTTTCCCACAGCGGGGTGTCCCACTGGACACGGAAGTGGAACAGCAGCATCGCGCCGACCATCAGCGCGGTGCCGATGATCGGGAAGATCTTGTAGCGGCCGGTCTTGGCGGTGATCTGCCCCGAGGCGATGGAGGAGATCATCATGCCCGCCATCAACGGCAGCATTTCCAGACCCGACTTGGTGGGGCTGGCGCCCTTCACGATCTGGAGGTACTGCGGGATCATCAGCATCCCGCCGAACATGCCCATACCGATCAGCACGGACAGCAGGCTCGTCATGCTGAAGGTGCCGTTGCGGAACAGCCGCATCGGGATGAGCGCGTCATCGCCGATCCACCGCTCGACGAAGATCCAGGCGATGACGCCGACCGCGCCGACGGCATAACAGACGATGGACTCGGTCGAGCCCCAGCCCCATTCGCGCCCCTGCTCCGCGACGAGCAGCAGCGGCACGACACCGACGGCGATGGTGAGCGCGCCCCACCAGTCGATGCGGTGATCGCGCCGGGTGTGCGGAATGTTGAGCACCTTGGCGACGACGAAGAGCGCGATGATGCCGATCGGCACGTTGACGAGGAAGACCCAGCGCCAGCCGGTGATGCCCAGGATCTGGTCCTGGCCGGCCAGGGCACCGCCGATCAGCGGTCCGGCCACGCTGGAGGTGGCGAACGTACCGAGCATGTAGCCCTGATAGCGGGCACGTTCGCGCGGCGGGACGATGTCACCGATGATCGCCAGCGCCAGCGACATCAGACCACCGGCACCCAGCCCCTGCACCGCGCGGAACGAGGCCAGCTCGGTCATCGAGGTGGAGAAGGTGCACAGCACGGACCCCGCCACGAAGATGGTGATCGCGGCGAGATAGTACGGCTTGCGGCCGTGCAGGTCGGACAGCTTGCCGTACAGCGGCGTGGCGATCGTCGAGGTGATCAGGTAGGCCGTGGTGGCCCACGCCTGCTCGCTCAGGCCGTGCAGATCGTCGGCGATGGTGCGGATCGAGGTGCTGACGATGGTCTGGTCGAGGGCCGCAAGAAACATCCCCAGCATCAGGCCGCTGAGGATGGTGAGGATCTGGCGGTGTGTCAGCCCGCCCGACCCGGCTATCTCCTTGGATTCCGCCGCGGGCGGCGACGTGGATGCGCTCATACGTGTGTGTCTCCCTGCTCCCCGGCGGCGCCCTGGTCGCCCCCGGGGATCTGCCGTGCGTGTTGTTCTGCCAAGTCCTCGTTGAGCCGGCCCAGCAGCCGGATCAGATCGGCCCGGTCCTGCGGCGGCCACAGCTCCAGAAGGGCGGCCAGTTCGGCGTCGCGCTGACGCCGGTAGCTCGCGAAGGCGGCGCGTCCCGCGGCGGTGGCGGTCAGCAGCGTCCCGCGACGGTCCTCCGGATCCGGCCGCCGGGCCACCAGACCCCGCTCCACGAGCGAGCGCACCTGCCGGCTGACCGTCGAGAGATCCAGGAACGCGTCGGCGGCCAGATCGGTCGCCCGTCGGTCACCGCCCACCACGAGCCTGGCCAGCAACACCCGGTCGGCCGCCCCGGTGTCCCTCTTGGTGCGCTGCTTCCACGCCGCTATCAGCCGCGCGAAGCGCACGATCTCCGTACCCAGCCCCGCGGCCGCCTCGTCCAGCCCCGACGCGGCCGTGATCTGCGGCCCCGTCCGCTCACAGGGACGGGCTGTGCCGTCGCCCATCGACGTGTTCCCCCATACTTCCGTCCGGTCACCCGATAAACATATTGCTTGTACCTAGCAAGTCTAGCGACCGGGAACCGGCCACGAACCGGCGCCCCACGAGCGGGGCCGCGATACACCCCTGATGTCCGGGGTGCCCGAGATCTCCGTCGTCTGCGGCCCGCTGCCTGCTGTCCGCCGACGAGTTGGGGTACGGGAGCCTCCGCGTCCCGGCAGTCCACGCAGCCTGACCGTCGCCGATCTCACGGACGACGGGCACGCCGCCGCGCCCTGCACGCGGCGGGCCGCGGCTCGCCGCCGACAGCTGACCTTGTGGCCGCTCACTGCGTGTGCAGGGGAGGACGCAGGAGCAGGTGGTTTATGGTGTCTTGATGTGGATTGTTCCCTGGTGGGCCTTGTTGTCGTCGGGGTGCGCTCCGGTCGTCCTGGTCGGTGCCTGGATGATCGCGGAGCAGCTCCACGGGCCCGGCTACGAGCCCGTCACGCAAACCATCAGCCTGCTGGGGGCCGACGGCGCCGGCGGACAGTGGGTCCTGAACGGCGCGCTGATCGCCCTCGGTGTCTGTCATCTGGTCACCGCTTGGGGGCTGCGGGCAGCTTCACTCGCCGGGCGTCTGGCGTTGGGGGCCGGTGGCCTGGCGGCCATCGTGGTGGCCCTGTCGCCGGAACCCACCAGCGGTGGCTCCCTCCGGCACGGTTTCGTGGTGGGGGTCGGCTTCACGCTCCTGGCGGTATGGCCGGTCCTGGCCGCAACCCGCGCCAAAGGCCCGCCGTGGGCACTGCGGCCCGCGGCGTCGATCACGGCGACTGCGCTGATGGGGCTGGGTGCGGCGAGTTTCTTGATCGAGCTGCAGGGGCACGGAGCCGCCGGTGTCGCTGAACGCGTCCTGACGACCGCTCAGTCCCTGTGGCCGTTCGTGGTCGTCGCGTCCTGCCTGCGTCACGCCCGCTCGTCGTGAACATCCAGCTGCGGAATCACGGTCCGATGCGAGGCGGGTGCACTCACTCACTCACTCACTCACGCGGAGATGACTGGCGGACTGACTACCCGTCACGCCTCTCGTGTCGTTGATGCTCGCCGGACGCTCGGTGAGTGAGGGAGCGCGTGGCGAATGAGCTGTGCCTGAGGGGGGAGTGCCTGGCCGCCGAATGAGGAGCCGCGTGTCGAGGTTCAGCTTCACGGGTGCTTCATGGGCGAGGAATTCGGTCGCGCCCCGGGGGACGAGCCGTTAGCCTCCGCCTCGTCGCAGTGAGAGACGAGACGCGACCGCGAGGGGAGCCAGTCATGGAGACCGAGGGTGCGCGGACCGGCCGTTTGGGCCTCCTGCTCGACCAGTTCGACCACGCCAGGGAGATGGCGCAGGTGCGGCTGACGGGGCTCAGTGACGAGGAGTACCTGTGGGAGCCGGTGCCCGGTTGCTGGTCGATCCGGCGCCGGGGCGAGGCGACGACGCCCAGGGCGTTCGGGCCGGGCGAGTGGGTGCTCGACTTGGGCGCCCCGGACATCCCGGCTAGCGAGTACGCCGAGGTGGCCCGGCAGTCCGCCGGCGGCATGACCGCCGCCAAGATCGCCGATGACTGGAGCGTGAGCGTCGAACGGGTCGAGCAGATCCTCGCCCACACCGGTGAGCCGGAACCCGACGAAGCGCCGGTCACGACCATCGCGTGGCGGCTGGGGCACCTGCACTTCGGTTTCGCGGGCGGATGGGAGTGGACCTTCGGTGAACGGCGGCAGGAGCCGAAGCTCCTTGTCGACTTCACCCCCTCCGCCGCCTTGGCGCTCGACCGGTTCTGGGCGCTGATCGACCGCTGGCGGGACAGCGTCGCCGCTGTCACCGACGAGCAGCTCGACACGGTCGGCTTCTCGCAGTACCCGTACGGCTCCCACCCCGACGACCCTTTCATCGACGTGCTGTCGGGAGCCAACCTCGAATTCATCCACCACATGGCCGAGATCGCGTTGCTCCGCGACCTGAGACGGGCCCGCTTCACCGCTCAGCGTGGGTAAGCCTTGGCGCGCCCTGAGGTGGGTCCCATGGCGTCTCCCAACGGACGGCGCGTCAACTCTCTTTTTCATGGCCCACTTTGAGGACGTCCTTGACTTGCCCGCAGCTCCATGCCGAGGATGATCAATGAATGACCTTCGCCATGACCGGGCGACAGGTTGACATGCGATTCTCGGGGAAAATCATGCTCTCTTTCCGGACCTCACGCGCAGCTCTGGCAACGGCAGCCGCCGCGGTATGTCTCTTCGGAGCCACCGCGGCACCTGCCCAGGCGGCGGCCAACCCCCATCCGATCGACTGGAAGATTGACTCCACACACTTCGGGCCCGACGGGGAAGACCTTCCCCTCCGCATTGGACAGAAGGACGCGGGCCCCAAGGACGGATTCGGAAAGCGGCACATCCTGGAGGGCCACGGCGACCAGATTTCGAGCTGGTCGAACATGAAGGCAGACATCGACAAGACGCTGGACCAGGGCAAGTGCACGGAGAAGAGCGGGAAGACCACCTGCGTTCTCCAGAGCCACACCTTCCGCAACGTCCACGCCAACGGCATGAAGACCGCCTTCACCGAGCGCGTGGATTCGCGGTCGAAGGACCACCGTCCCGTCGGCATCATCACCGCCTTCTACTACAACTGCGGCTGCTGAGACGCATGACGAAGATTGAGCAGCATCGCGAGTATCTCGACGAGGTGTACTCGGATGTATCCAACGGGCTGCCCGAAGAGCTCGCCGAATACGGAGCCACACTGCGCCAGTTCACCTTCTCCGAAAGCGAAGAGGGGATCTGGGCGGAAGCCGTCATTGATCTGCCGGGAAAGCAGGACCCCTGGGTCAGGCGACGCCTGATCATTCCTGCCGAAGGGCCGGACAAGGACGCGTGGTTCACCGCGATGCTCTTCTCGTCCGGAACCACCGAAGATCTCGATACACGCTGAAGCGAAATCGGCTGAAGCGAAACCGTTGAGACGAACCCGCTGAAGCGAAACATCACGCAGAACCCAGTGGCGCCAGACCGCAGTTGGATGGATGCATCGGTCTGGCGCCACCCCCGCGTCCGACAACAGCAAATCGGTGATCCCGCCGGCCCAGTTGAGTTGGCCCACACGGGCTACGCGGGAAGCGAACGACTACTCCTCCGCGCGGGCGTCATCCCACAGTGGTGACCATGCTGAAGCGCGTAGCTGTCCTGTCCGACATTCACGGGGTCCTGCCCGCTCTGGAGGCAGTGCTCGACGAACCGGAGGTGCGTGCCGCGGACCGCGTGGTGCTCACCGGCGACATCAGCGCCGGCCCGCAACCAGCCGAGGTACTGGACCTGTTGACCGCGCTCGGAGACCGTGTCGCCTGGGTCAGCGGGAACGCCGACCGTGAGCTTCTCGAATACCGTCGCGGCCTTCGCGACACCATCCCGGATCCGATCGCTCCTTGGGCCGCCGAGCAACTGCGCACCGATCACCTCGAACTCCTCGCCGGCTTGCCGCAATCGCTCTCCCTGGACCTGGAAGGCATGGGGAGGGTCCTGTTCTGCCACGCCACTCCCCGGGACGATGAGGAAGTCGTCTTGGTGGACTCCCGCCTGGAGCGCTGGCACGACGTCTTCAGTGGGCTGGATGCCGACGTCCGCACGGTGGTCCTCGGCCACACCCACATGCCGTTCGTCCGCCTCGTCCACGGTCGACTCGTCATCAACCCCGGCAGCGTCGGCATGCCCTACGGGCGGACCGGAGCGCACTGGGCGCTCCTGGGCCCCGGCCTCGCACTGCGGACCACGCACTTCGATATCGAGGCCGCGATCACCGACGTCACCCGGAACTCCTCCTACCCCGAAATCACCCAGTGGGCCGACTACTTCCTCCGAGCACACGCAACCGATGCCGACGTTCTCGCAGCCTTCGGCCCACGGGACGGACGCGGCGACCCGGCGTGATGTCGCGGGGTGGCGACGTCAGGCCTGGTAACCAGTTCCTGCCGACTGAGGTCCGATGGGCCTGGTGCTCTCCAGGAGCTCGGTTCGGGGGCGGCCGGGCCGGGGCAGGCTGTGGGCATGGCAGACATGATGTTCACCACAGACGGTAAGTGGGTCGAGCTCGATGTCGACCCGGTGTCCCCGGCCGGCGTGGCGGGCGCCGGCTTCGACGAGGAGCTCGGCAGGGCTGGGTACGGGGAGTGGGCCGGCTTCCCCGCGCAGGAAGCTACGCCCATCAGGCTTGAGATCACGCGGCATGAGCAGCCTTCGCAGACGAAGCCGATGTTCCGCATCTGTGTGTGCACGGCCCCGCGTCACGAAGTGGTGTACGCGGAGAGCGTGCCCGCTCTGATGCAGCTGCTGTCCTTGTGGGTTCCGGCCGTGCAGGGCGCTGCGGTGGGGCAGCTGTTGGGGGACCTGGACGAGGCGGCTCGCAAGGGCAAGACGGATTTCCCCCAGCTGTTGGCGGCCACGCTGAAGGCGGCGCAGGTGCGCTAGGGCTGTCGTTGCCCGGGGTCTGTCAGTCGGTGCAGCAGCCGCTCTTCGCGCTCGTGGTGTCGAGGCGGCAGAAGCACGATGCTTCGACGGGGACGTCCGCGAGTGCGGTGGCCACGGTGAGTTGTTGGGCGACGATGCGGGCTTCGCCCGTCCTGCCGAGTCGTACGAGGCATTCGTGGAAGCCGTGGAGGGACCAGACGTTTCCCGGATGCTGCGAGGACCTGGGCAGGGTGTTGTCGAGTCCGAGGTCGGCCCGGTAGACGGCCTCGGCCTCTTCGACCCGGCCCTGTTCCAGCAGGAGCGCCCCGTAGGCATGGCGGGTCGGCTGCATCCAGCCCCACGGTTCGTCGTAGGGCAGGTTGTCGTCCAGCTCGATGGAGCGCTCCAGCGAGGCGAACGCCACGTCGTATGCGCCCGTGCGGTATTCGAGCTCGCCGTCGAGCATGGCGGAGGCGATCGCCAGGATGTCCCGGCACGTGTTGTTGAACAGCATCCGCGTCCCGGGAACCCGTTCGGCGGCGTCGCGGAACAGTTCGCGTTCGGCCTCGGCATCGGTGATCGCCCCCGTGGCGGAGTACGCCACTGCGCGCGCGTAGTGCAGCATCGCCGTGGTGACGCAGTACAGCTGCGGGTCGGAGGGCATCGGCAGCGCGAGGATGTCCGTCCACCGGCCGAAGCGGATCAGCACGTGCACCCGCATGGCGAGGAAACCCTCCAGCCAGTCGGCCATGGGCGGGCTCTCCACGCGGAGCAGCCCCTCGGGGATGGACGCCTCAAGTTGCGCCGCCGTTTCCAGTGCCGTCCTGGACTGGCCGAGGAACATCGCGCCGTAGATCTTGAAGTGGTAGTTGTGCGAGCGGTACAGCGTGTAGAAGTTCATCGCGCCGGCTCGCCGCAGGTACTTCTCGTCGGCCCTGATCGCGTCGCTGTTGCCCGACACGACCCGCCGGTAGTCCCCGCACAGCACATCGAGATGTGAGGGCATGTGCTGCAGATGGCCCCCGTCGGGGACCAGTCCGCGCAGCCGGTCGGCGATCGAAAGGGCCTTCTCCGGCGTCGGTGACATCTCCATCAGGTGGATGTACAGGTGCAGCGCGCCCGGGTGCTCGGTGCCGGCGTCGGTCAGCAACGCGCGGTCGAGGACGGACTTCGCCTCCAGCGTGCGCGCGCCGACGGCGGGCTCGCCCGTGCGCACGTCCCAGAGCTGCCACGGCGTGAGGTTCATCAACGCGTCCGCGTAGAGGGTGGCGACGTCCAGGTCGTCGGGTGCGAGTGCGTATACGGCGCGCATGGCCTCGGCATACGGCGCGTTCCAGACGGCACGGTCCTCCGCGGCGTGCGAGGCGGGGTAGCGCTCGCGCAGCGCCTCGATGAGCGCGCGTTCGGTCGGCGTGGCCCCGTCGCGCAGTGCGTGGGCGCGTTCGACGGCGGTGTGCGTCCGTTCCACCGTGCGCCGCAGATCGGCGTCGTCGAAGGACTCCCAGGGCTTGTTGTAGTTGGGGCCCAGGGCGTACGCGACGCCCCAGTACGCCATGGCGCAGCCGGGATCCGCTGCCGCCGCCGCCTCGAAGCAGGTGACGGCCTCTTCGTGGTGGAACGCGTAGCTCCAGGCGAGGCCGCGGTCGAACCAGAGCTGTGCTTCCGGCGAATGCGTCGACACCGGCCGGGTGAAGGTCCCGAGGTCGAAGTAGTCCATGAGGATCTCCTGCAGAGGGATGTGACTCACGACGGTCGGCGCCCGGTGCGCGGGTGCCGTTCGGCGAAACTTTGCGGTGGGCCTCGGCGGTTGACCAACAGAGCGGCCCACAGCGGGCTTCTTTCCGCTCACGGCCGGAGCAGACAGGTACCTCCAGCCCATTTCCGTGGCCCTTTGGGGACCGGGGCGGCCTCTCTTCGATCAGGGGACGGCAGCACCTGAATTGATAGGCAAGAGTTTGCTTGCCTATGGTGTGGTCATGGCAGAGGATGTCTTCAAGGCACTGGCCGACCCCACGCGCCGGCGCATCCTTGATGAGCTGGTGGAACGGGACGGCCAGACCCTATTCGAGATATGCGCGCGGCTGGTGACCAAACACGGCCTGGGGCTGTCCCGCCAGGCGGTCAGCCAACACCTGGCCGTACTGGAATCCGCCGGCCTGGTCCTGACGCGGCGCCAGGGCCGCTACAAGTTCCACGATCTGAACGCCGAACCCCTTGAGCGCATCGTGACCCGATGGCTCAGGCCCGATGCACCGGAGGACACCCCATGAAGATCCACCTCTCCAGCGTCTCCGTCGATGACCAGGAAAAGGCCCTGCGCTTCTACACGGACGTATTGGGCTTCGTGAAGAAGACCGATGTCCCGTTGGGTGTGGACCGATGGCTGACCGTGGTCTCGCCCGAGGACCCCGACGGGACCGAACTGCTCCTGGAGCCCGACGGTCATCCGGCGGTGAAGCCGTTCAAGGCGGCGCTGGTCAAGGACGGCATCCCGGCCACGGCCTTCGCCGTGGACGACGTACCCGCGGAGTTCAACCGGCTGCGTGAGCTCGGTGTGCGCTTCACCCAGGAGCCGCTGGAGATGGGCCCGGTCACCACTGCGGTTCTGGACGACACCTGCGGAAACCTGATCCAGATCGTGCACGGCGGGTAGATGCTCCCGCGGCCGGGGGAGAGGGGCTGCCCCGCACGGCGCGTTCTCCGGGTGCGCCGGTGGTGCCGGAGGGGCCGGGTGCGCCGGAGGTGCCGGAGGTGCCGGGCATGGTGGGAGATCACGGCCGGCGCCGGCCTGCGCGGAGGGGTCGGCCCGCGCGAGGGGAAGGCCTGACCCGCCCCCCCCGGCCGTGGCGTCACGCGTTCGCTGCCCGGCCGGGGGGCGGTCGGTCCGAGTGCCGGACCGCGGTGCCCTCAGTCCAGGGTCGTCCCGGAGGTCTCGGGTGCCCAGGCGAAGGAGACCACCGCGCCCAGGACCAGGAACACGCTGAGGATCGTCATGGAGAGCGAGAACCCGAGATGGTCGATGCTCGTCGGCAGCAGGAAGGTGCCCACCGCGGAACCGACCCGGCTGAGACCGTTGAGCAGGCCGACACCGGAACTGCGCAGAGCGGTCGGGAAAAGCTCGGGCGGATAGACCTGGTCGAGATTGGACGAGGCCGACATCGTGAAGGTGAAGACCAGGAAAAGAACGAAGAGCAGAAGCTTCGGCGCACCGGGCCAGAGGCCCATGGGGCCCAGCGCCACGGCCATCACCACGAAGGATCCGATAACGAATCCGCGGCGCGAGAAACGGGAGACGAACCAGAGGCCGGCGATGCTGCCGAGCAGAAGGAATACGTTCAGCATTCCGTCGCCGAGGAATCCCCCCTTCAAGCCGAACTTGGCCATGACGATCGGCAGGAACGTGTAAATGGCGAAGTACGGGATGACTTGACAGTTGTAATAGAGGACGCCGAAGGCGGTCTTGCGCCACTGCTCCGCGCTGAACAGGCCCCGGTAGGAGGCTGAGGGAGCCTTGTCCGTGCCGGGCTCGGCCGCGATGGAGGCGAAGTCCACGTGCCGGCCGATGTACTTCTCCACGACGGCGCGGGCCTCTTCGACCCGCCCCTTGCTGATCAGCCAGCGAGGGGACTCCGGGGTGCCGATTCTCATCAGCAGGACCACGAGGGCGGGCAGGGCGCTGCTCGCCAGCAGCCACCGCCAGGCGTCGCCGCCCTGGTCGATGAGGTAGTTGCCGAAGAAGAAGGAGCAGATGTAGCCGATCGTCCACATCGCGGTGAGCGAGGCCAGCAGGAAGCCGCGGTGCCGCCGTGGGCAGAACTCGGCCACGAGCGTCGGGCCGATGGCGTAGTCGGCGCCGATACCGATGCCGATGAGGAGTCGCAGAATGAACAGTTCCATCGGCCCGCTGACCCAGAACTGCGCGATCGATGCGACGGTGATCAGGGCGAAGTTCAGCATGTAGAGCTGCTGACGCCCCATGCGGTCGGCCAGCCACCCGAGCGTGATGCTGCCCAGGAAGATCCCGATGAGCGCCGAGGCTCCGAGCAGCCCCTCCCAGGCGGCACCGAATCCCATCTGCGGCCTGATGAGCGTCAACGCGATACCGATAACGCCCAGTTGATAACCGTCGGAGAAGTTGGCCCCGAAGGTGAGCGCGGTGATCTTGACGTGGAATTTATTGAGGGGTGCGTCGTCAAAGGGGACGAGCGTCGGCTCTGATGTCGGAACAGGGGCTAGCTTATTTTGAGGCATCGTCCCACTAAGGTCCCATCCGCGTGGAAATTGTCTTTACCGGCGTCCGCCCACGTGCGATCAGGGTCCGGGCCGGCGAGCGCCGGAGACCTCACCCGCTTCGCACCCTTGCCAACACCGTGAATAGCAAGTTTCATGTAGGTTCAGCGATGAATGAAAACGTGTCAAGGGGTGAACAGCGATCGACAGCAACCGTCTCCGCATTGACGGCTCCCGACTGAGGTGCGACGACGTCGTCCGCGTGGCCCGGCGCAGGGCCTCCCTGGAGCTGGACGGCAAGGCGCTGGAGCAGGCGGAGCACGCCTACGAGGTGGCACGCGACAGCCAGACGAAGCGGGCTGTCTACGGCCGCACCACCGGGGTTGGGGCGAACAGGCACGAGGTCGTCGACCCGCACGCCGCCGACCAGCACGGCCTGCGCCTGCTGCGCAGCCACGCGGGCACCACCGGCGAGGCCTCGGACGAGGACCTCGTGCGGGCGACCCTGGTCATCCGCCTCAACCAGCTCGCCGCGGCGGGGAGCGGCGTCCACCCGCGCCTGCTGACGGCGCTCGCCACGGCACTGCGCGTCGGTGCGGTACCGGTGACGCACACCCGCGGCTCCATAGGCACCGGCGACCTGGGCCAGCTCGCGGAGATAGCGCTGACCTTCGCGGGCGAGCGGCCCTGGGGCACGGGCGGAATCGCACCGGTCCCGGTCAGCCCCGGAGACGCGCTCGCCTTCATCTCCAGCAACGCGGCCACCCTGGCGCGGTCGGTCCTCGCCTGGAGCGACCTGCGGACGCTGCTGCGCGCCAGCCACACCGTCACCGCCCTGTCGTACTGCGCCCTGGGCGGATCACCCGAGGCCTTCGCGGCGCGGGTCCATGCCCAGCGCCCGCATCCCGGTTCCGTGCACTGCGCCTCGGAGATGCGCAGGCTGCTCTGGGCGGACACGGAGCCGGAGCCCGGGCGGCGCCTCCAGGACCCGTTCGGACTGCGCGCCTTTCCGCAGGTCCAGGGGCCGGCGCTGGAGGCGGCCGATGCGCTGGAGACGGCGCTGACCGTCGACATCAACGCGGCGGCGGAGAACCCCTTCATCGACGTGGAGACGGGCGACGTCTACCACCACGGCCACTTCGCCACCTCCCACCTCGCCCTCGACCTGGACCACCTGCGGGCCGCCGTCCACCACGTCGCGGAACTCTCCACGGCGCGCCTGAGCGACCTGGTCGAACCCGACCTGAGCGGACTGCCGCCCTTCCTCGCGGACGGCCCGGCAGGCAGCTCCGGCATCATGATCCTGGAGTACCTGGCCCACGACGCCCTCAGCCAGATGCGGCACGCGGCGGCCCCCGTCACACTCGGCACGGCCGTCATCTCCCGGGGCCTGGAGGACCACGCCAGCTTCTCCACCCAGGCGGCCCACGCCACGACGGCCGCGATCGCGTCGTACCGCACGGTCCTGGCCTGCGAGCTGCTCGGAGCCGTACGCGCCCTGACCATGAGCGGAGCGGAGCTGCCCGAGGCACCCGTGCGGGACGCGCTGCGGCTGGCGCAGCGGACCCTGCCGATGATCAAGGAGGATCACCCGCTGACGCAGGAGGTGACCGTCGCGGAGGGCCTCCTGCCGGCGCTGGCGGAACTCTGAGGGACGCCGGGGCGCCGCGGCGGGACGCAGCCCCCGTTGGCCTGTGGTCACCGACGCTGATGAGCGCTGTACACGGCGCGAACTCGCCGCCGGCTGCGCCCACATGAGGGCGACGAGCCGGTAAGGCCCTGCGGCCACCGCCCGAAGTCGGCGCGCGCGAGGCTGTGGACGTGGAAGTGCGCCGCAGGCTGGGGGCCTGCGGCGCACCGTGGTCCGGGGGCCGGTCAGTGGCGGCTTGGGTCACCGACCTCCGGGTCTTTACGGGTCAGGTCAGCGGCGGTGGCCCCAGTGCTTGACGTCGACGACCCGGCGGTGGTCGTTGCGCAGGGTGGCGGTGTCGCTGTTGTCCCAGACGTAGGTGCGGCGGTCTTGGTAGACGTCGCGCCGGTTGTCGTGGCCGACGCCGGTGTGCACGCGGACGGACTGGCGGCCGTTCAGGCGGAGGTTGCCGAAGCGGTAGGAGTGGCCGGACTTGTCGGCCAGGGTCCAACCCTTGAGGTTGACGGGCAGGCGCCCGGTGTTCTTGACCGTGACCCACTCCGCGTTCAGGCTCCGGTTCGAGTGGTTGTCGCGTCCGGGGCTGTCGTACTGGATCGCGCCCAGCACCACCGCGGACCGCTGGTGCGGAGCCGGGGCGTGGTGGTGGTGGCCGGCGGCTGCGGCCGGGAGGGCGGCGGTGGCCGCCAAGGCCGCGGAGCCGACCACGGCTGCGGCGATACGCGAAGCGTTACGGAACATCGAACCTCCTGCACAAGGCATCCCCCGCGGGGGTGCCGAAAACCGGATACCCGGCCGGTTTGACCGGGCCCCCACACAGTGACGCCCCACCCCATCCCCACACCAGAAATCCACTTTGGTGTTACAAAACATGGACATATACGCAACCGCCCCATACCCGGCGCACACGCCCCCGCGCCCACGCACTCCCACGCAACACCCCCTGCACTCAGCTGTTTTGTCGCTTGGGCTCGCCCTGTTGGAGGTGTGCCCTGAGCAGGGGGTTTCCGAGTTCGCCAGGCCCATCGGCGAACGCCGTCGCTCCTACCCGGGTCCTGCCGGGCTGAAGGAACCGCCACCCGGTGTCATCCAGGGGCGCAGCGAGCTGCCGGTCATCTGGCCACGACAGCTCCGCCGTTCAGGGCAGCGGGGCGACGCGCACGGTCGTGGCGCACGGGGAATCCGAGAGCGAGTCCAGCCGCGTCGCGGCAGGCGGTCCCGCCGGGGCGGTGCGGAACAGGACTCTCAGCACCGCACCGCATCACACCCGACCGCACCGCACCGCACCCCACCCCACCCCACCGCTCCGCAAAGTCACCACGAGCGGACGTCTCGGTGCCGGCCGATCACCGCACCGGACCGCCGACGCGTGTCCTTACGGTTGCTGCTCCTGCCGCTTGATCCACTCGCTGCCTCCCAGCGGGTAGTCGTAGCCGGGGCGGCCGGCGCCGGCGCTGGTACGGAACGGGGTGCCGTTGTTGTCGATGTGCACGGTGCCGCGGCGGTTGCCGCTGGACCAGTTCAGGGTGAGGTCCCAGCGGACGTCGTGCGCCTTGGCGTGGGCGGTGACGTAGAAGACCTCGGGGTCGGACTCGCTGATCTTGTACGGGAAGTCGCGCTGGCCGTTCTTGACGGTGACGGAGGGGCTGCCGTTGTCGAGGTCGATGTCGAATGACTTGGTTTCGACGTTGCCGCCGCAGCCGACGCCCATCGCGTAGTCGTTCCAGGCGGGCGGGGCGCCCTTCGCGATGACGCGGACGTGCAGCGCCTCCAGGACGACGGTTTCCTTCCTGGTGCCCTGCACGGTGAGGGCGACACGCTGCTCTCCCGAGGAGACTGCACCGTACGCGGCGGCCCAGCGGGGCGCGTCCTGCTCGCCGGCGGGCGGGCCGACCTGTGCGGGCTCGCTGTCGACGAGGAAGTGCTGGCTGCACGGGTTGTCGTAGACGTAGGGGCGGGTGGCGACATTGACCGGTACGCCGCCGGTGTGGCCGGCGGCGCCCCCGCCGTTGTGGGCGGCGGACTCCGATGCCGAGGTGGAGGGTTCGGCGGTCTTCGCGCTCCGGGACGGGGAAGGGGAGGCCGACGCCGACGGCCGCTTGTGGTGCGCTCGGCCGGATGCTGCGTCGGTGCCGGCGTGGGTGCCCGGAGCGGTAGCCCCGGCCGCCTTCCGGTCACTGCTGTCGCCTCCGGAGGACGCCAGATTCACGGCGAGCACGACGGCGCCCAGTAAGGCGGCCGCGGTGACGGAGGCGACCAGCACGGTACGGCGCCGTCGGGGCCGCACGGGAGCGGACGGGGCGCTGCCGTCGGTCACCGAATCGCCCCTTCCGACGGGTTCGCGGCGTGTCGTGCCCACGGACGCCGGGTCCGTCCCACCCCTCACCTCGGGCACTCCGGCACCCGAATCGGCAGTGTCCTCGGCCGCCTTGGGCACCTGACGGTCCGGGGCGGCAAGGTGCGCAAGGCGGCCCTCGGCACCGGGCGCCGATGCCTCAGACGTCGGCGCCCCCTCGGGCTTCTCGGCCTCGGCGCCGCGCACCATCCCGTCCGATGCCGATGCCGATGCCGATGCCGATGCCGATGCCGAGGACGCCGACGCCGACGCCTTACGCCCCCGCGCCGCATCTGCCAGAATCCACCGCCGGTGCAGCTCGACCAGCTCCTCGGAGCTCGCCCGGCACACCCGGGCGAGCCGCTCGACCGGCGCGTAGTCGGCCGGCACCGCGCTGCCGTTGCAATAGCGGTGCAGCGTCGACGTGCTCATGTGCAGCCGCTTGGCGAGCGCCCCGTAGCTCAGCCCTGAGCGTTCCTTGAGACCCCGCAGCAGCTCCGCGAACGCGTCCGCGTCCCCGGCGGCCCCCGTCGCTCCGGTCGCCCCTCTCGCCCCTGACACCGTTGTTCCCCTCCCCATGTGGCCGGGCGCGTCCCATTCCCGCGTCCCAGGCCCCTTGCGATTCCCCTGGTCACAGCCCATTTTCGCGTTCCAGCATTCCCAACTGCCCGACATGCGTGGCGGCTGGGACGGATCACCCCACAAGCTCTGGTCATCCAAGCACCCCACTCACCGCACCACCGAAGGGGCTCAGCCACATGTCCGGTATCCGGAACTCCCGCACCCGCCTTCTGACCGCCGCCGCGGCCGGCGTGATCGCCGCCCTGTCCCTGACGGCGTGCAACGACGGCTCGGGTGTCCGCGCCGAGGACGCGCCCACGAACGCCTCCGCCACCGAGTCGCCCTCCGCCGCCACATCGTCGGGATCCGGCTCCTCCTCCCAGGACGCGAAGTCCGCGCCCTCCGGTTCGAAGCAGTCCGCGAACGCGCCCTCGGGGAACGGCAAGTCCGGCACCGGCGGCAAGGCCGTCACGTGCGAGGGCTCCCACACCAAGGTGGTCGCGGCCCCTCTGAAGCGCCCCGTGAACCACCTGCTGCTCACCGTCACCAACACCGGCAGCAGCACCTGCTACCTCTACGGCTACCCTGCCGTCCGCTTCGGCGATGCCCAGTCCGTGCCGCCGGCCATCCAGGACTCGCATCCGCAGGCCGTCGTCACGCTCGCCCCGGGCGAGGCCGGCTACGCCTCCGTGAACCTGTCCGCGGCCGACGGCAGCGGCTCCCACGGGCGTACGGAGAAGTCCCTGGCGGTCTACTTCCAGGGCCCCTCCGGCACGGAGAACGTCGGCACGGCTGCCCGCCCCGCGCTTCCGGCCAAGGGCGTCCACATCGATGACTCCCTCAAGGTCACCTACTGGCAGCAGTCGATGGACGACGCCATCAGCTGGTGACACCACCGCCGAGGCGGCGTTCACCTGCCCACTCACCACAAAGGTGGGCGCACACGCGCCGCGGGCGTACGCACACGGCCTGGCTCTCCGGCGGATCGGAGAGCCAGGCCGTGTGCACACAGGAGCCGGGTGGAGCTGTCTTCGGTCAGGTGGACTGCCGGGCCGCAGGCCGCTGTGCCGAAGGCGCGGTCGCCGGCCCTGGGTTGGCGGCGCAGGCGCCGTCCGCGCAGGCGGTGAGCCAGGAGTCGAAGTCGGCGTCGTAGCGCGTGCCGATGCCGGTGGTGTAGACGGCGTAGCCGCCCGCGTAGTCGCCGGTCCGGAAGTGTTCGAGGATGGTGGCGACGTCCGCGGGGTGCTTCTCCAGCATGTAGCGGGCAGCGAGATAGCCCCAGGGGTACGTGCGGGTCACGTTGCTGTTGGCGTAGGTGGTCTGGAACAGCGTGCTCAGCGCGTAGGTGTGCCTGCCGGCCTCGGTGACCGCCTCGTCGTCGGTGATCCCGCGATAGCTGTACGAGACGTACTCGGCGAGACCCTCGATCCACCAGACGTCGGGGACCGCGGTCTGCTGTCCGAAGTCGCCCTTCATGTCGTCACGGGCGTCGATGTAGTGCGTGTACTCGTGGTTGAGGTTCCAGATCCGCGCAGGGAAGCCGTTGTCGTCGCTCCGCTGGTACATGAGGGACATCGGCTGATTGCCGGGACGGGTCGGGTCCCCGATCATGGTGATGCCGCCGTTGTTGGTGTCGACGCCGAATATGGCCCCGGCGTAGGTCTGGTAGTCGTGGCGACTGCCGAACACGACGAGCTGGACGGTCGATTCGTATTGGCCGGGGATCGGGCCGTCGTCCTTCACCAGGCCGTGGACGTACGCGCCCTGGCCCAGGATGCTGGCGCAGGCGGCCTCGATTTCCTCGGACGTCAGCGACTGCGCCTTGATCGTGTGCGTGGCGTCGCAGGTGTGCGTGATCGGCAGCGCTGCCTTGGTCAGCTGGTCGGACAGGTCGCAGACGCCGTAGTACGAGCAGTTGGCCGTGTCGTAGGAGTCGGCCTGCGACGCGACGGTCACCCACAGGGGCGCGGTCGGGCCGCTGATCTTCGAGGCGTCCAGCAGCCCCTTCATGAGCGGCCGGACCTTGTCCTGGAGGGCCGTGTGCTCGACGTACCGCGCGACGTTCATCCCGGCGTTGGAGTCCAGGTAGGAATTGTCGGTGCCCAGCAGGTCCATGTGGTCGAGTGCGAATGTGCTGAGGGTGTCGATGATGCTCGGATCGGCCGTCACCGCGCTGACGTAGTCGGTGTTCCAGTTCCCGCGCCACAGCGGGGTGTAGACGTCGTTCACGGCGGCCAGCATGCTGGGGATGTCGTCGTAGGAGCTGTTGTACCCGCTGAGTACCTGCTGGTAGGTGCGCAGGTAGCGGGCCTGCTCATTGGCGCTGTCCGTGAGGATGATGACCTCACCCAGCACATCACCGTTGCCCGAAGTGACGTCCTTGGAGTGCGAGTTGGCGAAGAAGGCGTCCAGTCCGCCTTCGGTGGCGGTTGCCAGCGCCGGGCCGTAGCTGCCGACGTCGTCCGGATGGTTGAACTGCGCGTAATAGCCGGCGCGCAGGAACAGCGTGAGCTGCCATTCCTTCTCCGCGTTGTCGCCGGGATACGTCGTCGCTCCGCTGTGGAAGGCGTTGGCAACGGTGACCATCTGTTCCTCGCGGAAGACCTGGTACGCGTCGTCCCCGGTGACACTGAACAGGGTGTTCACACAGTCCGTGGTGGACGCTTTGACGAACGCGACCAGTTCGGATCCGGTCCGGCTGCCGAAGTCGGACGGGGTGCAGGAGGCCGCGGCGCCGTGCTCCGCGCCCTCATGTGGTGCCGCCGCCGTCGAAGAAATGGGGGGATTCTTCGCGCTGAGCGGGGGAAGTTGAGCGCTGCCGAGTGGTCGGCCCTGCAGCGCGGGCCTTTCGTTCGCGCCGACTGCCGGCCCGGTCGGTGGTACGGAGTGGGGAGTGGCCCGGGGCGCGGTGACGGTCCTTTCGGCGGCCGACGGGCGCGGCGCCGCCATCGCCGGTGCGGCCAGCAGGCCGACCGTGGCGACGCAGGCGGCCAGTCCGGCCGCGCATCTGGGCAGGGGGAAGCGGTAGCGCATCCATGCTCCTTGGTGGACAGATGCGCCTCGGGATCGTGCTGAGGCGTGAAGGGCACCTTCTCAGCGCAGGCTGACCGCGACAACGAGGTGTGACATAGCACCTGAACCGGATGCGCCATAACATCCCGGCGGAAGGCCGTGAACGGCACGTGATGACCGAACGCCCGCCCTGAACGGCCCAGTTGGCCAGAAAGGGAGAGAGGGGGCCGAATCCCTCGCTACGGCTTGGCGACGCTCCACGTTCGGGAGGCCCAGGTGCGGAAGTGCGGAGACCGCGCGATGAGCGCCCGGTATGCCTCGGCCGCCGAGCCGAAGAGTGTGTCCGCCAGCTCGTCGGCAAGGCTCTCGCGGCGCCAGGCCAGCACATAGCGGCACCACAGGGGCGCGCCCACCAGCGGCCTGATGAGGACATCGGGTGTCGGCCGGAGTGTCGCCTGCACGATGGAGACCCCGATGCCCTCGGCGATCATGTTCTGCAACTGCTGCTGGTCGCCCAGGAATTCATGGACCGCGGCCGGAGTGAATCCGGCAGCCTGGCAGGCGGCGTAGAACACTCCCGGCCAGCCGGCCCCGTCGTCCGGAGTCAGAAACCACGCGTCGTCGGCCAGATCGGCGAGTGCCACCTCCCCGCAGTGCCGGAGCCGGTGCCCGGCGGGAAGGGCGACGAAGGACGGTTCGGTGACGATCCCGCGGTGCGCCACGGCGGCCGAGTGCCGCAGCTCACGCCCGGGGTAGTCCGCGGCAATCGCGGCGTCCACCTCGCCGTGCTCCAGGAGTTCGACGATCTCCGAGGACGGATACACGCTGCTCACCGTCAGCGCGAGATCGGGCAGCCGGCTCCGGAGCCGGATGAGCATGCCGGCCAGGACCGGCGAGTTGGTCGCGGCCAGGCGGAGGGGCCCGCGCGGCCCCGCGCCGTCCGCGGCCGGCCGGCGCCCGACCGCAGCCGCACGGGCCAGCACGTCCCGGGCCTGGGCCAGGACCTCCGTGCCGTACCGCGTCAGCTCCACACCCGAGGGGTTCCGCTCGAACAGCGGATGGCCTAAGTGCTGCTCGATCCGCTGGAGTTGGGTGCTCATGGCCGGCTGCGAGAACCCCAGGTCCGAGGCGGCCCGGCCCACGCTCCCGGCATCGGCGATCGCACACAGCACTCTCAGGTGCCGAAGCTCCAGCTCCATGCCCACACCCCTCCCGTCCGCCGTGCTCCCGTCCGAACCCTCCGGTGCCACCGCGCGGCGGTGCCGGGCACGGGGCCCGCGTCCGGCAGTTCGGTGTCGCAGCTCACCCCATCGTTCTCTGCCCGCTCGCGCCAGGGCGGGGTGCGCCCCCGCGGGCATCGGAGGCACCCTCTGGTGCGCCGGGCGCGCAGCAGCGGCGCCTCAGCCGGCGAAGGCCCGCATGAACTCGTTCGTCTTCCTGTCGGTGCTTGAACAGGTAGCCATCGCCTTGGAGTTGGCGCCTCCCGGGCAGGGCCTGTCCCGGGCGGCCGACCACATCGACAGCCGCCCGATCCCCTTCTTGTCGGCGAACTTCTTGAGCTCGACGGCGTCGGCAGGACGGAAGACCTCGACCTCGACATCGTTCACGCCGATCATCGGGGTGACGGCGACGGTCTTCCAGGCTTCGGCGTCGCGCCGGATGCCGAGCGCGGGCTTGATCTGCTTCTGCGTGGCGGTGGCGGCAGCGATGGCGTACTCGCCCATGTCGCCGTCGTAGTAGCTGCCGAAGTCCATGGCCATGATGTTCACGGCGGAGACCCGGGCGCCGCCGCTTTTCGCGTTCTTCAGCACCGCGACGGCATGCCGGTTCAGGCCCGAGGGGAGCACCGGGAGGGTGAAGGACACGTCCAGGTCAGGGTGCTGCTTCTGCAGTCGGGCGATCGCCTGGGCGCGGAGAGTGTTGGCCTTGGTGTCCGTCAGGGCGGGGCCCTCGATGTCGAAGTCGACCTTCGTCAGGTCGTAGGCGTCGATGACCTTGGCGTACGCGCGCACCAGCTGGTCCACCGAGCCGCAGACCCGGGCCAGTTCGTGACCGCTCTGCCCACCGAAGGAGACCCGCACATCGCCACCCTTGGCGCGCAGCGCGTCCGCCTGCCGCGCCACCGGGTTGTCGCCCAGCTCCTGCCGGCCGCCCCACTTGGGCGTGCATCCGCCGCCGGGGGAGACGAAGGCCAGGTTGTACTCCTTCACGCCGGTCTCCTGGGCGCCCCGGAGGAGGTCGTAAGAGGGCTTGAGCGACGTGTCCACGTACGGCGCGAATGCCTGCGGTTCCGGAGCGGGGGGTTCGCTCGCCTTGGTGGGGGGTGCGCTGGAGCGGGGCTGACTCTCGGTGGGGGAGGGCGCCGGTGTCCGGCCCGGCTCCTCGTCCTGGCCTCCGGACGAACATCCGGCGAGCAACGACACCGCAACCGCCGCCGTCATCGCGGCAGCGCCGATCGGCCGCAGCTTCCGGCTTCTCCCGGAAGCTCGTATGGGTGCGTCGTTCGTCATCGTCGGCCTGCTTCCTTCGGAGGGGGGTGGGCAGTTGGCGGTGGAGAGGACGCCGGACAGCGTGCGGATCGAACCCTCACATGGTGCGGACGGGTACCGGAATTCGCTCGACCGCAAGGGTGGAACGGTAACGGCCCTCTGTCGCGGTGGGGCTCAATTTCCGCCTGATTTCCGCCTGCGCCGTATACGGAACAGGTGCTGAGTGAAGCCACCGGAAAGTCGGACGGGGTACGGAATCAGGCGATTGCCGGAAATGGGAACCCGTTGGAGAATCCGGGGAATCTCCCTGAAGAGTCGTCGTTTTGTTGTGAGTTGGGCCGTGGCTGTCCCTCCGTGCGTGATGACGTACCGGCACGGCCGAGCGTAGCGGGCAAGGACATCGCGAACCCCGTGCCCGGGGCGGGGAGGGGCGGTAGTGCACGTCGGCTGGACCGTGGCACGGGGACCGACATGCCCCGTGAAGCGTTCCGGCCTTTGTCACGTCGTTCCGTTGTCGAGGTGCTCGGTCAGGTCGGTGAAGGATGCCCGGACCGCTTCCGGGTTCTCGATCCAGGGAAAGTGGCCGCCGCCTTCGATCCGGCGCCGCAGGATGTGCGGGCCGGTGAAGGCGGGTTCCGTCTGCCAGAGGTGCTGGGTGACCACCTGGTCCTGGGCGCCACTGACGATCAAGGTCGGAAGGGCCTGCGGGCTCCAGCGCGCCTGGTAGGTGTCGTCGAAGTGGGCGTCGGCCCACGCCACCGCGGCGTGGTGGTAGGGCAGTCCCTCCAGGAGGGACCGGCCCTCGGCGAGGGCCGCCTCGCTGAAGTTCCAGGGTGCGGCCGCCAGCGTCAGATCCCGCAGGTTCTGGTCGTTCGGGTGCGCGGCGTAGCGTTCGGCTGCCGTGTCGACGGCGGGGATCGGGTGGTCCTGGGCGTACCGGGCGAACGCGGTCCGCCAGCCGGCGTGCGGAGCGCTGCTGACCAGGGCCATGCCCGCCAGGTGCTCTTCGAGCTCGGGGACGGAGAGCATGAACATCCCCCCGGTCGAGTGGCCGACCATGACCACGTCGTCCAGGGCCTGCGCGGCTTCCACCAGCACATCCGGCCAGTGGGCGTAGGGGTCGGGGACGCCGGGGAGGTCGCGGTGGGAACCGTCACCGGGCAAGTCGACCAGCCAGACCGACCCCGGGACCTGGACCACCTCCACCAGGCTCTGCAGAGACTGCGACCCCAGCCCCGGACCGCCGGGAAGGAACAGCCAGTTCCACCGCCCGGCACCCGAGGCGACCCTGCGCAGCCTGACTCCCGACCGCGTCCGCTGTTCCTGTCGTTGCGCTCCCACTGCGCTCCCCTTCTCCCTCGTGCGCTCCTGCCGGCTTTGTGGAGTGCCGCCTCCGACCGCGGAAGTGGCCCGGCGACCGCACGACTTCGACCCCTTGCGCGCCGAGTCCACTCATGCCGGCCCGTGTCGGCCGCACACTCGTCGTCGGCCGGCCCGAAGCCGCCCTGCGTATCAAGAACATCACACTGGCCTGCGCCGACGCCGTCGTGGTCGTCGTCATGGTCGTGGTGGTCGTGGTCGAGTCGGGCTTCATCTACGCCTCGCCATCTACGCCTCGCCATCTGCGCCACGCCGTCGCGTCCGTGCATGTCGACGGCTCCGGTTCCGCCTCGACGACACCGAGAGCGGATCGCGCATCGCCGTCATCGCCGTCGTCACCGATATCGACGTCATGGGCATCGAACCGGCTGTTTCCTGCGGCCTGGTCGAGGCGCATCACGCCTGAGCCGTCCGCAGCCGAACCAGTTGAAGTGGAGATTAACGTAACTTAGGCTAACCTAAGTATCGCTGGCGGAATCGGCGTGGGGCCGCTCTGTGGTCTCGCCCTGCCCACGGTCGTGGGAAAAGCCGCGCCGGCCCCAGAGCAAAGGAATTCGATGTCGTCCTGGTCCCTTCGCGCACGTCGTGGAACCCTCACTGTCTCCGCCGCCGTTGCGGCGCTCGCCCTTGCCCTCAGCGGATGCTCCTCGGACGGGGGAGAGAAGTCCGGGGCGTCGGGGAAGAGCGGCGAGGGATTCCCCGTCAAGATCAAGAGCGCACTCGGAACGGCGGAGATCCCCCAGAGCCCCGAACGAGTCGTCACCCTGGGCCAGGGCTCGGCCGAGACCGCCATCGCCCTCGGCCGCACCCCGGTGGGCATGGAGAGCTACAAGTGGGGCAGCGACAAGAGCGGTTACCTGCCGTGGATCCATGAGGCGGTGACCAAGGCCGGGGGCAAGCTGCCCCAGCAGTTCGCCGGTGGCGACGACATCGACTTCGAGGCGATCACCGAACTCCGGCCGGACGTCATCCTGGCCCCGTGGTCGGGCATCACCAAGGAGCAGTACTCCATCCTGTCGGACATCGCACCGACCGTCGCCTATCCCGACCAGGCGTGGAGCACGAACTGGGACCAGCAGATCACTATCGTCGCCAAGGCGCTCGGTCAGCCGGACAAGGCGAAGACCCTGATCGCGAAGATCAAGAAGCAGCTCGCCACGGCCGCCGCGTCCCGCCCCAAGTACAAGAACGTCACCTTCTCCTACCTCTACAACTCCGGGCCGGGCACGCTCGGCGTGTTCAAGCCGGAGGAACAGCGGGTGCAGATGGTGCGCTCCCTCGGGTTGACCGTCGACCCGGTGGTGAAGACGTTCAAGGAGACCAAGGGGACCGACTCCGCGCTGATCGGCCTGGAGAACGCCGAGAAGCTCAAGGACAGCGACCTGGCCTTCACGTTCTACTCCGACCCGAAGAACCGCAAGGAGATCGAGAAGCAGCCGCTGTATGCGGCGATCCCCGCCATCAAGCGCGGTGCGGTCGTCGCCAGTGACAACAACGCGTTCGTCACCGCCTCGTCGATGATCAACCCGCTGACCGTCCCCTGGACCATCGACCGTTATCTGCCGATGATCGACAAGGCCCTTGCCAAGGCCGACCGCTGACGGCACCGCACACCATGACGACCCTCAGCCGTCCTCGACCGGGCGGTACGGCCACCTCGCGTGTCCGTACCGCCCGGTGGGCCCTGTGCCTGCTCATCGGCCTCGTCGTACTCGCGCTCGCCCTGTTCGCGAGCGTCATGTTCGGCAGCCGGGTCACGTCCTTCCGTGACGTCCTCGATGTGCTCTCCGGCACCGCCGACGCGAACATCACCACGATCATCGAGAGCCGCTACCCCCGAACGGCACTGGGCGTCCTCGCGGGAGTGTGCCTGGCCGTCGCCGGAACCCTCATGCAGGGCGTCAGCCGCAACCCCCTGGCCGACCCGGGGCTGCTCGGTATCAACGCCGGCGCTTCCGCCAGCATCGTCACCGCGACCGCCTTCCTGGGGGCGTCCGGCACCGCCGATGCCGTCTGGTGGGCGCTGCCCGGCGCGCTCCTCGCCGGCCTCCTCGTCCACGTCATCGGATCGGCCGGCTCCGGCACGGGCCTGGTGCGGCTCGTACTGGCCGGCGCGGTCCTCTCGGCGATCCTCACGGCGTACATCCAGGCCGTGACGCTCAGCAAACCGCAGGTCTTCGACAGCTACCGGTACTGGGTCGTCGGCGCGCTCGGCGGCCGGGATTTCTCCGTCCTGTACGCCGTGCTGCCGTTCGCCCTGACAGGGCTGCTGCTCGCCCTCCTCCTCGGACCGGGCCTCAACGCCCTGGCGCTGGGCGACGATCAGGCGACGGCCCTCGGTTCGCGGCCCGCCCTGACACGCGGTACCGGCCTGCTCGCCGCCACCCTGCTGAGCGCGGCGGCGACCGCCGCGGTAGGCCCCGTCGCCTTCGTCGGTTTGGCCGTCCCGCACGCGGTGCGCGCACTCGTCGGCATCGACTTCCGGTCGCAGATCGTCTTCTCCTGCCTGGCCGGGCCCTCGTTGCTGCTGCTGGCAGACGTCGGGGGCCGCGTCGTGCTGCGCCCGCAGGAACTGATGGTCGGTGTCGTGACCGCCTTCGTCGGAGCGCCCGCGCTGCTGCTGGCCGTACGCAAGATGAGGGGAAACACATGACCTCCCGGCAACTGCCCTCCCGGCAACTGCCCACCCCGCACACGCCGAAGAGGCACCTCGTCACTATCGGCAGTGCGGTGGCGCTCCCCGTCCGGCGGGTAGCGTTCATCGCCGCTGCGGTCGTGACGGTCCTGATCGTGGTCGCGGCGGTCGCCACGCTCTCGATCGGCCGGATCGGCATCCCGGTGGCCGACCTCGTGCCCGCGATCACGGGCCACGGCCAGGGGACCGACACCTTCGTGATGAACCGTCTGCGCGGCCCCCGGCTCGTCGTCGGTATCGGCACCGGCGCCGCCCTTGGCCTCTCCGGGGCGCTCTTCCAGTCCGTGACCCGCAACCCGCTCGGCAGCCCCGACGTGATCGGACTCGCCTCCGGCGCCGGCGCCGGAGCGGCGGCCGTGGCGCTCTTCCTCCCCGACACCGTCCCGGCGTCCCTCGGCGCTCTCGCCGGCGCCGTACTCGCCATGGCCCTGGTGTACGTCTCCACCGGCACCGGATTCCGCAACCCCGGACGCCTCGTCGTCGCCGGCATCGGAACGGCCGCCATGGCGACCGCGGTCACCCAGTACGTCGTCTACGCCGTGGAGCGCGACAAGGCCACCGCACTGACCGCCTACGTCAACGGCAGCCTGGCAGCACGCGATTGGGGCCACGCCACCACTATCTGGTTGGTCCTCCTCGTCACGGTCCCGCTCACCGTGCTCATCGCGCGGCGCCTGGAAATCGGCGAGATGGGCGACGACCTCGCCCAAGGTCTCGGCTCCGCGCCGCGGGCCACCAAAACCTTCGCGGTCATCCTCTCGATCGTGCTTTCGGCGGGCGCCGTCAGCGTCGCGGGCCCGATCGCCTTCATCGCCCTCACCGCCCCTCAGATCGCCAAGCGCATCACCCGCGGCACCGGCCCCCACCTGACACTCTCCACCCTGGTCGGCGCACTTCTCCTGACCCTCGCGGACCTGTGCTCACAACAGCTGCCGCTCTTCGACGACTTGCCCGTCGGCATTTACACGATGGCCCTCGGCGGCGTCTATCTCGGCTACCTCCTGATCCACGAATGGCGACAGGGAATTCTGTAATTGATTCCCGGGTCTCTCTGGATTCCCGGATTCCGCGATCCTCGTGGCCGCATCCGATTCGTGGCGACCGGCGCAGCGATGTCGGGAGCAGCTGACGCCCCAGGCGTGTGGGGTGGGCACGCGCTATCCGTCGGCCGGCATCGGCGAACCTGCGGCAAGGATGCACGACGACCTCATCGACGCCGTCGACCGGGCGTCGGCAACGGGTACGCGGACCGGGACCGCGTCGCCCGTTTTCGGCGGTTCCTACGGCGGCTACGCGGCCCTGGTCGGCGTCAGGGGCAGTGCCAGGGCCGCGTAGCCGCCGCAGGGACAGCGGCTTCCCTGTGCCATCCCAGGCGGCGGATCGAACGCCATGGGCGCGCCCCCGGATGGGTGTGCCGGGTGGCCCGATGCGATGGCCTGTTGTCGAGTAGGGCAGGCGGCCCTGTCTCGCGCGGGTCGTGTGCTGCCCGATACGGCCGGACCGCAGGAGGTCTTGATGAGGATTGGCACCAGAACCGCCGCTGCTTTGGTGGTGGCCGGCTTCTGCGCTGTGGCCGTCGGTGGGTGTTCCGACAGCAGTAGTAGTGGGGGGGCTCCCTCGAAGTCCGCGTCGGCGAGCACAGCCGTTGCGGGGGCCGTGGCCGTCAGCTCCGGCCCTCTCGGGAAGGTCTTGGTCGACGGGAAGGGGCGGACCCTCTACCTGTTCGAGGCGGATAAATCCGGCCAGTCGACCTGTTCAGGGGCGTGCGCGCAGGCGTGGCCGCCCCTGACCGTCAAAGGCAAGGCGGCCGCGGGCAGCGGAGTGAAGAGCAGTCTGCTGGGAACCACCACCCGCGGCGATGGCACCAGGATCGTCACCTACAACGGCCATCCCTTGTACACGTACCAGGGCGACCACGCGGCCGGCGACGTCAATGGCCAGGGCCTCAACCAGTTCGGCGCCAAGTGGTATGTCCTGGATGCCGCCGGAAACAAGATCACCGGCAAGGCCACGAGTCAGCCGTCGAAGAGTAGCGGCGGCGGCGGATACTGAGCCCTGCGCGGTCCCTCGAGAGGGCCGCGAACGGCGTCCGATGCGGTGCCTCGCACGGCGCAGCCCGCAGCGACTTCTCCGGCGTGGGGGAGGGGCCGGGGCTTCCCGCCGGTATGCGAACACCCCGGCCGGTCCCGCCGCGAGGACCGCTGCCAGGCGTTTCCAGCCTCCTCCGATCGCCACGCTGAACTCGACCGAGAATCGATGGGCTGCAGCTCGCACGTGAACCTGTCCGTTACGCGGGCCGCCCAGACGCTGATTGCCGAGGTCGGCGCCGGCATCGCGGCGGCTGCCGACCGGCCCGTCGACAGGTGTTGTGTCCAGTGTCATGTTCCTGACTTTTCGCGGTCTCCGGTGTGCTGATCGTGTCGTCTTCGTCGCGCCGCCGGGGTGGCGCGAGGTGGTGGGGGCTGTAGACGTGCAGAGTCGGGTTGGGTCCCTCGGCCCCGCGGGCAGCCGTCTTTCTCCGTGGCGGCTGCCTGCGCCGGGACGACCTGTCAGGCCTTGTACCTGCCTCGGCTCGGTTCTCGGGGGGCTGGCAGTGCCGTCGGATGGAGTCGGGCTCCGCTGGTTGTCCGTTCATCCTGTGAGCGGTGGGCACAGTGGCGCACCCCTGGCTGCCGCTGGGACGGAGCTGGTAGATGACCCGAGCTGGTAGAGGTGAGGCCGGGTCGGCCCTGGCCGCTGGAGTCGGGGGCCGGGTGCTGCCGGCCGTCCGTCGGGCCAAGCGGCACTCGCGATGGCCGCCATGGACAGGAAAGTGGAGATCTCTTATGCGCGCCCACCACATCATGGCCAACCTTCGGGTGGCCGACGTCGACGCGGCGAAGAGCTTCTACGCCGACTATCTCGGGCTGAGTACCGAGGAGTTCAACATGGGGTGGGTGGCCCGCTACACCTCCCCCGAGACCGGGGCGAACATCCAGCTCGTCACGCGGGACGCCACCGCATCCGAGGACTCGGTCGTCTCCGTGCTCACGGACGACGTTGACTCCGCCTATGCGGAGGCACAGGAACGGGGCTTCGAGATCGTCCGCCCGCTCACCACGGAATCCTGGGGCGTGCGCCGGTTCCTCGTCCGGGCACCTGACGGCAACGTCGTCAACATCGTGCACCACCGGGACTGAGCCCCGGCGCCGACCACGGACAAGGGCTTCTGCGCGCCGACGGCGGGGCGCGCCGGCGCGGGAGGGGACCGATCAGGGTACGTGCACTGTGCACTCACCGGGCCCGCCAGGGGGCTGCGCACCGTGGAGAGCGAGCGGACTGCGGGAGGGGTGTCCGGCGCTATGTTGCCTCGCGAAAATAGTTTCCTCGTGGAATACGTTTTGGGAGGGGTCAGGGGGTAGGCGGCGGATTGACGGATTGACGGGGAACAGGGAGGAGCAGTCATGGCGACGGCAGCGACGAAGGATCACACATCGGTGACCCGCTCGGGCGCGGGTGCAACGCCTGAGCCTGCTCAGGCTTCTCTGCCGCTGGTGGAGGAGACCCATCGCGTGACGCCACAGGATGCGCGCCGTTTGTCGAAGCTGTTCTTCGAGCGGTTGACTGTCCTGGAGGAAGGCACCGCGGAGTACCAGTACGCGCGCAACACGCTCATCGAGATGAACCTGTCGCTGGTGCGCTATGTGGCGCGCCGTTTCCGTAGCCGCGGGCAGGAGATGGAAGACCTCCTGCAGGTCGGCACGATCGGTCTGATCAAGGCCATCGACCGCTTCGATGTGCTGCTGGAGAACGAGTTCACCACCTTCGCCATCCCCTACATCACCGGGGAGATCAAGCGCTTCTTCCGCGACACCACCTGGTCCGTGCACGTCCCACGCCGGCTCCAGGAGCTGCGCGTGGACCTCGCACGCGCCCGCGAGGAGCTGGAAGGACGCGGCATCCCTGAGCCGTCCGTCGCTGACTACGCGGCGCACCTGGAGCTGGGGGAGGACGAGGTCGTCGAGGGTCTGGTGGCGTGCAACGGCTATGACGCCGGCTCCCTTGACCGGCCCATCGAGGCCGGCGGTGGCGGCAAGCAGCAGACCGGCCTCGTCGCCGACCTGATCGGCAGCGAGGATCCCGCCCTTGCCCTGGCCGAGGATCTGCAGGCCCTCAAGCCGCACCTGGCGCAGCTCGACGATCGTGAGCGCACTCTGCTGGAGCTGCGCTTCGGTGCGGAGATGACGCAGTCCGAGATCGGCAAGGAGTTGGGCCTGTCCCAGATGCACGTCTCGCGCCTGCTCTCCGGTGCCTACGCCACCCTGCGCGAAGGCCTCCTCGCGGAGGCCTGAGCCGACGCGGGGCAACCCGAGGCGACACCGTGGGAGGTCCAACGACGGAGGACCGGACGACTGGACGACCGGACGCCAGGCAACTTCATGATGGTGCCTGGCGTCCGGTCTGCTCGGGCCGGGGCGGTGCCGCTTGCGCAGCGTCTACGTCCGCGTCCGCCTCTGCCTCAGCTCCTGGCTACGCCTCGTCTTCTGCCTCGGTCCCGGCGAGCGAACGCGGCCCGATCTCGTCGCCGTGCGCGATGTCAGTGCTGGGCCTGTTCGCGTCGCGCGGACTCGTCCGGGTCGTGCGCGGACAGCAGATGCGCGGCGCCGCCTTCGAGCATCCGGGCCATCTCGGCCGAGCGCGGGAGCATCGACTGTTCGTAGTCGTGTACGGCGTCGTCGATGGTGGAGGAGCGGGCGAGTGCGAGCGCGAGTTCGCAGGCGTCGAGCATGGCGAGGTTGACGCCGACGCCGAGCGGCGGCATGAGGTGTGCGGCGTCTCCCAGGAGCGCCACGCTGGGCGAGTGCTCCCATGTGTGCGGCACCGGCAGGGCGAAGAGCGGACGGTCGATGTAGGCGCCGTCGTTGTCGGTGATCATCCGGAGTATCCGCGGTGACCAGGTCGCGTACTCGCCGAGCAGATGCGCGCGGATGCCCTCGGTGTCGTCAAGGCGAAGCCCGTTCGCCGCGATCCAGTCCACGGGGACGCGCTGCATCAGGTAGACGCGCATGTGGCCGCCGCTGTTCCGCTGTGCGAAGAGGCCGCGCTTCCCGTCGGCGATGTGGGCACTGCCCTTCCCGACCAGTGCGGAAATCTCGGGGTGCGCGTTCTCCATGTCGTCGAACCAGGCCTCGAGGAAGCTGAACCCGGTGTAGCGCGGTGTCGCCGGCGACACGGCGGCGCGGACGCGGGAGAAGGCGCCGTCCGCACCGATCACGAGATCCGCCTCAACTGCCGTCCCGTCGGTGAATGTCAGCGTTCGCGGCCCGTTGGCGGGTCCGCTCACCGATGCGAGAGTACGTCCCCACTGAACCGTCCCCGCGGTGAGCGAGCGCAGCAGGAGGTCGCGAAGCTGCCCGCGGTCGATCTCGGGACTGACCGTTTCGCCCTCGGCCGGCAGGTGGTGGGCAAGGACGCTTCCCGCAGGTTCCAGCCGGCGCATTTCCTGCCCCTCGGACCTGGCGAGCGCGAAGAACTCCTCCAGCAGGCCCGCTTCACGGAGTGCGAGCTGACCGTCGTCCTCGTGCAGGTCGAGCGAGCCTCCCTGGTTCCGGGAGTGCACGTCCGGATCGCGGTCGTACACCGTCACTGCGATGCCGTGCTGCTGCAGGATGCGTGCGCAGGTGAGGCCTCCCGGGCCGGCGCCGATGATGCCGATCCGCGCATGTGCGGGCGTCGGAGAGTCCACGGTGGACACCTTTCGTCGGGTGGGGTTCCCGGCGGCGCCGTGGCGCGGCGATGACCGGTGCCGCGACCCCCACGGGGCGGCAACCCCTACGGAGACCACCAAAGCAGAAGTGAGTCCAAAAGTGCAACAGTTCCAGTTTCTGCTTCGTTCCAGCTATGGGGTACAGTGACGCCATGTCCGACTCTCCGACCGTTGGTCGTCGCGAGCGCAAGAAGGCCGCGACGCGGCAGGCCATCGCCGACGCCGCCCTGGAACTGTTCCTGGAGCACGATTTCGACCGCGTGAGCGTCCGTGACATCGCCGACCGGGCCGACGTATCGACGACGACCCTCTTCGCGCACTTCCCGAGCAAAGAGGCGCTGGTCTTCGACCGCGAGGCGGACGTCGAGGCAGAGCTGATCTCCGCCATCCGCGAACGGCCCACGGGCCAGAGCGTGGTCGAGGCGCTCCGCGCCCGCGCGTTGAACTCCTGGGTGCCGATCGCGTCGGATCCCCGGATGAGTCAGTTCACCGCGCTGGTGGACCGAACGCCCGCGCTGCGCGAGTACGCGGAGCGGATGTGGAGGCGCCATGCGGGCGCCCTCGGCGCCGTGATCGCGGAGGAACTCGGCCGGGAGAAGGACGATCTCGCGTGCTCAGCACTCGCGCGATTCGTCCTGGAGCTGCCCACCCTGGCCAAGGGGCGGGAGGATCCACGCGCGGCCGTGGAGACAGTGTTCGACCTGCTGATCCACGGTTGGCGGGCACAGGACGATTCCGAGGGCGGCGTGACAGGCTCCCGCGACGACTGACGGATTGAGCTGCATCAGCCCTGAAGGCCCAGTCTTGGGCGGGCAGTTGGCCGTTGGCCGCCGGCGGTTCGGTAGCGCCGGACCGGGTCCCCCAGGTCCGGCGGGTCCACCGGATCCTCCTGCCCCGCGTGGATCCGTATCCTTACCTCCGAATACGACCCGGAGGTAAGGACCCATGGCGCGGCGGCCGACCGTCACGAGCAGGCAGATCGCCCGCGAAGCGGGTGTGGCGCAGTCGACCGTCTCCCGTGTGCTCAACGGCGGGAGTGTGGCCCCCGATACCCGGCAGCGGGTCCTCGACGCGGTTGCCAAGTACGACTTTCAGCCCAGCCAGGCGGCGCGGAGTCTGGTGGGCGCTCGCTCGGGGCTCATCGGGGTGGTCATCCGGGATCTGACGAACCCGTTCTATCCGGTGATGGTCAAGGCGATGGAACGGGTGCTGCACGAGCAGGGTCTGCGCCTGTCGCTGGTCACGGACGTGATGACGGCGGACGAGGGCCTGGCGCTTTTGCGACGCGAGGGCGTGGACGGGGTCGTGTTCACCGCGGCGGTGCGGGACGAGCCGTTGGCACATCGCATGCTCGGCCACGGGATCCCCGTGGTGCTGTGTCACCGCACTCTCGAAGACTTCCCGGCCGACCAGGTGGAGGCCGACAACGACACGGCCGGCCGGCTGGCGGCGGAGCACCTGCTGAGCCTGGGGCATCGCCGCATCGCGGTGGTCTGCGGTCTGGCCGGGGCGAGCACGGCGCAACAGCGCGGCCGCGGATTCCGTGAGCGGGTGCGAACGGGCGAAGGCGTCACCGTGACGGAAATCGACGGAGCCTACGACTACGACACCGCCTATGAGGCGGTGCGCACCCTGCTCGCCGGCGCCGAGCCGCCCACCGCGTTGTTCTGCCACAACGACGTCATGGCGTACGCGGCGCTCAACGCGGCCGCGGCGGCGGGGGTGGCCGTGCCGCGCGAGCTGAGCGTGGTGGGCTGCGACGATGTGCCGCTGTCGGCGTGGGAGCGCATCGATCTGACGACGGTGCGTCAGCCGCTGGAGCGGATCGCGCAGGTCGGCGTCGAGCTGCTGCTGGAGCGGCTGGAGAATCCGGACGCGCCGCTCCGGCACGAGGTCCTGCCGGTGGAGTTCATCGACCGTTCCACCACCGCTCCGGCATGAACCGACCCCTGCGCGGCCTCCGGCCTGCTTCCGACCTGCTTCTGAACGGCCTCTGAGACACCTCTTGACGGCTCCGTCGTTCGCTGTTCATGCTGTGGATACGTATCCAATGGATACGTATCCATTCTGCGAGCAAAGGAGCTGGGCGTGTCCCGCACCCTCAAGGCCGCCACCACCTCGTCCACCGCGCCGTCCGGCAACGACACGGTCGGGCAGGTCGTCCGTGAGTTGATCGCCGACGTTCGGAGCCGTGGCGACCGAGCAGTCCGCGAGCTGTCGGCGCGTTTCGACCGCTGGGAGCCGGAGTCCTTCCGCCTCGGCGAAGAGGAGCTCGCCGAGATCATCGGCACGCTCGACCCCCAGGTCATCGAGGACATCAAGACGGTCCAGGCCAACGTCCGCCGCTTCGCCGACGCGCAGCGGGAGTCGATGTCGGAGGTGGAAATCGAGACTGCCCCGGGCGTGTTCCTCGGCCACCGCCACGTGCCGATCCAGTCCGTCGGTGCCTACATCCCAGGCGGCCGCTACCCGCTGACCGCCTCCGCGCACATGACGATCGTGACCGCCAAGGCCGCCGGCGTGCCGCGCGTGATCGCCTGCACACCGCCGATCCGGGGGAAGATCCCCGCCGCGACCGTCGCCGCGATGCACCTGGCCGGCGCGGACGAGATCTACATCCTGGGCGGTGTCCAGGCGATCGCCGCGATGAGCGTCGGCACCGAGACGGTGACGCCGGTGGACATGCTGGCCGGTCCGGGCAACGCCTATGTGGCCGAGGCCAAGCGCCAGCTCTTCGGTGAGGTCGGCATCGACCTGTTCGCCGGCCCCACGGAGATCCTGATCGTGGCCGATGACGATGCCGATCCGTTCGTCGTCGCCGTCGACCTGCTCTCGCAGGCGGAGCACGGCCCGGACTCTCCCGCCGTGTTGGTGACCACCAGCGAGCGCGTCGCCGGTGAGGTGCAGCGGCACATCGACGCGATCCTGCCCGGCCTGCGGACCGGTGACATCGCAGGCCAGGCCTGGCGGGACCACGGCCAGATCCTCCTGGTCGATGACCTCGAAGAGGCCTACCGCGTCGCCGACGACTTCGCCTACGAGCACGTCCAGATCCTCACCGGGAACCCCCGTGAAGCGCTGGACAAGATGCACGCCTACGGCGCCCTGTTCCTCGGCGAAGGGACCTGCGTCTCGTACGGCGACAAGGTGATCGGCACCAACCACGTGCTGCCGACCCGTGGTGCGGCCCGTTACACCGGCGGCCTGTGGGTGGGCATGTACCTGCGCACCGTCACTTACCAGGAGGTGCGCGAGCCGAAGTCGTCGGCCGACCTCGGGGTGTTGTGCGGCCGGGCGGCCCGCGTCGAGCTGTTCGAGGGACATGCCCGCTCGGGCGATGTCCGCGCCGCCAAGTACGCCGGTGTCCCGCTGCCGTGGACGGACCACTTCGAGACCGTCCGCGCCTGACGTCACCGCCCCGCCTCACGCCCCGATCAACGGAGATCACATGCCCACCGCCGCCACCCCGACGCCGGAGCAGATCCGTCGCCGATCACTGCAGTCCGGCACCATCGGCGCGATCGTCGAGTGGTACGAGTACACGATTTACGGTGTCGCCGCCGCACTGGTCTTCGGGGATCTGTTCTTCCCGAACCTCGCGCCCGGCGTCGGCCAGATCGTCTCGCTCGCCTCGCTCGCCTCGTTCGGCGTCGGCTTCCTGGCCCGCCCGATCGGCGCGTTCGTCGCCGGGCATCTCGGGGACCGGATCGGACGCAAGTCCACGCTGATCCTCACCTTCTCGGTCATGACGGTGGCGACCGCGGCGATCGGTTTCGTGCCGACCTATCACCAGATAGGGGTGGCGGCGCCGTTGCTGCTGTGCGCGCTGCGGCTGGCACAGGGCTTCGCGGTCGGCGGCGAGTGGGGCGGGGCGGCCATCGTCGCGGTGGAGAACGCGCCGCGGGCCCGGCGCGGATACTTCGGCTCCTGGCCGCAGATCGGGGTCTCCGCGGGACTGCTGCTGGGCACGGCCGCCGTGTCGTTCGCCTCGTGGATCTCGGGCGACGCCTTCGACGAGTGGGGCTGGCGGGTGCCGTTCCTGCTCAGCGTCGTGCTTGCGGGCATCGGCTTCTTCATCCGGCTGCGCGCCACCGAAAGCCCGGCCTTCCTCGCCGAGAAGGCCAAGATGGACGCCGAGCTCGAACGCCGCAAGGCGCCCGCGGCGATCCTCTTCCGCGATCACCGCAAGCCGCTGCTCATCACCGTCTTCGGACGGTTCGCCGAGGCCGGGAACTACTACCTGTTCACCACCTTCATCCTGTCCTACGTCACCACCACCCTCCATACGCCGAAGAGCTACGGTCTGACCGCGTCGATGATCGGCGCGGCCGTGAACATCGTGATGATCCCCGTATTCGGGGCGATGTCCGACCGCGTCGGACGCGTACGGACCTTCCTCATCGGCGGCGCGTTGATCGTGGCCACCACTTGGCCCGTCTTCGCCCTGGTGCACACCGGACACCTGTGGGCGATCGTGGGCGGGGTGGTGCTGTTCCTCGCCCTGGGGCACGCCATGGTGTACGCCCCGCTGCCCGCGCTGTACTGCGAGATGTTCCCCACGGCGGTGCGGTACTCCGGCATCTCGATCGGCTACCAGATGGCCTCGATCCTGCTCGCCGGCTTCACCCCGGCACTGGCCGGCGCGATGGTCCTCTGGGCCGACGGCAGCTTGTGGATGGTGATCGGTTTCGTGATCGTGACGACGCTGATCGCGATGGCGGCGATCGCGTTTGCCCCCGACCGCCGAGGCAGCGAACTGAACGAGATCGGCGCCATCCACCAGCATCCTGACGACGCACCGGCCTTGTCGGCACGCTGAGCGCTCGCCCGGGCCAACGCCCTTTGACGGCACTGCCCAGCACAGGGCGGTGCCGTCAAAGGGCGTTGGCCCGGGGGGGGGGAGGTGGGGGAGGTGGGGGCAGCTTCACCGCCATGAACTGGCCTGAGCCGTCCGCTCGAACTGACCGCCACGGCGCGGAAGATGAACCATCGCACCCTGTTCGCACGGGCGCCGGCAATCCCCTGCCGGGAGGCGCCGCGGTGCGCGGGGCAGCCCCGCGCCGGAAAAGCCGGCAGAGCCGGAAGAGCCGGAAAAGCCGGGGGATCCGGGAGGTCCGGGAAATCCACTACGGGCTGCGGGGCTGCGGGGCTGCGGGCGGGTCTCCCCCGACTCGTTGAGGCCAACGGACAGAAGTCCGGAGAGCCTCAGGCGCCGAGCGCCTGCTTCAGCGCGTCGAGACCGTCCGCGTAGATGCCCTGGAACAGCGCCACGGCCTCGTCGTCGGTGACACCGACCGGGGTGAAGGCGCCGGACCACTCCACACGGGACCTGCCTTCTCCGGGCACCCCGTGCACGGTGAGCGTGGAGAGATAGTCGGTGACCGGGAAGGGGGCGCTCAGGATGGAGTAGGTGTAGGAGCGGGCCTTGTTGTCGAAGGCTTCGAGGCGTTCGACGATGACGCCGCCGTCCTCGTTGGTGAGGCTGCGGACGCGTCCGCCCTCGCTGAGCGTGCTGACGGGGATGTAGGGGAGCCAGTCGGGCAGCGAGTCGAAGCCGCCGATGAGCTGCCATACACGGTCGGGGGAGACCGGAACGTCAAGGTGAGCGGCGGTGGTGGCCATGGTCTTCTCCTGGGTGGTGCGGTGCCGGTCAGGCAGTTGGTCAGGTGGTGGGCAGGGGCGCGACGGGGGAGATGAGCTTCTCTTCGCGCAGGGCGGTCCAGAACGCGGCGGGGATCTTCTCGTCGAGGGCGGCGACGTCCTCGACGATGCGGCTCGGCTTGGTGGCGCCGGGTATGACCGCGGCGGACGCGGGGTGGGCCAGGGCGAATTGCAGCGCCGCGGACTTGATGCTGATGCCGTGCTGCTGGGCGAGCTTCTTGATGCGCTCGACCTTGGCGAGGATTTCCGGTGTTGCCTGCTGGTACTCGAAGTGCCGGCCGCCGGCCAGTACGCCCGAGCTGTACGGTCCGCCGACGACCATGTCCACGCCCTGCTGGTCGGCCGTGGGCAGCAGCCGCTCAAGAGCGTGTTCGTGGTCAAGGAGGGTGTACCGGCCCGCAAGGAGGAAGGCATCGGGCCGGGGCTCGTCCAGATCCAGAGTCAGCTCGATGGGCTCCACGCGGTTGACGCCGAGGCCCCAGGCCTTGATGACGCCTTCTTCGCGCAGCTTCGTCAGCACGCGGAACGCCCCCGTGCGTGCGGACTCGTAGACGGACAGCCACTCGTCGCCGTGGAAGTCCTGCGCGACGTCATGGACCCACACGATGTCCAGCCGATCCGTCTTGAGCCGCTTGAGGCTGTCCTCGATCGAGCGCAGGGTGGCGTCCGCCGTGTAGGCGTCGACCATCTTGTTGGGGCGGCCGAACTCGAACAGCCCGCCCTTCTCGCCGAGATCGCGGCTGGTGGGGTCCTCGACCTCGTCATGGATGACCCGGCCGACCTTGGTGCTCAGCACGTACGCGTCGCGCGGGTGCTGGGAGAGCACCTCACCCAGGCGGAGCTCGGCGAGCCCGGCTCCGTAGAACGGGGCGCTGTCGAAGTAGCGGATGCCGTGCTCCCAGGCAGCGGAGACGGTCGCGGCCGCCTCCTCCTCCGGGATGTCACGGAACATGTTGCCCAGCGGCGCCGTGCCGAAGCCGAGACGTCCGGGCAGCAGAGACTTGATGCTCATGGCGGAGTTCCTTGCAGTGCGGTGGATGGTGAGGACCGTGATGGCCGCGCGTGCCGGGAATGCGAGCAAAGGCGTCACTTGCCGGCCGCGTGAGTTCGACACTAGAAGCGGAACTTGAGACTGTCCAAGACGGATTTGGACGCACTTGAGTCCCTGGAGGTCTCAACCGCTTTGACCTGCGCAAACTCCGCAGTTTCGCCGCCTCGCCGAGGAGGAACAGGCCCCTGGCGACCGCCCACAGGCCGCGCAGAGGACGTGCCCGGCAGCGCGCACTCACCCGCTTGCGGCCCAGCTCCGATATGTGGGTCGCGGCGGGCAGCAGGTCACCGTTCTCACGTCACCTATGCGGGGACGTCACCTACGTGAGGACGTCACCTACGTGACCTACGTGGGGACGCCTCTTCGCTCCGCGTCCGTTCATCCGACAGCACCGTCTCACGGAACGAGGTGACGATCGGGCGCAGGTCGATGTGGTGCCAGACGGCCCACAGGCGAATGGATGCCTCGTGCCACGGCAGTTCGCGCACCACCACACCATCCTTCCCGCCTTGCAACATGCTCTTCTGAATCAGCGCCAGACCGAGTCCAGAGGCAACCAGTCCCAGCGCGGTCAGCGGCTCCGCGGCGTCGAGCCGGATGTCCGGAGTGAAGCCCGAGGCCACACATGAGGCGATGAATGCGTCTCGCCATGCCGGATCGCCCTCGTCCTCGACCGCGATCCACGCCTGCCCGTCCAGGTCCTGCGCCTTGACCACGTCCTGTGCGGCCAGCGGATGGCCGGCGGGGAGGACGAGCAGCAACGGGTCCTCCAACAGGGATGCGGCCCGGAGAACGGGATCGGCGCGGTCCGGTGGTTCCCGTACCAGGGCGATATCCAGGCTGCGCTGACGCAGACCCTCGAACTGCTGCGACGCGGACATGCTGTACAGGGCGACGTGTATGCCGGGCCGCTCTTCCTGCAGGCGGCGCAGCGCACTCGGCAGCACTCCGGTGTGCATGGCGTCGGATACGTAGCCGATGCACAGGCCGCCTTCTTCTCCGCGGCCCAGGCGGCGGCCCAGATTCTCCAGCCGGTCGGCGTGCCGCAGGAGCGCCCTGGCCTCGCTCAGGAACACCGTGCCATCGCGAGTCAGGCGGATGCGCTGGTGGGTGCGCTCGAACAGCGTGAGGCCGAGCTTCTTCTCCAACTGGGCGATCTGCCGGCTGAGCGGGGATTGCGAGATCTGGAGCTGCTCAGCAGCGCGGCCCACGTGTTCGGCCTCGGCCACGGCGATGAAGTAGCGCAGCTGACGCAAATCAAGCATGAGGTAGACCTCGCGGGACTCAACTATGTCCAAAAGAGTCTTGGACGGTCTGACACCCCCATCCTAATCGCCGAACGGACGGATCACGGGACCGGCGGAGAGGCCAGAAGCCCCGGTCCGCCCGACGACCGGCGGACTCCGCCGGCCACGCGAGACGAGGCGCGCGGTCGGGGCTTCCGGTCCGGTACGGCCGGCCCCACGTGGGGGTCCGGGTGGAGTCCGGAAAGCGGCGCCCGGGTGCTGTCGCTGCCGCCTTCGTCTGACCCTTCCGACGCTGGCGCCGCTCGGAACATCTGCGGGCTGACGCCGGGGGCGCAGGTAGACCTCCGACCCCGGCCTCGGAGGTTTGCCGGGGTCGGAGGCCCTGCCCTATGAACCTACCGAATGTTTTTCATATAGACGGTAGCGACAGGGCCAAGATCAATGAGTCACCCAATGGGCCAGTGGTCGATGCCGCGCCGATGCTCCACGCCGGCGCCGGAACTGAGGGTGGGTCACTCCGGCCGGCACCTACCGCGGCGGGCATGTCGACGGGCGGGAAGGCCATCCCCCTCTCGCCGGCTGGGACACGCGGGGGCCTGCCGTAGTCCTGGGTGTGGCGGGTGGTCGTTCCGGCCTGCTGGGTTCCCGGCGGCCAGGAGGTGCCTGTCGGGGCTGCGCTGTCCGACGGGGCGGCCGTCGTCTGGGCCGGTGCTTCGTCACAGAGGTGGCGGAGCAGCGTGAAGGTTGTAGAGGTAGGTCTGCGGGCCGGGGCGGGGGCCGTGTGGCGGGTGGGGCCCGCACGCGCGAGAGCCCCCACCGGTGTGCGGTGCGGGTTCTCGGCCCGGGACGTGCCGCGGGTCGCTAGGAGTCCGTGGAATCCGGGGAGTTGAGGGAGATGGCTCCGGCGGGGCAGAGGTTGACGGCCATCCGGGCGGCGGCCCGGTGCTCGGGGGCCGGCGCGGGGTGCAGGAGCATCACCAGGCCTTCCTCGTCGTCCTGGTCGAAGACCTCGGGAGCGGTCAGGGCGCACATGCCGGCGCCGGCGCAGCGGTCACGGTCGACGATGAGGCGCAGCGGATCTCGTGGGTCGCTCATGGGGCTACTCCTCGTCCCAGGTGACGGGCAGGCTGACCACGCCGTAGATGTTGGCGCGGTCGCGCAGTGGTACTTCCTGCGGCGGCACCGCGAGGCGCAGGGTGGGGAAGCGGGCGAAGAGCGCGGGGAACGCGACGGTCATTTCGACGCGGGCGAGCTGCTGGCCCAGGCACTGGTGGGCGCCGTGGCCGAAGGACAGGTGCCCGGTGGCCTTGCGGTGGATGTCGAGCCGGTCGGGGTCGGGGAACTTCTGCGGGTCACGGTTGGCGGCCTGCACGGACACGGTCACCGTCTCGCCCGCCCTGATGATCCGGCCCGCCACCTCGACGTCCTCGAGGGCCGACCGTAGCAGCGGGTCGGCCACGCTGAGGTGGCGCAGCAGTTCCTCGACGGTCTGCTCGGCGAGGCCTGGGTCGGCGCGCAGGGCCTGAAGCTGGTCGGGGTTGCTGAGCAGGGCGAAGGTGCCGAGGCCGAGCATGTTCGCGGTGGTGTCGAGTCCGGCGGCGAGCAGCATCCCGCCGATTCCGGAAAGTTCCTCCTCGGTGAGGTCGGAGGTGGTCAGATCGCTGAGCAGGTCGTCGGTGGGCTCGGCGCGCTTGGCGAGGACGAGTTCGCCCAGATACTGGAGCAGCGCCGTATAGGCCTCGCCCTTCGCCCCTATGTCCGCCGTCTGGTCGAAGAGGGTCGCCACCTGGCTCTGGAAGCGCTCCCGGTCGGTGTACGGCACGCCGAGCAGCTCGCAGATCATGAGCGCGGGAACGGGCTGGGCGAAGGCTTCCACCAGGTCGGCCGTGGGCCCGGCCTGCTCCATGGCGTCCAGGCACTCGGTGGTGAACTGCTCGACGCGCTCGGCGAGTTGACGCATCCGGCGGACGGTGAACTTACCGGTGAGCAGGCGCCGGTAGCGGGTGTGCTCGGGGGCGTCGAGGCCGATGATGTCGCCGACCGGCGCCGGGAGCAACTCGCCAGGCACGCCCTCCATCGGCATCGGCAGATGCAGGAATTCGTAGCGTGAGCTGAAGCGCGGGTCGGCCAGGATCGCGCGGGCCGTGGCATGGCCGGTGACCAGCCAGCCCAGGTGGCCGTCGGCGTAGCGCATGCGGCGTATCGGCGTATCGCTCAGCGCGGTGAGTTCGGCGGGCGGGTCGAAGGGACAGCCGGTACGCCGGTCGGTGGGGAGGGTGGGCGGCTCATCGGGCACGGTGTCGTCGGCGGTGGCGCCGGCGGCTGTCGAGTCGTCAGACATGGTTCCTCCTGTGATAGTCGGGCGGGGTGTGGAGGGTGGGCATCGGTGAAGTGGCCTGGGGGGAGCGGTGGTTACCGCTTGGTGCCGGTCTTGAAGGTGCGGCGCGCCCAGACGTAACCGACCAGGGAGAGTGCCACGCACCAGGTGAGGCCGATGGAGGCGCTGGAGCCGATCTCGGTGCCGAGCCACAGACCGCGCAGCGTCTCGATGATCGGAGTGAAGGGCTGGTACTCGGCGAACCAGCGCAGGCCGGTGGGCATGGACTCCGTCGGCACGATGGCGCTGCCGACGAACGGCAGGAACGTCAGCGGCATCGGGATGTTGCTGGCGGTCTCCACGTTCTTGGCGACCAGGCCGATGCCCGCGGAGAGCCAGGTGAGTGCGAGCGTGAGCAGGGTGAGCAGGCCGATGGCGGCGACCCACTCGACGGGCGTGGCGCTGGGCCGGAAGCCCATCAGGAGGGCGATGCCGATGACGAGCGTGATGCTGGCCATCGTCTGGATCACGCTGCCGACGACATGGCCGGTCAGGAACGAGGCCCGGGAGATCGGCATCGTACGGAAACGGTTGACGATGCCCTCGGTCTTGTCGACGCACACGCTGATCGCGGTGGTCAGGGCGCCGGAGGTGGCGGCCATCAGGATGATGCCGGGCGCCAAGTAGTCGATGTAGTCGCCGCTGCCGGTGGGCAGTCCGCTGATGCCGGTGCCCAGGGCGCTGCCGAAGACGTAGTTGAACATCAGCAGCATCACCACGGGCATCGCCACGACGGTGACCGTCAGGGACGGGTAGCGCAGGGCCTTCTTGAGGTTGCGCCGCAGCATCGTTCTGGAGTCCTTGGCGGCGTAGGACATGGTGGCCATCAGGCGTTCTCCTCAGTCAAGGCGACGGTGTCGGCGGGGCGGGGCTGACCGGTGAGGGTCAGGAAGACGTCGTCGAGGTCGGGGGTGTGCACGGTGAGCGACTCGGCCTGGACGGCGGTGACCTCCAGGGCATCGAGGACGGCCCGCAGGTTGGGGAGGGAGCCGTCGCTGGGGATCTTCAGAGTGAGGGAGTCGTCGTCGCGGGTGGCGATGCCGAAGATGCCCGCGGCGGCGTCCAGGCCCTGGGCGTCGGCGAACCGCACCCGGATATGGCCGCCGGGGATGCGCTGCTTCAACTCGTCGGCGGTGCCCTCGGCGATCAGCCTGCCGTGGTCCAACACGGCGATGCGGTCGGCGAGTTGATCGGCCTCTTCGAGGTACTGGGTGGTCAGGAAGATGGTCACGCCGTCGTCCGCGACGAGGGCGCGGATGATCTCCCACATGGTGCGCCGGCTGCGTGGGTCGAGTCCCGTGGTGGGTTCGTCGAGGAAGATGATCCGCGGATCGCCGACCAGGGTCATCGCCAGGTCGAGCTTGCGCCGCATGCCGCCGGAGAAGGTGACGGCGGTCTTGCCCGCCACCTCGGACAGCTCGAAGCGGCGCAGCAGCTCCGTGGCCCGCCGCTTGCCCTCGCGCCGGTCGAGGTGGTGCAGATCCGCCATGAGGAGAAGGTTCTCCTCGGCGGTCAGCAAGTTGTCGACGGCAGAGAACTGGCCGGTGACGCCGATCGCGGAGCGCACCGCGTCGGCGTCCCGGGTCAGATGGCGGCCCGCGACCCAGGCCTCGCCCGCGTCGGCACCGATGAGTGTGGAGAGGATCTCCACCGTGGTGGTCTTGCCGGCGCCGTTGGGGCCGAGCAGGGCGAAGACGGTGCCTTCCGCGATGTTCAGGTCGATGCCGTCGAGCACGAGCTTGTCGCCGTAGGACTTGCGCAGTCCGGTGACGGTGATCGCCGACGCCGTCGTGTTCGCGGAGATCGGCGCGGATGCCTGGGTGGCGGTCATGCCGCTTTCCTTTCGAGGATGGCGAGTTGGGGGTATGCGGGTCAGGCGCGGCGGATGATGATGTCGCCGGCCGCGGTCCGCGCGTGCACCTCGACGGTCTCGTCCGAGTCCGCCGGGCCCGCGGAGGAGCCGAGCGCGTTGCGTACCGTGCCGTACTTGGTGTTCACGTCGAGCCAGGCCGCGGTGCCCTCGTGGATGCCCACTTCGAGGTCGCCGACGGAGGTGCGCAGGTCGATGCGGCCGCGGGTCACGTCGCCGACGCGGATGCGGCCGTTGGAAGACATCGCGTCGACCCCGGCGTGGGCGACGCCGACCTCGATCCGGCCGTTGGCGGACTTGGCGCCTACGTCGCTGTGCGCGATGCCCACGGAGGTGTCGCCATTGGCCGCGTTGGTCTTCAGGCCGCCGGTGACCTCGCCGATCTCGGTCGTACCGTTGCCGTTCTTGACGGTCGCCGCGCCGTCGACCGTGCCGATCTCGATCCGGCCCGCGCCGATGACTTCGATGTCGCCGGTCGAGCGGGTCAGGCGGATGTCGCCGTGGTCGGTCTTGAGGCCGCCGCCCGCCACGTCGTCCACCTGGAGGTCGCCGAGCGAGGTCTTGAGTGTGACCTCCCCGAAGCGGCCTTCGCAGAGGAAGTTGCCCATGGCCGAGGTGCCCCGGACATCCGACCCCGCGGGCAGTTCGACGCTCACCTCGATGGCGCCCGGCTTGCCGAACAGGGACCGCTTCTTGGGCGTCTTGACCGTCAGGCGGCCGCCCGAGCAGCTGACCTGGGTCTGCTGCACGGCGCGTACGTCGTTGTCGTCGGATCCGTTGCGCGGCAGCACCTCCACGACCGTGTCGAGGCGCTTGCCCGCGGTGATGCGGGCGGTGCCGACCTCCAACTCGAAGGTGACGGAGATCGGTTCGGGGGTCTCGAAAGTAGGCATGGCTGTCCCGTTCTCTTGGCTCGGGTGGGTGATCCCGCCGGTGAGGCGGGTGAGGAGTGAACGTCGGCCGGATCGGCGATCCGCCGGTGAAAGTGGTGGTGGGCCGGGCCGGCGGCCCTAGCGGACCCAGCCGGTGAAGCCCCGGCCGCCCGAGTCCCTGCCGCGGCTCGGCGGGGTTGCGCGCTCCCCGCCGTCAAGGGCGGTGGACACGGCCCGCACCAGCCAGGCGTTGACCGACAGGCCCTCCGCTGCCGCGGCGTTCTCGGCGCGGCCCTTGAGGTGCGCGGGGAGGCGGAAGTTGATCCGCGCCATGGTGCCGTCTTCGGCGTCCGCGGGCGGCGGTGGCGGCGCGGGTGCGGCGGGGGCCGCGCTCGGTGCCTGCGTCTCCTGGAACGGTTCGGGTGTGGGTGGCGGCGTCACCACGAACTCGGGGTCGAGCCCGCGCAACCGCACGTCGACCGAGCCGGGTGCCAGGTCCCGGGTGACCTCGCCCATGGCTGCGGACAGCGCGTTGAGCAAGGTGAGCCGGGTGGCGGACTCCAGGGGGGCGGTGAGCCGCTCGGCCAGGGCGCGGGCTTCGTCACCGCCGGCGTCCGCTGCGACGGCGAGTTCTTGCCGGAGGTGGTCCACGTAGGGCGTGAGGTCCATGACGCCATCATGGCACAACAATGGCGCCATGGCGAGCCATGGTGGCGCTTTTGTGGTGCGTGGGCCTCTGAGCTGGAGTTTTCTCGCTTTCTTGGCGCGGCGTGGTGCCGTTCGCGTGGGGGATTTGGCTGCGGTGGCGCCATGGTGATGTCACGGAGGTGCCACTCGGGTGCCGAGTGTGGCGTCATTGATGCCGTCCGGCGCCCTCACCGCAGCCAGTCCCGTTTCGCGCCACGTCTCCTCCTGAAGGGCGACGACGCGAGGGCGGTACCGCGAGGGCGGTACCGCGAGGGCGGTACCGCGAGGGCGGCTTCGGCGAGAAGCCGGGCTCCTGATCTCCGCCGCGTCACAGCGACCCTGGCGATGATGCGCGGTCTCCCCGGCGGCCTGCGGTCGGCACCCTCCACGGTGGTGCCTCCGCGTGCCGCGAAGACGAACGGGTCGATCAGGAACCGGTCGATCAGGAACCCGGGTTGACCGTGGGCGGGCCCCAGCGGCACGGCGGCGCCGCCGTGGGCCGGCACGTGCGGTGCCCGCGTGCGGTGACCGCGTATCGCGCGTCAGAGCCGGGACGTACGCAGCGGCCGCACTGTCAGGGCGATCGCCGCGGTGAGCAGGTGTGCTGGACGGTGCCGCAGCCCGCGAAGAAGACGCCGGTGCCCCGACCGCTCCGACCGTGGTGGCCACCCGGTCCATGTCCAGGCGTATGCGTGCAGGTCAGGGCGCCGTGTCCAAGTCCACCTGGAGGTCGTCCGTGTCCGTCCAGAAGCCCTCGTCCGCGTCCTGGAGCCGGGAGGCGGCGTGCTTCATATGACGGCGTACGGCGGTGCCGGCCGCCTGGGCGTCGCCGGACTCGATGGCCGCCAGGATCGCGTGGTGCTCGACCCGGACGGCCTCGATGAAGTCGTTCCGCCGCGCCTCGTTGGCCCGCGTGACGCGGATGCCGCTGCGCAGCACCTCACCGAGGTAGCGCACGGTCGAGACCATCACCGCGTTCCCGGTCGACTCGGCGATCGACTGGTGGAATGCCAGGTCCTCGTCCACGCCGTCCCCGCCGGCCGCGACCGCCTCGTCGATCGCGGCCAGGCACTGCCGCATACGGGCGACGTCGTCCGGTGTGGCACGGGTGGCGGCGAGCGAGGCCGCTTCGCCTTCCATGGCGCGGCGGACCTCGACGATCTGGAGCACCTTGCCCTTGGTGTCGGACGCCTCGGCTTCGAGGTCGAGCGGGCGGGTGCGCCGGGCCAGGACGAAGACGCCCCGGCCCTGGCGCGGTTCGACAAGGCCCGCGTTGCGCAGCCGCGAAACGGCCTCGCGGATCACGGTGCGGCTGACGCCCAGCTGCTTGACCAACTCGACCTCGGTCGGCAGCTTGTCGCCCTCGGCCAGACGCCCGGACTCGATCTCCTCGGAGAGGATCGCGGCGACCCGGTCCGCGAGCCGAACAGGACCACTCACCTTGGAGAACATGCTTGTCAGTCTATCCGTCAGGGCCTGACCGCACCGGCCGCGGCCAGCGCACCGGCCGTGACGGCTTCGGGGTGGTCCTCGGCGTAGGCCCGTACGACCGACTCGAAGCTCTCGTCGGGCCCGAGGCCGAGCGCCGTGGCGCGCGCGTTGTCGAAGGCGGCGGGCCAAGAGCCCATGAGGGCCTCGACGGTGGGGTCCGGCGCGAGGGTCACCAGGTCGGCGACGGCGTCGCCGGCCACCCGGCGCAGCGTGTCGAGCATCTCGGCGACCGTGACCGTGAGCGCCGGCAGGTTGACGGGAAGATCGCCGTCGAGTCCGCCGGGGCCGCGCCCGGCCTCGGCGATGCGCAGGATGCCCTCGACGGTGCGTCGCGGCGAGGCCAGCGCGACCCGCAGGTCGGGGCGGACCGGGCAGGTGGCAGGCAGGCCCGCGAGCGGTTCGCGGATGATGCCGGACAGGAAGCCGGAGGCGGCCGCGTTCGGCTTGCCCGGCCGCACCGAGACGGTCATCAGGCGCGCGACGCGTCCGTCGAGGAAGCCCCGCCGGGTGTACTCGGCGACCAACTGCTCGCAGACGCGCTTCTGCGTCCCGTAACTCGACCGCGGGGTGGGCAGGGTCGACTCGCTCACCACGGGCGGCAGTGGCAGCGCGAGGTCGGAACCGTAGACGGCGACGCTGCTGGAGAACACCACCCGGGGCGGCGGCCCGCCGGCAGCGGACTGCGCGCGGGCGGCCTCCAGCAGGGCGCGGGTGGTGTCCAGGTTGGCGCTCATGCCGAGGTCGAAGTCGGCCTCGCACTCGGCCGAGACCGCGGAGGCCAGGTGGATCACCACATCCACCGGTTGCGCGAAGATCTCGCCGAGCCGCTCGTTCAGATCGCCCCGTACGACGTCCACCAGCGGGTCGGCCGTCACCGGCGCATCGGCCGGGACGAACCGGTCGGCGAGCACCAGGCGGTCGATGGGCGCACCGCACAGGGTCCGCCGCGTGAGCAAGGCCTCGGCGACCTGCCGGCCCAGGAAGCCGAAGCCACCCGTGATGACGATCCTCATGCGCGCTCTCCTCGGTAGTCCTTGATCCAGCCGAGCCCCTCGCTCGTACCGGCGCGGGGGCGGTATTCGCAGCCGATCCACCCGTCGAAGCCCAGCTCGTCGACGACGCCGAACAGGTGGCGGATATCGAGCTCGCCCCGGTCGGGTTCGTGGCGGTCGGGCACGCCCGCGATCTGCAGATGGCCGACGCGGCCGGTCGGAAGGTCCCGGCGCAGCGTCGTGGTGAGGTCGCCCTCCACGATCTGGCAGTGGTACAGGTCGAGCTGCACCTTGAGACGCGGGGTACCCACCTCTTGCACGACGGCGTGCGCCTCGTCCTGCCGGCGCAGGAAGTAGCCCGGCATGTCGCGGCCGTTGATCGGCTCGATCAGGAGGTCGACGTCCACGGCGGCGGCCCGCGCCGCGGCCCAGGCCAGGTTGGCCAGGTAGGTGTCGCGGTGCCTGGCGAGCTGGGTGGGCGTCGCGTCCGCCGTTACGAGGCCGGCCATCACGTGCACCTGGCCGCAGCCGAGCGCCGCGGCGTACTCCAGCGCCCGGTCGATTCCGGAGCGGGCCTCGGACTCGCGGCCGGGGAGCGAGGCCAGGCCCCGCTCCCCGGCCTCCCATGAACCGGGAGGCGCGTTGAACAGCACCTGCCGCAGGCCGTGGTCGTCGAGCCGACGGCGCAGCTCGCCGGCCGTGTGGTCATACGGGAAGAGGTACTCGACGGCCTCGAAGCCGTCCGCCGACGCCGCGGCGAAGCGGTCGAGGAAGGGGTGCTCGGTGTACATCATGGACAGGTTCGCGGCGAACCTCGGCATGCTTGCTCCTGTGTTCGGGCCCGGTCGGGACCCGGTCATCGGTTGACGACCTGCTTCTTGGTGGTGAGCACGGCCCCCGCGCCGACGACGAGGCTCAGGGCCAGGACGTACATCGGGAGGGAGGTCGAGCCGGTGGCGTCCTTGAGCCCGCCGATCATGTACGGGCTGACGAAGCCGGCGAGGTTGCCCACCGAGTTGATCACGGCGAGTCCGGCCGCCGCCGCGGGCCCGCTGAGGAATGCGGTGGGCAGCGACCAGAACAGCGGGGCGCAGGTCAGCACGCCGGCCGCGGCGAAGGAGAGGGCGATCAGGGACAGCACGGTGGATCCGCTCCAGCCGGCGGCGAGGGAGAAGCCGACGGCGCCCATGAGGCTGGGGACGATCAGGTGCCAGCGGCGCTCGCGGCGCTTGTCCGCGGAGCGTCCGAAGAGGTTCATCGCGACCAGCGCGGACAGGAACGGCACGGCGCTGAGCACGCCGATTGTGAGGTTGTCCTTGATGCCGGTCGACTTGACGAAGGTGGGCATCCAGAAGGTCAGGGCGTACTGGCCCATCACGAAGCAGAAGTAGATGAGGCACATCAGCCACACCTTGGGGTCGCGGAAGCCGTCCAGGATCCGGCCGTGCTTCTGGTGCGCGGTGTCCTGGGCGATGGCCGCCTCGACGATGTTCTTCTCCTCGTCGGAGAGCCACTTGGCACCGCGGACGCCGTTGTCGAGGTAGAAGAGCGTGGCGACTCCGATGAGGAGCGCGGGGATCGCTTCGAGCAGGAACATCCACTGCCATCCCTGCCAGCCGTTGACCCCGTGGAAGCGGTCCATGATCCAGCCGGAGAGCGGGTTGCCGAAGATGCCCGCCACGGGGATCGCCGACATGAACATCGCGATGACGCGGGCCCGGCGGTGGGACGGGAACCAGTACGTGCAGTAGAGGATCACGCCCGGGTAGAACCCGGCTTCGGCGGCGCCGAGGAGGAAGCGGAGCACATAGAACATCGTCTCGCTGGTGACGAAGCTGAACGCCCCCGAGACCAGCCCCCAGGTGATCATGATCCGGGCGATCCAGGTACGGGCTCCGACGCGCTGCAGCATCAGGTTCGAGGGGACTTCGAAGAGGAAGTAGCCGATGAAGAACAGGCCGGCGCCGAGGCCGTACGCCGCCTCGCTCAGGCCGAGTTCGTCGGACATCTGCAACTTCGCGAAGCCGACGTTGACCCGGTCCAGGTACGAGAAGACGTAGCAGAGGATCAGAAAGGGGACGATACGGAGAACGACCTTGCGGAATACGGCGTTCTCACGGGCGAGGTCAGGGGTCTCGGCCGTCGCGGTGGACGTGGGCATGCGGAATCCTTACTGCGGCTCAGGGGATTCTCGGACGGGCCGTGAGCGTCACCAAGAGGCGCCGAACGCGGCCTTGAGTTCGTCGAGAGCGGGGGAGGGGAGCGGCTCGGGTCGACGGTCGGTCAGGAGCCAGAGACGTGCCGTCTCCTCGAGTTCTTCGAGTACGGCGAGGGCGGTGGCCGCGTCGGGGCCCCAGACCACGGGGCCGAGCCGGTCGAGCAGGACGGCCCGGATCGGCGTGTGGCGCGCCGCGCGATCAGCGATATGAGCGGTCACCAGGTCGGCCACGCGCGGATCGCCGGGCCGGTGGTAGGGGATGAGCGGGACGTGCCCGACCTTCATGACGTAATACGGCGTGAGGGGCGGAAGCACATCGCCCTGGGTCCACACGCCGGCCAGGGTGAGCGCGACGAGATGCGTGGAGTGGGTGTGGATGACGAACCGTGCCGTGGGGTCGGCGGCACAGATGCGGCGGTGGAGCGTCAGGGTCTTGCTGGCGCGGTCGCCCGCGATGTGCTCGCCCCCGGCGTCGACCAGGGCGAGATGCTCGGGGGCGAGGAAGCCCAGAGCGGCGTCGGTGGGCGTGATCAGGTGGGAATCGCCGACCCGCGCGCTGATGTTGCCCGCGCTGGCGTGGACGTAGCCGCGGGCGAAGAGGCTGGTCCCCACGCGGACGATATCGGCCCGCGCGGTGTCCACGTCGTCCACGGCAGGGGGCGCGTCCGCGGCAGCGACCGTACCCGCGGCAGGGGTCGGCAGCCGGCTCATGCGGTCTCCCGGTCGAGGTGGGCGAAGGACGCCGCGAAGAAGTCGGGGCTGCCGAAGTTGCCGGACTTCAGCGTGATGTGGAGCGTGTCCCCGTCGGGGAGGGCCGCCGCGCACCATGGCACACCGGGGTCGATCTGCGGTCCGATGCGCAGGCCCGTGAGGCCGAGCGCCTGGACGACGGCGCCCGAGGTCTCGCCGCCGCCGACGACGAGCTGACGCACACCGAGCTGGACGAGTCCCTGCGCGACGCGGGCCAGGGTCTGCTCGACGAGTTCACCGGCCGCGGCGGCGCCGAGCCGGCCCTGCACGTCCTTGACCGCGTCAGGCGCCTCGGTGGAGTAGACGAGGACCGGCCCCTTCGCGAGGTGGGAGCCGGCGAAGGCCAGGGCCTGTCCGGCCACGTCCTCGCCGGCCGCGATCCGCAGCGGATCCACGCGGAACGCGGGCCGCCCGCCGCGCAGGAACTCCTGGACCTGACCGTTGGTGGCGGTGGACACCGATCCCGAGACGATGGCCTGATGGCCGCCGGCCAGCGGCAGTTGGGCGGCCGCGGGGGACGGCTCGAACCCCCAGTTCGCGGGCAGACCGATCGCCAGGCCCGACCCGGCGGTCACCAGCGGCAGCTCCTTGACCGCCGCACCCAGCCGTACGAGGTCGTCGTTGGAGACGGCGTCCACGATGGCGGCGCCGACGCCCTCCTTGCGCAGCTCGTCGACGCGCTCCCGGATCGCCTCGGCACCCGCGGCGACCACGGTGTGGTCGATGAGGCCGACGGGGCGCGTGGTCTGCGCACCGAGCACGGACACCAGATTGGAGTCGGTCATCGGCGTCAGCGGATGATGGCGCATACCGCTCTCGCCGAGCAGCACGTCGCCGACGAAGAGATGGCCCTTGAAGACGGTGCGCCCGTTGTCCGGGAACGCCGGTGTCGCGACCGTGAAGTCCGTGCCCAGCGCGTCCATCAGGGCCTCGGTGACGGGCCCGATGTTGCCGGCCCGCGTCGAGTCGAAGGTCGAGCAGTACTTGAAGTAGATCTGCTCCGCGCCCGCGGACCGCAGCCAGTCGAGCGCCTCCAGCGAGGCCGCGACGGCGTCGGCCGCGGGGGTGGTCCGCGACTTGAGCGCGATGACCACGGCGTCCGCGTCGACCGGCCCTTCGGTCCCGGCCTGCGGTACACCGGTCAGCTGGACCACGCGCATGCCCGCGCGCACCAGGTTGTTGGCCAGGTCCGTGGCGCCGGTGAAGTCGTCGGCGAGGCAGCCGAGTCGGATTCCCATGTCAGCCCTCCGACTTCTCGGCCCGCTCGGGGAGTTCGATCCCCGGGAAGATCTTGATCACCGCGCTGTCGTCCTCGGCTCCCAGGCCGGACGCCGACGCCTGCAGGAACATCTGGTGCGCGGTGGCCGCCAGCGGGAGCGGGAACGTCTCCGGCCGGGCCGCGTCGAGCACCAGTCCCAGGTCCTTGACGAAGATGTCGACCGCCGACAGCGGCGTGTAGTCCCCGGCGAGCACATGCGCCATGCGGTTCTCGAACATCCACGAGGTGCCGGCGCTGTGCGTGATGACCTCGTAGAGCGCCTCGGCGGGCACGCCCGCCTTGATGCCCAGGGCCATCGCCTCGGCCGCCGCGGCGATGTGCACGCCCGCGAGCAGCTGGTTGACGATCTTGACCTTGGAGCCGATCCCGGCCTCGTCGCCCAGGCGGTAGACCGTGCTGCTCATGGCTTCCAGCACCGGGTCGGCGCTCGCGTACGCGGCGGGGGCGCCCGACGTCATCATGGTGAGCTCGCCGTTCGCGGCGCGTGCGGCGCCACCGGAGATGGGGGCGTCCAGATAGAGCACACCCTGCTCGGCGAGCCGCTTCTCCAGCTCGGCGGACCAGTTGGGGTCGGCCGTGGAGCACATGACGTAGACGGAGCCCGGACGCAGTCGCCCGGCCGCGCCCTCGGTGCCGAACAGCACCGACTCCACCTGCGCCGCGTTGACCACGACACCGACCAGGATGTCGACCGCGGCCGCCAGCTCACCGGCGGAGGCGAAGGCCGTGCCACCGTCCTCGGCGAAGGCCGCGGCCACCTCGGGGCGCAGATCGTGGACACCCACGTCGAAGCCCGCGTTCCGCAGGCTGCGGGCCATGCCGAGCCCCATGGCCCCGAGGCCCACCACGCCCACGCGCGGTGGCCCTGCCCTGTCCTGGTCGTTCATGCCGATCCTCGTCTCGCTGTCCCGTCCGGGCGTGGCCCGGCTCCGCGTCCGTGCGGCGATCGGGTCATATGATGACCTGCGGATGTGAGCCGCCGCACTATGACGTGGGTCACATTGTGGGAGGGGTGGGGCTGTCGACGGCGATGGCGCCGGCCACGGAACGCGGGGGAGGGCTCGGCGAGCGGAGGGCGGCCGGGGCGGCTCGCGGGCATCGGGCAGCAGGCCCGGCCCGGGATGCGGAGGGGAGCCGGCATCCGTCACTGACCCGGGGGCCCCGAAGGGTGGGTGGCGGCCGGTGTCCGGCCCGTCAACAACACTGTGTACGCGCCCTGTTCCTCGCGTCGACGTTCCCGGACAGACGAGGGCCCTTCCCGGTCGAAGCGGCCTGGGGGAGGCCCACGGAGCGGCCTGGGGGAGGCCCGCGAAGCGTGGGGGAGTCTCATCAACCACCGGCGGCCTCATGGCCGACGCCGATATGAGGCGGGTGCGAGGTCGATGCGAGGACAGGGCGCACACCGTCAACGGCAGCGCGCGGGACGCCAATTGGGGTCAATTCCCCGGGATTCCACGTTCCGCGCGAGGATGCCGAGGGTGGCGCGCAGGGAGGCTTCGGGGATGACGGGGAAGATGCCCTTTTCCCGGTAGGCGTCGGCGACTTGACTCCAGTCGTAGTAGGACGTCACGAGGGTCCCGGTTTCGCTGGGCTGGAGCCGGTAGCCGTACAGATGCTTGATCGGGGGCTGGATCGTCCCGGAGATGGTCCACTCGATAAGTGCGTCCTTCTCGAACTTGGTGATGATCACCGTGACGCTGTATTTGCCCATCGGATAGTCATTGAGCGCCTCCCGGTCCATGTGCACGACGAACTCGTCGCCCGCGCGCTGCACCTGCGCGCCTTCGGCTGACTGAAGCATCCCGGAGCTGTCGATCGTCACATGCCCGTTGGGGTCGCACAGCATCGTGAACACCTCGCCAGGGGACGCCGCGATCTCCCGTTGTACTTCAAATCGTTCGATTGTCATGCGCCCCAGCCTCGCACGGGGCACGGGGCACAGTGCCCGGTTCGCTGCGGTACAGGCACTGCCCTCCCTCTCCGCGTGGTGCAGGCAGCGCGCGCGATGCATCGGCACGCCGGAACCAGGGTCCTTTGGCCCTATCCGGGACCTTCGCGGCCCTGCCGCCGCGGCGCCCGTCGGTGGCAGCGTGAGGAACGACCGATCAACGGCCTGAGGAGGAGACATGACCAGTGACACTCCCGACGGCCCGAAGTCCGGGAAGATCGTCGTAGGCGTCGATGAATCGGAACATGCCAGGTCGGCGGCCCTCTGGGCAGCTGCCGAGGCGGACCGGCACGGTCAGCCGCTGCGGATCGTGCTCGGCGCGGACCTCGATCGACTGATGCGGTTCGCGACGTACGAGGCGATCGATCACCTCCGCGAGACGGGACGTGTCCTCCTTCTCGAAACCACCGCCGTCATACAGCAGAGGTTTCCTCACCTCACGATGACCAGGGAGTTCAGCTCCAAGGAACCTGTGTCCGCGCTGCACACATCGACCGGACCAGGGGACACCATCGTCATCGGCAGCCGTGGCCGTGGTGGCTTCCGCGAGCTCATGCTGGGCTCGGTGAGTCTCGGCGTGGCGACCGGAAGCGCCGTGCCGGTCATCGTGGTGCGCGGCGAGAGCGAGCGGCCGGAGACGGCAGTGGTCACGGCCGCTGTAGCCGGCCCGGCCGATGCCGACTGGCTGGTCCGGGCCGCACAGGAGGCCCAGGTACGCAAGGCATCCCTGCGGTTGTTGAGTGTCCGCAAGCGCCTTCCCCATCTCGGTTCCGCGGCGCCGACGCCTGACGACGACCCCGAGATCGTGCGCCGACGGGAAGACCTCGAAGGGGCTCTCGCGTCCCGCGTCCGAGCCGACTTTCCCGGCCTCGACATCACCACGGACGTGGTAGCGGGCAGATCCACCGCCGCCGTCCTCGTCGAGGCCAGCCGCCACGCCGATGTGCTGATCATGGGCGCGCATCGATCCCTCACCGGCAGCAGTGCGGGCTTGGGGCGCGTGCCTCACGCATTGCTGCACCACTCCCACTGCCCCGTAGCGATCATGCCTCGACGCTCCAGGGACGAGGAGGACTGATTGCGCCCTGCGACGGATACGGCCCCACCGGCCTCGCAGGGTGCCGACTGCCCGTGTGGACACCACGCCCGTGTGGTCACCACGCCCGTGTGGTCACCACGCCGTGAGGCCGTGCCGTCACATGCGGGCGTAGCGCTCGATGTCCTCCCGGAAGGCGGTGATCGCCTCGTCGGTGAGTGCGGGGCGGGTGTCGGCGATGGCGGCCAGGTAGTCACCGGTGTTGGCCGGTGCGCCCTGCCGGTCGGCGACCTCGCGTTCGAACGCGGCATGGGCGCCCTTCCGTGCCGCGAACTCGATGTCGGCCGGGGTGAACATCTCGCTGGCCGCCACCAACCGGGGCAGCTCGACGCTGCCGGCCACCGCGCCGAGGTAGCGCCGCCAGATAGCCGCACGGGCGGCTTGGTCGGGCGGGCCGACCGGGATGACGTAGTCGAAGCGGCCGGGGCGCAGGAACGCCGGGTCAAGGGAGCGGACGGAGTTCGTCGCACAGATCAACAGGCGGTTGTCGTCATCGCGGAAGCCGGGAATCAGCTTGAGCAGCTCATTGGTGACCCCGTGACCGGGGTCGATGGCCTGGCCGGACCGGATACCGGCGATCTCCTCGACCTCGTCGATGAACAGCAGAACGGTGTCCAGGTTGGCCAGGTCGGCGAACGTGTCCCGGAGTGAGGCGGCCAGACCTCCCGCTCCGGCGGCCGCGAGCCGGGAAGGGAAGAGCTCCACGAACGGCCACTCCAGCCGGGAGGCGACAGCCTTGGCGAAGCTCGTCTTGCCGGTGCCCGGCGGGCCGAAGAGGATGACCGCCTTGGGGGGCGTCACTCCGTGTTTCTCGGCCAGAACGGGCTCGGCCAACGGCAGCACGATCCGACGCTCGATGGCGTCCTTCTCCCCGTCCATCCCCGATACGCCACCCCACAGCCCCTGCGGCAACACCCGGCCGCCGAGCTCTGCGAGCAGCCCCGCGTCGCTGGTGGCGAGGTGGTTGACCTTCTCGTAGAAGACGAGTCCGTTCCGCGCCCGGTAGCCGGAGTTCTCCAGGGCCGTGGAACCCGTGGCTCCCGGGGCGAGCAGGGCATTGATCCTGCGTACGCCCCGTACCCGCAACCGCCGTTCGAGTTCGCCGATCAAGGCGCTGCCGATCCCGCGATGACGCCACGCCCCGGCCAGCGCGACCAACGTGATCCAGGCTCGTTCGTCCTGGACCTGCGCCACCGCCATGCCGACGAGTTCCTTGCCGACCACGGCAACCACAGCGGGCCCGCCGGACCGTGCCACGGCCACGACCTCCGAGATGGGGAAGACAGGAGGCGAGTCGTCCTCCTGGCGGTCCTGATCCCAGATCTGGATGGCCCGGTCCAGGTCATCGTCGTGATAGTCCCGCAATCGCCACGTCGGCATCGGCACCACCTCGCCGGCAGGGCGCCACCGGCGCGCCTGTCCTGCGACTCATTGTCCGCGCCGATCAGGCACCCGTCGAACCGGCGGGACCGTCGACGGCCGGCCGCAGGCCCGCACCGGCGCTCCCACTCCCTCACGGATCACCACGTGTGTTCGCCTTCTTGCCGTGGGTTCACCTTTCGTCAGGGAGACGCAGGACGCGTGGGTCCTGGAGGGGCGGTCTCCCGTTGCGGTTGATTGCCCACAGGCGCTGCGCTGCGGACGGCAGGAGGCGCACGCAGTCCGCCCTTGCCAAGGCGCTCAGCAGCGCCGCCATTTGCGCGAGAACGCGCGCGGTGAACGACGGGAACCCGGATGAGGAGGACACTGACCGTATGGCCCTACCGCAAACGCATCATTGCTCAGCCTGCTCGGACGGTGCCGCACTCGACACAGCCCTTCACGAAGACCTCGTCGTCGGAGCGCCGTTGTCCATGGAGGATCTCACCGACGCGCAGCGACTGGACCGGTTCGCCCGCAAGTATGCCCAGGACGGTTGCCAGGTCAGAGAGGTCAGGAAGGTCCCGCACGACAGCTTGAGCGGCTATGCCTGGTCCGTCCGCTTCATCGAGAGTCCGTGACGGTCGATCACCGGGCAGCTCCAGAGATCTGAGCGAACGTCATCGCGCCCGTCGACGCCGTGCCACCTGACACGATGTCCGTATGTCGCATACCCAGCCGATCACGTACGTGCGGATAGCCGAAGTCCTTACCGGCCTCAAAATGATCACCGAAGAGAAGGCCCGGAGCGCACTGGAGGAGGCCGCCACCTACGCGACCGAGCCGATCGCTCCGGGCCACGAGGTCGCCGCCGCCCTCGAATCCTTTGGCGTGGCCGTCTCCATCCACGCCGACGACGTTGACTTCGCCGACGACCACTACGAATGGCTTCTGGGTGAGGCAGCCGACGTCACCGGCGGGCACGTCACCGTCACCAACTACCGCTTCGAGAGGAGGGACGAGGACGACGAGGACAGCGGACCGGGTGTCATGCACTTCGAAAGCAACGGCACGCCCCTGTCCTTCCAGGTGGAGCAGGAGTCGAACGACTACCTGGACATGGGAGCCGCCCAGGCCGCGATCGAAGCGATCAGCCCCCACGACGACCCTCGCGACTTCCGCCGCGTCGACCACGGCTCCACGGATCCCCTCGGAACCCACGACGACATCATGGTCCTGGCCACGGCCGAGCAGCGCGAAGGGCTCCAGCACCACCTGGGCATCAAGTTCGCACTCCCTTTGCACTGAGGTCGTCCACCGAGCGGAAGCCGTGCACCGCACGCCGTCCCTGATGCTCGACGCCGTCAGCGGCACAGGTCTCGATAGGCCAGCCCCGGCGCGTGCAGGAGCCACTGCGTGCGGTCCAGGCTGCCGCCCGCTACCTCGCAGGCCAGGCGCTTCGGGTCGCGGGCGGCGGCGGGCAGCGGCCCCAGGTCCCACAGGCGCAGCCTGCCGTCGCCGCCGCCCGTCAGCAGCGTACGGCCGTCGGGGGTGAACGCCACGTCGTCGACGCTCTCGTCAAGGGACGGCAACTTGCCCGCGATATGGGCGCGTTGGAGGTCGCCGATGTCCCACAGCACCGCCGTGCCCCGATCGTCCGCCTCGGCCAGCAGGTTGCTCTCAGGGTGAAAGGCCGTATGCCCCCCACGCTCGGGCGGATCGGTGAGTGTGACGGCGGGATCGGACAGGGACGTGCCGTTGACCCGGTAGATGCTCTCGCCGACGGCCAGCAGCCCGCGCTTCACGCTGAACGCTGTGTCCTGCTGCAACACCGCCACCGGGTCCCACTTGAGGTGACGGGGCCGGCCCGGGTCGCGCATGTCGAACAGGCCACTGCCCGCCCCCGGAAGGGCGAGCAGGCGGCCGTCCGGGCTGAAGGACACCGCCCCCGCATGCGTGAAGCTCTTGAGGGTGTATGAGCGGCTCTCCACGGCCCGTCCGCCCTTGACGTTCCACAACGTCGCCCAGCCTTCGATCCCTTGGGTGAGCATGGGCTCGTTCCCGGACGTGACCAGGAGCGGGGAATGTGGGCTGAAGGCCAGTGATGCCACCGGGCCCCGGGTGCGCAGGGTGGCGGTCCTGCGGGGGTGGCGCCGCTCCGACGCGTCCCACAGGATGACCCGGCTGGCGCTGTCGCCGCCGGCCAGATAGCGGCCGTCAGCGGAGAACGCCACGTCCGTCATGAGCCCGGAGAAGCCGCGCAGAGTGGACAGTTGACGTGGCCGGTCGGGGTCGGTGATGTCCCACAGCACCAAGGCGCGTGCCCCTGCGGTCGCCGCGGTCCGCCCGTCCGGGGAGACGGCCACGGCTGCCACGCCCACCGGGTCGGCGGCTGCCTCGGCGCGTTGCCACGGACCGGGTCCGGAGTCCATGCGCCAGCTGGCGACCGTGCCGCGGCTGTCGACTTCTTGGATCTGCCGTCCGTCAGGTGTGAAGGCGACATCCTCACCCGAACCCAGCTCGCCGTCGAGCAGCTTCCCCCGGGCACGCGGTGTGCCGGGGCGCGAGAGGTCCCAGCGCACCGCGCCTCCGCTGCCGTCGAACGTGACCGCTGCTGTGCCGTCGGGCCCGAAGGCGGCCGCGTTCACGACCCCCCGGTGGCCGCGGAGCTTGCTGAGCAGTTGTGGTGCGTGTCCGGGGCGGATGCGCCAGACGTAGGCGGTCCTGGTGTTACTGCTGATCAGGGTGCGGCCATCGGGACTGAAGTCGAGGACCCCGCCCCAGGGGGTGTCACGCCCCATGCGGCGCGGACGGGTCGGGTCGGAGGTGTCCCACGCGGTCATCCCACTGCCGTGCTCAATGGTGACCTTCCCGCTGTCCGCCTCCTCGACCATGAGTTTGCCGGTGGCGCTCACGACGGTCCTGCCGTCGGGGCTCATCCGGACTTCCGCAGCGTCGTAGATACCGGTCACCGAGCCGAGGCGACGTGGCCGGTCCGGGCCCGCCACATCCCACAGGTCCAGCCGGCCACTGCTGCCCTTGCCGTCGCGCACGGTCGCCAGCGTCCGGTCGCCGTCGCCGAATCCGCCGCCGTCCAGGCCCGTCGCTCCGGGCAGGGCCGGCAAGGCCCGCGGCGTGCCGGGGGAGGAGATGTCCCACAGGGCATGACCCTTGGTGGCCGCCACGAACAGCGTACGGCCGTCCCGGCTGAAGGTGACGTCCTTGATGTCCCCGCGCGGGGGCGTGAGGCGGTGCAGCAGTCGGCGCCGCCCCGGCTGCGACACGTCCCAGAGCGTCAGCTTGCCCTCTTCCGCGGTGGCCAGGACGCCCGCGTCGTCCGAGAACCGCCGGACGACCATGCCGCTCTCGTCCGGCCCTTGGGACGTACCCGCGTACGGCGTGCGCCGCAGGACGTCGACCAGAGCCGCGCGGGTCTCCGTGGTGGGACGCACGCTGTACGCGGTCAGGCCGAGCCGGACGGCGGTGCGCGGGTCGTCCGCCAGACGGCTCTGCGATTCGGCGAGCAGCGCACGCACCGTGGCCAACCGCCGTTGCCCGTCAGCCTCTTTGCGCCGGCGCTCGGCCTCGTCGCCGCGCACCTGCGCCATGATGCCGAAGACGAGCGAGGCGACGAGGAAGAAGGCCATGCCCCAGGTCAGCCCGCGCCGCACGCCGACCGTTCTGGCGTGCTGGCGTGCCTCCTCGCTGTCGAGTGCGTCCTTGCTCACGCCGTGCAGGGCCGCGGCCAGGGTGCCGACGTCCCTTCGGAACCGGGCGTGCCCCAGGACCAGTTCGGTCTCGCTGCGGGCCCAGGTCAGGTCGACCCACAGGGGTTCGGCCTCAAACCATCCGTACAGCTCGGGCGGCAGGGCGGTGGTGCGTGTCCGGTCGAAGTTCCCTGCGGCGTGGTCCCAGTGGATCGCGCCGCTGGTGAGCACGATGAGCAAGGTGCCGGGCTCGCGGTGCTGTTTCCAGTGGGCGATCTCCCGCCCCACCCAGCGGGAGCGGGCGGCCTGCGGTGAGGCGAGCAGGACGAGATGGCGGCTCGCGCCCAGCTTGGCCTCGATGGTGGCCCACAGGTCCGGACCGGCCTCCAAGGAGGACTGGTCACGGAAGATCCGCAGGGCGCGCGGACGATTCCACGGCTTGGCCAGACGGCTCAGCGCCCGGTGCACGGCCGGTGCCGTCTGAGCGTCGGCTCCGTGGCTGTAGGAAAGGAAGGCGTCGTAGACGTATCCGTCCGCCTGGTGGGTCGATGGCATCGTCTGCCTCACATGTGGGAAGCGCGCCACAGGGTGTGCTCACGCGAGACGGCGTCCTCGGCGTTCGCCACGAAGGTCGCCCATTCCGCCTCGGTGACCGGCCGTTGGGCGCGGAAGGCGATCGTCGCCAACTCGTGCCGAGCGACGGCGTACGCGATGGCGAGGGTCTTGTGCTGCTTGGTCTGCACCCACGCGGTGCCTCCCGCGGCGAGGGCCGCGCACACGCCGAGGAGGTCCACGTCGATGACGCCCGTCACCTTCGCGACGCCCGCGCAGACGCCGAGCAGTTCGAGCACCGTGAGGGTCAGCGCCCACACGGTGCCTTTGCGCTCGTTCCACCGCGACTTGGTCCCGTACCACGCACGCTGGTTCTCGATGCGCTCCCGCAGGTAGATCGCCCGGCGTTCGTCCAGGGGCAGCTGACGCATCCGCGTCATCTCGGGGGTGACCTGCTCCGGGGTGCCCCCGTCGGGGACGAGCCAGGCGGCCTCGACATCGTTCTCGATCTCCGTGAACCGGGTCAGCAGCAGCTCGGCGGCGGATTCGGTCGAGGTCTCCTCGGTGCCCATCGGGCTGCCGCCGACCATGTAGCGCCAGGTGAGCGTCTTGGCCGATTCGGCGACCGCGCGCCCTTGGTACCAGATGCGGTCCGGGCGTTCCTTGAGCAGATACACCTCGGTGACCACCGCCGTGCAGAACGCCATCACCGATGCGGCGGCGGCGATGTCCGCGCCGTTGACCTGCCAGGTGAAGACCCCCAGCGCGGCCGCCGCGATCAGCGCGCCCAGCTGGCACTTGGTCGCCAGCAGATAACGCCGCTGGCCCTTCAAGGAGTTGGCGTCGGACGCCCGGAAAAGCGCCGGAAAGTCCTCGTATGCTGGCATTGCCCCCCGTTCGATGGTCGCACCTGCTCGGCTACCGAAGCCACATGATCGCAGACGGCGATCCGGGTGTCCCGCGAAGTCCCCTGCGACCAGGGTGACTTCGGCCATGCTCGGGCAGGGGGTGCCACCCCGCCCCCTGGCCACCCCGCCCCCTCACCTCGACTGCCGGAACGCGGCAGAGGCGGCGGACCAGAGCCGGCGGACCGGAATCAGTGGTCCACAACCAGCGGACCCGGCGGCCTGCGGCGCGGCGACTGGACCGGGAGACGGGATGCGGGCAACGAAGCCGAGGTGCGGGATGCGGGATACGGAGACGAGCCGAGGTGCGTGGCCCCCCGACGAAGCCGCACCTCCATACGAAAAATGCATCCACGCGGCCACCTATACGCTGAACGTATGGACGCGAAGCGCGAGAGCACCGCCGCCTTGGAGCTGAAGCACCTGCGGTGCCTGGTCTCCATCATCGACACGGGCAGTTTCACCGATGCCGCCCTTCAGCTCGGCCTCTCCCAGGCCGCGGTCTCCCGCACCCTCGCCGCCCTGGAAGACCTCCTCGGGGTGCGGCTGCTGCACCGCACCAGCCGCAGCGTCGCCCCCACCACCGCAGGCGTCCAGGTCCTCGCCCGCGCCCGGGTCCTGCTCACCGGCGCCGACGAACTCGTCCGCGAAGCCACCACCGGCCACAATCGCCTGCACATCGGCCACGCCTGGTCCGCCTTCGGCCACCACACCACCGAATTCCAGCGCCGCTGGCACGATCAGCACCCCGAGACCGAACTGCGTCTCATCCGCCAGAACACCCCCACCGGCGGCCTCGCCGAAGGACTCTGCGACCTCGCTGTCATCCGTGCCCCGATCGACCTGAAAGCGTGGTCCCACGCCCTGGTCGGCCACGAGACCCGCTGCGTCGCCATGGCGTCCGACGATCCCTGGGCCCGCCGCCGCAGCATCCGCCTGGACGAGATCCCCGACCGCACCCTGGCCATCGACCGCCGCACCGGCACCACCACTCTCGACCTGTGGCCCGCACCCGAGCAGCCCGCCGTCGAGTACACCCAGGACATCGACGACTGGCTCGCCGCCATCGCCACCGGTCGCTGCATCGGCCTCACCGCGCAGGCCACCGCCGCCCAGTACCGCCGCGACGGCATCACCTACCGCCCCCTGCGCGACGCGCAGCCCCTACCCGTCCACCTCATCTGGCGCACCCACGATCCCCACCCCGCCACCCACACCGCCATCGCCCTCGCCAAGGTCCTCTACCGCGAGGACCGCAGCGCCCCGCGCGCGCAGAGATGACCCGACAGGCAGAGCCGCAGCCCGCATCGCCTTCCGCCGGCTGACTGCGTAGCGACTGTCGGCTACCATCTACGGCGACATCGCGTGCCGGTCACCGGCTGGGTGAGGCATGGAGGTGTCGGGAGATGCCCTCGGAGGCATTCCTTGTCAGTTGAGTTGAACCACACGATCGTTCACGCCCGGAACAACCGGGAATCCGCAGAATTTCTCGCGGGCCTGCTCGGCCTTGAGATCACGGCCGAGTGGGGCCCGTTCATCGCGGTCGGCCTGAGCAACGGCGTCACACTGGACTTCGCCACCATCCCGGCGGAGAAGATCACACCCCAGCACTACGCCTTCCTGGTCTCCGAGGCGGAGTTCGATGCGGCATACGCGCAGATCAGGCAGCGTGGCATCGAGCACTACGCCGACCCTCACCAGAAGCAGCCCGACGCGATCAACCACCACGACGGCGGCCGCGGCGTGTACTTCATGGACCCAGCGGGCCATGGCATGGAACTCATCACCGTGCCGTACGGCGGCTGGACCGCGTAACGCAGCGCCGAGGGCCGCACCGGAACCGGTGCGGCCCTCGGCGCTGCATGCGCCAAGCACGATCACGGCCGGCGCCTGCGGTCACTGCACGACAGGATCGAGATCCACGTCATCGGCAGCCGCTGCGGCGACGTCCCCAGAGGCCGGCCGGCACTGCTGTCCGACCAGGTTGGCGAATGCGCGGGCCAGCGGGGTGAGCGCTTCCCAGCGGCGGACCGCCCAGCCGACCGACAAGGGTGGCAGATCCGGCAGGGGAAGGAACCGCAGCGGGCTGCCCGCCGCCTCGGCGGAGCCCTGACCTGGCAGAGCGGGGACGACCGCGTGCCCTACGCCCAGCCCGGCCAGCAAGATCGCGGTGTCCCAGTCGGCAACGCTCGTGTCCGAGGTGAGGTGGATGCCCAGGCGGGCGAAGGCGGTGTCCAGATGGCCGCGTGAGGAAGAGTTCTCCGGCAGCCGGATGTGCCTGACCGCCGCGAGGTCGGCGGCAGTGATCCTCGGCCGGTGGGCGAGAGGATCGTCGGCGCGCACGGCCAGCACCCACGGCAGTTCCACCACGGGACGTTGCTCGATGCCCCGTACCGGCCCACCGACGGTGACCCAGGCCAGATCAACCGCGCCCTCGGCGAGCGCATCGAAACAGCTTCGGCTGGAGGTCTCCGTCCGGAACTCCAGGATCGCCCCCGGATGATGCGTGCGGAAGGCGACGACGGCCTCGGACATGAAGTGGCGCACCGTCGTGGCGCCCGTCGTCACCCGGACCGATCCGGCGTCGCCACGCGCCAGTTCGCCGAGTCGACGCAGGGCCAGGTCCAGCCCGGCGATCCCGTCCACGGCCGCTCTCCGGAGCACCCGCCCCTCGGGGGTGGGAACGACTCCGCGCGGCCGACGCTCCAGCAGCTGCACGCCCGTGGCCCGTTCGAGCCGTTTCACGTGCTGGCTCACGGCGGACTGGGTGCAGGACAGATCACGGGCGACGGCGCTCAGGCTTCCCGCCTGACAGACCGCCACGAAGACTCGCAGATCGTCGAAGGTCATGGGCACACAGGCCAAGGTAGGCGAGCGCCACTCCCAAGGCTTTCCTTGGGGGTACGCAAGGAAATCCGAGGATTGACTTGCCTTTTGGGGTTCCTCGATGCTTGTCCCGGGCCCAGGGCGGCAACCCGTCCCGTGCCTGCTGCCGTGTCCGGACGGGCGCGGGCGGCGGGACGGGTGCCGACCCACACGCTGAGAGGAACACCCACCCACCCATGTCCCACACCGAACCGCTCACCCCGGACCCCGCCCCGATCGCATCCCCCTCAACCGTGGCCGTGCTCGGCCCCGGAGGGGTAGGCGGCCTGCTGGCCGCGCTGCTCTCCCGCGCCGGGCACCGCGTGATCTGCATCGCCGGCGACGCGACCGTACGCGCACTGCGTCACCACGGCATACGCGTGTCCAGCGGGCATTTCGGCGACTTCACCGCCGCCGTCGAGGCGGACACCGCCCTACGCGAGCCCGCCGACCTGTGCCTGGTGACGGTCAAGCACACCACGCTCGACGCGGCTCTCGACCGCGTCCCGCCCCCTCTCCTCAACGACTGTGTCGTCCTTCCCCTGCTCAACGGCATCGAGCACACGGACATCCTGCGGGCACGCTACGGCGCACGGCGGGTGGTACCGGCCGTGATCCGCGTCGAGTCCACCCGCACCGCTCCCGGAGTCGTCGTGCACGGCAGCCCCTTCGTGGACATCGACCTGGCGGGTCCGCAGGGACGTCTCGGCCCGCTCGCCACCATGCTCACCGCCGCCGGCGCGACCACCCGCGTCATCCCTGACGAGAACGCCGTCCTGTGGGCCAAGCTGGCTTTCCTGGCTCCGTTCGCGCTGCTCACCACCCGCTACCGCCTGCCGATCGGCAACATCCGGTCCGAGCGACGCGAGGAGCTGACAGCCATGGTCGAGGAGACCACCGCTGTGAGCCGGGCCTGCGGCGGGCCGGCGGACACCGCCCAGATCCTGGCGCGCTACGACGCCTTCCCACCCGGCAGCAAGTCCTCCATGCAGCGCGATGCGGAGGCGGGCCGCCCGCTGGAACTCGACGCGATCGGGGGAGCCCTCCTGCGAGCGGCCGAGCGACACGGCATCCCGATACCGCTCACCACCCGGCTGGTGACGGAACTCGCAGCCGAATGAACCCTGCTGATACGGCGACCACAAGGTCAGAAGGTGCCGTGTCAGCATGTCGCCGGTGGCGGATTCTCAGCATCCGCCACCACAGGCAGTGCCGCTTCCGAACTGACGCACCATGCCCGCAAAGGACGGCGGCCCGGAGATGCAGTAACTGTGCACGACCACGTCCTGGCCACGCTCGTCACCAGTGCTTAAGCTCCCGCCGTGAACGACACCACACCTGGCATACAGATCAGACCAGGCAGTCCGGCCGATGCTCCGGCCATTTTGGCCATGCTCGACTCCGCGGTGGTCTGGATGAACGCTCGCGGGAATACCGAGCAGTGGGGTACGACACCGTATTCGCGGAAGCCCGGCGGGGTGGCGCGGGTCGAGCGGTACACGACCGAGAACGCCCCGTACATCGCGGAGTTGGACGGAGCGGCGGTCGGCGCCCTGGTATTGGATTCCGGGCCCAGCCCGCAGATGCCGATCGCGCCCGCCGAGGAACCCGAGCGGTACATCCGGCTGCTGGTCTCCGACTGTCGCCACGCCGGACTGGGCATCGGGGCGGCTCTGCTGGCCCACGCCGCCGAGGAGACCCGGCGGGTCGGAGTGGATCTGCTGCGGGTCGACTGCTGGGCGGGTGGTGGGGGCGAACTGGTCGCGTTCTACGAGCGCAACGGATTCACCCCCACCCAGTCTTTCCTGTCCGGCGCCTGGCCGGGACAGGTGCTGGCCAGGCGGGTGGGCTGACGGAGCGGCAGGACGGCCGGCGACGGGCGCGTCCGGGGCCCATGTTGCACCCCGGGCCCATGTATCGACTTCCTGCCGGTCGGACCATGCCAGGGGTCTCCACCCGTCGGCGATGCCGCCCGGAGTGACGCCATCACCCCATCCGGACGGACGTCATCAAGCCATCCGGTCCGACGGCATCACCCCATCCGGGCCGGCGTTCTAATCTGGCTGCCGATCGAAGGAGGCGGCACATGTCCGGCGTCACGGAACTGATCTGCTACCCCGTCAAGGGGTGCGCGGGCACGTCGATGAACGATGCGCTCCTCACGCCAGCAGGCCTTGCCCACGACCGCAGCTTCATGGTCATCAGCGAGGACGGGGTCTTTCGCACCCAGCGACGCCACCCCCGCCTCGCCCTGGTCCAGCCCACCATCAGCACCGACGGCACCCGGCTCACGCTCGACACTGCAGACACCGCCGACTCAACGGTCCGTCACGGCACGGTGGGCATCGAGGTGACCACGTCAGCTCCGCGCCGCGACGTCGACCTTTTCGGCGCCCCCTTCCAGGGGATCGACCAGGGCGACGACGCCGCCGCCTGGCTCTCGGACTTTCTCGGCAGTCCCAGCCGCCTGGTCCGCGTGCCACCGGAGCACGACCGGATCGCCGACGGTCTGATACCCGGCCCCTCCGGCTACGCCGACAGCAGCGCCGTACACCTGATCTCCTGTTCCTCCCTCACGCTCCTCAACCGGAAGATGGCCGAACGCGGCGGCGCCCCGCTGCCGATGAACCGCTTCCGCCCGAACATCGTCGTCGACAGCCGCCCCGACGACAGCCACGGCCATGACAGCGACGGCGGCGACTGGGCGGCCGTACCGCACACCGAGGACCGCGCCCGCCGCATCAGCATCGGGGAGGGCGAGTTGGGCTACGCCAAGCTCGCGGTGCGCTGCGCGGTCACCCTGGTCGACCAGGAGGCCGGGGCGCGGCAGGGGCGGGAGCCGCTGCGCACGCTCGCCGACTACCGGAGAGCGGCGAGCGGGGGAGTGGTTTTCGGCGCGAAATTCTCCGTGGTGCGACCGGGAAAGCTGTCGGTGGGCGACGAAGTGAGCGTTCAGGAGTGGGGCGACGCCGAACGGTAAAACCTGGCGGAACGAGATCGTCGAGATCGTCGATCTCATGGAGGTCATCGGGGTCATCGAGATCACGTCAAGCGACCGCGGCAGGGCCGGGTCGGGCCGGTCCGCGGGCTTCTGGAGCAGACTTTGACGCCTGCGCCCAGGAGTTGTCGTCAAGGTGTCACGCCCACATCAGCAGCGAGGCGAGGGTTACGGCTGCCCGGTAGGACTCGGCGGCCTTGTCGTAGCGGGTCGCGATGCCGCGCCCTTGCTTCAAGCGGGTGAAGGACCCGATGCGGGGCACCCGTATCGCCTCCCTCACGGCGGTGAACTGGGTGCATTCATGGGTGTTCCCGCCGGTGAGATCGAAGGCGAGCGGTGGAAGGTGCCGTCCATTGCCCATCGGCGGAAGCGAGTGTGCAGCGTGGCCCAGGATCCGTACCGCTCCGGTACGTCCCGCCAGGCCGTGCCCGTCCGAAACGTCCAGACGATCCCCATGCGATGAGGGCGTCGACTCGCCCCCCCCCGGCGAGAGCGCGCGTGTCGCGCGGGTCAAGGTGCCGGGTGCGGACCTGGACAGGACCTGGTCGGCGCTTGATCTCCTTGATCCAGAACTTCCGCGCGCGGGTCTCCCGCGAGGACCGGGCCGGGCCCTCCGTCGAGGGTGGAGAGCCCGGCCGTTGGGGCGCCGTTCCGTTTCACACCCCCAGGATGCGGGAGAGTCCGTAGTCGAAGCGCTCGTCGAAGGAGGTGTCCTCGAAGTACGCGGCGGCTCGGGACAGTGAGGGGTATTCGCCCGTGTCCAGCTGTCGTGCGAACGCCGGGCCCATCGCGTCAGGAAGCGCCTGTTCCTCCTGAGCCAGCCCCAAGGCGAAGTAGACAAGGCTCCAGCCGGTCCAGACCGCCTCGCGTTCCGCGAGACCGCCGGCCAGCAGCGCCTCGGTCATCAGGTCGGCGAAGCGGAGCGTGGCGGGTTCGGCGGCGTACGTACCGGCCACGATCCTGGCACCGTCCCGGTGGGCCAGCAGGGCGCGGCGGTAGCGATGGAGCAGTTCGCGGACCCGTGGTTCCCAGGGCTCGGGCAGTCCGTCCACCGGCGCCCCGGCCACGATCGCGTCCGCCATCAACTCCGACAGCCGCGCCTTGGTCTTCGCATGCCAGAGCACTGTGTTCATCCGGACGCCGAGCCGGTCCGCGATGCCGCGGATCGAGAGCCCGTCCGCGCCTTTCTCCTCCAGCAGTTCCAGGGCCGTTCGCACCACCGTTGCGGGGTCGAGACGAGTCCGGGCGAGATCCTCCGCTTGCTTCTTGGTCACCGACCTAGTCTACTGGGCGCACCCCGTCTTGGTCACTGACCAAGACATTCTTGAGGAGCTGCCATGGAGCACGAGCACGTAGTCATCGCGGGAGGCGGCCCCACCGGGCTGTGGCTGGCCGCCGAACTGCGGCTGGGCGGGACCCCCGTCACCGTCCTGGAAACCCGCCGCGAGCGGGATCCCCACTCCAAGGCCCTCACCATCCATCCGCGCACACTGGAGGCCCTGGCCACCCGGGGCGTGCTGGAACCCTTCCTCGCGGCGGGGCGGCGCATCCCCAGCGGCCACTTCGGGGGGCTCGACGACCGGATGGACTTCGGGGTCCTCGACACCCCCTACCCCTTCACACTCGCCCTGCCGCAGGCCCGCACCGAGGAGCTGCTGGAGGAGCACGGGAAGGCGGCCGGAGCCAACATCCGGCGCGGGCACCAAGTGACCGGACTTACCCAGGACAATGACGGGGTGAACGTCGAGGCAACCGGCCCCGACGGGCCGTACACACTGCGCGCCGACTACCTCGTCGGCTGCGACGGCACCCGAAGCACCGTGCGCGAAGCGGCGGGCATCGACTTCCCCGGCGACGACGCAACCAGCTGGGGCTTCCTGGGCGACGTCGTCCTGGACAGCCCGCCACAGGAAGGGGTGCTCGCCGTGTCAGGCCCGACCGGCGGCGTCATGATTGTCCCGATGCCGGGCGGCATCCACCGGATCGTCGGCGGTGACCCGGACAGTACCGGCACCGGCTACCCCGGCGAACTCACCCTCGACGGGCTGCGCGCCAAGGTGACCCGGATCGCCGGCACCGACTTCGGCATGCGTGACCCGAGCTGGCTCTCCCGGTTCGGCAACGCCGCCCGCCAGGCCGCCGAGTACCGCAGAGGCCGCGTCCTCCTCGCGGGCGACGCGGCACACATGCACTTCCCGGCCGGAGGTGTGGGCCTCAACGTCGGCATCCAGGACGCCACGAACCTCGGCTGGAAACTGGCCGCCACAGTGGCAGGCACCGCCCCCGCCGGGCTCCTGGACAGCTACCACGCCGAACGCCACCCGGTCGGCGCCGACCTACTGCTCAGCACCCGCGCCCAGACGGCACTGATGAACGCCTACTCGGCGGAGGGCCAGGACCTGCGCGCACTCCTGAGCCAACTCATCGCCACCGTACCCGAGTTCTCCCGAAGCCTGGCCGAACGGCTCTCCGCACTGGCCGTCACCTACCCGGGCCCCGCACACCACCACCCCCTGACCGGTCACCGCGCACCCAACCTCGAACTCTCCAACACCACGGACCTCTTCACACTGCTCCGGACCGGCCGCCACGTCCTGCTGCACTTCACCGGCACCCCGGCGCCGCCCTCCACCCCCCACACGGTCACGCACACAGCACACCGGCCCGACCCACGCCCCGCCTGGTCCACCGTCCGTGCCGCGCTCATCCGCCCCGACGGCCATGTCGCCTGGGCGAGCGAACAGTCCGACGCCGAAGTTCTGCGGGCCGAGGCGCACGCGGCGGTATCCGCGACTCACCGTTGACCCGGACGCCGTCGCTGTCCACGGCCCCCCGGCCGTCGGACCGTTCGCACCGGCCACAAAGTAAGGCGGGACCACCCGCCGGCCGTCGACAACCACCTCTACAAGCAGCGCAACGTCGTCGAGCGCTGCTTCAACCGCTTGAAGCAGCGCCGAGGGATCGCCACCCGCTACGACACGACCGCCGAGTCCTACCAAGCGGCCGTGCCGGATGTGGGCGTGACACTTGACGACAGACCCTAGGGGAGCCAGCGGTTGAGTGTGGCCTGGAAGCCGGCGACGCGGGCGTTCCAGACGTCCTCGATCTTCCCGGTGTCGTCCGGGCCGGTGACTCCGGCAACCGTGTTGGGCTGCACGCCGTACTCCGAGATGAAGCCGTCGAGAGCCATGCGGTACTCCACGGTGCCTTCATCCGTGCACAGTTGGTGTCGGGCTTCGTTGGTGAGCTGGTCGGTTCCGGTCACGGCCCGGCGCGCTTCGCCCTGGGCGTCCTTGGGGTCGTCGGCGGTACCGAAGATCACCGGAAGGACCTGGAAGTTCTCGGTGAGTTCGTCCTGGATCCTTTGCTCGAAGTCGTCTTGAGTGCAGAACGCCTCGTCGATCGTGCCGAGGTCGCGGATGAAGTCCTCGTCCGTGCGGTGGGCGTAGCCGTCGGGCAGGTCGGGGCCGGCGAAGGAGTTGGCGAGCAGGATCGAAGTGACCGGGCGGGTGGGGAGGTTCGGTGCGGTCGCGGCCTGCGCGATACCTGCCGGGGTCAGAAAGGCGATGACCGCGCAGGCGGCCAAGGCAAGGGCTGGGGTAGGGGAGGGTGTCTTCAACGAGTCTCCCTGTGGTGCGGGCACCTCGTCGCGAGATGCGATCGAGAATCCCCTACCCTCGCGATGCGGAACTACCAGGCATTTGAAGGGAGTTCGCTCGTGTGGGGGACGTTTCGCGTGCCTGTTTGCTCGGCGTCTGCGTCGGAAAGTGCGGCGCGGATCTCTCGGCCTGCACTGCTTCCGCTGTCGAGGAAACGACATTGCAGGGCGAAGGGGCAGGAAGTCGCGGCATCCCGTGCTGACGAGGCAAGATCTCAGGGGAGCGCCCTGTATCCCCAGCAGGCCGGAGTTGCTCTCCACGACGACGGCGCGTGAGGGGACCTGAGCAACTCCCCGTTGGGCAGGCGCACTTGCCAGGGCGAGGACGACGAAGGGTGGGCAGGCAGGGTGATGACGACACGGACGGGTGCCACGAGGGTGAGTCTGGAGAAGGTGCAGGCGAACGCGCCGGGGCTGGTCGACCTCTACAAGAGCGCCGGTATCAGCCTCCGGAAGCACGGGCTGGACGGCGAGCGGGCCGCTGTCTATCTGGTCCTCGACCGCTCCGGTTCCATGCGCCCGTACTACCAGGACGGCGCCGTCCAGCATCTGGCCGAGCAGGTCCTCGGTCTGTGTGCCCACCTCGACGACGACGGCTCCGTGCCGGTCGTCTTCTTCTCCACCGACGTCGACGGCACCGCGGACTTCGGGCTGGACAACTACGGGGGACGGATCGCCGAACTGCACCAGGGTCTCGGGCACATGGGGCGCACCAACTACCACTGGGCCATGGACGCCGTCATCGACCACCACCTCGCCACCGGCAGCACCGCTCCGGCTCTGGTCATCTTCCAGACGGACGGCGGACCCACCAGCAAGGCCGCCGCCGAACGTTATCTGTGCAAGGCCGCGAGACTCCCGCTGTTCTGGCAGTTCGTCGGTTTCGGCGACCCGGAGGACAACGAGTTCCGGTTTCTGCACAAGCTCGATGACCTCGCCGTACCGGGCAAGCGCATCGTCGACAACGCCGGTTTCTTCCACGCCGGCCGGGACCCCCGCGCGCACACCGACACCGCCCTGTACGACCACTTGCTGAGCGAGTACCCCCACTGGCTGACCGCCGCTCGGACAGCGGGGATCGTGGACAGTCCGGCGCGGTGAGCCGCCCGAGGGCGATCGGAGTGGTGCCGGCCCCGCGTCGGCAGGGGAAGCGGTGAGCGGCCCGGTCACCCGTGCGGGGGCGCCGGACCGCCGGTCGGCTCTCAGAGGGTCGGCTTACGCACTGCCCTCCAGGCTGGCGAACACCACCACGTTGTCGGGGTAGTAGTGCTGGCCCTCGTCGTACTGCCCTCCGCAGGTGATCAGGCGGAGGCCGGCGTGGTCGAGGTTCTTGTACACCTCGACCGTGGGGAACTTGTTCTTCGGGTACTGGGCGACGCGGTCGACGGTGAACTTCGCCGTCTTCCCGTCCTGCCGCGCGACCTCGATGGTGTCACCGGCCTTCATCGTCGACAGCTTCTCGAACACCGACGGCTTGCCGTTCCAGCTGACATGACCGGCGATCACGGCCGGCCCCCGGGAGCCGGGCGTCGGCCCCGGCTGATACCAGCCCGCCTTGTCGGGATCACGCGGGGTCTCCATGGCCCCCTTCTCGTTCTGCCGCAGGGTCTCCAGCGTGGAGGACACCTGGAGCGAAGGGATGGAGAGCCGCTCGGGAACCGACTTCGGCATACCGGCGGCAGCCTGGTTCCCGGAGCCGCCTCCACCCGCCGCGTCGTGGGACGAGCCCCCGCCCTGGGCAGGAGGCTGCCCTGCGGGGAGCGATCGGGGCGGCGCCGTTTCCTGCGCACCGCACCCTGCTACCAGCGCGGTTGCCGATACCGCGGCGAGGGCGAAGCCGGTGACGCGGTGGCCCCGGCGGCGTACGGCGCTCACGCTGTCCTCGGCCACGGTGTCCTCGCTCCGGCGGCTCACGCGGCGCTCCCGGTACGCCCGGTGACCGGCGCGGTCTTCCGCCGCCGCGCGACGGCCAGTGCGCCGGTGATCGCCACGAAGGCGACACCTCCGGCACCCATCATCGCGACCGGAACGCCCTGCTCCTCGGAGGGCCCGGTCCCGGTCTCGACCCCGCCGACCGGAATGGAACCCACCGCGGCGCCCTGGACCTCGCCGCAGTTGGTGGGGGCGGTGGCCTCCTGGGGGAGCTTGGGGTCGAGTTCGCTCTTGCCCGCACCGTCGAAGTCGTACTTGTTGTTGCCGTTGCGGTCGATGCCGTGCTGCACGATGTGCAGGTCCTTGATGTGATCGACCACGGCCTGGGAGACGGAGAGCGTGCGCTCGTAGGAGACCTTGCCCTGCGCGTCCGCCACCGGCATGCGGTCGACGGCGAGACCGCTCTTCATGTCCGTGGGGCCCTTGGTGGTGAGGGAGATATTGATGTCGCCGTAGTCGACCGTGGCTTCGGTGTTGTTGAGGACTCCGTCGCCGTCCGTGTCATCGCTCGCATCCGGGCAGTGGAAGTCATGGCCGTCGGTGGAGCCGTGGAGGTGCTGGGCGGAGGGCTGCCCGGGGACGAGCCCCTCGGACTCGATCTTCACGGTCAGGCGGTTGCCTTGGAGACTGAGCATCGCCGTGCCCTTGGAACCGGAGTCGTTCAACTGCGCCAGATTGATCTGGAACGCTCCGGTGCCCTCGGCGGCGGCCTGGGAGGACGCGCCCACGGCGAGGGCCAGGGCGGCGGGCAGAGCGACGAGTATGGCGAGGCGGCTGGTGCGCTTGGCTATCACGTTCGTTCCTTTTCCGGCGGCCTCCGCAGGGGGAAGGGGGGACCGCACATCGTCCAGGTTCGAGAGCGGCACCCCGGTGGGGCGCCGACCTGTATTCGGAGCCGCAACTCCGCTGGATTGGTGCGGTGTTGGAAAACTTCTGACGGATCTCGGGACGGGCCGCCGACCTGCTGCGTTGCTGATCCGCTGAGCTGCTGGCGCTCCGTGGCGCAGCGGGCGGCCGGACGCCGCCCACCGAACTACCCGGCCCCGCCACATCACGCGTTCGCCCGCCAGGTGACGCGTTCGCCCGCCAGGTGACGGGCTCAGCCACAACGGCTGTGACTGACACGCCCGTTGGCCGCTGAGCGTCGCCCTGCTCATTTCGGCGACCCGTGGACGACGATCACGTGAGTCAGTCGAGGACGGCGGTGGCTTCGATCTCCACCAGATGCTCGGGGACATCGAGTGCCGCCACGCCCAGCAGCGTGGCCGGAGGTACCGGGGTGACCCCGAGCTTCGCGGCGGCCCTGGAGATCCCCTCCAGGAGCAGCGGCATCTTGCCGGGGGTCCAGTCGACGACGTAGACGGTGAGTTTCGCTACGTCGTCGAAGGAACCGCCGGCCTCGGCCAGGGCGGTGCCGATGTTGAGGTAACACTGCTCGACCTGCGCGGCGAGGTCGCCTGCGCCGACCGTGGACCCGTCGGCATCCCAGGACACCTGCCCGGCGATGAAGGCCAGTTTCGACCCGGAGGCGATCGATACCTGCCGGTAGACGTCGATCGTGGGCAATCCGCTGGGGTCCATCAGGGTGACGGCCATGCTGCACCTCCATCTGGTGAGAGACACCTGCGGTCTCTTGTGGTTACTCAGGAACCGTAGGAGAGTGCTCGCTGACATGGAAGAACGCACTTTTCGGTGACGGGGGAACCTCATGGTGACCGAGCAGTTCAAGGGCTCACCCAAGGACGATGCGGACCTGACACGTGCGGATTCCCTGGCGCGGGAGATCTTCTCGGACATCGCCAACAAATGGGCGCTCCTGATCATCGAAACCGTGGGTGACCGCACCCTGCGCTTCACCGAGCTGCGCAACGCGATCGAGGGCATCAGCCACAAGATGCTCACCCAGAACCTGCGCATGCTGGAGCGCAACGGCCTGGTCGAGCGGTGCGTGCACCCCACCGTGCCGCCCCGGGTCGAGTACACCCTCACGGAGCCGGGGCGCGCCCTGCGAGCGACAGTTGACGGAATGTGCGACTGGACCCACCGCTACCTCGGCCCCATCGAGACCGCCCGCCGCCGCTTCGACTCCTGACAGCAAGGCTGTATACGTCGGAATCTGCATGCGTCGGAATCTGCATGCGTCGGAATGGGGAACGGCTCTCGGCCTGCCTCGCGTCACCGACGCAGGGAGAGCGAGCGATCAGCAGCACAGCGCAGGGGCGCACTGTCACTGTGTGTTAACGTCACATATTTGGACGGCCGTGACGGTCGGCGATCCGGTCGGCACTTCTGCCCGTCCGGTTTCCCGATGTTCGTCGGCTGCTCGTGTCCTGCCGGGCCTTCCTCGGTACGTTCCCCCTGCGGAAGGCTCGCCATGAACCACCCCGACCGCCCCGGTACCTCGCACGGCGACCCCGCCGGACCGGTGCCCCCCACCCCGCCGCTGTCCCCGGTCGCCTCCTTCGCCGACCTGGAACTTCCGGCCGAGGTACTGCGCACCCTCACCGAGCTCGGCGTCAGTGAGCCGTTCCCGATCCAGGCAGCCACACTTCCCCACGCCCTCGCGGGACGCGACGTCCTGGGGCGCGGGCGCACCGGATCGGGCAAGACGCTCGCCTTCGGCCTGCCGCTGCTCGCACGGACGGCCGGGCGGCGCGCGGAGCCGAAGCAGCCCCTCGCCCTGATCCTGGTGCCCACCCGGGAGCTGGCCCAACAGGTCACCGAGGCACTCGCGCCGTACGCGGACGCGCTCGGGCTGCGGATGGCCGCGGTCGTCGGCGGCATGTCGATCGGCCGCCAGACCGCCGCACTGCGCGACGGGGCCGAGGTCGTCGTCGCCACCCCCGGCCGCCTGCACGACCTCATCGAGCGCAAGGCCTGCCGCCTGGGACGGGTGCGGATCACGGTCCTCGACGAGGCCGACCAGATGTGCGACATGGGCTTCCTGCCGCAGGTCACCGAGGTCCTCGACCAGGTGCACCCGGACGGGCAGCGGATGCTGTTCTCGGCCACCCTGGACCGCGACGTCGACCAGCTGGTCAGTGGTTACCTCCATGACCCCGTCGTCCACTCGGTCGACCCGTCCGCGGGCGCGGTCACGACCATGGACCACCATGTGCTGGTCGTGCACGGCCCCGACCGGTATGCCGTCGTCACGGAGATCGCCGCCCGCGACGGCCGGGTACTGCTGTTCCTGGATACCAAGCACGCGGTCGACCAGCTGACCCGCCACCTGCGGGCCAGCGGGGTGCACGCCGCGGCCCTGCACAGCGGCAAGGCCCAGCCGCAGCGCACCCGGACCCTCTCGCAGTTCAAAAACGGCCAGATCACCGTTCTGGTGGCGACCAATGTGGCGGCCCGTGGCCTGCACATCGACGACCTCGATCTGGTGGTCAACGTCGACCCGCCCACCGACCCCAAGGACTATGTGCACCGCGCGGGCCGCACCGCCCGAGCCGGTGAGGCCGGCCGCGTCGTCACGCTGGTCCTCTCGGGCCAGCGCCGCGAGATGAGCCGGCTGATGGCTGAGGCCGGTATCGAGCCGACGACCACCAAGGTGCGCTCGGGTGAGGCGGAGCTGAGCCGGATCACCGGGGCGAAGGCCCCCTCCGGCACCCCGCTCGACGGTGCACCCGCGGCACCCCGGGCCAAGAACACCAACACCCCCTTCCGCGGCCTGGGCACCAGCAAGGACGCCTCCCGCGGAACCGGCGGCAAGTCCCGCAAGGCCGGTGAGGCCCGCAAGCTCGCCGAGGCCCGCAAGGCAGCCAGGGTGCGCCGCGGCAGCTGAGAGCCGCTGCCCGGCGAGCCGCCGCAGCGGTGACCGTGCCCCGGGTGACCTCTGGGAACGGTCCGGGTCAGCGCCCCGCGGCGTATCGCCGTGGGGCGCTGACCCGGACCGCTTCCCACCTGCCGGCGAAGGACAGCCGCTCCGGCCCGGCAGACCACCGGTCAGTCAGTGCGCTTCTTCAGCATCGCCTTGATCGCGTACACGTCGCTGTAGTTGGACGGGCCGTTTCGGGTGTCCGCGTAGAGCGCGTTGGCGGAGAAATAGCTCATGTTGACCGCCAGCGGGTCCTGGACCAGTTCGATGCGGTACGCGCGGCCCTTGTCCAGGTGCGCCTCGCCGTAGGTGGAGCCACGTACGGTGCTCCAGCTCCCGGTGTTGGGCATGGCGATGACGTGCTGGGTGACGAGCCGGCCGGTGGTGTCGTCGTAGACGCGGAGCATCTTCATGCCGCTCGCGACGCCCGTGTTGAGGGGGCCGCCGACCGCCGCGTCCGCCTGCAGCAGGTACGTGCCGCTGGCCTTGGGCGTGACCCGGGCCGTGATCTTGTCGCCGGGTGCGGTGCCCCAGTCCGCGTAGTACACGCCGTGCTTGCCGCTGGTGCGGTGCCCGCCGGTGACCTCGAAGTCCTCGCCGGTGACCTTGGTGACGCGATCGCCGTGCGGGCCCCAGTAGCAGCGCGGCTCGGCGTGCTGGGAGGTGTTGTCGCTGGAGGTGTAGCGCAGCCGGACGCTGTAGCAGTGCGAGGCCTTGTCCAGGTCCCCTGAGGTGCGGTCCGTCCAGGTCTGGCTTCCGCCCGTCACCGGCTGCTTCTCGGCGATCACCTTGCCGTCGCGCAGGACGTCCATGGTGACCTTGGACGGGTCCTCCTCACCGATGCCGACGGACAGTCGCATCCGGCCGTTGTCGGCTGCCACACCACGTACGGTCGGGGTGGTCGGCCCGTACAGAGCCTCCTTGGAGGTGACGTCCACCTGCTCGGGAGCGGGCGACGCCACACCACGGCGCGGCGTGCCCAGCTCGACGACGAGCTTCGTGGTGCCCTTGCCCAGCATGTTCTCGGTGATCGGCGTGCCTGCCGGCAGCCGTTTCCCGTTCAGCCGCAGCGACTTGGCCTCGAAGGCGCCGCTCTTGGTCGCGCTCTTCGGGAGGCGGAGCGCGATGTCCAGCTTGTGGCCGCGGTAGTTGAGGTTCCGCAGCTCGGCGTGATCGCTGCCGCGGAGGTAGGCGTTGCGCAGTTGGGCGGGCAGGAACGGCTTGATGTGCAGCCCGTCCGGACGCGCGTCGATACCGAACAGGCTCTGCTGCACCATCGAGAGCATTCCCGAGACGCTCCACAGCTGCCGGTCGGAATTGATCTCGGTCTTGGTGCCGCCGTCCAGGAGGTTGATGTTCTCCTTGTTGGTGCCGAACAGCGCGGCTCCCCGCACCAGCGACCGCATCTGGAGTGCGGCCATGCGGTCGTTCCCGGTCTTCGCGGCCGCGCGCGTCAGGTACGCGGTGACGAAGGGCCAGATGGCGTTGTTGTGGTACGCCGGTACGCCCTGCTGCTGCGGCCACAGTACGGACGGGCCGTACGGGGTCTGCGGGTAGTTGGCGACGGCCTGCCGGGCCTGATGCGGCGTGGCGATGCCCGTGAGGACGGCCAGGGAAGTACCCAATGCGTCATAGCGGCGGGCCGGTGCGGTGTCGAGTCCGGTGGTGAGCATCTGCGAGAACTGGCCCTGCTCGGGCAGCCAGAACTTGGTACGGATCGCGGAGGCGAGCCGGGCGGCCCAGCCGCGGTACTTGCCGGCTGCCGTGGCGTCGCCGGCGCCGGCAGCGAGACGTGCGGCGGCGTCGACCGCCGACCAGTGGGCGACGTTGGTGGACAGCGAACGCGAGGTGGCGATGGTGGCCACGTCGTCCTTCGTCCAGTCCGGGTAGCTCTGCTCGCGCCAGTCGAGGAAGGAGTGCTCGCCCTTGTAGAGGCCGTCATGCGGGTCGTAGACGACCTTCCGGTCGTGCTCGACGGTGTTGCGGATGGCGTCGTACGCCTTGGCCGCGAAGTCCTGGCGTTCGCCGTCGGGCAGCCAGTCGAGGATCTCACTGGCGCCCAGGGCCCACACGACCCGGTCGGTGGAGCTGGGGTAGCTGCCGCCGGTGCCGGTGTCCTGGATGATCTGGGTGTCACCGGAACCGTCGCGGCGGTCGCTGAGCTTGAACGCGAGCGTGTTGCGCATGCGTTCCGGGTCAGCGGGCGTCAGTCCGAGGTCCGCGGAGTAGGAGACATCGCGCGTCCAGACGTACGACCAGGACTTACCGGTGATGTAGCAGCCGCCCGGGCACTCCATCGGCTTGCCGCCGTTGTATTTCTCGTCGCTGATCCGGTCGGCCCGGTTTTGCTTCGCCTCGGTATGGGCCATCGCGTACAGCCCGTCCAGCAGCGCCGAACCGGACCGGAGTGTCGGCCGGTCCGCGCTCTCGCTGAAGGTCCGCTTGCCGGAGACCGAGCTGACCAGCTCGTACGTACGCAGGCAGTCCTGGTGGACGTCGGTGACCGTGAGTCTCGCCGAGCCGGTCCCGTCCGCGAAACGACCGCTCTCACCGGGCGCCTCGCAAGAGGCGGGACTCCGGTCAGCGACCGGCACGGCCGCGCCGAGCGGCGTGACGCCCCCGCCCGAGACCATCGCCATCGCCACGGCCAGCACTCCGCCGCCGAAGAACAGCCCTGCTCTCCTACGTCGTTGTCCACGAAGCATGTATTCACCTTATGAAGAGAAAGATGTGGCAGCGGGTGCAACCCGTACAAGAATTGCGGTGAAGTTAGCCCCGTGTTGCAGACGCGTCAAGAGGTTCCACCGAGCTGCCCGCACCGTCCGGCCTCAGCCTGCACGGCACTGGCTGACAGCGCTGCCCCCTACCGCCCCCTATCTGTCGGCGCCGGGCTGGCGCAGCAGCAACGCGGAACGTAGGGGCTGTTAGTTGGATGAAGTGGCGAAACTCGCGGCGCTTACCCACCTGCCGGTGTGGCGAGGTGATCCGCAACGCGCCAGTCCGGTCCGCAAGCGCTGCCACCGCGTCCTACGCTCCCGATTCCACCGTTGCGCCGGCTGAGGATGGTGAGCGCTCCTCGTGTGTTGCGTTCAACCAACGAACTATTCGCGACGATGGCCGGGCCATCACCGAAGCAGGTCCAGGGGCCTGGCGCCTCGGCGCCCGCGGACAGGGGGGCGTCTGCTAGGGGTGGCCCCTGCTGCATCCTCGGGGTCGTGATGTGGCGTGCGCATCGGAGCAATTGGAGCCGGCGACGAGTCCGGGCGAGGGCGCCGGCAGGAGCGCGAGAGCCGTACCGTCAGCTCCGCTCCACGTGAACGGGTCCCTGGTCGGGGATGGTCCGGAACCGGCGACGGTACTCGGTCGGTGTCGTGTTGAGTCTCCGGCGGAAAGCCCGGACAAGGGTGTCGACCGACCCGAACCCGCACGCGGACGCGATGCGTTCAAGGGTGGCATCGGTGGATTCGAGTTGGTTGCGTGCCGTCTCGACACGGACCGACTCGATGTACGCATGCGGGGTGACACCGAGTTCGGCTTTGAAGATCCGGGTGAGCTGCCGGTCGCTGACGTGGGCGCATCCGGCGAGGTCGGCGACGGTGAGCGGCTCACCGATATTGCGCATGATGTAGTGGCGGAGCTCTTCGATACGTCGCGTGGTGGAGACCTGTTCCAGCGGAACGCTGAACTGGCTCTGTCCGCTCGGCCGCTTCAGGTACATCACAAGCTGCCGGGCGACACGCAGGGCGATGGCCTCGCCGAGGTCATCGGCGATGAGCGCGAGCGACAGATCGAGGCAGGAACTGATCCCCGCGCCGGTCCACACGTCCCCGTCGCGGATGAAGATCGGGTCGGCGTCGACCTCGACCGCCGGATGGTCGGCGGCGAGCTGCTGCGCGGTCGACCAATGGGTGGTCGCCCGCTTGCCGTCGAGAAGCCCGGCAGCGGCAAGGATGTGTGCCCCGACGCAGACGGATGTGACCCTCCGGGTCCGGGCGGCGAGTTGTCTGACCCGGCTCACCACGCCGGGGGCGGTGAGCGGATGCACACGGCGGTCGCTGCCGGTCTCGACGGCTCCGGGCACGACGAGGGTGTCGATGCCCTTCGTGGACAGCTCGTCGAAGGTGACGTCGGGGAGGATACGGACTCCGGCGGCGGTGGCGACAGGGGCCATGGTCTCCGCGGCCAGGACCACTTCGTAGCCCGCCGCTTCGTCTGTCTCGCGTCGAGCGAGGGAGAACACTTCCGGTGGCCCGGTGACGTCGAGCAGGTCGACGCCTTCGAAGAGGACGATGACGATCAGGCGTCTGACGGTACGCAAAAAGGGCCCCCACAGCCGGCAACAGCGATGTCGGAATCTGCATGTTAGATGACATTGCCGACACGCGGTGCGTGGCCATAGCGTCCTGAGTGCAGTTCACCGAGCCGGTGAACTGCCTTCCCTCTTCCCTGACGCGGACCCTAAGGCGGAACCCCATGCCCAGAACGACGCTGCGCCAGCTCAACGGCTTCGACGACGCCCCCGCGACGCTCGCCGATTCGACCCTGATCCTCATCGATTACCAGAACACCTACACCACCGGCGTGATGGAGCTGGACGGCTGGCAAGCCGCGCTTGACGCCGCCGCCCAACTACTGGCCAGGGCCCGCCAGATCGGCACCAAGGTCATCCACGTCATCAACGACGGCGGCGAAGGCACCCCGTACGACATCCGGGCCGAGATCGGCCAGATCCACCCGAGTGTCGCGCCGATCGACGGCGAGCAGGTCGTCGTCAAGAAGGCCCCGAACGCCTTCCTTGATACGGACCTGGACCAGCAAGTCGACGCCGCGGGCCGGAACAACCTCGTGATCTGCGGGTTCATGACGCATATGTGCGTGGCGTTCACTGCTCAGGGGGCCTTCCTCCGAGGCAATCGACCCACCGTCGTAAGCGATGCCAGTGCCACCCGTTCGCTGCCAGTAGCAGGCATCGAACTGGACGCCCGCCAGGTGCACCACAGCGCTCTCGCCACCATTGCGGACCTGTACGGAGTCGTCGTTCCGTCCCAGAAGGAGATCGCCTGACGACGCTGCTCCGATCCGGGCCGGCGACCGGAGGACCGGCCTTGGCCCGAGGCCTTCGCATCGCGTCTGCCCACGCTGCCCACGCCACCGGCGCAGGTGGCGTGGGCAGCGTGGGCAGCGAAACTCGCCGGCAGCCCCGCCAGTTGAACCGGCGGGGCCGCTGAGGCGTGTCAGGTCATGAGCAGCAGCCGTGTCTGCGGTGCCAGTTTGCGATTGACGCTGGTGCTCTGCACAAAGATGGTGAAGTCGTCGTTGTGGTCCGGCTTGATGCGCACCTCCATATCCGGCAGGCCGAGCAGGGCGCGGGCCTCCGGCCCCGTGTATACCCGGTCCGTCTTCTTCTCCAGCACAGCGATCTGCTTCTTCGCCTGGATCTTCTCTGACTTACTCAGCTGGTAGAAAGCACCACCGGTACGGTAGGTATGTCCGCATTCGATGACCCATTCCCGGATCGCCGTTTCGCGAGTCACCGGAATCAGCTGGTACTTGGCCGGTGTCACCGGGGTGAGACCGGCTGCCTTTATCGTGTCCTTGTTGACAGCCTCGGCACCCGTGGAGAACACCGCCCGCGATCCGCGGATGCCCTTGGTGCGTCCCACCATGAATTTCTCGGTTGCCTGCTGGATCACCTGCCCGGCTTCCTCCAGGCCCTGTGTGCTTGCGGCGTCCCAGATGGCGATGTTGTCCTTCGGGAATCCGCACTGCATGGCCTCGCGCTTGCCCATCTGGTCCGGCACAAGGACGGCCAGCGTCCAGTTGTCCTCCTGTGCCTCGATCAGCTTGGCCACGGCCTGCACCAGTTTGCGCGGGTCCTTGGCCGGGGCATCCGGGCAGCGATGACTGGCGTTTTCCTGGCCGTCGGTGAGCACGAACGTCAGGAAGCTGTGGTCGCCGTAGAGTTGAGCCGTCTGCGCCAGTTCCCGCTGTGACTTCAGCGTGGCCGCCAGCAGAGCCGTCATCCCACCGACCCGGTAGAGCTGCTTCAGGGACGGCATTCGCAGCACGTCCTTGTCGTAGATGACGCACTCCACCTTGTTGGCGAAGACGTACACCGTCACGCGGGTTTCCTGGTCCAGTTCCTTCGATCGGCGGGCCAGATACGCGATCTGCTGATCGGCGACTTCAACGACCTTGCCACTCAGGTGTGACATGGATGAACTGGCATCCAATACAAGAGCAACGTGGTTGATGTAGTTCTGACTTCCGGACATGAGAACTCCCCCTTGTTCCGACTCGATGCATTCATCATCTCACCCACCACTGACAATCGATCTTGAAACTCCAGCGCCTGGTGGACGGTGGGCAGCTGAAGCCGGCACTCGATCGGGGCGCGGAGACGCTCGCCGCTGGGCCGCGGCGGCCCGCGTCAGCAACACGTGCTCGGAGGTCGTGGTCCTGGCGTCGTCGCGTTTCCCTGCTTCAAGCAGGTGGTTGCGCAGGTTGCTCGGGGGCGCGCGCCTGCAAGATGCTGGCAGTGGAGATGCAGTTGATGTCAGGCGACTGACGGAGTCGCCTGCAGCAGGAGCGTCAGGGTGGGAGCAGGCCAGCTGCCATGGTGAAGGTGCCGACCAACATGACCAGCCGAGCGCACCAGCGGCAGCGTGTAGGCCGGTGACGCGAGGGCTCCGTTCGAGGGCGCGGGGGGGGGAGGGGAGAGGGCAGGGCGAGGGCGAGTAGATCACCCGGCAAGTGGTTCAGATCGGGCGGGGGAGGGGCACAGTTCCAAGGCCCGTCGACGCACACGCACGCGCAGACTCCAGGAGGCCTGGGTGATTGACGAGGGATCGCCCTTCGAAGTGGCCAGCGGCGATGGCCCCGCTCCGGCCGAGTCGGGCCCGGAGCGGGACCGGGCCGTCCAGTCCGCGCTCAACGGCCTGTTGCAGATCCGCCGGCTGATGAACGCCGGTGCGCCCGATCCCCTTGCGCATCCGGCCGAATGGGAGCGTGGGCAGGTAGTTCGCGCTGTCGCCCTTGGCCTGGAGGCTGCTGGAATGCCGCCGTCCTCGCTTGGCGAGACAGGCGAGCGTGTGGCGACGGGGTACTGCGTGCGCGAAGCCGAAGCACCTATGACAGCGCGGGTCGAGTGGCTGGGGCCGCCCGGCAGCGGTGCTGCTCACGCCGAGCAGACGGAACTACAGCGTTGCGCAGTGGTGTTGCGCCGGTTGGGGTGGGGGGTGTTGGAGTATCGCGGGCCTCGGCGGCGCCGACATATTGAGGTCGAGGCACCAGGGCGTGGCGGCGGACTGGAAGGTAGGTGAGTCTCCTGGGATCGGAAGGGCGGTTGGGCCGGTTCAGGGGCTTGCCCGCGCCCATGGGGTGCCCCGCACTGCGGACGTGTGGGGTCTAACGCGTCGAACGGGCCCGGAGCAGCGTGATGCAGGCGCGGACACCCAGGGTGTCAGGTGTCAGCTGTCAGATGTGCGGACCTCTGGGCCGGTGCGCGATGTGAGACCCGGCAACCGCCTCGTATTTCCTATCGGAGTCTCACAGCCTTTGTCGGACGGATCCCGGAAAAACGACATCGCCGTGAGACACCGACTGCCCTGTCGCGCTGAGACTCTCGGATTCCCACTCCCTTCTCCTTCGTACTTCGGATCCTCTTTGTGGTCCTCTGTGCGGCTGCCGCCCACTCTCACTCCAGTGGCTGGTCAGGGCTCCGGCGGATGAAAATTCAGGTGCGTACGAGCTCGTTCGCACTCGTATACTCGTGCGAGCTCATGGAGGGGGAGGCGGAGAAAATTGAAGCTTGCTGAGGCACTGGCAGAACGTGCGGAGTCGACGCGCCGTGTAGAACAGCTGCGAGCGCGCGTCGTCAGCAGTGCGCGGTACCAGGAAGGGGAGACACCCGCCGAGGACGCAGCTCAGCTGTTGGCTGAGGCCGGTGAGGTGCTGAACGCTCTGGAATCGCTGATCCGGCGGATCAACCGGACCAATGCCGCCGTGGATATGGGCCCGGACGGCACGCTCACCGATGCCCTCGCACGCCGTGACGTCCTGCGGTTGCGTCACTCCGTGGTCACCGCAGCGGCGGACGCGGCGGCGGGCAAGGGTGAGCGGGGATACGGCCGGCAGCTTCGGTCCGAGTTGATGATGCTTTCCGCACTTCCGGTCGCGGAACTGCGCGGTCAGGCGGATGTACTCGCCCGGGAGATCCGTGAGGTCGATGTGCGGATCCAGCGGACGAACTGGGAGGTCGACCTGCTGGACTGAGCAGTCCAGCAGGCTGGGACGATGTGGAGCAGGTAGCAGCTTCGGAGGCGTGCACACACCGAGGGCCGGCGGTTTTCCAGCCCACTCCTGGCGCGTGAAGAGCAACGCGGGGGTTCGACTCCCCATCAACAGTGCAGCTCAGCACCGCGTACAGGTAAAGGTGCACATCGCACAGCACATCACCACGTGCAGATCCGAGGCGGCGAGGGCGGGTTCGGGGCTTTCCACGTCGCAACACCATGGAGAACGGCGATCCAGCGGTCGGCAGCCAGCCGCTCTGACCGCTGCGCTGCGGTCGGCTGCTCCGCGGTGAGCCCTTCGACGAGCTGGGCGCTGCTCAGCCCGCGCTCCTTTTTGGCGAGCTCGGCAAAGAGCTGCCATGGGTTCACTCCATGACATAAGTCATCCCCAGAAGGTGATTCATGGCCCTGCACGGTCGGCTGCCGATCCTCATAGACTTCATAACATGATCAAATCTCTCAAAGTCGCACGAGATGACTCCTGGGAAGGCGTCGTCACCGATAAGTCCCGAGGCATGCTCGACGGCTCGAACATGTACCACTTCGTCGAAATTCGCCTCGCCGACGGCGAATCCGTAAAGGTCCGGATCGCCCGCCGGCTCTGGAAGTCGATCGAGGTCGGCGACCGGATCGTCAAGCAGCCGGGCGCGGACCCGGCCAAGGGTTAGCCCTCCGACCAAGCCGGCCACCGCCTCGGCGCAGCCGCAACGGGGGCCGGCCGCCCGGATTCGACACACGGACCTACGAGCAACGAATGCCGTTGTTGTAGCCGCCGTGCCCCAAGGTGTCCACACCGATCACCCTGCCTCCGAACTCCCGGTCCGCAGGGTTCTCACCCAAGGGCTTGTCCGAAGTGACGGTGGAGACCAGGTCGTCCTTCGCGTAACCGGCCCACACATGGTCTGGGTCCATGTACAGGTCTTTCGCGTGATCGACTGCCATGGCGGGATGCCGACCACAACGACATCGTCGGCATCCAGGCCGTGACCTCCGGATGCGCCGACCCCCACCACAGGGAAAGCGTCCGCGGGTCGTGGAGCCCACGCCGGGGCGGGAGTTCGAGGTCGATCGGCCCTGTCGACCGGGAGTATTCGTCGAGGCAGGGGCCACTCGCGGCGTTGAGCGCGCGAGGTGAGGTTCGGCGGCTCGGCCGTCTCGCCCTGCCAGATGGTGCGCGGGCGGTCACTTGGGGATGGTCGAGGCGACGTCGTTGAGGGTGGCATCCGTGACGAGGCCGGTGTCCTCCAGCACGTCCATGTGGTCCTGGACGGTGTTGTTGGTCTGCGTGGCCAGTCGCCGGATCATCGAGTTCTTTGTCGTGGCGCGGACCTCGCCGATGGTGATGAAGATCTTGCCGTGGGAAGCGCGCAGCAGGTCCACGAAGAGCTGGTCGAACTCCCGGCCCTGGGCGTTCTTCAGCTGGTCGACCCAGCCTTGTTGTTCGGCGGTGGCCTGGTCGGGGATGGGCACGTTCAGCGCCTCGGAGTCCTCACGGGCCAACTGGTCGAGCTTGCTGTGTCCTTCGAGCAGGTGCATGCCGGCGCGCTTGATGGCTTCGCTGGACGCGTGCGTCTGGGCGAGCCGTCCGGCCGGCATCTCCCACAGACCCGCCTGCCGGACCTTGGTGAGGAAGGTTTTGTCCAGGGCACTCAGTGCGCCTGCATTGCCTCCCTGAGGCCCGGCCAGGGCCGCGTTCGCGGTGGGGAGATGAGCCGAGTCCGATCCGTCGGCCGAGCTGTTCCGCTGCCACAGCCACACGGACACGGCAGCGACGACTGCGGTGAGGGCGAGTGCGGTGGCTATGAGGCGGCCGCGGTTCGAGGTGGGCCGGGAGTTTCGCGCGTGAGATTTCATGGTGCCTCCTGGATTGCGCGCGACGGGTCCTCGGCGGGCGCCGCCGCCCTGGTGAGGGTGGGCGGAGGCCACGGTAACCTTTGCACTAGGCAACTATTTGGATTGAGCGACGATGCTCAAATCCGGCCGACGAGCGGTGCTCTTGGGCTACGATCCCCGCCCTTCGGGCCATGGGTGCGTGTCCTGGTCGTGCGCGGGCGGTCAGGTTCTGAGGCCCGGTCCGTCCGAATCGTCGGCGGCCACCGCCACCGCAACCGTCACCCCCCCGGTCTCCGCCGCACCGGTCCCCCTCACCGCCGTCTTGGCCTTCGTCACCGCCTCCATCGCCGGCGGCAGGCTCCCGCCGAGCCGATCGGCGGTCTTGCTCACCCCGGCCCGTGGTTCCGGACCGACGGGTTGGGGTCGCCGAGCGGGTCGAGGAGGGCGTCAGCCGCAGCCCGTTGGCCCGAAGAAGCAACGGCCCGTGTGGTCCTTTCCCGTGGGGCGGGGAGCGCGCAGCTCGTCCCTCCGGTGGCGGCGCGCCGGCGGGCTCTGCGGCACCGGAGTCGCCATTGAGTTGCCATTCCTATCGATAATCAATAGATTTCTATTGCTATTCGACCTAGGGAGTGACCATGGGAAAGCTGACTGTGCGGGCGCTACGCGCCGTGATGGTGGCGCTGCTCGCCGGATCGGTGCTCGCCCAGGCCGTGCTGGTGGCGATGCTGACGGGCGCGATGGAGGGGAGCGTCTTTGCGGACCGCCATGCCCCGGCCCTCGTGATCACGATCTTGGGCTTTGTGACGGTGCAGGTCGTCCTGTTCTGCGTGTGGCAGCTGGTGACGATGGTGCGACGCGGAACCGTGTTCTCCCACGCCGCCTTCCGCTACGTCCACCTGGTGATCGGCGCCTTCGCGGCGGCCGCGCTCCTGGTGGTCGCGCTCGGGATCTCCCTGGCGCCGGGCGAGGCCGTGCCCTCGGGTGTTGTGGCGCTGCTGGGCGGGGTTTCCCTGGCGGTCTTCGGAGTCGCGCTCATCGTGCTCGTGCTGCGGATGCTGCTCGCACAGGCCCTCGCACGCGACGTCGAGGCGTCGCGGCTGGGGGCCGAGCTGGCCGAGGTGATCTGATGCCGATCGCCGTCGACATCGACGTGATGCTGGCCAAGCGGAAGATGTCCGTGGGCGAGCTCGCGGAACGGGTGGGGATCACACCCGCCAACCTGGCGGTGCTCAAGAACGGTCGCGCCAAGGCCGTGCGCTTCACCACGCTCGCCGCGCTCTGCGAGGTGCTCGAATGTCAGCCCGGAGACCTGCTGCGCTGGGAGCCCGACGGCCCAGAGGGCGGGGACAGCGCCGCGCACGAATCTGGAGCATCTGTCCCGGCTGGAACCACGCCGTAGCGCCCGCCGCCGGAGGCGGCCCCTCCCGCACGCTCACCGTGTACGACGCCGTCGGCGACCCGGCACGCCTCACCCTCGCCCTCACTTTCGCGGCGCGGGCCGCCGCCGTACTGCCCGCAGCCGGCCGGCGCCTGCCGCGCACCGATGCCGGACCCCACAAGGAGCAGAGAGCAAAAACCATGACGACAGCGAACCTCTCCTCCCCTCTCGGGACCACGGAACGCACCGACGTACTGGTGGTCGGGGCGGGGCTGGCGGGATTGAACACCGCCACCCTCCTCGCCCGACAGGGCCACGACGTGCTCCTGGCCGAACGCCGAAGCAGTCTCTCCGGCGCGATCCGCACCACAGGAATCTTCGTACGGAAGACCCTCGACGATTTCGCGCTGCCCGCCAACTGCCTCGGACCGCCGATCCGACGTGTGGTCCTCTACCCGCCTGACCTGCGCCGCCCGGTCAGTCTCACCAGCCCCCGCGACGAGTACCGGGTGGGCGACATGGCGCCGCTGTACGACGCGTCGGCTGCCGCCGCGACCGACGCCGGCGTACGCATAGCCATGGGCACGCGCTACGCCGGCCGCCAGGGCAACACCTTCCACCTGGCCGGTCGCGAGCGACCGACCGCGGTCCGGGCCCGCTTCGTCGTCGGCGCCGACGGCGCCCGCTCAACGGTCGCCCGCGACCTGGCTCTCGACCGCAACCACCACCTGCTCGTCGGCGCCGAAGAGGTCTTCGAACTCCCCGGAAGCAACGAGCCACCCACATTCCACTGCGTACTTGACCCCTCACTCGCGCCCGGCTACCTGGCCTGGGTGGTCAACGACGGGCAGCACGCACATGTCGGTGTCGCCGGCTATGCACACCGCTACCCGGACGGTCTTCGCCGGGCCATGGAGCGGTTCAGCGCCTCCGCACCCGGACTTACCGGCATCGAACGTCCCGAAACGGTGGAGCGACGCGCAGGCCCCATCCCCGTCGGCGGCCTGCTACGCCGGATCAGCTGCGCCAACGGGCTTCTCGTAGGGGACGCAGCGGGCGCTGTCTCCCCCCTCACCGCGGGCGGCCTGGACCCGTGCCTACGGCAGTCGCAACTCGCAGCCGAGGTCCTCAACGACGCACTGCACACCGGAAAAGCAGAAGCGATGAACCACTACGACGGAGCCGCGCTCCGCACCCACTTCCGCGGACGACTCATGCTGCGCCGGGGATGGGCACATGTACGGACGCCGGCCACAGCAGGAGCGGCGTTCACCCTGCTACGCACACCGCTCGGCCGGGCCGCGGCAAGCCGAGTCCTCTTCGGCGACAGATCATTCCCCGACCCCATGCCCATCCCCGTCCCCGAGTGACGCCGCGGATGTGACGGACCGCCGGCTGGTGGCCGCCGGGAGCGGTCCGGCGTCCGTCGGCCTCCAGCCTCGATCCCGCCGCCGTGCCCGCAGGTGTCTGCCAGGCCGCATCATGACGCTTCGGTGACGACCACTCACATTTCCCCGGGGTCAGGGTGTGGTCCGGCCGTACGTTCCTCGGTGGGAGCTGCGCTCTCCTCGCCCACCAGGTCCCGGGCCAGTGCGACACGAGAGAGCAGTACGGCGCCCCACAGGATCAGCCCCACCCCCGCGCCCTCGATGAGCAGCCACCAGCCGGCCCGTACACGCTCGTCGTACAGGGTGATGCCCAAGGACAGGCTCACCAGCGCGTCCCCGAGGGTGAGGACCGGCTGCGAGGCGGTCAGCGGGCCCGACTGCATGGCGTTCTCCAGGAGGAAGAGTGCCAGGACGCCGACGAGCGCGAAGCCGTACGTCTGCCAGGAGAGGAAGAATCCGGCGGGGCCTCCGACCTGCCAGGCGTAGGTGGCATCCTTCATCAGGGCCGCGGTGAGCGCATAGGCGATCGCCGTCGCCGCACCGAAGCAGGCCGCCCGCATGCCCCCGGCCCCTCGGCGCAGCGCCGCACCGACCACCGCCGCGATCACCACCGCGCACACGACGAGCGCGGGCACCCAACGACTGATCGGCGCATGGTCGTTGCCGACGGTGGGCGCGGCAGCCGTCAGCGCCGAGCCCAGCCCGACGACGATCAGCCCCACGCCGACCCAACCACGGCGCGACACGCTTCCGCCCAGCAGCACCCGCCCGATGAGCAGGGCGAGCGGAAGTTCGAGGATGAAGAGGGGCTGCACCACGGACAGCGCGCCCTGCGACAACGCCAGCGCCTGGAAGCAGGCTGCGGCGATGACAGCGAGCATGCCGCCCAGCCACACGACCCGATGCAGCAGATCGACGAGCAGGCCGAGGCGCAACTTGGCCGAGACCGGCAGCGTACGCGCGGCGCGCCGCTGCAACACCGTCGCCAGCGCATTGCTGAGCGCCGCGAGCAGCGCGAAGACGACGGACAGCCAAGCGGTCATGGAACTGCCTTCTCTCCCTCTTGGTCAGCTACCTCCTGGGCAGCGCAGAATCAGCAGCACTCGTCCGCAGCCGGTCCCTTCCCCACCACACCCGCCTCCAGGAGGTCCCAGGACGAATCGCCTCCCATCGCACCCATCGCACCGTGCGGCCATCACACCGCCCAGCGATGCATTTCTCCCTCAGGTCATCAGCGGTGTTCGGGGTTCTCGTAGTCGTGGCGGCAGCCGGCGTCCCAGGCGGTGCGCTGGTTGCCGTATGCGGGGATGCCGCCGGCGTCCTTGAGCATCCTGGCCAGGTGCAGCAGATTCCAGGTCATGAAGGTGGTGTTGCGGTTGGTGAAGTCGTTCTCGGGACCGCCCGAGCCGGGGTCGAGGTAGGAGGGGCCGGGCCCGGCTTCGCCGATCCAGCCGGCGTCGGCCTGCGGGGGGATGGTGTAGCCGAGGTGCTGGAGGCTGTAGAGGACATTCATGGCGCAGTGCTTGACGCCGTCCTCGTTGCCCGTGATCAGACAGCCGCCGACTCGCCCGTAATAGGCGTACTGACCTGAGTCGTTGAGAAGGCTGGAGCAGGCATAGAGGCGTTCGATCACCCGCTTGGTCACGGAGCTGTTGTCACCCAGCCAGATGGGGCCGGCCAGCACCAAGATGTCGGCGGCCATGACCTGTGCGTACAACTGCGGCCAGACGTCCGTCTGCCAGCCGTGTTCGGTCATGTCCGGCCAGACGCCCGTGGCGATGTCGTGGTCGACGGCCCGTACGACATCCACGTGGACCCCCTGGGCTTCCATGATGCCCACGCTGCGATCGATGAGCCCCTGGGTGTTGCTCGGCTCCGGCGACCGTTTGAGGGTGCAGTTGAACACGAGGGCGCGCAGGTCGTCGTAGTGCGCCGGAGGTGTATCGGGGTAAGACGCCTGGGCGGTCACGGAGCGCTCCCGGGGATACTGCCGCCGTGCTGATCACGGAGGCGCAGCGCTGCCCATCGTGCTGGTCCGCCCCGCACCCCTGCCGGAGCGGCACGACCGGTCGCCGATGACCACCCCGACAGCCGAACCGCTCCCGCGGCCGGCCCGGCTCGCGCGGCCCACCGGGACCTGTGCCTGCTCCATGGGGGAGTGGCGGTGATGCCGGAGATCCTGGAGCCTGCCAAGCCCGGTCCCGTCATCGCGACGGCGCTGGGCGACCATGGCAGACATCCACGCGGCTGGGTCACCGCGCGGTGTACGTCACCCCCGCCCCGGGTCCTCGCGTGTCAGGGCGGGGATGATGCCGCCGGCCAGCACCGCGGTGCGCTGCCGTTGGGAGAGGCTGTGGTGGACGGCGTACTCCTCGTCCCTGGTGGTGTTGGTGACGTACAGTGCCGCGGCCGCGGCCGCGTCCGGCGCGAGGGCGGTGTGCAGTCCGGACAGGCGAAGACGGTCGTCGGCGCGGATCCGGTCGAGGTCGTCCGGGTCGTCGAACTCCAGCGCCAGGACACCGAAGTTGGCGAGGTTCTGCCAGTGGATACGGGCGTAGGACTTGGCGATCACTGCCCGCAGACCGAGGTGGCGCGGGGTGATCGCGGCATGCTCACGTGACGACCCCTGGCCGTAGTTCTCGCCGGCGACGACGAAGTGGCCACCGCTGCCCACGTCGGCTGCCCGCTGCGGGTAGGTGGCGTCGATCCGGGTGAAGGTGAAGTCGGACAGCTTGGGGATGTTGGACCGGTAGGGCAGCGCCCTCGCGCCGGCCGGGGAGATCTCGTCGGTGGAGACGTTGTCACCGGCCTTGAGCAGCACCGGGCCCTCGACGGTGTCCGGCAGCGCGTCGAAGTCCGGCAGTACGGAGATGTTGGGGCCGCGCTCCAGGCCGACCCGCGAGGCCTCCGCGGGCGGCAGCGGAGCCTCCAGCATCGCGTCGTTGACGGCCACCCGTTCCGGCAGGCGCAGATCGGGCGGCGTGACCTCGTACCGGGCGGCCCAGTCCCGCGGATCGGTGATGACGCCGGTGAGCGCCGAGGCTGCCGCGGTTTCCGGGGAGCACAGCCACACCGCGTCGTCCTCGGTGCCGGAACGGCCGGGGAAGTTACGGGGGAACGTCCGCAGCGAATTGCGCCCGGCCGCCGGGGCCTGCCCCATGCCGATGCACCCCAGGCAGCCCGACTGGTGCACCCGGGCGCCTGCCGCGATCAGGTCGAAGGTGGCACCTGACCGGGTCATGTCCTGCAGGATCTCGCGGGATGAGGGGTTGATGTCGAGGCTGACGCCGGCGGCGGTCTGCCGGCCCTTGACCATCGCGGCCGACACGGCGAAGTCCCGTAGTCCCGGATTGGCCGACGAACCGATCACCGCCTGCCCGACCGGCTCACCGGCCACTTCGCTGACGGGGACGACATTGCCGGGCGAGGTGGGGCGGGCGATCAGCGGCTGGAGGGTGGACAGGTCGATCTCCTCCGTCAGGTCGTAGACCGCTCCGGGGTCGGGGAGGAGTTCGGTGAAGTCGTCGCCGCGTCCGACGGAGCGCAGGAAGCGGTGCACCGCGTCGTCCGACGGGAAGACCGTGGCGGTGGCGCCGAGTTCGGCGCCCATGTTGGCGATGACATGGCGGTCCATGGCCGTCAGAGAGGCCAGGCCCGGTCCGTGGTATTCCAGGACGCGGTGGACGCCGCCGCGTACGCCATGGCGGCGCAGCATCTCCAGGATCACGTCCTTGGCGCTGACCCACGGCGGTGGTGCACCGGTCAGCCGGATGCCCCAGATGTGCGGCATGGTGACGTGCAGGGGCCGCCCGGCCATGGCGAGGGCCACCTCCAGGCCGCCGGTGCCCAGGGCCAGCATGCCCAGCGATCCACCGGCGCAGGTGTGCGAGTCGGAGCCCGCCAGCGTCTTTCCGGGAATGCCGAAGTGCTGCATATGCGTGGGGTGCGAGACGCCGTTGCCCGGTTTCGAGTACCAGACCCCGAAGCGGCGGGCCGCCGACCGGAGGAAGGTGTGGTCCTCGGCGTTGCGCTCGTCGGTCTGCAGGATGTTGTGGTCGACGTACTGGACGCTGACCTCGGTACATACCCTGTCGAGGCCCAGCGCCTCCAGCTCCTGCATCACCAGCGTCCCGGTGGCGTCCTGGGTGAGCGTCTGGTCCACGCGCAGCGCGATCTCCTCGCCCGGCTCCATCCGGCCGGACAGCAGGTGTGCCTCGATCAGCTGCTGTGTCACGGTTCCGTTGGCGCGCCCCGGATTCTTGGTTCCCATGGGTCGTCCCTCCGCATTTGCTGACTCCAGGCCCGGGTGCCCGGGGACCGTGTTGTGGCACCCACGATTCGCGGTCCGGCACGGCACGACGCGGCTCGGTGCGACGCGGCACGGCACACCAGCCCATCGTCGCTCGCACGGCCCGGTGCGGCGACCGGAGCGCAATGAGGGCGTCGTCCGGTCGTCCCAGGGAGCCAGGGTGGCCTCGCGAAGATCCGCACCGTCATCCCGGACCATCCGGACAGCCCTGAGCTGCGGGCGCTCGACGACGGGCTCTCCACCTGCTCGCCGGCTGGCGCGGGCCGGGGCGGACCGCGCCGTGCCCGGACGCGGCATCCGAGATCCAGGAAACGGCTTCAGGCCGCCGGCCGAGGGCCGGAGTGTCGCGTTCGAGATGCCAGGGCGGTGCGGGCACGACTCCTGCGAGCCCGGAGGAAGGAAACGACGGCCAGCGCGGGGAAAGCGAACACGCCGACCATGCTGGGGAGGAGGGCGGGCTCACCGTCACCCGCCTGCAGTACGGCCGCCAGCAGTTGAGCACCGGCCAGTGCTGCCAGCCCGAGGTAGACACACCCTGCCCACGAGGGACCTTCAGACGCTGCGGCGACCGGGGCCTCTTCGGCGACGCTACGGTGGACCATTGCCATTGCCGTCGTGTACCCCACAATGCGCCGTTCATGACGATCGCCGCTCCGGATGACGTCGCGCCAACGGTAGTGGCCGGGGGCCGCGGCCTGGTCCCTTTCGTTTCGCAGGACTCTTCGGGGCACCCACCTGCAGGAAGCCCGCGCGCGGAGGCGGCGCGATCCGGGCTCGACCGCATCATCCGTGAAACCGTACGAGCCACGGCCGCGCGACCCGGTGACGTGTGGTCAGGTCGGTGGGGCGATGGAGCACGCGACGAAAGAGGTGGGAAGCCTTGTCACGAAGCCGCGCTGAGGCACGCACCGGGCATCCCCGGCACGAGAGGCGTGGAGAGGCCCGGCTGCCCGGAGTGTGCGCGACGCTGACTGCGGTCGTGCTCTACCTGGCCCTGCCGCAGCAGTTGTTGATCACGCCGCGCTATGTGCTGCCGGCGCTGGAGCTGCTGCTGCTCATTCCGCTGATCGCGGTCAACCCCCGACGGCTGACCCGCGAGACCAGGACCTCCCGCATCCTGTCGCTGACGCTCGTGTTGATCATCGCGGCGAGCAACCTGGTCGCCTTGGTCATCCTGGTCCACGAGTTGCTCTACTCCGGTGTGAAGGACGGGCGATCGCTGCTGGTAGCTGCCTTGCAGGTCTGGTTCACCAACGTCATCGCCTTCGGCCTCGCCTACTGGGAGCTGGACCGCGGGGGCCCGGTCAGCCGCACCCAGGTCCCGCGCGCCGATCTGCCGCTGGCCGACTTTCGCTTCTCCCAGGACGAGAACGACGACGCGGTCCAGGAAGTCTCGGACGGTTCCAGCGGCAAGTCGGACTGGGTGCCCGACCTGATGGACTACCTGTACGTGTCCGTGACCAACTCGACGGCTTTCAGTCCGACCGACACCATGCCGCTGTCGACCCGTGTGAAGCTCCTGATGAGTGTGCAGAGCATTTCCGCGCTGCTGACGTCGCTTCTGGTGATCGCTCGGGCGGTGAGCATTCTGCACTGAGCCGTGTCGCTTCGGGCCTTCAAGCTGACCGGCTTCTGGGCACGTCGGCGCTCAGCGGGGTTGGGGAAATGGATGCCGCGATACCGAGTTGATCACCCCTCCCCGCTCAGGGGGTCAGCACGGTCTTGATCATGCCGTCCTGCTTGGCCTGGAAGGTCTTGTAGGCCTGCGGCCCGTCGGCGAGCGGCAGGGTGTGCGTGGCGAAACTGTCGACGCCGAGGACGTCTTCTTCGTTGAGCAGCGGAAGGATGTCGTCCACCCAGTGCTTGACGTTGGCCTGGCCCATGCGCAGCTGGATCTGCTTGTCGAAAAGGGTGAGCATCGGCACGGGGTCGATGGCACCTCCGTAGACGCCGATGACGGAGATGGTGCCGCCTCGGCGGACGGCGTCGACCGCCGTGTTGAAGGCCACCATGCTGTCCAGACCGGCCCGGCCCATCACCTTCTGGCTCACGGTGTCGGGCAGCAGGCCGACGAAGTTCTGGACTGCCCTGGTGGCGGGGGCGCCGTGTGCCTCCATGCCGACGGCCTCGATGACGGCATCGGTGCCGCGGCCGTCGGTGAGCCGGCGGATCTCGTCGCCGACGTCCTTGCCGTGCTCGTTCAGGTCCAGGGTGTGCACGCCCCGGCTGCGCGCCCGGGCCAGGCGCTCGGGTACCAGGTCGACGCCGATGACGGTGCTCGCGCCCTTGTGGAGGGCGATGCGGGTGGCCATGTCGCCGATGGGGCCGAGCCCGAGGACGGTGACGGTGCCGCCCGGCGGGATGTCGGCGTAGGCGACGGATTGCCAGGCGGTGGGCAAGACGTCGGAGAGGTAGACGTAGCGCTGGTCCGGGGCGCCGTGCGGGACCTTGATCGGAAGGGTGTTGCCGAAGGGCACACGCAGCAACTCAGCCTGTCCGCCCGGTACTTGGCCGTACAGTTTGGAGAAGCCGAAGAGCGAAGCGCCCGTTCCGCGCTCCTTGACCTGCGTGGTCTCGCACTGCGAGTGCAGCCCCTGCGCGCACATCCAGCAGGTGCCGCAGGAGACGTTGAACGGAATCACGACGCGGTCGCCGACCGAAAGCGCCGTGACCTGCGGCCCCACTTCCTCGACGATGCCCATCGGTTCGTGGCCCAGGATGTCCCCCGGGTCGAGGTAGGGGCCGAGGACCTCGTAGAGGTGCAGGTCGGAACCGCAGATGCCGGTGGAGGTGACCCGCACGATGATGTCGGTCGGCTCCTGGATCTTCGGGTCGGGCACTGTGTCGATGCGGACGTCGCGTTTCCCGTGCCAGGTCAGTGCCTTCATGGCATCTTCTCCTTCGCTTCCTGCGCGTCCTTCCGCGCCTGATTCCGGTGCGGTCCAGTGAAGACGGCCGGTTCGTGCCGGCCGGGATCAGGATCGATCGCCTACCGGCCGAACTCGTCGATGAAGGTGCTGCAGAACGCGGCCAGGTCATCCGGCCTGCGACTGGTGATCAAGGTGTTGGGGCCGGCTGTGCAGACCTTCACCTGTTCGTCGACCCAGGTGCCGCCCGCGTTACGGATATCGGTCTGCAGGCTGGGCCAGGAGGTGAGGGTGCGACCGCGCAGCACGTCGGCTTCGACGAGGGTCCACGGGGCGTGGCAGATGGCTGCGACGGGCTTTCCGGCGTCGAAGAAGCCCTTGGCGAAAGCCACCGCACCTTCATCGGCCCGCAACGCGTCCGGGTTGGCGACGCCACCGGGAAGCACCAGACCGTCGTAGTCGGCCACGCGGGCCTGGTCGAGGGTGCGGTCCACTTCGAAGGTGTCGGCCTTGTCGAGGTGGTCGAAGGCCTGGATGGTGCCGGCCGCGGTGGAGACCAGGTGCGGGGTGCCGCCGGCGTCGAGGACTGCCTTCCAGGGATCGGTCAGTTCGACTTGCTCGACGCCCTCGGGCGCTACCAGGAACGCGATCTGCATGACTGTTTCCCCTCTCGTCGGGGCGATGTGGGCGAGGTCGCTGGGCCGGTCAGTGTGTCGGCTGGAGCCGGAGCGGACTTCAGTGAGCCGGCTGGAGAAGGCCCTGCTCCGGCAGCGATTCGGAGAAGGCATCTCGTCGGTTCGCGCATCCGTCGCGCCCCTGCCGCAACCCGGCACGGAACCCACGGCCACGGCCCGGAGGGTGCGGGAGCCGCATCAGGCCTCAGACGTGGCCTTCGTTTCGAGCGACGGAATGGCCGCGCCGGTGACCCGCGTCCAACGGGGTGGATGGCTCTGCCGCTGGGCAGGCCGTACCCACCTCCGGCCGCGTCCGCTGCCCTGCTCGGTCTCCGCCGTCGAACGCCCCGGAGCCGCCGTTTCCTTCGACCGTACCCGAAGGGGTGACGGCCCGCCGGGCGGTAGGGCAGCAAGGGGCCGCACGGCCTACGTGCGGGGCTGGGTGAGGGAGGTGGCGGGACAAGCGCAGGACCGGGACCTTGCCTCTTCGCCGATGCCACCTTGGACGGCCCGAGGCTACATACCCTGCCGAGGGGAGAAGACCGCCGTTGCTGCCGCGATGCGCAGCGTTTCGAGTGTGTCGCTCTGGCCCCGCGCCCGGTCCAGCAGAGTGCGCAGGTGGGACTCGTCCAGGCGCGGTTCCCTTGCGGCCACGACGAGCAGCGTGCGCCAGATCAAGCTCTTGCCCTCGACTCCCAGCCGCAGGGTCTCCAGCTCGATCAACGTGCTGAGCCCGGAGCGCCGGTACAGAGCGCCGTTGGGTTTCAGGCGCCTCAGCCTCTCGGCCGCCCAGCCCCCGTAGACCTTGTAGCGGCGTGCCGGGACGCCGAGGGCAGCCATGATGTCGAGCAGGCTGTGCCGGTCCTGAGCGATCTCTTCGTGGATGCGCCGCAGGTCGGAGCTGCGCGCCGAGTGGCGGTGCTGGTGGGCGATGCGCTGCGCAAGCCCGATGCCGAGCGTGGCGCCGGCCAAGTGGTCATTCAGGTAAATCCCGAGCTTGTCGTGATGCATCCTGGGCCCCGTTCCCGGCTGTGTCCTCGGCGGTCTCCTTGACGGTGCGACCGCGTACGCGAGCGGGCGGAGAACCTCCCCCGCACCACGACAGCAAACCGCGAGAGGCTGCAACCGAAGAGGCGCAATGCCGGGAACGGCCCCGAACCGCCCCCGAACAGCTCACGGCTCGGCGCTGGAGTGCCGCATCGGCATTCTCTGGGCCCCTCGTCGCAGGTGAACCGCGGATGGGGGCTCCGCCTCCGAGCCGAGGGCGTTGTGCTCTGCCCCGCCGTCCCGGAGCGCGACGCGCCACTTGCCGTCGCCCTGGCGGACTGACGGGCCGCCGCTACCCGTTCCGTCCACCGTCCGTGGCGCGGCCCGGTGTGTGGCCGAAGGCGCGGCGGAAGACGTCGATGAACGCGCTCGCCGAGGACCAGCCGCACCGATGCGCCACCACCGTCACCGGCATGTCCTCGGTGAGCAGCACCAAGGCCTGGGAGAGCCGCAGTTGGGTGCGCCACTGCGGGAAGGTCATGCCGAGGTCGGCCTTGAACAGTCGTGACAGGGTGCGGTCGCTGGCACCGACCTGTCTGCCCAAGGCGGCCAGGGTGCGATTGTCGGCCGGGTCGGCGTGCAGGATCTCGCACAGTGCCTGGAGTTGGGGCGACGTCGGCGTGGGCACGTGCAGGGGCTGCTGGGGTGAGACGCGCAGTTGGTCGCACAGGACGGCGCGCAGGCGCCGGTGTTCCGGGCTGCCATCTGCAGGATCGCGGGTGCAGGCGAGGATCAATTCCCTCAGCAGCGGGCTGACCGTCAGCACGGTGGGCTTGTCGAGGCCGAGCGGGTTGGTGTGGGCAGGGAGGCCGATCAGGTGCAGTTCTAGCTCGCCGTGTGCCCGGTGGGAGTGCACGGTGCCGGCCGGCACCCAGATCGCCCGGGTGGCCGGGGCCGTCCACGAACCGGCGTCGGTGGTGATGGCGAGCACGCCCCGGCCCGCGTAGACGAGCTGGTGGTCGTCGTGCCGGTGGGCGTCGATCCCTGTGCCCGGGGCCAGCCGGCGGGCGCTGGTCGGGGCCAACGACTGATGGCGGGCATTCCTCATTGGTTGGCAGAATATCGGAAGTGCGACATGGCGGCCACGGACGACCATGGCGCCATGCCAAGGAACAGGTCACTCATTCTGCTGTCGGTCGGACATGCCTGTGTGGACGTCTATCAGGGCGCCGTGGCCGCCCTGGTCCCGTTCTTCGTCGCCGAGCGCGCCTACACCTATGCCGCGGCCTCGGGCCTCGTCCTCGCCGCCAGTCTCCTGTCCTCGGTCGTGCAGCCCCTCTTCGGCGCGCTCACCGACCGGCGCTCCGTCCCCTGGCTGCTTCCGGTGAGCACGGTCCTGGCCGGGCTCGGCGTGGCCCTGAGCGGGGTCATCGGCTCGTACGCGCTGACGCTGTCCGCCGTGGCGCTGTCCGGCATCGGGGTCGCCGCGTACCACCCGGAGTCCGCGCGGGTCGCGCGGGTCGCCAGCAAGGGCAGCCACAGCTCCATGGGCTGGTTCTCCCTGGGCGGCAACGTCGGTTTCGCGATGGCTCCTCTCCTGGTCACTGTCGTGATCGCCGCGGGTGGGCTGCGGTTCGCCCCGCTGCTGATCCTGCCCGCGCTGGTCGGCAGCGTGCTGACGTTGCCGGTGCTGCGGGCGCTGGACAGGGCGCCGTCCGCCGATGGCGGCAAGGGGGCCGTGGAGAGGCGGAACGACTGGAGGTCGTTCCTGCGGTTGTCGCTGGCGGTGGTGTGCCGGTCGATCGCCTTCGTCGGGATGAGTACCTTCGTCGCCTTCCACGTCCGGGAACGGACGGGCGGGGGTACGGCGGCGGGGACGGCCGCGCTCTTCGTGCTCTATCTCGGCGGTGCCGTCGGCACGGTCGTCGGCAGTAATCTCGCGCACCGCTGGGACCGGGTCACGGTGGTCAGCACGTCCTACCTGCTCGCGGTCGTGGCCGTTGCCGGCGTCGTGTTCGTGCCCGGCCCGGCGATCTACCTGTTCGTGGCGCTGACCTCGATAGGCCTGTACGTCCCGTTCTCGCTGCAGGTCACGCTCGCCCAGGACTACCTGCCCGCGCGCGTGGGAACGGCCAGTGGGATCACCCTCGGCCTCACGGTCAGCATCGGCGGCCTGGCCAGTCCCGTCGTCGGCGCTATCGCCGACGCCACCTCGCTGCGTACGGCCCTGATGCCCCTGATCGTGATGCCCGCCCTGAGCTGGCTGCTGTTCCGTACCCTGCCCGAACCAGCCGTACCGGCACTGGTGTTGGGGTCCGGCGGCGAGGCAGCCGCGCAGAACACCGGGGGACACCCCACCGAGCGCAGCACCCGCTGACCGGCCCGGGTCGCTGACCTGCCGGTTGCCTGACGCTCCGTCATAAGGGCCTGATGCGGGGCGCCGGTGGGGGCCCGCCGGTGGCCGGCCACCCCGCTTCGGCGCCTGGGCGGCTTGCCGTGTCGGGTGTGGAGATGATCCGGCGGTGGAGGTTCACGACGCGGTGGGGTGGGGCGGTCCGTCACCGTCGTTGCCTCGCGGACATTGTTGTCTCATGGAAGATGTTTTGCGAGGGGCCATGAGGTTAGGCGGCGTGTGACGGCCTGACGGGAAAACAGGGAGGAGCAGTCATGGCGACGGCAGCGACGAAGGATCACATATCGGTGACCCGCTCGGGCGCGGGTGCAGCGCCTGGGGCTTCGGATTCTTCGTTGCCGCTGATGGAGGAGACGCACCGTGTCGCGCCGCAGGATGCGCGCCGGTTGTCGAAGCTGTTCTTCGAGCGCCTGTCGGTGCTGGAGGAAGGCACCGCGGAGTACCAGTACGCGCGCAACACGCTCATCGAGATGAACCTGTCGCTGGTGCGCTATGTGGCGCGCCGTTTCCGTAGCCGCGGGCAGGAGATGGAAGACCTCCTGCAGGTCGGCACGATCGGTCTGATCAAGGCCATCGACCGCTTCGATGTGCTGCTGGAGAACGAGTTCACCACCTTCGCCATCCCCTACATCACCGGGGAGATCAAGCGCTTCTTCCGCGACACCACCTGGTCCGTGCACGTCCCACGCCGGCTCCAGGAGCTGCGCGTGGACCTCGCACGCGCCCGCGAAGAGCTGGAAGGACGCGGCATCCCTGAGCCGTCCGTCGCCGACTACGCGGCGCACCTGGAGCTGGGGGAGGACGAGGTGATCGAGGGCTTGGTGGCCTGCAACGGCTATGACGCCGGCTCCATCGACCGCCCCATCGAGGCCGGCGGTGGCGGCAAGCAGCAGACCGGGCTCGTCGCGGACCTGATCGGCGACGAGGATCCCGCCCTTGCCCTGGCCGAGGATCTGCAGGCCCTCAAGCCGCACCTGGCGCAGCTCGACGATCGTGAGCGCACTCTGCTGGAACTCCGTTTCGGTGCGGAGATGACGCAGTCCGAGATCGGCAAGGAGTTGGGCCTGTCCCAGATGCACGTCTCGCGCCTGCTCTCCGGTGCCTACGCCACCCTGCGCGAAGGCCTCCTCGCCGAGGCCTGAGCCGACGTCGAGCCGTCGGGAACAGGGGGCCGGGTACCGGGTACCGGAACAGGCGGCATGCAGGGGTAGACCGGGTGCTCGGGCTTCCTCCTCGCCGCGGGTTCTCGCACGGGTGACCGCTGACGAACCACCCGCCCCGAGCCGGGTGGTTCGTCAGCCAGGGACGTGCAGGCTGGCGAGCCGGGTGAGTCCGTCCAGGGACCCGCGGTGCAGTGTTCCCGGTCCGCTGCCCACCACCGCGGGGCTCATGACTGCGCCAGGCGCGGAGGGGCTGCCAGGGCTTGAGTGAGCGCACCTGCCGAGGGGGCGTGCCACTCCTAGACTGAGGGCACCCGGGTCACATGCTGCCTGGAAGGGCCCGTCGGAGCCCCCCAAGGTGGGGCCATGACCTTCTCTTCTGCACCGGCCTCGGCCGTATCCACGAATTCCGCTTCCGCTCATCCGCTCGCCGGGCGGGTGGCTGTGGTGACCGGGGCCACCAGTGGCATCGGCGCCGCCGTCGCCCGACAGCTGGCCCTCGGCGGCGCCGACGTCGCCCTGATGGGCCGCCGCGAGCACAGGCTCGCGGAACTGGCCGACGAACTGCGTTCCGCCGGTTCCGGACAGATCCTGCCGGTGGCTGTGGACCTCGCCGATCCTCAGGCACTCTCCCGGGCGGTGGCATCCGTGCACTCCGGGCTCGGCACGGTGGACCTCGTCGTGGCCAATGCCGGCGCGATGTTGGGCGCGCCCTTCGAAACCGCCGACACCGCCGAGTGGGACCGCATGCTCGACGTCAATCTGCGCGGGCTGCTGCACACCGGCCGCGCCTTCGTCGACGACCTGCTCGCCGCGGCCGAGAACGGCCCGGCCGACCTCGTGCACATCGGTTCCATCGGCGGCCACAGTCTCTACCCCAACTGGTCTGTCTACTGCGCCACCAAGGCCGCGGTGGCCCACCTGACCCGCAACCTTCGCGTTGAACTCGGACCGCGCAACGTACGGGTGCACAACATCGAACCCGGCGTCACGGCCACCGAGCTGGGCGATGACATGCTCAACAGCGACATGCGTACCGCCCTGGCAGGGATGCGTACCGCCATGCGGCCCCTGTCCGCCGAGGACATCGCCGAGTCCGTCGCCTTCGCCGTCACGGCACCGGCCAATGTGAACATCGCCGAGATGATCGTGGTCCCGGTCCAACTCGGCTGACACCGATATGCGCATGAGGGCCCCGGACCGTGTGGTCCGGGGCCTTCGGGCACACCGTCGTCACGGGGCTCGGGGGAAGCCGACGGTGAGACCCCCTTCTCCCTTCATCGAGGAGGGCGAGCACACGGCTTCGCGGGCCATGCGGCGGGCCTTATCCGACTCCAACGGCGGCGAGTTGGGCATGCCGAGAACGCGGCGGCGGCAAGCCGAGAACCCGTCGACCCGACGGCCTCCGCCTCCGACCCGACGCGACTCCGGTCGGTCTGGGCTGCCGCATCTGCGCGCGCTACTACTGCCCCAGCGTGCCCGGCGTCCCGTATGTCCCCGTCCCCGCCGCCTGGTTCGTTGCCCTCGCTCACGGCCCCTTGTGCTCGATTCTGTTCTATACAACACTCCGCTATGCACAGAAACGCGCACCACTGAACATCTTCGAACCTTGAATGACGGTCGGTCGAGTCGAGGAGAGCAGACATGACGCATTTCAACCGGCGTAGATTTCTGAGCGCGGCCGTGGTGGGAGCCGCGACCGCGGGTGTCGCCCTGGGGAGTGGCCGGATGACCCTCGCCCAGGCCGAGAGCCCACGGGGGCTGACCATCAGCGGGGACGAATTCCTGCTGGACGGCAAGCCGTTCCGGATCCTCGCGGGTGCCTTCCACTACTTCCGGACGCATCCCAAGGACTGGCGCGACCGCTTGCTCCGGATGCGGGCCATGGGCCTGAACACGGTGGAAACCTACGTCGCATGGAACTTCCACCAACCGTACGAGGGGGAAGCCGACTTCACCGGATGGCGCGATGTCACCGCCTTCGTACGCACCGCGGACGAGGTCGGGCTCAAGGTGATCGTGCGGCCGGGGCCGTACATCTGCGCGGAATGGGACTTCGGCGGCCTGCCGGCCTGGCTCCTCAAGGACAAGGACGCGCCACTGCGCCGCTCCGACCCCGCCTACGAGCGGGCGGTTGACACCTGGTTCGCCGAACTGCTGCCCCGGTTCGTCGATCTGCAGGCCACACGCGGCGGCCCCATCATCGCCATGCAGGTCGAGAACGAGTACGGCAGCTACGACGACGACCATGCGCACCTGGAGCATCTGCGGGACACCATGAGGGCGCAGGGCGTGGACAGCCTGCTGTTCTGCTCCAACGGGGCCACTCAGGAAATGTTGGAGGCCGGCAGCCTTCCCGACCTGCTGTCCACCGTCAACTTCGCCGGGGACCCCACCGGGCCCTTCGCGGAGCTGCGCAAATTCCAGCCGGGCAAGCCCCTGTTCTGCACGGAGTTCTGGGACGGCTGGTTCGACCACTGGGGAGAGGCCCACCACACCACCGACCCGGCACAGACCGCCGCCGATGTCGAGAAGCTCCTCGAAGCGGGCGGCTCCATCAACTTCTATATGGCGGTGGGCGGATCGAACTTCGGTTGGTCCGCGGGTGCCAACCTGAGCGGCAGCCACTACCAGCCCACCGTCACCAGCTACGACTACGACTCTCCGATCAGCGAATCCGGAGAACTCACCGAGAAATTCCACAAGGTGCGTGAGGTGCTGGCCAAGTACACCACCGTGCCGAGCACACCCCTGCCGGCCACGCCGCGCCGTATGCCGGCGCAGAGCGTCGCTGTCCGTGAGTCGGTGCCCTTGATGGAGGCGCTCGATGTGCTGAGCACTCCGGTGCGGCGTACCGCTCCCGTCCACATGGAGGCCCTCGGGCAGCCGCACGGGCTGATCCATTACCGCACCCGGGTGAGTGGGCCGCAGGGGACCAAGCAGCTGAAGGTCACGGGCCTGGGCGACCGTGCGCTGGTGTTCGGCGACGGTGAGCGCGTCGGCACCTTCGACCGCAACCAGCCGGAGCACACCGTCGACTTCACCGTGGCCGGCGCGGCCGGCACCCTCGACCTCCTTGTCGATCCCACCGGCCGGATCAACTTCGGCCAGGGACTCAATGACCCCAAGGGAATCAGCGGCAAGGTTCTCCTCGACGACCAGGAACTGAGCGACTGGGAGATCCGCCGGCTGCCTCTCGACAACCTCTCGGCCCTGAAGTTCGGCAGCGGAGACACGCCGACCGGTCCCGCGTTCCACCGGACGCAGGTCCATGTCGACACCCCCGCTGATGGCTTCCTCGCCTTCCCCGGCTGGGACAAGGGCATGGTGTGGCTCAACGGGTTCGCGCTCGGCCGGTACTGGTCCCTCGGGCCGCAGGTCACTCTGTACGCGCCGAGCCACCTGTGGCGGCGGGGGCAGAACGAGCTCGTCGTCCTGGAAATGGAGCGGACAGGGGGCCCGATCGAGGTACGGTCCGAGCCCGACATCGGTTAGCTTCCGTCACGCGAACCGCCAGTCGTGCCAACGCCTTGCAGTTCAAGGATTGGCTCTCCCTTTGGCGGCCGACGGTTTGTCCATCGCGGCAGGCGTCCCCGGCCATCGACTCGGGGCACTGGGCACCGGGCACCGGGGATCGGGCATTGAATGCAGGCTCCTCTGAACCAGGGCCTGTCCGGCGGATCATGCAGGGTGGCCACCGGCGCCGAACGCTGTAGCGGCCCGCCGGACAAGGAGCTGGGTAGGGCGGGGTGGGCCCGTCGTTAAATGCCTCGACTTCGGTCGTGGTGATCGGGGACGCTTCGCGCGATGACCAGAATCGACGACACGCCGCCCGCGTGGGACGAGCGCACGCAGCTCACCACGTTTCTCGACTACACACGTGACACCGCCCGCGCCAAGTGCGAGGGCGTCTCAGCGGAGAACGCCCACAAGGCGCTCCTGCCGGGCTCACCGCTGATGACCATGAGCGGAGTAATCAACCACCTCCGCTGGGTCGAGTACTACTGGTTCCAAGTGGTCTTCCTCGGCGAGGAGGACCGGGGCCCCTGGACCGACGAGGACCCTGACCGCGAGATGCGTATCGCCGCCGACTTCCCGCTCAGGCAGTTGCTCGACGAATACGCCGAACAGAGCGCGCACTACCGTGAACTGGTCGCCGGAAACGGCCTGGACAAGCAGGCCCAGCGAGCCGTCCGCGACGGTCTCCATGTCGACCTGCGCTGGATCCTTCTTCACCTCACCGAGGAGACGGCCCGCCACAACGGCCACCTGGACATCCTGCGCGAGATGCTCGACGGCACGACCGGCGACTAGTTCTGTCCGGCGGGTCATGTGACCGTCTCGCCCCGGTCCCCGGGCCCCGTCCTGTTCGTGAGGCGGGGCCCGGGGTCTGGCCGGGGCGGTCTGATGAACGATGAGTGGGCACGACTCGTACCGCATCAGCCGAAGACCGGTCGCCGGGGCAGGCGGTTGAGCGTCACCGGAACGCTGGTCGACCACTCGTTGGTCGACCCTTCGCCGGGCCGCATGGCGGAGGGAACCGAGGGGCGGATGGCAGGGCGCCAAGTGCGGTGCCCCGGAACGGGGTTGCCGTGCGCTGCGCGCATGTGGTGGACCGAGTTTTTTTCTGTTTATTCTGCAACCATCCCGCTTTCGTTTCTGTCTATATCTGCAACCCCTTCCGTCCCACCGGGCCCACAACTCAGGGGGCGGATCCGAGGGGCGACCGATGCGTTACCCGTTGGAGGATTTGTGCGCAACCGAACCAGAAGCATGGTGGCCGGCGCTGTGGGCGCCGCCGTGGTCGCGGCCGTGGCCGGTGGGGCCATGGCAGCAGCGACGGACGGCAACGGGCGGGGCCAGGACCAGCCCTCCGCGAATGCCGCCGAGCGGGGCAAGGCCACCGAGGGCGACCTCGACGGCGACGGCCACGCCGACCTCGGCGTGGGAGCGCCCGAGGGCACCGTCTCCGGGAAGTCCAAGGCGGGCTATGTGGGCGTGACTTACGGCGCCAAGGGCGGCGTCGACACCAAGCGGCACAGCACGCTGACGCAGGGCAGCGCGGGCGTGCCCGGCACCCCGGAGGCCAAGGACGGCTTCGGCTCGGCCGTGGTGCGTGGCGACGTGGACGGGGACGGTTACGCCGACCTGGTCGTCGCCGCGAACAACGAGGCCATCGGCAGCACCACGCAGGCCGGTTCCGTCACGATCGTCTTCGGCTCCGCGAGCGGTCTGTCCGGCGACGCCATCGCCTTCCACGCGCCGAAGGTCGTCGCCAACGCGCACTTCGGCGACCAGATAGCCGTGGGCGACCACAACAAGGACGGCCTCAGCGACCTCGCCATCTCCGACGGCGTGACGGTACAGCTCGTCAAGGGCGCGAAGAACCTGCGGGAGACCGCGACCCCGAAGATGACCAGCGTCACCCCGCCCGGCGGCGGCGTCAGCGTCGAGCACCTGGCCTCCGGCGACATCAACGGGGACGGCTACACCGACCTCGTCACCGTCGCCTCCGAGGACTCGCCTTCCGACGAGGGCACGCTCGGCGTACTGCCCGGATCAGCCGAGGGCCTGAAGAGCACGCCGCTGGGCAAGGACATCCCGCTGCCGTTCGCGCAGTACCGCCCCGTGGTCGGCGACATCAACGGCGACGGGAAGGATGACGTCGTCACGGACACGGGCTTCTCGGACGGTCCGCAGGAGCAGAAGCTGCGCACTTACCCCGGCACCGCCGACGGGCTCGACTCCGACAAGCCGGTGGACTGGAAGGGCAAGGCGCAGGAGGGCGAGGCCATCCGGCTCGCCGACTTCGACGGCGACGGCCACGACGACCTGGTGGTCAGCAACACCGGCGCAGAGGCGCCCGGGGGCTATAACGACGCCGGTGCCATCAACGTGCTCAAGGGCACCGAGAACTGGCTGACCGACGAGGGGGCGCAGACCTTCTCACTCGACACCGAGGGTGTCCCTGGCTCCATGGAAGGCAACGACAAGTTCGGTACGTCCGTCTCGCCGGCCGACTACAACGGTGACGGCAAGGCGGACCTGGCCGTGGGCATCCCGAACCGCACCGAGGGCGTCGGCGCGGCGGCCCTGCTGTACGCGGGCACCGACGGGCTGAGCGCCAAGGACTCGTCACTCATCAACCCGAGTGACCTCGGTTCCCCGGCGACGAAGGGCCGCTTCGGCACGGAGCTGACGAACCCGGCGAAGTAGGCCCGCACGCTGGGGCCTGTCCGGCAGCTCACCGCCTGTCGGCCGGTGGGCTCGTTGCTGCCGACACGGGGCGGGGTGATCTGACAGATGCCGAGTGGGAACGGCTGCGGCCGTTCCCGCCGGTCAGCAACCGGCGTTGTGGACGGTGCGGGACCACCGGCAGGTGATCGACGGGATTCTCCACCGTGCGAACCGGCGTGCGGTGGCGTGACCTGCCCGAACGGTTCGGCCCGTGGAAGACGGTCCATGACCGTCAGTCAACGGCGCACCTTGACCAGCCATCAGGCGATCTGGAGGAGCGGCTACGCGCTGCCGGTGCCATCGCCATCGGGCCTGCCGGCAGCGGACCACCAGATGATCACTCGGGTGGCCATCGCTTCGGGTCGCAGGCCGAGTGGATCGAGTCCGAAATGATCCTGCAGCTCGTCTCGCAGAAACTCACCGATCTCCGTCTGGTTGGCACCGCTACGGAGTCGCTGAAGCAAAGGGGCGAGCATGCAGTCGTACTGGTCCCGCACGTCCTCGGCGACGCCGATCGGATCCCACTCATTCAGTCGGCGCGTCTGCCCTTGCCACTACCGACTCATGTCGTTCTCAGCTTGCTGCTTCCGGCTCGGTTCTTCGCGATGTTTCGTGTCTTCTTCCTGCCGGCTGACTCGGCGAGCAGGGCGAGTACCGCCGGCGACGTCGACTCCTCGGCGAGGAGGCGCTGCATCCAGTCCGTGACCTTCGCCAACTCGGCCGGTGTCGGCACGTGACCGTCCGTGACGGACAGGTAGAACAGCCAGTCGTGGATGCGGCGGCGGATGAACTGGCGGAACTGCTCCGTCTTGAACTGGTCGGTCTCTGGCAGTAGTTCGGCGGACCACTGCCGGAACTCGGCAGGACCGGTCACCTTCATCGCGATGCTGTCCACGAGCGCGACCACCGCCGTCTTGGACGAGATCTCGTGGGGGTCGCGCAGGATCGTGGCCACGATCGCACGGTCTCGATCGCGACTCCGCGAAGAAGCGGTCACCGAGATGACGCGTCGGTACGCGGACGATCGGACGTGCTCGTCCGCGACGGCATCGTCGACATTCACGTCCAGGATGCCGGCCCCCGCGAGCAGCTCGGCCACATCGGTGTGCAAGGTCATCGCTGCATCCCTTCTCGCAGGGTTGGTTCTTGGTGGCTCGCGTCGCTCCCGTTCAGTCGGCTTCTCCGCCTGACCTCGCCTGCCGAGCTTTCTGACGGCATTGGTGGCTATTCCAACAGCCGCTGCCCTGAGCGGACTTCGGCAGATGCGGCTTCAGTCGGGACCGTCAACTTCCTTGGCCGCTACTCCTGGGCCCGGCCTCCGATGCCGGCCCTGCGGCAGCTGTGCGACCCGCACAGCGGAGATGGGACGGATATCGGCGAGGACGGGTCGCAGCGGACCGCAGCTTCAGGCGCCCCGTGTCCCGACCGGAGCCCGCCCCGTCGACAACGGGCCGCTTCGCACTGCAATCCGGCGCGTCAGGGGATCTGGGCCTCGATGTGGGCGAGTTGGGCGGCGAGGATCTCCTCGAACGCGGCGCGGCGGTCCGCTCCGAGGGGGCGGACGTCGCGGGCGAAGTGGGCCAGGGCGGGGAAGTGCTCGGGGTCGGCGCCGAGCACCGCGACGCGGAACAGCTCCATGCCCTGTTCGTATTCCTTCGGGGTGACGGCGCTGATTCCGGCATCGGAGGCGATCAGCGCGGCGAGGAGAATCACGATGCGGTGGTATCGCGCCGGGACCTCCTTGTCGGGCAGGCCGGACGCGCGCAAGGCCTGCAGCAGTTCCTCCATGACCAAACGGGATCCGGTGCCGCCGGACGCATAGCGTCCCCACACCGCGGCGAGTTGGGGTTGCTCGCCGAAGGCCTCGCGCAGGCGCAGGGCCAGGGCGGTGACCCGCTGCTTCCAGTCGCCCTCGGGGCGGTAGCCGTCCATGGCGGCCAGCAGGATCCGGTCGGCAACCGCGCGCAGCAGTTCGGTCTTATTGCGGAAGTGCCGGTAGAGGCTGGAGGAGTCGGTCCCGAGCGCTGCGGCCAGTTTGCGCACACTGAATGACTCGGCGTCGCTCGTGCGCAGCAGTTCTGCCGCGGTGTCCAGGATCTCCTCGGTCGACCATCGCCTTCGGCCAGTCATCTCGCCCCTCTCGTCCAGGCTCAGCTTAACCTATGCACTTGCTGATGCACGCACCGCGTGCATAATGAGGGCAAGGCGATGACCGATCGGAATGACACCCGGCATCCGGCCGGGAGGGGAGTGGGGGACATGCGCGAGATCACTACCGCGGCACGACCGTTGGAGCCGGACTTCTCGGTGATAACGACCGAGGAACTGCTCGCCTACCGCGACGCGGAGAACCGCTTCCGGGCCTCTAGCGCGGCGCGGGCCATGCTCGGGGATCCGGATCCCGGCGTCGCGATTGAGTGGCAGGAGGTGGCGCTGCCCGGCCGCGATCTTCCGGTCCGGGTGTACCGGCCGGCCCCCGCGCGCGACGGCGAGGGCGATGATCGGGCCGAGCTGCCACTCGTATTCCATGTGCACGGAGGCAGCTTCGTGGGCACGGCGGTGCAGTGCGACTGGGCCAACAGCCATCTCGCCGCCCACCTGCCCGCACTCGTCGTCTCCGTCGAGCACCGTCTCCTCGACCAGGAAACCCCGCTGTCGGCAGCCGCCGACGACGGCTGGGACGTGCTCCAGCATGTGGTGCAGCACGCCGCACAGTGGGGCATCGACCCGGCGCGTACGGCCGTCTTCGGCGAGAGCTGTGGCGCGTTGATCAGTGCCCTTTCGGCGATCCGGGCCAGAGAAGCCGGCCTGCGGCTCAGAGCTCAGGTGTTGGTCAACCCTGCAGTCGACGTGACGGAGGCGATGTTCGACTACCCCTCGATCGCCGAGTACGGGTACAGCCCCACTCGCGCCGCGCCTCAACTGGGCCTGTTCCAGCGGCTCTCCGTTCCATCAGGAACCGACGCTCGTGCGCTCTCGCCGCTGTACGCCGACAACCTGAGCGGACTGGCCCCGGCGCTCGTGATGGTGCCGACCCAGGACGCGGTCGCCGATCACGGCCGTAGCTACGCCGAACGGCTGCGCGCCGCAGGGACATCCGTGCAGCTTTCCGAATATCCCGGAGCGCGGCACGCGTTCCTCGCCACGCCGGGCGTGGAGCCGCAGGCCGAAGCCGCGCGGGCGGAGATCCTCGGGTTCCTCCGAGCCTCCCTCACCCCATGACCGGGGAGGAGGGGGCACTCACTCGGACGACGAAGCCATGCCATGAGCGGGGGGAATCGGTGCGATGTATACGGGTCTGGGGCGCACGGTCACCGCGACGGTCCTCCCGCACATCGACCGTGCTGCCGCGACCGTGAGGTTCGTACTCGGCGTAAGCGTCGGGCTGACCGGACTGACCGGGCTGCTCACCACGGACACCTCGGGGGAGACCGGACTGCCGCAGGCGCTGGGTGGGGGCCGGGATGGTTCCCTGCCCGGCAGCGCTCCGGGCGGTCCGACCCGAACCCGGACCGGATCCGAACCAACATGGTTCGCGACCGCCACACACGATGGAGGAAGAACAGTGAAGCGCATCGGCATCATCGGAGTGGGCGAGATCGGTCGGGCCATCGTGACGGGCCTGTGTGACGGGGGCGGCAAGTCGCCAGAGGTGTTCCTCTCCCCCCGGGGAGCCCGCACGGCCTCGGAGCTGTCCGCGCGCTACGAGGGCGTACAGGTCTGTGCCGACAACCAGGAGGTGGTGGACCGTTCGGAGATAGTGATCATCGCTGTACGCCGCCAGGACCGGCACGAAGCACTCGCCGGATTGCGGGTGGACGGCGACAAGCTGGTGGTCAACGTGATGGCGGGCGTCGCCAACGACGACCTGCGCCGGACACTGGCCACCGAAGCGCCGCTGGTACGGGCCATCCCGTTGCCGTCCCTACGCGAACGCCGCTCCGTCACGGTGACGTACCCCTCGCACCCGACGGTGAACTCCCTCTTCGAACACCTCGGCGGGGCACTCCCGGTCCCGGACGAGGCGGCCTTCGACGTCTTCTCCGCGCTGACGGGAACGCTCACCACCCATTACTGGTACCTCGCCACGCTCACGTCATGGGCCGCCGACCAGGGCATCGCCTCCGGCGACGCCGACCGCTACATCCGCGGGCTCTTCCGGGGCGTCGGCCGCGCCCTGAGCGACGAGACCCGCTCCCTGCACCAACTCGCCGCCGACCACGAGACCCCGAACGGAAACAACGAACGTATCCGCACCACCTGGTTCGACCCGGCCAACGCCGAAGCCCTCCACAAGGCCCTCGACGGCCTCCTCGCCGACCTGAAGTAGCCCTGTCGAAGGGCGCGCACCCGAAGCCCCCGGGAGCGGACCGCGGGACCGCACCGACGTAGCTCAGGCGTACCTCGCGGCGGTCGCGCTCGAACAGCGCGGCACCCACCCACCTTCAGCAATCCCAACAGCTCAGCGACCGCCAACTGACATTCTCTGCAGGGTAGTTCGCACGCGGACGCCGAGGCCGGCGGGCCGGTCAATGGACGAGGGAGAAGAGCATGAACAAGGTGTGGCTGGTCACCGGGGCGAGCAGTGGGTTCGGCCGGGCGATCACCGAGGCTGCGGTGCTGCGGGCGATGTCGTGGTCGCCGCCGCGCGCCGCACCGCGCCGCTCGACGACCTGGTCACCGCGCACCCGGACCAGGTCGAGGCGCTACCGCTGGACGTCACCGACATCGCGGGCATCGAAGCCGCCGTCGACGGCGCGGTGGCCCGGCACGGCCGGATCGACGTCCTGGTCAACAACGCCGGACGGGGCATGGCCGGTGCCGTCGAGGAAACCACCGATGCGGAACTGCGGGACCTGATGGACCTGCACTTCTTCGGCCCGACCGCACTCATCCGGGCTGCACTGCCGCACATGCGCCGCCGCGGCTCGGGCGCCATCGTGCAACTGACCAGCATGGGCGGCCGGTTCGCCTTTGCCGGAGTGGGCGCCTACTGCGCCACCAAATTCGCCCTGGAAGGGCTCTCCGAGGCCCTCGCCGCCGAGGTCGCCCCGCATGGCATCCGGGTGCTGATCGTCGAGCCCGGCGCGTTCCGTACCGGATTCGCCGACGCCGGAACTCTGCAGCAGTCCGCGGCCCTGGATGCCTACCGGGACACCGTGAGCGCGGTCCGCTCCGGGCTGCCTGAGGGCAGCGGACAGGAAGCCGGCGACCCGGCCAAGGCCGCAGCCGCCATCCTCACCGCTCTGGACGCGGACGAGCCCCCGTTGCGCCTTCCGCTCGGCAATGACGCCGCCGACGCGATCGTCGACCACCTCGACCGCGCCCGCGCCGAGCTCCAGTCCTGGGAGAAGGTCACCCGCTCCACGGACTTCCACCACTGACACCATCCGGGCAGCGAGCACTCACACCTCAGGGGCCGGGTCCCACACCGGCCCTGAGGTGCCGCTGTGCCGCAGCCTCTCCGGACGCCGGGTTGGCCTGGGGTCGGCTGCGCCACGGCGAAGCGATGCCGGAGGGGCGCGCTCAGCGTCATCGACTTTCCGTCGGCGGGGGAGGTGACGGTAGGTGAGGTCGGGCTGCCCGACGGTGCATCCATATTCGTGTCGATCCTGTGCATCTTTGCAGTCGGGGGCCTGCAATCCGGACGAGGTCGCCCATCTCGTCGTGGAGCGCCTGCCCGTGCCGTGATAGCACGGAGTGATCAGATTCCAGGGAGGCTACGCACGCATGGGTATCTTCAGCCGTCGCCAGAGCGCGACCATCGAGCCGACGCCGGATGCCGACCTCCGTACGCCTTTCCCGGCGGGCGAGGCCGCCGGGGTTGCCCTCGACCCGGCGCTTCGTGCGCTGACCGGGCAGTGGACCATCGACCGCCCGCACAGTCGCATCGGATTCTCCGTGCGGCACGCGATGGTGACGACGGTGCGGGGTGCGTTCGCCGAATACGACAGCGCCCTTTACTTCGACGGAGCCCGGCCCTCCCGGTCCCGGGCTGAAATCGTCATTCGGGTCGCCAGCGTCGACTCGGGCGTGGAACAGAGGGACGCACACCTCATAGGCACCGACTTCTTCGACGCACGCCGCTACCCGGAGATGGTGTTCCGTAGTACCTCCACGGTCCACGAGGGCGCAGAGACCTTCCGCATGACAGGGGATCTGACCATTCGGGACATCACCCGGCCGGTCGAGCTGCAACTCGACTACCTCGGCTCGGTCGTGGACCCCTTCGGCTACGAGCGAGCCGGCTTCGACGCGACCACCACCATCGACCGCACCGACTGGGGCCTGGTCTACAACCAGCGGCTGGAGGCGGGCGGCGCCATGGTGAGCGAGAAGGTCCGGCTGCAGTTCGACATCTCCGCGATCCGGTCCATGCCCCCGGAGTAGGTGCCCCGGAAAGTCACTGGCGTTCCCTACGTCTGCGCCCTCCAGCGGTTCCGTACGCCCGCACACTGGGCGAAGGGAGTTGGGCGCCGCTGTCGGGGACTGATCCTGACGCACTGTCGCGGCGCGGACTCGGCCGGAAAGGGGCCGGCCCCGAGGCGGGGCGGTAGCGAACGTGCGCGAGCCGCGTCGATGGCACCCGCACCCGGCCGGAAGACGCCGGTCCGTGCCATCGAAGATCGACTGCCCAGGTTGAGCGGCCGCGGCCGGTCCCGCCTCGGTGGCGTCCGGTGCGCCCACGCCTGGCTGGCCCCGCCCCTTGAACGCCGTTTGCCGGACCGGCAACAGGAATGGCGTGACGGGGACACGATGGGCGACCTTGGGGCCATGGCCGAACACATCGCAGCAGGATCGCCCGCAGCCGACACCCCCTCACCCGCCGACGGATACGTCGGGGACCCCGCGGTGAGGGCGGAGTGGGACAACCGATACGCCGACCGACAACAGCTGTGGAGCGGCAGCCCCAACGGTGCGCTCGTGGCCGAGGTCGCCGGGCTGACACCCGGGCGGGTGCTCGACGTCGGCTGTGGCGAGGGCGCGGACGCCGTCTGGCTCGCACGCGGGGGCTGGGACGTGACCGCGCTCGAGGTCTCGGGCGTGGCACTGGAGCGGGCGGCGGGGCACGCGCGGGACGCCGGCCTGACCGTTCGCTGGGTACACGCCGCACTGACGGAGGCGGCCCTCCCGCCGGCCTCCTTCGACCTGGTCTCCGCCCAGTACCCAGCCCTGCTGCGCACCCCCGACGCCGCAGCCGAGCAAGCGCTCCTCTCCGCGGTCGCGCCTGGCGGCGTACTGCTGCTCGTACATCACGCGGGAATGGATACCGAGCACGCGCACGACAGCGGATTCGACCCGGCCGACTACGTCTGGCCCTCGATGGTCACCGCTCTCCTCAACGACGACTGGGAGGTGGAGGTGGACGAGCAGCGGCCTCGCGTGGCACCCGACGGCGGCGCCGGCGCGCACCATACCGACGACGTGGTGCTGCGCGCGCGCCGACTTCGCTGAGGTCCTTCAGGTCAGGGCGAGAAGGCTGACCGCGACAGCGGCGGCGCCGAGGCCGATGAGCTGACTTCGGTGGATGCGTTCGGCGAGCACCTTGCGGGCGAGCAGGACCGTCCCCGCCGGGTAGAGAGCGGTGATCACGGCGACGATGGCGAGGTCACCGCTGCGGACGGCGAGCAGGAACAGCAGGTTGGCCACCGAGTCCAGCACGCCGGCGCCGGCCGACATCGCGTACGCCGGCTTCTCGGATCCCAGATGGCGATACATGAGTCCGGCCGCGGCCAGAGTGGCGGCCGAGGAGACCGTCCGGCCGACGATCAGCGGGCCGACACCACTGTCGGACGGCGCCTGGTCCAGGAAGATCAGCTGGAGAGCGATGGCCGCGCCGGCGCCGAAGGCCAGCAGCAGCGCGGTCCGCGACGGGCCGGCCGCTCCAGCGCCGTGGCCTGCGCTGATCAGAACGACCGACACCAGCGCGAGCGGCAGGCCCACCAGTCCCGTCACGCCCAGGCGCTCGCCCTGCATCAAGCCCACGCCGACCGGCAGCATGGCGGAGACCAGTGCGGTCACCGGGGAGAGCGCGTTCATCGGGCCGATGGCCAGGGTCTTGTAGAGCAGGGCGAACGCGAGGGCCGACGCCACGCCGGAGGCAGCGCCCCACAGGAGGGTCTGGGTGCTGAAGGAGGCACCGAGGAACGGCCACAGCAGCAGCTCGACCATCAGGGAGGCAGGGGCGGCGATCATCACGGTGCGCAGGACATGGGCCTTGCGGGCACCGAGGCCGCCGAGAAAGTCGGCGCACCCGTAGGCGAGGGAGCTGCCCAGGGCCAGCAGCAAGGCGATCACGGTACGTACACCCCTTAGGATTGCAATGGAACGACCAAACCGTACAACGTAACGACCGGCGCTCCCTTAGACGATCTGGCGAGGTCCGGTAAGGGACCCGCTCCACAGGATGGGTTGACGTATGGCTGAGACCGAGGCAGCACTGCGGACGCTCGCGCACAACGTCAGGGCGGCCCGTACCCGCACCGGCCTGTCCCTGGACGAGCTCGGACGGCGCGCGGGCGTCAGCAAGGGCGCCCTGGTCGCGCTGGAGAGGGCCACGGGAAACCCGAACTTCGCCACGCTGATCCGGCTGGCCGACACTCTCGGCGTCTCGGTCTCCGCGCTGACGGAAGCGCGGCCCGAGAAGCGCGTGCGCGTCGTGTCCACCGACGCCGTCACACCGCTGTGGCACGGACAGCACGGCAGTGAGGCCCGGCTGATGCTGACGACCACCGGCCCGGCACCCACCGAGGTCTGGCGCTGGCGACTGGAACCGGGCGACGAATACCCCAGCCACCCCCACCAAGCGGGCGTCGTCGAGACCCTCTCCGTCACCTCGGGGCAGATGATCCTGATCGTCGCCGGCACCGAATACGCGGTGGAGGCCGGGCAGACCGCCACCTTCGACGGCGACGCCCCCCACACCTACCGCGGCACCGGCACCGAGACCTGCCACCTCCTCATGACCGTCCAATTGCCCCCCGGCCCCACCCCCACCACCTGACTCGGCAGCACACACCGAGGCCCCCGCCCGGGAGAGTGCGCAGTCGGCGCTCAATCATGTATCTACGCGGTCACGTTCCGGATCGGCAGCGTCGACCAGGACCCGAGGTTCCCGTACCTCGCGATCGCCCGCAACACCGAGACCGGGGTGGTCCGGCTGCTCGCGGAGGAGAACGGGGCGGAGCCGTGGGAGGCCCGCTGGAACTACGCCTACTTCCCGCCGTCAGGGCAGGAAGGTGCCTGCGTCGTCGGCCACGATCCCGAGCACGATCCGGTCGGCTCCGATCAGCACCGACGAGAAGCGGTGACCCAAGACCTCTGGTACGAGGACGAGAACGGGACGGAGAACGGGCTTTGGGGTCTCCCCGGAGCCGGCCGGGAGTGGCCTTGATCGTAGCCGTGGGGGAGTGGCTGGATGGTGGGGGGCAGCCAGGTGGGAAGTGCGATCGCCGGAGGACCGGGGCCCGTTGAGCAGGGGGAGTGGTCGTGGCGGTGCAAGGTGTGGACGTGCTGCTGATCGGTGCCGGGGCGGTGGGCCGTTCGATCGCTTTCGCGTTGGCTTCGGCGGAGCCCACCCTGCGGGTGGTGCTGGCCGGCGACACCGGCGGTACGGCGGCGTCGTATGCGGCCGGCGCGATGCTCGGCGCTCTGGGCGAGGTCACCGCGCAGGCCGCGCGGACTCGGCACGGGCGGCTGCGTACCGAACTCGCGGTCACGGCAGCCGCGCGGTGGCCGGCCTGGCGGGAGCGGGTACGCGCCCGCGCGGGCGCTGGTGCCCCGCCGGTGGACGGGTACGGCACGGGGACGTTCGTCATCTTGAACGCGGTTTCCTCGCGTCTGGACGACGCTTCTCACACCGCCATCGCCCAGGCCGCGGTCGCGTACGGGCTGGGATGCCAGGAAACCGATCCCGCGGACGTTCCCGGTTACTACCCGCTGGACAACGACCGCGCCCTGCGCGCCTGGTACCTGCCCGAGGAAGGCTTTCTCGACGCCCGGGCCTGGCTGGCGACCCTGGACGCCGCCCTGGAAACCCTGCCGAACGTGATCCGTACACCAGCCGGCACCCTCACCGCCCCACCCGCCGGCGGCTACTTCCTCGACACTCCCGCCGGCGTCTTCCGTGCCCCGCGCGTGGTGGTGGCGGCCGGGGCCTGGACCACCCAGATTCTCGAAGCCTTGGACCCCCATCTGCCCGTCGTACCGGTCCTTGCCGCGGCAGGCACCGCCCTCACCGTCACTGGGCAGCAGCCGCTTCCCGCCGTGATCCGCACTCCCAACCGCGCCTACGCCTGCGGCCTGCACACCGTCCCGCAGGCAGACGGGTCCCGCTACGTCGGCGCCAGCGCCCAACCCTGCCTGGTCCCCACACCCCATTCCACGGCCGGAGCCCTGCGCTCCCTCCTCGATGCCGCCCTCGGCCAGCTCGACCACCACCTGGCCACAGCCGCAGTCGTGCACACGCACCACGGCAACCGGCCCATCGCCCTCGACGGGCACCCCGTCATCGGCCCCACCCCCAAAGAGGGCCTGTGGGTGGCTTCGGGCACGCACCGCGACGGCCTCCACACCTCCCCTCTCATCGCCGCCGCCCTGACCCACGCCCTCCTTGCCCCCGTCGGCACCGCCGCCGCGTTGCCCGGGCCGCTCGCGGCGTTCGCCCCATGCCGGCCGCTGATCGCGGACCTCGCCCCCGAAGAGGCGGTTGCCGAGGCCGCAGCGCACCATGCGGCACTCGCGGCCGAAACCCGGATGCGTCCACCCCTGACCGGGGCCTGGCCCCAGATGCTGACTGATGCCTACAGGGACGTGATGGACCGCGCGTACGCGGCCATGCCGGAGGGGTACGTCCCGCCACCGGACCTCGCCCCGCTGGCGTACGAGGCCAGCGGACCAGCCCTCGCGGAACTGGCGGCCGCTCACTTGGACCGCCACACCGCCCACTTCGGGTAGGAGGGCGCGAGCAACGGTGAAGTATCTGTTCGCGAACCCTTGAAGTGCACCGGTGCGGGAGCGGAGGTGAGCAGTGGCGGCTGAGTGGCGAAGCCGCACATCATCGGGTCGTGTCCTGGGCCCGTTGCCCTCGTTGCAACGGACATGAAGAAGATCATCGCTATCACCGCGCTGGGCCTTGCCGGTGTGGGTCTCGCCGCGCCGGCGCACGCCGCCAACGACTCCTCCTTCAGTGGCGGCATCGACGCCGCCAACAACTGGAACTTCACGGCCGCCGCCGTGTGCCTTCAGGAAGTCGCTGTGGTGCCCGTTCTCGGCGACTGGGTGGGTGACCACGCCAACAACTGCTCCAACGGCAACGTCATCAACCACACGAACTAGCGCGGCGCCCCGGAGCTTCCCCGGAGACGTCGGCTACCCGCACCGCTGAGCGCCCGTGCCTCCCCGGTGGCCGGAGCCTCGCTGACGCAACTCGCTGCGCCGCGTGTTCCGGATTCCAACTGGCCGATACGTAGTAGATCTACCTGATTCCCTGATCGAGGAGCCCTCGTGCTTGGTCGCTATGCCCTGGGCGGGCGTGCTGTGGCAGCGTTCACTGCCGCAGCCTCCGTTGCACTCACCTTCACCATGTCGTCGGGGGACGCCGCAGCCTCCGCCCCCTTGCGCCCGCAGCACGGGCCGGCGGCGCTGTCCGCCGGGAACGGCGACGTGCTCAGCTCGGAGCCGGGCGTGTTCCACCTGGATCCGCTCAAGGCGTTCAAGGTCAACGCGAGCGTGCACCGGATCATGTACCGCACCACCGACCGCTCCGGGAAAGCCATCGCCGTCACCGGCACCGTGCTGAATCCCGGGACTTCCCCGTACGGCCAACGCCCGATCGTCGCCTTCGCCCCCGGCACCCAGGGGCTGGCGGACAAGTGCGCCCCCTCCCGGCAGTTGGCCGAAGGCACCGAGTACGAGGCGCTGCCCATCAAGAAGCTCCTGGATCAGGGATATGCCGTAGTGGTGACGGACTATCAAGGGCTGGGCACCCCCGGAGTCCATACCTACATGGCCCGCGAGGCGCAGGGCCGCGCCGTTCTGGACTCCGTTCGCGCGGCCCAGCGCCTGGACACCGTCGATCTCCCGGACGCCGGCCCGGTCGCGCTCTATGGCTACTCCCAGGGCGGCGGCGCGACGGCGTCCGCCGCCGAACTGGCCCCCGTCTACGCACCCGAACTGAAGATCAAGGGCGCCGTCGTCGGCGCTCCGCCCGCGGACATGAACAAGGTGGCCGGCAGTATGGACGGCTCCGCCTACGGGGCGTTCTTCAACTACGCCCTGTCCGGCCTGGCCACCTCGTACGGCATCGACATCGACCCGTACCTGACCGCCCACGGCAAGCGGGTGACGAACGACCTGCGGGACAACCTGTGCACGACGCAGGCCCTCGCCAAGTACCCCTTCCTGAACTCGCGTTTCCTGACCGTGGACGGGCGCCCGCTGACCGAGCGCCTCCAGCGTGCACCGTGGGACAAGATCGTGGCCGAACAGCAGCTCGGCAAGCGCAAGCCCGTGGTGCCCGTCCTGCTCTCCCACAGTGCCCTGGACGACGTCGTCCCCCAACAGGTCGGCAGGAACCTGGCTGCCGACTGGTGCCGCCGCGGCGCGACGGTGAGGTTCGCCGGCAACCATCTCCCCGGCCACATCGTCGCGACCGAGGCCACCAGCGCGGAGGGCCTTCCCTGGCTCAAGGACCGCTTCGCCGGAAGGACCGCACCGAGCACCTGCTGACCTCGGGATGGCCCTCCGGACCCCGCAACGGCAGGTGCGGCACTGACGCTGTGGGGCACCCGGTCGTTGCAGGCTCACGTCCACCCCAGTTCGGTATAGAGCCGCCCGGCGCGGATGCCGTTGATGGCTACTCGGGTGTAAGGGACGACCTGTTCGGGGAGGTCTTCGGGATTCCAGAAGCGCCAGCCGACGCACTTGTCGGGCTCCCGGACCTCCGGGGTGCCGGACCAGGACCGGGCCCGGAAGACCACCTGCATCCGCGGGGTATCGCCGGGGGCGTCCACGAGGTGGACGACGTGGGCGAGTTCGACGTCTCCGGGGTCGATCACCAGCCCGGCTTCCTCGTGCGCTTCCCGCACGACGCAGGCCACGGCGCTTTCGCGCTCGCAGTGGCCCGCCAGGAAATGGTGCATGGAGGGGGCGTAGGCCGAGTTGGGGTGGCGCAGCCCGAGCAGCACTCGCCCGTCGGCGTCCTCCAGGTAGAGGTGGACGCCGATGATGTTCGGGACGGTCCCGCGCGGCGTCGGCGGCTGCGTGGTCAGCGGGCGGGGCGCCCCCAGGAGCCCAGTCCCGCCTGATGCCAGGCCGGCGGCCCGGCCTGCACGTGCAGCGTGGCGTTTCACCAGGTCGACGGTTGTGGGGCTGATCCGGAGCCGGGTGAGGACTTCCGGGGCGAACCACGCCAGCATCACGCCTTCGGCCAGCGCGAGGTCGGCAGGGTCGCCGTTCCAGCGGCCCGCGAAGATGGCGATGGAGAGGGTTGCGCCGTCGTCGCCGTGTGCTTCCTCGACGGCGAACGGTTCCAGGTCCGGCAGATCGAGGCCGGCCTCTTCCCGCAGCTCCCGGCGGACGGTTTCCTCCAGCGACCGGTCCTGCGCTTCGCGGCCGCCGCCCAGGAGCGACCAGGCTCCTGGTTCCCAGATGCCGGGAACGTCATCACGCAGGTGAAGGAGGTACTGTCCGGCGTCGTTGTGGATCAGTGCCGAGGCGTTCACCGGTCCGTCCACGGGGCGGGTGAGTTGAGCTTGAGCAGCTTTTCGCGCAGCGTCGGCGAGGTGACGCGGTCCAGTGGGCGCCATTCCCACCCGGAGACCTCCTCGGCCTGGAGGGAGATGGCCGCCTCCCGCTCGACGAGCCGGAAGGGGAAGCGCAGGTCGTAGTGGTGATGGGCCGGCTCGTCCTTCGCGGGACCGGTGTCGATGTCGTGCACGTCGATGTCCAAGGGCAGACCGTCGTACCCGGGCCAGGCGGACACGGCGTGCGGCGGGATGCCGGCCTCTTCGTGCAGTTCGCGCAGGGCGGCCGCGGCGAGGGTCTCGTCGCCGGGCCCCGTGTGGCCGCCAGGGACCAGGACCTTCCCGCTGGCACGGTGATGAATGTGCAGCACCCGGCCGATGTCGTCGATGAGGACGGCGCCACAGGTCACGTGGCCGGGGAGAGCAGTGCGACTGGTGGGGTCGGCAGGGTGGTCGAGAGTCGTCAGGAGAGCGTCTGGGCCGGAACGCTCGTCCGGGTGGCGTGGGAGATACGCCTCGACGGTGCTGCGGATGAGGGAGCGGCTGGGCGGCATGTCATCACCTCGGTAGCGACAGGGGAGGACGGGGGGCTCGGCGCCGGAGAGCCGCCCGGGGCGGTGTTCGGCGGGGGTTCTTCGAGCGGCGCTCACAGGGTTCTCTCGCGCTCAGAGGTGTCTCCTCGCCGCGGCGTAGGGAGTCCGTCTGTCGCGGGGAGGACGATTCCGTACTGGGCGGCCTGCGCTTGGAACATGCCGTGGTAGACGCCTCCGGCGGTCATGAGCTGGTCGTGCGTGCCGTGTTCGGCGATGCGCCCCTCGTCGAGGACGTAGATGTGATCGGCGGTGGCGGTCGCGGCAAGGCGGTGGGTGATCAGCACGACCCCGGTGCCGTTGCCTGCCACGGACCGCAGGCGCTCGAAGGCTTCGATCTCGGCGTGCGGGTCGAGGGCGGAGGTGGGTTCGTCCACCAGGAGGAACGGCGCGTCGCGGTAGCGGCTGCGTGCGTTGCCCAGCTTCTGCCACTGCCCGCCCGACAGCTGCACGCCGCGTTCATAGCCCTTGAAGACGAGGGAGTCCCATCCGTGCTCCAAGCCGTCGATCAGCTCTTCCACGTCGGCGGCGTGTGCGGCGGCCTTGACCTGGGTCATGTCCCGTGGACGGTCACCGGCACCGACGGCGATGTTCGCGGCGGCCGTCATCTGCCAGTGCGGAAAGTCCTGCGCCAGCAGTCCGATGGAGGCGAAGACCTGTGTCCGGTCGGCCTCGCGTACCTCCACCCGGTGCCCGGCCTCCCCCTCCCACCACACTTCTCCGTCGCCGGGCAGCAGCAGTCCGGCCAGCAGCTTGGCCAGCGTGGTCTTGCCGGAGCCGTTCGTGCCCACCAGTGCCGTCACCTCGCCCCGGCGCACGGTGACGCTCACCTCGCACAGCGAGGGCTCCGCCGCCCCCGGGTAGGTGAAGGAGAGGTCCTGGACCTCAATGGCCCGCACCGGTGCGGGGAGCGGCGTACCCGTCGTCGGGATGGCGTGCTTCGCCGCCAGATCGGTGGCCGCCTCGGTGTCGCCGAGCTGCAGCATCTCCTCGTACATGCGGTTGACCTGCTGGACGAGGGAGGTGAGCCGGGCGGTGGAGGTGCGGATCGCGACCACCGCGGTGCCACCCACCGCCAGCGGCAGTCCGCCGCTGGTCAGCAGCCACCACAGCATCCCGTAGCAGCCCAGGGACGCCACACCGGAGAACGCGCCGGCGACCAGGTCCGTACGAGCCTGTGCACGGGCCAGACGACGCTGCTCGGTTTCCATCAGCCCCGACATCTCGCCGTACCCCCGCAGCAGCAGTGCGGAGGCCGCGTGTACTCGGATCTCGCCCGCCGCGTGCGGCATCGTCAGGTACTGCAACAGGCTGGCGACGGCCCGGCGGTGGTCCACCCAGTGCAGTCGCGAGACGTATTCGCGCCGGGCGGACCGCACGGCCCCCCAGCCCTTGGGCAGGGCGATGGCCAGCAACATCGGAAGCAGAGCCCAGTGCAGCGAGGCCAGCACGACGGCCGCGGCCACCATCCCGATCACGACGCCGGACACGCCCACGGACAGGCCGAGCATCCGCTTGGCGGAGTCGGTGCCGAACCTCCCCGCCTCCAAGTGCCGCTGTACGTCCGGCTGTTCGGTCGCCTCGACCTCCACGCGTGCGACGGCTCGGTAGTACTGGGTGGTCACCGCCCGCTCGACCTGGGGTTCCAGCCGTCCGGACATCGCTGTCGACCAGGCCGACAGCAGGGCCGCCCCCACGGAGACAACCGCCAGCACCAGCAGCGCAGGCAGCGATTGCCGCAGCTTGTCTCCGGTCGGGCCGTCCGCGAACAGCTGGTTGAGCACACCGTTGACCGCCACCAGGCCGAGCGCGGCGGTCACCCCCTGCGCGAACTGCGCGACCACCAGACCGATCAGCGCCCGTCGGTCCGCGGTCCACCCGGCCCGTAACACCACACCCACCATGCGCGGCAATGCGGCGGCCATCTGCCCGAACCGCATACGGGCGACCGCGCCTTCGTGCTCAATGAACGCATGGTCATAGCGCAGCCGTCCCCCGAACAACTCGCGCTCCGCCGCTGAGATGCCGCCCGCGTCCGCCTGCCCGCCCTTCCTCGCGCGGTCGCTCCTCACAGCACGGGCGAAGCGGGCCGCGTGGCTCCTCAGCTTCATGCCCACCACCGCGAATCCGGACGGGAAGTGCGGAGAGCGAGCCGGGAGAGGGCGTCAATTGCGTGACCAGGGAGGCCCGCTGCCAGGGGAGCGGGCTGTCGCCGTTCGAATCGGATGGGGAGATGTGCGTAGGTGCCAGCAGTTTTCATGCTTCCTCCGGAAGGGGCGTGAGTGGGCACAGGTGCTCTAAAGAACGGTCCGAACTGCCCCCCGTAACGGGTGAAGAGGGGGCAGTTGATGGACATACGTTCCCTTTGTTAGGGGAAGGGGGGCGCGGCTTTGGCTGTGGAGGCAGGCAGGCACTCGAACGGTGCGTTGCACTCCTTCGCGGGATTGCGTCGCCCTGGTTGACCCACGTCCGGTAGGGATGGCGGGCACGGCTGGGAGGGCAGTGGTGTCGGTGTGCTGCTGTCGTGCTCGACGAGGTTGCCGGTACCTGGTCCGGGTGTCGGTGGTGTGGTTGTGGAAGAAGGCGGCGAAGTGGGGGAGGGCTTGGCCCGGTAGCGGAGCCCGTCGCGCTCCTTGGGCCTGTACGGAGTCGTGATCACGGGAGAGCGGCGGGGTGGAGGCGGCAGTGGCAGGAATGTTCCGGCGGGTCGCCTCGTTCACTCTGGGCCCGTCCACGTCGCTATCCCTGGGAGCATCGTGCCCGAAAGCATGCCCGTCACCTCCACCGTTCTCCCGGTACTTCCGGCCTTGAATGTGCAGGCCGAGCGTCTGATCGAACTGGGCGTGCACGAGAGCGCCGGGCTGCCCGCCGCCGAGCTGCGTACCTTCGCCGAGGCCGCCGAGGCTGCCGAGATTCCTGCGGCCGGCGGTGGCGCCCTGCTCGCTGTTCACCCGGACCGAGCCCCTGCCTCCGCCCTCGCGCCGCTGCTCCGCCGTGACGGCAAGCCGGGCTTCGTCGTCACCGACATGGCCGACGTCGACCACTTCGCCCCGCTCGAAACCGTCGAGCTGCCCGATGCGCCCCTCTACCTCGTCACCGACCTCGATCGTGGCGACCACATGGCCAACTGGAGCCCGGAGGAGGCGCTGCCCGCCCTCACCAAGGAGGGCCGCACCCCGCTGCTGCTCACCGAGGGCATCCACTGGGTGCTCCAGCAGCCGGCGATCCTGGAGCGCAACCGCTGCTTCATGACCATCGGTTCCCGGCTGCGCAAGGCGAACGGCGCCCTGGACGCCCGTACCCCGGCGATCTGGATCAGCAACGGCACGGGGCGGGACGGCCGCGAGCGGCGCAATGCCCCGAAGGTCGGCTGGTGCTGGTGGGGCAACCGCCACACCTGGCTGGGCTTCGCCTCCACAACGGGCCGCCGGGTTCAGGACCTGTAAGGAGCCGTGATCAGGCGGGGTGGAGGCTGCGGAGCCAGATGATCGAGCGGCGCAGCTGACGCCCCGCCAGGTAGCCGGCCGGTGTCTTGCCGTAGCGGGTGGCCAGGCCAGGCCACCGGCTACGGCAAGCCTTGATTTTGTTGATGGCTCGCTGGACGGTGTTGCGCGCCTCGTACTGCTCGACGTCGTGGGTGACCGGCCGTCCGCCGATGCTGCCGCGCTTCTTACGGTTCGCGTCCCCCGCGCCACGCTCGTCAGCCCGAGGTCGCCATCCGCACGTCAGCTTCGCCGGATGCCGGCGAGCGGGATGTCGGCGAGTTTGTCGGCGTGGTCCTCAGGGGCGATATGGGGGTGGGCTCCGAGGTATCCGAGCATCATGTCGATCGCGCCTTGGTAGGTGATCGCCATCACACGGGTGTCGAAGCCCCCGAGGGTTCCCTCGGCTTGGCCGCGCCGGAACAGCAACTCCTGTGCTGGGTAGGTCTCTTCGTAGGTGCCTACGGTCAGGCGCAGCGTGCCATCGGGGTGACGCAGGTTGTGCGTGATGCGGTTGAGCGCGGTTATTTCGACCCGCTGGGTGACGCCGAGGGCTGCGGCCCGGCGCAAGGCCGCGCGAATGATGTCCGGGACGGGCGCGGTCAGGTCGAGGGAGTTCGCGATCTGGTCTCTGATGGTCGTTATCGTCGCTGTGGCCGTGGACTCCATCAGATCGTCCTTGCCGGTGAAGCAGTGCCAGATCAGGCCCTTGGACACACCGGCCCGCGCGGCGACGCGGGTCAACGACAGACCGTCATACCCTCGGTCGGCGAGCTCCTCCACGGCCGCGGTGATGATCTGTACCCGGCGTTGCTCTTCGTGGAGTCGTTGGCGGCGCGTACCCGATCCCGAGGGGCGGGAGGGCGAGTTGGTCACACCGTCGCTCTAGGGGAGCGCTTACCTGCAGCGCGCGCGGATCTCTGCCCCCACGGCTGCTGGGCTCCCGGGCACGGTGATCCGCCGGGCGCGACCGGGTACGGGGTCGTCAGGCCCTCGCGAACTTGGCAACGTACGCGTCGAAGGGCTCGATGCCGACTTCCGCGCGGAGTTCGTCCATGCGCTCCGGCTCTTCGCAGGGCCACGGCACCGGCGCCCCGTCCTTCACGCCGGCGATCTGCGTGCCGTAGATCTGCTTGCGGCCCTCATTGGTCAGCGTGCGGTCACGCAGAAAGGCCAGCTCGCGTGGGCCGGCCGCGCCTGCCGACACCGCCTGATGCATCAGGCGGAGGGCGCGGCGCTGAACGTCGAGCTGCCGGTCGGCGTGCTGGGCGATCAGCCACGCCGCGTGCGCGGCCTCCTCGCCGACCACGTCTGCCGTCGGCCAGCCGTATGCGTCCATGATCTCGCCGAGCCGGTCACCGTGGCGTGCGGTCAGTCGGCGCCATGCCAACTGCTCAGCCGGGTCATCGTTGTTCGCGCGGATTGCGGACCGTTGATCGGCCGCAGCCATGTCGGTGAGTTCCGCCGCCAGTGCGGCAACATCGTGGGCCATTCTCAACTCCCAGGTCAGGGCGGTGTGTTGCGCTTGTTGCCCGCAACCTTAGGGGCGCATTTGGGGTGTAAAGATCATTCCGGAGAACGGTGACAGACGCCCGCACACACCGGGATAATGGAGGTACGCCAGAAGCCGGAGCCGGATCCGGATCCCATAGTCGGATCGCTGTGTAGCGGCGATGCGCCCGGAGGGGTGCGCCGGGTCACCGCCGAGACGGTCCGGTCAGGTACGGGGACGTCCACAGGTGAGGCAGCCGACGCGGGTACGTTCCATGACGGGGATGAGCTGCGGGGCGCCGCCCCCGCTGTCACGGACCGATCGGCGGGGTCAGGGGGCGGACCGGTCGGCGGTAGACCGGCGCTGCCGGGTGGGAATGCCGGGCGGCCGCCCGCGCCATACGCTCGGCATATGTCCGATTTCGTCTCCGAAGGCGCATCAGCCGAGGACCTTCCCGCACCTGCCGAGGGCCTGCTGCTCACGCACTTCCTCACGGTCAGCGACATCCCTCGCTCGCGGGCGTTCTACGCCGAGGTGCTGGGCGGAAGGGTGGTGCTGGACGAGAACCCCTGCATCGTCAAGGTGGCCAACAGCTGGATCATCCTGAATCCCGGTGGCGGGCCCACCGACGACAAACCTGATGTCGTCCTGCGCACACCGGAGGACCCGCATACGGTCTCCAGCTTCCTGAACGTGCGGGTGGCGAACATCCAGGAGTTCTACGCGGCGGCCTCCGCCAAGGGGACCGAATTCCTCACCCCGCCCATCGACCGGCGCGCCGAGCTGCGCTGCTACATGCGCGACCCGGACGGCTACCTCATCGAGGTCGGACAGGCCACGGGCCTGCTGACGGGCCTCCTGGCACGCACCGACACTGCCACTGACACCGGCACCGGCACCGGCACCGAAAGCTGACCGCTGAACGGCTCTCACGAGAGAGGCATCCCTCATGGCAGACCAGCAGATCCCAGGTCTCGATCCGACCGCAACGCCCAGCGGGTCCGGGTGCGTGGAGTGCCTGGCGGGGGACGGGCCGGGGTGGTGGTTCCACCTGCGGCGCTGCGCCGCCTGCGGGCACATCGGATGCTGCGACTCCTCGCCCGGACAGCACGGCACGCAGCACGCACAGGAGGCCGGCCACCCTCTGCTGACCAGCTTCGAACCGGGTGAGGACTGGTTCTGGAACATCGAGACCGATCAGTACTACGAGGGGCCGGAGCTGCCTCCGCCCACCGCGCACCCGGCCTCGCAGCCCACGCCGGGGCCCCGCGACAAGGTTCCGGGGGACTGGGAGCGGCAGCTCCACTGACCGCTTTCGAGCGGTGGACTCTCCGGTCCGGACGGCCTGGGAGCGGGTCCGGACGGCCCGGGAGCGGTCCGGACGGTCCGCGAGTCAGATCCGCCGTACCTGGTCCGTGATGCCTCCGGGGCACGCGAGCGCGGCGATGTCCCATCCGGCGCGTCCGGCCCCGGCCCGGTAGGCGCTTTCGTAGAAGGCGAGGACGGCGGCACGGGAATCGGTCTCGGCGCGGGCCGCTTCGTAGCGGAGTACGGCCAGGTGGCTGTCGCCGCGGGTGACCCACTGCGCGGACGCCGGGCTGAGCGGCTCGCCGTCCAGGCCGGCGGGCTCGGGGGCGGTGTAGGAGTAGAAGGCGGGCTCGGTGAAGGTGTCATCGCCGAACCAGAAGCCGAAGCTGATCACCTCCCGGGAGTACGCCTCCCGGGTAACGGGGTCGGCCTGCCGGGGCTGGTCGACCCGTCGCTCGGAGAACCGGCTGTGGGCGATGTCGAAGGTATGCCAGAAGTGGTGCACCGGACTGCGCTTTCCCGAGTAGCCCGCCGCGAACTCCTCCAGTACGCACGCGACCTGGCTCAGGACCCGCCAGTAGCGGTTGGCTGCCACGGGGTCGTAGGTCGCGTGCTCGGTGTCCTCGGCGAACGGCCGGCCGGCGTCGGGCAGGTCGAAGGGCCTGGGGACGGCGATGTCCACCCGGACTCCCAGGGCGGCCAGCGCGGCCAGGGTCGCGTCGTGGAAGGATGCGACGGACCGGCCCGGAAGCGGGAAGGACCGCTCTTCGCCGTCCAGTGTCGCGACGACGAGCCGGTGGTCGACGAAGTCGAAGTCGATCGTGAAGATCGGATTTCCGTCGACCAGGCCCATCGGACGCGTGGTGATGCCTCGCCCCGTGACATGAAACGGGACGTTCCACCAGTGGTTGGACCGGGCGCTCGCCGCCAGGCGGATCTTGCCGACGATCTGCACGAAGCGGTGCAGCGTCTCCTTGGTATCCCGCCACTCCACCAGCGGCATCGGCGGGAACAGTTCCATCACGTTCCCATGATGACCCCGCGGGCGGAGTCCGGCACCCGCGCCGGACCGGCGGATCCGCGGCCTGTCGCTTTGGGCACGGCGGTCCGCCTGCGCTCGGCCGCTGCGTGAGGTGGGCCGTGTTCCTGCCTCCCCCCGGTGATGGCAGGGACACGACATGAGGATTCTACGCGCGTCGTGATCATGAAAATCACCATGGAAGTCTTCGTGGACGGCGGAAGCTCGGAAGGGCGCGGACCGGGCGTTGTTCCCGATCTTCGGGGTAGGTGCAGGCAGTCCTGCCGCCCCCCCCGCACGACCGGGAGTACATGTGAAGAGATCAGTCCGCATCGCGTTCGCCACGTCCGCCGCCGCGCTCGCCGCGATGCTGCTCGGTGGATCCGTGACGGGAGCCGCGGCATCCGCACCGCCGGCCGCGGGCGCCCAACGGCCGCGCATCCAGGACGACTTCGACTCGCTCGGCCCGCAGGTCAAGGCCGCCCGGCTCGATTCGGGGCGAACCGCGCACTACACCGACGCCGGTCCGCGGAACGGACGCCCGGTGCTGTTCATCGGCGGCACCGGCACCAGCGCTCGTGCCGCCCATATGACGGACTTCTTCCGCAGCACCCGCGAATCGCTGGGACTGCGGCTGATATCGGTCGAACGCAACGGCTTCGGTGACACGGAGTACGACCCGAAGCTGGGCGCCGCCGACTTCGCGGAGGACGCGTGGCAGGTGCTGGACCGGCTGGGCGTCGGCAAGGTGACAGTGGTCGCCATTTCCGGCGGCGGACCGTACGCCGCAGAGCTGGCCGCGCGGGCACCCACGCGGGTCCGGGCGCTGCACCTGGCGGCCGCCCTGCCGCCGTACGGCGCCCGTCCCGACTACTGCGGGCTGTCCGACAGCGCGCTCGCCAAGGAGCTCCGGGGCCAGATCGCCGACCCGCGCAAGTGGTGGGCCTTCCCGGACGACAGTCCGACGAAGAAGATCCCCGGCTTCGCCGACACCGCCTTCGAGGACGGCGCGCGGACGTACAACCAGCGCGGCCAGAAGGCCGATCCGGCGCCGCAGGTGCACGAGCAGAAGCTGTACTGCAAGCGGCCCGGGCCCGATCTGTCCGCCCTCACCGCGCCGGTCTACCTCTACAGCGGTAAGAAGGACACCACGGTGCCGCCCAGCACCCTCGCCACCTGGAAGGCGCAGCTTCCGGGCAAGCCGGTGGTGCGCAGCTATGCCGACTCCGGCCACGATGTGCAGTACCGGCATTGGGATCAGATCCTGGCCGATCTCGCCGGCTACGGCGACCGTACGGTGGTCTGCCGCGACGGCCACAGTGGGATGGTTCCCGCGCAGGTCGCGCGCCGGATGCTCGCAGACAGGCGGGTGACGCTGGGCAGTTGTGCCTGGCAGAAGTAGCGCCGGCGATCCCGGAACCGCATCACTCCGCTGGAACGCCGGGCCCCGTAGGCGTAGCCGCGCCCGCAGCAGACGTCGAGCAGCGGAGGCGTCTGTTGCGGTTCCACCACACCAGTGGGAGGCCACCGAGCAGGCCCGCTGCTATCGGTGCCACGGCTGCGGCACGGGCTGTGAGGCGTCCGTGCCGGAAGGTGTCCGGGACGGACAGGGCGGCCCAGTGTTCGACCGGCCAGGCAATGACGACGGCGCGGCCGATGACATGGTCGAGGGGCACGAATCCGCCGCCTGGTTGCTGCAGTTGGTGGTGGCGGGAGTCCCAGGAGTTGTTGCGGTGGTCGCCCATCGCCCAGATCCGGCCCTTCGGTACTTTTACCGTGCCGACAGGGTCATCGCCACAGGGGGTGGCGCCCGGGTAGACGTACGGTTCGTGCAGTGGTGCGCCGTTGACCTTGACCGGCCCACTCTTGGTGCATTCCACGGTGTCGCCACCCACGGCGATGACGCGTTTGATCAGGTCGCCCTCGTCCTTCGCGGGCGCCAAGCCGACTAAGCTGAGGGCCTGTTGGGCGGCACGGAGAATCGGGTTCGACTCGGTGGCCTGGTGGTCGGTGAGCCATCCGCCGGGGTCGCGGAAGACGACGACCTCGCCCCTCCTGACCTGGTCGTCGAACCAGGGGGTGAGTTTGTCGACCAGTACCCGGTCCCCCTCTTGCAAGGTGTTCTGCATCGAGGCGGAGGGAATCCGGAATGCCTGCACCAGAAAGGCCTTGGTCCCGAGCGCCAGCAGCAGAGCCGTACCGATGAGGAGGGGCAGTTCCTTGTAAAAGGCGCGTGTCCTGCGAGCGCTGGGTGCTTCACCGCCGGGTGCTCCACTGCCGGACGCGGCCCCAGGAGTTCGGGGCGATCGAGGAGCCGCGTGACGGCGACCTGAGGTCTCTCCCCTCATGCCTTCATGCATCGGCACCCTCCGTCCAAGAAGCCGCCCCACGAGGGCTGCCACGATGAGGACGGCCTTCCTCGCGTTCTCCATGGCCGGACTCCTTGAAGGGGTGGTGGGGTGGTGGCGAGGGTGAGACAGGCGGTGCCCGGTCGGCCGGGGGCGGCCCTGCCGACCGGTGTGCGGCCCGCGTCAACGAGCGGTCAGTGGTCGAGCTTGCCGAGCAACTCGACCGGGTTCTTGTGGTCCTTGAGGATGGCCTGGTTCAGCTGCGCCTGGATTCGCGGCAGTTGGGCGCGGTCGCCGCTGCTCGGGTCGGCAACGACCACCGCGTAGTGCCACGAGTCGTCGGTCTCGCCTGTCTCGGGGTCGTCCCAGACCATGAGCCGGTTGCCGCGCGCGGTCGAGGAGTCCGATCCGGAGTCCTGGGTGAACATGACCTCGTCCGGAGTGCTCTTCGGCGTGGACTGTCCCTGGGCCCCGAAACCGAACTGCGTGGTCTTCTCGGTGACGACCGCGGTGGAGGAGGGGTCGAACCCCGGCGGAAGATAGATTTCGGTCGGTGCGGAGGAGTGCCGGCTCCGCCAGGTGACGAGGGCGAACTTCTTGTCCTGGAAGTAGTGGTCGCCGGTGCCCTGCGGAGCGAGCCCGTACCAGTTGAGCGGCGTCTTCCAGCCGTCCTTGGCCATGTCGTTGTACGTGAAGTTCATCAGGTCGCCCTGTACCGCACGGGGATATACCCGCTCCGCATTGCTCGGGTCGATGGTGAAGGACACCGGCCCGCTGCCCTTGTTCACGACGGAGAAGTTCTCGTCGTTCCAGGCATCGCCCTTGGTGATGACCTTGTCGGGATTGCCGTTCATGGTTTCGTGGTGCTTGTCGTGGTAGATGTCCCAGTGCCATTGGGTACCGGAGATCAGCGGGGTGTAGGGGTCGATGCGGTTCTGACCGTTGACGGTCTTGAACTGGTCGCTCTGTTCCATACCTTGGTAGGTGGCCTTGATGATGCGGTCGGTGTCCTTGGCGCCGATGCCGTTGAGCCACATCCCGTATTCGGAGAGGAACATCGGCATGCCCAGATACCGGGCCTCACTACGGACGTCCTGGAGCTGCGGCAGATAGGTGTTGTTGTCGACTCCGTCGGGGTTGGGGCCCATCCGGCCGGAGTCGTAGAAGTGGCTGTTGAAGACGAAGCCTGGGCCGGGCTTCTCCTTCAGATGATGGCCACCGGTGGCGGGGGCGAAGTTGCCCGCCTGCGAATTCCAGAAGACCAGTGGTTCGGCGAAAGTCTGCGTGGTGCTGAAGCCGGTATCGTCCATCACCTTGCGGACCCGCTTGTAGAACGGCCAGAGGTAGTCGTTGTCGAACTTCGACCAGTGCTTTCCGGCGACGCCGCCGTCGGCGGGTTCGTTGAACGGGTCCACGCCGAGGAAGTGGTCACGGTCCTCGGCATGCAGCTGGGGGCTGAGGTACTGCAGTGCCTGGGACATCTGCCAGAGGAAGGCGTCCTGGACCCGGGTCTGCTCCGGCGGGGTGCCCGCGGGCGGGAAGCCGGCCGGCCCGCCGAGGTCTTTGATGGGGGTGTTCTTCCAAAAACTCCGGTAGGCGCTCCGGATGAGGTCATTGGTCTGCAGATTCTGCGCCCAGTGGGCACAGACGACACCGCAGTACTCCTCGCCTGAGGGGACCGCCCACTTGGGCGCTCCATTGCCCGTATACCAGGAGTTCTTCTGCCACAGATGCCGGGAATACAGGTCCTGATGCCAGTCGAGGAGGACGTAAAGGCCGCGGCTCGTGGCCTCTTTGATCTGTGCGGCGACCTTGTCCAGATAGGCGTGGTCGATGACGCCCGGCTGGGGATTGACGCCTTCCCAGGAGATCAGGAAGCGGACGACGTTGGTTCCGCTGAGGTTGCGCATCTGCTGGAAGGCGGCGGCCGCGTCGGCGGTCGTCTTGAACGGTATGAATCCTGCTTCCGCGATCTTCGTTTCGCCGGAGGTGTTCCAGCCGCGGAGGCTCACCTCGCGCCCGGTGCCGTCCCGGAAGACCTTGTCCTTCGCCGTGGCGGTGCCGCTACCGGTGTTCTGGACGACCGTCTTGTCACCCACGGTGATTTTGGAGAATCCGGGCTGCCACTCGTAGTCCAGGCTGTGGTGGATGTCTGTCGCCCGCGCGCTGGTGGATCCGACCATCGCGGTGACGACACCCAGGACTGCGGTGAGGACAATCGGGGTGCGTTTGGCGCGGTGGCCGGGACGCTTTTCCTTGATCATGCTGATGCCTTGTCTGGTGTTCCGTGCCGAGGCGGCTTGTATGAAGTGCGAAGCGGGACTGCGGAAGGTCAGCCGGCGGTGAGGGTCATACCGTCATAGCCCTGACCGGGGGTGTTGTGGCATTTCCAGGTGCCGCCGCCGGCGTTCCAGAGACGGCCCAGGCACCTGCCGAGCGCGATCTGGCCATAGGCGTTGGGATGCAGGGATTCCCTGAGTTCCCCCTGGAACGCGCCCGTGTTGAAGTAGCGGGCCCAGTCACTCGTGACGGCGGACGGCTTGTGGGTGGCGTCAGCCATCTGCGTGCTCCTGGAGCAGACCTCACGCCCCTGCAGGGCGTCGCTGAGGTCGAGGAAGTCGGTGCCGTTGGCCCGCGCCACCGACGCGAGTCCGGCGGTGAGGCGCGGCATCAGGTCGTCCCGTGCCCAGTTGAGGTCGGCGTCGTACATCGGGCAGCCCTCGTACGTACGGGGTCCGCCCTCCGCGTAGCGGTTCTCCGACCCGCGCGGCAGGGGGGACGGGTAGGACTGCAGGACCAGCCGGTAGTCGGAGATGCCGTATCCGGCCGCTGACATCGTGGCGCGGACTTCCTTGACCGACGTGTCGACCGCGGCCATCGCGGCGGCGAAGCGGGACTGGACCTCGTCCTGCTGGGCGGTGTGGCAGGTTCCGGTCGCGCCCATGTAACTGGTCATGCATGCCTGCAAGATGTCGCCGAATCCGATGTCGTTGCCGCCGATCGACAGTGCCACCAGCCGGACCTGATGGGTGGCGGCCACCTCGGCCAGGGAGTCGGCCTGCGGCCGCTCGCCTTCGAGTGGCAGGCCGCCGTGCGAGGTGCGCCAGAGGTTGCGGGACTCGGCTCCCGAGCAGGCGAGATTGATGGCCCGGTCCACGGGAATCCGGGTGCCGGCGATCTCGGCGACATCCGAGCGGAAGCAGCCGCCGTTCGTGTTCCCGTAGACCTTGCTCGCGTCGTAGCCACCGGTGACCGCGGCGCGGTCGGTTCCGCTGCGGTCACCGAAGGGATCGTCGCTGTTTCCCCGCCACCGGCCGGCGTTGCCGGCGATGTAGCTGTCGCCGAGCGAGACGACGGCGGTCGGTCCTGCGGGGAGGGCGTGGGCTTCACCAGGCGCCAGACAGGTCACGGCGGCGGCCGTGAGCAGTGCGGCAAGCGCGAGGGGGGCGAAGGAATGACTTCGGGCAGGTGGCAACGGAGGGCCTTCGGACTGGGAGGGGAGGGGGCGAAGGGCACACGGGCCGGTGGCGGTGAACGGACGCGGACCGAGCCGTCATCGGTGAGGATTCCGGTACGGGCCGGGACCGTGGCGAGACCCAGCATCACCCCGGGTGGCTGTTCTTGGCTGAGCAAGACCTACTCAATGGACGGCCGCCGGGTGCGGATACGGTCGCGGCGGATGGGCGGTGGGGAGACTCACCACTCACGCGTGGTTCGGGCCGGGCCCGGGGCGGTACAGGTGGGCGGCGGACCCGCTGCGCTGCGCGCCCCCAACGGGCCGCCCGTCGTCGTCCGGCCGGGCGTTCGGCAGTGGGTATGTGCGCCGAGTTGAGTAATCGCTGCCCTGGTGGGCCGCCGGCCTGGCACCGAAACTGGCCGGGACCGAGAAGATCACCTTCACCACGCCCAGCTTGCCCCCCCGGCATCCACGCCTCGCTCCCGCGCGCGGCGGGCCCGCACTGCCCGGGAACCGGCCTCGTCCGGTGCGCGACGACCACGTACCGCGCGAGCGCGTCACGTCCCACCCGCCACCTTGGGCGGGGCGGCCGACCCGGCAGCATGCGCCGCCCGTACCGCCGCAGGCACGATCCGCCAGCACAGGAACCCATGGAACACAGACAGCTCCCCCTGCTCCCGTCGGCGACGGGACACCACCCGACTCTCGCCATCGGCTCACCCTTCGTCGGCCGGATCGGTGAACTGGAGCAGATCCGCCGGGTACTGCTGTCCCGCCAGGGCCCGGGTGGCGTGCTGGTCACCGGGCCGCCCGGCATCGGCAGGACCCGCCTGCTGCACGAGGCGCGGGCCCTCGCGCCCCACCGGCGGTGGGTCAGCCTGCATCCGCGGGCCGAGACCGCCGTTGACGGCCCCCGCCGCTCTCCGGCGACGGGCCGGTCCCTCGTCGAAATCGCCCGGCTGGTGGAGGACACCACGACCGACGCCTGGTTGCTGAACGTCGACGATGTGCATCTGCTCGCCCCGGACCTGTGGCCGCTGCTGCACCAGGCCGCCCGGCATCCGACGGGCAAGCTGCTGGTCTCGGCAACCACCGATCGGCTCGGGCCGGCGCCGGAGATCCAGGCGCTGTGGAGCGACCGGTCACTGGTGCGCATGGACCTGCAGCCGCTGGACGCCGCCGGCGTCAAGGAACTGACCGACTCCCTGCTGGAGGGCGGCCTGGGGCAGACCAGCGCCGCGCGGCTGGCCCAGGCGTGCGGTGGTAACCCGCGGCTGCTGCACGAGGTGGCCCGCGCGGCCGTCGAACAGCGGCTGCTGGTGCGGTCGGAGGGCTGCTGGCACTTCTTCGGCGAGCAGCTTCCGGTGCCGCCCTCCGTGCTGGAACTGGTCGATCCGCAGCTGAGGGATCTCGACGAGACCTCCCGTGCGGTGCTGGAACTGGTGGCGCTGGCCGGCAGTCCGCACCTGTCATCCGTCGAACGGTTCTGTGACGCCCGGCAGTTGGAGGAGTTGGAGCGGCGGAACCTGCTGCGCATCGTGGACGGCGGCGCCGAGGGAACCGGCGAACCACGGGTGTGCATCGGCCACCCGATGGCGTCGTACGCGTTGTCGTGCGGCCTGCCCCCGCTACGCCGCCGCCGTCGGCTGCGGGACTGGCTGGCCGCCCACCACGGACCGGCCGCGCTGATGACCGACGACAACTGCCGTCGCCTGGCCGAATGGCACCTGGACGCCCACGAAACGCCGCCGCGGGCCCTGCTGGAACGGGCGATCGAGCAGAGCCTGCGGGACCTGGCGCTCCCGAGCGCCGTGCGGCTGAGCCGGGCCGCCTGGCAGAACCATCCGGACGAGGACACAGCCGAGCTGCACGCACGGGCGCTCACCGCCAGTGCCGACTTCCCCCGGCTGGCGGAGTTCATCACGGCGGTGCGCGGCTGTGGCCCGGGGTTCGCCCGTGCGCTGGAGCGGGCCGAGGCACGCGGCATGCTGCTCCAGGCCGGGTACGAGGAGCTGGAACGGGTGTTGCCCCGGCTGCCGGCCGGCGAACAGCGCTACTTCCGCATGGCCGCGCGGTACTTCCAGGGCGGGTTCTCCGACGCGTACGCGTTGGCGGAGGCGCTGCGCCGAGACGGACCGGCCGGCCACGCGCTGGAGGCAGGTCTGATCATGATGGGGTCGCTGTGCCACATGGGCCTGCCCGAGCAGGCACTGTGCCTTTACGCCACGCTGCGGGCAGAGATGGACCAGGCACCGGGCGGGCCCGCGAAGTTCCACGCGGATTCGCTGGAGGAGCTGCACGCCTCCGCGCTCCACTACTGCGGTCGCTTCGACGAGGCGGAGCGGATCTATTGGCAGGAATACGCGCACGCCGTGCAGAACCACCATGTCCGCATCGACGCGCAGCGGGGTCTGGCCCTGGGACACCTGCTGCACGACCGGGGCACCATCGAAGCCGCCCTGAAGTGCTTCACCTTCACGTCGAGTTATCGCGTCGGGTGGCGGCAGTGGCAGGCCAAGGCCGGCATCCACGCGGCTCTTGCGATCAGCTGTCTGCCGGCGGACCGGCGGCCGGACAATCCGCTCCCCGACGGACTGGCGGCGAAGGAGGCCGGAAACTGCGCGATGTTCCTGGCGGTGGTGGAGGCACGGAAGCGCCACGAGAGCGGGGACACCGAGGTGGCCACGCGCATACTGCACGACGCGGTGACGGCGGCCGTGGCGGACGGCGCACATGCCGACGCCGCCATCGGGCTGCACGAGTGCGCGCGGCTGTCCCTGCAGGGCCCGGAGCCGGCGCCCGGCACCCTGCACCTGGAGGGCGCGTTTCTGCGGGCCCGGCTGGCCTATGCGGAGGCGTACCGGTCCCGCGAACCCAAGCTCATGGGACGGGTGGCGAGAGCCTTCGCGGACATGGGGGCCGACTTATACGCGGCCGAGGCGTATGCCGAACTCGCGCGTTTTCTCCGTCATGCCGGGGGCGTCAAGGCGGCCACCGCGGCCACCGCGAGGGCACGCGAGTTGTTGCGCGGATGCGGTCCGGTCGATACTCCGCCACTGCGCTTCCTCGGCGGGGCGGCGCTCCTGTCGGACCGGGAGCGGCTGATCGCGGGCCTCGCGGCGGGCGGGATGGCGGACAAGGAGATCGCCGAGCGGCTGTGCCTGTCGGCGCGCACCGTCAGCAACACCCTCTACCGGATCTACCGCAAGGTCGGTGCCGAGAACCGCCGCGAGCTACGGGTGTTGATGACACAGCGGACCGGCGCGTGAGGGCACCTCCCGGGGGGATGCTCCGGCAGCGTCCGGCCCGGTCGCGCCTGCGCGTCGGTGCGTCTCACCTGCTCGCTGCCGGCGCAGGCACGCACCGCGGCGGCCTCTCGCGCGTCGCCGTGACGTTGCGGTCGGTGGCCCTTCGTGTGGCCCGTCGCGCGGCGTCGGGGCGCTGATCGGCGCACTTGGCAGCGCGTTTCGGAGATCGCCCGGCCGGGCGTCGTCGCGCAGCGCCAGGGACGGCAGCCGCCGTGTCCGGGCGCCGGAAGTCCCGTACGGGAGTGCCTACGAGGTGCTGGATCTCGACCGGAGAGGCCCGCATCCGCGGGACCGGTCCTGCGGCCGCATCCGTCATCCGGCCGCGCACGCACGTTGACGGGCCGCGGGCTCGTGGGGAACGCTACGCATGGCTGGTTCAGTGGCTCAGCCAATGGGCCTCTGTAGTGACGCACCGCCGCAGCGCGTCACCGGCACCTCGCCCGCCGGCAGCCCGCCACCGACAACGTGCAGGAAGCACCCGATGAACACCACGAGTCCGGTCGGCCGACCCCGGCCGGAAAGCCCCTGGCCGCTGCTCGGCCGCGACGCGGAGCTGGCCGAGGCGGCCCGCGCGCTGCGTGACCCGCTCGGCAGCGGTGTGCTGGTGGCCGGGGAGTGCGGCACCGGGCGCAGCAGGCTGGCGTACGAGTGCTGGCGGCAGGCCGGGCGCCGGGGCCATCCGGAACTGCGCGTCATCGCGACGCCCGCCGCCCGCTCCGTGCCGCTCGGCGCCCTCGCCCACCTGCTGCGCCCCGGTCTCGACGGCGCCCCGCCCGCCCTGAGCGCCACCGGCCGGACTTCCGGGCGGCGGCCCGTACTCCTCGTGGACGACGCCCACCACCTGGACCCGGCATCGATCCGTCTGCTCACCTCCTGGCTGCGCACCCGCCGGGTCGCGCTGATCGCCACCGCCGACGCCACGCGCTCTCCGGCATGGCCGGACCGCCCGCTGCACCGTGTCCTGCTGCGAGCCCTGCCGCAGGAGGTGGTGGCCGACCTGGTGGAGCGGACGCTGGGTGGGGCCGTGGAGCGCAGAGCGGTCCGCATGCTGCACCAGGCGAGCGGCGGGCGGCCGCGCGATCTGCGGGAACTGGTGGAGGGCGCGGTGCGGGACCGGGCGCTGGTGCCCGAGGGGGACCTGTGGCGCCTGGTCGGCCCCCTTTTGCCAACCCCGCGACTGCGGGCGTTGATCGAGGCCCGGCTGCGTCACCTCGACACCGAACGCCTCGGTCTCCTCGAACGGTTGGCGGTGTGCGGGCGGCTCCCCCTGGACCCGCCGCTGCGCGCGAAGGCGCACTCCCTGGCGGCCGAGGGCTGGGTACGCATCGTCGAGGAGGGACAACACACCTGCGCCGAACTGGAAGGACCGCTCTACGGGGACGTGCTGCGCACGGCCCTTCCCGTACAGCGGTCCCGCCGGATCCTGCGGGACCAGGCCCTGCGTGCGCAGGGGCGGGACACCGGCCCCGAGGGCCTGCTGCGATCGGTGCGCTGGCGCATCGAGGCCGCCGACCGGGTGGACCCGGACGAGGTGGAGCGCGCGCTCGTGCTGGCCCGCCGGGCCCAGGACCACACGGTCGCGTTGCGGCTGGCACAGGAGTTGGTGCGGCTGCGCCCCTGCCCCCGGTCCCTGCTCCTGCTCGCCGAGGAACTGTACGAAGGCGGGGAGCCGCAGGAGGCGGAGCGAACGGTGCGGCGGGCGCTGGACGAGTCCACCGAGGACGACGAACGGCTGCCGGCAGTGCTGCTGCACACCCAGAGCCTGGCGTTCGGGCTGCTACGGATGGACGAGGCCTTCGCGCTCAACGCGACGGCCCGGCAGGCGTTCGCCGGTCACCCGGACGAACCGGTCCTGGGCGCGCACGAGTCCGTGCTGTGGAGCCTGGCGGGAGATGTGGGCCGGGCGGAGCGGGTATGGCGGGCGGTGGAGCCGGAGCCGGGCTCGCGGGCCGACGTGATCGCGGCGGTGCCCCGCGTGTACTGCCTGGCCGAATCGGGCCGAACCGGCGATGCGGTGCGGGCCGCCCGACTGTCGCGGGCCGGCCGTCCGCCGTGCGCCGCCGCCGACACCGTGGTGCATCCGGCGATGCTGGTGGGCGCCGAGGCCCGCGCGCTGGCCGAGGCCGGATCCCTGGCCACTGCGGAGGAACTGGCCCGGCAGGGATACGACCTGGCGGTGGACGCTCGCGCAGGCAGCGCCCAGACCTGGCTGGCGGAGCACGTGGGATGGATCTGCTACCTGCGGGGTCGGCTGCACGAGTCCCGGATCTGGTACGCCAGCACCCTCGCGCACGCCCGGGAGGTGGGGCTGCGCTCCGGCGAGTGGGTGGGCCTGTGCGGTCAGGCGCTGGCCGCGGCGGTCTGCGGCGACGCCGACCGTGCCGCCACGTGGTGGGACGAAGCGCAGTCGCTGCGTCCGGGCCACTGGTGGCGCCCGGAAGCGTCCTTGGTCACCGTCTGGCTGGCGGCGGCGACCGGTCGATTGGTGCAGGCCCGAGGCGTGGCGCTGGACGCGGCGGAGGTGGCCGGCCGGCGCGGTCTGCGCACCGCGCAGTCACACCTGTTGTGCGACGCGGCGCGGCTGGGCGCGGCGGCGGAGACCGAGCGGCCCCTACGGGAGCTGGCCGCGGGCTCCGACAGCGCGCTGGTCGCCGCCCGCGCCGACCTCGCGCGGGCGCTGGCATCCGGGCGGGCGGACCGGCTGGAACGGTCCGCCCGGCAACTGGCCTCCCTGGGGGCCACGCTCCTCGCGGCGGAAAGCTGGACCGCCGCCGCCACCGCGCACGTCCGGGCAGGCGCCAACGGCTCCGCGCAGGCCGCGCAGGCGCATGCCCTCGCGGTCCTGGGCAGGGGATCAGGCGCCCGCACACCAGGGCTGGTGCCGGCGTCGATGCGGTGCCGGCTGACCGCGCGCGAACTCCAGGTGGCCCTGGCCGCGGCGAGCGGACTCGGCAACAAGGAGATCGCCGGGCACCTGTCCATGGCGGTGCGCACCGTGGGCAACCACCTGCAACGGGTCTACTCCAAGCTGGAGATCGCGAACCGGACGGCGCTGCACGAGGCGCTCCGGCCGCCCGCCGTACGGTGAACGGCGTCTGGCGTCCCGACCGCGGAGGGCGGCACAACTACCCCAAGGCGCGGGCGAGTTCCTGACGGGACACGACGCCGAGCTTGCCGTAGATCCGCTGCAGATGGTTGTCGACGGTGCGCACCGAGAGCACCAGCCGGGTGGCGATCTCCTGACTGGACAGCCCATCGGCGGCGAGCCGCGCCACGTGCCGCTCCCGGTCCGTGAGAGGGCGGACGGCCGTGGCGGGCAGGCGCGGAGCGGTGACCTGGTCCGCGCCGCAGCGGTCCAGCAGCCGTCGGGCCAGCACGGCGGCTGCCGCGGCGGCGCGTGGGTCGCCGGCCCGCCCGGCGGCGGCCGACGCCTCGGTGGCGGCCTCGGCTCCTGGCATATCGGCGTGCAACTGCCCGCACCGCTGCGCCACCTCGTACAGCTCCCCATGGTCGCCGTCCGTGAGCGCCGCGGCCAGCCGAGCCCTGACGGCGGTGAGGGGGCTGTCGCTGCCGGCGGACAGTTCCGCCAGCCTGCCGCGCACTTCTGCCGCCGCACCCAAGCGCGCGGCGTCTCCCAGAAGCCAGCTCTCGTAGGAGGACATGCCCGCTTCGCGAGCCTGCCCGGCCGCCGCGGCGAGCACCCGCTGCGCCTCTTCGGCCGCGCCGCTCACCGCGCTCCTCCAGGCGGTCGCGAGCTGCCGCATCATCAAGGACGCCTGCTGACGCTCGGTCTCCGGCCCCCGGAGTTGCGCCAGTTCGGCATCCGCCCGGTCGACCCGGCCCGTCTGCGCCAGCACGACGGCAAGTCCGGCCCCCGCGAAGGTCACCGCCCGCCGTACGCGGTGGCCGCGCGCCAGGCCCAGGGCCTCGACGAACCAGTCGTGCGCGGGCCCGAGGTGCCCGGCGATCAGTTCACAGCGGCCCAGGTGCGCGGCGAGCCAGATCTGTGGCGCCAGTGCTCTTGCGCCCACGGCCTGGGCGAACGCGGCCCGGCCCACGTCGCGCGCCTCCTGGGCGCGCCCGGCATCCGTAAGCGCGGCGATGCGGTAGATGGCGGGTCCGCTGGCGTGGGAGGAGGGGCTGCCCGGCCGCTGCTCGCCCTCGGCGGCGGTCAGCTCCTCGTGCACCCCCCGGGCCAGCTCCGCCGCCTCGCCGCCGCGGTCGGCGTAGGACAGGGCGAGGGAGCGCTGCAACTGCGCCCACATCCGAAGTCTCGGGACGGGGATCGCATCGGCCTCGTCCAGGAGTCGCAGAGCGTCGGGCACCCGACCGCTGTAGAGCCGGTAGGCGGCCTCGTTGACGCGCAGCACCTGCCGGCCGCTCACCTCCAGCCGGGCGGCGGCCCGGGTGTTGACGTCCAGGGCACGCGCGGTGTCACCCAGGCCCCAGTAGAGGTTCTGGGTGCGCTCCATGGCGACCGTCAGGACGTTCTCGTCCCCCTCGGCCAGACGCTCCGCGGCGCTCAGGCACTCCTCCGCCGCATCCCAGCGGCCGGTGTGATGGTGGGCCTCGCCGCGCAGCAGCCAGACCTCCAAGGTGGCGTCCACTTCCGCGATGCCCGCGAGCAGGTCGACGACCGTCGGGTAGTCCCGTACGTGCCGTGCCATCCGGGCCGCCGGCAGCAGCGTGTCGAGGCCGACGGGAAGTCCGGCGGCTCGCCGCCAGGAGGCCAGGCGCAGCCCGTCCTCCCGGCGGCGAGCGCCCAGTGCGGCGAGGCGGGAGGCCTGTTCGCGGTAGATCTCGCGGCGCCGCCCGGGGGAAATGCCGCTGCGTATCACCTGGCTGTACAGGGGGTGGTCCAGCGTGCACACGATGCGCTGTCCGTTGATGTGGACGCGCACCAGCCCCTGCTCCTCCAGCGCTTCGGTGTCGTCGGTGTGGCCGCAGCTCTGGAGGACGTCCAGGGGCAGCGGTTCGCACAGGGCGAGAAGTTCGAGCAGCCGGTGCTGGCTGCCGGTGCGGTTTTCGAGCCGGTTGCGGACGATCGAGGTCAGCCGGCGGGTCCCGGCAAGCCTGCCGGTCAGGCGCCACAGCCCTGCCTCCCGCACCAGAACGCCGGACGTGAAGGCGCCGACGGCCAACTCGCGCAGCACCAGTGCGTTGCCCCGCGAAGCCTGCGCCAGCGTGCTCAGCGAGACATGTTCCACCGGACCGCCGAGGAAGCCGCGGACGAGATCGGCGACCTCGGTCTCGGCGAAGGCGGCCACGTCCATCCGCCGGGTGCTCTCCTCGTGCTCGAAGGACTCCACCACGTCCGACGGCGGGCCCGGGGTGCGTACGGTGCCCACCACGAAGACCGAGCCGGTCCGGGCCAGGTGGCCGAGCAGCACGGCAGAGGCGTTGTCCAGCAGCTGGAGGTCGTCGACCAGCACCACGGTGCGCCGGGGCCGCCCGCCCGCAGGGCGCGGGGTGAAGGCCTGCGCCGCGGCATGGAATGTCAGCACCGGGTCGTGTACCGGCGCGTCCGGCGGCAGCAGGTGCCCGAGGGCACCGAGTGGCAGTGCGGTGCCGGTCGGGGTGGCGGCCGTGCGTTCGGTGCGGTGCCCGCGCCGTTCCGCCCGGCTCAGGCATTCCTCCGCGAGCCGGGTCTTGCCGACGCCGGCCGGGCCGTGCACGAGCAGGGCGGTCACCGCGTCGTTGTCGAGATACGTCTCGAACGCGGCCAGCTCGTCGTCCCGGGCCGCGAAGGGCCACCGGTAGCGCTGGTCGGCGCCCGGCGCGGCAGCCCCGTCGTGGTCGTCGGCCGTGTCGCCGTTCGGACCCGAGGTTGACCGGCCGGACGTCACGCGCTGCTCCTTGCCTTCGTTCCGTGGCACCCGCCACCCGGATGTGCCGACCGGCTGGGGGATCGGCCCGTCTCGTCCCATCATGCGGTCTGCCGTCGCCGGGCGAATGAGTAGCCAATGCTCATACCGAGCCGAGCCGAGCAGTGCGGGCAGAGTCGAGCAGTGCCAGGCCACGGGGGAGCGCGCCGCCGCGCCGGCCGGGCTCGAAGCGTGTGATCACGCAAGGATCGCGACGCTCGGGGGAGCTAGTGGTGATGACCCGGCGCTCTGGCTGGGCCATGGTGGGCCCGAGTACTGCGGTGCGGGTTGGTCGCGCGCGTCACTCGCCGGTTCAGGGCACCCGCCGCTCACCCAGGCCGTGGTGTGCCCGCCGACCGATACAAGATCGAAGCCCCGCTACGAACGGGCCCGCTCGCCGCCGGGGCCCGGACCACCCGGGTCCGCGTCAGGATTCGTCGGCCGCGGTGTCGCGGTGGGCCGGGCGAGCACTTCTGCGCCGGTACACCACCACGCCGCACACAGCGAGGAGGAGACCGGCGACCGCGGACACACCGAGCACCGTCTCCTCGGCGAACAGCTTGGCCAGCAGTTCCAGTGCGCCGATCCCGACCGTCGCGTAGGCCAGCGCCCAGGCCGCTCCCCCCAGGAAGAGCGCCGGGAGGTAGCGGGGCAGCGGCATACGCATACTCCCCGCGAGGAAATTGGCAGCGGTCTGGAAACCGACGGTCAGGAAAGAGACCGCCACAACCGGTGCGCCCCACCGCTGGATCGCCCGTTCGGCGTTCCGGAACTTTGCGGACGAGGTCCGCTTCGCGAGCCTGCCGCGTCTGGCGCCTGCCCCGGCGAGCCAGCCGAGGGCGAATGTCCCTCCGGCTCGTAGCAGGACGATGGCGTAGAGACCGGCGGCCGTGAGCATGACCTTATCCACGATGCCTCGCTCTCGAACCCTGGCCTCCGTCGCGAGGCACTTCTCCCGGCACCCGGCGTCGCGGTCCTTGCTGTAGCGGGCTCGCAACGGGCAGGAAGCTGGTCTCCATACCTCACCTGATCCACATTTCTGCTGGTCGGTCCCTGCATTCGTGCCCAGGCGACGCCGGTTTCCCAGCGCGCAGAATACTGCTGCACCCAGAGCCGTGCGGATACGGCCCCCCTGTCCAGGAGCCCGACGCATCCAGGCTAAGCGAACATGTGTGCCCTCCATGCTGTCTCGGACATTCCGGGGCGTGCCGGGAACGGTCCCTCCTCCAGGATCGGGGCGATGGGGTTCGCCATCACTACCCCGCTCGCTTCGAGATCAGTTTGAACAGCCACTTCCGGAAGCGGGTGTCGAGCGGAGTCAGGGCGGTGGTCACCATGATCAGCAGGAGCATGCCCATCGTGTGCCAGTAGGGCACGTGGTCGTTCAGGTAGGCGGAGTGGGGGGTGATGGTGAAGTAGCCGATGGCCATCAGCAGAGCGACGGCGGTGAGCACGGCCAGGACGTAGGCCGGTGGTCGGTTGCGGGCCCCGGTGGTGCCGTATCCGAGCAGAGCGGCTCCGCGCGGGGTCCTGGAGGCGATTCCGTGGGCCCAGAGGACGGCGGTCACCATCAGGACGGGGGTCGACCCCGGATCGTCGAACACGTCGTAAGACGCACCGAACGCCAGCCCCACCAGAGCCAATGCGACCTTCACCCGCAGCGGCTCCTGACGCGCCGTCAACGCCGCACCCTGGTACTCCCGCGCTTCCCGCAGAGCCAGAGCAGCCCGCTCCGCACTCGGTCGATCCGTCATATGCGCTCCTGTAGTGCCGTAAGGGATATCCCTTGCCTTCTGGCTGTGTGGTGGTCCACGCATTTGGGGAACTTGCGGCTCACCGGCCGGCCGCCGGCACGGTGACAGCAGCCACTACCAGGCTCTCCGTTGCCAGCCACTGCCCGGAGAACCCGGTCACCGGCCGACCGAAGAGCTCCGGTCCGGGACGCAGGAGCCGGGCCGTGAACGTACGCCGCGACGGATCGACGGTCAGGTGCGCTTCATCGAAGTCCAGCATGCAGTGAGCCAACGGGTACCACGCCTTGTAGACGGTCTCCTTCATGCTGAAGAGCAGGCGGTCCCAGTGCACTTCCGGGCGTACGCGCCGCAGCGTGTGCACCCACATCCGCTCCGCCGGCAGAGACACCGCGTCCAGGACACCGGCCGGCAGGGGCTGGTTGACCTCGGCATCGATACCGAGAGTCGCGATGTCGCAGGTGCGGGCAACCACGGCGGCACGGTATCCGGCGCAGTGGGTGATGCTGCCGATCGCTCCGGACGGCCACCGTGGAGCGCCGCGCGGGTCGGCGAGAATCGGGTCCGTCGGCATCCCGAGCTCGGCCAGCGCGCGGCGGGCGCAGGTACGCCCGGTGGTGAACTCCGCACGACGGCCCGCGACGGACGTACGGATCAGCGCCTGCTCCTCAGGAGGGAGCGGGGTGTCCGTGATGTCCGTTGTGGTCTCGGCGGAGGCGACGGAGTCCGGCAGTATCGCGCGGATCAGTGACGGCCCGTCGGCCGGTGTGCCGGCCGACGGGCCGCGGCCTCCGATGCCGCTCATGACGCCGCCGGAAGGATGCGGCGGGGAACGGTGCGCGGGTGGCCGGGGCGCCGCCATTCACGTGGATAGCCGACCGAGACCTCCTCGAACCGCACACCGTCGTGCCAGGTCGTGCGGGGGATGTGCAAGTGCCCGTAGACCACTGCGGCGGCACGGAACCGTACATGCCAGTCGCGCGTACCTTCGGTGCCGCACCACTGGGCGAACTCCTGGTGTGTCAGGACCCTGGTGGGCTCACGGACCAGTGGGTAGTGGTTCATGAGCACCGTGGGGACATCCGGGTCGCAGGCCGAGAGCCGGCGCTCGGACTCCGCGAGCCGGGCCCGGCACCAGGCCTCACGGCTCGGGTAGGGGTCCGGGTGCAGCAGGAACTCGTCAGAGCAGACGATCCCCGCCTCCTCCGCCTGGGCCAGTGACTGTTCCTTGGTGGCGGCGGTGGAGGTGCGGAAGGAGTAGTCGTACAGCACGAACAGGGGGGCCACGGTGACCGGCCCGTCGGGCCCCTGCCACTGCGCATAGGGATCTTCGGGGGTGAGGACGTCCAGGCGCCGGCACAGGTCGACGATGCGGCGATAGCGCTGCACGCCGCGGTCCTGGACCGGGTCCTCCCTCGGGGTCCACAGGTCGTGGTTGCCGGGCGACCAGATCACTTTGCGGAAGCGGGAGCGCAGAGTTCCCAGTGCCCACTCGATGTCGGCAAACATCTCGCCCACGTCGCCGGCCACCAGCAACCAGTCGTGGTCCGATTCCGGGCGGATTTTCTCAAGTCTGGCTCGGTTTTCGGGAAAGGCGACGTGCAGGTCGCTGATGCCGAGCAGTTGGCCGTGGGACATCAGCCGGTGCGGCCAGGAAGGCGGGAGCGGAGACGGTCCCGCTTGAGTGTGTGGAGAGGTATCACGGCAACAGGCTAGGGCGACCGGTCTCCTTGCGCGTACCCCTATGTTCCTCCCCTCCCGTGCCGCCGTCTTCGTAGGGGTGCCCGGACGTCTCGACGTCTCTGCGTGCGAGATGAGTGATCAATACTCATGTCCCCACCCTTGTGCGTGGGGAGACTGTGGAACAGGGGAGGCGCTCGAGCGCGGACCCCCGGGACGGTGCGGCGCCATCTCGACCCATACCCCAGGGCGCGGGGGGATGTGAGCGGAATCCGATCACGGACAGCCGCGAGGTGAACCCCCCTTCGGGTTCGGAAGGTTGTCCGCACCCAGTTCAGCAGCATCAGCAACGCCCTGCCCGCCCCACGGTGTGTGGCGGATTTCATGGAGGAGTGACTGCCGAAAATGGCAGAGAAGAACGATGGCGGGGCGCCGGGTGCGTCGGTCGGCAGAGGCCAACAATTGAGGGAACTCAAGGACACGTTCTCTCGATGCCTCACCGGCGCCGCAGGTACGGTAATCCTCCAAAGCCCGGCCGGATTCGGCAGGACGGCACTTCTCTCGGAATTTGCGCGATACGCGGAACACTGCCGCGCCACCGTTCTCCGCATCACCGGAACCAAGGACGAGCAGGGAATATCGCTGGCGGGCCTGCGACAGTTGCTCGACGAACCGGCCCTGCCGGCCCGTGTGGCTGAGCCGTTGCGCACCGTATTGGCCGGACGGAACGCCGCCGGGACCACCGATGCGCCCGTCGGCCCGGCGGGCGCACGTGCAGTCCGCCTCGCGCTGCACGACCTTGCCGGACGCGCCCCCGTGGTGATCATGGTGGACGACATGCAGTACGTCGACGGGGCGACGCTGCGCCACCTGCTGGCCGCCGTGTCCTTCGCAGGGGCATCGCCACTGTTGCTCGTGCTGACGGAGTCCGAGCAGGCGCGCCGGGATGATCCGGCGCTGCGCACGCTGTTCCTGCAGCAGCCGAACCTTGTCCGTATGTACCTGCCGCCGCTCCGCCCGCAGGACGTCGCCGAGTTGCTCAACGGGACGCTCGGGCCGACGGAGTCGCAGCGGTGCGCTTCCGCCTGGTGGGCGGTCAGCGGTGGGAACCCGCTTCTTCTCCGGGCTTTGACGGAGGATCACCGCGCCGCCGCGATCGCGCGGCCCCCGGCGTCCTGTGAGCCCCGGGCAGGCGAGGCATTCGTCGCGGCGGTGCGCAGTCTTCTGAAGCGTTCGGGGCCGCTCGCGGAGGACCTCTTCAATTGCCTGTCGGTGCTGGGGCGGGCCGCGTCGCCCGAACTGCTGAGCCTCATGCTGGACGTCAGCCGCGGCGCGGTGAACGGGGGCCTGCAGGCACTCGGCGCGATCGGCCTGGTGGACGGCTGCAGGGTCCGCCATCCGTTGGTGCAGTCGACGCTGCTCGACGAATGGGCGCCGCAGGTACGCGCCGCTCTGCACCACCGGGCGGCGGAGCTGCTGCACCGCACGGGCGGCAGCAGCCCGGAGGTTGCCGGGCACCTGCTGGCCGCCGGCCCCTCGGTCCCGTCCGGCCGGTGGGCCGTTGACGTCCTCCGGTGCGCGGCCGAGCAGGTCCTCGCGGGCGACGCACCGCTTGCGGTGCGCTTCCTCCACCTCGCCTGTGCCGCCTGCACCGACCCGGTGCATCGCGTCGAGATCCGGCTCCGGCTCGCGGCCGTGCTGCTGCGGCTGGACCCGTGCGCCGTCGAAGGCCACCTGGTGGAGCCCTTGGCGCTGCTGCACGCCGGGACGCTGCCCGAATCCTGTGCCGGTCCGCTGGCTCGTCTGCTTCTCGCACTCGGGCGGTTCGACGACGCGCGGGGGACCCTGCACCGGTTCGACGGGGCCGGGGAGAACGCGCCCGACACATCCGACGTGTACAGGGTTCTCAACACCTCGCTCTTCCCGGCATCGTTGACGTCGGTGGCTGCCCCTCCGGCGGCACCTGCCGTGTCCCTCCCGGTACGCCGGATCCGCGATGAACCGGCTCTGCTCGTCGCCGAGGGGTCGCTCCAGCTCCTGGCGCTCACCGAGGCGACGTTCGAGCCGGCGGCGACAGCCTTGTCCGCGCTGGTCCGGGGTGACCGGTCGGCCGGGTGCGAAGCATGGTGGGGGTCGCTGACCGGGGAGGCCCGGGGGTGGCAGACGCCAGGGTGGCGGACCATCCTCTCCATGATCCGGGGCGAGATGTTCCTTTGGCAGGGCAGTCTGCACGAGGCGGTGGACTGCGCGGCTGCTTCGCTGGACGGCGTAACGGAGGAGGTCGGGAGCGTGTTCGCTGCGGGAGCCCTGGCCACCCAGATCCTCGCCTACACGGCGATGGGACGGCTGAGCGCCGCGGCCCGCCAGCTCAGTCGCCCCGTGCAGGACAGCGTGTTCCGGAGCGTCTACGGACTGAAGTACTTGCGGGCGCGGGGGCATTACTACCTCGCGACCGGCCGGGCGCACGCCGCGCTGGGGGAATTCCTCACGGCGGGACGACTCGCCCAGCAATGGAAGGTCGACCAGCCCGTGCTCCTGCCCTGGAGCTTGGACGCCGCGGAGGCATGGCTGCGGATCGGCGAGCGCGAGCCCGCCGAGCGCCTGATCAGGAGTCAGCTGACACCGGCGGGTGGTTCCCGCGTCCGGGGGGCCGCCCTGCGCATGCACGCGGCCGTCAGCGAGCCTGCGCTACGGCCCCGAACGCTGGCCCAGGCGGTGGCGGAGCTGGAGAGCTCCGGCGACCGGCTGGAACTGGCCCGTGCGCTGGCCGACCTCGGACGGGCGCACCGCGCGCTGGGCGAGTTCAGCAGAGCCGGCGTGATCACGGACCGGGCGTGGCAGATGGCCAAGGAATGCGGGGCCGAAGCCCTGTGCGAAGCCATCCGTCCGGGGTGCCTCAAAGCGCACGAGCAGTCCCCGCCGGACGACGCCAGGTCCAGCCCGATCTCCCAGCTCAGCGATTCGGAAATGCGAGTGGCCGCCCTCGCGGCACAGGGGTCCACGAATCGAGAGATCGCGGCCGAGCTGTACATCACGGTGAGTACCGTCGAGCAGCACCTCACCCGGGTCTACCGAAAGCTCAATATCCGGGGGCGGCGACAGCTCACGATGAACTTCGCTTTCGGCGCGGAGCACATCAACGTGGCCTCCTGAATCGCTTAACGGAATCAACCGGGTACGGATGGTGACGGGTGCGGCTGTGTCCGCCGACCCCACCCCCCTGTCCTGCCCGGAGAAACCCCTAAAAGAATCTCTGAAGTCGGTTTCGTCTCGCCTGCGTTGATAGTTTCGGTGGTGCCGGCGCAGCTGCTCCGACCTCACTTCCAGCCGGTTCAATCGCCCCATCGGAGAAGTCAGAATGCAGGTATGTGATCACCGGGAGACCTGGTGAAGGGAATTGTGCTCGCCGGTGGCAGCGGCACCCGGCTGCACCCTTTGACGCGCGCGGTGTCAAAACAACTGCTTCCGGTTTACGACAAGCCGATGATTTACTATCCGCTGTCGGTGCTCATGCTGGGCGGCATACGTGACATCCTCATCATCTCGACGCCGGATCACCTCCCGCTCTTCCAGGTGTTGTTGGGCGATGGGTCGAATCTGGGACTCACCATCGAATACGCCGAGCAGCGGCAGGCCAATGGGATCGCCGAGGCCATGGTCATCGGCGCCGACCATATCGGCAGTGAATCGGTGGCGCTGGCCCTCGGGGACAACATCTTCCACGGCCCGGGGTTCTCGAAGCTGCTCCACGGCCACACCCGGCACGTCGACGGCTGTGTGCTCTTCGGCTACCCGGTGAGTGACCCCGAGCGCTACGGCGTCGGGGAGGTGGACAAGGGTGGGAAATTGCTGTCCATCGAGGAGAAGCCGTCCGACCCCCGATCCGATCTGGCCATCACCGGGCTGTACCTCTACGACAGCGACGTGGTCGACATCGCGAAGAACCTGCGGCCCTCCGCCCGGGGCGAACTCGAGATCACCGACGTGAACCGCATCTACCTGGAGCAGGGCAGGGCCCAGCTGGTGAACCTCGGCCGCGGCTTCGCCTGGCTCGACACCGGTACCCACGACTCGCTGCTCCAGGCCGGTCAGTACGTCCAGGTCCTGGAGCAGCGACAGGGGGTGCGGATCGCCTGCCTGGAGGAGATCGCGTTCCGCATGGGCTTCATCGACGCGGAAGCCTGCTACGCGCTGGGAGCGCAACTGAACAAGTCCGGCTACGGCGAGTACCTCAGGGACGTCGCGTCGAAAGGTGTGAGATAGCCCCGTGCGCATTTTGGTGACCGGAGGGGCGGGCTTCATCGGCTCGCACTTCGTACGGCAGACGCTGACCGGCTGTTACCCGGCATTCGCGCAGGCCGACGTGGTGGTGCTGGACAAGCTCACCTACGCCGGCAACGAGGCGAATCTGGCCGCGGTCGCCGACAGCTCCCGGCTGCGTTTCGTCCGGGGCGACATCTGCGACGGACCGCTGGTCGAGGAACTGATGCGCGGCACGGACCTCGTCGTCCACTTCGCCGCCGAGTCCCACGTCGACCGGTCGATCGCCGGCTCGGCCGAGTTCGTGATGACCAATGTGGTGGGGACCCACACGCTCTTGCAGGCCGCGACCGATGCTGCGGTGCAGAAGTTCGTCCACGTCTCGACCGACGAGGTCTATGGCTCCATCGATGCGGGTTCCTGGAGCGAGGAGGAGCCACTCCAGCCCAACTCCCCGTATTCGGCGTCCAAAGCCTCTTCGGACCTGCTGGCACGGGCGTACCACCGAACGCACGGGCTGCCGGTCTGTGTCACCCGTTGCTCGAACAACTACGGCCCGTATCAGCATCCGGAGAAGTTCGTCCCATTGTTCATCACCAACCTGCTCGACGGCCGCACAGTGCCGCTGTACGGGGACGGCGGGAACATCCGGGACTGGCTCCATGTCGAAGACCACTGCCGGGGGATCGCCTTGGTCGCCGAGGGCGGTGAACCGGGCGAGATCTACCACATCGGCGGCGGCACGGAATTGACCAACCGTGCGTTCGTGGACCGGCTGCTCGATGCTTTCGGATTGGATGATTCGATGGTGCATCGGGTGCCTGACCGAAAGGCGCACGACCGCCGGTATTCGGTGAATATCGACAAGATTCGCAGCCGACTGGGATATGCCCCTCGGGTCTTGTTCGAGACCGGACTGGCGGAGACCATCCGCTGGTACACGGAGAACCGTGACTGGTGGGAACCACTGAGGCGCCCCCAGGGCTGAAATGCGCGCAGGAGGGGTCATTTCGCTGATCAGGGGTTGGTCCCCCGACGGTGCCTGAATGACCTCCCATGAGTTACCCCTTTATTCTTTGGCGTTGATTTTTCTGTGGAAAGGCGATCCGAATCGTGATGTCTGGGAACCCCGAGATGCAAAACGATCCGATCGCCGTCGTCGGGCTGTCCTGCCGTCTTCCGCAGGCGTCCACGCCGGACGCATTCTGGAAACTTCTCCGTGACGGTGTCGACGCCATCACCGAAATATCCGAGGCTCGCTGCCTGACCACCGGACTCACCCCGGAGTCCGGCCGCGGTGGATTCCTCAGCCAGGTCGATCGATTCGACCCGGAGTTCTTCGGCATCTCACCGAGGGAAGCCGCGGCCATGGACCCGCAGCAGCGCCTCATGCTCGAACTCAGCTGGGAGGCGCTGGAGGACGCGGGCTCCGTCCCGGCCTCACTGACAGGGAGCCGGACCGGTGTGTTCGTCGGTGCCATCGCGGACGACTACGCGGCCCTGCAGCACCAGCAGGGTCTGCCGGCCGTCACCCAGCACTCGCTGACCGGACTGCAGCGCAGCATCATCGCCAACCGCATCTCCTACATCCTCGGGCTGCGCGGCCCCAGCATGGTCGTGGACACCGGCCAGTCGTCGTCGCTGGTCGCCGTGCACATGGCATGCGAGAGCCTCCGGCGCGGAGAGTCGCACAGCGCACTGGCCGGCGGCGTCAACCTCAACATCGCCCCCGAGAGCTTTGCGGGCGCATCGAAATTCGGCGCCCTGTCACCCGACGGCCGGTGCTACACCTTTGACTCCCGGGCCAATGGTTACGTGCGCGGTGAGGGCGGTGCCCTCGTCGTCCTGAAGCCGCTGTCGCGGGCGGTGGCCGACGGCGACCGGATCCACTGCCTGATCGAGGGCTCCGCCATCAACAACGACGGCGGCGGTCTCAGCCTCACCACGCCGGACCAGGCGGGTCAGGAAGAGGTGCTGCACGAGGCGTACCGGCTCGCCGGGGTCGACCCGGCCGAGGTGCAGTACGTGGAGCTGCACGGCACCGGTACCAAGGTCGGTGACCCGGTCGAGGCGGCAGCGCTCGGAACCGTTCTGGGCGGGGCCCGGACGGCGGACTCCCCGCTGCGGGTCGGCTCCGCCAAGACCAACGTCGGCCACCTGGAGGGGGCGGCCGGGATCACGGGCTTGCTCAAGGCCGTCCTGTCCCTCCGGAATCAGGAACTCCCTCCGAGCCTCCACTTCGAGACGCCCAACGCCGCCATTCCACTGGACACATGGAACCTCCGGGTCCAGACGGAACGTGAGGAGTGGCCGCGCGTCGACGGCGGGCCGCTGCTCGCCGGCGTCAGCTCATTCGGCATGGGCGGCACCAACTGCCACATGGTGCTGTCGAGCCGGCCACGGTCCGCGGAGCCGAAGGATGTCGCGGTTCCGGGCGGTGTTGGTGTGGTGGTGCCGTGGGTGGTGTCGGGTCGGTCGGTGGGTGCGTTGCGGGCGCAGGCGGAGCGGTTGCGTGAGCATGTGGCCTTGTCTCCGGGGGTGTCGCCGGTTGATGTGGGTTTCTCGTTGGCGACGGGGCGTGCGGCTTTCGAGCACCGTGCCGTGGTGGTCGGCCGCGAGAAGGAAGAATTGCTCGCTGAACTGCACGAGTTGGCGTCCGGACGGGCGCCGGGGTCGCAGGTCTCTGATGCTCTGACGGCGTTTTTGTTCACGGGTCAGGGTGCGCAGCGTGTGGGGATGGGCCGGGAGTTGTATGGGGTGTTCCCGGTTTTTGCTGCTGCGTTTGATGAGGTGTGTGCGGCGGCGGATGAACTCTTGGGCTGTTCGCTGGGCGAGGTGGTGTTCTCCGGTGTGGCGGGGCCTGAGGGGGTTCCGTTGTTGGAGGGGACGGGTTTTGCTCAGGTGGGGTTGTTTGCTTTTGAGGTGGCGTTGTTCCGGTTGGTGGAGTCGTGGGGTGTGCGGCCGGATTTCGTGATGGGGCATTCGGTGGGGGAGTTGGCTGCGGCGTTTGTTGCGGGGGTGTGGTCGCTTGAGGATGCGGTGGCTTTGGTGGTGGCGCGTGGTCGCCTGATGCAGGCGTTGCCGGTGGGTGGGGCGATGGTGTCGGTGGTGGCTTCGGAGGAGGAGGTCGCGCCGTTCCTGGTGGGGTGCGGGGATCGTGTGTCGGTGGCTGCGGTGAATGGTCCGCGGTCGGTGGTGTTGTCGGGTGTTGAGGATGCGGTGTGTGAGGTGGTGGCTTCGGGCGGTTGGAAGTCGTCGCGTCTGCGGGTTTCTCATGCTTTCCATTCGGCGTTGGTGGAGCCGATGCTGGAGGACTTCCGGCGGGTTGTGGAGGGGGTGGAGTTTCGGGAGCCGTGTTTGGGGTTGGTGTCGAATGTGACGGGCGAGGTGGCTTCGTCGGGGTTGGTGTGTTCGGCGGAGTATTGGGTGCGTCATGTGCGGGAGGCGGTGCGGTTTCACGACGGGATGCGTGCACTGTCGTCTCGCGGGGTGAATCGGTTTGTGGAGTTGGGTCCGGCCGGTGTGCTTTCGGCGATGGGTGAATCGTGTGTCGAGGGGGGCGAGTTCATTGCGTTCTCGCGTAAGGGTCGGGGTGAGGAGGAGTCGGCGGTAGCGGCATTGGGCCGGATGCATGCCGCGGGGATTGAGGTGGATTGGCGGGCGTTCTTCGACGGACGCGGTGCCCGTCGGGTGGATCTGCCGACGTATGCCTTCCAGCGTGAGCGCTACTGGCTGGACACTCCGCTCGGCGAGCTCGACGCCCCCGTCACCGAAGAATCGTTCACATGGCGGGACCACATGCTTGCCCTCTCCGACGAGGCCGAGCAGCGCGATGCCGCACGGGAACTCGTCCGCAGGTACACCGCACTCGTCCTCGGCCACACCAGCCCCGCAGCGATCGGCACGGACCGGGCGTTCAAGGAACTGGGCTTCGACTCGCTCACCGCCGTGGAACTCCGCAATCAGCTGAATGTCGCCGCCGGGCTGCGACTGCCCGGCACCGTCCTCTTCGATCACCCGACGCCCGCTGCGCTCGCCGACCACATCCGGTCGTCCGTCCTGGACCTCGGAACCGATCGCACCCCCCTGCCGGCATCGCCGCGGCACGCCGCCGAGGACGACCCGATCGCCATCGTCGCGATGAGCTGCCGGCTTCCGGGGGGCGTACGGACCCCGGAGGACCTGTGGGAGGTGGTCGCCGGCGGTCGGGACGTCATTGCCGGATTCCCCACCGAGCGCGGCTGGGACCTGGAGGACCTGTACGACCCCGACCCGGCCGAGCAGGGCAAGAGCTACGTGCGGGAGGGCGGCTTCCTCTACGACGCGGGCCGCTTCGACCCCACGTTCTTCGGCATCAGCCCCCGCGAGGCACAGGCCATGGACCCCCAGCAGCGCCTGCTGCTCGAAACGTCCTGGGAGGTTCTGGAACGCGCCGGGATCCGGCCGGGTGCGCTCAAGGGAAGCCGTTCCGGCGTGTTCGTCGGCGCCATGCCCCAGAACTACGGGCCCCGTATGGAGGAGCCGTCGGAGGGCCACGAGGGCTACCTGCTGACCGGCAGCACGACCAGCGTCCTCTCCGGACGCATCTCCTACACCTTGGGCCTTGAAGGCCCCGCCGTCTCGGTGGACACCGCGTGCTCCGCCTCGCTGACAGCCATCCACCTGGCGATCCAGTCGCTGCGCCGCGGCGAGTGCTCGCTGGCACTGGCCGGTGGTGTCACGGTGATGTCCAGCCCCGGCATCTTCGTCGAACTGAGCCGGCAGAAGGCGCTGTCCCCCGACGGCCGGTGCAAGGCGTTCTCCGACCGGGCGGACGGCACCGGCTGGGGCGAGGGCGTCGGCATGATCCTCCTGGAGCGGCTGTCGGACGCCCGGCGCAACGACCACCAGGTGCTTGCGGTGGTCCGGGGCTCGGCCGTCAACCAGGACGGCGCCAGCAATGGGCTGACCGCCCCGCACGGCCCCTCGCAGCAGCGGGTGATCCAAGCGGCGCTCGCGGACGCGGGGCTGTCCTCACGGGACGTGGACGCGGTCGAGGCGCACGGAACGGGCACCGCACTCGGCGATCCGATCGAGGCCGGAGCGCTGCTCGCGACCTATGGGCAGGACCGGGGCGACAGCGAGCCGCTGTGGCTCGGTTCGCTGAAGTCCAACTTCGGTCACCCCCAGGCGGCAGCCGGTGTGGCCGGCGTCATCAAAATGGTGATGGCCATCCGAAATGGCCTGCTGCCGCAGACCCTGCACGTCAACGAGCCGTCCGGGCATGTCGACTGGGAATCGGGCGCGGTGCGGCTGCTGACCGACCCGATGCCGTGGCCGTCGACCGGGCGGGTGAGGCGCGCCGGCGTCTCCTCCTTCGGCATCAGCGGCACCAATGCCCACGCCATCCTTGAGCAGGCCCCGGAGGAGCCTGCCGCTTCCCCGGCGGAGGTGGGCGGGAGCGCGCACTCCGCTGTGGACGACGCCACAGCCCCGGAGCCGGAGGGACCGGACTCCTCCTCCACTGCTCTCCCCGCCCCCCTCCTCTGGACGATCTCCGGCAGGACGGAGGAGGCGCTGCAGGCGCAGGCCGAGCGGCTTGGTGAACACCTGGCCGCCCACCCCGATGCCGGTCTCGCCGACATCGGTTACTCCCTCGCCACCACGCGTACCGCCTTCGCCCACCGTGCGGCGGTCGTCGCGGATGATCGTGAAGGGTTCCTCCAAGGGATCACCGCGCTCGCGAACGGCAGTACCGCCCCCAACCTGGTGCATGCCACGAGCGGTGACGCGCGCAACGCCGTTCTCGTCTTCCCCGGGCAGGGCTCGCAATGGCTCGGCATGGCACAGGAGCTGTGGCAGGACTCCCCGGTCTTCGCGGCACAGCTGCGGGCGTGCGCCGATGCCCTGCGGCCTTTCCTCGACTGGTCGTTGTTGGATGTGCTGCTCGGCGCACCGGACGCGCCCTCGCTGGACCGTATCGACGTGATCCAGCCCGCGCTGTTCTCGGTGATGGTGTCGCTCGCCGCCGTGTGGCAGTCGTACGGGATCAAGCCCGCGGCGGTGATCGGCCACTCCCAGGGCGAGATCGCCGGAGCATACGTCGCCGGCGGCCTGACGCTTGAGGACGCGGCCCACATCGTGGCCCTGCGCAGCCGACTCTGGGCGGAACTCGACGGTAAGGGCGGCATGATGGCGGTCTCGCTGCCCGCCGACGAAGCTCGCGAGCGCCTTGAACGCTGGGGCGACCGGCTGTCCATCGCCGCCGTGAACGGACCGCGGACGGTGACCGTTTCCGGGGAACCCGCGGCCCTCGACGCGCTGTTGGCCGAGCTGGAGGCCGAGGGCGTCCGGGCCCGCCGGGTCCGCGGCGTCGACACGGCGGGCCATTCCGCCCAGGTGGAGGCGCTCCGCGAGCGCATGCTGTCGGGCCTGCGGACGGTGACCCCGCTGGCGTCCCGGATCCCCTTCTACTCCACGGTGACAGGCGGGCGGCTGGACACGCGTCAGCTGGACACGGAGTACTGGTACCGGAACATCCGCGAGACGGTCCGATTCGAAGCGGCCGGAAGGGCCTTGCTCGCTTCCGGCTGCACCGGGTTCATCGAGTGCAGCCCTCATCCGGTGCTGTCGACCGCGCTGCAGGAGACGGCCGAGGACGCAGGGGCCGATATCGCCGTCGTCGGATCGCTGCGCCGCCAGGAAGGTGGGGCACAGCGCCTCCTCACCTCACTCGCGGAAGCTGCGGTCCGAGGGATCGAGCCGGACTGGGAGGCAGTGTTCGCCGGGCACGACGCACGGCGCGTGGCACTTCCGACCTATGCCTTCCAGCGTGAGCTGTACTGGCTGTCCGGCTCCGCCCCGGCCGCTGACGTGACGGCGGCCGGTCTGGCCCCGGCCGGCCACCCGCTCCTCGGCGCCTCGACAGCCCTGGCCGGCTCGGACAGCTACCTGTTCACCGGTCGCCTGGCCCTCCAGACACACCCCTGGCTCGCCCACCACACCGTGCTGGGCACACCGGTGCTGCCCGGCAGTGCCTTCGTCGAACTCGCCTTCCGCGCCGGGGACCACGTCGGGTACGAGCGGATCGAGGAGCTGATCGTCGAAGCGCCGCTGCCCCTTCCCGCGCAGGGCGCGGTGGTCGTCCAGGTGCGGCTCGGCGCGGCCGAGGACGACCGCAGGACGCTGGAGGTGTTCGCGCGGGCGGAGCACGCCGGGCCGGACGCGCCGTGGCAGCGCCATGCCAGGGCTGTCCTGACCTCCGGTGGCACCGCAGCGTCGTTCGACCTTGCGGCATGGCCCCCGGCCGGCGCGGTTCCCGTGGAAGGTGCCGGCGCGGACGGGGTCGTCGCCCTGTGGCGTCTCGGCGAAGAGCTCTTCGCCGAGGTCCGCCTCACCGAGGACACCACGAGCGAGGCTGGACTGTTCGGCCTGCACCCGGCGCTGCTGGAAGCCGTTCTGCACAGGACGGATGCGGCCGGCCACGGAAACGCCGCGGAGGGCGCGGACGCCGACGCCCGGCTGGCGTGCGCATGGAAGGGCGTCGCGCTCCACGCGACCGGAGCGTCCGGACTGCGCGTGCGGCTGACGCCCACCGGCCCCGACGGGGTGTCCGTCGAGGCCGCCGATCCGAGCGGCCACCCCGTGGCGACCGTTGACGAGGTGGCCCTGCGCCCGACGCGCCCCGAGGACCTCCAGGGCGGTCGCGTCGCGTTCCACGAGTCACTGCTGCGCGTCACATGGACCCCCGCGCCGACCGCACCCGCGCCACGGCGCCGCCGATGGGCCGTGCTCGGCGACGACACCCTCGGACTCCGTACCGGACTTCACCTTCCGGCCTTCCCCATGGAAGCCGACCCGGTCGACGCGCCGGATGCCGTGCTGGTGTCCTGCACGCCGCCCGACGCCACCGCCGTGGAGACGGCGGACGGAGTCCGGGACGCCGTGCACGGGGCACTGTCCCTCGTACAACGGTGGCTCTCCGAGGAACGCTTCGCCACCACCCAGCTGGTGTTCGTCACCCGGGGCGCGATCGCGACCGGACCCGAAGAGGACGTCCCCGACCTGGCCCACGCCGCCCTGTGGGGCCTGATCCGCTCCGCGCAGACGGAAGAGCCGGACCGGTTCGTCCTGGTGGACCTCGACACGGATCCTCACTCGCTGGGTGCGCTCCCGGCCGCGCTGGACTCCGGCGAGCCGCAGACCGCCGTACGCGCCGGTAGCGTGCTCGTGCCCCGGCTCGCCCGCGTGCCGGACGGCGCCCCTGCCGGCCCGCCGCCCTTCGACCCGGACGGCACCGTACTGATCACCGGCGGGACCGGCACGCTGGGCGCCCTGGCTGCTCGCCATGCCGTGGCCGAGTACGGCGTACGGCACCTGCTGCTGGTCGGACGCCGCGGGCTCGCCGCGGCGGGCGCACAGGAGCTGCGGTCCGAACTGACCGAGGCCGGCGCCACCGTCATGGTCGCCGCGTGCGACGTCGCGGACCGTGAGGCCCTCTCCGGGCTGCTGGCCCGGGTACCGGCCGAGCACCCGCTGTCCGCCGTGATCCACACCGCCGGAGTCCTCGATGACGGCGTCCTCGCCGCCCTGACCCCGGAGCGGGTCGACGAGGTGCTGCGGCCCAAGGTGGACGCGGCGGTCAACCTGCACGAGCTGACCGCGGACCTGGACCTCGCCGCCTTCGTGCTGTACTCCTCCGTCGTCGCCACCATCGGCGGCGCCGGTCAGGCGAACTACGCCGCGGCGAACGCCTTCCTGGACGCGCTGGCCCAGCACCGCCGTTCGCGCGGTCTGGCCGGCCAGTCCCTGGCCTGGGGGCTGTGGGACCAGCGCAGCGCCATGAGCGTCCACCTGGACGACACCGATGTGCGACGCATGGCGCGGTCCGGCGTCGCCGCCATGCCCTCCGCGGAGGGCATGGCCCTTTTCGACACCGCCCTCACGGTGGGCGATGCCGCGCTGGTACCGGCCCGCCTCGACCTGGCGGCTGTCCGCGCGCAGGCCGACTCCCGGCCCGTACCGCACCTGTTCCGCGGCCTGATACGCACCACGCACCGGCGGGCGGCGCAGGCCCTCACCGACTCCGGTGCGACCTCGCTGGGGCAGCGACTGGCACGACTGCGCGACGAGGAGCGGGGCCCGTTCCTGCTGGATCTGGTGCGCTCGCACGCCGCGGCCGTACTCGGGCACGCGTCCCCGGAAGCGATCCCTCCGACCCGCGCGTTCCGTGAGGTCGGCTTCGACTCGCTGACCGCGGTGGAGCTCCGCAACCGGCTGAACGGCGCCACCGGTCTGCGATTGCCGACCAGTCTGCTCTTCGACCACCCGACCCCCGCGGCGCTCGCCGGATACCTCAAGACCGCCGCGCTGGGGGAGCCGGAAGCCCCCGCGGCGCCCGTCCCGACGACCCGGACAGCGCCGGACGACGACCCGATCGTGATCGTCGGAATGAGCTGCCGCCTCCCCGGCGGGGTGCGCAGCCCGGAGGACCTGTGGTCGCTGGTCGCCGGCGGCAGCGACGTGATCTCCGCCTTCCCCGCCGACCGGAACTGGAGTGTCGAGGACCTCTACGACCCGAACCCCGACCAGCGGGGCAAGACCTACGCCAAGGAAGGCGGCTTCCTCTACGACGCGTACGACTTCGACCCCGAGTTCTTCGGCATCTCGCCGCGTGAGGCACTCGCCATGGACCCCCAGCAGCGGCTGCTGCTGGAGACCTCCTGGGAGGTCGTGGAGCGCGCGGGCATCGACCCGTCCACGCGCCGCGGAACGCCGACGGGCGTGTTCATCGGCACCAACGGACAGGACTACGCCGCACACCTGCGGCAACTGCCCGAAGACCTAGAGGGCTACCTGCTGACCGGCAAGGCGGCCAGCGTGGTGTCCGGCCGCATCGCCTACGCCATGGGCCTGGAGGGCCCGGCCCTCACGGTCGACACGGCCTGCTCGTCGTCGCTGGTGGCCCTCCACCTGGCCGCGGAGTCGCTGCGCCGTGGCGAGTGCTCAATGGCGCTGGCCGGCGGCGTGACCGTGATGTCCACCCCCAGCCTCTTCATCGAGTTCAGTCGGCAGCGGGGGCTGGCCCGTGACAGCCGTTCCAAGGCGTTCTCCGCAGCCGCCGACGGGACAAGCTGGGCCGAAGGCGCGGGCATGCTGCTGTTGGAGCGGCTGTCGGACGCGCGGCGCAATGGCCATCAGGTGCTGGCGGTGGTGCGGGGTTCGGCGATCAATCAGGACGGTGCGAGTAACGGTCTGAGTGCGCCGAACGGGCCTTCACAACAGCGGGTGATCCGGGCGGCGTTGGACTCCGCCGGACTCTCCCCGGCGGATGTGGATGCGGTGGAGGCGCACGGGACGGGGACGTCGCTGGGTGATCCCATCGAGGCGGGCGCTTTGCTCGCAACGTACGGGCAGGGACGTTCGGCGGAGCAGCCGCTGTGGCTTGGTGCGTTGAAGTCGAACATCGGTCATACGCAGGCTGCTTCGGGTGTGGCTGGTGTGATCAAGATGGTGATGGCGATGCGGCACGGTGTGTTGCCGCAGACGTTGCATGTGGATGAGCCGACGCCGCACGTGGAGTGGTCTGCGGGTGCGGTGGAGTTGTTGACCGAGGCGCGGGAGTGGCCGTCGACGGGTGCGCCGCGTCGTGCCGGTGTGTCGGCGTTCGGGATCAGTGGCACGAATGCGCACGCCATTTTGGAGCAGGCGCCGGCCGTCGACGCTGAGGCGGCGGAGACGTCAACTGTTATGGCGCCGGGCGGTGTTGGTGTGGTGGTGCCGTGGGTGGTGTCGGGTCGGTCGGTGGGTGCGTTGCGGGCGCAGGCGGAGCGGTTGCGTGAGCATGTGGCCTTGGCTCCGGGGGTGTCGCCGGTTGATGTGGGTTTCTCGTTGGCGACGGGGCGCGCGGCGTTCGAGCACCGTGCTGTGGTGGTCGGCCGCGAGAAAGAAGAATTGCTCGCCGGTTTGGGTGAGTTGGCCTCGGGTCGGGGAATGGGCTCGGGATTGCTGAATGGCCTGACGGCGTTTTTGTTCACGGGTCAGGGTGCGCAGCGTGTGGGGATGGGCCGGGAGTTGTATGACGTGTTCCCGGTGTTTGCTGCTGCGTTTGACGAGGTGTGTGCGGCGGCGGATGAACTCTTGGGCTGTTCGCTGCGTGAAGTCGTGTTCTCCGGTGTGATGGGGCCTGAGGGGGTTCCGTTGTTGGAGGGTACGGGTTTTGCTCAGGTGGGGTTGTTTGCTTTTGAGGTGGCGTTGTTCCGGTTGGTGGAGTCGTGGGGTGTGCGGCCGGACTTCGTGATGGGGCATTCGGTGGGGGAGTTGGCTGCGGCGTTTGTTGCGGGGGTGTGGTCGCTTGAGGATGCGGTGGCTTTGGTGGTGGCGCGTGGTCGTTTGATGCAGGCATTGCCGGTGGGTGGGGCGATGGTGTCGGTGGTGGCTTCGGAGGAGGAGGTCGCGCCGTTCCTGGTGGGGTGCGGGGATCGTGTGTCGGTGGCTGCGGTGAACGGTCCGCGGTCGGTGGTGTTGTCGGGTGTTGAGGATGCGGTGTGTGAGGTGGTGGCTTCGGGCGGTTGGAAGTCGTCGCGTCTGCGGGTTTCTCATGCTTTCCATTCGGCGTTGGTGGAGCCGATGCTGGAGGACTTTCGGCGGATTGTTGAGGGGGTGGAGTTTCGGGAGCCGTGTTTGGGGTTGGTGTCGAATGTGACGGGCGAGGTGGCTTCGTCGGGGTTGGTGTGTTCGGCGGAGTACTGGGTGCGTCATGTGCGGGAGGCGGTGCGCTTTCACGACGGGATGCGTGCACTGTCGTCTCGCGGGGTGAATCGGTTTGTCGAGCTGGGACCCGCCGGTGTGCTCTCCGCGATGGGTGAATCGTGCGTCGAAAAGGGCGAGTTCATTGCGCTCTCACGTAAGGGCCGGGGTGAGGAGGAGTCGGCGGTAGCGGCATTGGGCCGGATGCACGCCGCAGGGATTGAGGTGGATTGGCGGGCGTTCTTCGACGGACGCGGTGCCCGTCAGGTGGACCTGCCGACGTACGCCTTCCAGCGCGACCGCTACTGGTTCGAGACCCCGTCCGTCCCCGATGCGCCCGTGATCGCACCACGCGACAGGTCCGTCGATGCCGGCTTCTGGGACGCGGTGGAGCGCCAGGACCTCGCGGCGCTGGCCTCGATGCTCGAAGTCGACCCCGCCACGCCGTTGAGCGGCATGGTGCCCCTGTTGTCCTCATGGCACCGCAAGCAGAACGACCACGCCGTCACGGAAGCCTGGCGGTACCGGATCGCCTGGCATCCGGTGGCCGGCGAGCCGCGCGGCTCGCTGTCCGGCACCTGGCTGGTGGCGGTTCCGGCCGCAGCATCCGGCAGCGAAGCGCAGGCCGCCGTGCTGCGGGGGCTACAGGAGCGCGGAGCGCGCGCGAGAGCCGTCGAGCTGCCCGAGGACGATCGCGATGCGATTGCCGCACGACTGCGGTCGGCGACTGCCGGGGAAATACCGGAGGGCGTGCTGTCCCTGCTCGCCCTCGCCGATGATCCCCACCCCCGCCATCCGGCGCTGTCGTACGGTCTGGCGCTGAACCTCGCGCTGGTGCAGGCGCTGGGGGACATGGAGGTCAACTGCCCCCTGTGGCTCGCGACCCGAGGTGGCGTCTCGGTGAGCCCGACCGATCCCATGGACCGCCCCGAGCAGGCAGCTGTCTGGGGCCTGGGCCGTGTGGTCGGTCTGGAGCATCCCGAGCGCTGGGGCGGCCTGGTCGATCTGCCGAGCGTGGTCGACGAGCGCGCCGCCGCCCGGCTGGCCGGGGTGCTCGCCGCCGCGGACGACGAGGACCAACTCGCGGTGCGTGCCGCGGGACTCTTCGTACGGCGGTTGGTGCACGCTCCGCTGGGGGCGTTGCCCGATCAGGAGAAGTGGCAGCCGAACGGCACCGTTCTCATCACCGGCGGTACCGGCGGCCTGGGAGCTCAGGTGGCCCGCTGGCTGGCCCGCACCGGGGCGGAACACCTGGTCCTCACCAGCCGGCGCGGTGCCACGGCGCCGGGTGCCGCGGACCTGGCGGCCGAGCTGACGTGTCTGGGCGCCCGGGTGACGGTCGCCGCGTGCGATGTCGGCGACCGTGACGCGCTTGCGGGGTTGCTGGACGGCTTGGCGGCCGACGGCTCACCGGTGCGTGCGGTGTTCCACGCCGCCGGGGTGGTCGATTTCCGGCAGGTCGCCGACAGCAGCCCGGCCGATTTCGCGGCCATGGCCGAGGGCAAGGTCTCCGGCGCCGTTCATCTCGACCAGCTGCTCGACCAAGCCCATGTCGACGCCTTCGTGCTCTTCTCGTCCGTCGCGGCGGCCTGGGGGAGCGGCGGCCAGGGTGCGTACGCGGCGGCCAACTCCTTCCTGGACGCGCTCGCCGAGAAGCGCCGGGCCCGCGGCCTGGCGGCCACATCGGTGGCCTGGGGACCCTGGGCGGACAAGGGCATGATCGAGGGCGAGGGTGTGGAGGAGCATCTGAGCCGCAGGGGACTGCCTCCGATGGCACCGGACCTGAGTGTCGCGGCCCTGCACGGCGCGCTGGCCCGCCAGGAGACGACGCTGATTCTCGCGGATGTCCGCTGGGATCGGTTCCATCCCGCATTCACCGCTGCCCGCCGTAGCCCCCTGATCGACGAACTGCCGGAGGTACAGCGGGTACGGGAGGGATCCCGCGAACCCGAGGACACCGCACAGCAGAGCACCGGCAGCGCGAAGGACGGTCTTGCCGCACTGCCGGAGGCCGAACGGGAGCGGATGCTCACGGATCTGGTGCGTACGCACACCGCAGCCGTCCTGGGCCACTCCACTCCGGCCGCGATAGCCGACGACCGGGCCTTCAAGGAGCTCGGCTTCGACTCGCTCACGGCGGTGGAGCTGCGCAACCGGCTGAACGCCGCCACCGGACTGCCGCTGCCCGCCACGCTGATCTTCGACTGCCCCTCGCCGGCGTCGCTCGCCCGGTTCCTTCTGGCCGAGCTGTTCCCGGAACAGCCGGCGACGGCCGCATCGGTCTTCGAGGAACTGGACCGGTGGGAGAAGGCCCTGGGGGAGATCACGGCGGCCACCGGCGTACGCGAGCGGCTCGCCACCCGGCTGCAGGACCTGGCGGGTCTGCTGGGCAGTACGCCGCAGAGCGGCGGGGCCTCGGTCGAGGAGCAGTTGATGACGGCCTCCGCCGACGAAGTCTTCCACCTGATCGACAACGAGTTCGGGGCGTCCTGATGGCCAACGAGCAAGAAGCCAAGCTTCTCGGCTACCTCAAGCGGGTCACCGCTGATCTGCATCGCGCCCGGCAGCGCCTCCAGGAGGTGGAGGACAAAGAGCGGGAGCCGATCGCCATCGTGGGCATGGGCTGTCGTTTCCCCGGCGGGGTGCGCTCGCCCGAGGACCTGTGGGAACTGGTCGCCGACGGCCGGGACGCGGTCTCCGCATTCCCCACCGACCGGGGCTGGGACCTGGAAGCCCTCTACGATCCGGACGCGGGCACATCCGGCACCTGCTACACCCGGCAGGGCGGATTCCTCTACGAGGCCGGGCAGTTCGATCCGGCATTCTTCGGGATCTCGCCACGTGAGGCACTGGCCATGGACCCTCAGCAGCGGCTGCTGCTGGAGGTGTCCTGGGAGGCCGTCGAACGTGCGGGGATCGACCCGCTGTCGCTGAAGGGGGAGCGGGCCGGCGTCTTCGTCGGCGCGACCTCGTTCCAGTACGGAGGGGACCCGGCCCTGGCGGCCCGGAACGTCGAGGGCCACCTCCTGATCGGCAATGTCACCAGCGTGGCCTCCGGCCGTATCGCGTACACCCTCGGCCTGGAGGGCCCCGCCGTCACGCTCGACACCGCGTGCTCGTCGTCGCTGGTGACCCTGCACCTCGCGGCCGAGTCGCTGCGGCGGGGAGAGAGTTCGCTCGCGCTGGCCGGCGGAGCCGCGATCATGGCGAATCCGGGCGTCTTCGTCGAGTTCAGCCGCCAGCGGGGCCTGGCTCCCGACGGCCGCTGCAAGCCCTTCGCCGCTGCCGCCGACGGCACCGGCTGGGGCGAGGGCGCGGGCATGGTGCTCCTGGAGCGACTGTCCGACGCGCGCCGCAACGGACATCCGGTGCTCGCCGTCGTGCGGGCCAGTGCGATCAACCAGGACGGAGCGAGCAACGGCCTCAGCGCACCCAACGGTGCCGCCCAGCAGCGCGTCATCGAGCAGGCACTGGCCGCCGCCGGGCTGACCCACGCCGACATCGACCTGGTGGAGGCGCACGGCACCGGCACCCGGCTCGGCGACCCCATCGAGGCCCAGGCATTGCTGGCCACCTACGGCCGGGGGCGTCCAGCCGGTCAGCCGCTGCGGCTCGGTTCGCTGAAGTCCAACATCGGCCACACGCAGGCGGCCGCCGGCATCGGCGGAATCATCAAGACCGTCCTGTCGATCCGTCAGGGGCTCATGCCCCGGACCCTCCACGTCGACGAGCCCTCGCACGATGTGGACTGGTCCGCCGGATCGGTGTCGCTGCTCGGCGAAGCAACGCCGTGGCCGGACCGGGCGCGGCCCCGCCGAGGCGCGGTATCGGCCTTCGGGGTGAGCGGCACCAATGCCCATGTGATCCTCGAACAGGCGCCGGACGGGGAACCGGAGCCACCAGCCGGGGGAGCGGAGCCGGCCACGTCGGTGCTCTCCGGCGCCGCCGGCGCGATGCCTCCCGGGCCGCTGCCGTGGCCCTTGGCCGGCCGTACCGAGGCCGCCCTGCGGGCCCGCGCCGTACAGCTGAGGCAACACCTGGACCGGCACCCCGAGGCCGACCCGGCCGACATCGGACCGGCACTGGCCCGTACGCGGTCCGCGTTCGAGCACCGTGCGGTGGTCGTCGGCCGGACCCGGGAGGACTTCCTGACGGGCCTCGACGCGCTCGCCGCCGGAAGCTCGGCCGCCGGCCTGGCCGAGGGCGTCACGGTCAACACCACCAGGCCGGTCTTCCTCTTCCCCGGCCAGGGATCACAGTGGGCCGGCATGGCAGGCGAACTGAGCGCCACCTCACCCGTGTTCGCCCGGTCGATGGCCGACTGCGGTCGGGCCCTGGCACCGTTCACGGACTGGTCGCTGGCGGACGTGGTACGGGGCGCTCCCGGCGCGCCCTCGATGGAGCGGGTGGACGTGGTGCAGCCGCTGCTGTTCGCGGTGATGGTGTCGCTTGCGGCCCTGTGGCGCTCGTACGGTGTGGAGCCCGCGGCAGTGGCGGGCCACTCCCAGGGCGAGATCGCGGCAGCGTGTGTGGCGGGCGCCCTGACCCTGGAGGACGCGGCCCGGGTGGTGGCGCTGCGCAGCCAGGCGCTGCGGGCCCTGTCGGGACGCGGCGGAATGATGTCGGTCTCGCTGCCGCAGGACGAACTCACCGGACGCATGGCGCCATGGGGCGAGCGCCTGTCGCTCGCCGCCGTCAACGGGCCCTGCTCCATGGTGGTCTCCGGTGAACCCGAGGCGCTGCGCGAGCTGTTGGCGTCGTGCGAGTCCGACGGCGTCCGGGCGAGAACCATCCCCGTCGACTACGCCTCACACTCGCGGCAGGTGGAGCACATCCACGGACAGTTGCTGGAACTCCTCGCGCCGATCAGTCCCCGTCCGTCCGGCACCGCCTTCTACTCGACGGTCACCGGCGAACCGATCGACACCACGGGCCTCGACGCGGAGTACTGGGCCCGCAACCTTCGGCAGACCGTCCAGCTGGAGCGGGCGACCCGCCGGATGCTGGACGCGGGCCACCGGGTGGTCATCGAGGTCAGCCCCCATCCCGTACTGACCTTCGCGGTGCAGGAGACCGCCGAGGCCGCCGGCACCGACGCCGTCGTCTTCGGCTCGCTGCGCCGTGACGAGGGCGGTCTCGACCGGCTGCTGCTGTCGCTGGCGCAGGCGTACGTCCGCGGTGTCGCGGTCGACTGGGCAGCGCTCTTCGGCGGACGCCGGGCCCGTCCCGTCGACCTGCCCACCTACCCCTTCCAACGCCGGCACTACTGGCTGGAGACCCCGGCCCCGAAGTCCGGTGGCGCGGGCGACCCCGCGGAAGCCGCCTTCTGGGCAGCGGTGGACAGCGAGGATCTTCCGGCACTGGCGGCAACGGTGGAGACGGGCACCGGGACCGGGACCACCAGCACGGTCCCGGAGACCGCAGGCTCCGGCACCGCAACCGCCCTGGAGAGGGCGCTTCCCGTGCTGTCCGCGTGGCGCCGGCGGCAGGCGGACCGGTCGGCGCTGGACTCCTGGCGCTACCGGATCGGCTGGCGGCCGCTCCCGGAGTCCGCCGTCGTATCGCTCGGCGGCACCTGGCTTGTCGCCGTACCGGCAGCAGGTGCCGCGGACCAGCGGGCGGCAGCCGTTCTCACCGGCCTCACCGCACTCGGCGCCGACATCCTCCCCGTCGAGGTCGCGGCCGGAACGGACCGAGCCGGCCTCGCCGAGCGGATCGGCGGGATGCTGAAGGACCCCGCCGGACCGCCACCGGCCGGTGTGCTGTCGCTGCTCGCCCTCGACGACGACCCGCAAACCGAAGATGCGCGGACCGAGGCCCCGGCCATGCCTGTGAGGCTCGCTCTCACCCTGACGCTGACCCAGGCACTGGGTGACGCCGGGATCGAGGCGCCGCTGTGGCTCGCGACCCGGGGAGCGGTGTCGACCTCCGACTCCGACCGGCTCGACAGTCCCGCCCAGGCCGCCCTCTGGGGACTGGGCGCGGTGATCGGCCTGGAGTCGCCGCAGCGCTGGGGCGGTCTGGTGGATCTGCCGGCGGTCCTCGACCACCGGGCGCTGACCCGGCTGACGGGTGTGCTGGCCGGGCAGACGGACGGAGACGACCGGCAGCCCGAGAACCAGCTGGCAGTGCGCGACGCCGGCGTGTTCGCCCGGCGTCTGTTGCGGAGCGCTGCCCGCCCGGCGGGAGACGCCTGGAAGCCGAGCGGCACCGTATTGATCACCGGTGGAACCGGCGGCGCAGGCTCCGAACTCGCCCGCAGACTGGCCCGGGAGGGCGCACAGCACCTGCTGCTGATCAGCCGCCGCGGCATCGCGGCACCCGGCGCCACCGAACTGGAGGCGGAACTCGCGGCGACCGGCGCCCGGGTCACGGTCGCGGCCTGCGATGTCGCAGACCGCGCCGCGCTCGCACGGCTGCTGGACTCCCTGCCCGAGGACCTGCCGTTGACCGCCGTGGTGCACGCCGCGGGTGTACTCGACGACGGTGTCCTGGACTCCGTGACGGCCGAACAGGCCGGCCGGGCCCTGCGCCCCAAGGTGACCGGGGCGCACCACCTGCACGAGCTCACCAAGGACCGCGACCTGTCCGCCTTCGTGCTCTTCTCCTCCATGGCCGGCACCGTGGGCGCAGCCGGTCAGGGGAGCTACGCCGCCGCGAACGCCGTCCTGGACGCGCTCGCCCAGCAGCGTCACGCGGACGGCCTGGCCGCCACTTCGGTGGCCTGGAGCGCCCTCGCCGAGGGAGGCATGGTCGACGAGGCGATGGCGGAGCAGCTGCGTCGCCGCGGCGCGTCCCCGATGGCCGGCGACCGTGCCGGCGACGCCCTGCTCCAGGCGGTCTCCCGGGAAGAGCCGGTCCAGGTCGTCGCCGACCTCGAATGGGGCCGGTTCGCCCCCGCGCTCGCCGCTGGACGACTGCTGCCTCTGCTGCGCGACCTCCCGGAAGCCCGCGAGGCCCTCGAATCCGAGAGCGGGCCGGAGGGTGAGGACTCCGGTGACTCCGCGGCCCTGTTGCGACGCCTCGCCCCACTGGGCGACGCCGACCGGGAGAGGGTCCTGCTCGACCTGGTCCGCTCGTTGGCCGCCGTCGTGCTGGGCCACCCCCACTCCACGGCCGTCGACGCCGACCGGGCCTTCAAGGAGCTGGGCTTCGACTCGCTCACCGCAGTGGAGCTGCGCAACCGCCTCGGCGCTGCCACCGGACTCAGGCTGCCGGTCACGCTGGTCTTCGACCATCCCACTGCCGCCGCGCTCGCCGCCCATCTCGACACCGAACTCCTTCCCGGCGGCGGCTCGCCCGCCACGCCCGTCCTCGCGGATCTGGACCGGATCGAGGCGTCCCTGGTCGCGTTGCAGCTCGACGAGGACGCCCGCGCCGCGGTCTCCGAGCGGCTGCAGTCGCTGTGGCGCACCTGGGCCGGCGACGCGGATCGGCAGAACACCGTCGACGACCTCGATGTGGCCACCGACGAGGAGATGTTCGACCTGCTCGACCAGGAACTCGACGACATCTCATGAACCACCGCACACCGACCCACAGGCACAGTCACCACCTTCCCTTTCACGGTCTTCGAGGAGCTCACGAGTGATGGAGAACGAAGCGAAGCTTCGCGACTACCTCAAGCGGACCACCGCACATCTGCGCGTGGCACGTCAGCGCCTGGACGACATCCAGGAGCAGGAGCACGAGCCGATCGCCATCGTGGCGATGGGCTGCCGGTTCCCCGGTGGCGTGTCCACGCCCGAGGATCTGTGGGACCTCGTCGCCCAAGGGCGGGACGCCATCGGGCCGTTCCCGGCCGACCGGGGCTGGGACCTGGACGCCCTCTACGACCCGGACCCCGACCGCAAGGGCAAGACGTACGTCCGTGAGGGCGGATTCCTGGACGACGTCGACCGGTTCGACGCTTCGTTCTTCGGCATCTCCCCGCGCGAGGCGCTGTCCATGAACCCCCAGCAGCGCCTGCTGATGGAGGTCTCCTGGGAGACTCTGGAGCGCGCCGGCATCACTCCCGCCTCGCTGCGCGGCAGCCGCACGGGAATGTTCATCGGGGCCACGGACTTCGACTACGGCACCAATGTGACGGACCTGCCGGACGGGCTGGAAGGCCAGATGTCACTGGGCGCCTCGGGCGCCATTCTCTCCGGTCGGGTCTCCTACACCCTCGGGTTCGAGGGGCCGGCCCTCACGGTCGACACGGCGTGTTCGTCGTCGCTCGTGGCCCTGCACCTGGCCTGTCAGTCGTTGCGCAAGGGCGAGTCGTCGATGGCGCTGACCGGTGGGACGACGGTCATGGCCACCCCGACCGGGTTCGTCGAGTACAGCAGGCAGCGGGCTCTGTCCCCCACCGCCCGCTGCCGGGCTTTCTCCGCGGCGGCGGACGGCACCGTCTGGGCCGAGGGCGTCGGTGTGCTGTTGCTGGAGCGGCTGTCGGAGGCGCGGCGCAACGGGCATCCGGTGCTGGCGGTGGTGCGGGGCAGTGCGATCAATCAGGACGGCGCGAGCAACGGCCTCACGGCGCCCAACGGTCGCGCGCAGCAGCGGGTGATCCGGGCGGCGTTGGCCGATGCGCGGCTGAAGCCGGAGCAGGTGGCGGTGGTGGAGGCGCACGGTACGGGTACGACGCTGGGCGATCCGATCGAGGCGGGTGCGCTGCTGGCGACCTACGGCCAGGGGCGCCCCGCCGAACGGCCGCTGTGGCTGGGGTCGTTGAAGTCCAACATCGGACACGCGGCGGCGGCCTCCGGTGTCGGTGGCGTCATGAAGATGGTGATGGCCATGCGGCACGGGGTGCTGCCGGCGACGCTGCATGCGGAGGAGCGGTCGGAGAAGGTCGACTGGGAGTCCGGTGCGGTGTCGCTGCTGACGGAGGCACAGCAGTGGCCGGCCGGTGAGGAGCCTCGCCGGGCCGGTGTGTCCTCCTTCGGCGCCAGCGGCACCAACGCCCACACGATCATCGAGGAGCCCCCGGCGGCCGCGCGCACCGATACGGCCCGCGACGCCGAGGCACCGGGCGAGCCCGTCCAGGGCCGCGAGACGGCTGACGGCCTCAGCGGGCTCACCGACCCTGCTCCTGTGGTGGGTTCGGGGGTGGTGCCGTTGGTGGTGTCGGCGCGGAGTGTGGGGGCGTTGCGGGGTCAGGTTGAGCGGTTGGCGGGGTGTGTGGCTGCTGCCGTTGAGGGT